>NZ_QFFU01000009.1 GCF_003131185.1 Pseudomonas ovata | reverse complement strand
CGCGACCGGCTGCGCAGCAGTCGTAAATTTTCAGCGTTTCGCAGATTTTGGATGTGTTCACAGCCATAAATCTGTGGCGTTTCGCAGATTTTACGACTGCTGCGCAGCCGGTCGCGGGCAAGCGCGCTCCTACTGGCCGCTGTTGGCCAACCTGTGAGACTTTTCTGATGACAGACCTTTCTATCCCTCACCCAGGGCGGCGCTGGCGGCAGGCGACACTGGCCGCTGTGCACCGGCTCTGGCAAAGCGCCCTGGTGCTGTGGGCTGCCTTCAGCCTGTCGTTCGTGATCCTGTACGCGCTGCCCAGTGATCCGGTCAGCATCATGCTCAATCAGAACGGCGAACCCTCGGCGGCAGACCAGGCGCAGATCCAGGCCCTGCGCGCCGAATATCACCTGGATGAGCCGTTGGCCGTGCAGTACGGCATCGCCTTGTGGAAGGCGCTGCAGCTGGACCTGGGCCGCTCGATCCAGAGCGGCGAGTCGGTGGTGGCCGCCCTGGCGCAGGCCTTGCCGGCCACCGCGCAACTGACCTTCCTGGCCTTGGGCCTGGCCTTGCTCGGGGGTATCGGCCTGGCGCTGGCGGCCAACCTGACGCGCTGGCCCTGGCTGCGCGACGCCTTGCTGGGAGTGCCGGCCCTGTCGGTGTCGTTGCCGACGTTCTGGGTCGGTCTGCTGCTGTTGCAGGGCTTCTCGTTCAACTTGCACTGGTTCCCGGCCATGGGTAACCGGGGCTTTGCCTCATTGATACTGCCAGCGCTGACCCTGGCCATTCCTGCGGCTGCCGTAATCGCCCAGGTGCTGGTGCGTTCGCTGGCCGGCGTGCGCCAGCAACCGTTTGCCGAAGCCTTGCGCGCCAAGGGCGTCAGCGACCGGCGCCTGTTGTTCGTGCACCTGCTGCACAACGCCGCCGTGCCCGTCTTGAGCCTGGCTGGCGTGGTGGTCGGCAACCTGCTGGCCGGCGCGGTGGTCACCGAAACCGTATTTTCCCGCGAGGGCGTCGGGCGCCTGGCGCAAGCGGCGGTCGGCAGCCAGGACATTCCGATGGTCCAGGGCGTGGTGCTGCTGGCTGCGTTTATCTTCATTGCGGTCAACCTGCTGGTGGACCTCTTGTACCCCTTACTCGATCCGCGCCTGCGTCAATCCGTCCGTGGAGGTCAGCGATGAGCCTGTCTGTAGCCATGCCTTACCCGCGTTCACCCGGTGCCGTGCGGTGGCACACCGCCTGGTGCCTGCTGCGCAAGCGTCCGCTGCTGCCGCTGGGGCTTGCCGTGCTGCTCCTGGCCCTGGCCTGGGCGTTGTGGCCCGGGCTGTTCAGCCATTACGACCCCTTGCTCGGCCAGCCGGCCCAGGCGTTGCAGCCACCTGGCGCCGGGCACTGGTTCGGCACCGACCACCTGGGGCGCGATCTGTACAGCCGGGCCGTGCATGGCGCGGCGTTGTCGTTGCAGGCCACGGCGCTGGCGGTGCTGATTGCCTTGTTGCTCGGCATTGTCCTGGGGGTGGTCGCCGGGTATTTCGGTGGCTGGCTGGACGCGGTGCTGATGCGTGTGGTGGAAGTGCTGATGGCGATTCCTTCGCTGCTGCTGGCCATGGCAATCATTACGGTGCTCGGTTTTGGCACCTTGAACATCGCCCTGGCGGTGGGGCTGTCATCGGTGGCGACCTTTGCCCGTCTGGTGCGCGGCGAGGTGCTGCGTTGGCGCACCTGCCTGTTTGTCGAAGCCGCACGCGTCTCCGGAGTCGGGCCGTGGCGCATCATCTACGGACATATCCTGGCCCACGCCGCCGGCCCGGTGCTGGCCCTGGCGGCACTTGAGTTCGGCGCGGCGGTGCTGTCGGTGTCGGCGCTGAGCTTTCTCGGTTTTGGCGCACCACCGCCGCAGCCGGAATGGGGGCTGCTGATTTCCGAAGGCCGCAACTACATGGTCGCCGCCTGGTGGTACACCAGCTTGCCGGGCCTGGTACTGGCCGCCGTGGTGCTGGCGGCCAACCAGCTCGCCCGTGCCCTTCAGGACCTGCAAGGAGTACGGCGATGAGTGCATCAATGCCTGTCTTGCAGGTGCAGGACCTGCGCATCGGTTATCAGACCGAGCGCGGTCGGGTCGAGGGCGTCGATCAGGTCAGCTTTGCGGTGTACCCCGGCGAGATCGTGGCCGTGGTCGGCGAGTCCGGCTCGGGCAAGTCCACCACCGCCGCCGCGCTGGTCGGGCTGTTAGCCGGCAATGCCGTGATCGAGGCCGGCAGCCTGCACCTGGCCGGTCTTGAGCGGGTCGGACTGAATGAGCGGGACTGGCGCGCTGTGCGCGGCCGGCAGGTGGGCTTTGTGCCCCAGGACCCGGGCCTGTCGCTGGACCCGGTCAAGCGCATCGACCGCCAGGTGGAAGAGGCCATGACCGTGCACGGTGTGGCGCGCCGTGAAGCCCGCGAGCGTGCGCGGACCTTGTTGCAGCAAGTGGGCCTGCGTGACATCGAGCGGGTGGCACGCAGCTATCCGCATCAGTTGTCCGGTGGCATGCGCCAGCGCATTTTGATCGCCATCGCCCTGGCCAACGACCCGCCGCTGATCATCGCCGACGAGCCCACCAGCGCGCTGGACGTCGGCGTGCAGCGCCAGGTGCTTGATCGGTTGCAGCAACTGGCCCGCGAGCGCGGCACGGCGGTGCTGTTGATCACCCATGACCTGGGCGTGGCGCTGGACCGGGCCGACCGCCTGATCGTCATGCAGCACGGGCGGATTGTCGAAGCCGGCCCGGCGCGGGCGATTTTCGAACAGCCGGCGCATGCCTATACCCGGCAGTTGCTCAGCGCCGCGCCCAGCCTGGCGGCGGCCCGACAGCGTGTGCGCCCGCCACTGCAGGCGCGTGCAGCCAGTGCAGTGCCGCTGTTGCAGGTCAAGCACTTGCACAAGGACTTCTCCAGTTGGCGCAACCCTGGCCATCCGGCGGTGCAGGCGGTGTCGTTCGACGTGGTGCGGCACGGCACCACCAGCCTGGTGGGCGAGTCCGGTTCGGGCAAGTCGACCACCGCCCGGTTGATCCTGGGGCTTGAGCAGGCCGATCGTGGCCAGGTGCTGTTTGACGGTCAGGACCTTGTGGGCCTGTCGGCGCGCCAGTGGCAGCCGCTGCGCCGGCGCATCCAGATCGTCTACCAGAACCCCTATGCCTCGCTGGACCCGCGCTGGACCCTGGCGCAGATCATCAGTGAGCCCTTGCATGCCTTTGCCGTGGGCGACCGCGCCTGGCGGGCCGAACGCGCCGCGCAGTTGCTGGCGCAGGTGGAGCTGCCGGCGCACTTGCTGCAACGCCGGCCCACTGAGTTGTCCGGTGGCCAGCGCCAGCGCGTGGCGATTGCCCGGGCACTGGCCCTGGAACCGGAACTGCTGGTGCTGGACGAAGCGTTGTCGGCGCTGGACGCCTCGGTGCAGGCGCAGATCCTGGAACTGCTCAGCCAGTTGCAGCAGCGCCTGGGCCTGACGTACCTGTTTATCTCCCATGACCTGGCGGTGGTGCGGCAGATCTCCGACCGGGTGGTGGTCATGCGCGAAGGCCGGGTGGTGGAGCAGGGTGCCTGTGCCCAAGTGTTTGAAGCACCGTCATCGCCTTACACGGCGCAATTGCTGGCTGATGTGCCGGGACGCCTTTATCTGCAGGCGCAGGCAGTTATGAATGAGCCTGCTTTTAATTATTAAAATGCATATTAGCTTATATTTTTAATTCATTTTCGGCATTTAATGCGGGTTGCTAGGATGCCGACATGACTTGACTGAACAGGACGTGATGCATGCCCCTTACCGTGATTGCCAGCCAGCACGATGAAGAAATCAACGCCTTGCTGCGCCAGCGCCTGCCTGAATACACCATCGTTCCGATTGGCCAGGGCGCGCCCGAGGTGCCGCCTGAAGCGAGCATCCTGCTGACCCGGCCATTCTTCGGCAACTTCCGTACCCAGGAGCTGCCCGAGCAGCCGGCCGGCTGGCCGTTCAACCTCAAGTGGGTGCAACTGACCTCGTCGGGCATCGACGGTTACCCGGCCTGGCTGTTCGACAGCCTGCCGGTGTCGTCGGCACGCGGTACTGCTTCGGTGGCAGTGGCCGAATTTGCCCTGGCGGCGATCCTGGCACAGGTCAAGCAGTTCCCCGAGGTGTGGATCGACAGCGTCGAGCAATGGCAGCGCTTCCCGTTGCAGCAATTGAGCGGCAGTACGCTGGGCATCGTCGGCTTTGGCGCCATCGGCCGCGACCTGGCCATTCGCGCCCAGGCGCTGGGGGTCAAGGTGATCGCCGTCAACCACTCCGGCAAGCCCTTTGGTGTGCCCGGTGTGACACGCGCCGACAGCGTGCAACACCTGTTTGCCGAGTCCGACCATGTGGTACTGGCCGCGCCGGCCACCGCATCGACCCGTCACCTGGTCGACAAGGCCTTGCTCGACCACGCCAAACCTGGCCTGCACCTGGTCAACATTGCGCGCGGCAGCCTGATCGACGAAGCCGCCCTGGTCCAGGCCCTGGACGAAGGCCGCCTGAGCTGCGCCACCCTGGACGTCACCGCCATCGAGCCGACCCCGGCGGACCACCCGTTCTACACCCACCCCAAGGTACGCCTGTCACCCCATGTGTCCCCGGCCAGCGGCGTGATCTGGCACAACATCGTCGAACACTTCGTGGCCAATCTGCTGCGTTATCACAAAAACGAACCGTTGGGCGATGTGGTGGATTTCGCCAGAGGGTATTGAAACACCGCCGGTAGGCGCGCGCTCTGCCGGAATGCCGGACCACCGCGACCGGCTGCGCAGCAGTCGTAAAATTTGCGAAACGCCACAGATTTACAGCCGTGAACACGTTAAAAATCTGCGAAACGCCACAGATTTACAGCCGTGAATACGTTAAAAATCTGCGAAACGCCACAATTTTACGACTGCTAACGCAGCCGGTCGCGGGCAAGCGCGCTCCTACACCGGTCCAGTGTTGCTGCGCGACAGTGCTCCGCCTTGGCGCGGTGCAGCAGCGCAATACGCGTGCATCTTCGGTTCGTTGCGACCGCCGTGGGTTGCCCGTGCCAGGGCGAAAATGGCGTCCATGCGCCAGTGCTGGTTGGCGTGTCGTGTGTCCGTTTGACGTGCAACGCAAGGGTCAGTGGGCGACTTGATGGCACGGTCATGTTCAGGCTCCAGGCAGGTCAAAAGAACAAGACCTCCGCCTGGCAAAGGGGTCGGTAATGGGGGCAAGCGCGAATAAGAGCATAAAGCGTTTTTTTAATATTCTATTTTTTAATAATTAGCTTAGATGAAAATGTGCTTTTTAAATATCCGCTTCTGCGCATAGTCTGGCGCCACATGCTTTACATGCCCTTCAGGAGCCACCCCATGAGCAACGTCAGTGCCTTGCCCATCCAGCAGGATGCCCCCCAACCCTCAGCCTCGGCCTCGGTGCGTGACCGCGTCTCGGCTGCCGAATGGGAGGTGCGGGTGCAACTGGCCGCCGCTTACCGCCTGGCGGCCCACAAGCGCTGGACCGACCATATCTACACGCACTTTTCGGCGCGGGTGCCAGGCCCCGAAGAGCACTTTCTGATCAACGCCTTCGGCCTGTTGTTCGACGAAATCACCGCCTCGAACCTGGTCAAGGTCGACCTGGACGGCACGATCGTCGACGACCCGACCGGCCTTGGCATCAACTACGCAGGCTACGTGATCCACAGCGCCATCCACGGTGCGCGTCCGGACCTGGTGGCGGTCCTGCACACTCATACCCGTGACGGCATTGCCGTGTCGGCGCAAAAGCGCGGCCTGTTGCCGATATCACAGCACGCGCTGGGTTTCTCCGGGCGCATCGCCTATCACGACTACGAGGGCGTGGCGCTGGAGCTGGACGAGCGCGAGCGCCTGGTGGCCGACCTGGGCAGTAAAAGCGTGATGATCCTGCGCAATCATGGCCTGCTGACCGGCGGGGTGAGCGTGGCCCATGCCTTCCAGCAACTGCATGGCCTGGAATACGCCTGCAATATCCAGATTGCCGCGCAATCGGCCGGCAACGATGAGTTGATCCTGCCGCCCCCTGACGTGGTCGCCAAGGTCGAGGAGCAGGCCCGGGTCTTCAAGGATGGCAACGGCCCCGGTGTGGCCCGCCACTGGAACGCGCTGATTCGCGAGCTGGATCGCCTGGGCACCGGTTACAAGGATTAATCGTCAGGTAATTTCCCGGCGCTTGGTGTAGTGTGCGCACCCAAAAACACGGGGCGCCCACATGCAAGACTTGCTGAACGAAATCCTCGATGAAGTCAGGCCGTTGCTCGGCCAGGGCAAAGTCGCCAATTACATCCCGGCGCTGGGCGAGGTGCGTCCCGATCAACTGGGCATCGCGGTGTACAGCAACAGTGGCGAGGTCTTCCAGGCCGGGGACGCGCAAACGCCGTTTTCGATCCAGAGCATTTCCAAGGTCTTCAGCCTGGTCCAGGCCATCCAGCATTCCGGCGAAGAAATCTGGGAACGCGTCGGCCACGAGCCGTCCGGCCAGCCGTTCAATTCGCTGGTGCAGCTGGAGTTCGAGCGTGGCAAGCCGCGCAACCCGTTCATCAATGCCGGCGCCCTGATCATCTGCGACATCAACCAGTCGCGCTTTGCCGCGCCATCCTTGTCGATGCGCGATTTCGTGCGGCGTCTGTGCGGCAACCCCAAGGTGATTTCCGATGCCAAAGTGGCCGAATCCGAGTACCAGCATCGCTCACGCAATGCGGCGGCGGCCTGGCTGATGAAGTCGTTCGGCAATTTTCACGGTGAAGTCGAGAACGTGCTGCGCAGTTATTTTCACCATTGCGCACTGAGCATGAACTGCATCGACCTGGCGCGGGCCTTCGGCTTTCTGGCCAACGAAGGCTTCTGCACCCACAGCGGCGAGCAAATCCTCACGGCGCGCCAGACCACGCAATTGAACTCGATCATGGCCACCAGCGGGCTGTACGATGAGGCCGGCAACTTTGCCTACCGCGTCGGCCTGCCGGGCAAGAGCGGGGTAGGGGGCGGTATCGTCGCGGTGGTGCCGGGGCGTTTCTCGGTGTGTGTATGGTCGCCGGAGTTGAACGCGGCCGGGAACTCACTGGTCGGAATGGCAGCGCTGGAACGTTTGAGCGCGCGAATCGAGTGGTCGGTGTTCTGACGACCAGCCCCTCGATCCGTTTCATGTTTTCGGGAGATCGAGGTGAGTCCTAACCTGCTTGTGAGTCTGTTGACCGCAACGGCGCTATTGCTGAGCGGCTGTGTCACGGCGCCCTCGGGGCCACCGCCGCTCAGCCCTGAGCAGGCGCGGGCGCGCATTCTTGAGCGGCTGCCGGCCAACGTGAGCGACCGCCAGGGCTGGGCGGCGGATTTCCAGACCGCGTTCACCACCCAGGACATTGCCCTGAACGACTCGAACCTCTGCGCCGCCCTGGCGGTGACCGAGCAGGAGTCGACCTACCAGGCCGACCCGCCGGTGCCGGGGCTGGCGCGTATCGCCCGGCAGGAAATCGACCGTCGTGCCGCCCGCCTGCACATCCCGGCGGCGCTGATCGACGCCGCCCTGGGCCTGCGCTCGCCGGACGGCAAGACCTATGCGGCGCGGCTGGCGGCGGCGCGTACCGAAAAGCAACTGAGCGCCATCTTCGACGATTTCACCAGCATGGTGCCGCTCGGCCAGACCCTGTTCGGGCGCTTTAACCCGGTGCACACCGGCGGGCCGATGCAGGTCAGCATCGCCTTTGCCGAAGAGCACGCGAACAATTACCCCTATGCGGTGGACGGCTCGATTCGCCGCGAAGTGTTCAGCCGCCGTGGCGGCCTGTATTTCGGTATCGCCCACTTGCTCGGTTACCCGGTCGATTACCCCGAGCCGCTGTACCGCTTTGCCGATTTCAACGCTGGCTGGTACGCCAGTCGCAACGCGGCGTTCCAGAGCGCGGTGAGTCGCCTGACCGGCATCGAGCTGGCACTGGACGGCGACCTGATCCTGCGTGACTCGCTGGACCCTGGCGCGACCGAGCGGGCCGTGCGCAGCCTGGCGCCGCGCCTGGGGCTCAGCAATGCGGCCCTCTACAACCAGCTCAAGAAGGGCGACGGCCCCGAGTTTGCAGAGACCCGGGTGTATGCGCGGGTGTTCGAACTGGCCGAGCAGACAGCCGGCAAACAGCTGCCGCGCGCGATACTGCCGGGCATCACCCTGCAAAGCCCGAAGATCACCCGTAAACTGACCACCGCCTGGTTCGCCCAGCGGGTCAATGAGCGTTACCTGCGCTGTATGCGGCGCACCTGAAGGGCCTGAACAGCGGCGGCACTGGCCGTCGCATTTCTTCGATAAAAGGGAGTCATCGATGCAATTTCGTTCACTCGGCAAGACGGACATTTCTGTCAGCGCCATCTGCCTGGGCACCATGACCTGGGGCGAGCAGAACACTCAGGAACAGGCTTTCGAGCAGATTCGCCTGGCCAAGCAGGCCGGCATCAATTTTATCGACACCGCCGAGATGTACCCGGTGCCGCCACGTGGCGAAACCTACACCCGTACCGAAAGCATCATCGGTGAGTACTTCAAGGCCCACGGCGACCGCAATGACTGGGTACTGGCCAGCAAGGTCGCAGGTCCCGGCCGCATGGAACACATCCGTGACGGCAACCCGCGCCTGGACCGGCGCAATATCACTGCCGCCCTCGAAGGCAGTCTCAAGCGCCTGAACACCGATTACCTCGACCTGTACCAGTTGCACTGGCCGGACCGCAAGACCAACTTCTTCGGTGTGCTGGGTTACCAGCATGATGCCAATGACGACGCGGTGGCCATTGAGGAAACCCTGTCGGTACTGGGCGACCTGGTCAAGGAAGGCAAGGTGCGCCAGATCGGCCTGTCCAACGAAACCCCGTGGGGCACCCAGCGCTTTTTGCACCTGGCCGAGACCCTGGACCTGCCGCGCGCCGTGTCGATCCAGAACCCCTACAGCCTGCTCAACCGCACCTTTGAAGTGGGCCTGGCGGAAATCGCCATTCGCGAGCAGATCGGCCTGCTGGCCTATTCGCCCTTGGCGTTCGGCGTGCTGACCGGCAAATACCTCGACGGCGCTCGTCCGGCCGATGGCCGCCTGACGCTCTATGAGCGCTTCCAGCGCTACAACAACCCCGAGGCCCAGAGCGCCACCGCCCGCTACGTGGCTTTGGCCCGTGAGCATGGCCTGGACCCTGGTCAGATGGCCCTGGCCTACGTCACCAGCCGTCCGTTCGTGACCAGCAACATCATCGGCGCGACCAACCTGCAACAACTGGCCAGCAACCTGGCGAGCATTGACCTTACGTTGTCCGATGAAGTGATTGCCGGCATCGAGGCCATCCACACCGCCCAACCCAACCCGGCCCCGTAGCCACTCACGGCCTGGTCCCCGTAGGAGCGCGCTCTGCCCGCGACCGAGTGCGCAGCGCTCGTAAAATTGTGGCGTTTCCGAAATATTGAATGTGTTTGCAATCAAAAAATTGCAGCGTTTGACACATTTTGCGAGCGCTACGCACTCGGTCGCGGGCAAGCGCGCTCCTACGGTCCTCCCACCAGGCCTGGGCGTGTCAGGACAGGCAGGTTGAGGTCATAATGACTTCATGTTTCCTGCCTGCCCGGTGCCCTGATGCCTCACCCTCTGCTGCGTTCGTTGTTACCGCTGGTGGCCGACCTGTCGCGCGAATTGCCTGACGAAGAGCGCTATCGGCGGCTGCTGCATTCCCTGCGCCAATTGCTGCCGTGCGATGCGGTGGCGTTGCTCAGGCTCGAAGAGGATGTGCTGGTGCCGCTGGCGGTCGATGGCCTGAGCGCCGACACCCTCGGGCGGCGTTTTCGGGTCAGCGAGCACCCGCGCCTGAAGATTCTGCTGTACAGCCACAAGCCGGTGCGGTTCGCCGCCGATTGCGAGCTGCCCGATCCCTATGACGGTCTGCTCGACGGCCACGGTCCCCTTGAAGTCCATGATTGCCTGGGCTGCCCGTTGATCATTCAGGGCCAGCCCTGGGGCCTGATCACCCTCGACGCGCTGGATGCCGCCACCTTTGGCAGCGTCGACCTGGACACCCTGCAAGCGTTCGCCAGCCTGGCCGCCGCCACGGTCATGGCCAGTGAGCGCATCCAGCAATTGCTGCGCGGGTTCGAGGAGCAGCGTCAATTGGTCGAAGTCTACAAACGCGTCGCCGGCGGCCATGCACCGCGCGAACTGATCGGCCAGAGCCCGACGCACAAGCGTTTGCAGCAGGAAATCGCCCTGGTGGGCAACAGCCCGCTGACCGTGCTGATCACCGGCGAGACCGGGGTGGGCAAGGAGCTGGTCGCCGAGTCGATCCACCTGCATTCGCCGCGTGCAAACAAGGCCTTGATCAGCATCAACTGTGCAGCCTTGCCCGAGACACTGGTCGAGAGCGAGCTGTTCGGTCATGTGCGCGGTGCCTTTTCCGGTGCCGTGGCCGGGCGCAGCGGCAAGTTCGAACTGGCCGACGGCGGCACGCTGTTTCTCGATGAGGTCGGGGAGCTGCCGCTGCCGGTGCAGTCCAAGCTGTTGCGCGTGTTGCAAAGCGGCCAGTTGCAGCGCGTGGGCTCGGATCAGGAGCATCACGTCGATGTGCGCATCATCGCCGCCACCAACCGCGACCTGGCCGAGGAAGTGCGACAGGGCCGCTTTCGCGCGGACCTGTATCACCGCCTGAGTGTCTACCCGCTTCAGGTGCCGCCGCTGCGCGAGCGCGGTCGTGATGTGCTGTTGCTGGCCGGCTTTTTCCTGGAAGAGAACCGCGTGCGCATGGGGCTGCGCAGTGTGCGCCTGACCGGCGAGGCGCAGCAGCGGCTGGTGGCCTACCGTTGGCCGGGCAATGTGCGCGAACTGGAGCATCTGATCAGCCGGGCGGTGCTCAAGGCATTGGTGACGCCGGCCGAGCGGCCCAGGATGGTGACGGTCGAAGCCGCCATGCTGGGCCTGGACAGCGAGCCTGTCATCGTGCCCGAGGCACAGGCACCTGACGTCGAGCACGACCCTTTGCCGACCGCAGGCGAGGGGCTCAAGGCCTCGGTGGACGCGTTCCAGCGACGCCTGATCGAGCAGGCGCTGGAACGTCACCAGGGCAAGTGGGCCGAGGTGGCACGCGAGCTGGGCGTCGACCGCGCGAACCTCAGTCGCCTGGCCAAAAGGCTGGCCATTCGCTAGCAGACTGCCGGGCCAGACATGCCGCCGGGCGTCTGTCCGGAAAAAATAAGGAATTTTTCACATCTGCCATATGTCCGTTATTGCTCAGTGTCCTTTCAATATCAAGGCGTTGCCGAGCGAGTGAAAGATTGACCGTTGCCTGGGTCCTGAGTGGATCAACGGCAGCCGCCAATGACTTTTTCGTTCACCCGGCAGGTTGTTTTGCAGAAAGGGCACCGGATCATCAATAAGGGAGGCAATGCTGTAAATGGCTCAGGAAAAACACTATCGAATCGATTACCTGTTGAACGGTGCTTTCAAGAGTTTCTACATCCGTGCCACCAACATGGACAATGCCGAGGCCTGGCACTATGCAAGTGTGGATGCAGGCCTGGCACGCATTCCCAAGTACCGTCTGGAGCGCGTGCCACGGGTGTCAAAGCCCTACGCCGAGCACTTCGGCATTACCAATGTGGAATGGAGCCAGGCATAAAGCGCCAGCCTGGGTCAGTCGCCGTCGTACGGGAACTCCTGCAGGATCTCGAGCAACGGGCGGTCACCCGGGCCCTGCACGTTGTCCAGCATCCAGCACTGGGTGGTCGGGCTTTTGGCCAGTAACAACCGGGTGGTCTGCTCTACGCCCGGTTGGGAGGGCGCGTTCGGGTAGCCGAGCACGTAATTCATTTCGACCACCACCTGCTGGTCGGGGGTGGAGACCGTCTTCCAGGTGATGGGCTCCAGCACACTGCCGTCCTGCGCATCTGTCCAGGGGTTGGCGCTAATCGCGCATTGATCGCCCGAGGCCTGGCAGGCCCAATCCTTTTTCAGCCATTCCAGCAGCGTTGCCGACAGGTACTGCGGGCCACCCTTGCCCTTGACGTAGAAATCGGCGTGCTGGGTGAAGATCCAGCGGGCCGTGTCGACCGGGGTCGTGGCCGGGCAAGCGGCCAGTGCCGCTCCGGACAGGCTGCAGGCGACGGCAAAAACAATGGCTTTGTACATGCAATGAACTCGATAAGTGACAACGATGGCGATGGTCTGCCTCACAGCTCGCATTTGTAGAGTGAAACAGTAAAAAAGCAAGAGCCCGGCGTTTTTTCTGCATCGGCCCACGACCTGTCAAGGCACCGATCAGGGTAATTTCCTTCAATACAGCCGTGGAGCGCGAGCACTACCTTGGCGCTGTCATTTCGATAGCCAAGAGGGTAGGAACATGAGCGTTTTGATTTCCATGGCGACGTTTGCACTGGCGTCGTCAATCACGCCGGGGCCGGTGAATATCGTGGCGCTGAGCGCCGGGGTGCGCTTTGGCCTGCGCGCCAGCCTGCGCCACGTGCTGGGCGCCACCCTGGGTTTCACCCTGTTACTGGTGCTGATCGGCTTCGGTCTGAACGAGACCCTGCAGCAATGGCCGTTCCTGACCCGCCTGATTCAATGGGCCGGGGTCGTGTTCCTGTTGTACATGGCGTTCAGGCTGGCCGGCGATGAGGGTCGCCTGAGCATCGAACAGGCCCAGGCCCGCCCGACCTTCATGCAGGGCGCGCTGATGCAGTGGCTCAACCCCAAGGCCTGGCTGGCGTCGATTGCCGGCATGGGGGTGTTCGTCGCCGACGGTCAGCCGCGGCTGATCTGGCAATTCGCGGCCATCTACCTGGTGGTCTGCTACCTGTCACTGGCCTGCTGGGCCGTGGCCGGCGCCCGCCTGAGCCAGTACCTGCAAAGCGCCACCCGGGTGCGGCTGTTCAACCGGGTCATGGCGTTGCTGCTGGTGGCGTGTGCGTTGTACTTGCTGGTGGGGTAGAGGCGGTACACCCGGGCAAGGTCAAAGTGCTCTTGGGGGAGGAGCCTCCCACAATCTGGTGCCAGGCCCGAGCTCGCGTTGTACTTGCTGGTGGCTCAGAGGCGGTACTGACCCGGGGTAGCGGCCAGGTGCTTCTTGAACTCGCGCTGCAGATGCGCCTGGTCGGCAAACCCGGTGTCGCAGGCAACGTCGGCGATCAGCCGGCCTTCCCTGAGCTGCCGATGCGCCTGCTGGATCCGCCGGTTGAGCAGGTAGGCATGCGGCGTCATGTGGTAGCGCTGTTCGAAGGCCCGGATCAGGTACGACGGCGACAGGTGCACCGCCTGGCAGATGTCGTCCAGGCGAATCGCCTGGCTGAAGTGGGTATCGATGTAGTCGGCTGCCTGCTCGATGCGCGGTGCAGGCTTGTCGTCCAGCGCTGTCGCGCTGCCAAGCAAACGCTGCATCAGGGCAAAGAACGCCACCGCCGTACAGTGCTTGTGCAACACACTGGCGTCGGCGTCGATCAAGATGGCATAGAGTTCGAGCAGGCCATCGAACAGGGCCCGGTCATGGCTGTGCGAGGGTGCCAGCGGCTGGAAAGACGCTGATCCTTCGTGCTCGTGCTGCAGGGTGGCCAGCCACGTGGGGTCGACGTACAGCATGATGTACGACCAGGGCTGGTCGTCGATGGGGTTGCAGGCATGCACCTGGCCGGGGTTCATCAGCACCACGGTGCCTTCGCCAATGCGCAGCGTGGACTTTTCCAGCAGGTAGGTGCTGCAGCCGGAGGTGATCGCGCCAATCGAAAACACCGTGTGCGAGTGGCGGGAATAGCACACCTGCCGGCCATCCTCGACCGAACGGGCCTCGATGAATGGCAGCTCGGCATCGCGCCAGAAGAACGGCCGGGTGGCGGGGCGAGGGGCGGTGGCGTTGCTCATGTCCGGGTCCTTGGTCGATGCCGCGTGTTGTCTTGCACCGGTCAGCGAATGAAATGCACCTTGCCGCTGTCGTCGTTGCCGATGTAGATACCGTACACCCCGGCCTGGCGTTCGCAGATGTAGCGTTCCAGAATCTGCCGGATGGCAGGGTAGTAGATGCTGTCCCACGGAATGTCTTCAGGGGCGAAGAAGCGGTAATCCATCGTTTCGGGACCATATTGCCCGGTGATCTCCAGGGCCTGGGCGCGAAAGATGATGTACACCTCGCTGATTTTAGGCACGCTGAAGATCGAATAGGGCGAGACGATCTCGGCGCGCACGCCGGTTTCTTCCCAGACCTCACGCAGGGCCGCCTGTTCGGTGGTCTCGCCGCCTTCCATGAAGCCGGCCGGCAAGGTCCAGGTGCCGGGGCGCGGCGGGATGGCGCGCTGGCACAGCAGGTACTTGCCGTCCTGCTCGATGATGCAGCCGGCAATGATCTTCGGGTTGATGTAGTGGATGTACGCGCAGGCGCCGCACATCAGGCGTTCATGGGTGTCGCCGTCCGGGGTGCGGTGGGCGAGATCCTGGCTGCCGCATTGCGGGCAGTAACACGGCAGCGGCATGTCAGTGACCTATGCGTGGGTCTTTGAGTGCGACGGGGGCCACGATGTCGCGCGGCTGGGTGCCGTCATCCTGTTTTGATCGCAGGTATTCCAGCGCCACGCGTGCAGCGTTGCGCACGTGATCGACCGAGGCCTGGTGCGCGGCCTGCGGGTCGCCGCTCTTGATCGCCTCGACCATGCGTTCCATTTCCTGGTTGCTGGCGCCGCGGCGGTTTTCCTGGGACACCGAGGTGGCGCGCAGGTAGCTGATGCGGGCCTGCAACTGGCGCAACTGGGTGGCCGCCACATGGTTGCCCGAACCTTCGAGCAATACGTCGTAGAAGCCCTGTACCGAGTCGATCACCTGTTGCAGTTCGCCTTCCTTGAGCGCCTGGCGGTTTTCTTCAAGGGCATTTTCCAGTGCCTTGATGTCCTTGGGCTTGGCGCGCAGGGTAAACAACTGCACGATCATGCCCTCGAGCACACAGCGCAACTCGTAGATATCACAGGCATCGGCCAGGGTGATGATCGCCACGCGCGGGCCCTTGGCATCGGCAAATTCCACCAGACCTTCCGATTCCAGATGGCGCAAGGCTTCGCGTACCGAGGTACGGCTGACCCCGAGGCGGTCGCACAGGTCGCGCTCGACCAGGCGGTCGCCCGGCAACAGCTGGAAATTCATGATCGCGCTGCGCAGTTTGTCCAACACGATTTCCCGCAGGGTAACGGGGTTGCGGTTGACCTTGAAGGTGTCGTCGAGGGGCAGGCGTTTCATCGGTTCGGCTCGGAGTGGGGTTGACTGCAGGCCAGGGGTCGGTTCGTGGCACGAACACTCATATCCGCAGGCAGCCAGGGGTGGACTGGGCTTATGCAAAGGCCCGGGCACCCTCGGGGCGCCCGGGCCTTTGCCGAGTTTATCACGCACTTGCCCCGAACCAACAAGCGCCCTCATGTCGGGGCGCCTGTCCCGGCCGGTCCTTACACCATCGCCGGCAGGGCGCCCAGCTTGCCGCGATGATAGATCATCGGGGTGGCGGGTGTTTCCGGCAGGATCAGGTTCTTCACGGCGCCGACGATGATGGCATGGTCGCCGCCGTCGTATTCGCGCCACAACTCGCACTCGATGATCGCTGTGGCCTTGGCCAGCAGCGGGTTGCCCAGCTCGCTCAGGGTGAACTCGATACCCTTGGCCTTATCCTTGCCCTTGCCGGCAAAGGCGTAGGCTTCGGCGGTCTGCTCGGCCGACAGCAGGTGAATGGCAAAGCGCTTGCTGTCGCGCAGGATCGGGTAGGTGTCCGATGCGTAGTTGGGGCAGAACAGCACCAACGCCGGATCAATGGACAGGGCACTGAAGGCGCTGGCGGTAATACCGACCAGGTTGCCTTCCGGGTCCAGGGTCGTGACGATGGTCACGCCCGAGGGAAAGGAGCCCATGACTTCTTTGTAGATACCGGGTTCGATCATTGCTGCAATCTCGGTTAACGCATCACGAAAGGGTCGGGCATCGGGGCTTGCGAGAGGTTGATCCACACCGTTTTCAGCTCGGTATAGGCCAGCACCGAATCGATGCCGCTCTCGCGGCCGTAGCCACTGTTCTTGAAGCCACCGATCGGTGCCATGGCTGACACCGCGCGGTAGGTGTTGACCCAGATGATACCGGAACGCACGTCGCGAGCGAGCCGGTGTGCACGGCCAAGGTCACGGGTCCAGATTCCGGCTGCCAGGCCGAACTGTGAGTCGTTGGCGATCGCCAGCGCCTCGGCCTCGTCCTTGAAGCGGATGACCGACGCCACCGGGCCGAAGACTTCTTCCTGCATGATCTTCATCGAGTTGCTGTCGCACTCGAACAGGGTCGGCTCGTAGAACCAGCCGGCTTCGGCGGTTTGCGGGCGCTTGCCACCCAGGCGCAGGCGCGCGCCTTCGGCCAGGGCGTCAGCCACCAGGCCTTCGACCACCGCCAGTTGCTGGGCAGTGGCCATCGGGCCCATCTCGGTGTCTTCGGCCTGCGGGCTGCCGATGCGGATGCGTTTGGCCCGCTCGACCAGGCGCTCGACAAACTCATCGAAGATCTCGTCCTGCACCAGCAGGCGGGAACCGGCCACGCAGCTCTGGCCGGACGCGGCATAGATGCCGGCGACCACGCCATTGACGGCGCTGTCCAGGTCGGCGTCGGCAAAAATGATGTTCGGCGACTTGCCGCCCAGCTCCAGCGACAGCTTGGCGAAGTTCTCGGCACTGCTGCGCACCACGTGGCGGGCCGTGGCCGCGCCGCCGGTAAAGGCAATCTTGCGGATCAGCGGGTGGCGGGTCAGTGCGGCGCCGGTGGTCGGGCCGTAGCCGGTGACCACGTTGACCACGCCGGCCGGAAAGCCCGCTTCCAGGGCCAGGCGCGCCAGCTCCAGAATGGTCGCCGAGGCGTGTTCGGACGGCTTGAGCACGATGGTGTTGCCGGCCGCCAGGGCCGGGGCCAACTTGATCGCGGTCAGGTACAGCGGGCTGTTCCAGGGAATGATCCCGGCCACCACGCCCATCGGTTCGTGCACGGTATAGGCAAACAGGTCGGGCTTGTCCAGCGGCAGGGTGCCGCCTTCGATCTTGTCGGCCAGGCCTGCGGTGTAGTGAAAAAATTCCGGGAGGTAGCCGACCTGGCCGCGGGTCTCGCGGATCAGCTTGCCGTTGTCACGGCTTTCGAGCTGGGCCAAGTGTTCCTTGTTTTCAGCAATCAGGTCGCCCAGGCGACGCAGCAGCTTGCCTCGCGCCGTGGCGGTCAGGCCGCGCCAGGCCGGGCTTTCGAAGGCTTTCTGGGCGGACTGCACAGCGCGCTCGACATCGGCTTCATCGGCATCGGGCAGTTGTGCCCAAGGCTCGGCCAGTGCCGGGTTGAGGCTGTCGAAAGTCTTGCCGGAAAGGGCATCGACCCATTGGCCGTCGATGCACATCTGGAAACGGGTGAGGCTCATGCAACGTCCCCTTTGATCGGATTGTGTAAGACGGCGGACTTGTCGAGGAAATCCAGCAGTACCTGATTGACCAGGCGCGGCGACTCGACCGGCATCATATGCCGTTGCTCGGGCAGGATCGCCACTTCCGCGCCCTTGATGCGCATGGCCAGTTGACGGGCCATGTCAGGCGTCGAGCCGGGGTCCAGTTCGCCGGTGGCGATCAGGGTCGGGGCATCGATGCTGCCCAGGTCCTCGGCACGGTACATGTCTTGTGTGGCAAACAGTTTATAGGTGGTCAGGTAACCCTGCGGATCGTTGCTGGCCAGGTGTTGGCGCAGCGCTTCGATCTGCGCCGGGTTGGCCGCCTGGTATTCGCGGCTGAACCAGCGCGACAGCGCGGCACCGGCGTTGGCATCCGGGCCGTGTTCGGCGGCCTGGCTGGTGCGTGCGACCACTCCGGCGCGCTGTTCGGCGGTGCGGTTGAACACGCTGTTGAGAATCACCAGCCCCGCCAGGCGCTGCGGATAGTGCAGCGCAAAGGCGCGCGCCACCAGGCCGCCCATGGAAAAGCCGATCACCGTGGCGTGGGGCACGCCCAGGTGGTCGAGCAGTTCCAGCAACTGAGCCGCGTAGCCTGGCAGGCCGGCGTCCGGGTCCGGACGCGGGCTGGCGCCATGGCCGAGCATGTCATAGGCAATGACCCGGTAGTGCGGTGCCAGACCGACGATCTGGCCGCCCCACATCTCTTTGTTCAGTCCCACCCCGTGAATCAACACCACAGGATGGCCATGGCCGGTTTCCAGGTAACTGGTGCCGGCCGGGGTGCGTTCAGCGGTGAGCTGAATCATGGATTGCTCCTGCACAGTCTTTTTATGGGCGTTCTTGTATGGGCGCGGGCGTGGATCACTGACCGGCTTTTTCAGCGGCCAGTTCTTCCAGGTCGATGTAACGGTTGCCGATGCGCGGGTGCAGGCGACCCCCGTTGGCAGCCCCCAGGACCACGACGATTTCGTCGGCACGAGGCGCGTCTTCGATCTGCATTTCCAGGGTGATGTAGTGCGAACGCAGGCCTTCGTCGTCCTTGTTCATCATCGGGATCTGGATCGAGGTGCCCGGGCCGCCGCGTTTGTTGGTGAAGCTCAGGTAGCTCTTGGCCTTGACCGCTTCACGGTAATGGTTGCCAAAGCGCAGGGTGTGGATCACCGCCGAGGCGTGCTCGATCTCGCCGTCGGCGCCGACCACAGCGGCCTTGCCATAGGCTTCGATCTTGTCGGCGCCACCGATGGCGGCGGTCAGGCGCTCGACCATCAAGGCACCGAGGTCGGAACACCAGGCACGGATTTCCGGCTTGAGGTCTTCAACAAAACCACGGCCGGCCCATGGGTTCTTGATCACGGCTGCCAGGCCAACCATGGTCACCGGCTTGTCGGTGGCCTTGCCGCCTTCGATCAGGGTTTCTTCGGTGTAGGTGACGATCTTGCGAATTTCAAAGCTCATGGGGACTCCCGGAAGGTGGTCTGTTGTATTTCGTATGATGGTATACCATAAGATCGGGCGTGCAAGTGCTTTCTCTCGTGATCCCTGAAAAATCCCTGTGCACTTACCCTCATACGCCTGGCGTGAATCTGGATCGGGCCCACTATCCGTTTTCGGCACAAATCTCCTGTTGACTTGCTGCAGGGAACGAAACTTGCCTTGAGCCTTTCGATTACGTCGGGAGTGACAGGCGATGAACACCCTCAGCAGCACAGGCCTTGAACCTGTTTCCACCTCCAGTGACATTCTTCACCGGCGGGCATCCGACATCGATGAGCATGCCCATAACCTGTCCAACTGGCAGTTGCGCTACGACCAGCTCACCCCCGGACGCTTCGATGGCGAACTGACCGAATTGCGTTGCGGCTGGATGCAACTGGTCCGCGACCGCTCCAATCAGGCCATGATCAAGAGTGGCCAGGCCTGGAAAGGGGCGGTGGCCTTCAGCCTGCCACTGGCATCGCACGACGAGGTGTACTGCGCCGGGCACATCATTCGCACGCCCAGCCTGCTGGTCGCCCATGCCGAGGACTTGCCACAGATCCGCACGCCGGGGCCCATCGACCTGCTGTGCATGGCCGTTGATCGCCAGGCGCTTGAGAGCATGTTGCAGCGCCAGCACAGTGAATTCCGGATTACTGCGCTTCCCACCTGTTACCGCCTGGAGGAGGGCGGGTTACACATTGAGCTGCGCCAGTTGCTCGATGACCTGATGGCTTTCGACGCGGCGCACTCACCGCTCAAGCACGAATCCATTCGTCATGCCCTGCGCGATGCGATCATGCTGCAGCTGCTCGAGCAGGTCGCCCACGACCCCGAAACCCTCAATGCCACCGCCCGCAAGCGCATGGTCGACCGTGCCCAGGCGTACGCGCTCAGCCATCTTGACCAGCCCTTCTCGATGCTCGACCTGTGCAACAGCATCGGCGCCAGCCGGCGCAAGTTGCAGTATTGCTTCCAGGAAGCGTTGGGCATCAATCCGGTGGCCTATCTGCGTGCGGTGCGCCTCAATGCGGTGCGCCGCGAACTGCTGGCCGACCGGGCCGGTGCTTCGGTGCAGGCGGTGGCGGCGCGCTGGGGCTTCTGGCACCTGAGCCGCTTTTCCGGCGAATACCGGCAGCTGTTCGGCGAGTTGCCCTCGCAAACCCTGCGCCGCATCAACTGTGCTGAAAACGGATAACGGCACCCCGCCCACAGGTTTCAGGATGACCCCACCAACACGATGCAAAGGGGGCATCCGATGAAGCACGACAACAACTATAAGCTGGCGCTCTGTTCCACCTTGTTGCTGAGCCTGGGCGGCCTGGCCACCAGCACCCAGGCCACTGAAAACGGCGCACCGACCACCGCCGTGGGGGTCTACGATTTCAGCGCCGGCATGATGCCGCCGGTCACGCCCAATGGCACGCTGGGCCTGCGCACGGCCTGGTATTCGGCCAAGGTGCAAAAGGACCGTCACGGCCAGGACACCGGCAACGACTTCTCGCTCAGCGTGCTGTCACTGGGCCTGGCCTACATCCGCATGACCGACTACACGCTGTTCGGCGCCAACTACGGGTTTGGCGGGGTCGCACCGTTTTTCAAGATGGATGCCAGTTTGGGCGTCGATACGCCAGTGGGCCGACTGGACTTCGAGGCTGATCCGTTTCGGATGGGCGACCTGCAGGTCCTCCCGCTGATCCTGCAATGGAACCTGTCGCCGAACCTGTTCATCAACACCCAGCTCCAGATCCAGGCGCCCACCGGCGACTATGACCGCAACCGCCTGGTGTCGCCGGGCCTGAACCACTGGACCTTTTCGCCGATCGTCAATGCCACCTGGATCAGCGACACCGGATTCGAGGTGTCGTCGAGCGTCGAGGTCGACATCAATACCCGCAACAAGGCCACCGACTATAAAAGCGGCGTCGAGTACCGCCACGAGTTTGCCGTGGGCCAGCACTTCGGGCCGTGGACGGCCGGCATCGGTGGCTATTACTACCGCCAGCTCAGCGACGACGACGCACCGAACCTGACCACCGGCAACCGCGCCCGGGTCATGGCCGTGGGTCCTGCGCTGAGCTATTTCAAGCCGGGCCTGCCACCGATCTGGCTGCACGCCTACAAGGAATTCGATGCCCGCAACCGTGCCGAGGGCTACACGGTCGGGCTGCGCATCTCCCACAGTTTCTGAGGACTAATCGATGACCACCTTGAACGAGGGCGGCCCACGGCTGGCCCGTGGGCGCCGCGAAGGCGTAGTGCTGATGCTCGGCAGCAGCCTGACCATCATGGGCGCGGTGATGATTGCACCCGTGTTGCCGCAGATCGGCGCCGAATTCGGCCCCACCACCGCGCATGCCGATGTACTGGTGCCGCTGGCGGTGACCGGACCGGCACTGGCGATTGCGCTGTTCGCACCCTTTGCCGGCTGGCTGGCCGACCGTGTCGGGCGCAAGAACCTGTTGATCATCGGCACACTGCTGTATGCGCTGCTGGGGTTTCTGCCGCTGCTGCTGGACGACTTGCGCCTCATTGTCGGCGTGCGGCTGTTGTTCGGCTGTGCCGAGGCGGCGGTGATGACCTGTTGTGCGGTGCTGATTGCCGACTATTGGCAGGGCGAGCAGCGCTTGCGCTACGTCAATCGCCAGGTGGTGACCATCAGCGTGGTGGGTGCGCTGTTTTTCGTCGCCGGCGGAGCCTTGGGCGAACATTCCTGGCGCCTGCCGTTTGCGCTTTACCTGCTGCCGCTGTTGCTGGTGCCGTTGATGATGCGCTGGCTCTGGGAGCCGGATCGCCAGGCACCACCGCCGGGCGCTGAAGCCGAAGGCCAGATGGCACTCGGGCGGGTGCTGCTGGGCTATGCGCTGGTGTTCAGCGGCATGCTGCTGGCCTTCGTGGTACCGATCCAGACCCCGGGCCTGCTGGTGGCCCAGGGCGTGACGTCCAGTACCCTGATCGGTTTGTCGGCCGGGCTGGGGCTGCTGTCGACCCTGGTCGGCGCGCTGCTCTGGCCCCTGTTGCGCCGGCACCTTGGGGTTGCCGGTTGCAATGCGGCGCTGCTGGTGCTGATGAGTCTCGGCCTGGCCTTGCTGATGCAGGCGCACAGCTACAACGCGGTGCTGCTGGCGGTGTTCATCCATGGTGTGGGCGCCGGTCTGCTGGTGCCCAATGTCATGGCGTCGGTGATGAATGCCCTGACCACCCGCACCCGGGGTCGTGGGCTGGGCGGCTTTACCGCCTGCCTGTACCTGGGCCAGTTCATCAGCCCGGTGGTGGTGCTCGCCGTGGCCGCCCAGGCCGGCGGTGTGCTACAGGCGATCCTTTACCTGGCCATGGCCGGTTTCGCCCTGGCGCTGCTGTGCGCCGTAGTGGCGGTGCAACGTCGGCAGGCCGTGCCTGTCGCGGTTTCTCCCTTGAATAATCAGGAATGACGATCATGCAAGACATCCAGGCCCTGTTCGACCAGGAAGATGCCACTGCGCTGGCGGCCCGTGTGCGCAATGGCGAAGTACACCCCGCTGAACTGCTGGAGGCGGCCATCGTGCGCCTTGAGCGGGTCGAGCCGCAGCTCAATGCCGTGGTCGAGCGCCTCTACGACCAGGCCCGCGAGGCGGCCGGGCAACCGCAGGCCCTGAACGGTGCGTTTGCCGGGGTGCCGACGCTGATCAAGGATCTGTTCTCGCCGCTGTCTGGCGCCTTGATGAGCAACGGCTCGCACGCCCTGGGCCTGGCGCGCCCGGACTTCGACAGCGAACTGGTCGCCCGGTTGCGGCGCAGCGGCTGCCTGCTGATGGGCACCAGCGCCTCGCCGGAATTCGGCACCTCGTATACCACCGAATCAGACCGTTTCGGGGCCACGCGCAACCCCTGGAACCTTGGTCATAGCAGCGGCGGCTCCAGCGGTGGCGCAGCGGCCCTGGTGGCGGCACGGGTGGTGCCATTTGCCCACGGCAACGACGGCGGCGGTTCGTTACGCGTACCGGCCTCGTGTTGTGGCGTGTTCGGCTTCAAGCCCAGCCGTGGCTTGCTGCCGTCCGGGCCGATGGTCGGTGAGGGCTGGGCCGGCATGGGCACCGGTCACGCCATCACCTTGAGCGTGCGCGACAGTGCGGCCTTGCTCGACGCCACTGCCGGCATCGACCTGGGCGCACCCTATGCCGCACCCCTGGCTGCCCAGCCTTACCGGCTGGCAACACGGGACGACCCGGCGCCGCTGCGCATCGCGCTGGTCGAGCAGGTCGGCCCCTGGCCGGTGTCGGCACAAAGCCGTGCGGCCCTGCATGACGCCGCGCAATTGTGCGAAGCACTGGGACATCGGGTGATGCCTGAGCGCTTGCCGGTGGTGTTGCCGGAGTTTTTCGATCAGGTGTTCACTATCATCGGCGCCAGCACGCGCAATTACCTCGATGTGCTGGGGCAGATGCGCGGCGCCCCGGTCAGCGAGTCCGAAGTCGAAGCCCGCACAAGGATCATCCTGCGCGACAAAGGCCAGGTCAGCGGCGCGCAGTACGCGGCGGCGGTGGAGTGGATGCATGCCTTTGGCCGGCGCATGGCCGTGTTCATGCAGGACTACGACATCATCCTCACCCCGACCCTGGCGCACCTGCCGCCAGCCATCGGCGAGCTGGGTGTGAAGGACGACAGTTGGTCGCTGGGGCAATTGATCGAGCACTTCCATAGCTATTCGCCGTACACCGCGCTGTGCAACGCCAGCGGCCAGCCGGCGATGTCCGTGCCGCTGCACTGGAGCCCCGAGGGGCTGCCACTGGGCGCGCACTTCATCGGCCGCTTCGGCGAGGACGCCTTGTTGATGGCCCTGGCCGCCCAACTGGAACGTGCCCGGCCCTGGCAGGGCAGGGTGCCGCCGGTGAGTGCGCAGGGCCTGTAAAACCCCTGACACCCCACCATCGCCACGACTCCCTGGTAGGAGCGCGCTTGCCCGCGACCGAGTGCGTCAGCAGTCGTAAAATTGCGGCGTTTCGCAGATTTTGAGTGTGTTCACAGCTGTAAATCTGTGGCGTTGCATCAATTTTGCGAGCGCTGCGCACTCGGTCGCGGGCAAGCGCGCTCCTACTGCCGGTCACGCGCGCAACCGGTGGTTACTTCGGCTTGCGCCGCAATACCGTCAGCACCCAGACAAAGAAGATCGGCACCAGCACCACCCCCAGCAGGGTGGCGCTGAGCATGCCGCCGATCACCCCGGTGCCCAGCGCGCGCTGGCTGGCAGCACCGGCGCCGGTGGCCAGGGTCAGGGTCAGGGCACCACGCCGAGAGGAACGTGCCCGGCCATGGCAGGGCAGGGTGCCGCCGGTGAATGCGCAGGGCCTGTAAAACCCCTGACACCCCACCATCGCCACGACCCCCTGGTAGGAGCGCGCTTGCCCGCGACCGAGTGCGCAGCGCTCGAAAAATTGATGCAACGCCACAGATTTACAGCTGTGAACACGCCCAAAATCTGCGAAACGCCGCAATTTTACGACTGCTGATGCAGCCGGTCGCGGGCAAGCGCGCTCCTACGGCGCTCAAGCGCGCAACCGGTGGTTACTTCGGCTTGCGCCGCAATACCGTCAGCACCCAGACAAAGAAGATCGGCACCAGCACCACCCCCAGCAGGGTGGCGCTGAGCATGCCGCCGATCACCCCGGTGCCCAGCGCGCGCTGGCTGGCAGCACCGGCGCCGGTGGCCAGGGTCAGGGGCACCACGCCGAGAATGAATGCCAGCGAGGTCATCACGATGGGCCGGAAGCGCAGGCGTGCCGCTTCCAGGGCGGCTTCGCGCAGCGGCGTGCCCTGTTCCCACAGCTCCTTGGCAAACTCGACGATCAGGATGGCGTTTTTCGCCGCCAGCCCGATGATGGTGATCAGCCCGACCTTGAAATACACATCATTGGGCATGCCCACCGCCGTGACTGCCAGCACCGCGCCCAGCGCACCGACCGGCACGATCAGCAGCACCACCAGCGGGATCGCCCAGCTTTCATACAGCGCCACCATCAGCAGGAACACCACCAGCAAGGCCAGCGCAAACAGCGTGGTCGCCTGGCCACTGGCAATCCGCTCCTGATACGACAGGCCGGTCCACTCATAGCCGATGCCGGCCGGCATCTGCGCAATGATGCGCTCCAGTTCGGCCATGGTCTCGCCGGTGCTGACACCCGGCGCGGCGTCGCCGGCAATGCGGATCGACGGATAGCCGTTGTAACGGGCGATCTGCACCGGGCCTTCTTCCCAGCGCGTGGTGATGAACGCCCCCAACGGCACCGGCGTCCCTTCGTTGTTGGGCACGAACAGCCTGAGCACGCTTTCGGGCGTCATGCGCGAGGCGGATTCGGCCTGCACCACCACCCGTTGCTGGCGCCCGGCGTTGGCGAAGTCGCTGATCACCGCCGAGCCAAAGGCCGTCGACAGCGCATTGCTGATCGACTCGAAACTCACCCCCAGGGTGCGGGCCTTGTCGCGGTCGATGTCCAGGCGCAATTGCGGCGCTTCGGCCAGGCCCTCCATCATCGCGTAGAGAAACAGCGGGTTGCCATTGGCCTGGCCCAGCAACTGATCACGGGCCTTGAGCAATGCCTCGCGGCCCAGGCCGCCGCGGTCTTGCAGGCGCAGCGAGAAACCACCCGAGGTGCCCAGCCCGTCGATCGGCGGCGGGGTCACGGCCATGACTGTGCCGTCGCTGATGCTGGCGAACGCCTGGTTGAAGGCCGCTGCTTCATCGCCGGCCGACTGGCCGTCACCGCGCACCGACCAGTCCTTGAGGGTCGGGAAGGCGAGGGCAGCGTTTTCGCCCATGCCCGAGAAGCTGAAGCCCAGGATCATGGTCACCGCTTCAGTGGCCTCGCGGTTGACCAGCCATTGCTCCAGCTGTCGGGTGGTGGCATCGGTGCGGGCCCGGGTGGCGCCCGGCGGCAACTGTACATCGACGATGGTGTAGCCCTGGTCCTCGATGGGGACGAAGGATTCCGGCAGGCGCAGGTAGAAGAACCCCAGCAGCGCGACAATGCCGACGTAGATCAGCATGTAGCGGCCGGTGTGCTTGAGCAGGCTTGAATTGAGCCGCTCATAGCGTTGCGTCAGGCGCCCGAACAGCCGGTTGAAACCGCCAAAGAAACCGGTTTTTTCATGGTGCCCTTCGGGGATCGGCTTGAGCAGCGTGGCGCACAGCGCCGGGGTGAAGGTCAGGGCCAGGAAACCCGAGAACAGGATCGACACCGCCAGCGACAACGAGAACTGCTGGTAGATAACACCCACCGAGCCGCCCATGAATGCCAGTGGCAAAAACACTGCCGACAGCACCAGGGTAATGCCCAGGATAGCCCCGGACACCTGGCCCATCGCCTTGACCGTGGCCGCCGGCGGCGACAGGCCTTCCTCGGCCATGATCCGCTCGACGTTCTCGACCACCACGATGGCGTCGTCGACCAGGATGCCGATGGCCAGCACCATGCCGAACATGGTCATCATGTTCACCGAGAAACCCAGCAGGTACATGATCGCCAGCGTACCGGCCAGGCACACCGGCACCACGATGCTGGGGATCAGGGTGTAGCGGATGTTCTGCAAAAACAGAAACATCACCACGAACACCAGCGCCATGGCCTCGATCAGGGTGTAGATCACCTTGTCGATGGCCACGTCGACGAACCGCGAAGTGTCGTAGGGGATGGAGAACTCCACGTCGTCCGGGAAATTCACCGACAGCTCCTGCAGCCGTTGCTTGACCGCCTCGGCGGTGGCAATGGCGTTGGCGCCCGGCGACAGTTGCACGGCACCGGCCACGGCCAGCTTGCCGTTCAGGCGCGCATCGAAGTTGTAGTCCTGGCTGCCGACCGCCAGGCGCGCGACGTCGCCCAGGGTGACATTGGAGCCGTCCTGGTTGGCGCGCAGCACAATGCGGGCAAACTCTTCGGGGTTGTCCAGCGTGCCCTTGACCGCCAGCACGCCGGTCAGCTCCTGCCCGCTGGCGCCCGGGGTGCTGCCGAAACTGCCGGCCGGTACCTGGATGTTCTGCGCGCGGATGGCGGCGGTTACATCGACCAGCGACAGGCCATAGCCGACCAGCTTCTGCGGATCGATCCACACGCGCATGGCGGCTTCAGAGGCAAAGAACTGCAGCTTGCCGACGCCAGGGACCCGGCGCAGCTCGTTGTTGACGTTGCGTGCGGCGTAATCGGCCAGCGCCACGGTATTGCGTCCTTCGGCCTCGCCTTTGTAGCTCAGGGCGTAGATCAGCAGAAAGCCGGAACTGGCCTGCTCGACCCCCAGCCCCTGGGTCAGCACGGGCTGGGGCAAGCGCGCCTCGGCCTTCTTGATGCGGTTCTGCACCTCGACCTGGGCCAGGTCCGGGTCGGTGCCGGGCTGGAAGCTTACGTTGATCTCGGCAATGCCGTTGGCGTTGCTGGTCGACTCGAAATACAGCATGGCCTTGGCGCCGTTGAGCTCCTCTTCAATGACGCTGGTCACCGAGTCGACCAGCACCTGCGCCGAGGCGCCGGGGTAGCTGGCGCTGATGGTGATCTGCGGCGGTGCGACCACCGGGTATTGCGCCACCGGCAGTTGCGGCAGGGCGATCAGGCCGGCGAGCAGGATGAACAAGGCAACGACCCAGGCAAAGTTGGGCCGTTTGATGAAAAACTGTGACATGGACGTTCCTCGAAGTCGGCCTTACTGGGCGCTGGACGGCTGGGGGGCAGCAGCGTTCTGGGGCTGCGCGGCCTTGGCCACCACTTTGTCGCCGGGGTTCAGACCGGTCATGGCGCCGTGGATGACCTGTTCGCCGGCACTCAGGCCTTCAAGGATCTGCCAGCGCGACGCCTGCATGACACCGGTCTTCACCGGGCGGGCCTGAACGGTGCCGTCCGTGCCGATCACCAGCACCTTGGCATTGCCGTCGCTGCCGCGCTGCACGGCGCGCTGTGGCACCAGGATCGCTTCGTTACTGACGCTTTGCGGGGTTTGTACGCGCACGTACATGCCGGGCAGCAGCAGGCCGTCGGGGTTGCCGAAGCGAGCACGCAGGGCCACCTGGCCGGTGCTGCGCTCGACGTCGACATCGGTGAACAACAAGGTGCCGCGGCGCTTATAGTCGGTGCCCTCAACGCTCAGGGTCAGGGCATCTTCACCGCCCTTGGGCAGGCGCCCGTCCTGCATGGCAGCGCGCATGCGCAAGGCATCGGCCACCGGTTGGGTGAAGTCGACATGCACCGGGTCCAGTTGCTGGATGGTGGCCAGCAGCGTGGTCTCGTTCTGGCCGACCAGTGCGCCCTCGGTCACCGAGGCGCGGCCGATGCGCCCGGAAATCGGCGCATTGACCGTGGCATAGCCCAGGTTCAGCCGGGCGGTTTCGACATCGGCCTGTGCCGCACGGCGCGCGGCCACGGCATTGAGCTGGGTGGCCTTGGCGGTGTCGTAGGCCTGCTGGCTGACCGCTTCGATCTTGACCAGCGGTTCATAGCGCTTGAGCGTGGCCTGGGCTTCGGCCAGGGTGGCTTCGGTGCGCGCCAGATCGCCCTGGGCCTTGGACAGGGCGGCCTTGAACGGCGCCGGATCAATCTGGAACAACACCTGGCCGGCCTTGACGTCGCTGCCTTCGGTGAAGTTGCGGCTCAGCACGATCCCGGCCACCCGCGCCCTGACTTGCGCCACCCGCACCGGTTCGACCCGGCCTGGCAGCTCACTGATGACGGTAAATGACTCGGGCTTGACGGTCAGGGCTTCGACTTCTCTGGAGGCCGCTGCACCTTGGGGGCCGGCTGGCGGTTGTTTTTCACAGCCGGTCAGGCCCAGCAGGGCCACCAGCGCGATCACCGAAGCGACGCGCTTTTTGTGCATGTTGTTCATTACATCCCCGGGGGCAAGGCCCGTCAGTGCCTGAAAGCCGGCAATGATCTGGTTTTGTTTGATCTGAGTCAATATTGACTCATATGAAGCATTTGTGTGCAATTGTGTAAGGCTCATTGAATGTGTAGGCTTTTTCTGCAAAATGTCGCCCACGCTGTCCAGCCGAGTGAAAGAACCGCCCCATGGATTTACCCGCCGCCGATGCAAAATTCCTCAAGGCCCTGGCCATTGCCGTGGTTGATCACCAGAGCGGTACGTTCAAGGACATCGCCGAGGCTGCCGGCGTCAGCAAGGCCACCCTCAATCGCTTTTGCGGCACCCGCGCCAACCTGATCGACATTCTGCATGACCACAGCACCACGCAGATGAACCAGATCATCCAGGATGCCGACCTGCTGCAGGCTCCCGTCCTGGACGCCTTGCAGAACCTGATTGACGGGCACCTGGCGAACCGCGAAATGCTGCTATTCATGATGGCCGAGTGGCACCCGGACTGCTTGCTCGAGGACGCCGAGGAGCGCCGTTGGCAGTCATACTCCGACGCGATGGACGCCTTCTTTCTGCGTGGCCAGCATGAGGGCATCTTTCGCATCGACCTCAGCGCGGCCATGCTCACCGAAGTGTTTGCCTCGCTGATGTTCGGCCTGGTCGAATCGCAGCGTCGCGGCCGGGTGGCGCGTGCGGCAATGCCTGGCTTGCTGCGCCAGTTTTTCCTGGACGGTGCCAGCCGGCGTTGACACTCAGTCCTCGTTGTCCTCTTCATGCCTGAGCGCCGCCCGGTCGGCCAGTTCGCCCAGCGTCTCTTGCACCACCGAGGCATTGGCGCGGATCGCACCCAGATGCTGCTGGATCTGTGCCAGTGTCTGCGGGTCGTTCTGGCGGTCGATCCACAAGGCGATTTCCTCGACGGCGCCGACCAGCGCCGCATTGTTTTCGACCAGCCGGTCCAACAGCGTGACCAACGGATCGTTCGGCAGGTTCTCGGACATGGCAGTGACTCCCTGTTGTTTCCAGACAGCCTAGCAAAGGATCGGCATTTGCCTGGCCAAAAGCTGGCGCTTTGCAAAGAACGCGCCCGTGCGCCATTTTGCCGCACAGGGCTGTGAGTGCGCCGGGCCTTGGCTTGCCGCGCGGTCAGGCCGGGGCTGCCTGCAATGGCGGTGTTCGCCCAGGCTGGGCAATGGTAAATTCGCCGCCATGAAATTCGTCCGCACTCACCGCGCCCTCGTGGCCTGCACGCTGACCGGCCTGGTGCTGTTCAGCGCGGTGCTGTGCAGCCTGGGTCACGGGCGGATGCTGGCGACGTTCATGCCCGCGCCGGCGCTGGAAATCTGCGGCGACACCACCACCGCGACGGTGGCCGCGCAACGCCAGGCCGAGGCCGGGCATCACCCATTGCCCGGTGGCCACGGGCTGATCATGCAACTGGCGCTGTTCGACTGCGCCTTTGCCGGCAAGCTGGGCACGGCGCTGATCTCGTTCGCCACGGTGGGCTGGTGGCTGCGGCGGCTGTTCAGCCGCGTGCCCCTGCACGAGCGCCTTGACTGGCGGCCCGGCCGACACACCTCACCAGGCAGAGTCGCCCAGGCCCCCTGAGCGCCAGGCTGACTTGCCAAGGGCCCGCCACGCCGCGAGCCTGCCTGAGACACGGGCGCTGTCCCGTCCCGATCCTGGAAAAGGACCGTAGTGCATGAACCATCATTTATCCCGCCGCCAAGTGGTCGCCGGCCTGTCCCTGCTGAGCATGGGCGGCCTGCTGGCCGGGTGCGGCAATTCCAACGTCCTGCCGTTCAAGCATGGCAAGGACATGAGCAACGAAATCGTCGGGCGCAATTTCAAGCTGCGCGACACTGAGGGCAACTACAAGAGCCTGTCGAGCTTTCGCGGCTACATGCCGCTGGTGTTCTTCGGCTTCACCCAATGCCCGGCCGTGTGCCCCACGGCGCTGGCGCGTGCCGCGCAGATCAAGAAACTGCTGGGCGCCGACGCGCCGATCTTCCAGGTGATCTTCATCACCCTGGACCCGGAGCGCGACACGCCGCAGATCATCGAAAAATACGTCAAGGCCTTCGACCCTGACTTCGTGGCGCTGTCCGGCACCCTGGAAGAAACCGCCGCGGTGGCCAAGGAGTTTGGCGTGTTCTACGAAAAGGTGCCGCTGGGCGACACCTACACGATCTCGCACACCGCCACCAGCTATGTCTACGACTCGCGGGGCGTGCTGCGCCTGAGCCTGTCGCACAAGCTCACCGCGCAACAATGCGCCGAAGATTTGCTTACGCTTATGGAAGTCTGCTGATGAATGTACTGACCCGTACCGCTTTCAAAACCACCGTTGCCGCCCTGGCGCTGATCGGCCTGAGCCTGCCGGCCTACGCCGACACCCAGGTGCAGGACGCCTGGGTGCGCGCCACCGTCCCCGGCCAGCCCTCCACCGGCGCCTTCATGCAACTGACCGCCAGCACCGACAGCCAACTGGTTGGCGTGGCCTCCACGGCGGCCAAAATCGTCGAGATTCACCAGACGTCGATGAAAGACGATCGCATGAACATGAACAAGGTCGACAGCGTCGCGCTGCCAGCCGGCAAGCCCGTGGCGTTCGACGCCAACGGCTACCACGTGATGCTGATCGGCCTGGCGGCCCAGGCGAAGGAGGGCGACCAGATCCCGCTGACCCTCACCGTGCAGGACGCCAAGGGCACGCGCCAGACACTGGACGTGCAAGTACCCGTGCGGGCGCTGAACAGCGACGGCCATGACGTACATGCCGGACATGGGGCGCACATGGGGCATTGATGGGGACGTGTGAAGCCATCGCTTGAGCGGCTCATCCCGATTATGTGAGTTCTGATACCGATCGGATCGTGGCCAGTGCAGGTGTCTTTGACATAGGACCGGCCGGCGATCCGCTTCAGCCAGGAACGGTACTTATTGATTTATTGGATTTGAAACTCACCCCTGTAGGAGCGCGCTCTGCCCGCGACCGGCTGCGTTAGCAGTCGTAAATTTGTGGCGTTTAATCAATCTTGCGAGCGCTTCGCACTTGGTCGCGCTGGTCCGGCATTCCGGCAGAGCGCGCTCCTACCAGGTCCCCTGTTTGCTGCGCGACAGTGTGGTGTCAGCTATACGGGGGAATCTCCTGCAGAGGGGGCATTTAATACCCAATAAAGCCAGTCAGTGACTGTGTGTTTGTTTTTGATGGCTTGCGCAGATTTGGACTGTGTTAATCATCTGGCCAGTTATCCTTGATGCCCTTTGATTTTCGGTAAAAATAAAGGCACGGCTCGTGCAGTAGCCATCATGGAGATGACAATTACGGCTGCAATCCAAGATCCGTTAAAGTAGATGTCTAGTAGGTTATAAAGTGCCGCAAAGGGTATGGCGATGGTGGTCGTTATCAGGAAATATTTCATTGGGTTTTGCATTCCGGTGTTTCGTCTTTGATGGGGCACTTGGCGATAATTTTTCCTGTTTGCCAAGTCGCTTGAACTGTTACTGTTTTTTTGATTTCGTTTGAGTGGTCCGCTTTGCGTGCTGTTAGTTTTGCTGCGCGATTAGTCGTGTTGGCTGCTTGGTTTGACAAGGTCTTGAGCGCTTTTCCTGAGCTAATGAGTGTCTTCGCTGAAGCCAGCATGCTCGGTGCAAATATGCTGAATCCGCCTGATAAAAGTAGGTGGCTAACATTGATTTCAATGCACGTCCACTTGATGTCTGTCATCTCGCGATTGTGGTTAATCTTTTCCTGTATTTGTCCAAGTAGTTGTTTGCCGACTTGCATCCCTGTCTCAATGACAGCGCCCAGGGCGAAACTTGTCATGGCGGCATCAAAGGCAAAGCAGGCCTTGGCGCTGCCTTTGTCCTTGAGCAACAACGCATCCGGCCCGAGAGGACGGGTGATCTGCGCCATGTGTGTGAGCCGCTGGAAATCCACGAGATTCCTTGACGGTTGGGTAGGAAACGAGTCTGTGGAAGTCTTGCGAGTCATCAGGCTGAAGACAGCCGGCCGCGTCTGAGGCGGATGTAGGACGGATCGGAAGTGTTGCGGGGCGTGTGCGGGTCTTACATTTTTTGAGGCTTGGCAGAAGGGTTGTCTCCTGTGCCCAGCTTACGGCCGTCTTGTCAGAAAGCACCGCTCTGCACTGCATTTCAAGGCCAAATTGTCTGCTGATTGCAAGACGCCTCCCTTTAACTTGCAGGAAATTTCCGAGAAAATGCCGACCGCTTGCGCTTGCTCATTTCCCTCACTAGGCTGCCTCGCGTCGCTGATATAAAGCGGCAGGGCTTGGCCGCCCAGGATGGATTGAGAGTGCAGTCGCTTGAGATGTTGTTAGCGGATGCTGGTTGTCCGTGCTCACATTGTTATGGCAGCTGTGCAAGGGACACCTTCGGGTGTGCCGGATTCGCTCTCTCATCCGGTCGGCCAACCCTTGTACTGTTGCCACCCAATCTGCTTGGCCGCAGAGCGAGTGGTAATCCTTGTCCACGAGAGAGGCTTACCCAATGAAAAAGATCGTCCCCGACCCACCCGGTTCAACCCCGACGCCCGCCCCGGGCACCTCCCTGATTTCCTTCGAAGACCAGTTGAACCACGTTTCGGAACTGCTGGGCTGCGCCAATGCGACGGCCTACGAATGTGGCGACAACTTGTGCGGTGAGCAGCGCGCCCTGGCCATGGCGACGACCCATCTGATCGCCCAGGCCCAAGGCGTCATCGACCTGATGATCGATCATTTGCCGCCCATGCCGGAACGGTAGGACGAATCCTGTTTGATAGCCAAGGGGCTGCGCTCGGTCGCGTCAGTCCCTTGTGCGCACAACCCATGCCTATGAATCAACGTCTTGATCGACGCGACTAACTCTGTCGGCCGCTTGTCTGTCCGTAACAAGTTGGCATCAACTTATGACCGGCAGGGTATATGCATTAGAGGGATGAATGAGTGTTCATGGTTTATGCGCCTTACAGGAAAGAAGTCAGGCTTGTAGAAATTATCCCCAAGACTATGTGTGAAGGTTCTGAGATTTTTCTGCGTGATAGCTTTGCGCGGTCGGTTCATATACTGTTTTACTTTGATGTGCGTCACAGTCTTGCTGTGTACCAGCAGCAAGCCGTATTGACCCAACAGCACCAGCGCGAACGCGAACTGGCCCGGCAACTGCTCGACGCCCGCCAGGCCCAGGCCCCCTGCGCGGAGCACTGTGCCCGCCTGCAACGCCATCTGCACGAGGTGCAAGGCCACCACCCGTTGCTGTCGCTTGACGTCAGTGCCCGCAGCGTGGCCGAAGTGATTGCCGACTGGACCGGTGTGCCGCTGGGCAGCCTGCTCAAGGACCAGCAGGCCAGCCTGCTGGCGCTGGAGCAGCAACTGGGTGACCGCGTGATCGGCCAGCCCCAGGCCCTTGGCGCCCTGGCCCAGCGCCTGCGCGCCGCCCGCACCGGCCTGACCGATGACAAGGCACCGCAAGGCGTATTCCTGCTGGTGGGCAGCAGCGGCGTGGGCAAGACCGAAACCGCCCTGGCCCTGGCCGACAGCCTGTTCGGCGGCGAAAAATCGCTGATCACCATCAACCTGTCCGAATACCAGGAAGCCCACACCGTCAGCCAGCTCAAGGGCTCGCCGCCCGGTTACGTCGGCTACGGCCAGGGCGGTGTATTGACCGAAGCCGTGCGCCAGCGCCCCTACAGCGTGGTGCTGCTCGACGAAGTGGAAAAGGCCCACCGCGACGTGATCAACCTGTTCTACCAGGTCTTCGACCGGGGCTTCATGCGCGACGGTGAAGGCCGCGAAATCGACTTTCGCAACACGGTCATCCTCATGACCTCCAACCTGGGCAGCGATCAATTGCAAGCCCGCCTGGACCACGCGCCTGACACCCCGGACAGTGGCCTCCAGGAACTGCTGCGGCCGATCCTGCGCGAGCACTTTCAACCCGCCTTGCTGGCGCGCTTCCAGACCCTGATCTACCGCCCGCTGCAGGCCAAGGCACTCAAGACCATCGTCGGCCTGAAGCTCGCCAGGGTCGCCCGCCGGCTGGCCGAACACTACGGCCTGCACTGCCAGACCGACGACGCCTTGCACGACGCCCTGGTCGCCGCCTGCCTGCTGCCTGACAGCGGCGCACGCAACATCGACAGCCTGCTGAACCAGCAGATATTGCCGGTGCTGAGCCAGCAGTTGCTGGAACGGCAGGCCGCCAGCGTCAAGACCTGCGGGGTGGTGATGGGGTATGGGGAGGAGGGGGTGAGTGTGCGGTTTATGGATGATTATTGAAAGAGAGCCTTATGCACTCATTAAATCCGGGCTTTACTTCGTTAGTTTTCGAGTTTGATCAGTGGCGTGTTTCAGCAAAGTAAATAAATACTTTTGTAGGAGATTTCCTGAAGTGTGTTGGGAAATATCTGTTTTGGTGGGGCGCTATGGAATAGCTCTTTTGAATCATTCATTGTCACGCTTTGTTTAAGTTCTGCAATAAGTTGCAGTGAATTAATTAAATATCGTCAATCAATAAGTCGAGCGTCCAGCCCTGCCGGCTGACTTTTATTTGTCTCCGAACTTCGTCGAGCCTGACCCATGCCCAGCCCACTGCCCGTTATCTTCGACCACAGCTGCCACACCCTGCATGTCGACGACGTCAAGGACCGGCTCGACGTGCTGGCCTTCGAGGGCGAAGAGCACCTGAGCCAGCCCTTCACCTACCGCATCGAATTCACCTGCCCGCAGCAGGACCTCGCCGCCGAACAGTTCCTGGGCCGGGCCGGGCATTTCAGCCTGCACCCACCGGCGCACACCCTGCCCAGGGCGCTGCCGGGTTTTCCCGTGCCGGCGGTGGTGCCGTTGCGCACGCTGCGCGGCACGATCACCGGCCTGCAGCGTTTGTCAGGCTCCGTTGACGAGGCGCGCTACGAAGTCACCCTGCAGCCGCGCCTGGCCCTGCTGGCCCGTGGCCGGCAATACCGCCTCTACCAGGACCGGTCGGTGCCGCAGATCGTCGAGCACATCCTGCGCAGCCGGCACGGCTTTCTCGGTCAGGACTTCATCTTCACCCTGTCGCGCGAGTACCCGCGCCGCGAGCAGGTCATGCAGTACGGCGAAAGCGACCTGGCCTTCATCGACCGGCTGCTGGCCGAGGTCGGCATCTGGTACCGCTTCACCAGCGATGACCGCCTGCGCATCGACGTGGTGCAGTTCCACGACGACCAGCGCCAGTACCAGCGTGGGGTCAAGCTGGCCCAGCACCCGCCGTCGGGCTTTGCCAGCCATGAAGACAGCGTCTGGGCCTTGCAGACCCGCCACCAGGTGGTGGAAAAGAACATTCACTTTCGCAGCTACGACCCGCGCAACCTGCACACCTGGCTCAAGGGCGAGGTCGACCACAGCCGGCGGGCCACCACCACCTACGGCGAGGCCTATCACTACGCCGAACCCTACACAGCGCTGGGCGACCCGCTGGCGCTGGACGAAGACCTGCTCAGCGAAAGCGGCTTTTTCTATGCGCGGCTGCGCCATGAGCGCTACCTCAATGACCAGGTGCGCCTGAGCGGCACCAGCAGCAGCGCCACCCTGGCGCCGGGGCAGGTGCTGAACATTCTCGGCGACGCCCCGAAGGCCTTCGCGCCGGGCGCAGTGCTGACCCGCCTGATCACCCGCGCCGCCCGCGACAGCAGCCTGATCGCGCACTTCGAGGCCATCCCGTACTCGGAAACCGTGTGCTTTCGTCCGCCGCTGCCGGACAAACCGCGCATGGCCGGCACCGTGCCGGCGCGGGTCACCAGCAACCATGCCAACGACCCCTACAGCCACATCGACCGCGAAGGCCGCTACAAGGTCAGCTTCCTGTTCGACCGCGACGAATGGCCCCAGGGCAAGGAAAGCATGTGGCTGCGCCTGGCCCGGCCCTACGCCGGAGACGTGCACGGGCTGCACCTGCCGCTGATCCAGGGCGCCGAAGTGGCCGTGGCCTTCGAACAGGGCGACCCGGACAAGCCCTACATCGCCCACGCCCTGCACGACAGCGGGCACGTCGACCACGTGACCCTGGGCAAGCGCGACTACACCCGCAACGTGCTGCGCACCCCGGCCAACAACAAGCTGCGCATGGAAGACCGGCGCGGCGAAGAACACGTCAAGCTCAGCACCGAGTACAGCGGCAAGAGCCAGCTCAACCTGGGGCACCTGGTGGATGCCGAAAAACACAAGCGCGGCGAAGGCTTCGAGCTGCGCACCGACGGCTGGGGCGCGATCCGGGCGGGCAAGGGGCTGTTCATCAGCGCCGATGAACAGGCCAAGGCGCAGGGGCCGGTGCTGGAGATGCAAGCGGCCGTCAAACAGGTCGAGCAGGCCAGCCAGCAACTGGGCACCTGCCAGGCTGTCGCCGCAGGGCATCACAACCTGGCGCCAGCCAGTGACGGCCTGCAACGGCTTCAGGCCGATGCGCAAGCCCTCAATGCGCCCGCCATCGTGCTCAGCGCCCCGAAGGGCATCGCGGCCCTGACCTCCGCCAGCCTGCTGCTGCACAGCGGTGACGCGATGTACCTGCAAAGCCAGGACGAACTCAACCTGTGCGGCGGCCAGCGCCTGTCAGCCCAGTCCGAACAGGGCATGAGCCTGCTGGCGCGCGAGGAAGGCATGCGCCTGGTCTCCGGCAAGGGACCGCTGGAAATCGAATCCCATGGCGACCTGCTCAACCTCATCGCCCAACAAGACATCACCGTGCAATCGGTGCAGGGCCACCTGCAACTGACCGCCAGGAACGGCATCACTCTGGGCTGCGGCGGCGGGTTTATTCGTATTACCCCAAGTGGCGAGATTCAGATTCACAGCACCGGATTACTGGGGCTCAAGGGCCAGCACCGGTTTGAAGGACCCGGCGGGGAAAGCTTTCCGTTGCCGGAGTTGCCGAGTTCGGTCTGCAAGGAGTGTCTTGAAAAAGCCAAGGCCGCTAGCCAGATATTCGTAGCCGAGGGAGGCTAACCATGAGCGACTTCAATTCCGATCATTGGCTCAACCTGCTGCAGGGCGCCTGTACGCAGGCGTCTACCCCTTTTATTCATTTGATCATTGATCAAGTCGGCTGTGCTGGACGATTACTCGCCAGTGTGCGCAGCGTTGAGCCGCCGATATCCTGGCATTCGCTGTACGCCGGTCTGCCCGAAGAGGCAGCCGAGGATGTGGCGCCGTTATTAGTGCGCATTGACCTTGCGAAGCCTTTGCAACGCTTATGGCTGGCCGGTCTGCTACAAGAACTTCAGGGTCGCCATGAACTGCTGGCGTTGGTGTCGCACTGGTCTTTCAAGTATCTGGGCGAGCACTTGACCGCGTGCCTGGAAGCCACTCAGGGCGGCCATCGCGGGCTGCTGCGCTATTACGATCCGCGTTTGTTCCCCCTGCTGTTTAAAGTCTTTGATCCAGAGCAGCAGCAACGCTGGCTGCAACCGGCATTCATCTGGAGCTGGCTGGACCGTGACGGTCAGCCGCAATGCCTGGTGGGCGAACCGGCCACGTTCGAGGAGGCCGCGCCACTGCGCCCGACCGAACTCAGCGACGCGCAACTGGAAACCTTCGGTTGTGCCAGCGATGCCACCCTGGCTATCCCCATGCTGAGCAGGGTCTTGCCCAAGGACTGGAGCGCCGAGCGCCGCTTTCAGGTTTGCTACGCCGCCATGCTCGAAGCCACCCGCGAAGGACTGATAGCGGACAGCCAACGGCTGGCCTTCGTGCGCGACCGCTTGCACACCTTATTGATGGATCAGACCTCAGACCCAAGGAAAACCACATCATGTCCATAGGCTTGATTTCTACGTTTGCGGGCAGCGTCTCCCCACCGCCCTCGAGAGACTTGGCACCGGTATGGTATCCACCGCAGTTTCCGTTGCAGGGCCGGCTACCGAGTCGGCCCGAGCAAGTCTGGGATAACGTCTATCGTCGCACGGAGGCTGAACGCGACTATCACGACTCCACCAGTAAGGCGGCCGGGCGCAGAGGCATGCCGCCATGCTGCAAGGTATTGCATGTCACCCTGTGCTTCGACGGCACCGGCAATAACCTTAATCACGACCTTTACATGGCTAAAACCAAGAAGCCGACCAATATCGGCCGGATTTTTCGCGCCAGTATCGGTACCGGCTATACAGGCGGCACCTCCTTTACGCCTGGCGCCGAACGGCTCACGGATGTGCCGGGCACCGGCGAAGGTCAATATTTCAAGTACTACATGCCGGGTGTCGGCACGCCGTTTCCCGAAGTAGGGGATTTGGACTACAGCACGCCAGGGCTTGCCATGGCCGCCTTTGGCCAAGAGCGCATCAACTGGGGGCTATTGATGATCATCGATGCCCTGCGCCTGAGTCTGGGGCTACCTCGCCTGGATAATGCGCAGCTATATGCGGCGGTGCAGTCAATGGGCACGACAGTCGAAATGAGGGGCAATGCCAACCGTGCTATAGAGATTCAAAAGCAGTTGCAGGTGATTGCCAAACCGCTGCGTATTGCCCTTGAACCACCGCGTCCCGGTAAGCAGAAGCTGCTGGGTATCAAACTGTATGTCTATGGTTTTTCCCGTGGAGCTGCATCTGCTAGAGCCTTCGTCAACTGGCTGGGCGGATTGCTGTCGTTTGCGGACAGCATGCCCTCCCTGCACCTGAATGATCTGAGCCTGCCCGTCAGTATCGAATACCTTGGGTTGTTGGATACCGTTGCTTCTGTGGGAATTGCCAACGCCTCGCAGATCACTACCGGTCATATGAGTTGGGCCGATGGCACTCAACAATTACCTGACAACGGTCTGGTTAAGCGCTGTTTGCAAATCGTTGCCAGTCATGAGCAGCGCCTGTGCTTTCCGCTGGACTCGATTCGCCGTGAGAATGGTAAGTATCCGGCCAATAGCGTCGAGGTTTTGCATCCGGGGATGCATTCCAATCAGGGGGGTGGGTATCCGCCGGGAGAGCAGGGGAAGGGATACAGCCTTGACCCTGAAATAGGCGATGGCCTGCTTCTTTCGCAGATAGCTCTGAATGATCTGTATGCAGATGCTTTTGCTCATGGCGCGCCTTTAAAGGTACCTAGGAGCACCTTGCCTTTTGAGCTTAACCGCGAATCATGGCGTGCAATGGAAGATGATGTTGCACAGCACTTTGAGGCGTCACCAACTCTGGTCAACCGCTTCAATGCGTGGCGCCAAGTAACCCTGAACTTGGCGACTGCCCCAGAACTGTCTATTGAGCAGGTTGAACTCTATCGACCGCTGCAATCGGACCAAACAATCGAGCAGGCCCTACGTACACAAATGGCCTGGATCACGGCTTGGCGCATCGACCGTTACGCCTTTCTCAGCCTACAAGAGCAGGATTTCTTTAAGTGGGCGAACGATGACCACGCGCAAGAGAAGCCCCGGCAGGCTGCCGAAGCTGATCGTGATGCTCGCCAAGCACTGGTGGAAACACAGCGCAGGGTACAGCTGGTGCGTGCACGCACAGGCTCAGCACCGGCAGTTCCTCTACCGCCTGGCGTTCAGGATTTTGATCCGGATATGGCCAGGACTCAGTTGCACGAAGCGGCTCAGGAGTTTGGCGTCGAGTATCGACACGGCTTGCAGCGCAATGTTGCGATCTGGGTGGTCGAGCAACTTATGGATGTGAAGGTCAAGGGCGCTGTGCAATTAGAGTACAAGCGGCTCAAGGCCGACGGCCAGGCGCTGGTTAGCCGGTTGTTTCCGGCACCCAGTGCGCAGCGCAACCACATGAGCGAAACCTTACGTGGCAACGTCGACGAAAGTCGCAATGCTAGTGAGCCTGAAGGTTTGCTGCGGGCATTGTTTGATGATCAGGTGCATGACTCCCGCGCCTGGTTTCTGTACTGGTTTTGCCTCAACTATTTAAAAAAGGGCCAGCGTGAAATTACCGGCAGTTATTTCCGTGACCGCATGGTGTTCTTTGGTGAGGTCCACTCGCGAATGCTGGTGGTGTATGACCAACACGGCCAACCGCTGGCCGCCACCGATAGCAGCCTGCGCACTGGCGAGCCAGGGGTGGCACCTATGGATGCCGAGCAACTGGCCCAGGCACAGAAGAACACTGAAGCACTGTTCAAGTCGGGAGAGGTCAGCGATGCGACCGTCTAAGGTGCTTATCTCACGTCTTATATGGCGTCGAGCCTTTAGTAAGGCCGGCTTGCGGCGCGGCTTCTTTCTGGCTGTTTGTGCGCTGGGCAGCAGCCTTCTGGTGACCCATTCTCAAGCAGGCATCATTCAGGGAGTAAATCACACACATTGGGCGATCAATCATTTCAGTGTGGACGGGTATTCAGCTATCGACATCATTGGTGCCCATAAGAGTGGAGGAGGCGGTACCGGTTATATCGCGCCCCAACGTTGGCAGTCGGGGATGACAGTGCGAGTAGATTGGGAGACGGGATCGTCGTACTCAGATGATTTTCCCGGATTTGGAGATTGGTCCAAGTATTTAGAGTGGAAGAGAAGAGTTAATTCCCTAAAGCGCCAACATAGTAAGCAGGTCACTGTCCCCGACTACACCAACCAGAAAGCCTGCGGTATCACCGTACACTTCCTGCCCTGCGACGAATTGCAGGTGACCACATCCTGCTACGCCTACGGTCATCCCGATTACCCAATCAAGACCCCGTTGCAATTGCCGGAGCCGCAGTCATGCCCCCAATAAAAAGTGCCAAAGGGCCAGAGGTGAAGCCATTGAACGAAATGCCTGAAATACCTCCTCCTTTGGTCAAGTCACCTTGTTACTGGTGCTGGCTGATGAGCGCAATCGTGCTGGTGATCTTGCTTAAAGTGTTTCTACCTTGGAAAGGGTATGAAGCAATGATCTCTCTGCCTATATCAATAGGCGTTCTCGGGCTGTGGCTAGCGATCTTCATAGTGCGATTGTTAATCCATTGGCTGTTTCGCTGGAATGAAAAAAATGAAGCAATTATCTATCAACAACAGTTGAAAAACTGGTGGGCCCACCACCGCCGCAAAGCCGCCTTGGTGGAAACCGTGCTATTGGCACCTGCCTGCCGAACCCGCGCGCAACGCCAGGCACTGTTCAGCCCTGACCACAAGCCACTCAACGTCACACAGACGCCGGAAGGCGCCGTGCTACGGATGCCCGGCATCCTGGCCACCAACAGCGTGGAACGTGAGTGCGAACTGGCCAGGCAACTGGTGGTGAATTGGCGTACACAACGCGGCGAATTTGCCGTGCTGCAACCCATGCAGTTTTACTGGCAAGGCTCGCCGCAGGCCTGGCAGGCTTTAGTCGACCAGATGGCCATAACCTATCCGCAAGTGTCGTTGCCTGCACAGCCTGAACTTTGGCAGGGCGTCGACAGCCTCGGTTCGATCATCGATCAGTTGCATGACGCACCTGCCGATGCACGCATTCTGTGTGCCGGTTGCCAGTCTTCGGCGGCCGCTCAAGACAGCAAATCACCTGCCGGAGAGGCCGCGTTGCTCTGGATGCTGGGCCGCGAAGGAGATGTGCGCCTGAGCCGGGGCGAGTGGTATGTGGCCGGTGTCGAGGATCTTGCCGAGGTGGCCGGTCGGGCGCTGCAACAAAGCGAACTGGCGACCCCGGCCGACACCTGCGTGTCGTTCTTTCACACTCATGTACCGGACCTGTCTGCCATCGGCTGGAACGCTCGACATCACTTGCTCGATGCACAGTTTGGCGATCTGGCCGGCCTTGCACCTATGGTGGTACAGACTCTGGCGGCCACCTGCGCCCATCACCAGCAAGCGCCGTGCGCCTGGCTGACCAGCGACCCGCATTACGCCTTAGCACTTGGTATCGTGCATCCCGAGGCAGACCAATGAAGCCCATCGTTCGTCAGGGCGACGCATTGCTCGAATTTGGCGGTCAGGTGGTGCAAGGGCATTACCTGTGTCACGGCCTGCCTGTGGCCTGCCAGGGCGATGCCGCGCTTTGTAACCGGCATGGCCCGACCGTCATTGTCGAAGGCAGCAGCCTGATGACGGTCGATGGCTGCCCGGTGGCGCTGCATGGTCATCGCTGTGCATGCGGCTGCTCGCTGGTCAGTTCCATGCCCGACACATGGGTAGCGTCATGACACCGATGCCCGAATTTGATCCCTACCCGCAACGCTCGCCCCCGGCCTACGGTCGCTGGCTGCTCATGGGGGGCACGCCGGCGGTGCTTGCAGGCGTACTGGCCTTGTGGGGCGGCACTGCCGGCGAGATCCGCAGGGTTGCGATTTACGCAGGCGCCTTCTGGTTGTTGCTGTGGCTGGCGGCGTTCTTGCTACGCATCCTGGCGTGTTGTCTGAGCCGCTATAACGCCTGGCATTACGACGAATCGACGCAACGGATTTGCGCCCACTGGTGGGCGCAGCATCGGCAAACGGTCTCGCTGCTCGATACGGTGCTGCTGGGGCCGGCGTGCAGCACGCCCGAGCAGCGTCAGGCGCTGTTCCAGCCCGATCACAAGCCGCCGGCTGCCATTGACGTGGCAGGCGAATCACGGCTGGCGCTGGCGCAGATTCTGGCGGGCGATGTAGCTGAGCGTGAGCGGCAACTGGCGCACAGGCTGGTCGCCCAGTGGTGCGAGCAACACGACCCGCCGCCCGGCCTTGTGCCCTTGCGCTGTTACTGGCAGGGCACACCGCAGGCTTGGCAGGCCTTTTTCGAGCAGATGTCCAGGTCTTGCCCACAGATTGTATTGCCCGCGCAGCCGCAGCCCTGGCAAGGCATTGACAGCCTGGCTTCGATCATTGACCAGTTGCAGGAGGCACCGGGCGAGGCGCGCATCCTGTGCGCCGGTTGTCAGTCTTCATCGGCGCGTCAAGGCAGCAACTTGCTGCCGGGAGAAGCGGCTGTGCTCTGGGTGCTGGGCCGGCAGGGTGACGTGCGCCTGACCCGCGGCGAGTGGTATGTCGCCGAGGCCGAGGCGTTGGCCGACGTGGCTGGCCGGGTGCTGCAGCAAAGTGAACGGGACGCCCCGACCGACACCTGCGTGGCATTTTCCGATGCCTGTCTGCCGGACCTTGCCACTGCTGGCTGGAGCCCTCGGGCACAGGTGCAGGATGCCAACTTTGGCGACCTGGCCGGTCTGCAAGCCATGGTGGCGATCACCCTGGCGGCCTCTCACTGCCAACACAGCCCGGCACCCTGTGCCTGGCTGGCCCGCGATCCGCATTACGCTCTGGCTCTTGGAATAGTGCACCCTCATGACTGAAAAAACCGACTCCAGAAAAGTGCCTTACTGGCCCATTACGCTGTTGATCGCGGCGGTGATGGCTGTGCTGGTGATCATTGTGGCCACTGCCTGGTGGTTCGTCAGTGGCCAGCCACCTCTTGGCCGTGATTGGCCGCAATCATTAATGAAAGCGGCGTTGTGCTGGGCTCTGCTGGTGCTTGCTGCGCAAATCAATGTGCAGTGGGTGCAGGGCCTGCACGCCCGGCTGGACAAGACCCGTCAGGTGCCAATGGCGAGCAAGGCTTCAAGCACTGAGGCCGAGTCCGGCGACCTCTGGATCACCCCGCTGCGCCAGCACCTGCGCGACCACTACGGCATCCTCTGGCGCCGCCCTGTGCGCGTGTTGCTGGTGGTCGGGGAACCTGCCGAAATCGAGGCCATCGCTCCCGGCCTGGCCGCGCAATACTGGCTGCACATGGACGATACGCTGCTGCTCTGGGGCGGCAGCGTGGCCGGCAAACTGCCTGAATCATTGGTTGCGTCGCTGCAGGCGCTGAACCGTCGGCGGCCTCTGGATGGCGTGGTCTGGGCATTGAATAAAGCGCAAAGCGCGCAGCCGGCCTTGATGAATGCCGGCGTGCGCCATGTGCAGCAAGTTGCCCGCGACCTGCATTGGCAGTTGCCGCTGCACCTGTGGCAGGTGTGTAACAGTCGCCGGCCGATGCCGGAGTACCCTACGCGCCCCGTGGGCTGCCTGCTGCCGGCGCGCAGCACGGCGGCGCAACTGGCGGCCCGCCTGCGTGAGCTGCTGCAACCGCTGCGTCAGGCGGGCATGGCGCAGGTCGAGGTCGAGCAGGGGCATGACTTTCTCTGGCGCCTGTCGCGGGACCTGCAAGCCGAGGGCATTGAACGCTGGCAGCAGGCGCTGGCGCCTGTGTTCACGGCCCGTCGGCGCGACCTGAGCGTGCGCGGGGTGTGGTTCAGCATGGGTTTGCCGGCCGCCAAGGACCCTGATCAACAGCAACTGATGCTGCCGGCCTGGCACGGTGTGGCCGCCGACCCGCACGGTGGTGCACGGCGTTCGGGCCGGCATGGGGTGCGTATCACTTACCGCGCCGGCCTGGGTCTCGCAGCGCTGTGCCTGGTCGGCCTGCTCCTGTCCTACACCACCAACCGCGCCCAGATCGCCCAGGTACACACCGCCCTGGCCGCTGTCGAGCACCCCGGCACCGACGATGAACACCTGTTGGCCCTCAACGAGCTGATGCGCGAACTGGGCCGGCTCGACGCCCGCGCCAGAAACGGCGTGCCCTGGTACCAGCGCCTGGGCCTGAGCCAGAATGCTGCGTTGCTTGAGGCGCTGTGGCCGCGTTATGTCGAGGCCAACAACCGCTTGTTGCGTGACCCGGTGGCGGCCCGCCTGCAACGCGAACTTCAGGCCTTTGCGGCACTGCCCGCCGACAGCCCTGAGCGCGCCCGGCAGGCGCCGCAGGCGTATGAACACTTGAAGGCGCAGCTGATGATGGCCCGTCCGGACAAGGCCGACCCGGTGTTTCTGGCCCGGGTGCTGGGTCAGCAACCGCCGCCGGACGGGGTGGCCGAGGGGCTGTGGCGGGCGCTGGCGCCGGGGCTGCTGGGGTTCTATGCCGAGCAACTGGCGGCGCACCCGCAGTGGGGCATCGAGGTCGACGCCCGCCAGGTGGCCCAGGTGCGCCGCGTGCTGCTGGGCCAGCTCGGCCAGCGCAACGCCCAGGCCAGCCTGTACCGCCAGGTGCTGGACGCCGCCGATACGCAGTACCCGCCGTTGGGCCTGGATGAGCTGGTTGGCGACACCGAGGCCCGCTCGCTGTTTACCACCCGCGCCGAAGTGCCGGGGGTGTTTACCCGTCAGGCCTGGGACGGTCAGGTGCGCGAGGCGATCGAGAGCATCGCCCGGGCGCGCCGCGAGCAGATCGACTGGGTGCTGAGCGACAGGCCCGGCGACATCGCCGCCGAGCTGAGCCCCGAGGCGCTGGCCGCGCAACTGACCTGGCGCTATTTCGAGGACTACAGCGATGCCTGGCTGGGCATGCTCAACAGCCTGCGCTGGCAGCCGGCGGGTAGCCTGGCCGAGGTCATCGACCAGTTGACCCTGATGAGCGACGTGCGCCAGTCGCCGCTGATCGCCCTGGGCAACACACTGGCCTGGCAGGCGCAGGCCGGGACCCGCGCGCCGGCACTGGGCGATGCCTTGCTGCAATCGGCGCAGCAGTTGATCGGCCAGGACAAGGCGGCCCTGATCGAGCCGTCAGTACCCGGTTTTGCCACCCCGCTGGAGGCGACGTTCGGGCCGTGGCTGGCCTTGCTGGGCAAGGAGGCCGAAGGCCAGGCCGGCAATGACCGGTTGACCCTGCAGGCGTTTCTGACCCGGGTCACGCGGGTGCGCCTGAAACTGCAACAGATCAGCCACGCCCCCGACCCGCAGGGCATGACCCGGGCGCTGGCGCAGACGGTGTTCCAGGGCAACGGCATCGACCTGACCGACACCCAGGCCTACGGCAGCCTGATCGCCGCCAGCCTGGGCGGGCAGTGGGCCGGCGCCGGCCAGGCGCTGTTCGTGCAGCCGCTGGAGCAGGCCTGGCAGCAGGTGCTGCAACCCTCGGCGGCGGGCCTGAACCGCCAGTGGCAGCGGGCAATCGTCAGCGACTGGGACAACAGCTTCAACGGCCGCTACCCGTTCGCCGCCACCGGCAGCGACGCTTCGCTGGCGCAACTGGGGCAGATGATCCGGGCCGACTCCGGGCGCATCGAGCAGTTCCTGCAACGCGAACTGGGCGGGGTGCTGCGCAAGGAAGGCAGCCGCTGGGTGGTGGACCCCACCCACGGCCAGGGGCTGCGCTTCAACCCGGCGTTTCTCAAGGCCATCAACCAGCTCAGCCACCTGAGCGACGTGCTGTACACCGACGGCGGCCTGGGCTTGAACTTCGAGCTGCAAGGCAAGGCCACCCGCCATGTGGTGCAGACCACTTTCACGCTCAATGGCACCCCCCACGAGTACTTCAACCAGCGCGAAACAGGCCAGCGTTTCATCTGGCCGGGCCGCAGCGATCACCCGGGCGTCAGCGTGCGCTGGATCGGCGCGGTCAGCGGCGAGCGACTGCTGGCCGATCATCAGGGCTCCTGGGGCCTGATCCGCCTGCTGGAGCAGGCGCAGGTGACGACCCTGGACGACAGCGCCAGCCGCTACCAGCTGATCCTCAAGGCGCCGGACGGATTGGGCCTGACCTGGCACCTGCGCACCGAACTGGGCGAAGGGCCGCTGACACTGCTCAAGCTGCGCGGCTTCAAGTTGCCGAGGCAGGTTTTTCTCGCCACCGCCGGGGCCGACCTGTGAGCCTGCCCGTGCTGATCGAACGCTGTCTGGGCGAGCGCGATGCCGTGGCCCTGGGCCGTGAGCAGGCCGCGCACTGGGCCGACTGGCTGTTGCCCATCGACGCTGCCGCGCCGGCCGGTGAAGACCCTGCGTGTGACGATGATTTCCAGCGCCTGCGCGAGGAGGTCAACAAGTTGTCTGCCGCCGATGCGCCGCAGGTGTTGTTGTTGGCGGAAAAACTGCTCAAGCAGCGCTGCAAGGACCTGCGCGTGGCCAGCTATTACGCCTGGGCCCGCTTGCAGATGCAGGGCGAGGCAGGGCTGGCCGCCGGACTGGGACTGCTGGCAGCGCTGGTCGAGCACTACCCCGATCAGGTCTTGCCTGTGCGTGGCAATGGCCGGCGCATGGCCGTGGAGTGGCTGACCAGCGCCCGGGTGCTCGACAGCCTGGCGCTGTACCCGGACGTGGTGATGGCCGAGGCCGAGCGCACGGTGGCGGCGCTGGCCTGGCTTGCGCAGGCAGTGCTTGCCTGGCCGGTGGAACAGCGTCCGGCCTTGGGCGGCCTGTATGGCGCGCTGTCTGCCCGGCTGACGCAGGCGGGCGGGGCGCAGGCGCAGGCGCTGCAAAACAAAGCCGCGCCCGAGGCGGGCGGGCAGGCGCTGCCTCAGGCTGCGGCCGCCATCAAGTCCGGGCGCGACGTGCTCGACAGCGGTCGCCAACTGGCGGCGTACCTGCGCGAGCAGCCGCTGGGCTGGCTGGCCGCGCATCGCCTGATCAAGAGCCTGCGCTGGGACACGCTGCACCATGTACCCCCGCACGATGCCAGCGGCAAGACGCGCCTGGCGCCGCCGCGCAGCGAATACCGGGCGCAGCTCAAGGGCCTGTACCTGCAACAGAACTGGCCTGAACTGCTTGAGCAGGCCGAGCGCATGTATGCCGAGGGCGTGAATCACTTCTGGCTGGACCTGCAGTGCTACCTCTATCAGGCGCTGAGCCACCAGCCCGCACCGCAGGAGGGCTGGGCCGCCATCATCAAGCGCGACTTCGAAATGTTCCTGGCGCGTTTGCCTGGGCTCCAGGACCTGTGCTGGAACGATGGCAGCCCGTTTGCCGACCCGGCCACGGTGGAGTGGATCAACCGCGAGTTCGGTGCCGGCACGGCCCCATCCTGGCCGGCCAGTGCCGCAACGACCGCTGTGCTTGTCGATGACCCGGTCCTGGCGCTGGAAGGTGAGGCCCTGGCCCGGGCTGACAGCGAGGGTGTCGAACAGGCCCTGGCCTGGCTGGCCGCGCGCCCGGACCTTCACGCAGGGCGTCAGCGCTGGCTGTTGCGCCTGTTGATGGCGCGGGTGGCCGAGCAATATGGCAAGAACGACCTGGCCATTCACCTGCTGGCCGAGCTGGACACCACGGCGCGGCGGCAGGCCCTGGCCGACTGGGAGCCTGCGCTGGATTTCGAAGTCAAGGCTCGGCTGTTGCGCCTGCTACGCCTCAAGGCCCAGCGCGGCGATGCAGACAAGCCCGAGCTGGCCCGCCGCAGCGAAACCCTGCTGGCCGCGCTGGTGGCCCTGGACCCGGTGCGCGCGGCGGTGCTGTGTGGGTGAGGTTGCCTGTTTGCCGCCCCGGTTGCTCAACACCGCCTCAATGGATCACTGGACATGAATGAAAACCTGACACTGCGTTATTTCGACGCCGAGATGCGTTACCTGCGTGAAGCCGGCAAGGAGTTCGCGCAAGCCTTCCCCGACCGCGCCGCGCAATTGAACCTCGACAAGCCGGGCGCCGACGATCCTTTTGTCGAGCGCCTGTTCGAAGGCTTCGCCTTTTTGATGGGGCGCCTGCGCGAGAAGCTTGACGATGACTTGCCGGAACTCACCGAAGGGCTGGTCAGCCTGCTGTGGCCGCATTACCTGCGCACCATTCCTTCGCTGGCCATTGTCGAACTGCTCCCGGACCTGCAACACCTCAAGGGCAACGACCTTATCGGCAAGGGCCTTGAGGTGCTGTCGCAACCGATCGGCGCGCAGCGCACCCGCTGTCGCTACACCACCACGCAAGACGTGATGCTGCGCCCGTTGGCACTGGAGGCCGTGCGGGTCGGGTATGAGCCCGATGGGCGCCATGTGCTGCGCCTGCGCTTTGCCTGCGGGCCCCTGACCGACTGGCCCACGACCGACCTGAGCGACATTGCCCTGTACCTGGGCGCCGACCTGCCGCTGGCCAGTGCCTTGCACCTGGCCCTGACCTGTCACGCCCAGGCGCTGTATGTGCGCTTGCCGGGGCACACCGAGCGCCAGGCCCTTGAAGCGCACTTCGTACCCAGGGGGTTTGCCGAGCAGGACCGTTTATGGCCCAAGGGCGACAGCGCCTTCAGCGGGTATCAGTTGCTACTGGAGTACTTCACCTTTCGCGACAAGTTCATGTTCGTGACCCTCTGCGGGCTGGAACGCTTGAGTCTCGCGCCGGGCACCGCGTGGTTCGAACTCGACGTGGTGCTACGCGAAGCCTGGCCTGAAGGGCTGGTGCCGGGCGCCGAGCACATTCGCCTGCATGCGGTGCCGGTGATCAACCTGTTCGCCCTGGAGGCCGATCCGCTGATGATCGATCCCTTGCAGACCGACTACCTGCTGCGCCCGATGCGCCTGCAGGACGGGCATACCGAGATCTATTCGGTCGATCATGTCACGGCCTCGAAAAGCACCGAGCGGCTGGACTATGTGCCGTTCAGCAGCTTTCGCCACAAGGGCGGCATGCTGCGTGACGAAGCCCCCGAGCGTTATTTTCATACCCGCCTCAAGCGCGCCGCCAATGGCCTGCACGACACCTGGCTGATCCTGGGCGGCGAGGGGTTCGACAGCGACCGGGTGCAGGGGCAGCAGAGCCTGTCGCTGCGCCTGACCGGCACCCACGGCCAGTTGCCGCGCAAGGCGCTGCAAAGCACGGTGCTCGACACCCTGGTGCAGGGCAGCGGTTTGCGGGTGCGCAACCTGTGCGCGCCCAGCATGCCGTGCTACCCGCCCGACCGGGATCGCTTTCACTGGCGGGTGCTCAGCCACCTGGGCACCAATTTCTTGCCCATGCTCGACAGCGCCGAAGTGCTGCGCGGCACCCTGGCGCTGTACGACTGGACCGGCAGCGAACTCAATCGCCGGCGTCTGGAGGCCATCGTCGAGGTCGGCCATCACCTGATCCAGCGCTTTGAAAAAGGCTTCCTGCTGCGCGGGGTGGACATCGAAATCACCCTGGACGCCAACGGCTTCTGTGGCGAGGGCGATATCCGGCTGTTCGGTGAAATGCTCAACCGGTTTTTCGCCCTGTATGCCGACATTCATCTGTTCAACCAGCTCACGCTGATCCTGCAACCCACCGGAAAGTGCCTGCGATGGAACGAGAACCACAATCAGCGTATTCCCGGCTGAAAGCGGCAGGTGTGCTGCAAGCCTTGCAAGGCCGGGTGGCCGAGGCCAGCCTGTATCGTTTTTGCCAAGTGCTTGAGCACGCCTTGCCGGACCAGCCACCCTTGGGCAGCACGGCGCATCCGGGCGATGACCCGGTGCGTTTCCGGCCCGATCCGGGCATGGGGTTTCCGGCCAGCGAACTCAAGGCCGTCGAATTCGACGACGCCCATCCCCATCGCCCGGCCACGGTACGCACCCGGTTGCTGGGTCTGTACGGGGTCGATTCGCCCTTGCCGACCTGCTACCTGGACGACATTGCCCAGCGCCGTGAAGGCCATGAGGCGCTGGAAGCCTTTCTGGACATTTTCAATCACCGGATCTTTACCCAGTTCTACCGTATCTGGCGCAAGTATTCGTACCCGGCGGCCTTTGAAGCCGGCGGTCGTGATGCCACCTCGCAATGCCTGCTCGGGCTGATCGGCCTGGGCATTCCAGGCACTGCCCGGCAGATCGCCACGCCCATGTCGCGGTTTCTGGCGTTGTTGAGCGTGATGCGCCTGCCGACGCGCAACGCCGAAGGCATCACCGCGCTGGTGACCTTGCTGGCGCCTGGCACGCGGGCGCAGATTACCCCGCACTGGCCACACAATGTCGTGCTGGCGCAGCCGGCCCGCCTGTGCAGCCAGCGCCCGGTCAGCCTGGCGCAAGGTGTGCCGCTGGGGCCGGTGGGACGCGATGCCAACAGTCAGTTGCGGCTGCGACTGTTCACGCAAGACCGTCACGAGGCCTTGGGCTGGTTGCCCGGTGCTCAATTGCACAACGATTTAGGCGTGCTGCTGCGGGTGTACCTGGGGTGGCGCTGCAACGTGAAGCTGCAATTGGTGCTGCCGCCGGACAGCCTGCCCAGGGCGCTACTGGGCGAGGCGCCCTTGAAGCTGGGCATGACGGCGGTCATGCCTGTCAGTCCCCGGCACGCACCTTCCACCCTTACCATCGAACTGGGGCGCTATCAGGGGCTGCGCCCCAACCCCGACAACCGAGAGGCAGAGCATGTCGAATACCGTTTCCAAGGTCCTGATGATGACCACGCTGGGGCTGTCGCTGAGCGGCTGCGGGTTGTTTCAGAGCGTGAGCGAAAGCACCGCCTCGGTCAGCCGGGCGATATTCCATAAACAGGTCAGGACCCTGCATCTGGACCTCAGTGCTCGGGCGGGCATGAACCTCGATGCGGCGGACATGAACGCCTTGTCGGTGCCGACCCTGGTGCGTGTCTACCAGTTGCGCGACGACAAGACCGTGCAGAGAACCGACTACGACAACGTGACCCGTCAGGGCGCGGTCCGATTGCGTTCTGACGTGCTTGACGAGCACGCTGTGGTCATCCGCCCCGAGGAGGGCGTGCAGATAAGCAGGCCGCTGCATCCGCAGGCGCAGTTCGTGGCAGTGGTGGGGCTGTTCCGTGAGCCCGACAGGCAGGACAACAGTTGGCGCCTGGTGCTGACCCGCGATGAGCTGGACCCGGAGCGGGCCCGGGTCATCGAGCTGCAGGGCAATCGTCTTGATCTGCGGCCTCTGGGCGAGGGGTGAACAATGGCCGATCTCAACCCATCGCTGTATGAAACGCTGCTGCAGAATTTCGATGGCGAACTGGACCTGCATCACGTCGCCGAGCCGCACCAGCCGGTGCTGTCGGTGCTGGATAATCTGCGCCGTATCCTCAACAGCCGCGCCGGCACCCTGGCGCACTTGCCGGACTACGGCTTGCCCGACATGGGCCAGATACTGCAAGGATTGCCGGCCTCGGCCCACACCCTGATGACCATCATGCTCGCCACTTTGCGCAAGTACGAACCCCGCCTTGCGGACCTTCAGATCGAGCTGCTGCCCGGTGCGCCGGTCGGTCATTTGCATTACGCGCTGGACGTCCGGCTCAAGGGGGGCGAGTGGGTGACCTTCGGCACCACCCTGGCCCCGGAAGGCAGGGTGCTGGTGCGGCATTTGAAACGGCAGGACTATCTGGCACAACGCTGAACGGTCAGGCGTGCGCCTCCTGCCGAGGGTCAGTCAGTCATTGCCTTGTCCGCTTACTCGGGCAATGTCCCCGCCGGCCCGAAGAACTCGTAGTGGCTCTGCGCTTCAGGCACGCCCAGCGCCTTGAGGTCGCGCTTGACGCTGGCCATGAACCCGACCGGGCCCAGGAAGTAGGCATCCACGTCGCGGTTTTCCGGCAGCCAGTGGCCCAGCATGTCCTGGTTCAAGCGGCCCTGGGCGTCGAAGCGGTCGTCGCTGGCCGGCTGGCTGTAGCAGACGTGGCAGGCCAGTTGCGGGTACTCACGCTGCAAGCTTTCCAGCCAGGGACGAAATGCATGAGCGCTGCCGTCACGGGCGCTGTGGATAAAGGTGATCGGTCGGCCGGTCGGCAGGGCGGCTTCCAGCATCGCCAGGGTCGGGGTGATGCCGACGCCGGCGCTGATCAGCACCAATGGACGGGGTGAAGCTTGCAAGGTGAAGTCCCCGGCCGGCGGGAACAGCTCGACGCGGTCGCCGACCTGCACGCGGTCGTGCAGGTAGGTCGACACGGCGCCCTGGCCTTCGCGCTTGACGCTGATCCGGTAGCTGTGGCCGTTGGCCTGGGCCGACAGCGAGTAGTTGCGGCGCACTTCCTGGCCATCGATAGTCAGCTTGATCCCCAGGTATTGGCCCGGTGCGTAGTCGACCACCGCGCCGCCATCTTCGGGCTCGAAGTAGAACGAGGTGATCTGCGCGCTTTCCTGCTGCTTGCGCGCCACCTTGAAGACCCGCGCACCGCGCCAGCCGCCGGGGGCGATTTCGTTCTGTTTGTAGGCGGCTTCTTCGGCACCGATGAGGATCCCGGCCAGTTGCCCGTAGGCCTCGCCCCAGGCGGCAATCACGTCATCGGTGGCGATGTCGGCCCCCAGCACTTCACGAATGGCGCGCAGCAGGCAGGTGCCGACGATCGGGTAGTGCTCGGGCAGGATCTGCAAGGCCACGTGCTTGTTGACGATCTGCCCCACCAGCGGGCCGAGGGCTTCCAGCCGATCAATGTGCCGGGCGTACATCAGCACCGCATTGGCCAGGGCGCGCGGCTGGGCACCGCTGGCCTGGTTGGCCGGGTTGAACAGCGGACGCACGTCGGGGTATTCGTCGAGCATCATTGTGTAGAAGTGGGTGGTCAAGGCTTCGCCGCCTGATTCCAGCAGCGGAACAGTGGCCTTGATGATCGCGCGTTGTGAGTCAGTGAACATGGAAACGCTCCTGGGCAGTGGACAGTTGCCATGAGAGAGTCAACTTCCGTGCCAGGGCGTCAGGGCCCGTGAATCAAGGGCTTCGGGGTGCAGGTGTCATAAAGACACTGAGCGGGGAGGGGTCGGAATGACTTGCTTGAGTCATTTTGACTGCGGTTGCCTTGTGTATGATTTCGCGCGCTTATTACAAGCGGTTACGGGGTGCGGCAGATGATGGCCTTTAGCGCTACGATGCCGGTCTTCCTACATCTGGCCAGTCTTTGCGCATGTTCGAACTCACCAGCTACCTGGGCCTTTTTTTCGCCGCCTTCGGCGCCGCCACCTTGCTGCCCATGCAATCGGAAGCGGTGTTGGTCGGGATGCTGGTGTCCGGGCATTACCTGGCCTGGCTGCTGTGGCTGGTCGCGACCCTGGGCAATGTGCTGGGTGCGATGCTCAACTGGCTGATGGGCTGCTCGGTCGAACGGCTGCGTCACAAGCGCTGGTTTCCGGTCAGCGAACAGCGCCTGGCGCAGGGCCGTCGGCACTACGCCCGCTACGGCTACTGGTCGCTTTTGCTGAGCTGGGTGCCGGTAATCGGTGACGCCCTGACCGTGGTGGCCGGGGTGATGGGCGAGCCGCTGTGGCGCTTTACCCTGATCGTGGCCCTGGCCAAGGGCTTGCGTTACCTGGTGGTGATGCTGATCGCCTTCAACATCATTTAGGGGTTAATGCCGTTTCAGCCAACACACCCGCCCCGCCCCCACGGTGCCCCCAGTAGGAGCGCGCTCTGCCCGCGACCGAGTGCGCAGCGCTCGCAAAATTTCGCAAACGCCACAAATTTACAACGGCCAACGCAGCCGGCCACGATGGCTCGGCATTCCCGCATTCCCGCATTCCTGCATTCCGGCATTCCTGCATTCCTGCAAGCGCACCACATGTGCCGGCTTACGGCAACAGCCCCTGACGCGCCAGCGTCAGCCCGTCAGGCGGCAAGGGCAGGGCGGTCTTGTACAGCACCTGCTTGAGGGCAAAGCTGGAGCGGATATTGGCCACGCCCGGGACCTTGGTCAGGTGCTCGAGAATGAAGCGCTCCAGCGCGTGAATGTTCGGCACCAGAACGCGCAACAGGTAGTCGGCATCGCCCGTCATCAAGTAGCACTCCATCACTTCCGGGCGTCCGGCCACGGCGGCTTCGAAGCGCTGCAAGGCGCCTTCGTCCTGTTTCTCCAGGCTCACATGAATGAACACGTTCAGGTCCAGGCCCAGCACCTTGGGGTCGAGCAGGGTGACCTGGCCCTTGATCAGCCCGGCTTCCTGCATCGACTTGACCCGGTTGAAGCAGGGCGTGGGCGACAGGTTCACCGAGCGACCCAGCTCGGCATTGGTGATGCTGGCGTCGCGTTGCAGACTCTCCAGCAGGTTGATGTCAGTGCGATCAAGCTTTTTCAAGAGAATAAACCTCTGCAATACCGTATGTGTGCAGAGATTAATGCTTGTAATGGCGCCAATCCCAGACAAAGCAGGAAAAAAATTCTGCGCGCGCTTGAATAAAATTTCCCCTGACCGCTTTCGGCCTTTCAGGGGACACCATGCTCAACGCCACCCGCACCGCGACCTTGACCCCAGCCACCGGCCGCCTGTGGGCCTCGCCGCAGGTCAAGGGCGTGACCCTGCTGGTACTGGCCATCCTGATCTGGGGCGCCAACTGGCCGGTGATGAAGACCGGCCTGCAGCACATTACCCCCATCTGGTTCTCGGCCCTGCGCTTTGCCGCCGGTGCCCTGTGCCTGTTTGCCCTGCAACTGGCCACCGGCACGCTGCGTGTGCCGACCCGGCGCGACCTGCCGTTGATGCTCAGTGTCGGCCTGCTGCAAATGCTGACCTTCACTGTGCTGGGGGCGATGGCCATGACCGAGGTTCCGGCCGGGCGTTCGGCAGTGTTGGCCTACACCACGCCGCTGTGGGTCACGCCCATTGCCGTGACCTTCTTCGGTGAGCGGCTTTCAAAACGCCAGGTGGCCGGCACCTTGCTCGGCGGCATCGGGGTCGGCGTGCTGTTCAACCCCCTGACCCTGGACTGGGGCAACACCGCGTTGCTCAAGGCCAACCTCATGCTGATCGGCGCTTCGGTGTGCTGGGCGCTGTGCATTCTGCACTTGCGTCATTCGCGTCCCGAGGCCAGCGCCTACCAGCTGGCGCCGTGGCAGATGCTGACCGCCACCGTGCCGCTGGTGGGGCTGGCCTATGGCGTGGAAGGGGCATTCACGGGTGACGGCTCCTGGACGCTGTGGCAGATCATGCTGTTCATGGGCCCGCTGGCCACCGCGTTCTGCTTTTGCGCGGTCAATGCCGCCAGCATGTGGCTGACCAGCACCAGCATGTCCACCGCCATGCTCGGCGTGCCGGTGGTGGGCTTGCTGATGTCAGTGCTGTTCATGGGCGAGCAACTGACCGGCGCGCTGATTGTCGGCTTGATGGCGATTCTGGGCGGCATTCTGATCGTGACGGTCAAGCGATCGACCACGACGAAAGGTGCGATTAATACCACCCCATAGGATGCGTTGAGCCGTTATTCATACCACCTGAAATCGCCAGGCGTAATCAGTGCAAAAGCCATTTTTCGGCACGGTTCAAACCACTTGGCAGGGCATCGGCACATTGCGCTGAATCTATTCACCCCACTCGGGTCGACTCAAGGGACCGGTTACTGGAGAGGCTGCGACATGCATCGCAGCCCGTCATGACCCCATGCGCCCCGTGAGCGCACCCTTGAACGGTGATCCTGATGAAAGATGCTACGCCACAAGGCACGCCACAGCCTTCCTCCACGCCTGACCAACAGGCCACCCACCTGCAAGCTTCCCGCCGCCGCTTCCTGCAGGTCGGCGCCTCGGGCCTGGCCGCTGCCAGCATCGGCACCTGGGTGCCGGAGCAGAGCAATGCCCAGGCCGCCCAGGCCTCGCCTGCCGCCCCCGCCAGCGAAAAGCCGGCAGCGGGCGAGCAGGCCATCGTGCTCAAGGTCAATGGCCAGAGCCATCGCCTGAACGTGCCGGCCAATGCCATCCTGCTCGACGTGCTGCGCGACCGCCTGCAACTGACCGGCACCAAGAAAGGCTGTGACCATGGTCAGTGCGGTGCCTGCACCTTGCTGGTCAATGGCGTGGCGATCAACGCGTGCCTGTCCATTGCCGTGCAGCACGACGGTGACGAAATCACCACCATCGAAGGCCTGGCCAAAGACGGCCAGTTGCACCCGGTGCAGGAAGCCTTCTGGGAGCACGACGCCTACCAGTGCGGTTATTGCACGTCCGGGCAGATCATGAGCGCGGTGGCGATTCTCAACGACCCGAACATTCCTGCCGATGACGCCAGCGTGCGTGAAGCCATGAGCGGCAATATCTGCCGCTGCGGCGCCTACAAGAACATCCTGTCGGCCGTGCAGTCGGCCCGGGGCAAGCTGGGGAGGGCGGTCTGATGCGCACATTCGAATACGCCCGCGCCACCTCGCCGGCCCAGGCGGTCAACGTCGCCACCGAGCAGAGCGTCTACCTGGCCGGCGGCACCACGCTGCTGGACCTGGTCAAGCTGGACGTGATGCAGCCGGCGCAGGTGGTGGACATCAATCGTCTGGACCTCAAGAAAGTCGAACTGCTGGACGACGGTCGCCTGCGCATCGGCACGCTGGTCAGCAACACCGAACTGGCCAACCATGCGCGAGTGCGCGAGCATTATCCAGTGCTGGCCCAGGCCATTCTGCAAGGGGCCAGCACCGCCTTGCGCAACAAGGCCACCACCGGCGGCAACCTGATGCAGCGCGTGCGCTGCAACTACTTTCGCGACGGCATTTCGGCCTGCAACAAACGCGAGCCGGGCTCGGGCTGTGCCGCCATCGACGGGCTGAACCGCAGCGTGCATGCGGTGCTGGGCACCAGCGAGCAGTGCATTGCCAGTCACCCCTCGGACATGTGCGTGGCCATGGCCGCGCTGGGTGCGCAAGTGACGGTCCAGGGTCGGCAAGGCAGCCGCGACATTGCGTTCAATGACTTTCATCTGCTGCCGGGCGATACCCCGTGGCGCGAACATGCGTTGCAACCGGGTGAGTTGATCACCCATGTGACCCTGGATGCGCCACTGGCCGGCAGTCGCTCGGCCTACCTGAAACTGCGCGACCGCACCTCGTACCAGTTCGCTCTGGCCTCCAGCGCCGTGGTGGTGGTGCTTGATGGCAAGCGTATCGTCGATGCCCGTGTCGCCCTGGGGGGCGTCGGCACCAAGCCGTGGCGCGCCGTGGAGGCCGAAAAGGCCCTGGTCGGCCAGCCGGCGTCGCTGCAACTGTTCGAGCGCGTGGCACAAACCGCCATGCAGGGCGCCAAGGCCTACGAACACAACGCTTTCAAGATTCCGCTTGGCCAGCAGGTCATCGTTCGCAACCTCCGTGATCTCACGGCCAAGGAGCTGTCATGAGCCAGTCCATCATCGGTAAAGCCCAGAAACGCGTCGACGGCCGTTTGAAAGTCAGCGGCCAGGCGCGCTATGCCGCCGACTACCCGCAGGACGGCCTGCTGTTCGCCTACGGCGTGTTCAGCACCATTGCCAGCGGTCGTATCCTGGCGATTGACGACGCGCCTGCGCGCGCCATGCCCGGCGTGGTCGAGATCCTGCACCACGGCAATATCCCGCGCCTGCACCGCACGCCGGAAACCGCCATGAGCTTCGATAGCATCTTGAGTGCCAGCAAGGCCGACGAGCACCGCTTGCCGTTCGAGGACGACCGCGTCTATTACCCCGGCCAGTTCGTGGCCCTGGTGGTGGCCGACACTTTCGAGCAGGCCCGCGCCGCCGCCCGTCAGGTCAAGGTGCGCTACGAGGCCCGCGAGCCGGTGAAGTCACTGGCGCAGGCGCTGAAAACCAACGGCGCCAAGGAAGCCGACGGCACCCATCAGCGCGGCAAGCCGGACGAGGCCTTCAAGGCCGCTGCCCAGCGCATTGATGTGACCTACACCACGCCGGTCGAAACCCATAACCCGATGGAAATGCACGCCACCACGGCGCGCTGGCAGGACGGCAAGCTGTATGTCGAGGAAAGCACCCAGGGCGTGGTCAACCACCGTAATTTTCTGGCCAATGTCTTTGACCTGACGCCCGAACAGGTCGAGGTGCGTGCGCCGTTCATTGGTTCGGGGTTTGGCGGCAAGCTCTGGCCGTGGCCGCATTCGGTCGCGGCCTGTGCCGCCGCCAGGGTGACCGGGCGCCCGGTGCAACTGATGCTGCCGCGTGCGCAGATGTTCAGCACCGTCGGCCACCGTCCGGAAACCCGACAGCGCCTGCGCCTGGCCACCGATGCCAAGGGCAAGCTGGTGTCGCTCAGCCATGAGTCGTACAACGGCACCTCGACTGTGGACACCTACATCGAAACCTGCGGCAGCGTGACCAAGAGTCTCTACAGCTGCCCCAATGTGCTGGTCAGCCACCACACCAGCCCGCTCAATCGCGGCACGCCGACCTCGATGCGCGCACCGGGTGCTGCACCGGGCCTGTTTGCGCTGGAGTCGGCCATTGATGAGATGGCGTTGGCGGCAAAAATGGACCCTTTGGCGTTTCGGCAGTTGAACCTGGCCGAACGTGATGAAAGCAGCGACCTGCCATGGTCGAGCAACCATTTGCCCGAGGCCATCGAGCAGGCCGCCAAGCGCTTTGGCTGGGCCCAGCGCAAGCCTGAGGTGGGCGCGATGCGCGACGGTGACGAGATCATCGGTTACGGCATCGGCGCCTGTAACTGGGAAGCCTTCCAGGTGCCGACCGAAGCGCGGGTCAGCCTGCGCGCCGACGGTACGGCACTGGTGCAGTGCGGCGTGCAGGACATCGGCACCGGCACCTACACCATCGTCGCCCAGACCGTCAGTGAACTGACCGGCCTGGCGCTGGACAAGGTCGAGGTGCAACTGGGCAATTCGTCCTTCGTACCGGGCCCTGTGTCCGGCGGCAGTTGGGTGACGGCCAGTATCATGCCGGCACTGGCAGGCGCCACCCGCCAGGCACTGGAAAAACTGCGCAGCTATGCGGTCACCGAAAAAGGCTTCTTTGCCGGTGAAAAACCCGAAAACCTGGAGGTGCGTGACGGCCACCTGGTCAAGGGCGAGCGCCGCGTGAGTTTTGCCCAGGTGCTGGAGCAGCAACGCCTGGCACGGGCCGACGGCACGCACCACAGCGAACAGGCCAATGCCAAGGATTATTCGTTCCGCTCGTTCGGCGCGCATTTTGTCGAGGTGCGCTGGGACCCGGGCATTTCGCGCTTGCGCGTGGCGCGGGTGGTGAGTGCCATTGACGTCGGCAAGGTGGTTAATCCGCTGGCGGCGCGTAATCAGGTCGAGGGTGCGATTGTCATGGCCATCGGCATGGCGCTGTTCGAGGCCACCGAGTACGACCCGCGCAGCGGTTTGCCGGTCAACGACAATTACGCCGAATACGTGGTGCCGGTGCACGCCGACCAGCCGGACATCGACGTGATTCTGCTTGATTACCCGGACCTGAACCTCAACGAGTTCGGTGCGCGAGGCATTGGCGAGATCGGCATCACCGGGCTGGCGGCGGCGGTGGCCAACGCGGTGTACCACGCCACCGGCAAGCGTATTCGTGACCTGCCGATCACCAAGGAAAAACTCATGGCCGGGGTTTGAACGCGATGAAACAGCTCGACTTGCAGGTCGTGCAACAAGCCCGCGACTGGCTGGCGGCGGGCAAGCCGGTGTGGCTGTGCACGGTGCTTTCGACCTACGGTTCCGCCCCGCGCGGGCCGGGGGCGATGCTGGTGGCGCTGTCCACCGGCGAGCACCGTGGCTCACTGTCGGGTGGCTGTATCGAGGAGGACTTTCTTGAACGCCTGGCGCTGGGCCGCTTTGAACCGGTGACCCAGCAGGTGCGCTACGGCGTTGGCGGCCTGGCACCGAGCCTGGCCTTGCCCTGTGGCGGGGTGCTGGATGTATTGGTCGAGTACCTGGCCCCTGGCGCCGAGATTCAGGCGCATCTGGCGCAGGTCGAGCAGGCGTTGAGCGGGCGCGGCTTGCTACGGCGTGTGGTCGGCCTGGGCGCGGTGGCGCCGCAGCTGCAAGCCGGGGAGATGGGCCAGGCCCGGGTGCAGGTCGAGGCGGGAAAGGCGAGCATCCGCATCGGTGCGGTGCAGCGTCTGTTGCTGGCCGGGCTGTCGCCGGTGGCTGAGTTCTGTGCCAGCTTTGCCTTGGCGTTGGGGTATGAAGTCATCCTGTGTGACCCGCGTCCCGAGGTGTTGGCAGGGTTTTCACTGGCCGGCGTCGAAGTCTGTCCGGTATTGCCGGCGGTGTTCATTGCCGAAGGCGGCTGCCATGCGTCCACGGCCGTGGTAGCCCTGACCCATGACCCACGCCTGGATGATCTGACCTTGCTTGAAGCAGTGCGCACCGAGGCGTTCTACATCGGTGCCATGGGTTCACGCCAGACCAGTCGCAAGCGCCTGGAGCGCCTGGCACGCATCGGCCATCTGGACGAGGCGACGCTGGCGCGTATCCAGGCACCTATCGGGCTCAATCTGGGCAGCAAGACCCCGGCCGAAATCGCCCTGGCGGTGATGGCCGATGTCCTGCGCACCGCCAATGGCATCGACCGCCGACAGCTCTAATGGCGCGCGCTGTCGCGCAGCAAACATGGACCCGGTGTAGGAGCGCGCTTGCCGGAATGCCGGACCACCGCGACCGGCTGCGTAGCAGTCGTAAAATTGTGGCGTTTCACAGATTTCTGCGAGCGCTGCGCACTCGGTCGCGGGCAGAGCGCGCTCCTACAGGTGTGAATTTTATAGCCAGAAAAATCAATAAGTTATTTTATGTTTGATGAGGTCGACCCACGGTCGCGAAACGATCCTCCCACAGGGTGATTCATCCCGGTCAAAGGTCGTATTTGAGGCAGCACCTCAAGAAAACGGCCCTGGTTTCAATGAGCCAAGGCTTGAGCCAAAGCGGCGGGAGTGTCGGCATCCAGCAGGGTACCGGGGTCGTCGCTGGTGATCCGTATACACGCTTCTGGATGCGCCTTGATCACCGCCCTGGCACCCTGATCGCCGGTCAGGCCTTCCAGCAGCGGCCAGAAAGCCCGGCCGATGATCACCGGGTGACCTTGCTGGCCTTCGAACACCGGCATGACGATGCGTTGCGGGTCGGCCCGGTTGGCCAGGTGCAGCAGCGTCTCGGTGCGCAGCCACGGCATGTCGGCCAGCAGGATGGCCACTGCCTGGGCTTGGGTGTCAGCCAGCGAGCGGATGCCGCTGGCCAGGCTATGGCCCATGCCTGATTCAGCTTGTTCACTGCGCACCGTTTGCACCGTGGCGGGCAGGCCCAAGGCTTCGGTCCCATCCGTGGCACGCAGCACCACGCGTACTTCTTCGAAGGCCGTCAAGGCGGTATCAAGGCTGGCCTGCAACACCGTGCGCCCGCATGGCAGGCGCGCCTGGCGCTTGTCACTGCCAAACCGGCGACTGCTGCCGGCGGCCAGCAGCAGGGCGATCACAAAGGGGGACGGCGCAGGTTGACTCATGATGACCCGTCTCGTTAAGACCGCAAGGGCCAGACTGTGGCAGTCTTGCAGGTCTGCCCCTGGCTGCACAGCCTATTTGCCAAGAGAGAATCGATGAACCCGCACATTCGCCCCGTCGAGCTGGAAAAAGCCTACCGCCTGCTTAATCACGGCCCGACCGTACTGGTCTCGGCCACCCATGCCGGCGTCGATAACGTCATGGCCGCTGCCTGGGCCTGCGCCCTGGATTTTTCTCCGCCCAAGGTTACTGTCGTGCTGGACAAGATTGCCCATACCCGTTGCCTGGTCGAAGGCAGCGGGTATTTCGCGTTGCAGGTGCCGAACCTGGCGCAACTGCAGCTGACCCAGGCGGTGGGCAGCCAGAGCCTGGCCGATGACCCGGACAAACTGGCCCGTTGCGGCGTCGAATTAGTGCATATGGACGGGTTCGAGACGCCCTTGGTGGCCGGTTGCTCGGCCTGGCTGATCTGCAAAGTGCTTCCCGAGCCGCACAACCAGCAGACCTACGACCTGTTCATCGGTGAAGTGGTCGCCGCCTGGGCGGACGATCGGGTGTTCAGCGACGGTCATTGGCAGTTCGAACACGCCGACCCGCAATGGCGCAGCCTGCACTACATTGCGGGCGGGCATTATTACGCCATTGGCGAGCCGGCCGTGGTGTGAAGCCGGAGCGCCTGTACAAACCCCTTGTTAATGGCACCGCGTCAAGGCGGAGCGCTGTCGCGCAGCAAACATGGGACCGGTGTAGGCGCGCGCTTGCCGGAATGCCGGATCACCGCGACCGGCTGCGCCAGCAGTCGTAGATTTGCAGCGCTTCACAGATTTCTGCGAGCGCTGCGCACTCGGTCGCGGGCAGAGCGCGCTCCTACAGAGGTGGTCCCACGCCGATCATAGGCGTTCCCGGACCGGTGTTTTTCAGGACTATTGATTCTTCAGGATCAGTTGCGATCCAGCCACACGGTCTGGGCATTGCAGAACTCGCGTACGCCGAAGTGCGACAGCTCGCGGCCGAACCCGCTTTTTTTCACCCCGCCAAAGGTCACCCGTGGGTCGGAAGCACTGTAGCCGTTGATGAACACGCCGCCGGTTTCCAGCTGCTCGGTCATTTGCTCGGCACGCGCCACATCACCGGTATAGATCGTTGCGGTCAGGCCGAATTCGCTGTCGTTGGCCAGCGCCAGGGCATGTTCGGCATCGCGGGCCGTGATGATCGAGGCCACCGGGCCAAACAGTTCCTGGCGGAACGAGGTCATCTGGTCGGTGACATCGCCCAGCACGGTCGGCGCATAGAAGTTACCGTTGCCTTCGGCCTTGGCACCGCCCAGCAGCAAGGTGGCGCCTTCGCCCAGGGTGGCCTGCACTTGTTGATCCAGTTCGTCACGCAGGTCGAACCGCGCCATCGGGCCGATGTAGGTGGCCTCACTCAGCGGATCGCCCACCACCAGTTGCCGGGTGGCCTCGACGAAGCGCCGGGTGAATTCCTCGGCCACCCCCTGTTCGACAATCAGGCGCTTGGCCGCTGCGCACACCTGGCCGGTGTTCTGGTAACGGCCGATCACCGCCGCCTTGACCGCCGCGTCCAGGTCGGCGTCATTCAACACGATGAACGGATCAGAGCCACCCAGTTCCAGCACGCATTTTTTCAGGGCGGCCCCGGCCTGCGAGCCGATGGCGATCCCGGCCCGCACGCTGCCGGTCAGGGTTACGGCGGCAATACGGTTATCGGCAATGGCCTTGGAGACGCCCTCGGGGGTGACGTTGATCACCTCGAACACGCCTTCGGCAAAGCCGGCTTCCTGCAAGGCATCACGCAGCAGGTAGGCGCAGCCCATGATGTTCGGTGCATGCTTGAGCACATAGGTGTTGCCGGCCAGCAAGGTCGGCACCGCGCCACGCAGCACCTGCCAGAACGGGAAGTTCCACGGCATCACCGCCAGCACCGGGCCCAGCGGCCGGTACTCGATACGCGCCTTGCCGCCGGGCACCTGGGTCGGTTCCGGGGCGAGCATGGCCGGGCCATGCTCGGCGTACCACTCGCACAACTGCGCGCATTTCTCGACCTCGCCACGGGCCTGGGTCGACGGCTTGCCCATTTCCAGGGTCGCCATGCGCGCCATGTCGGTGGCCTTGCTGCGCAGTACGCGGGCCAGCGCCTGGATCAGTTCGACACGCTGTGCCAGGGGCGTGCGCTTCCAGGCACCAAAACCGGCGGCTGCCCGCGCCAGTGCCGCGTCCAGGGCCGCGTCGGTTTCATACGGGTAGACGCCGATCTGCTCGCCGTTGGCGGGGTTGATCGAAATCGCGTGGGTCTGGCTGGAAACGCTGGTCATGGCCGCCTCTGCATCGTGGTGTCAGGAAAGTGCGATCAGGTTAGGGCCATGCTAGAGTCTTGAAAACTGAATAATACTGAGCAATACGTTCACGTTTGGAGAATGATGTGGATCTGGTCCAACTGGAAATCTTCAAGGCTGTCGCTGAACACGGCAGCATCAGCGCCGCCGCCCAGCACATCCATCGGGTGCCGTCCAACCTCACCACGCGCATCAAGCAGCTGGAAGAGGACCTGGGCGTCGAACTGTTCATTCGGGAAAAACATCGCCTGCGCCTGTCGCCGGCGGGCTGGAATTTTCTCGATTACACCCGGCGCATCCTCGACCTGGTGAGCGAGGCGCGCCAGGCCGTGGCCGGTGATGAACCGCGTGGACCACTGGCCCTGGGGTCGCTGGAAAGCACCGCTGCAGTGCGCATCCCGGCCGTGCTGGCGGCCTATAACCAGGCGTACCCCAAGGTCGAACTGGCGCTGTCGACCGGTTCGTCCGGCACCATGATTGACGGCGTGCTGGCCGGGCACTTGGCGGCGGCCTTCGTCGACGGCCCGGTGCTGCACCCGGCGCTGGAAGGGGTGGCGGTGTTCGAAGAAGAAATGGTGGTGATCGCGCCGCTCAACCACGCGCCCATCGACAGCGGCAGCGACGTCAACGGCGAACCCATCTATGCCTTTCGCGCCAACTGCTCGTACCGCCACCATTTCGAAAGCTGGTTCAGCCATAACGCGGCGGTGCCGGGCAAGATCTCCGAAATGGAGTCGTACCACGGCATGCTCGCCTGCGTCAGCGCTGGCGCCGGCCTGGCGCTGATGCCGCGCAGCATGCTCGAAAGCATGCCCGGTTGCAGCACTGTCAGCGTCTGGCCGCTGTCGGCGCAGTTTCGTTACCTGCAGACCTGGCTGGTGTGGCGCAAGGGCACGGTGTCGCGCAGCCTGGCCAGTTTCATTGAGTTGCTGGAAACAAGTGTCCCGGCCTGAACTTCAAACCGTAGGAGATTACCCCTGTGTCACTGACACCGCGCTGTCGCGCAAACAGGGGTGAATTTAAAACTCAATAAAATCAATAAGTTATTTTATTTTTGATGAGGGCGGCTTTGGCCGCGAAGACCGCCAGGTCATGGGGCGATGGCGTCTGTATTTCCGGCTAAAGCGAATCGTGGCTCGACCAGCCTTACGGTGTATTCACCTGCGTGGCCAGGCCGCGAACGGCGTTGAACGTGGCGTCGAAGCCTTGGGACACATCCACCGGACGGTTAAGAATGCCTTCTTCCAGATAAATGTTGGCGGTCTGCTGCAGGTTGGCGATCACCGGGGCGGTGATGGCGACTTTTTCGAAGTCGGTGCTTTCGGCACTGGCCAGGTGCACTTCCAGTGGCAGGCCGGTGACTCTGGCCTGGGCCTGGGCATATTCGCGCGGGTGCTGGTTGACCCAGGCCCAGGCGCGGTCAAGGCGTTGCACGAAATCATCGAGCTGTACGCGTTTGTCACGGATTGCCTGAGCGGTGGCGGCGGTGTACAGGTGGTTGGTCAGCAGGTCATCGCCCTTGCGCAGGATTCGTGCGCCGTTCTGGGTGATGGCGATGGTGGTGTACGGGTCCCAGGTCGACCAGGCATCGGCATTGCCGCTTTCCAGCGCACTGCGTGCGTCGGTGGGCAGCAGGTTGACGAAGGTGACATCCGAGCTTTTCAGGCCGGCATCACGCAGTGCCTTGATCACCAGGAAATGACCGATCGAGCCACGATTGGTCACCACGCGCTTGCCCTTGAGGTCGGCGGCGGTTTGCAGCGGCGAATCCTTGGGCACCAGGATCGAGGTGGAGAAACGCCCGTCGGCGTGGGTGATGCTGATCACCTTGAGCGGCGCACCGGCGCCCAGGGCAAATACATAGGGCGCATCTCCCAGCCCGCCGACATCCACGGCCCCGGCATTGAGGGCTTCACCCAAGGGTGCGGCGGCGGCAAATTCGGAGAACTCGATGCGGTACGGCACATCCTTGAGTTCGCCGGCCGCTTCCAGCAGCAGTTTGTAGGATGACTTCTGGTTGGCGACTTTCAGCGGCGCCAGCTCGGCGGCCTGGGTGGCGACCGACAGTGCGCCGACAATCAGTGTGGCAAGCAGGGAACGGAGGAACATGCGGGACTTTCCTGGGCAGGGCCTTGATGGCCAGGTGAGAAGTGCCTCCGCCAGGAAAGGGGTCGGGTCTGGGAATGACCTTACCGTTATGAGAAATAGCTGTGAAAGTCTTTTTAGGACTAAGCTAATTATGAAAAATAGTTATTTGGTTGGTATTTAACATCAGTTATTTGTATTTTTTGTGCTGGCGACTGTCAATCGTCGCGGGTCAGCACTTCGAGCAGTTCGATCTCGAATGTCAGGTTGGCGTTGGGCGGGATGCTGCCGACCTGGCGCTCGCCATAACCGAGGGCGGCCGGCACCTGCAGCTTGCGTTTGCCGCCGACGCGCATGCCCATCAGGCCCTGGTCCCAGCCCTTGATCACCCGGCCTGTGCCGATCACGCACTGGAACGGCTTGCCGCGCCCGGCCGAGGAATCGAATACGCTGCCGTCGTCCAGCCAGCCGGTGTAGTGGGTGGTGATCAAGGCGCCTTTGACCACGGCCTTGCCGTCGCCTTCGTGCAGGTCGGTGATGTCCAGGGTGTCGGTCATGGTCGGGCTCGGGTTGATAAGAGAGGCGGCTTTTTCGCAAAAAAAGAGCGGTGATGCAAGCGGCTGGCAGTGTCGGCGGGTTCCAGGCTCCAGCAGATCGCCGGCCGGCCCTTTCGCGACCGCTGGTCGCTCCCACGTCGTCATGCTGCGTAGCCAGGCGCCACACGGCCTTGTAGAGCGACCAACGGTCGCGAATGCTGTGGGAGGCAGCTCTGCTGGCGAAGGCGGCCGTACAGGCGCAGCCGATGTGCCTGTCTCACTGGCCTCATTGGCGGATCGTCGCCGCACGTTCAGTGTTCAGGTTGACGTCGTGCCGGCTTCAGTTGAGGTGCCCCAGCGGTACCGGGGTATTGGCCTTGACCTCGCGGATCACCACCGCCGAGCGGATTTCGCTCACGCCTGGCAGCTTGAAAATCACCTTGTGCAGAAATTCGTCGTAATGGGCGATGTCGGTGGTCAGCACCTTCATGATGTAGTCGGCCTGGCCGGTGGTGCTGTTGCACTCGATGATCGCCGGGCAATTGCGCACTGCTTCTTCGAAGGCTTCGACGACGTTTTCGACGTGCTTGGACAGGTTGACCTCGGCCAGTACGCAGTTGCCCAGCCCGACCTGCTGGCGGTCGACGATGGCAGTGTAGCGTTTGATATAGCCGTCCTGTTCAAGGTTTTTCAGGCGCTTCCAGGTCGGGGTCGAGGACAGGCCGATGCGCTCGGACAAGTCTTGCACCGAGAGGCGGGCGTCGGCTTGCAGGGCGTCAAGAATGCGGATGCTGTAGGTGTCGAGGCGATCTTTCTTCATTTGTTTTTATTCGGAGAATGAACGTGCTCGATTCTGGCCAAAGGCTCAAGAAATAGGAAGCACATTCTCCCTTGGCGTCCTTACGCTTTGAGCACAGCAAGCACTCATTTGCGCCATGCCGCTCAACCGTAAGGGATAACAATAAAATGACGGTGATCCAACGCACACCTGCCCGTGCCACACCTGCCCAGGCCACGCCGGTCGCACCCCACGATGTCTCGGTGGACTGGCAACGCGCCGCGTACCTGATGATGGTCTCGCGCCAGCTCGACGCGCTGGAAGAGGGCACGCTGGTGCCGCAGAAAAAGGTGCTCTATCAGTTTTCAGCCCGTGGTCATGACATGGCGCAGATCCTGTTGGGTCTGCACCTGACCGACCCGCACGATGCCGCCTGTGGTTACTACCGTTCACGTCCGCTGTTGCTGGCGCTGGGGGTTGACCTGGTCGATGCGCTGGGGTCGTCCATGGCCCGCGCCGGTGGCTATTCCGACGGCCGCGACATCGGCGTGGTGTTCAATTACCCCAACCCCGGTGGCGTCACCGCGCTGCCCATGTGCGGCGGCGTTGGTGCGCAGTACACGCCCACGGCCGGCTGGGCCCAGGCCCTGAACTACCGCACGCGGGTGATGGCGCAGGCTGATCGTGCCCGGGCCATCAGCGTGGTGCTGGGCGGTGACGGGTCGGTGGCCACCAACGGCTTCTGGTCGGCGCTGACCATGGCCACCACGCAACAGCTGCCGATGCTGTTCTACATCGAAGACAATGGCTTCGGCATCTCCGTGCCCTCGACCTTGCAGACCCCGGGCGCTGACATCGCCAGAAACCTGGCCAGTTTCCAGGGCCTGGAAGTGATCTCTGGCGACGGCTGCGACCCGCAGCACAGCGCCGCCCTGATCGCCCGCGCCGTCGACCATGTGCGCCAGCGCCGGGGACCGTGCCTGTTGCGCCTGACCGTGCCGCGCCTGCAAGGGCATAGCTTTCAGGACACCCAGGCCTACAAGTCGACCGAACAGGTGGACGCCGAGTGGGCCCGTGACCCGCTGCCGCGGTTGCATGAATTCCTGGTGCCGGCCCGCTTCAGCGAGGCGCAGTGGCAGGCACTTGAAGACCAGGCTGCCGAGGCCGTGAAGCAGGCCTGCGAGCAGGCCGAGGCACGCCCGGTCAGCGATCCGCAGCGCGTGACCGAAAACGTATTTTTCGAAGGTACGCTGCAGCAGCGCGGCGGGCAGTGGAGCGATGGCTACCGGGCGCCGGCCGACACCCTGCAAGCCGAGCCGCAAGGCCCGCGTCTGAACATGGTCGCGGCGATTCGCCGGACGCTTGATCATGAGCTGAGCATCAACCCGCGGGTAGTGGTATTCGGCGAAGACGTCGGCCCCAAGGGCGGGGTGCATGCGGTGACGCTGGGGTTGCAGGACAAGTACGGTGCCGAGCGGGTGTTCGACACCAGCCTGTCCGAAGAAGGCATCATCGGCCGGGCGGTGGGCATGGCGCTGGGCGGCTTGATGCCGGTGCCGGAAATCCAGTTTCGCAAATACGCCGACCCGGCCATGGAGCAGATCAACGACTGCGGCACCATGCGCTGGCGCACCAATAACCGCTTTGCCGCGCCGATGGTGGTGCGAATTCCGGGCGGTTTCTTCAAATGCGGCGACCCGTGGCACAGCCAGACCAACGAGGTGCAGTTCGTGCATTCGCCGGGCTGGAAAGTCGCGGTGCCGTCCAATGCCGAAGACGCGGTCGGGCTGCTGCGCACCGCGCTGCGGGGCAACGATCCGGTGATTTTCTTTGAGCACCGCGCCATGCTCGACGCCGCCAGCGCCCGGCGCAGCTACCCCGGCGACGACTATGTGCTGCCGTTCGGCCAGGCCCGCTGCGTCACCCAGGGCAACGACCTGACCCTGGTGACCTGGGGCGCGATGGTCGAGCGCTGCGAGCAGGCCGCCGAAGGCCGTTCGGTCGAGGTCATCGACCTGCGGACCTTGATGCCCTGGGACCGTGAAACGGTGCTGGCGTCGGTGTCGCGTACCCATCGCTGCCTGGTGGTCCATGAAGACCTGGGCACCGCAGGCTTTGGCGCCGAGATCATTGCCGTGGTCGCCGAGCAGGCGTTCATGGACCTGGACGCCCCGGTGGCGCGCCTGACCATGCCGGACATTCCCAGCCCGCATCACCCGTTGCTGATGGAGCATGCCTTGCCCTCGGTCGCAAAAATCCGCGCGAAGATCGACGAAATGGTGGGGTTCTGACATGACTGACCTGACCCTCAACACCCCGGCACAGGACGTCATCGCGCCGTTGCAACAGGAAGGCACCAAGGCCGTGCTGCGTACCTGGCTCAAGGCTGTCGGCGCCCCGGTGCGCCAGCACGAACCGGTGGTCGAGCTGGAAACCGACAAGGTCATGGTGGAGGTCTGTGCCCCGTGTGACGGCGTGCTGGACATTGTCGTGCAGGAAGGCCAGGACGTGTTGCCGGGTGCGCTGCTGGGGCGGGTGGCGGCAGCGCTGCTTGAACAGCCTGCGCCTGATGCCCCGCGGGTTGAGCGGCCTGTACCGGCTGAGTCCGAAGACGCCGAGCGCGATCAGCCGCTCTCGGACATTGAATCAAGATTGTCACCTGCCGTGCGCCGCTTGCTGGCCGAGCATGATCTGGACCCGGCCACGCTCAAGGGCTGTGGCACCGGTCGAGGCGGGCGCCTGACCCGCGAAGATGTAGTCAGGGCCGTGCAGCGTCTGGAGGCACCTGCAGCGCCCGAGCCGGTTGAAAAAGCGCCGTCTGCCCCAGCCGGTTTGCCCGTTGAGGATTCGACGGCGCCACGAGTGGCCGAACGCATCCCGCATTCGAGCATGCGCCGCAGGATTGCCGAGCACATGCAGCATTCGGTCAGCGTAGCGCCGCATGTCACCGCGGTGTTCGAGGCCGACTGCACGGCGATCATCCAGCACCGTCAGCGCCACAAGGCCGAGTATGCCGGGCAGGGCGTGAACCTTACGTTTACCGCCTACTTCGTGGCTGCCGCCGTGCAGGCGATGCAGTCCGCACCGCAGGTCAACAGTCGCTGGCATGAAGACGCCCTGGAAGTGTTCAGCGACGTGAACATCGGTGTCGGGGCCGCCCTGGGGGATCAGGGCCTGATCGTGCCGGTGATCCGGCAAGCGCAGACGCTGTCGCTGCTGGGCATCGCCAGCCGTCTGCACACCCTGACCGAACTGGCCCGGACGTCCCGGCTGAAACCGGCGGATGTGCAGGGCGGGACCTTCACGATTTCCAACCATGGAGTGTCAGGTTCATTGCTGGCCACGCCGGTGATCATCAACCAGCCGCAGTCGGCCATTCTGGGCGTGGGCGCGTTGCAAAAGCGTGTGGTGGTCAGGGAGGTCGACGGCGTGGACAGTTTCCAGGCCCGGACCATGGCCTATGTGTCGCTGACCATCGATCACCGGGTGCTGGACGGCAGCCAGACCAATGCCTGGTTGCGCCGCTTTGTCGAGGTGCTGGAGACCTGGGGCGATTGACAGGCCAATCGCAGGCAACAAAAAACCCGCCGAAGCGGGTTTTTATCCAGAACCATTCCAACTCCCTGTCGGCAGTCTCCTTACATGGTCGATCGTCCCTGATCCTGACGGGCTTCCTGCTCGTCAGTGGTTGGATCCAATCTTAGGCTTATGCCAGCAGGATGGGAATAGCCATTGTGCGCCATGGCGTGTAAGCCTTTGGCTATGGCGGAAGTTGCGCACCCGGCCAGGCCTGTTGCGCGCCATAGGGGCAAGGCAGTCATGCCGAACGGTCTGCACAGGCCGGATTTACAGGTGTAAGGTAGGCGTTGCAACCCACTCGCATCCGTGGAGGTGCACATGAGTACTTCGATGCTTCATAAGCAGCAAGTCAACGGTTACCAGGTGATCAGCGTTAATAACGGCCCATGGCGGGTCTGTACCGATCACGACCGGCTGGCAACCTTCAACACCCGTGATGAGGCCATGGCCTACGCGGTCAGCCTGCATACCCGAAAGGCCAAGGCCGATACCCGGCACTGAATGCGCTCCGATAAGCGCCTGGTAAAAGCCCCTGACCGTCGTGCACGGTCAGGGGCTTTTACGTGGTGCCGGGTACAAATGACGCATGAGTAAGCTATATGCTTTTTTTGCATAAATGGAGAACCAAACATTCCTTTCCGGAACATAGGGTTTCGGTGATGATTGCGCTCAACGCAACACACTGACCAAGGGTGACTGAGACCAACAGAACCTGGATTTTTTTTGAAAAAATGCAGGAGTGAATCAATGGGCAATGTCCAGACCGCTGCCAGTGCACATGAGGTGCCACGGCGCCAGGTGCAAAGCGGTGAGTTGGTCGACCTGGGCCGTCCTTACCGGGGCCCCCTGGCGCTGTCGCGATTGCACAGCACGCCCAAGCGGGTTCTGGGCCGACGCGAAGGGATTCTGTTGGGTGTTTTCGCCGTGGTCCTGCACGGTGCGGTGATCTACTGGGTCAGCCAGAATCCGACGCCTGTGCTGCCGCTCGTGCCACCGGAAATCCCGCCGATGACCATCGAGTTTTCCACCCCGGCGCCACCGGTGGTCGAAACCCCGCCACCGCCCCCTGAACCGGTTCCGCCACCGCCGGTGGTCGAGCCGCCACCGCCAGTGGAGGACGAGCTGGCGGTCAAGCCACCGCCGCCGCCAAAACCCCAGGCCAAGCCCAAGCCGGTCGTCAAGCCTGCGCCCAAGCCGGTGGCCAAACCGGTGCCACAGCCACCAGCGCCGACGCCGCCAACGCCTCAGCCGGTAGCCGCCCCAGCGCCGCCCGCGCCCCCTGCGCCCAAGCCGGTCACAGCGCCCTCGGCCAACGCCGGTTACCTGCGCAACCCGGCGCCGGAATACCCGTCGCTGGCCATGCGCCGCGGCTGGGAAGGCACCGTACTGCTGCGTGTGCATGTGCTCGCCAGCGGTCGCCCCGGCGACATCCAGATCCAGAAAAGCAGCGGTCGCGATCAACTCGATGAAGCCGCCGTCACCGCCGTCAAACGCTGGAGCTTCGTGCCCGGCAAGCAGGGCGACCAGCCGGTCGATGGTTGGGTCAGCGTACCGATCGACTTCAAGCTCAAGTAAGCGTTTTACCCGGATTTTCCACCTTCAGCGGGCGACCTGACACAAGGAGCATCGCATCCCCGACCTGATGCATTTGCACGAGAGTACCGACCATGAACCTACTGGCATCCCCCTTCGAATCGGTTGAACACGCAGTCATCTGGCTGCTGATCGGTTTTTCTGTTGTCACCTGGGGCCTGGCCCTGCTCAAGGGCGGGCAGTTCGCGCGCCTCAAGGGCCAGGACAAGGCTTTTCACAAGCAGTTCTGGGCCGCGTCCAGCCTGGATTCGGCGGCAGAGCTGGCGCATGACAAGCCCGGTGCTGCTGCCCGCGTGGCCCAGGCCGGTTATGCCGCCATCCAGGTGCAGGAAAACGCCCAGAATGACCTGAGCCAGTCGATCAATCACCAGGACCGCCTGGAGCGCGCCTTGCGCCAGCAGATCGTCCGTGAGCGCCGCTCGCTGGAAACCGGCCTGGCCGTGCTGGCCAGTATCGGCAGCACCTCGCCCTTTATCGGCCTGTTCGGTACGGTGTGGGGCATCATGTCGGCGTTGAAGGGCATCAGTGCCGCCGGCTCGGCCAGCCTGGAAACCGTGGCCGGCCCCATTGGCGCGGCGCTGGTGGCCACTGGCGTCGGTATCGCCGTCGCGGTGCCGGCCGTGCTGGTCTACAACTACTTCCTGCGCCGCCTGAAGCTGACCGCCGCTGACCTGGACGATTTTGCCCACGACTTCTACAGCCTGGCCCAGAAGCATTCGTTCCGCGTGCTGCTGCACCCGGTGCTCAAGTCCGGCGACACGGCTCGCGGCCAGAAAGTGAAGGAGGCATCCTGATATGGCCTTTTCAACCCAGGACAGCGATGAAGTACTCAGCGAGATCAACGTCACACCGCTGGTCGACGTCATGCTGGTGCTGCTGGTGGTGTTCATTGTCACCGCGCCGCTGCTGACCAATTCGATCCCGATCAACCTGCCCAAGACCGAGGCGGTGGCCCCGGCCGAACAGAAAGACCCACTGGTGGTGAGCATCGATGGCAGCGGCAAGGTGTTCATCAACAAGGACGAGATCAAGGCCGACCTGCTGGAAACCAACCTGCAGGCGGCCAAGAACAAGGACCCACAGGTGCGGGTCCAGTTGCAGGCCGATGATGGTGTGAATTATGGCGAAGTGGCGCGTGCCATGGCGTCCATCGAACGTGCCGGCATCACCAAGTTGTCAGTGATCACGGCCAAATAAGCCGGTTCACCTCTTCAAGACAGTGAGCTTCAGGCCGTCCCGGCAAGGCGTAGGGGGCGGCCTTTTTTTGCGTGCCTGTTTATTTCTTGGTCTGTTTGACCGGCACGATTTCCATGATCCGGCCATTGGTGATCTGCACGCGCAGGTACTGGTTGTCATGCTTGACCCACTGGCTTTCCTTTTCCGGTTCGGTCAGGCCGGCTTTTTTCCAGTCGATGGCCTCGCTCTTGCGATCAGCTTCTTCAGGCGCTTTCTCGCCCACCTTGATTTCGGCCGGGTGCAGTGAGCCACCCTTGGGCTCGGCTTCGGCCTGTTGGGCCTGTACGCTCAGGGTGGCGCCACACAGGCTGCCAGCCAGAAGGAGGGCGGCGAACATCGAAGTCTTTTTCATGGGTATCTCCCTATCGGTCTACATGATGGCGGCTGTATGCCATGCCTGTTAAGTCGGACAGGCGGGTGCGCAAATCATTCCGCCCATCTGCATAAACCCCTTCTGACAGGCAGGTTTTTCTAGACCTGAACGACACAACGCAGCTTTTCTGAACTGATGGCAAGGTGCGGGGGTCGACCACAGCAGACCCTGAATCCCATTGCTCTCAAGGAGACCTGCATGTCCAGGACCATTGCCGACCATCTTGCGCAAAGCCTCGCTGCCTCCGGCGTCACCCATATCTGGGGGGTGTCCGGCGACAGCCTCAACGGCTTGAGCGACAGCCTGCAACGCATGGGCAAGATTCGCTGGATGCACACCCGCCATGAAGAAGTCGCCGCCTTTGCCGCGGGTGCGCAGGCGGCGTCCAGCGGCACCCTGGCGGTGTGCGCCGGCAGCTGCGGACCGGGCAACCTGCATTTGATCAATGGCCTTTACGACTGCCATCGCAGCCGCGTGCCGGTGCTGGCGATTGCCGCGCACATCCCGTCCACCGAAATCGGCCTGGATTACTTTCAGGAAACCCATCCCCAGGAACTGTTCAAGGAGTGCAGCCATTTCGTCGAAATGGTCAGCCACCCTGACCAGTTTCCACGCGTGCTGGAGCGGGCCATGCGCGCCGCCATCGGCCAGAGAGGCGTGGCGGTGATCGTGATTCCGGGCGATGTGGCTCTGCAGGCGGCGCCCGACGTGCCCTTGAGCAAGGTCGAGCCCCGGCAGTCGACGGTGCTGCCGGTCGAGTCTGAACTTCAGGCCCTGACCGAATTACTCGATTCCAGCAAGGCGGTCACACTGCTGTGTGGCGCCGGGTGTGCCGGCGCCCATGAACAGGTGGTGGCCCTGGCCGAACGTCTCAACGCACCCGTGGTGCATGCCCTGCGTGGCAAGCAGTACATCGAATACGACAACCCGTTCGATGTCGGCATGACCGGCCTGATCGGTTTCAGCTCCGGCTACCATGCCATGATGGCCTGCGACACGCTGGTGATCCTGGGCAGCAGTTTTCCCTACCGCAATTTCTACCCGGATAAAGCCCGCATCGTGCAGATCGACCTGGACCCGACCCAGATCGGCCGTCGCGTGCCGGTGCACCTGGGCTTGGTGGGGGGCGTGCGCGAAACCCTCGATGCCTTGCTGCCCCGGCTCAAGCCGCATGCCGACCGGCGCTTTCTCGACAAGGCGCTCAAGCACTATGCCAAATCCCGTGCCGAACTGGATGAACTGGCGACCCCGACCCCGGCCGGCGCTCCGATTCATCCGCAGTACCTCACGCGCATGGTCGACCAACTGGCGGCGGACGATGCGCTGTTTACCGTTGACGTCGGTACGCCGACGCTGTGGGCGGCGCGCTACCTGTCGATGAATGGCAAGCGCAACCTGATCGGTTCGTTCAACCACGGCTCGATGGCCAACGCCATGCCCCAGGCGCTGGGCGCCCAGGCCGAGCATCCTGAGCGACAGGTGGTGGCACTGTGCGGCGATGGCGGCTTGTCGATGCTGATGGGCGATCTGCTGACCATTCGCCAGTTGAACATGCCCATCAAGCTGATTGTGTTCAATAACAGCTCGCTGGGATTCGTTGACATGGAGATGAAAGCGGGCGGCTATGTACCGTTCGGCACCGACCTCAATCCGACGCACTATGCCGGCATCGCATTGGGCGCGGGGATCCTGGGTATCCGGGTCGAGAACGCCCAGGACCTGCCGGGCGCCTTGCGCAAGGCGTTCGATCATCCGGGGCCGGTGTTGCTCGATGTGGTGGTCGCCAAGCAGGAGCTGGCCATGCCCCCGAAGATCAAGCTGGCGCAGGCCAAGGGCTTCAGCCTGTACATGCTCAAGGCGGTGATGAGCGGGCGCGGCAGCGAAGTGCTGGAGCTGGCCAAGACCAATCTGCGCTGATGAGGGCTGCATGACCTTGGAGCGCGCTCTGCCGGAATGCCGGACCACCGCGACCGAGTGCGCAGCGCTCGCAGAAATTGTGTAGCCGCTGAAAATTTACGACTGCGAACCCATCAGGGATCTATGAAACGCCACGAATTTACGACTGCTAACGCAGCCGGTCGCGGGCAGAGCGCGCTCCTACGAGGGTAAATTTGATATCACATAAAATCAGTGAGTTATTTTGTGTTTGGTGAAGGCTGTTTTGTTGCGCAAGGGGGGACCAGACGGGGGGTGTCCGGGCCGGTTATGGTGTTTCCGGGAGCCATTCCCTTGGGCCGTCCGTATTGCACAAGAAGCGCACACAGGTACAAGCGCAGTCCGGCGGTTTCGTGCCTACTGATGGCAAAGTCCTGTCTTTGACCCTCAGAGTCCCGAACCATGAACCGTAACGACCTGCGCCGTGTCGATCTCAATCTGTTGGTGATTTTCGAAGCGCTGATGTTCGAGCGCAACCTGACCCGGGTGGCCGAGAAACTGTTTATCGGCCAGCCGGCCGTCAGCGCGGCGCTGGGGCGCTTGCGCGATCTGTTCGACGACCCATTGCTGTTGCGCAATGGGCGCGCCATGGAGCCCACGGCGCGGGCGCTGGACATTCTCAAGGAAATTCGCCCGGCGCTGGACACCATTTCCGGCGCGGTCAGCCGCGCCAAGGATTTCGACCCGGCTTCCAGTACCGACGTATTTCGCATCGGCCTGTCGGACGATGCCGAATTCGGCTTGCTGCCACTGTTGCTGGCGCGTCTGCAGGCCGAAGCGCCGGGCGTCATCATTGTCATTCGCCGGGCCAATTACCTGCTGCTGCCGGCGTTGCTGGCCTCGGGTGAAATCTCGGTGGGCGTCAGTTGGACAGTGGAACTGCCGGCCAACGCCAAGCGCAAGAAGCTGCGTGACATTCCGTGCAAGGTGATTCGTGGCGATGACCGCCCCGGCCTGTTGAGCCTGGACGATTACTGTGCGCGACCGCACGCCATGGTGTCGTTTTCCGGCGATCTGTCGGGCAATATCGACCTGGACCTGGCCCGGGTCGGACGCAGCCGCAAGGTGGTGCTGGCGGTGCCGCAGTTCAATGGTTTGCGCGCCTTGCTGGCCGGCAGCGAAATGATCGCCACCGTGCCCGATTACGCCGCCTGCGCGCTGGTCGACGGCACCCGGCTGCGCGCCGAAGACCCGCCGTTTCCCATCGTGCCGGCCGAGTTGTCGATGGTCTGGAGCGGGGTGCACGACAACGACCCGGCCGAGCGCTGGCTGCGCGGCATGATCCATGAGTACATGTCGGCGTCGCTGCCCATCGGATAAAGGCGTGGCAGCAAACACAGCACATGCGTCCAATTCTCGACGGGCAAACGGCGGCACTATCAGCTTCGATTTGAACCACGGGTGCCCAGGCATCCCTTTCTGGTGTCACGGAGCTGCCGGTCATGTCCGAACCCTCAAGCCTCGCTGCCCCTGCGCACGAGCCGTCCCATGAAGTCGTCACCCTGGTGATCCGTCACCGGGCCAAAGCCGGTCTTGAAGCGCAATACGAACAATGGTTGCGGCGTGTCGTCGGCATTGCCAGCCAGGCGCCCGGTCATCTGGGCGTCGATGTGATGCGCGGTCGTACCGGCGGCTTGCAGGCCTTCACCTCGGTGCTGCGCTTTTCCTCCACGGCCGCCATGCAACAGTGGCTGGACTCCGAGCAACGGCGCGAGCTGCTGCGTGAGGCCGAACCGATGCTGGCCGATGGCGACCAGACCCAGGTGGCCACGCACAATGAATTCTGGTTCAGCCCCGAAAATGACCAGGCCGGCCCGCCGCCGCGCTGGAAACAGGCGGTGGTGTCCTACCTGGTGATCCTGCCGCTGAGCCTGCTGGTGCCTATGCTGTGGGGGCCGTTGCTGCACCTGAGCCCCTGGCTGTCGGGGTATTTCATGAGCAACGTGCTGATCACCCTGACCATCGTCCTGTTGGTGGTCTACCTGATGATGCCCGCTGCCACGCGGCTGTTTGCCGCCTGGCTGAACGCGCCTGGCAACGATAAACAGGGGCAATGAGCCATGAGTGATGACGACAAGACCGACCTGCAGCGCCGGCGCTTTATCGCCAACAGTTCGCTGCTGAGTGCAGCGGCGGCGCTGCTGCCTGCCTTCACGTTCGCAGGCCATGCGGGCGCTTCCCAATTTTCTGACAAAGGAACTGCGATGAATAACGTCGAGCTGATTCTGTTCAACGGCAAATTCCACACGGTCGACCGTGAAAAACCCACGGCCAGCGCGGTGGCCATCAGTGGTGGACGCTTTGTGGCGGTCGGCAGCGAGGCCGAAGTCATGGCCTTGCGCGGCAGTGCCACACAGGTCATCGACCTCAAGGGCCGCACCGTGATCCCGGGCCTCAACGACTCGCACTTGCACCTGATCCGGGGCGGCCTGAACTACAACCTGGAACTGCGTTGGGAAGGCGTGCCGTCGCTGGCCGATGCCCTGCGCATGCTCAAGGACCAGGCCGACCGCACACCGACCCCGCAGTGGGTACGCGTGGTGGGCGGCTGGAACGAATTCCAGTTCGCCGAAAAGCGCATGCCGACCCTGGAAGAAATCAACCAGGCCGCACCCGACACGCCGGTGTTCCTGCTGCACCTGTATGACCGCGCTTTGCTCAACCGCGCCGCCCTGCGCGTGGCCGGCTACACCCGCGACACGCCCAACCCGCCTGGTGGCGAGATTGTGCGCGACGCCAATGGCAACCCGACCGGCATGCTGGTGGCCAAGCCCAACGCCATGATCCTGTACGCGACCCTGGCCAAAGGCCCGAAGCTGCCGCTGGAGTATCAGGTCAATTCGACCCGCCAGTTCATGCGCGAACTCAATCGCCTGGGCATCACCAGCTGTATCGACGCCGGCGGCGGTTTCCAGAACTACCCTGACGATTACGCGGTGATCGAACAGCTCAACCGCGAAAAGCAGCTGACCGTGCGCATCGCCTACAACCTGTTCACCCAGAAGCCCAAGGAAGAACTGGCCGACTTCAAGAACTGGACCAGCAGCGTCAAGCTGCACCAGGGCGACGACTTCTTGCGGCACAACGGGGCAGGGGAGATGTTGACCTTCTCGGCGGCCGACTTCGAAGACTTCCGCGAGCCGCGCCCGGACCTGGTACAGGGCATGGAAGATGACCTGGAGCCGGTGGTGCGCCATCTGGTCGAGCAGCGCTGGCCGTTCCGCCTGCACGCCACCTATGACGAATCCATCAGCCGCATGCTCGATGTGTTCGAGAAGGTCAACCGCGACATTCCGTTCAATGGCCTGCCGTGGTTCTTCGATCACTGCGAAACCATTACCCCGCGCAACATCGAGCGGGTCCGGGCATTGGGTGGCGGTATCGCGATCCAGGACCGCATGGCCTTCCAGGGCGAGTATTTCGTCGAGCGCTACGGCGCCAAGGCCGCCCAGGCCACCCCGCCGATCAAGCGCATGCTGGCCGAAGGCGTGCCGGTGGGCGCCGGCACCGACGCCACCCGGGTGTCGAGCTACAACCCCTGGACCTCGCTGTACTGGATGGTCAGCGGTCGCACCGTCGGCGGGCTGGAGCTGTATCCCGAAGGCTTGCCACGAGAAACCGCGCTGGAGCTGTTCACCCACGGCAGCGCCTGGTTCTCGTCCGAGCAGGGCAAGAAAGGCCAGATTCGCGTGGGCCAGTTGGCCGACCTCTCGGCGCTGTCGGCTGACTTCTTCAGCGTCGAGCCTGAAGCCATCAAGTGGATCGAGTCGGTGTTGACCGTCGTCGATGGCAAGGTGGTGTACGGCGCCGATGACTTCGAGCCGCTGGGTCCCAAGCGCGTTCCCGTGCTGCCGGACTGGTCGCCGGTGGCCAAGGTGCAGGGCCACTGGCGCCCGGCCTCGCCGGTACTGGCCCAGGTTCACCAGTGCAGCGGCCCGTGCAAGGTGCATTCGCACAGCCACGAGAAAGCGCGCCTGTCCAATGCCCCGGTCAGCGACTTCCAGGGCTTCTGGGGCGCCTTCGGGTGTTCGTGTTTCGCGTTCTGATGTTGTGTCACCTGCGTGAAAACGCCGGGTTGCCGTGCAACCCGGTGCTCCCTTTGAAAACCACAGGAGTCAATCATGAGCACTACTACCCCGTACAAGCGCTTGAACAAGGATGACGCCGTTGTTCTGCTGGTCGACCACCAGACCGGCCTGATCTCGCTGGTCCAGGATTTCTCGCCCAACGAGTTCAAGAACAATGTCCTGGCCCTGGGTGACATCGCCAAGTTCTTCAACCTGCCGACCATCCTGACCACCAGCTTCGAGCAAGGCCCCAACGGCCCGATCGTGCCGGAACTCAAGGCCCAGTTCCCGGACGCGCCGTACATCGCCCGTCCTGGCCAGATCAATGCCTGGGACAACGAAGACTTCGTCAAGGCGGTCAAGGCCACTGGTCGCAAGCAACTGATCATCGCCGGTGTCGTCACCGACGTGTGTGTGGCGTTCCCGACCCTCTCGGCCCTGGCAGAAGGCTTTGAAGTGTTCGTAGTGACCGACTCGTCCGGTACGTTCAACGAAACCGTGCAGCAGGCCGCCTGGGCGCGCATGAGCGCCGCCGGCGCACAACTGATGAACTGGTTTGCCGTGGCCTGCGAGCTGCAGATCGACTGGCGCAACGACATGGAAGGCCTGGCCAACCTGCTGTCCCAGCGCCTGCCCAACTACCGCAACCTGATCAACAGCTACACGACGTTCACCGCTTCGCACTGATCACCCTGCGCTTTATCCCGCCCTTCCAGGTCGTGGCGCATCGTCGCCCGGCCTGTCCTGTGCCATATCCGCCAATATGTAGTGATAAAAAATAATCACTACATATTGGTTGACGCCTGCCTTTTCATTTTGCATGATGCAGCCATCTCCCTGATCGGGAGCGCAGAAAAAGCGGTACTCAACAGTCCCGACAAGCCGTCGGGATGTTTCAGGATGTAGGCTGCCCACAAGGCAGATTGAAGAAGATGAACCGGCCCAACGTCGCGACAGGCGGGCAGCTGGCGAAACGACCTCATGACGTGCTTGTGGTTGATCGGTTCTCGATTGCCAGCCCAGTCTTTGGCCTTCGCCATCTCCCCTCTGAAACCGGCACGGCGGTGTAGCGGTTTCTCACTGAGACTACCTGCATCTTCTTCAGCCCGGGAGTCGCCTCTCGAACGCCGTATAACGTCGCGTTCGCCGGTGATCCGATGTGCAAGTCGACGATCAAGTCCATTGAACAGTGAACGAGCTAAGGAGCATCACCATGACTATCAATCACATGACCCCTGATGAGCTGGCTCGTCTGTTTGCTGCGCGCAAAGACACGCTGGACTGCCATATTCTGTGGATCACCCATTCAGGCGAAGTCCGCCTGGACCCGATGAGCCCCTACACCCAGGAACATGAGTTCTGCGCCGCCCAGCGCAACCTGTGCATCGCCGTGAAGATGTTTCGCCGTGGCCTGGGCTACGTGGGCAAGAAGGCGGCCGCCGATGACGCGTTCATCGAAGGCCAGCTCGGCGAGCTGCGCCAGGCCTGGCGCAGGGCACGTCCCAGCGCCCGCGTGGCCTGACCGGTAAGACAACAGAGCCCGGCGTCTGTGCCGATCACGGGCATTGAAGGCCGGGCCCCTGCTTATGTAAGCGTCTGTTGCGCAGGTTTTACAAGCGAAGCGGATTGCGCTAAGTTTCTTGGCCAAGAGCCAGCAGGTGGCGCCGCAGTGATCTTTCAGTAGATCTGGACCCCCTTGCTGGCTTTTGCGTTTCCGGGATTTGAGCAGGTGCCTCAGCCGCCGGTCATGTTCATGAACCGCACCACCTGTACATCGTCATCGATGCGAAAGTCATGGCTCCAGGGCTTGAGTTGCATGGCTTTGACGATGGCGTCTTCGAGCATCTGCGGCTGGCCGGGATTGTCGCGCAGCACCGCTTTCAAGTCCGCCGAGTGTTCATTGCCCAGGCACAACAGCAGCCGGCCTTCGACAGTCATGCGCACCCGGTTGCAGGTGGCGCAGAAGTTATGGCTGTGCGGTGAAATGAACCCGATACGGCTGTGCGGGGCTTCGGCGATGCGCCAGTAGCGCGACGGGCCGTTGGTCGAGTCGGTGGACGACAACAGCGTGTAGCGTTCGGCAATGCGCGCCCGTACCTGATCGCTGGAAAAGAACGATTCCTTGCGGCTGTGCTCGCTGATCGAGCCCAGTGGCATCTCTTCGATAAAGGTGATGTCCAGCCCGCGTTCGATGGCAAAGGCCACCAGGTCGTTGATTTCGTGGTCGTTGCGCCCTTGCATGACCACGCAATTGAGCTTGGTGTGCACAAACCCTGCGGCGATGGCGGCATCGATGCCGTCGATCACCTGTTGCAGGTCGCCGGTACGGGTCAGCTCGCGAAAACGCTGCGGGTCCAGGCTGTCGAGGCTGATGTTCAGGCGCTTGACCCCGGCCTTGAACAACGGCCCGGCCAGTTTGCCCAGTTGCGAACCATTAGTGGTCATGCACAGTTCGCGCAGGCCGGGCAGGGCGGCAATGTTCTCGCACAGGCCGACGATGCCGGAGCGCACCAGCGGCTCACCGCCGGTCAGGCGGATCTTGCGCGTGCCCAGCGCCACGAAGCTTTGCGCCACCTGGAAGATTTCTTCCAGGCTGAGGATCTGCTGGCGTGGCAGGAAGGTCATGTCTTCGGCCATGCAATACACGCAGCGAAAATCACAGCGGTCAGTCACCGACAGGCGTAAATAATCGACCTTGCGCGCAAAGCGGTCGAGCAGGACGGAATCAGCCATTTAACCCTCGCAAATCATGACAGGCACCAGCTTGCGTGTTGGACCCCGTCACAGTCCAATCGGTTGTGACAATAACATGATCGATCGGCTTGATGATGGCCGGCGGCCCCGTCCAGGCGCGGCATCAGGGGGTGAGGGTAAACACCAATGCCTTCAGGCCGCCGTCTGCGCTGATGTCGGGAAACTCCGGCGGGTTGTCCAGGCGTTCGACGAATTTCAACTGCGGCGCCTCGCGGGCGGTCTGCTCGATGAGAAACTGCTGGCCGATGGCCGGGTCGTTCATGCAAGCCAGGACGCTGCCGCCGGGTTCGAGCAACTGCGGCAAGCGGCGCAAGACCCGCTGGTAGTCCTTGTCGAGCACGAAGCTGCCTTTCTGGAACGACGGCGGGTCGATGATGATCAGGTCGTACGGGCCGCTGCGGGTGACCTTGCCCCATGAATTGAACAGGTCATGGCCCAGAAAGCTGGCGCGAATCCTGTCATGGCCGTTGAGCTTGTGGTTTTCGCGGCCACGATTCAGGGCCGGCCTGGCCATGTCCAGGTTGACCACGTGTTCGGCACCGCCGGCCACGGCGGCCACCGAAAAGCCGCAGGTGTAGGCAAAGAGGTTGAGCACCCGCTTGTTGCGGGCCTGGGCACGCACCCAGTCGCGGCCAAGACGCATATCCAGAAACAGCCCGGTGTTCTGGTTGCGGCCGAAATCGAGCTTGTAGCGCAAGCCGCTTTCGATGATGACGCGGCTGTCGAACGGCTCGCCCAGCAGCCACTCGGTGGTGCTTTGCGGTGAATAGCGATGTTGCAGCAGCAAGGCCTCGGCCTGGCTGCCTTGCCATTGCGCCGAGCGGGTCAATTCCAGCAATTGTTGCTTGAGGGCGGCCAGTTCCGCTTCGGCCGGTTCCCGAAACAGCGCCACCAGCACCACGCCCTGCATCCAGTCCACCGTGATGTGCTCCAGTCCCGGCCAGACCCGGCCACGACCGTGGAACAGGCGACGGGTTTCGGCCGGGGCCGGGTCGAGGGCGGTGAGCAGGTGCTGGTGCAGGGTGGCGAGCGATTGCGGGTTCATGGCAGTGGTCATTGATAAACGAGCGCGCATGGTAAACGCATTGATCCTGTACAGGCCAATCAGCGTGGCATATAGCAGCGCTGCCAGCGCCGGGGAATGCCCAGCGTCACCAGGCCCAATGCGCAGGCCAGCCCGGCGCTGACCAGCAGGGCGGCCATGCCCAGCCGATGTTCAAGCAATGCACCCAGCACGGCACCGACGAACATACCGGCCCAGGGCACCAGTTGCACGACCCAGCCGGCGCGACGCTCGCCCAGCAGCCAGCGACCCAGGCTGCGGCCGAAGCGCGACAGGGCGCCGGTCACGTAGGTCAGGCCCACGGCCATGCCGCTGACTTGCTCGACGGCGGCATTGAGCATGCCCATGGCCAGGATGGCGCACACCAGCGCCGGCAAATGTGCCTGCACCGGCAGCAGCGCCGCTGCACACAGCAGGGCGCCGATGACCAGCAGCAGCGGCAAGGCCCGTCTGCCACCCAGGCGGGCAACCACAATGCCCAGGGCATTACCGATGACAAAGATCACAATCGCCAGTGCCAGGCGTGCCATGACCGCCAGCTCGCCCTCGCTGATGGCCACGGCCAGGCGGGTGGTGTTGCCGCTCATGAACGACACGAAGTCACCGGTGGCCATGAAACCGATGGCATCGGTCATGCCGGCCAGCATCGACAGGCCGGCTGCCAGGGCCAGGCCGACCCGGTCACGCATTTTCTGCCGCAGGCGATAACCGGGGACGAGGGGCGCTGTATCAGGCTGCATCATCGACGCTGCTCCGGGGCTGTCGCTCAAAGAGGGTGCAAACGATACAGATTTGTCACCGGACAATCAGCCTCGGCGTAACGCTACCCGGCACACATGAAAACGGGGAAGCCATTGGCTGCCCCGTCGATGTAGCCGGTCGCGTGATCAGAGGTTCTGCGAGCTGGCAATCATGGCCTGGGCCATCTGTTCTTTCTGCACGTCGGTCATGGTGTCCCAGATGTGGGTCTTGGCGTAGTAGCCCAGCCCGCCCAGGCTGTAGCAGACCAGCGCACTGACCAGCACGATGGTGGTCAGGCTCCAGCTGTTGGCGCGCTGCTCTTCGCGGGTAAAGTCGCGCGAATACTTCAGGTCAGCATGGTGGCGGGGATCCTGTACCGAGGAAAAGCGCTTCAGCCATTGGAACAGGTGGATTACAACGTACCGCAGCATGATAAAGAGCCTCAAGGTGGTGGAAAAGGTGCCGCGATGCCATCGGCAAAGGTCGCGGACAAAAGCTGAAAACGAAAAAAGCCCGTCATGGACGGGCTTTCTTTTTATAAGTGGATCAAGTCTTCAGGGTTCGCATTCGATGATCCAGGCGGGGATCAAGGTTCGCTTGTGCCTGTACTTGTCGCTATTGCAACATTTTAGAACAAAAAAAACCGTAAAGGCCAGCACCAATGCGTCGTTGTCGGACAACTGGCACGTCCGGGGCTGCGGCAAATCGCCACGGGGCGGGCGCTGCCGCCACGAAGTGGCAGAGTGCCTGCGTCAATCCTTGTAATACTTCTTCGGATTAAGAAAAGTTACCGGGTATTGTAGGATTCGATTCCGTAATTGATTTCAGGACCTTATGAACACCCTCCAGGAGCCTCCCCATCGCCGCCAGCGCACTCCTTTGCGTTTGTCGATACTTCGCCGTCCCGCTGGCGAATTTTCCCGATCAGGCACAGCCCTGTGCCGTCCGCTCAGCTTTTCATGTGTCTCTTGCCTTGAGCAAAGCCCGACCCTTGTGCGTCGTGCGCTGACGTTTGCCTCCCTTTTGACTGACAAGAAGAACTGAATAAATGGAATGGATTGCTGACCCCACGGCCTGGCTGGGCCTGTTGACCCTTATCGTGCTGGAGCTGGTCCTGGGTATCGATAACCTGGTGTTCATTGCCATCCTGGCCGACAAGCTGCCGCCGCACCAGCGTGACAAGGCGCGGGTGATCGGCCTGACCCTGGCCCTGCTGATGCGCCTGGGCCTGCTGGCAAGTATTTCCTGGATGGTGACCCTGACCGAGCCGTTGTTCGAGGTGTTCGACCACAGTTTCTCGGGCCGTGACCTGATCATGCTGTTCGGTGGTGTGTTCCTGTTGTTCAAGGCCACCATGGAATTGCACGAACGCCTGGAAGGCCATGTCAGCCAGCGTGCCGCCAACGGTGCCTATGCCTTGTTCTGGCCCATCGTGGCGCAGATCGTGGTGCTTGATGCGGTGTTCTCGCTTGATGCGGTGATCACGGCGGTGGGCATGGTCGAGCACCTGTCGGTGATGATGATCGCGGTGATCATTTCGATCGGCCTGATGATCGTCGCCAGCAAGCCGTTGACCAAGTTCGTCAACAGCCACCCGACGGTGATCATGCTGTGCCTGGGCTTCCTGATGATGATCGGCTTCAGCCTCACCGCCGAAGGCCTGGGGTTCCATATTCCCAAGGGCTACCTGTACGCGGCAATCGGCTTCTCGATCCTGATCGAGGTGTTCAACCAGATCGCGCGCAAGCGTCGCAAGGCGTCGGCCCATGGTTCGCTGCCGCGCCGTGAGCGGGCCGCCCATGCGGTGATGCGCCTGTTGGGTGGGCGCAAGCTTGAGGACGGTGAAGTCGACGAGGAGATCAGCGACATGCTGGGCGACACTGGCAACGGCGAGGCGGTGCTGTTCGATCGTCGCGAGCGGGTGATGATCAGTGGTGTGCTGCAACTGGCCGAACGCCCGATCCGTTCGATCATGACCCCGCGTGCCGAAGTCGATTACCTGGACCTGAGGGACGATGCCGACAAGGTCCGTCTCAAGCTGATGCACTCGTCCGTGTCGCGCCTGCCGCTGGTGGGCGAGGGTGGCATTGATGAACCGCTGGGCTATGTGCACAAGAAGGAACTGCTGGGCGAGTTGCTCGGTGGCAATGAGCCGGACATGAAGCTGATGGCACGCAAGGCCATCAACCTGCTCGAACACTTCACGATCCTCAATGCGCTGGAGCAGATGCGCAAGGAATCGACGCACATTGCTTTTGTGGTCAATGAGTTCGGCGACTTTATCGGCATCCTGAGCATGACCGACATTCTGGAGTCGATTGCCGGCCAGTTGCCGGACGCCAGTGAAATAGTCGGCCCCGGCATCGTGGAGCAGGGTGGGGACTTTGTGGTGTCAGGGGCGCTGAACCTCAGCCTGATCCGCGAACGCACCGGCTTCCAGGCCCCTGCCACCGAGGATTACCAGACCCTGGCCGGCATGGTGATGAGCCTGCTTGACCGGTTGCCGGTGATCGGTGATCGCCTGGAGCATCAAGGCTGGAACCTGCAGGTTGTGGGCGTCGAAGAGCGCCGGGTCACGCAGGTGCTGTTGCAACGCCCTGGCGCTGCAGGCTGATTCATTGCGGTCGGACAGTCTGGCCATCAAGGCCGGGCTGTCTTGCCCAAACCCCTCCAGCGGTGACTCAAACACCGCTAACGCCGACGGTGTGCTGTTGGTCGCCTTCGCTCAACCAAAAAGCATAAGCCTGGTCTATCCTGCGTCATCCTGTGGCTTCAACGTGCAGTCAGCCACTTAACCGCACGGAGCCTGTCATGACTGCCGCTATCGTTTTCAATCCCAACCTGACCTATGACGTGATCGCCACCCCCAAGTCGCTGCCGGTGTGGCGCATTCGCGAGCGCAAAGTCTATGCCTACCTGGAACACGACCCCCGCCGCGACTGGAGCGGCGAGATCGGCACCCTGAGCCTGGGCACGCCGCAACGGCTGGTCGACCATGACGGTTACACCATGGCCTGGATCGAAGGCAATGAGGTGCGTGATACCAAGGGACGGCGGTTCGCCTTGAGCGAAGTCAAGGAGTGACGCTTAACGCCGCCGCGGGCGCGAGACCACCGACTCGATGTTCTTGCGCCCGATCAGCAGCGTGCGCTGCGGCTCGGATTCGCGCACGACAGCGGGTGCTTCACCCAGCCATTTGAACATCACCAGGCAATCGACCAGCCCCAGCCGGGCATGCCGATAGGCGCGGGGCAGGCGGCCGACGGTCTCGAACCCCAGCGCGGTCCACAGCGCCACGGCGACAGTATTGCTCGCCACCACCGAATTGAATTGCATGGCCAGAAAGCCGTTGTCACGCGCCAGTTGCTGGGAGTGCTCGCACATCAGGCGCGCCACACCGCGACCGCGGGCTGCTTCGCTGACCATGTAGCCGCAGTTGCATACATGATTGCCGGGGCCTGCGGCGTTGGCCTTGAGGTAGTAGCTGCCCAGCAGTTCACCGTCCTGCTCGGCGACCAGGGTGTGTTGCGGCAGCTTCAGCCACAGCTCACGGGCCTGCTCCAGGCTCAAGGCGGGGTCGTAGGCATAGGTTTCCTGAGCCTGGACAACCGCCTTGAAGGTCGGCCAGAAACGCTCGAAGTCAGCGGCGGTCATGGGGCGGATGTCAATCATGTCGGTCCTTACGGTGTAGACGTGTGCCGCACCTTATGCGGCGCACGGTCAACCTGCAAGGCTCAGGCTTGCAGGATATGGCCAATGGCTTATATCGTCAGGCCTGTGTTCAGCCCTCCAGGCAGAAAAATCCATGCGTTGTCGTCCTCGATTCTCTCTGTTGGTGTCCGTACCCGTGTGCGCAGGCCTGGCTTCATGAGCCATGTATTCTGGCTGACCGGCCTGCCTGCCGCCGGCAAGACCACCCTGGCCCGTGCCCTGGAGCAGCGTTTCAAGGCGCAGGGGCAAGCCGTGGTGGTGCTTGACGGTGATGAGTTGCGGCGCGGCCTGTGTGCGGACCTGGGGATGAGCGACGCCGACCGGCAGGAAAACATCCGTCGCGCCGGTGAAGTGGCCGCCTTGTTGCACCGCGCCGGGCTGCAGGTCATCTGCGCCTTTGTCTCGCCGTTCGCCGAAGACCGCCTGCGGGTGCGCCGGTTGTTCGACACCGGTCGTTTCACCCAGGTGCACGTCTCGACCAGCCTGCAGGTGTGCATGCAGCGCGACCCCAAGGGGCTGTACGCCCGGGCGCAACGCGGCGAACTGCACAACCTGACCGGCTGGGATGCGCCGTTCGAAGTGCCGCAGGATGCCGAGTTCGTGTTCGACAGCCATACGATGGCCACCGGGCCGTTGCTTGAGGCACTGTGCGAGCGGGCCTACGGTGCCGACCGGCCCCATAACCCCAGCGCATAATCGACAAAGCTGCGCAGCTTGGGCAGGCGGTAGCGCTCTTGCGGGTAGATCAGGTGCATGGGCCGGCTGGGCAGCCGGTACGCGGGCAGCAGTGCAACCAGGCGGCCTTCGCGCAAGTCCTGTTCGACCAGTGCATCAGGCATCATGACAATGCCCATGCCGGCCTTGGCTGCCTGGTACAGCCCGGCCGAAGAGTTGATCGTCAATGAGCCCGACACCGGTACCCGCACCTCGCCTTCGGGCCCGCTGAACGGCCAGTGCGTTTGCGTGGCGCTCCAGTCGTCGCCTGCCAGGTACGCGAACGCCAGGCAATCATGACTTTCAAGGTCTTGCGGGCACACGGGCGTGCCACGTCGGGCCAGGTAGTCGGGCGCTGCACACAGCGTCAGGGTGTAGTCATGCAACGCACGGGCGACCAGGCGTGAGGACGACGGCAGGCTGCCCATGCGAACGCCGACATCGAAACCGTTGTCGAGCAGGTCGACGCGCTGGTTGGTCAGCACCACATCCAGCCTGATCTTCGGATGACGCCTGGAAAATTCACACAGCGCAGGCGACAGTCGTTCAGAACCAAAGGTCAGGGGCGCGGTAATGCGCAAGGTGCCGATCGGTTCACCCTGTGCCTGCTCGGCCAACTGTTCGGAGTCGGCCACCAGTCCCAGCACCTCCAGGCAGCGTTGATAGTAAGCCTGGCCGAACTCGGTCAGCCGCTGGCGGCGAGTGGTGCGCTGGAGCAGGCTGACGCCCAGGCGTTGTTCCAGTGCGCGCAGGTGATTGCCTACCATGGTGGTGGAAAGGCCGCACTCGCGGGCAGCTGCCGTCATGCTACCGGTCTCGACCACCTTGACGTACACCGTCATCGCCTGAAAAAGATCCATTATCAATCCATGCTTTAAAAAGATGTAAGTGTTTCGGGGTTTATCCACCAGGGGTGGCTAACCATACTGCAAATCACCCCCCCTGACATACCGTGGAGCCCGATGTCATGACCGCCGCCTGCCTGATGAACACCTACCAGCCATTGCCCGTCAGTTTCGTGCGTGGCCTGGGCACCCGTCTGTGGGATCAGGATGGGCGTGAATACCTCGATGCCGTGGCCGGTGTGGCAGTGACCAACATCGGCCACGCCCATCCGGTCCTTGTGGCCGCCATCAGCGAACAGGCCGGGATGGTGTTGCACACCTCCAACCTGTACAGCATCGAATGGCAGCACCGCCTGGCGCATGAATTGACCCGCTTGTCCGGCCTGGAGCGGGTGTTCTTCAGCAATTCAGGGGCCGAAGCCAACGAAACTGCACTCAAGCTGGCGCGGTTGCACGGCTGGCACAAAGGTATCGAGCAACCGCTGGTGGTGGTCATGGGCAATGCCTTTCATGGCCGCACCCTGGGTACGCTGGCCGCCAGTGACGGGCCGGCGGTACGTCTGGGATTTGCCGATCTGCCCGGCGGCATCGTGCGGGTGCCGTTCGGGGACCTGCCGGCCTTCGATCAGCTGTGCGCCCGCCACGGACCGCGTATCGCGGCTGTGCTGGTCGAGCCCATTCAGGGTGAGAGCGGCGTGCAGATGCCGCCGGCCGGCTACTTCAAGGCCCTGCGCGAGCGCTGCAGCCGGCGCGACTGGTTGCTGATGCTCGATGAGATCCAGACCGGCATGGGGCGTACCGGGCGGCTCTTTGCATTCGAACACGAAGCCATCGTGCCGGACGTCATGACCCTGGCCAAAGGCCTGGGCAATGGCATTCCCATCGGCGCTTGCCTGGCGCGCGGCAAGGCCGCGCGGCTGTTTACGCCGGGCAGTCATGGCAGCACCTTTGGCGGCAATCCACTGGCCTGTCGGGTGGGGTGCACAGTGCTGGAGATCATTGCCCGGCAACAATTGGTAAATAATGCCGAGGTCCAGGGACGCTATCTGTTGCAGCGGCTCAATGAGGTCTTCGCCGGTCACAGCAAAGTGTCTGCCATCCGTGGCCGGGGGCTGATGATTGGCGTGGAATTGCATCAGCCCGTGGCTGATCTTGCCCTGGTCGCGGCCCGCCAGTATGGGCTTTTGCTCAATGTGACCCGGGGGCGAATCATTCGCTTGCTGCCGCCTCTGACCCTGACCGCCGATGAGGTGGAAATGATTGTCGAGCGTCTGCAACAGCTTCTGGCCTGAGTCAGGCCGCAGTGGGTAACGTGGATTTGGACTGTACGGTCAGGGCTCGATGCGGTAGAAATTCACATGGGAATTGCGGATTCATCTCGCGATATGCCAACCCATGGATTTGAAAAGGAGCTGCTCATGCCTATCCGGTCACTGACCCTTGCCACCCTGCTGCTGATCGCCGCCCCGGTGTTTGCTGCCGACAGCGATACGCCGCTGGCCCAGGACCGTGGCAAATCCCGGCCGCTGGTCATCATTGCGCCCAAGGCGGACGACCCGACGCTGGTTTCTATCAGAAAAGTGCTGGAGGAACCGGCCAACCGCGAAGCCTTCAACCAGCGCAACATGGTGCTGTACACGTTGGTAGGCCTTGAGGGCAAGCGCAATGACAAGCCGCTGGACACCCAGGCGACCATGGCGCTGATCCGCGAGTTCAGCCAGGGCGCCGGTGGCAAGACCCGCGTGGTCCTGATCGGCAAGGATGGCGAGAAAAAGATGGATGCCGACACCCTCGATCCCAAGGAGATCTTCGCCACCATCGACCAGATGCCCATGCGTGAGCGGGAAGCTGCGGCATCTGCATCGGCGGCAACCCCGGCCGCCCCGGCCGAGAAGGCCCCGAAGGCAGGCAAGGGCGGGGCGCCGGTCCTGGATGACTGATCCTGCCGGCCCGTTGTTTATTCCCCGCGAATGTACTGTTCCAGTTGCTGGATCAGGCTGGCCTGCTCGGCGATGGCTTCCTTGACCAGGTCGCCGATCGACAGCAGGCCCAGCAGTTCGCCATTATCGACCACCGGCAGATGGCGCAGGTGGTTGTCGGTCATGATGTTCATGCACGTCTCGACGTTCTGCGCCGAGTCGACGGTAATGACCCGGCTGCTCATGATGTCCCTGACCGGCGTGCCGGCCGATGAACGTCCCTGCAGCACCATCTTGCGGGCGTAATCGCGCTCGCTGAGCACCCCGACCACACGACCGCCTTCGGCCACGGCCAGGGCGCCGATGTTCTTGTCAGCCATCAGTCGCAAGGCATCGAGCACCAGGGCGTCGGGGGCGATGGTGTGCACCTGGCGATGCTGCTCAGGCTTTAATTTGAGTAACTGGGCTACGGTTTTCATCGTGCTCTCCGGTGGCGAGAACGTTATCGGGAAGGACCCTCTTCGGGGTCGCTCAAGCATCGGGCAAGCGTGCAGACCGCGCAAGCTTGAAAGCGCCCTGCACGGCATGGAAAACGTCAGCTCAAGGACGGCACCACGGCATTGCAGGTGCCGATAGCCTGCATCAGTGCCGGCAGCGGCATCGGTCGGTTGAGAAAGTAGCCTTGGGCTTCATCACAGCCGAAGCCGGCCAGGCATTGCAGTTGCTCCTCGGTTTCGACGCCTTCGGCGGTAATGTTCATCGACAGGGCCCGCCCCAGGGCGATGATCGCCTGCACGATGGAACGGCCGCGGGCACTGCTGTCGATCTCCTGGATGAAGCTGCGATCGATTTTCAGGGTGTCGAACGGAAAGTCTTTCAGGTAACTCAGTGACGAATACCCGGTACCGAAGTCGTCCATCGACAGGCGTACGCCCAATGCCTTGAGGGCGAGCATCAGCTCCAGGCTGGAAGCGGCATCTTCGATCACCACCCGCTCGGTCAGCTCCAGTTCCAGGCGATGGCTGGGCAGGCCGGTGGCCGCCAGCACGCTGGCGATGCGCTCGACCAGCCCTTGAGTGCGAAACTCCACGGCAGAAATATTGACCGAGACATGCAGTTCGTCTTCCCACTGCATGGCATCGCTACAGGCCCGTTGCAGCACCCAGTCGCTGATGGGCACGATAAGACCGTTTTCTTCGGCGAGCGCAATGAACTGGTCAGGCATGCACAGCCCCTTTTGCGGGTGTTGCCAGCGGATCAGCGCCTCGACGCTCAGGATGCGCCGGCTGTGCACATCATGCCTGGGCTGGTAGTGCAGGTTGAATTGCCCGTGCCGCAGCGCAGTACGCAGGCTGCTTTCCAGTTCGCGTTGCTGCTCCAGGCGCACCAGCATCTCGGGATCGTACAGCCGCCAGGTGTTGCGCCCGTCCTTTTTGGCCTGGTACAGCGCCAGGTCAGAGAATCTGAGCAGGTCCTCGGGCTGGCGGGCGTGGGCAGGCGCCTGGGCCACGCCAATGCTCAGGCCAATGACGACTTCCTGGTGATTGACGATGAATGGCTGGCCGATGCAGGCAATCAGCGCCTGGCAAAGCTGTTCAAGGTCTTCGCGGGTGACCAGCGTCGTGGCAATCAGAATGAACTCATCACCGCCCTGGCGCGCGAGCAGGCTGCCAGGCGGCAGGCAGCGCGCCATGCGCAAGGCCGACTCGCGCAGCACGCTGTCGCCGCCGCTGTGGCCATAGATGTCATTGACCGGCTTGAAGTGATCAAGGTCCAGGTTGAGCATGGTCAGCGGCTGTGGGCGGCGCGGCAGTTGTTCCAGTTGCGCGATCAGATATTCACGCAGTTGCACGCGGTTCGCCAGGCCGGTGAGGGTATCGTGCTGCGACAGGTACATCAGGCGCTCTTCGGCGGCCACTTCACGGGTGATGTCCGAGGCGCTGCCCTGATAGCCGGTGACCTGATCGTCGCGCAGGATCGGCTTGACGGCGAGATGGCTGGTCAGCAGGACTCCGGCAGGCGAGCAGTGGGTGCAACGAATCACCGAGCGGGTCGTGGCGGTATGCTGGGCGCGTATCCAGTCACGCAATGTCTGGCCCTGGCATTGCAACATGTCATCCAGGCAGCGTCCCAGCCAGTCTTGTGCACATTGGCCAGTGATGGCGCTGAAGCGCTCCGACAAGTAGGTGATGCGCAGCTCCAGGTCGGTTTCCCACAGCCAGTCCGAGGCCGCTTCAGCGACGTTGCGAAAACGTGCCTCGCTGCTGGCCAGGGCTGTACGGCTGGCATGAATCACCGCGTACTGCTTGTCCAGCAGGTGCGCAGTGCCCAGGGTGCGGCGGGTAATGCGTCGCGACACGAACAACAGCGAAGCCAGCAGCAACAGCAGGATCGGCAACAGCACGCGCAGCAACCGGTAGCCGGGCTGCTCGGGGTCCCAGTGCAGCGACAGGTAAGGATCGACCTGCAGGAAGGGCTCGCTTGCATCATCTTCGGCGTCGGCAGGGATGCGCAGGCCGGAAATCTCATAGCTTTTGCCCAGTGCAAGCAGTTTCTCGGGGCTCAACAGATAGGCCATGATCAGCACCGATTGCACCCCGGGCGTCTTTTCCACGCTGGGATCATTACCTGGGCTCAGTTTTGATGCCAGGAGAAACACCGGCTGGCCCTTGCGGTGACTGATCTGTGTGGCCACATGATCGTCTGCCTCGGCAGCACGGGCTTCTTCGATCAGGTTGGCAGGGAAGTTGCCCAGCCAGTCCTGCAGCGATGCCTCGGTCAATTCGCCCTCATTGAGCGCATAGCTGCTGCGGTTATGCGGGTCGACAACAAAAACCCCTTCGAACTGGAAGCTGGTGAACAGCGAAGACCCCAGGTTATCCCGTACGTAGGACCAGTCCGTGTCGACCTTTACGTGTAAATGGCTGTAAGCGTCACCCCACGGCGCATTTTCAAGCATGACCGTGGAAAGCTGCTTCGAGGTCGCCTGCCAGAGTTTGTCGACCAGGCGCTCGCTGTGAGCACTGGCCTCGCGGTTCAATTGCAAGGCAATCAACAGGAGCGCCACGACCATGACCAATGAAATAGCGCTCAGCAAACCCAGCAGCGTTACCAGGGTACGTCTGGCGAGCCGGGCATTGCGGGGAGTGGACGGCGGTATCCGTGTCGCTGAATTCATCAGGCTGGGTCCATGACGCTACTACTGAAGACGAGTATTGACTTCATATCCAACCAATGCACGAAGTTGTGATGTCAATAGTGGCAAAATTATATCGCAGCAGTAGACCACTTGATCCAGTGTTGGTTGTCGGAAATCCGGGATAGATTCTGGCGTAGAATGGCCAGCCTGAACGGCAGCGAGGCCAGGGCGTTGGATCTACAACAGGGTTTCATTCTCAGCCGCCACTGGCGTGACACGCCCGCCGGGACTGAAATCGAATTGTGGCTGGCGACCGACCACGGACCGCGCCGGGTGCGCTTGCCGGCCCAGCCTTCGGTCATGTTCATGCCCGCCGTGCAACGCGAGCGTGCCCAGGCGCTGCTAAGTGGGGAGGAAGGCGCCGATGTCGAGTGGCGCGAGCTTGCGCTGCGTGACTTTCGTCATCGTCCGGTGCTGGGTCTTTATTGCACGCAGTATCGGCAGTTGCTGAGTGTCGAGCGGCTGTTGCGCAAGGGCAACCTGGACCTCTACGAAGCCGACATCCGCCCTCCGGAACGCTACCTGATGGAGCGTTTCATCACCGCGCCCGTGTGGTTTGGGGGCACGCCCGAGGCCGACGGCGTGCTGGGCCAGGCCGTCGTGCGTCCCGCACCGGACTATCGACCGCGCCTGAAGCTGGTGTCGCTGGACATCGAGACCACTGAGCATGGCGAACTGTACTCCATCGGCCTGCAGGGCTGCGGGCAGCGCCAGGTGTATATGCTCGGACCGGCCAATGGCGACAGCTCGGCGGTGGATTTCGAGCTTGAGTACTGCGCCAGTCGCACCGACCTGCTCATCCGGCTCAATCAGTGGCTGGCCGAGCACGACCCGGACGCCATCATCGGCTGGAACGTGGTGCAGTTCGACCTGCGTATTCTTCATGAGCATTCCCGGCGGCTGGGTGTGCCCCTTCTGCTGGGGCGTGATGGCCAGCCGATGGGCTGGCGCGAACATGGCAGCGGCCAGCATTTCTTTGCCCAGGTCGGCGGCCGGCTGATCATCGACGGCATCGAGGCGCTGCGCTCGGCCACCTGGAGCTTTGCCTCGTTCAGCCTCGAATTCGTCGCCCGGACGCTGTTGGGTGAGGGCAAGGCCATCGATACGCCGTACCAGCGCATGGATGAAATCAACCGCCTGTTCGCCGAAGACAAGCCGGCACTGGCCCGCTACAACCTCAAGGATTGCGAACTGGTCACGCGCATCTTCGAGGTCACGGGACTGCTGACCTTCCTGCTCGAACGGGCCACGGTCACCGGCCTTGCCGCCGACCGCAATGGCGGTTCGGTGGCAGCTTTCTACCACCTGTACCTGCCGCTGATGCACCGCCAGGGCTTCGTGGCGCCGAACCTGGGCGAGCGCATGCCCGAGGCCAGCCCCGGCGGATTTGTCATGGAGTCCCGGCCCGGACTCTACGAGTCGGTGCTGGTGCTGGACTACAAGAGCCTGTACCCCTCGATCATTCGCACCTTTCTCATCGACCCCGTCGGTCTGATAGAAGGCTTGCAGCAGCCCGATGACGAGCATTCGGTGCCCGGCTTTCGCGGCGCCCGGTTTTCCCGCACCCGGCATTGTCTGCCGGCTATTGTCGAGCGGGTCTGGCAGGGCCGCGAGACGGCCAAGCGTGAAGGCAATGCGCCGTTGTCCCAGGCGTTGAAAATCATCATGAATGCATTCTATGGCGTGCTGGGCACCAGTGGCTGTCGCTTCTTCGATACGCGCCTGGCGTCGTCGATCACCTTGCGCGGGCATGAAATCATGCACACCACCCGGCAACTGATCGAAGCGCGTGGTCATCAGGTGATCTACGGCGACACCGACTCCACGTTCGTCTGGCTGGGCAAGCCCCATGACGAGCAGCAGGCCCGTGCCCTCGGGCTGGAGCTGGTGGCGCATATCAATCAATGGTGGACCGAACACCTGCAGCAGACCCACGGCCTGAGCAGCGCCCTGGAGTTGCAATACGAAACCCACTACACCCGCTTTTTGATGCCGACCATTCGCGGCGCCGAGGAGGGCAGCAAGAAACGTTACGCCGGGCTGGTCACGCGTGCCGACCAGACCCAGGAAATGATCTACAAGGGCCTGGAGTCGGTGCGCACCGACTGGTCACCCTTGGCCCGGGAGTTCCAGCAGGCCCTGTACCTGCTGATTTTCCAGCGTCGCCCCCATCAGGATTACATCCGCGATTATGTACGCCGCACCCTGGCCGGTGAACTGGACGTGTTGCTGGTGTTTCGCAAGCGCCTGCGCCGACGTCTGGACGAATACCAGCGCAACGTACCGCCGCATGTGCGGGCGGCAAAACTGGCAGATGACTACAACCGGCGCCTGGGCCGGCCGTTGCAGTACCAGCGCGGCGGCTGGATCAGTTATGTCATGACGGTCAACGGCCCCGAACCGCTGGAAGCACGGCAGTCACCCATCGACTACGACCATTACGTCACGCGCCAGCTGCAACCGCTGGCCGATGCGATCCTGCCCTTTGTCGGCGACGATTTCAGCCGCCTGATCGGTGGGCAGATGGGCTTGTTCTAGGGGCTGTTGCCGTTTCATCACGGCTCGTGCTGAAACGGCAACAGAGCCTAAGTCAGTGCCTGCGCCAGCCGGGGCAGCAGCGTTTCGCACGGCACCTCGAACTTGGCGCTCAGCAGGTCGTCGGCGCGGGTCTTGCCCTGGTTGATGGCCAGGATCGGCTTGCCTTGTTCGGCCATCAATTTGCACAGGCGAAACGCCGACCAGGCCATCAGTGAGGTGCCGACCACCAGCAGGCCGGCCGCCTGGTGCGCCAGGGCCAGCGCCTGGGCGGCGGTGTCGCTGGCCACGTTCTCGCCGAAGAACACCACGTCGGGCTTGAGCCGCTGACCCTGGCAGTGCGGACACAGCGGCAGGCGAAAGTCGGCGATATAGGCGGCATCGAGCAGGGTGTCACCGTCGGGGGCCTGCACCGCTTCGACGCGGTTCAGGTAAGGGTTGTCGGCCAGCATCTGTTGCTGCAGCGTCGCGCGCTCGCAGCGCTGCCCGCAGTCCAGGCACAGGACCCGGTGCAGGCTGCCATGCAGTTCGGTCACCGCCGGGCTGCCGGCACGGGTGTGCAGGGCGTCGACGTTCTGGGTGATCAGGCCGCTGATCCGGCCTGCCGCCTGCAGTTGCGCCAGCGCCTGGTGCGCGGCATTGGGCTGTGCGGCCAGGATGCGCGGCCAGCCCAGCATGGCGCGGGCCCAGTAGCGTTGGCGGGCCGCAGGGTTGCCGACGAATTCCTGATACATCATCGGTTGCTGGCCGCGACGCACGCCTTCACGGTCGCGGTAATCCGGGATGCCGGAGGCGGTGCTGATCCCGGCACCGGTGATCACCAGCAGCGGGTGTTGCTCAAAGGTATGGCAGAGCGTTTCAAGGGGCATGAGCGCGTCTCTCCTGGCAGGCTCACTGGAGCTTAACCTGAGCCGGCGCGCTTTACCTCCCTGTCGTGGCCGTGCCACGCTTGGCGTTTTGTCGACAGGAGTCGGTCATGCGTCGTTACCCGTTCAAACAACTGGATGTCTTTGCCGAACAGCCCTTGCAAGGCAATCCGCTGGCCGTGGTGTTCGATGCCGATGACCTCAGTGATGAGCGCATGGCTGCGCTGGCGAACTGGACCAACCTCAGCGAGACCACGTTCATCCTGACCCCCACCGAGCCGCAGGCCGACTACCGTGTGCGGATTTTCACGACGCTCAGGGAGCTGCCCTTTGCCGGGCATCCCACCCTGGGCACCTGCCACGCCTGGCTCGAAAACGGCGGTGTGCCCAAGGGCGAAGAAATCGTCCAGCAATGCGGCATCGGCCTGGTGCGTATCCGTCGGGTCGGCGGTCAACTGGCGTTTACTGCACCGCCGTTGCTGCGCAGTGGACCGGTGGGCGACGAACTGCTGGCCCGGATACGTGATGCCTTGGGCCTGGACGTGGATGAAGTGCTGGCAGCACGCTGGGTCGACAATGGTGCCGGTTGGGCGGCCCTGCACCTGGCCAACCGGGCCCGGGTGCTGGCGCTCCAGCCTGATTTTTCGCGCCTTGGCGATCTGGTCGTGGGTGTTTTTGGTGCATTCGAGCCGGCCATTGATGGCGACGAGGCGGACTTTGAAGTACGTGCGTTCGTCGGTGGCGATGGCATGCCTGAAGACCCGGTGACCGGCAGCCTCAACGCCGGCATCGCTCGCTGGCTGTTCGAGGAAGGGTTGGTGCCGGAGCGCTATGTGGTCAGTCAGGGCACGGCGCTGGGGCGCCGGGGGCGGGTGCAGGTCGAACGCCTGGGCGATGACATCTGGATTGGCGGCTCATCGGTGACGTGCATTGAGGGCCACCTTACGCTGTAACCTTGCCTTCGCTCGCTACGTTTTTACTCAGCCCGGGTCAGGGGCGGATACGCTTGCCGGCGCGGCCGCTCAGGCTGCCGGCCTGGCCATCGCGCTGCTTGCCGGTGCGTGCCTGGGTGATCAGGGCCGGAATCAGCGGTCCCTCGGGCAGGTTTTTCCAGAAGCGGCTCGGAAAGTGGCCTTGCATGACCTTGGGATTGAGACGTGCCGGGTTGAAGATGTGCTGGTAGTACGTCAGCCACAGCTCGCCGCTGGCATCGTCCGGCTGGCGGGCCAGTCGTTGCCAGGCGTCGGGGCAATGAGGCTGGTGAATCAGCCGGGTGCCGTCATAGAACACCCCGTCGCGGGGCGTTGCGATCAGCCAGCGATGACGACCCATGCGCCCGATGAAGTGCTCACTGGCGCTGTGCAGGATGTCATGGGCCGGTTCATGCCAGGCCACATAATGCGGGGCATTGTTGTCCTGCCAGACGGTGTCGGCCTTGAGCGCCACGAAGCGCAGGAAGGCGTGCAGGTGGTGGGCCTCGCGGCTGACCTGCTTGAGTCGGCGTTGCAGTTCACTGCCCAGTCGGTCACCGGCCAGCATCGCCGTGCGGTCACCGTGGCACACACGCCACAACACTTCGTAGAGCAGGCTCCAGCGCTGTTCACCGCGGTATTGAGCCGCCGCTTGCAACTGCTCCAGCAAGGCCCGCGGCACCCGCGCCTGGAACGGCCCCGGTGTGGCCGGCAAGGATTCGTCGCTGCCGAACAGATCGCTGTCCTGTGCGCCGTTCCAACTGACACGGCTGGGGTCGATGCCGTGACTGAGCAGCCAGCGCGCCTGCTCACGCCAGACCTCAAAGCGATCCTGGCAGTCGAGGCTGATCATGCCCAGAGCCCCAGTTGTTGAGGTTGCGGGCGATCACGTAACTGCTGGTGCAGGTATTCGCTGGAGCATTGTGCCTGGGACGGCTTGTAGTCGCTGGTGATGATGAACGGCCTGGCCTTGTCGAGCAGGCAGCGCATGCGCGTCAGGTCTTCATAGCGGATGCGCCGCTGCCGGCGCAGTTCCACAAGCCGTTGCGTGGTGCGCAGGCCGATGCCCGGGATGCGTGCGATCAGGCTCGGGTCGGCACGGTTCAGGTCCAGGGGGAAGAGGTCGCGGTTGTTCAGCGCCCACGCCAGCTTGGGATCGATGTCCAGGGCCAGGTCGCCAGGCCCCTTGAGCAGTTCGTCGGCCTGAAAACCATAGCCGCGCAAGAGGAAGTCAGCCTGGTACAGCCGGTGCTCGCGCAACAGCGGCGGGGCGGCCAGCGGTACGCTGCCAGGGCTGTTGGGGATGGGGCTGAAGGCCGAGTAATAGACCCGGCGCAGCTTGAAGTGGCTGTACAGGGTCTGGGCGCTGTGCAGGATGGTGCTGTCGTCCGTGGCGTCGGCGCCAATGATCATTTGCGTGCTTTGCCCGGCGGGCGCAAAGCGTGGCGCGCGTGGCTCATCCCTGACGTTCTGCTCGCCGGTATGGATGGTGTGCATGGCCTGGCGGATCGAGCCGATGTTCTTTTCCGGCGCCAGGATTTGCAGGCTCTGGTCGGTGGGCAGTTCGATGTTGACACTCAGGCGATCGGCATAGCGTCCGGCCAGCGCGATCAGCGCAGGATCGGCGTCGGGAATGGTCTTGAGGTGGATGTAACCGCGAAACTGATGTTCTTCACGCAGCAGGCGGGCGACCTCGACCAGTTGTTCCATGGTGTAGTCGGCCGAGCGGATGATGCCCGAGCTCAGGAACAACCCGCTGACGCAGTTGCGACGGTAGAAGTCCAGGGTCAGGGTAACCACTTCTTCGGGGTTGAAGCGCGCCCGGGGCACGTCGCTGGAGCGACGGTTGATGCAGTACTGGCAGTCGTACAGGCAGAAATTGGTCAGCAGGATCTTGAGCAGCGAGACGCAGCGGCCATCGGGGGTGTAGCTGTGGCAGATACCCATGCCATTGGTCGAGCCCAGCCCGTCCTTGCCCTTTGAGCTGCGTTTGGGTGCGCCGCTGCTGGCACAAGAGGCGTCGTACTTGGCAGCGTCGGCCAGAATGCTCAGCTTGTCGATCAACTGCATGGAAATAACCCGATACTGTTTTTATGTACAGTATCGGGCTTTTGGCTATCGCTCAAGTACCGTTGGCCCGGTCAATGCTGATCAATGCTGATAAGCCGTCACATAGCGGCGGTTGACGGTGACGCAATCGGCATACAGCTTGAGCGATTGACGGTACTCATTGACCGTGCCGGCAGTCCTGGGGTCTGCCGATTCAGGTGCTGCTTCCCAGAACGGGCTGAAATCGCTTTCGCCGGTGCCCTCGGCCTTGATGGTGTCGATGAACTCATCGAGCGTGTACCACTGGGGCACGCCGTGGCTGCAGTTCATGATCCGGCTGTCGGGGTGCAGGCTGCGGCGTAGCAGGCTTTCATCGGCAAAGACCATGCCGGCCACATAATTGCCTACGGCCTGTTCAATGTAATCGTCTTCCGGTGATGTCGACATTCAGTAGGTCCTTTGAGTTGAAAAGGCGTTACAAGAGGGTGTTGCGAACAACGGAACAAGCGTAGTTGCCTGCGCCTTGTTTTCAGGCGGGAGCGACCAATGGGGCCGGACGAGGAAAAATTCCGATTGGCGGCAGGGCGTGAGTTAATTAGAATTATTCTCATTGCAAAACATGACCTCCTGAAGAGTGCCCCTGGCATGACTGACGCCGCACACTCACTGCCGCCCGGGCTGGACAGTTTCTATCGTGAACACCGCAGTTGGCTGGAGTCCTGGTTGCGCAGGCGCCTGGGCAATGCCTGGGATGCCGCTGACCTGAGCCAGGAAACGTTTTTGCGGGTCCTGGCCTATCCGCACGGCGAGCCGCTGGCGGCATTGCGCGAGCCCAGGGCTTATCTGGTGACGGTGGGCAAGCGTCTTCTGCTCAATCATCAGCGTCGCCGGCGCCTGGAACAGGCTTATCTGGACGCCCTGGCGCATTTGCCCGAGGCGGTGACGCCGTCGGCCGAGCAACGCTGGATCGTGCTGCAAACCTTGCAGGCGCTGGACGATCTGCTTGATGGCCTGCCACATTCGGTACGTCGGGCCTTTCTCTGGTCGCAGCTCGAAGGCCTGGGTTATGCGCAGATCGCCGAACGGCTGCAGGTGTCGCAACGCACCGTCAAACGCTACATGGCCCAGGCCTACGAGCACTGCCTGATGGCTGACCTGTGAGTTCGGTCGGCCACGACCCTGCCCGGCAGGTGGCCCATGCGGCAGCACGCTGGCTGGCATTGATCGAGTCCGGCACCGCCAGTGCCGAGGATCGCGCCGGCTTGCAGCGCTGGCGTGAACAGTCGCCCAGCCATGAACAGATGTGGCAAAAAGCCCAGGGCCTGCGCCAGCGCTTTGCCGATGTGCCACCGCAACTGGCCATGGCCAGTCTTGACCGCTCGGCTGCGGACCCGCAACGCCGGGCGCTGCTCAAGCGTGCCCTGGTGGTCGCGGCTTTGCTGCCCGCCGGCTGGGTGCTCAGTCGCCAGGCCCCGGTGATGGCCTGGCGCGCCGACCTGCGCACGGGTACGGGCGAGCAGCGCACTGTACGTCTGTCCGACGCCAGCCTGCTGCAACTCAATACCGCCACGGCCGTGAACCTGGACTGGCACGCTGGCCAGCACCGGCTGATGCTGGTCGAAGGAGAGGTGGCGCTGAGCATGGTCGATACCGCGCCGGCCCTGACCTTGCAGACCCGCCTGGGGCAGATCATGGCCAGTGGTGCCGAGGTGTGCGTGCGCGAAGAGGCCGGGCGCTGTCGTGTATCCGTGTCGCGCGGGCAGGTCGAGCTGCAACCGCTGGCCGGTGCTGCGGTGCATCTGCAGGGCGGGCAGCGCGCCTGGCTCAATGTGACAGGCGTCGGTACGGTGGAGCATTTTGACGTGCAACAACCCGACTGGCGAAGCGGCGTGCTGACCGTTGAAAATCGCCCGCTGGGCAGTTTCCTGACCGAGCTGGCGCGTTATCGGCCTGGCGTCCTGCACTGGGACCCTAGCCTGGAAAAACTGCGCGTCACCGGTGCCTTTCGTCTCGACGACACCGACCGGGTGCTGCAACTGCTGGCCGCCAGCCTGCCGCTGCAGGTGCAGACCCGCACTCGCTACTGGGTCACGCTGGTGCCGCGCCAGACGGGTTGATCGTCCTCCAACACCGCATGGCGAGATTGGGCACGCAACCCGAAGGGCCGGGCCTGTTTTGCCGCGAGACGGCGTTACTCGCCACTCATCTGGAATGACCAGACTTCGCGGCGCCAGCCTTGCCTCGCGGCAAAACGGGCGCCGGCGCGGCCGTGGCCTGATGCAGCGGGCCGTACCAGGTGCGAAAGACGTCGATGAAATGCTCGGCCGAGCGGTAGCGCAGACTGAACAGCCGGGGTTTGGCACGCAACGTTCGAATCTGGTCATCAAGCAAGGTGCGCAGGTGCGCTTCGATACCCCACAGCAATGGCGAAGGCACGCCGGCGGGAGGTGGGCGATGGCGTGCAAGGGTCTTGAACAGGTGGCCGATGAAGCCATCCGGTGTCCATCAGGTCAGGCCGATTCGCCCGCCAGGCCGGCACACGCGAGCCAGTTCCGCAGCGGATCGGGCCTGGTCGGGGGTGAACATGACGCCAAAGCTCGAAAGCACGGCATCGAAGCTGGCGTCTGCAAAGGGCAAGTGTTCGGCGTCAGCCTCCAGAAAGCTGGCATCGAAGCGTTCGGCACGTGCGCGTTCACGTCCGCGCTCCAGCAAGGCCGGTACAAAATCGGTCGATGTCACCACGGCACCACAACGGGCCGCAGCGAGGGTGGCATTACCACGGCCGGCGGCGACGTCCAGAACCTTGTCGTCGTAGCGCAGATCGCAGGCCTGGGCCAATAGCTCGGCTGTCAGCAGCAGCCGGGTGCCGATAACGGCATAATCGCCACTGGCCCACAGCTCTTGTGACATTCTTTGAGAGCTTGCTGGTCGGGTTAGTTGTCCATGCGCGTTACCTGTCTTGTGTCGCAGCGTGGGTAAGGAGACCCGGCGAGCAAAAACAGGTAACAGCCTGATAGCGGGCTGGTAACGACAGAAATACCAGAGGGGCGGTTTGCCAGGGGCCGACGTAACGTCTCACAGCTGGCAGCATGGTCACGATTGGCAGAGGCCCTCGCAAGGGACTGTCGCGCGGCTGGAACATGGAGTTATAAGCTTATTCCTGAAGTGACTATCCAAGCTTTGACGTGACATAGATCAGGCGCACGATCGCCAGGCTGATGGCTTCGGCTTCAGTACGGATGGTCTCGAGCGGGGGGCAACTCATAGCGTCCTTTTCGCTGTAACGCGCGTCCAGCAGGTGGGTCATTTGATAAAGCTGTTGGGTCATGTCATGCAGGCTGGCGTGCAGACGGGCAATCACGCGATTAAGATCGGACTCAACAGCGTTGACCCCATTAAGGGCCAGCTTTTTCTGGCCGGTAACAACGTAGGCAACATCGACTCCGGCTTCTGCGATACGAGACAGGTAATCGGCTCTGGGAAATCTGAGACCGCTTTCATAGTTGCCTTGTGCGTTGGTTTCAACACCTCCAATAGTACCAAGCGCACTTTGCGAAAGTTTCAGGCGTACACGCTCTTGCTTTAGGCGTGGACCAATTCCTATCATCCGTTTGTCCTCAATAAATCATCCGCATGAGGGTTGTTTTTGCGGATTTATATCCATTTAATAAAGGAGTGAACAGACCGGCTGCCTATAAAAGGGCATCAACTGATGGTCTATATCGAAAGTTCCCCCACACATTGTTTTGCGCAGGCAAAGATACCCGTAAAACTCAGAGGGCAATAGTGGTGGCTGGTACTTTTTTGTACGAACTAGAACAATTTTTGCTCTTTTTCATTGTGCTGTTGTGAGAGGGTTGCGTAGAAAATTGTTAAGCGCCGGGTGTGACAGGTAGCCCGTGGGCTACCTGTTTGTTGCCGTTGAGGTGATCAGGATATACCCGGCTGGCAAGCAATGCAGGGAGGATTACGGGCAGCCTGCAGCAGGTCGGCTTGCCCATTGCGTGGCAGTGCGGGCAATGTCGTCCGCCAGGCGCGCCACGGCAGCCTGATGCGCCAGCACCAGGCTTTCCAGGCCTGGACCTGCATTCTCACGGATCACGCTGCTGCAGGTCAGGTTGGTGCGCGGGCTGCCTGTCGGACCGTTGCGCATCCCCAGATTCCAGACCACATCGATCAGCGCGTAATTGCCGACAACCGATTCGAAGCGCCGCACATCGGTACGCAGCGACAGCAGCGGCTGGTGATTGTCCTTGGGCAGGCCGGCCACGTCGCGGCGGCCAAGGCGGCTTTCCAGCTGGGCGGTCAGGGCGTCGTGGAACTCATCGCCCAAAGGCGCCCCCCAGCGCTCGGTATCCAGAATGGCCAGGCTCCCGTCTCCCTGGCGAACCACCAGCGGAGGCTGGTCGACCTGCACCGGTAACTGCACGGCCAGCATCTCGAACTGGAACGGCGCTGGTGGGCTCTTGGTTGCCGGCACGGTGTCGAGCGGCGCCACCAGGGTGTAGTAACGCATCACCGGTGAGGAGCAGGCGGCCAGTCCCAGGGCCGTGGCCAGGACCGCCAGTTTCAGGCGCAGGGTCATTGTTGTGGCTCCAGGTTCTTGGTGCGTGAAGACGAGCTCTTGTAGGAAGCCGGTGCCGACTCGCTGCTGCGGCCACGGATCAAGGATTCGGGTTGACGGCCCAGGAAGTCGGTCAGCACGCGCATCGAGCGGGCAGCGCGCTGCACTTCCTCCATGGCCTGGCCCAGTTGCTGGCGACCGGGGGAGTCTTCGTCCAGCGTGTCGTTGGCGGTGGCCAGGGTTTTCTCGGCCTGTTGCAGCGCACCGCGCATTTGCGGCAGCACGCTGCCATTGACCGTTTTCAGGGTCTTCTGCAATTCGCTCAAGGTGCCATTGAGGTTGCCGGCCAGTTCGTCGATCGGCAGACGGCCCAGCTTGTCGACAAAGGCCTGCAGTTGTTCCTGCAACTTGTCGAAGCTACCCGGCACGGTCGGGATTTCCAGCGGTCGCGCCTTGGGGTCGAAGGCGACTTTCGCTGCCTTGGGGTCAAATTCCATGGCGATGTACAACTGCCCGGTCAGCAGGTTGCCGGTGCGCGCCTGGGCACGCAGGCCATTGCTGACAAACGCTCCGAGAATCCGTGCCGATTGTTCGTCCGGATCGCCGCCACCGGCCAGTTGCTGCAACTTGGAATCGGCCGCGCCCAGGCGCTTGGGGTAAATCAGGGCGCCCACGATGCCAGGGAAGGTCTTGGTGACCGGGTCGTAGTCCAGGTCGACCGAGACGACCCGACCGATGTTCACGCCCAGGAAGTCCACCGGTGAGTTGACGGCAAGGCCACGCAGTGACTGGTTGAAACGCATACGGATATAACGCGGTTCGCCATCGGGCGGTGCCAGGGCGGCGGCCTGGTCATCGAAAATGCGGAATTCGGCGTTCTCGTCGGCCGGCTTGGTGTCCGGGCTCCAGTTCGGCTCGCGAAAGGCAATGCCGCCGGAGACGATCGAGGCCAGCGACTGGGTATTGATCTTCAGGCCCGAAGCGCCGACGGTGACGTCTACACCGCTGGCATTCCAGAAGCGGGTGTCGGTGGTGATGTACTTGTCATTGGGCGAGTTGATGAAGATCTGGATGTCCACGCCCTTGCCGTCTTCGGACAGGTTGTAGCCCACCACCTGACCGACCTGGATGCGTCGGTAGTAGATAGGCGAGCCGATGTCCAGCGAACCAAGGTCGTCGGTGTGCAGGATAAAGCGCTTGCCTTTTTCGCCGAAGGTGATAGGCGGCGGCGTTTCCAGGCCGATGAAAGTGTCCTTGGTCTGCTCGGCGCTGCCGGCATCGGCACCGATGAATGCCCCTGAAAGCAGGGTGTCGACCCCGGACACGCCATGGGCGCCGATACGCGGACGCACCACCCAGTACTGACTGTCGACCCGTGTGAAGGGGCCGGCGCTGTTGTTCAGCTCGATGGTGGCCTGCACATGGCTGCGGTCTTCGCTCAGCTCGATGGCAGTGACCATGCCGATGACCACATTCTTGTACTTGACCTGGGTCTTGTTGGCTTCCAGGCCTTCGGCCGTCTGAAAGCTGACCGTGATCTTCGGGCCGATATTCAGCCAGTCGTGCACGGCCATCGACAGGCCGATCAGGCCGGCGACGATCGGCACCAGCCAGACCAGCGAGATACGTACCCGGCGCGACTTGATCTCGGGGCTGGCCGGCGCGGTAGCCGACGTAGGGGGGGTGTTGTCAGGCATCTTCAACCTCTGCATCCCAGATAAGCCGGGGATCGAAACTCATGGCGGCGAACATCGTCATCACCACGACCAAACCAAAGAACAGGATGCCGATACGCGGCTCGATGCTGCTGAGTTCGCGAAACTGCACAAGAGAGGCCACCAGGGCCACGACCAGCACATCGAGCATCGACCAGTAGCCGATCAGCTCGATAAAGCGATACAACCGGGCGCGCTCGACCATGGCCCAGCGGCTGCGGCGCTGGCAGGTGATCAGCAGCATGCCCAGCACGGCGAATTTCACGCAGGGCACCACTACGCTGGCAATGAAGATCAGCAGGGCAATGTCCCAGGAGCCGCCATGCACGAATTCGATCACGCCGCTCATGATGGTGTTTTCGCTGCTGTTGCCCAGCAGGGTGGTGTACATCACCGGCAGGGTATTGGCCGGAATGTAGAAAATCAGCCCGGCGATCAGAAAGGCCCAGGTCCGCACGATGCTGTTGGGTTTACGCCGGTGCACGGGCGAATCGCAGCGCGGGCAGCAGTGAGCGTCTTCGGCACAGGCCTGGCCACAGATGTGGCACAGACACAGCTTGTGCTGGTGGGCGTAGGGAATCTCGCTCATGACGGTTTCACCTCCAGCACATCCCACAGCCTGCGAATGTTGCGGTTGGCGATCAACAGGATCAGCACCATCAACATGGCCATGGCCCACAGCCCGACGCCAGGGTGGACGTCGAGCATGCCGGACAACTTGATGATGGCCACCAGAATGCCAAGCATGCACACCTCCAGCATGCTCCAGGGCCGCAGGTGCTCAAGGGCGCGCATGCAAGCCTTGAAGCCGGGCGCCACCACGCCGCGCTGGGCATGCAGTAATACCCACAGCAACAGCAGGATCTGCAGCAGCGGGGCAAAGATGATCGACAGGCCGGCCACCAGGGCGATCAGGGTGATGCGCCCCTGGGCCAGGGCCTCGACCGATTGCCAGAGGGTCACCTCGTTGCTCAGGCCCTTCATGCTGATGCTGATCACCGGGAAGATATTGGCCAGCACAAATAACACGGCGGCGGCCACGGTCAGGGCCAGCCACTGCTCCATGGACATGCGCTGGCCACGACCCAACAGGGCACGACAGCGCAGGCAATAGGCAGACTCGCCGGCACGCAAAGGCGCAATTTCATACAGCGAGTCGCAATGCTCGCAGATGATCAGGCCCGGTGGTTGAGGGTGGGGGTCTTCAATACTCATCGAATGCGGTAAATGCAGATCCTGAACGGTAAAGGAAAAGGTACAGGAAAATACCTTGTTGAGGCCGTTGCGGCGTGTATTCAAACGCAGCCATTCAAGGATGGACCGCAGTGCTGTGGCGATGTTCGTAGCTTGCCAGGGGCCTGTCGCCGAAGTGATCGGCAACAGGCCATTATTCTGGCCTGTTCCTGTGCCTGATGCTAGAGGGCTGCCTCGCTGCGTGTGCTTGCAAAAATTTCAGCAAGGGGCGAACGGGGGCGGGGATGTTGCGCTCATCGAACACCAGGCACACCGTTTCGCCCTGATATTCGACGGTAACCTCATACTGTTTCAGATCGGTGCTTTGCTCATCGAATCGCTGTTCGGACGGCGGCAGGTCCAGGCAGTGCACCAGTTTCTTCAACTGATCGGCATCTGCCGGCGGCAACGTATCGGCATCCACTTCATAGTGACTGATCGTACCGGCAAAACCGCCCGACTGAATGACACACACTTTCATGGTCTGCACTCTTTCTGTCGGTCGGGCTATGCCCGAACCCCCACCTCTCGCCAGGCGGCAATGACGGCGCGCCTGGCCGCAGCACCGTAGCGGCGCTGGCCGGCCAGCCTGGCGCTGATGCGCGCGCAGTCGCTGAACTGGCTGTTGGCTGGCAATTGCAACAGCGTCTCATACCAGATCCGTCCGGCCACTTCCCAGGCGTTGCCGCCCAGTGCCTGCGCAAGCAACGCAAAGGCGCGGTTGGGAATCCCCGAATTGATATGCACCCCGCCACGATCACGCTGGCCGGTATACAGGTCCGTCATGTGCGCCGGTTGTGGATCGTCGCCCAGGTCGGGATCGCCGCTGTAGGCGGTGCCGGGGTGCAGCATGTCGCGTATGCCGCGCCGGGTAGGGGCCGGCACCAACAGTTGCTGGCCGATCAGCCAGCTGGCGTCATTGGCCGGTGTACCGTCATGCCACTGGCGCACCAGCACACCGAATACATCGGCAAAATGCTCGTTGAGGGCGCCGGACTGGCCCTGGTACAGCAGTTGCGAGGTAAAGCTCTGCACGCCATGGGTCAACTCATGGCCGATGACTTCCAGACTGGCGGTAAAGCGCGTGAAGACTTCGCCATCCCCGTCCCCGTAAGCCATTTGCCGGCCGTTCCAGAAGGCGTTATTGAGGGGCACCCGATCGCCCTGCATGTCGACTTCGGTCACGTGCACGGAAGCAATCAGCGGCATGCCGTTATCGTCCAGCGAACGGCGTTCGAACAGTTGCTCATAAAAGTCATACACCAGGCCCGAGCCGTCGAAGGCTTCATCCACTGCCGCATCGCCCGTGAGCGCCTGGTCTTCCTGACGGACCAGGCGGCCCGGCAGTTCGGTGCTGTCGCGAGCGTCGTAGATCAACCGGTGTTTATGCCCATGTGCGCTGGCCAGCACCGGTTGCGTTGCGCTGCCCAAGGTGGCCAGGCGTGTGGCGATGTACGCTGATCGGCAGGCAATGTTGGCAATCGCACAGTATCGAACCTTGCGGTTGGGGGATTCAGACATGTGTTCGAGCATGTACGGTGGAATGAAACAATACAGCGGGTCGTGGAGGCACATACGTTGACTCCTGCAGCGATGAGGAGGTTCCGTGTTGAGCATAGTGGCCGGTCATGGCTGTGCAGTGCCGCCGGGCGGTTGGCAAGATCGTTGGTGAAATATCTGATTACATGATGGCGATCGGCGGGGAATGGACCGTGCACCCTGCAAAGGCAGCCATGACCGGGCCTGAGCGGGTCACTGCAGGGACCTGCGACACCTTTACGCACCCGTCGAATCGCGGGCCGGGAGTGCTAGACTCGCGGCCTCTTCATTCAGGCAGGAGCAGTTCGACGTGCGCAAGAGGGTAATGATGATGGCAGTGCTGGCACTGGCCGGATGCGACGCAGGCAAGCCCCAGCCACCGGCTCGCGAGGCCGCCAGTGCGCCGGTTCAGGCCGCTGAAGTCAAGCAGCCGAAGTGGTACATCCAGATGAACACGCGTGAAGCGGTCAGTGACACCAGTGCCTGGCTGCTTGAGCGCCACTATGCGCCGGTGATCGTGAACATCGATGGCAAGCAACAGATCCTGCTGGGGCCCTACGAGTCCGAAGAGCAGGCAAGTACGCAATTGACGGCGTTGCAGGCCAAGGTCGCCAAGTCACATCGCTTTGCCGAACCTGGCGTGGTTAACCGCGCACTGTAAGTGCACGGTTACGCGGCGTTATCGATCAACGACGACCCAGCAGCAGTCCTACCACCAGGCCAAAGCCGGCCGAGATGGCCACGGTCTGCCACGGATGGCCACCAATGTAGGTCTCGGTGGCTTCGACCACCGGACGGGTGCGCTCGCGCACGTTGATGATCGAGTCGGCGGCCTGCTTGAGCTTGAGGCTCAATTGTTCACGCAGGTTTTCCGCTTCTTCGCCTACCAGCGAGGCGCTGTCCTTGAGCAGTTTGTCGGATTCTTCGATCAGCGCCTGCAGTTCGCTGAAGGTCTGATCCTTGATCTGGTCAGTGATGTGCTGTTCGGTCTTTCTGCGGGCCATGATGCTTTCCTTTCAGTTGATGGCAATGAGCAATGGAGTGTGCTGCCGTCGGAAAAGTTGCAAGCTTTTGCGTCGCTGTCGAGCGTCACCGCCGGCCATGGGTGTAAGATTGCTGCCGGTTTTACAAGAGGTCACCGTCATGAGTTTCAATCTCGCCAACCGTCCCCTGGCCGAACGTGCCGAACTGGAAGACGAAAAGTCCCGACTGTTCGAACTGTGGCAGAGCAATCTGGGCAAGGCCAAGAGCGAAGCGGCGCGCCTGATCGGCGAACGCTCCAAACGCAAGGGAAAATGGTCCGAATGGGCTCGCGCCGAGCTGGACAACCTCAGTCCGCCGGAATTTGCCAACATGGTACGCAGTGAATTGAACCGCCTGGTCGCCGCCGCTCGCTGAAGCGGTGCGTTACCAGCGGTTGCCAGCGGCATCGCGCAGATCAAACGTGCCGCTGTCCTCGAAGCGCCGGGTGCCGAACACGCCACCAGACAGTTTGCCACGCACGGTGTAGGGCAGGCCATCGAGTGCCTGGCCCTGCGCCAGCCCCAAGGCCTGGCGCAGGGCTGAAAACGCCGAGATGCTCACCGGCACCACCAGCAGCACTTCATCGAACCTTTCAATACGCCCGCTCATATTGCTGACCCCGGAGGCCAGCAGTCGATCATTGACGTCCACGCGCAAGGCCACGCCGTCATAGTCGAGGGGCGTATCGTTGGGGTTCTGCACCCGCAGCTTCACCGCCATGCGCACTTCCAGTTCCTGGCCCGGCAAAGGCTCGATGCCCACGACATCGATCAACAGCGGGTCGCGGTCCGGCAGCAGGGCACAGGCACCCAGCAGCAGGGGCAGGATGATCAACAGCAGGCGTGCGGCAGGGCGCAACATGGCGGGCTCCGGATTCGGTACACCCCATAGACACTGATCAGGCGCAGACATTCGTCGCATCGGCCACAGGCCGCCAGATGGCGCCATGTGGGCTAAGCTCAGGGCGATCATCATGGCCTGAGGGCAAAGGCCGGCCTTGCTTTGAGGCACCTTTTGGGAGAAGTCGTCATGTCCAGCGAAACCCTTCACGACCCTGTCGTTATCGTCAGTGCGGCGCGCACGCCCATGGGCGGTTTCCAGGGGGACTTGCAAAGCTTGAGCGCCACTCGACTGGGCAGTGCGGCCATTCGCGCGACGGTCGAGCGCGCCGGTATCGACCCGCTGGCGGTCGAAGAAGTGCTGTTCGGTTGTGTGTTGCCGGCAGGCCTGGGCCAGGCCCCGGCGCGCCAAGCGGCGCTGGGGGCGGGGCTGGATGTCGGCACCCGCTGCACCACCGTCAACAAGATGTGCGGGTCAGGCATGCAGACCGTGATCCAGGCCCATGACCTGCTGCTGGCCGGCAGTGCCCGGGTGGTGGTGGCCGGTGGCATGGAGAGCATGTCCAACGCGCCCTACCTGCTGGACCGGGCGCGTGAAGGCTATCGCATGGGCCACGGCCGGGTACTGGACCATATGTTCTATGACGGCCTGGAAGATGCCTTCGAACCCGGCCGGTTGATGGGCACCTATGCCGAAGAATGTGCCCAGGCCGGCGGTTTCAGTCGCGAGGACCAGGACGCCTTTGCCCTGGCTTCGTTGAGCCGCGCACAGGAGGCCATTGCCCAAGGCTATTTCGACGCTGAGATCGTTCCGGTGGAGGTCACCGTTGGCAAGCAGCAAAAGACCATCGTGCATGACGAACAGCCGCCCAAGGCGCGCCCGGACAGGATTCCCGTGCTCAAGCCGGCCTTTCGCGAAGGCGGCACGGTGACCGCCGCCAATGCCAGCTCGATTTCCGATGGTGCCGCGGCCTTGCTGCTGATGCGCCGCTCGCAGGCCGAGCAGCGGGGACTCAAGCCGCTGGCGGTGATTCATGGACACGCCGCCTACGCCAATCGCCCCGGGCTGTTTACCACGGCGCCCATCGGTGCCATCCGTGCGCTCTGGGACAAGACCGGCTGGCAGGCAGCCGATGTCGACCTGTTCGAGATCAATGAAGCCTTTGCCGTCGTGACGCTGGTGGCCATGAGCCAATTGGGCTTGTCGCATGACAAGGTCAATGTCCATGGTGGCGCCTGTGCCCTGGGGCATCCGGTGGGCGCTTCAGGGGCGCGGATCCTGGTGACCTTGTTGTCGGCCCTGAGGCGTCGACAACTCAAGCGCGGCGTGGCGGCCATCTGCATTGGCGGAGGGGAGGCGACGGCCATGGCTGTTGAGCTGATTGATTGATTTCTTGAAGGCCTCAATCGGCTCTCAAGATCATGTTCAGGTTGGTTGTTTTGACTTATAAGGATAAAAATCAATGGTTTACAGTGAAATCCTGACAGAGGTCAGAGAAAAGGTTGCGCTGATCACACTGCACCGTCCCAAGGCGCTGAACGCCTTGAATGCCCGCCTGATCGATGAACTCAACGACGCGCTCAACGGTTTCGAGGCCGACCCGACGATCGGCTGTATCGTGCTGACCGGCTCCGACAAGGCCTTTGCCGCCGGTGCCGATATCAAGGAAATGGCTGAACTCAGCTACCCGCAGATCTACCTCGACGACCTGTTTATCGAAAGCGACAAGGTCGCCGCCAGGCGCAAGCCGATGATTGCGGCCGTGGCCGGCTTTGCCCTGGGCGGCGGTTGCGAGCTGGCGCTGATGTGCGATTTCATTCTGGCGGCAGACAACGCCCGTTTCGGCCAGCCGGAAATCAACCTTGGCGTGTTGCCCGGCATGGGCGGCACCCAGCGGCTGACCCGTGCGATCGGCAAGGCCAAGGCTATGGACCTGTGCCTGACGGGGCGTCTGATGGATGCCCATGAAGCCGAGCGGGCCGGGTTGGTGGCCCGCGTGCTGGCGCCGGAGCAGTTGCTTGATGAGGCCATGAAAGCGGCAGCGACGATTGCCGAAAAATCCCTGCCGGTGGCGATGATGGTCAAGGAAAGCGTCAACCGTGCCTTCGAAGTCAGCCTGGCCGAAGGCATCCGCTTCGAGCGCCGGATCTTTCATGCCGTATTCGCCAGCCATGATCAGAAAGAAGGCATGGCGGCATTTATCGACAAGCGGCCGCCAAGTTTCAAGGGACGTTAGGCTCTGTACGAAAAGTCGGTGAACGAAGGTCAGGCAAGGCAAAAAGCGGCGAGCAAGCGCAGTTGACACGTGTCAATGAGCATTGCGAGTCGATTTTTAACGCCGCATGGCCGAGCGCAGGCACTTTACGTACAGAGCCTAGGGGACATCGCTAAAGGCCTCGCCGGTGGCAAGCCAGGCGCGGTGCTGCTGTTCATTGCTGTGCTGGCGAAAAAAATCATTGAGCGTGATGCAGCGGCCTGGATGAATCAGGCACAGGTGGTCAGGGGTTCTGGCGTATTCAATGGCCAGTTGATGCCGCTGCTCGGGGGTCAGGCCCAGATAACCTTTTTCGTCTGTGCGACCTTCGAACAGAAAATGCTCCGGGTCGAGCCGCGACAGATGCTCAAGCCCGGGCCTGGCCATGCGCACGATGTACCACAGGCAGTGGGCGGGCGGCTTGCCTTCGGGGGGGAGGTGCAAGTCAGGCAAAGGCCCAGGCACAGCATCCACGGCAGGCGCTGCCGGATGCCCTAGCTGCAGGCCGTTGCGGCTCGTGACAGCAATGTCCTGCTGCCCGACCTGCACCGTTCCCAGACCCTGCAGGGTGACAGGATCATTGCTTTGCACCCGCACGGTCTGCCCGTCCTGCAGCGTCAGGGCCTGCGGTAGTGGCTCCAGCACCTGATCATCGACCCACCAGCGGGTGGCAGGCTCCTCGGGTGCCGGTGGCAGCACGGCGCAGATCAACGGCCGGTCGGGATCATTATCCAGATAGCCGATCTGCACCCGGCACCCGCTGCGCAAGGCATAAGCCGGCAGGTCGGGATTGACCAGCAAAGCCCTGATCGCGTGCCCCGGTTCAACGGGTTCCGCTTGCCAATCCATGCGAATCGGCAGGCAACCCTGCGGATCGACCTCGCTGCCCAGCAAGGTGGCCGCTTGCAACCCGTGCACGGTCGGCTTGGGATGGCGCAGCGCCGGCCTGAACGGTTCGGTCCACAAGGTCACACCGAAACGGTTGCGATAGCCGCTGTCGAACCGGTCATGCACGGGCGCATCCGGCAGCGGCGCACTGGACAGCAGCCGGCTGATGGCGGCGACGTCATGCGGGTCGTGGCCTTCAAATACCTCGGGTTGTTTGCCTGCATGACGAATCCAGGTCAGCAACCAGTGGTCATTGAGGCGCAATTCTGGATGCCCGAGCACCTGTATGACCTGGCCACACACCAGCGTTGGCAACTGGCTGCAACCGCTGATCTGTCGACGCTCGGTGCGCAGGCACTGGAGTTGACGAGCGCTGCGCTGACGTTGCCAGGCACTGAGGGGATCCTGTGCCGGCAGGCCTGAAGTCTTCGGGTAAGGCTGGTTATCGGCTTGCCTGGCAGACGGTGCTTCGGCATCCGTACTGACCGGCAGCCACGTCGACGAAGGCGGGGCCGGCAGGTATGGCTGCGCCGGTTGCAGCCTCAGTGATTCGGCAAGGTGGCTGATCTGCTCCACCTTCAGGTCCTGGCCGCTGTCCATGAAATACAGTGCGCCACTGCGCTCGGGGAAACTGGCGCAATCATCGGCAAATACCAGTTGCTGGCCGTCGAAGCGAAAGTGAATGCCTTCTTCCTCACACAAGCGTTGCAGCAAGTGCAGATCACTTTCCTGGTGCTGCATGCACAGCGGGCGAGGCGGGTAAACGCCATACAAGGGCTCGAAACGGTAATCGGCATCACCCAGGCCGCGCTCGCGCAACAGGTGCTCGATCAGTTGCGGAACACTCAGGTTCCGGAAGGCGTGCTGTCGACGCGGCTGTGCCAGGCGTTGCAGGCGTGGCCACAGGCTGAGCCGGTAATGGCTCAGGCAAGTGCCGGCATACACCTGGCTGGCACTGCCGATTTCACCCTGCACACCGGGGTGCCCGGGACAGGGTTTGAGGCAGGCGCGGCGTTGCAGCAGGGCGCCGACATCAAGGTGCGGATCGCGGCTGATCAGGTCGATGTCGAAGCGCCAGGTTTCATTGAGGGCTTCGCGGCCTGTAAAGCCGACCACCTGCAGGGCTGATGGGCAGTCGGCAATTGCCAGGGTTATCGACCCGGGTTGATCGTTGGGCATTCGCGGACTCTCTCTCCATGAGGTTCATGGCTGCGAAGGGTACGGAATGCCACGACGCAAAAGCAGGTCTGCCCGGTTTTTCAGAAAAGGACTACAGCTTTGCGCGCTCACAATGTAATTGTCCGACATGCAAGCGCCTGACTGGACAGGGGTTTCAACTGCGCTGCGGGCGTATAGAATGCATGCCCTGTGTCCGGAGCGTTCCGGACCCTTCCTTTTCAACGCCTTGCCTGCACACGGCAAGGCGCCAGCGAATCAAGAGAGCAGACATGGGCGCACAGTGGAAAGTCAAACATAGAGAAGCGGCCGCCAACGCCAAGGGCAAGATCTTTGGCAAGCTGTCCAAGGAGATCATGGTCGCTGCCCGCGCCGGTGCCGATCCTGAAATGAACTCGCGCCTGCGCCTGGTGGTAGAGCAGGCCAAGAAAGCCTCGATGCCGCGCGACACCCTGGAACGGGCGATCAAGAAAGGCGCAGGCCTCCTGGGCGAGACCATCAGTTTCGAGCGTGTGACCTACGAAGGGTTCGCCCCGCATCAGGTGCCGGTGATCGTCGAGTGCCTGACCGACAACGTCAACCGCACCGTGGCGCAAATCCGCGTGCTGTTTCGCAAGGGGCAATTGGGCGCTTCGGGTTCGGTGTCCTGGGACTTCCTGTATCAGGGCATGATCGAGGCCGTAGCCGACAAGCCTGACCTGGACGCCGAAGAGGCCGCCATCGAAGCCGGTGCCCAGGACTGCGAGCCCGGTGAAGACGGTGCCGTGTTGTTCCTTACCGAGCCGACCGACGTCGACGCCGTGTGCAAGGCGCTGCCCGAGCAGGGTTTCACCGTGCAGTCCGTGCAACTGGGCTACCGCCCGAAGAACCCTGTCGAAGGCCTCAGCGAAGAGCAACTGGCTGAAGTCGAAGCCTTCCTCGAAGCCATCGACGAGCATGACGACGTACAGAATATGTATGTGGGCCTGGCGGGCTGACATTCATAAGTGTGCAAGTGCCGGGTGATCACCCGGCCAGCTGGCGATAGACCTCCTGCATGGCAGGTCGGGCCTTCACGTCAGCCTGCAGGCATTGCCCGGCCAGCGCGTACAGTTCAGGCTGCGTCGCGCTGTCGGGGCAGCGGTCCAGCAATTCGCTCAACAGGATGCCGAAGGCCCGGGTCTCGATCCGTTCCAGTGCCCCGGCCGCCTGGCTTGAGGGGTGAAAGGACGCCGCGCCAAAATCGCCCAACAGGCACTCGCCGTTGGCCTGCCACAGAATGTTATGACCATACAGATCACCATGGGTCATGCCCTGTGCATGCAGATGGGCGGTGACCGACGCGATGCCGGCTGCCAGCGCCCGCAGGGCCGCAAGGGTCAGATGCGTATCGGCGCGATAGATGTCACGGGTGCAGGAGTCCAGGCTCGGTGGTCCGGCCAGGTTGGCAAATGCAGGATCAATCAGGTCCATCACCAGCCCGCGCCGTGCTTCAGGATGTTGATCAACCTCGCCCAGCACCGTGATCAGATGCCGGTGCAGGCCGGCCTTGATGCAGGCCTGCATTTCATCCAGAGGCGAGCCATCGCTGGTCAGCTCGCCTTTGTAGAGTTTGATCGCCACCGGCCGCTCGACCTCGCCATCGTGCCAGACCCCTTGTTGAATCACTCCTGAGGCGCCTTCACCCAGGCGTTGGCGCACGTCGAGTCGAGTCCAGTCGATGTGTGCAATCGGCAGCGTGTCAGGGCTGTGGCTGAACGGGTTGCCCGAGTGTGCCAGCCAGGCCAGTGCCGGCAGGTCCAGCAGCCAGTCGGGCAGCTCAGGCAATCGGTTGGATGCGATGCGCAACAGTTCCAGCTGGTGACAGTTGGCCAGGGTGGCGGGCAAACGGGTCAGGCGATTGCCGGCCAGCATCAGCTTTTGCAGCTGCAGGCATTCACCCAGGGCGTCAGGCAGTGTTTCGATCCGGTTATCAGTGAGGATCAGCCAGCGCAACTGCGGCGGCAGCGCCTGGGCCGGCACATGAGTGATGCGGTTGGCCTTGAAGCCGACCATGCGCAGCTGCTGGCAGCGGCCCAGGCAGGCGGGCAGTTCAGTGAAGCGGTTGTCGGAGACGAACAGCACTTCCAGGTGGTGCAGGCGATGGAGGTCGTCAGGCAACTGGCTCAGGGCGTTGCCGCTCAGGTTGAGTACCTTGAGCGAGTCGGCCAGGTCGAAGATTTCGGTCGGAAAGGTTTCCAGGCCGCAGCCCAGGTCCAGGCGTTGGATGCCGGCCAGCGTGCCGGCGCGCAGATCTGCAAGGGTGTGCATGTGAACAGAGGGCCATTGATCGGACGGACGTGCATGATAGCCCATTGATGCTTTGCGCCGTCCTCGGGAAGGGCGGGCGATCAGGCCGGACAGTCCTTTGTCCGGCCACGGCAGCGCGTGCAGTGTTGCAGGCTCAACGCACGACATGCACCAGGCGCGACAAGGTCGTCAGTACGTCGCGCCCCAGTGCCTTGGAGCGTTGGCCCGACCAGCCGGTGACCGGGTCTGGTGCGCTGTCATGATCCTTGAACGGCATTTCCAGGGTCAGCGCCAGGCATTTGTATCGTTCGCCCACGCTGTTGCAGGCCAGGGCCATGTTGGCCTGGCCGGGTGCGCTGCGCGGGTAGCCATGGACACTCTGGAAATGGGGTGTGATGTCTTCCAGGGTGCTGCGAAACAGGGCTTCGAGTTCGGCCTGTTGGGCCGTGTAGCCAGGGTTGCCCTCACAGGCGGCGGCGAAGACATAGGGGATTTCCTCGTCGCCGTGCACATCGAGAAACAGATCGACGCCGTAGTGCTCCATCTGCTGCTGGATAAAGAACACTTCCGGGGTGTCCTGCGCGTTGCTGTCCTGCCAGGCGCGGTTGAGGTCCTTGCCCTGGGCGTTGGTGCGCAGGTGACCATGCCAGGCGCCATCGGGGTTCATGTTCGGCACCAGGTACAGGTCGGCCGCCGCCAGCAAGTGCTGCAGCGCTTCGTCCCCGGTCTGCTGCAAATGCTCGATCACCCCTTCCATGAACCATTCGGCCATGTGCTCGCCCGGATGTTGCTGGGCGATGATCCAGAGCTTGCGCTTGCCGGGTGCCCCATCGCCCTTGCGCAGCAGCGGGATGGCCCGGCCTTCGACGCTCGCTCCGCTGGCCAGCAGCTCGCAACCGGCGGCGTCCACGGCCTGGGCGACCAGCGCATCATGGCGCTCGCGGCTGTAGGGTTCGAAGTAGGCAAACCAGGCCTGGGGCTGTTCGGCCTTGAAGGTAAAGGTCAGTGCCTGGCCGTCGAAGCCGGACGCAACGCGAAACCAGTGGGTGTGGTCGACCGAAGCCACGGCGTTATAGCCACTCCAGGCGTGCTTGTAGCTGGAGTTGCCGACATTGCCCAGCCTGAAGGTGTAGTGATCGCCCGGGACCAGTCCGCTGGCCTTGAAGTGGAACCACTGGAAATGCGCGCTGCGGGTGTCGGGGCGGATGGCCAGTTCGATGCAGGCAGGGTCGCTGGCATCGATGACTTGAATATTGCCGCTGTCGAAGTCGGCGCTGATGTTCAGACTCACGGTGTCTCCCTGTGTGCGCAAGTATCGGGTATGACACTTACTTTACAGGGCTTGCCCGTCGTGTTCTGTCATGAATCGGCCATCTATGGTCAGCTGAAAGCCTCGGCGGTCATCATCAGGCTGCAGACAAAGCCGGTGGCCAGGTACCAGCCCAGGTAGGCCCGACGCTTGCGTTGATGCCAGCCCGAGGCACCCAGCAGGGCGGCCGGCGCCTGTAGCTGGCGCCACAGACGCTCACTGGCCTGGAAGGCGGCCAGATGACCGGGATGGGCATCCAGCCAGTGGCGAAACTCGATGCGCTGGCTGGCGGTGGCCGCCGGGCTTTGCAGGTGGATATACCAGGCATCGGCCTGATCGTGCGCCGCCAGCAAGGCGTCGGTGTCGGACAATGGACGATGGGTATGGCGCATGACACGCAGCATGGCGCGCTCGACCTTGCCGACATCGACGCCCAGAAAACCGGCGATTTGTGCGTATGACTGATGTTCAAGGCGGCTGAGCAGGAAGATTTGCCGGGTGCGGCGTGACAGTTTGCGCAGGCGTCGGGCCAGCTCGAATGTGTGTGCGTTCACGTCGCAGGCAGGTTGGGCGGGCAGGGGCAGCAAAGGCGAGAGCTGACTACTCATGGTGGATCGCTCGCAGGTCGTCCATAAAGGGAGGGTATCCTTGAGTGCCGTAGGGCGCATCGGCAATGCCCTCTAGACTAATGAGTTCAAGAATCATTCTCAAGTGAAAAGCGTCAACAATTACAGAATTTGATCAACCGGCAAGGCAAAATCTATGGGGCGGCCCGATGTTGTTTTGCTATGATGCCCCCCATACGCAACACGCACCGACTTCATTAGCCTGAAGCAGCGAGAAACACCCAAAAAAAAGACCCGGCAAAAAGCCGGGTCAAAAACCGTGATTAGCCTGATGAGGAGATAATCCGGGAGTCGACCTAAGACTCCGGGGTTACCAGCCAGTCTCTCGACCGGCTGATGCAATAATAATCATTATCATTTGAGCGTCAAGCTCTTTTTTGCGCTCCTCTGAAATAAAGAGGCCATCCGTGTCCGCCTGTCTTGTGAGGCCGGCATCAGTCCTGCGCTGACGACCCCGTCCCGGGCTTACTTCAGCATGAACTCATCAAAGAATTGACTCAGCTCTGCATGGGCCTCAAGCGGCAGGATGGTGGCGACGTGCTGATCCGGACGTACCACCACCATGCAGCCCCGTGCCCGATCAATGCCGCGCCGGGCGAAGAGGTCGTATTCTGCGCTGCTCTGAAAGACCTTTTCGTAATCGCGCAGGCCGTACCGCCCCTTGGCAGGCCAGAGGAAATCCGGCATGTCTTCGATGGTCAGATCCTGCTGCTGGAACACGGCATAGACATCGATCACTGAGTCAATATCCGCCTCGATCGGGGTGTATTGCCTCACCGGAGAGGTCGCCGCCTCAGCCAGGAACCTGACCAGTCTGATCGACTCGGAGGTCGCGTCCAGCGGGCTTGCTGCATCGCCAAAGATAAAGATGCGCCAGCGACCATCCGCCTTGTTCAGATGCCCCAATTGCACCGGGCAGGCATCGGCCACGCGCACGGCTCTGGCGGAGTGGAAGCGCTGCCCGATGGGGAATCCGCTCGCCAGCGCCTGATGCTCATGCCCTGTACAGAGCCAGGAGGGGTCATAGCCAATCGAGGTGCCGGCGATGAAGCCGTTCTGACGGGCGATGAACCTTTCGATGTCGGCGGTACTGGTCCTGGCCGCTGCGGCGTCCTTGCTGGCGCGAGTAGCGACCAGCGCCGACATTTCCCGGTCGGCGTTGATCAGCATGAGCGCCACCTTGCGGCGCTCGGCTGCGTAGGTCTGCAACAGCTTCGGATGCGACTTGCCCTGCAGCACCGCCGCCAGTTTCCAGCCCAGGTTGAAGGTGTCGGGCAGGGAGGTGTTCAGCCCCCAACCCCCTTTCGGGCTGTGGGTATGGCAGGCATCACCGGCGACGAAGGCGCGCGGAATCAGGCCCTGCGGGTTGTCCGCCGGAGTGTCGTCGAAGCGTTCGGCGACGCGCTGTCCGACTTCATAGACAGACCACCAGGCCACCTCTTTCACGTCCAGCCGATACGGATGCATGATCCGCCTGGCCTTGTCGACAAGGTCCTCTGCGTTCAGCGCCAGCTGTGAAGCGCGCTGGTCCCTGGCCAGCAGATCGAGCTCGACATACAGGCGCACCAGATAGCCGCCTTCACGCGGTACCAGCATGACGGCGCCGCTGTTCCTGGACTGGATGAAGCTTTTCACCCGGATGTCCGGAAAATTGGTCACGGGCAGCACATCCATCACGCCCCATGCCTTGTTGGCCGAATCACCTTGCAGTTTGATTCCCAGGTTCTTGCGCACCGCACTGCGGGCGCCGTCACAGCCCACCACATAGCGCGCCTTGATAATTTCGACCCTGCCTGACTGGCTGGCATCATTGCGCTCGAAGGTCGCGGTGACCGGATGCGTGTGCAGGTCCTGAGTCAGGCGCTGATCCACCACCAGCTCCAGCAAGCGGCGGTTGTAATGCGGCACCAGGTGCGTGACCGAATGCGCCATGCCGTCGAGCAGAATGTCGTGCAACCGCGCCTGGTTGACCACGCAGTGAGTAAACTCGGACAGCCCCAGCCGCGCATCGGCAACCTTGTGCGTGCGCTTGATCTGCTGCGGATGCTGCGCATCCGGCTCCCAGAAGGCGTTGCTGTGCAACTGATAGGCTTCCTTCTCCAGCAGGTCGCTGCTATTGAAGGCCTCCATGATTTCCAGGGTGCGGCAGGAAATACCATCGGCCTGCCCGAACAGCATTGGCCCGGACTTCTGCTCGACGATACAGGTCTTGATATCGGCAAAGTCCGCCAATTGGCGTGCCAGCGCCAGGCCGGCCGGACCACACCCGACGATCAGTACATCGACCTCTTTCGGCAGGTCGACCATCGGCGGCGGTGATGCAGGCTTACGTGCCTCATCGGTAATCTGGTAGTTGCCGGGCTTGAAGCCGTTCAGGTGGTACTGCATGCGCAAGCTGCTCCTGTCATGGTTGGAGGCACCATGATGGAGCGGGGCAGTGGATCGCTGAATGCAGCTTTCGCCTTTAAGCTTGGACGTTTCGCAAGGCTCAGGAGCAAGCGCCTCTCTCCAGGCGTGGCTGGAGGGCTTGCAAAGGGCGTGATGCTTTCTGCGCTCTGCGCCTGTCCTGGCGAGATCGGGCCCACCAACGCGGCTCGTGCTGAAACGGCAACAGACCCTAGGCTGAGCGACTGTCGCGGTAGTCGCTTGGCGGTGTGCCGACATGGCGGCTGAAGAATCGCGAGAAATAGGCAGGGTCACGAAAGCCCAGGGTAAAGCAGATCTGGCTTACCGATTGGCCGCTGTGCAACAGCAGGCGCTTGGCCTCCTGCAATTGGCGCTCGAAGACCATCTGCTTGGACGACATCCCGGCCAGGCGGCGACAAATCAGGTTGAGCCGCGCGGTGGTCAGGCCCAGTTCGGCGGCATAGCGTTGCAGCGGCCAGTGCTCGGCATGGTGAGCCTCCACCAGGTGGTTGAAGCGATGAAACTGCAGCAGGTCCTGGGCGGGCACCGGACTGTCGCGCTGCGCCCGTTCAGCCAGGCGCAGAAGGTTGGCCAGGATCAGCCGCAGCAGAGCCATCAGATTGGCTTCGCGACCGCCGCGCTGGCGGGTGAACTCATCGGCCACTTGCTGGAACAACGAGGGCAGGTACGCAGCGATGCACGCGTTATCGCCTTGCTGGTCGCTCAGGTCAACGCACAGTGGCTGGTTCAACCGAGGCGACAAGGCAGCCTCGCTCTCAAACAGCTGCCATACCCTCTGTTGACGCACGGTAATGACCTGTCCCTCGCAGGATTCCTCAGTGATGAAGGCGTGAGGCACGCCGGGCGGGGTAAAGAAGCACAGCGGGCCATCCAGGCGATACTGGTGGTCGTCCAGATAGAGGTGGACATGGCCGTTGTGGATGTAGTGGATCTGGAAAAGCCGGTCGTGGCGGTGCACCGCCACGCTGCGACCGAAGAATTCGCAGAGTCGGCCATGGCCATCGTAGTGGAAGTCAGCGTCGGCGTAGCGCTGGTCGTAGACCTGGCCGAGATCAAGGACCGGGATGCTGGCCAAGGGTTGCCTGGAGCTCATGCCCGGTACTCCTGCGTATCGGCTTGTGGTGTAGGGGGTGGGCGGGGTACGTCGTGCCAGTGAAGTGGCGGTCCAGTCAGGCAGTCAGCGTCTTGTCAAATCCCGGAAAGCACGAAGGGGAGCCTGGGCTCCCCTTCAAGGTTTCTTTGTATGCTCTTTTTATTTTTCGGGGCGGCCTGTTGTTGTTTTTGGTGACCGGGCCCGTTACCGCTTTTGGCGATCCTCATTCAGGATCAAGAGCAAACGTATTTTTTTGAGCGCTGAGTCGCTTTTATCAATGATCCAACCTGTCTGTCAGCTGCTGATGCAGTCTTGTTGTGAGTGACCGGTTGCGAGGGCAAGGCCTCGAAAAGCTATCTACTCCAAAAAAATCTGTTGGCTGCGTCTCTGTCCGTGTTGTTCTTGTTATGTCAGAGCCGTTACGTCTTGTTTTTATTGGGTTGCTGCAATTTGTTGTTCTTGTTGTACGAAAGATATAGCAGGAGCCGTGCCAGGTTTTGCAAAGCCCCGTAAATCGGGCTTCTGGCTGAAATGCCATAAGGTGACGGCCAGTCAGTGACCCTGAAAATGTTTCCGTGCTACCCGCTTTTTGAAATGATTTCGTGCAGGGTAACACCGCGTGACAACATGTCGCACTGGCTGCCCGACGAGCGTCAAGCTGTCAAGAGGCGAGAGAGGGTCGGCCAGTCAATGCACCCAGACTTCGACCCGGCGGTTACGGATCCGTCCATCGTCGACCTCGTTGGTGGCCACCGGCATTTCTTCGCCCAGGCCCAGCACATCGCGCAGGATGACGCCGTGACGCAACAGCTCGCGGCGCACGGCCATGGCGCGCAAGCGTGACAGCAGGGTGGCCCGCTCCGGGTCATCCTTGGCATCGCCGAAGCCGACCAGCGTGACCTGGCGGGTGAGTTTGTCGTGACTATTCAGGTAATCGACCACCCGTTGCACGTCAAACAGCGCCTTGTTGTCCAGGCGCGCGCTGCCCTGGGCAAAGCGAAAGTTGATCGACAGGCGCCGGGCTTCCCGGCTCAGTGCCTGATAGCGGGCAGGCATTTGTGCTGTCGGACGGACGGTGATCGCTTGCACGCGCTGGGCGACAAAGCCGCTGTCGGCCACGATGGCCTGGCCTTCGGGGCTCTGGGCAAAACGCACCAGTGCCTGGGCCCAGGGTTGTTGCAGGTGCGGCGGCAGGTACAGGTACAACCGGCGTGACAGCGGGTAGTCTTCGGTGGCGATCAGCGCCAGGCTGGGCAACATCGGTTGCGAGTCGCCATCGGCAATGGCCAGGGCCCGGGTGTGTCGAACATAAGGCAGGCCGATAAAGCCGATAGCGTTGGGGTTGCGGCTGACGGCATCGGAGAGCTGTTCGCTGGACTCCAGGCGCTGTGCGTGCGGCGACAGGTGTTTGCCATGCCTGGCCAGCACCCGATCCTGAAAGGTTTCCCAGGTGCCGGACTGATCGTCACGCGCATACAGGGCAATGGGCCCGGGTCGGCCACCCAGGGTTTGCCAGTCACGGATTTCACCGCTGAACAGTCGCGCCAGGGTCTCGGTGTCCAGATGACGCAGCGGGTTGGCAGGGTGCACGATCACCGCCACCCCGTCGATGGCAATCACATGTTCGGCCTGGGCGCTGCGCAAGTCGCCAAAGCCTGCCAGTGCACGCACCTCTTCGTCCTTGATCGGTCGCGAAGCGGCCGCGAGATCGGCCAGCCCGTGCGCCAGTGCGGTAAAGCCGGTGCCCGATCCATGCGCGGCGACGACCGCCAGGTAAGGCGTGCCGCTGAGGTCCCGGCCCTGCACCTGCATTTCATTGGCCGCAGCCCCCGGCAAGGTCTGCACCTGATACAGGCCGCGCTGGCGCATCAAGCCCTCGATCAGGGCAGGGCCCAATTGTGCATTGAGGGTATTGGAGCCCGACAGCCTCAGGACCGGTGCATCGGTCGTCACTGCCGAGGCGGCCAGGGCCGGTGGCGTGCCGGCCAGCAGAAGCGCGTAAAGCAGGGCACGCAGCATCTGCATCACCGTGAGTCATCAAAGGTGCCGGCAGATTAAGACACAAATATGACGGGGCGATGACGAGATGGCGTTGGTATCAGTTCAGATCCAGCCAGATCGGCGCATGGTCGGAAGGCTTTTCCATGCCGCGCAGGACGTAGTCCACGCCGGCAGCCTTGATGCGCGGTTGCAAGCCCTTCGAGGTCATGATCAGGTCAATGCGCAGGCCACGCTTGGGTTGGTCTTCAAAGCCGCGGCTGCGGTAGTCGAACCAACTGAACTGGTCATTCACCTCTGGGTGCAGGTAGCGGAAACTGTCGACCAGCCCCCAGTTCTTGAGGCGCGCCATCCATTCACGTTCTTCGGGCAAAAAGCTGCATTTGCCGGTTTTCAGCCAGCGCCTGGCGTTATCGGCACCGATGCCGATGTCACAATCCTCGGGCGAAATGTTCACGTCGCCCATCACCACCAGTGGCTGCTCATGACTGAAACGACTTTCCAGCAGGGTTTGCAGGTCGTTGTAGAAGCGTTGCTTGGCCGGAAACTTGGTGGGGTGGTCGCGGCTTTCACCTTGAGGAAAGTAGCCATTCATGATGGTCACCGGCTGGCCATGTTCATCGGCGTAGGTGCCCCAGATAAAACGCTTCTGGGCTTCGTCGTCATCGCTGTCGAAACCCTTGTGCAGCGTCAGTGGCGCCTGGCGCGAAAGCAGGGCAACCCCATAGTGGCCTTTCTGGCCATGATAATGAACGTGATAGCCCAGAGCCTCGATCTCGGCCTGGGGAAACTGCTCGTCGGATACCTTGGTTTCCTGCAGGCCGATCACGTCCGGCTGGTATTTCTCGATCAGGGCCGCCAATTGGTGCGGCCGGGCGCGCAGGCCGTTGATGTTGAACGAGACGATTTTCATAAAGCGACCATCCTGAAGCGAAAACGAGACGGCGATGCTAGCCGACCTGCCTGATAACGACCAGCTTGCAAGCAGTCATTGGATTGCCATCATTATTTCCGGAACTGTCGAGAACCTCGATGACTCTGAGCCTGTGCATGCCAGTTGCGCATTTTTTGCACGGCCGCTAATACGAGGTTTTGCCGTATGCCTGAGTCATCCATTTCCCAGATCGATATTCGTCAGCTTGATAGCGGTTATTCGCGTGAAACCCGCAATCTGCTGTTTCAGGTCTACCGCAACGACCCGAACTTTGCCTATGTTTTCAATGCCAAGCGCGCCGGTTACGAGCAGCGTGTGAAGGCCACGGTCAACGCGCTGGTCAAGCAGCATTTCCTGCAGGACTTGCCGGCGCTGGGTCTGTTTGTCGAAGACCGCCTGGCAGGCGTGGCCCTGATTGCCCCGCCGCAGCGTCGCCTGGGCATTACCGAAAGCTGGGCCTGGCGTCTGCGCATGGTACTCAGCACCGGCCTGAGCTGTACCCAGCGCTACCTGGACTATTACAACGCCGTACTGGCCTGCCTGCCTTCGCCGCAAGTGCATGTCCTGCCGCTGGTGGGGCTGGACCCCGCTTACCAGGGCCAACGCATGGGCCAGCATTTGAGTGAGAAACTGTTGCAGACATTGCATGAGTGGTGTGCGGTGGATGAACATTCGCGTGGCGTAGTCCTCGACACCGGAAATCCCCGCTATCTTGAGTTCTATAAACAGCAGGGTTACGAGGAAATCGGTGAAGTGACGGTCGGACCGATTCGTGAGCATGTGTTTTTTCATCCCAGCCCCCGGGCTGTGACCCACGCCACGACGTGAGTGGTAAACCCCGGCTTCATGCGCGGCAGGCCTGTTCGCCTTTGAGCGGCGCCGCCATTGAGTCGTGTTAGCATCCGGACCCATGAAGCCCTTAAGACTATTCAGCAGCCTGTTCGTCCTGTCGTTGAGCGCCACGGTCCATGCCGAGGCGCGCCTGCAGGTCAATGTCACGCCCGCCAATGCGGCACTCAAGGAAAATATCGAAGGTTATATAGGCAGCCTTGGCGAGCGCGATGCGGCGGCGCTTGAGCAGTTCAGCCCGGGTGCCGTGCAACAGGCCCGGACCGCTGCCCAGGCCTTGGGCTATTACCAGGCGCGTATCGACAGCGAGGTCAAGGATGGCCAGCAGCCGCAACTGATCCTGCGTATCGAATCCGGCGAGCCTGTGCGCCTGCGCCACGTCACAGTGCGGGTCGAAGGGCCGGCGGCATCGATGGCAGCCTTCAAAGTGCCGAAAAGCACGGCGCTGCAACCTGGACAGCCGCTCAATCACGGGCTTTATGAAGACGCCAAGAAGCTGATCCAGAACCAGGCCTCGCGCTACGGTTTTTTCAGCGGACGCTTTACCCATCAGCAACTGGTCGTCGACCCGCGTGGCGGTGTAGCGGATATCGACCTGGTCTATGACAGCGGCCCGCGCTACACCCTGGGGCAGGTGACCTTCAGTGGCGATACGCCGCTTGACCCTGACCTGCTGCGGCGCATGGTGCCGTTCAAGGAGAACACGCCTTACGATTCGCAACTGATCGCCGACCTGAACCAGGCCATGCAATCAAGTGGCTATTTCGAAGGCGTGCGCGTCGATGCCACGCCGACCACGGCGGTCGAGCAGGCCATCCCGGTCAACGTCCAGCTCGAAACCCGCAAGCCCCGGACCATGGGCCTGGGACTGGGGTTCTCCACCGACGTGGGGCCGCGTGGCAAGGCCAACTGGACTCGCCACTGGGCCAACCCGCAGGGGCACAGTTACGGTTTCGAATCGGAGCTGTCCGCCCCCCGGCAGAACATCGGGTTGTGGTACGACATTCCGCTCGACCCGCCGCTGACCGACAAGCTGCGCTTTGCCGGCGGCTATCAATATGAAGAAATCGCCGGCACCGACACCCTCAGCAAGCTGTTGACGCTGGGGCCGGAATGGCACAGCAAGCTGCCCAGCGGCTGGGAACGCGTGCTGTCGCTGAAGTGGCAGCGCGAGGAATACCGCCTGGGCGACGACTCCGGCCTGAGCACGCTGTTGATGCCAGGCGTGAGTTACTCCTTTTTGCGCAGCGATAACCGCATTGATCCGCAAAATGGCTACCGCTTGCAGTTCGATGCGCAAGTAGCGGCCGAGGGTGCGCTGTCGGACACCAACCTGCTGCGCGGCAGCGCGTTGCTCAAGGGCCTGACCACGATCGCTCGTGACCATCGCCTGCTGGGGCGGGTGCAGGTGGGGGGCAACTGGACCAACGGCTATGCATCGATTCCGCCGTCACTGCGGTTCTTCGCCGGCGGCGACCAGAGCGTGCGCGGTTATGACTACCAGACCCTGTCGCCGACCAACTCCGACGGTGACCGCATTGGTGGCCGCTATATGGTGGCTGCCAGTGCCGAGTACCAGTATTCGATTGCAGAAAAGTGGCGGCTGGCGGCGTTCGTCGACCAGGGCAATGCGTTCAACTCCCTGGATATGCCCAGCCTGAAGACCGGCGTCGGCTTTGGCGTGCGCTGGGTCTCACCGGTCGGGCCGATACGCGTTGACCTGGCCCATCCACTGGACGGCGATGGCGGCGTTCGCCTGCACTTTTCCATGGGACCGGAACTATGAATACGCGCCGCTTTCTGCGTGGTTTGATGATTACCACGGCCAGCTTGCTGGCCGTTCTTTTATTGGCAGGCTTGATCCTGGTAAGCCTGCTGAGCACCCAGCGTGGCAGTCAGTGGTTGCTTGATCGTGTGCCTGGCTTGCAAGTCGAACAGTTCAGCGGCCATCTGGGCGGTCACTGGCAGGCCGAGCGCCTGGTCTGGCAGCAGGGCGAGCAGCGAGTGGCCGTCGAGGCGCCGCAGCTGGACTGGTCGCCATCCTGCCTGTGGCGCATGACCCTGTGCATTGACACGCTGCACACCGGAGCGATCAGCCTGCAATTGCCAGCCAGTGAGCCGAGCGAGCCGGCCGGCCCCCTGACCTTGCCGGACCTGAACCTGCCCCTGGCCCTCGAAGTGCAGGACATCCAGATTGCCAGCGTGCAACTTGATGGCGTCGATCAGTTGCAGGACCTGCAACTGGCCGCGCACTGGACGGCCGAAGGCTTGAAGATCGACCGGGTCTACCTGCAGCGCGACGACCTGCGCCTGGCGCTGGCCGGCCTGCTGCAACCGGCCGGCGACTGGCCGCTGAACCTGACCGGGCAGGTGCAATTGCCGCCCCAGGGCGGCCAGGACTGGGCCCTGGCGCTGGAGGTACAAGGCGACCTGCTCAAGACCTTGCAGCTCAAGGCGCAAAGCAGCGGTTATCTGCAAGGCCTGCTGACCGGCGAACTGCAACCGCTGGCCGATGACCTGCCGGCCCGGGTCAACCTGCGGGTCGATCGCTTCAAGGCCGCGCCCGACCTGCCGGACACCCTGACCCTGGAAAAGCTCGACCTGGTAGCCGAGGGGGATCTGGCGGCTGGCTATCAATTGCAAGGCAAGGCCAGCCTGCCAGCTGAAAAAGGTCCGATCGCGCTGGCGTTGCGCGGCCGGGTCGATGCCAGGGGCGCCGACATCGCGGCGCTGGACCTGACGGCCAGTGAACAGCAGCATGTTGCGCTCAAGGGCACCCTGGGGTGGACAGAGGGCTTGAAGGCCGATGCCACGCTGGACTGGCTGGACTTTCCCTGGCACCGCCTGTACCCGCAGGTGGCCGAGCCTGAGGTCAAGCTGCGCCAGTTCAAGGGCCTGGTGTCGTACACCGATGGCAAGTACCTGGGGAATTTCAATGCCAGGGCCGATGGCCCGGCCGGAGCCTTCACACTGCAAAGCCCGTTCAGTGGCGATCTGCAATCGGCCAATCTGCCACAACTGGAACTGGTGGCGGGGCAGGGCAAGGCCACCGGCTACCTGAAACTGCAGTTTGCCGAGGGCGTGGCCTGGGACACCGACCTGAAGCTGAGTGCATTGAACCCGGCTTTCTGGGTGGCCGAGCTGCCCGGCACCCTGGGTGGCCCGCTGCGCAGCAAAGGCAGCCTCAAGGGCGAAACCCTTGATCTGCAAGCCGACCTGGACCTGACCGGCCGCCTGCGTGGCCAGGCAGCCGCCTTACAGGCCAAGGCCGCCGGCAATGGTCAGCAATGGACGCTCGACTCGCTGCTGGTGCGGTTGGGCGAGAACCGCATCCAGGGCAAGGGCGAACTGGCCCGGCAACTGCGCGGGCAACTGGACCTTGATCTGCCACGGCTGGCGCAACTCTGGCCGGGTTTGCAGGGCGTGATCAAGGGTCGGGTGGACCTGGCCGGCACGTTGCAGGCCCCGCAAGGCCAGTTGAACCTGCAAGGCAACGGTCTGGCGTTCCAGGAAAACCGCCTGCAGCGTTTGAGCCTTGGCGGCAAACTGGATCAGGCACAACGTGCCACGCTGAACCTCAAAGGCGAAGGTATCCAGAGCGGCGACACCCGGTTGGGCACCTTGCTGGTCGATGGCCAGGGTACGCTCAAGGCCCAGCAGCTCAAGCTTGACCTGCAAGGACCGCTGTTGAAGCTGGCCATGGCTCTGGACGGTGGCCTGGACAAAGACAACTGGCGCGGCCGGCTGGTCAGCGGCGATGTGCAGAGCAACGGCCAGCACTGGCGCTTGCAGGCCCCGGCGCGGCTGGAGCGCCTGGCCAATGGCACGATCAACTTCGGCGCGCATTGTTTTGTGTCCGGCGCGGCCAGCCTGTGTGGCGACAACCAGCGGCTGATGCCCGACCCGCGCTTGCGCTATCGCCTGAAAAACTTCTCGCTCGACAGCCTGGCGCAGTGGATGCCCAAGGATTTCGCCTGGAAGGGCCTGGTCAACGCCGATGTGTTGCTGGATGCCCCGGCGGCAGGGCCGTCCGGTCAGATCAGTGTCGATGCGGGTGGCGGCACGCTGCGCATCCGCGATAAACAGCAATGGCTGGATTTCCCCTACAGCACCCTCAAGCTCACCAGCAGCCTGACCCCCAAGCGCATCGATTCGCGCCTGGAGTTCGATGGCAACCGGCTGGGGCGCCTGCTGCTCAATGCCCGTATCGACCCGGTGGCGCGTGACAAGCCGGTGACCGGCGACTTTACCTTGAGTGCGGTGGATGTTTCCGTGGCGCGGCCCTTTGCCCCGATGGTCGACACCCTCAAGGGGCGTCTCAATGGCAGCGGGCGCATTTCCGGCAGCTTGCTGGCGCCGCAGGTCAACGGCAGCCTGGTGCTCTCGGGGGGCGAAGTGTCAGGTCCGGAACTGCCGATGCAACTGCAGGACCTGAACCTCAAGGCGCAGATTGCCGGCGAAAGCGTGCAACTGGACGGTGGCTGGAAAAGCGGGGCGACAGGGCAGGGCAGCATCGGCGGGCAGGTGACCTGGGGCAACGCCCTGGCCGTCGATATCCGCCTCAAGGGTTCGCGCCTGCCGATCGTGGTCGAGCCCTATGCGGAGCTTGAGGCCGCACCGGATCTTGCCATTGCCCTGCAGGACGACCAGTTGAAGATCTCTGGCACCGTGCGCATGCCCAAGGGCAAGATCACCGTGCGTGAGCTGCCGCCCTCGACGGTCAAGGTGTCGCAGGACACTGTGATCGTCGGCCAGCAGACCGAACAGGGCCAGCCGCCGATGGCCATGGCGATGGACATCGATGTGCTGGTGGGCCAGGAACAACTGGCGTTTTCGGGCTTTGGCCTGACCGCCAACCTGGTTGGCCGCGTGCATGTGGGCGACAACATGGACACCCGCGGTGAACTCAACCTCAACGACGGCCGTTACCGGGCCTATGGCCAGCGCCTGACCATTCGCAAGGCCCGGCTGTTGTTCACCGGTCCCATCGACCAACCGTACCTGGATATCGAAGCCATTCGTCAGGTCGATGAAGTGATCGCCGGCATTCGCCTGACCGGCAGTGCCGAGCAGCCCACCACCGAGGTGTTCTCGGAGCCGGCCATGAGCCAGGAGCAGGCGCTGTCGTATCTGGTCATGGGTCGGCCGCTGGGGACCAACAGCGAGGACAACAACATGGTTGCCCAGGCGGCCCTGGCGCTCGGGGTGGCGGGCAGTTCAGGGGCGACCGGCAAGCTGGCCAGCAACCTGGGCATCAAGGACTTCGAACTGGACACTTCCGGGTCCGGTGACAAGACCAGTGTGGTGGCCAGTGGCAGGATCACCGACAAGCTGAGCCTGCGCTACGGGGTCGGGGTGTTCGAGCCGGCCAACACCATTGCCTTGCGCTACATGCTCAGCAAGCGGGTGTACCTGGAGGCGGCCAGTGGCCTGGCCAGCTCCCTGGATATTTTCTATAAACGAGACTTCTGACCGAAGGCCCTTGACGGGTCGTCAAACAAGGAACCGGTCATTATTGGCATCAAGCGGCGCTGCGCTATATCGTGACGCTTTTTCATGCTTAACTGCCGGTTCTTTTCTTTTTCAAAAGGACTTCGCTTCATGGCTCAAGTAACTCTCAAAGGCAATCCGGTCAGCATCCAGGGCGAACTGCCGGCAGTGGGCAGTGCCGCTCCGGCCTTTACCCTGGTAGGTGCCGGCCTTGCCGATGTGGCACTGGCTGACTTTGCCGGCCAGCGCAAGGTGCTGAACATCTTCCCAAGCGTCGACACCCCGACCTGCGCCACTTCCGTGCGCACCTTCAACGCCCAGGCCAACACGCTCGAAAACACGGTCGTGCTGTGCGTCTCGGCTGACCTGCCGTTCGCCCAGGCGCGTTTCTGCGGCAGCGAAGGCCTGGAAAACGTCAAGAACCTGTCAACCTTCCGCAGTGCCGATTTCGCCAGCCAGTATGGCGTGGCCATTGCCGATGGCCCACTGACCGGCCTGACCACCCGCGCCGTCGTGGTGCTGGATGAAAACGACAACGTCCTGCACAGCGAGCTGGTGAGCGAAATCGGCCAGGAGCCTAATTACGAAGCGGCCTTGTCCGTTCTGAAGTAAGTCTGCGGCATTGCTCGACGGCCTGCCTTGTTCAGGCCGTTTTTACTTGTTTCTCAGATGCTTGACGAAGGTAAGCGCTTGGTAAAGGCGCTTTGCTTGTCATCCGTCTGTGCTTATTGTTCAGCCTCCGAACAAGCCCCACCTGCAATGGTTGATTTATTCATGCAATCGTCTGGTCCTCGTAACTCTCGTCGCTGGTTGGTAAGTCTGTTGGTCCTGTTGGCGATCATCGGCCTGTGCTGGTGGTTCTGGCCTGCTTCGACGCCACAGGACGGTGCCCAGGCCGGCCGGCCCGGTGCGGCAGGCGGCACAGGCGCCGGGCGTGGCGCAGCGCGTCCAGGTTTCGGTGCCTCGACCCAGCCGGTGCCGGTACGCGTGGCGCCGGCCACCCAGGCCGACTTCCCGATCTACTACAAGGCCCTGGGCACGGTGACGGCGACCAACACCATCAACGTACGCAGCCGTGTGGCGGGCGAATTGATCAAGATTCACTTCCAGGAAGGCCAGAGGGTCAAGGCCGGCGACCTGCTGGCAGAGATCGATCCGCGCACCTACCAGATTGCCCTGCAGCAGGCCGAAGGCACGCTGGCAACCAATCAGGCCCTGCTCAAGAATGCCCAGATCGACGTGCAGCGCTACCGGGGGCTGTTCGCCGAAGACAGTATCGCCAAGCAGACGCTGGACACTGCCGAGTCGCTGGTCAACCAGTACCAGGGCACGATCAAGACCAACCAGGCGGCTGTCAATGAAGCACGCCTGAACCTCGAATTTACCCGTATCCGCGCCCCTATCGCCGGACGTGTCGGCCTCAAGCAGCTCGACATGGGCAACCTGGTGGCTGCCAACGACACCACGGCCCTGGTGGTGATCACCCAGACCCAGCCGATCTCGGTGAGCTTCACGCTGCCTGAAACCGTGCTGGCGCCGGTGATCAGCCGTTACCGCAGTGGCGACAAGCTGCCTGTCGAAGCCTGGGACCGTGGCGACCTCAAGCAACAGGCCACTGGCGTGCTGGCCAGCCTCGACAACCAGATCGACGTGACCACCGGTACGCTCAAGTTCAAGGCCCGTTTCGACAACGGCGACGAATCCTTGCTGCCCAACCAGTTCGTCAACGTGCGCCTGCTGGCCGACACCCTCAGGCAGGCCGTGCTGGTGCCGACCGCTGCGCTCCAGTTCGGCACCCAGGGCACCTTTGTCTATGCCCTCGATGGCGATAAAAAGGTCAAGATCAGCAAGCTCAAGACCGGGCCTGGCAATGAACAATTCACCGTCGTGACCGAGGGGCTGGCCGCCGGCACGCAAGTGGTGCTCGAAGGCACCGATCGGCTGCGCGACGGCAGTGCCGTCGAGGTGGTCAGCGACAGCAAGGACGTGCCGGTCACGCCGGGCCAGAAGCTGCAGGGCCAGCCGGCCAAGGGCACTGACAGCTCGGCGTCTGCCGATACCACGCAAAAGACTCAAGCATGAATATGTCGCGCCTGTTCATCCTGCGTCCGGTCGCCACCACGCTGAGCATGCTGGCCCTGGTACTGGCCGGTCTGATCGCCTACACCTTGCTGCCGGTGTCAGCCTTGCCGCAGGTGGACTACCCGACCATCCGGGTGATCACCCTGTACCCGGGTGCCAGCCCACAGGTGATGACCAGCGCAGTGACCGCACCGCTGGAGCGACAGTTCGGGCAGATGCCCGGCTTGACCCAGATGGCCTCGACCAGCTCCGGGGGCGCCTCGGTCATCACCTTGCGCTTCAGCCTCGACCTCAACATGGACGTGGCCGAGCAGGAAGTGCAGGCGGCCATCAATGCCTCCAGTAACCTGCTGCCCACCGATCTGCCGGCGCCGCCGGTGTATAACAAGGTCAACCCGGCCGACACCCCGGTGCTGACACTGGCCATCACCTCCAAGGTCATGCCGCTGCCGCAGCTCAACGAGCTGGTCGACACGCGCATGGCGCAGAAGATCTCCCAGGTCAGCGGCGTGGGCATGGTCAGTATTGCCGGCGGTCAGCGCCAGGCGGTACGGATCAAGGTCAACCCACAGGCGCTGGCGGCCAACGGGCTCAACCTGAGCGATGTCCGCAGCCTGATCAGTGCCTCCAACGTCAACCAGCCCAAGGGTAACTTCGACGGCCCGATCCGCACCTCGATGCTCGATGCCAACGATCAGCTCAAGTCGGCGCAGGAATACGCCAACCTGATCCTGGCCTATAGCAATGGCGCGCCCTTGCGCCTCAAGGACGTGGCGCAGATCATCGACGGCGCCGAAAACGACCGCCTGGCCGCCTGGGCCAACCAGAGCCAGGCCGTGTTGCTCAATATCCAGCGCCAGCCGGGGGCCAACGTCATCCAGGTGGTCGACAGCATCAAGGCCATGCTGCCGAGCATCACCGACAACCTGCCGGCGGGCCTGGATGTCATCGTGCTGACTGATCGCACCCAGACCATCCGGGCGGCGGTAACCGATGTCCAGCATGAACTGGTGTTCGCGGTCATGCTCGTGGTGCTGGTGACGTTCGTGTTCCTGCGCCGTATCAGTGCCACGATCATTCCGTCGATTGCCGTGCCGCTGTCGCTGATCGGCACGTTCGGAGTGATGTACCTGGCCGGCTTTTCGATCAATAACCTGACCCTGATGGCCCTGACCATCGCCACCGGCTTTGTGGTGGACGATGCGATCGTGATGCTGGAAAACATTTCCCGGCACATCGAGGAGGGCGCAACGCCCATGCAGGCCGCGCTCAAGGGCGCCAGACAGATTGGCTTTACCCTGATCTCGTTGACCCTGTCGCTGATCGCCGTGCTGATTCCGCTGCTGTTCATGGCCGATGTGGTCGGTCGGCTGTTCCGCGAATTTGCCATCACCCTGGCGGTGGCGATCCTGATTTCCCTGGTGGTCTCGCTGACCCTGACGCCGATGATGTGCGCGCGTCTGCTCAAGCGTGAACCCAGGGAAGAAGAGCAGGGCCGCCTTTACCGGGCCAGCGGTGCCTGGATCGACTGGTTGATCGAAGCCTATTCGCGCAAGTTGCAGTGGGTGTTGAATCATCAGGCCCTGACCCTGCTGGTGGCCATCGCCACCATGGCGCTGACCGTGGTGCTGTACCTGGCGGTGCCCAAGGGCTTCTTTCCGGTGCAGGACACCGGCGTGATCCAGGGCATCAGCGAAGCGCCGCAATCGGTGTCGTTCACCGCCATGAGCGAACGGCAACAGGCGCTGGCCGCCATCATCCTCAAGGACCCCGCGGTCGAGAGCCTGTCGTCCTACATCGGCGTGGACGGCGACAATGCCACGCTCAACAGCGGGCGCATGCTGATCAACCTCAAGTCGCACAAGGTGCGCGACCTGACGGCCAGCCAGGTGATCCAGCGCCTGCAGCCGCAGCTGGACCAGTTGGCCGATATCCGCCTGTACCTGCAACCGGTGCAGGACCTGACCATCGAAGACCGGGTTAGCCGCACCCAGTACCAGTTCAGCCTCTCATCGCCCGACGCCGATATGCTCGGTCTGTGGAGCGAACGCTTGCAACAGGCCTTGCAGCAGCGTCCGGAACTCACCGACGTGGCCAGCGACCTGCAGGACAAGGGCCTGCAGGTGTACCTCGCCATCGACCGAGATGCTGCTAGCCGCCTGGGCGTCAATGTGTCGGCGATCACCGACGCGCTGTACGATGCGTTCGGCCAGCGGCAGATTTCGACGATCTACACCCAGGCCAGCCAGTACCGGGTGGTGCTGCAGTCGGCCTATGCCAACGAACTGGGGCCGGCGGCGCTGGAACAGATCTACGTCAAGACCACCGATGACACCCAGGTCAAGCTGTCGAGCCTGGCGCGCATCGAGCAGCGCCAGGCGCAGCTGGCGATCAGTCACCTGGGGCAGTTCCCGGCGGTGATGATGTCGTTCAACCTTGCCCCGGATGTATCGCTGGGGGCGGCGGTCGAAGTGATCGAGCAGGTGCAGAAGGACATCGGCATGCCGCTGGGTGTGCAGACGCGTTTCCAGGGGGCAGCAGAAGCCTTCCAGGCCTCATTGTCCAGCACCCTGCTGCTGGTGCTCGCGGCGGTCGTGACCATGTACATCGTGCTTGGCGTGCTCTACGAGAGCTACATTCATCCGGTCACCATTCTCTCGACCCTGCCGTCTGCCGCCGTCGGTGCCTTGCTGGCCTTGTTGTTGACCGGTAACGACCTGGGGATGATCGCCATCATCGGCATCATCCTGCTGATCGGTATCGTCAAGAAAAACGCCATCATGATGATCGACTTTGCCCTGGAGGCCGAGCGCAACCGTGGCATCGACCCGCGCACGGCGATCTATGAAGCCGCGCTGCTGCGCTTCCGGCCGATCCTGATGACCACCCTGGCGGCGTTGTTCGGTGCCGTGCCGCTGATGCTGGCCACCGGTTCCGGGGCCGAGCTGCGCCAGCCGCTGGGCCTGGTGATGGTCGGCGGGCTGCTGGTCAGCCAGGTGCTGACGCTGTTCACCACACCGGTGATCTACCTGTACTTCGACCGGCTGGGGCGGCGCTGGGGACGCAAGCCTGACACCACACCGGCTGCGCCACAGGTCGACGCATGAACCTGTCGGCGCCTTTTATCAGCCGGCCGGTCGCCACTATGCTGCTGAGCATCGCGATCATGTTGCTGGGTGCGTTCAGTTTTCGCCTGTTGCCGGTGGCGCCGCTGCCGAACATGGATTTTCCGGTGATCGTGGTATCGGCCAGCCTGGCCGGTGCCAGTCCGGAAATCATGGCCTCCAGCGTTGCCACACCACTGGAGCGCTCGCTGGGCACCATTGCCGGGGTCACCACCATGACCAGCAGTTCCAGCCAGGGCTCTACCAGGGTCATTCTGGTGTTCGAGCAGGGCCGTGATATCAATGCGGCAGCCCGGGAAGTGCAGGCGGCCATCAACGCGGCACGCAACCTGTTGCCCAGTGGCATGCGCAGCATGCCGACCTACAAGAAGGTCAATCCCTCGCAGATGCCGATCATGGTGCTGGCGATGACCTCCGATGTGCTGAGCAAGGGGCAGCTCTATGACCTGGCCTCGACCATCCTGTCACAGAGCCTGGCCCAGGTGCCTGGCGTGGGCGAGGTGCAGATTGGCGGCAGCTCGCTGCCAGCGGTACGCATCGAGCTGGAGCCGCACCTGCTGGAGCAGTACGGCGTGTCGCTGGACGAGGTGCGCACCACCATCAGCAACGGCAACGTGCGCAGACCCAAGGGCTTTGTCGAAACCGACCGGTACAACTGGCAGGTGCAGGCCAACGACCAGCTGGAAAAGGCCAAGGACTATGCGTCGTTGATCATCCGCTACCAGAATGGCGCGGCCTTGCGCCTGAGCGATGTGGCCAAGGTCAGCGATGCGGTGGAAAACCGCTACAACAGCGGCTTCTACAATGACCGCACGGCCGTGCTGCTGGTCATCAACCGCCAGCCGGGCGCCAACATCATCCAGACTGTGCAGCAGATCAAGGACCAGTTGCCGGCCCTGCGCGCTGTCATGCCTGCCAGCGTCAGCCTGGAAGTGGCCCAGGACCGTTCGCCGGTGATCAAGGCTACCTTGCACGAGGCCGAGTTGACCCTGCTGATTGCCGTAGTACTGGTGATCATGGTGGTGTTCCTGTTCCTGGGTAACCTGCGGGCCTCGTTGATCCCGACCCTGGCAGTGCCGGTGTCGCTGGTGGGCTCGTTCGCGATCATGCACCTGTGCGGTTTTTCATTGAACAACCTGTCGTTGATGGCGCTGATCCTGGCCACGGGCCTGGTGGTCGACGATGCCATCGTGGTGCTGGAAAACATCACCCGGCATATCGATGATGGTAAGTCACCGATGCAGGCGGCCTACATCGGTGCCAAGGAAGTGGGCTTTACCCTGCTGTCGATGAACGTGTCGCTGGTGGCGGTGTTCATTTCCATCCTGTTCATGGGCGGGCTGGTAGAAAACCTGTTCCGCGAGTTTGCCATCACCCTGTCAGTGGCGATCCTGGTCTCGCTGGTGGTTTCGCTGACCCTGACACCGATGCTCTGTGCCCGCTGGCTCAAGCCTCATTCGAGCGAACAACCCAACGCAATGCAGCGCTGGAGCGAGCGCATCAACGAGCGCATGATCGCCGGCTACGACCGCAGCCTGGGCTGGGTGCTGCGTCATCCGCGACTGACCCTGGCCAGTCTGCTGGTGACCATCGCGGTGAATATTGCCTTGTACGTGATGGTGCCCAAGACCTTCCTGCCGCAGCAGGACACCGGGCAAATCATGGGCTTCATTCGCGGCGATGACGGTCTGTCGTTCACCGTCATGCAGCCAAAGATGGAAATCTTTCGTCGTTCGATGCTGGCCGATCCTGCCGTGCAAAGTGTGGCCGGCTTTATCGGCGGCAGCGGAGGGATCAACAATGCCTTCATGATCGTGCGCCTCAAGCCGCTCAGCGAGCGCAAGTTGTCCTCGGAAAAGATTGTCGAGCGGCTGCGCAAGAACCTGCCGCAGGTCCCGGGTGGGCGCCTGTTCCTGCAGGCCGACCAGGATATCCAGCTCGGTGGCGTGCGTGACCAGGCCAGTTCGCAGTACCAGTATGTGCTGCAAAGCGGTGACCTGGCGCTCCTGCGCGATTGGTATCCCAAGGTGGTGGCGGCGTTCAGGGCCATACCGCAACTGACGGCCATTGATGCCCGTGAAGGCCGTGGCGCGCCACAGATCACCCTGATCGTCGACCGCGACCGGGCCAAGAGCCTGGGCATTGATATGCAGATGGTCACCACGGTGCTTAACAACGCCTACAGCCAGCGCCAGGTGTCGACCATCTATGACGCCCTGAACCAGTACAAGGTGGTCATGGAGGTCAATACCAAATACTCCCAGGACCCCAGTACCCTGGAACAAATCAAGGTCATCACTGAAAATGGCGACCGCGTGCCGCTGTCGACCATTGCCCACTATGAGAACAGTCTGGAAAACGACCGGGTTTCCCATGAAGGGCTGTTTGCCTCTGAAAGCATCTCGTTCGACCTGGCCGAAGGCGTGACCCTGGACCAGGCCACCGCGGCCATCGAGCGTGCGGTGGCGACCGTCGGCCTGCCGAGCGAGGTGATTTCGAAAATGGCCGGCACCGGCGATGCTTTTGCTGCGACCCAGAAAAGCCAGCCGTGGATGATCCTGGGCGCCCTGGTGCTGGTGTACCTGGTGCTGGGCATTCTGTACGAAAGCTATATCCACCCGCTGACTATTCTGTCGACCTTGCCATCGGCCGGCGTCGGCGCGCTGTTGAGCATCTTTGCCGTGGGCTCGGCGTTCAGCCTGATCTCCCTGCTGGGCCTGTTCCTGTTGATTGGTATTGTCAAGAAGAACGCCATCATGATGATCGACCTGGCGCTGCAACTGGAGCGTGACCAGGGCATGAGCCCGCATGAGTCGATCCGCCGCGCCTGCCTGCAACGCCTGCGGCCGATTCTGATGACCACCATTGCGGCGATCCTGGGGGCCTTGCCGTTGCTGCTGGGCACCGCCGAAGGGTCGGAAATGCGCCAGCCATTGGGCCTGACAATCATCGGCGGCCTGGTGTTCAGCCAGGTCCTGACTCTTTACACCACCCCGGTGGTTTACCTTTACCTGGACAACCTGCGCCATCGCTTCAACCACTGGCGTGGCGTGCGTACCGATGCAGCCCTGGAAACTCCGTTATGACCCATCGCCTGGCCACTTTCTCCACGCCCCTCTGGTTGCTGCGCCCGCTGGCGGCGGGACTGTGCGTCTTGCTGCTCGGCGCCTGCACGGTCGGACCCGATTACCAGAAGCCGACCTTCGACACCACGGCCCAGTTCAAGGCCGCGCCGGGCTGGCGCCAGGCCAGTCCCAGCGATGCCCTGGCCCGTGGGGCCTGGTGGGAGATCTATCAGGATGCACAGCTCAACCAACTGGTCGAGCGGCTCAACGGCTCCAACCAGACCGTGGCCCAGTATGAGGCCCAGTACCGCCAGGCTCAGGCGCTGGTGCGCAGTTCACGCGCTTCGCTGTTCCCGACCCTGGACCTGACCACCGGCAAGACCCGTTCGGCCCAAGGCACCGGCAGCAGCAGTTCCAGCCTGTCGAGCAGCAACAGTGGCATCCGCGACACCTATAACGCGCAACTGGGGGTGAGCTGGGAAGCCGACCTGTGGGGCAAGCTGCGCCGTGGCATCGAGGCCGACAGCGCCAGTGCCGAGGCCAGCCAGGCCGATCTGGCGGCCATGCGCCTGAGCCTGCAATCGGAGCTGGTGCAAAATTACCTGCAATTGCGTGTGATCGATGAGCAGAAGCGCCTGCTGGAGGCCACGGTCAAGGCTTACGAGCGCTCCCTCAAGCTGACCCAGAACCAGTACCGCGCCGGTATCATCGGGCGCGAGTCGGTGGCCCAGGCCCAGACTCAGCTCAAGAGCACCGAGGCCGACCTGATCGACCTGGCCTGGCAGCGCGCCCAGTACGAAAATGCGATTGCCATGCTGATGGGCATGACGCCGGCCGAGTTCAACCTGCAGGCCAGCACCGACATCCCGCCGTTGCCGGCCATTCCGGTCGGCGTGCCGTCGACCTTGCTGGAGCGGCGCCCCGACATTGCCGCTGCAGAGCGCTCGGTCATGGCGGCCAACGCCAATATCGGCGTGGCCAAGGCGGCCTTTTTCCCCGACCTGACCCTGAGCCTGAGCGGTGGCTACAGCAGCAGCGCCTTTTCCAGCTGGATCACCACACCGAACCGCTTCTGGTCGGTCGGTCCGCAACTGGCCCTGACCCTGTTCGACGCCGGCAGGCGCTCGGCCGAGGTCGATCGGGTCGAGGCGGTCTACGACCAGACCGTGGCGCAGTACCGGCAGACGGTGCTCAATGGTTTCCAGGAAGTGGAAAACTACATGGCCCAGCTCGAAGTCTACGAGCGTGAGGCCGCCGTGCGTGATGAAGCGCTGGCGGCGGCGCGCGAGTCGATGCGCCTGACCGAGAACCAGTTCAAGGCCGGGCTGATCGACTACCTGGACGTGGTCAACGTACAGGCCACGGCGCTGAGCAACGAACGCAGTGTGCTCAATGTCCTGCAAAGCCGGCTGGTAGCCAGTGTCCAGCTGATGGCGGCACTGGGCGGTGGCTGGCAAGGCCTGGACGCTGCCCCGGAGCGCCGAGGCGCTGATCCGGCGGGTTGAGACTGCGCCGATCAGGGTGCCGTGGATAGAAAATATTCATGGCGATATGCCACATTTCCTCCGGGCGGCAGCACCAATCGCGATGGATAAGCGTAGAATCGGCCCATCGTGATTGGCATGGATGCAGACACTTGTCCAAATCCAGAGGCATTTCAAGTTGATTGGCAGCTACATTCCTTCGCTGGTCATCATCTCCATCCTGGTGGCAATCCTGGCGTCCTATACCGCGCTGGACCTGAGTGGCCGCATTGCGACTGCCAAGGGTCGCGGCGTCTGGCTATGGATCGGCGGCGGTGCCTTTGCCATGGGCATCGGCATCTGGTCGATGCACTTCATCGGCATGCTGGCCTTTGTCCTGCCCATCGACCTGGGCTACGACCTGTTCCTGACCCTGTGCTCGCTGCTGATTGCCATGCTGTCCTCAGGCATTGCCCTGTGGGTGGTCAGCCAGCCGGTGCTGCCGCTGCGGCAGTTGATGCTGGGGGCCTTGCTGATGGGCACCGGTATCAGTTGCATGCACTATCTGGGCATGGCTGCGCTGCGCATGCAGCCGGGCATCGATTACGACCCCGGACTGTTCGGCCTGTCGCTGTTGATCGCTTTCGGGGCTTCCACCGCCGCGTTGTGGATCGCCTTCCGCCTGCGCCAGAACACGCCCCATGTTTTTCTGGCCCGTTGCGCAGCGGCGGTGGTGATGGGGGTGGCAATTGTCGGCATGCATTACACCGGCATGGCGGCCGCCAGTTTTGCCGACAGCAGTTTTTGCGGCGCTTATGCCGGCGGCCTGCAGACCGACGGGCTGGATAAACTGGTGCTGGTCACCACCCTGGCGGTGCTGACCATCGCGTTGCTGACCTCCATTCTCGATGCGCGCCTGGAGGCACGGACCGCCATCCTGGCCAATTCGCTGTCCGAAGCCAACCGCGAACTGACCCACCTGGCCCTGCACGACACCCTGACCAGCCTGCCGAACCGCGTGCTGCTCTCGGACCGTATTGATCAGGCGATCAATGCCGCGCAAAACAACAGCACCGCTTTTGCCTTGATGTTCATGGACCTTGATGGTTTCAAACCGGTCAACGATGCCTTCGGTCATCATATTGGCGACCAGTTGCTGCGTGACGTGGCCCTGCGCCTGCGCGGTAACCTGCACCGGCATGACACCCTGGCGCGCATCGGTGGCGATGAATTCGTGTTGCTCATGGAGTTGCGTGATATCGACGAGGCGGCGACCGTAGCATCACGGCTGGTCAACGTTGTCGCCCAGCCTTTCGAAGTCAGCGGGCATATCCTGCAAGTGTCGGTGAGCGTTGGCATCTGTCTGTACCCGGGCAACGGTCTTGACCAGCATGAGCTGCTGATGAATGCCGATGCGGCGATGTACCACGCCAAGGCCAATGGCAAGAACGGCTACAGTTTTTTCGAAGCGTCGATGAACACCAATGCCCGCAATCAGCTGCAACTGCTGTCCGAGCTGCGCACGGCCGTCAGTGCCGGGCAGTTTTGCCTGCATTACCAGCCCAAGTTCGATGCCATCAGCGGCTTGCCCGTCGGTGCCGAGGCCTTGTTGCGCTGGAACCATCCTGAGCGGGGCCTGCTGTCACCGGACAAGTTCATCGGCCTGGCAGAAAAGACCGGACTGATCATTCCCATCGGCGAATGGGTGCTCGATGAAGCCTGCCAGCAGATGAGTCAATGGGTCAGGCAGGGGTATGACCAGTGGCGCATGGCAGTCAATCTTTCGGCCTTGCAGTTCTGCCATGTCGGGCTGGTCGATATCGTCGCCCAGACCCTGGCCCGCCACGGGCTGCCTGCCAACTGCCTGACCCTGGAAATCACTGAAACCACGGCAATGAACGATGCCGACGCCAGCATGGCAGTGCTCAACCAGCTTTCACAGATGGGGCTCGACCTGTCGATCGATGACTTCGGGACCGGCTATTCCAGCCTCATGTACCTCAAGCGCCTGCCAGCCAACGAGCTCAAGATCGACCGGGGCTTTGTGCGTGACCTGGAGCACGACAGTGATGACGCCGCGATTGTCTCGGCCATCGTTGCCCTGGGCCAGGCACTGGACTTGCGCATTGTGGCCGAAGGGGTTGAAACTGATGTGCAACAGCATTTCCTGACCCGCCTGGGCTGCGATTCGCTGCAAGGCTACCTGCTCGGACACCCGCAACCGCCCGAGCGCTTCATGCAAGACATTCACAGCGCCGAGCGCCGTGTCCAGGCCAGGGAGACCGCCATCGTCAACGACTGAGTGGCTGCCTGACTGGCCCTTTTTCAATCTTCAGTCTTTGAATCGGGTACGAGAAAACAAATGGAAAAGGTTCTCCTCATTACTGGCGGCTCTCGCGGAATCGGCGCGGCCACGGCACTGGCGGCAGCCACGCAAGGTTATCGGATCTGCATCAACTACCTGTCCGATCATGCCGCCGCCGAGCGGGTCTGCAGCCAGGTCAGGGCCTTGGGGGCACAGGCGATTGCCGTGCAGGCCGATGTCAGCAACGAGGACGAAATCATTCGTCTGTATACCCGTATCGACGCAGAGCTTGGGCGCATCACGCATCTGGTCAATAACGCGGCCACCATTGCCCATGCGTCCAGGGTCGAGGACATGTCGGAATTTCGCCTGCTGAAAATCATGATGAGCAACGTGGTCGGCCCGATCCTGTGCAGCAAGCACGCACTGTTGCGCATGTCGCCACGCCACGGCGGGCAGGGCGGCAGCATCGTCAATGTCGGTTCGGCTGCCTCGCGCCTGGGCTCGGCCAATGAATACGTCGACTATGCGTCTTCCAAGGGCGCCATCGACACCTTCACCCTGGGGCTGGCCAAGGAGGTGGCGCCTGAGGGTGTCCGCGTCAATGCCGTACGCCCCGGCTATATCTTCACTGATTTCCATGTGCAGTCCGGCGACCCGTTCCGGGTCAGCAAGCTTGAAGGTGAACTGCCGATGCGCCGTGGAGGAACACCCGAAGAGGTGGCCGAGGCCATTTTGTGGCTGCTGTCGGACAAGGCTTCCTATGCCACCGGGACCTTCATTGATGTGGCTGGCGGACGTTAACCACTGAGCCAGGGATGCCGCACTCTGCCGCATGGCGACTGTCCAATCGAGCGGATGCAAGCGTTTAAGGATGGACGATGAGTACGTGGTGGCAGGAAGTCGTAACGACGTTGCAGTCAGAGTTTTCCGATATCACCGATGTATCGCAATTGACCCGGGTGACTGTGCGCCTGTCGATTGCCGCACTGCTGGGCGGTATCCTGGGGTTCGAGCGTGAGCATCGTGGCAAGGCGGCCGGGGTGCGCACCCATATGCTGGTGTGCATGGGCGCTGCTTTGTTCGTGCTGGTGCCGCGTATGGTCGGGGCGGGTGATGCTGACATCAGTCGTGTCATCCAGGGCATCGTGGCCGGTATCGGTTTTCTCGGTGCCGGCACCATTCTCAAGGAGCACGCCAGGAATGTCTCCCAGGTCAAGGGCCTGACCACCGCCGCCGGGCTGTGGATGACTGCCGCCATCGGCGTGGCAGCGGGCATGGGGCGCGAAGCCACGGCGGTACTGAGCACGGTCCTGGCACTGGGGATTCTGAGCCTGGTCCCGCATGTGGTCGACCGCCACGAACACAAGCACAGGCATGATGGCGAACTGCCGCCTGGCGACAAACAGACCTTGCCAGCCAAGGACAGCCAGGAGCTGCCCTGAGCCGTTGGCATCTAAAGGCGGGCAGGTGGTTCGTTATTGGGTGGGTCGCCTACAGGCGTCTCATCGGCGGGCGGGGTGCCAGGCGGATCATCTTTTGGAGTGACCGGGATTATCGAGTCATCAATGTTCGGGTCTGCAGGCTCCGGCGGGATCGGGATATTCATGGGCTCACCTTCAGAGGATTAGTCCAGCGTTTGATGCAGGACCCTTGCTAAAATTCCGAAAGATTTTTCCTGACGCCGTCGGGTCTGTCCTGTACTGCCTGCGCGGCAGACTCGGCTTGCCACTGATCTCGTCCCTTGTGCTTGGCCACATACAGAAAGGCATCGGCCGCCTTGATCATGCTGGCCGGGCTCACCTCGTCAGACCTGGGCGTGTTGACGGTCACCCCGGCACTGGCGGTCACCCGGCCGGCCGGATGGTCGGCGTGTTCGATATTCAGTTCGCGAATGGCCTGCAGCAATTGGTCGGCCACCTGCAGGGCGCCGGCCCGGTCGGTGTCAGGCAGCAGCACGGTGAATTCCTCACCGCCGTAGCGCACCGCCAGGTCAGTGGAGCGCGGCAAGGTCTGGCCGATGGCCAGGGCCACCTGACGCAGGCATTCATCGCCTGCCGAATGCCCATAGCGGTCGTTGAAGCGCTTGAAGTAGTCGACATCCAGCATGATCAGCGCCAGGCAGGTGTTCTGACGCCTGGCGCGGGCGACCTCGTCGCTCAGGACAATGTCCAGCCGGCGCCGGTTGCCCAGGCCGGTCAGGCTGTCGGTCAGGGCCATGTCCTGGACCTGGCGATGCACGCGGCGCAGTTCGGTCTCCATGGCCATGCGTGCACGCAACTGTTTGAGCACGACAATCCCGAAGCCCACCAGGCCTGTGATCAGCAGCAGCAGAATCAGCCCGGTCTTGATCAGGTCCTGGCGCCAGGGCGCGATGATCGAGTCGCGGGAAATGCCGGCTTCGACCACCAGCGGGTAGCGGCTCAAGACGCGGTAGCCGTAAAGCCGGTGCGTGCCGTCGACCACGGCCTTGACCTGCGCCACACCGGCACTGGACCACGGCAGGTAACGGGTGAATATTTCGCTTTGCGACAGGCTCTGGCCGATGGTTCTTTCGATGAAGGGACGCCTGACCAGAATGTCGCCGTTGCGCATGGCCAGCACCAGTGCGCCCTTGTCATCGATCTTGAAGTCGCCGTAGTAGTCGACGAAATAACTGACCCTGACCGTGCCCAGCATGACCCCGGCAAACGAGCCGTCCGGGTTGTTGAGCCGCCGCGACACCGGAATGATCAGCTCCTTGGTCGAGCGGCTGCTCACCACCTTGCTGATGCGCACATCGCGGTCAGTGTGGGTGCGGTGGTAGATGAAGTAATCGCGGTCGGCATTGTTGGCCGACTCTGGCGTGCCCAGCTTGTCGGTCACGACCCAACGGCCGTTGGCGTCGTAGATGAACAAGCCATGCAGCTGCGGCATGATTCGCGTCTGCTGCACCATCAACTGATGCATGCGGGGGATATCGATGTGCTGCAGCCCGTCACCCTCGACACGTTCGGCCAGCACCGACGTCAGGATATCCACCTGGCGGATCGCATCTTCGGCATGCTGGGCCGTGGCCTGGGCCAGGTTGGTCACCGAGTCTTCGGCCATGGCAAAGGCCTGGCGGTAATCGCGCCAGGCCCGCCAGCCTTCGACCATCAGGAAGGTCATGACCACCACCAGCATGAAGCTCAGGGTCAGGCGGAACAGCGTGGTGGCGCGCTCGCGCTCGGCAGCCAGCGGGTTGTGCCGCTCGGGGGTGGATGGTGGTGGGTGACTTCCCTGCATCAAGAGGTTCTTCCTGCTTCCTGAAATGGCCCTGGCACAAGGATATAGGCAGCGCCCTGGGCTGTGCTTGAAAAATGCGGCATTTTGCACCCAAGGCCCTGACCTTGATACCCCGGTGCCAGAATGCGCGTCCCAGACATTATAAATACAGGTTGACCGGCAATTTTTCCGGAGGCGCCTATGCTTGCCCGGCAACCCGCCACACATGTCAGTATTGGCTGCTGCGCCCATGTGGGTGCTTGGTAAAGCTTTGAACTTTCCACAGGGCTGCCGTTCGGAACCTTTGCAGTCGGCAGCACAGGCCAGAGCGCCTGAGGGCTGTCGTTCAACCCATTCAAAGCAGTCAATGCTATGGACCGCACCGCCGCGTCCCAGGGGCGTAAGGAGTGATGCTCGATGAATGAACAGTCATACAGTCCGGATTCTCCCGCTTTCGAAGCTTCGCACACCCTCTCGCAGCCCACAGGTCCCTTGACTCTGACCCAGGCGCTGCAATTGCCACGCATTGCCATCGAGGATGTCACACCAGTGCTGGATGGTGGACAGTTTGCCGCCAAGGCGATCATCGGCCAGCCGGTGACCGTGACCGGCAAGGTCTACGCCGATGGCCACGACAAACTGGCTGTCCGGCTTGACTGGCGCGCCGAGGGTGAGCAGCACTGGCACAGTGTGCCCATGCAGGAACTGGGCAATGACAGTTGGCTCGGCAGCTTCACACCGGTGACGGTGGACCGCTATGTGTTCCGCCTGCAGGCCTGGATCGATGTGTATGCCAGCTATTGCTACGAGCTGGGCAAGAAGCACGGTGCCGGGGTGCCGATCGAGCTGGAACTCGAAGAAGGCCGCATTCACCTGCAACAGGGTGCCGAGCGCAGCCAGGGCGACGTGCGCCAACAGATCGAGCAAGTGCTGGGGCAGCTTGAGGGCAAGGACGTGCCGTCGCGTGTCGCCCTGTTGCTGCACAGCGAGACCACGGCGCTGATGGCCCAGGCTGACAATCACAGTTACCTGAGCGCCAGCCGCCCGTACCCGCTCGATGTCGAGCGCGAGCGCGCGCAATTTGCCAGTTGGTATGAACTGTTCCCGCGTTCGATCACCGATGACCCGGCCCGGCACGGCACCTTCAATGACGTGCATTCGCGCCTGCCGATGATCCGTGACATGGGCTTTGACGTGTTGTACTTCCCGCCGATCCACCCTATCGGCCGCGCCCATCGCAAGGGGCCGAACAACTCGTTGACCGCAGGCCCCGAGGATCCGGGCAGCCCGTATGCCATCGGCAGCCCGGACGGTGGCCATGAGGCCATCCACCCGCAACTGGGCAGTCGCGAGGACTTTCGTGCGCTGGTGGCCGCGGCCGCCGAGCATGGCCTGGAGCTGGCGCTGGACTTTGCCATCCAGTGCTCGCAGGACCACCCGTGGCTCAAGGAGCACCCGGGCTGGTTCAGCTGGCGCCCGGACGGCACCATCCGCTATGCGGAAAACCCGCCGAAAAAATACCAGGACATCGTCAACGTCGATTTCTACGCGCCCGACGCCATCCCCGGCCTGTGGCTGGAATTGCGCAACGTGGTGCTGGGCTGGGTCGAGGAGGGGGTCAAGATCTTCCGTGTCGACAACCCGCACACCAAGCCCTTGCCCTTCTGGCAGTGGCTGATCGATGACATTCGCCGTCAGCACCCCGACGTGATGTTCCTCGCCGAAGCGTTCACCAAGCCGGCGATGATGGCGCGGCTGGGCAAGGTCGGTTATTCGCAGAGCTACACCTACTTCACCTGGCGCAACAACAAGGCCGAACTGTCGGAGTACTTCACCCAGCTCAACGAAGCGCCGCTGCGCGATTGCTATCGCCCGAATTTCTTCGTCAATACGCCGGACATCAACCCGCACTTTCTGCACAACAACGGGCGACCGGGGTTTCTGATTCGTGCGGCACTGGCGACCATGGGCTCAGGGCTATGGGGTATGTATTCGGGGTTCGAACTGTGCGAGTCGGCGGCCTTGCCGGGCAAGGAAGAGTACCTGGACTCGGAGAAATACCAGATCCGCGTCCGTGACTTCACCGCGCCCGGCAATATCATTGCCGAGATCGCCCAGCTCAACCGTATCCGTCGCCAGAACCCGGCCTTGCAGACCCACCTGGGCCTGAAGCTGTACACCGCCTGGAATGACAACATTCTGTACTTTGGCAAGCGCACCCCTGATGGCAGCAACTTCATCCTGGTGGCGGTCAGCCTCGATCCACACAATGTCCAGGAAGCGCATTTCGAACTGCCGCTGTGGGACATGGGGTTGCCCGACCATGCCGAGACCCAGGGCGAAGACCTGATGACCGGCCACCGCTGGAGCTGGTACGGCAAGGTGCAGTGGATGCGCATCGACCCGCATTACCAGCCGTTCGGTATCTGGCGCATCAGCGCGAAGTAATCGGTCAGGGAGATCACCATGGCGAAAAAGTCCAGAAACGCCAGTTTTATCAACGACCCGCTCTGGTACAAGGACGCGGTGATTTACCAGGTCCACGTCAAATCGTTCTTCGATTCCAATAATGACGGTATCGGTGATTTCCCAGGCCTCATCGCCAAGCTCGACTACATTGCCGGGCTGGGCGTGAACACCATCTGGCTGCTGCCGTTCTACCCCTCGCCACGGCGCGATGATGGTTACGACATTGCCGAGTACCGCGCCGTGCACCCCGACTACGGCAGCATGGCCGATGCCAGGCGGTTCATCGCCGAGGCGCACAAGCGTGGGCTGCGGATCATTACCGAGCTGGTCATCAACCACACCTCGGACCAGCACCCGTGGTTCCAGCGGGCGCGCCAGGCTAAAAAGGGCTCCAAGGCCCGCAATTTCTATGTCTGGTCCGACACTGACCAGAAGTACGACGGCACTCGCATCATCTTTCTGGATACAGAGAAGTCCAACTGGACCTGGGACCCGGTGGCCGGCCAGTATTTCTGGCACCGTTTCTACTCGCACCAGCCGGACCTTAACTTCGATAACCCGCAGGTGATGGAAGCGGTGCTGGGCGTGATGCGTTTCTGGCTCGACCTGGGCGTGGATGGCCTGCGCCTGGACGCGATTCCCTACCTGATCGAGCGCGACGGCACCAACAACGAGAACCTGCCCGAGACCCACCAGGTGCTCAAGCGCATTCGCGCCGAAATTGATGCCCATTACCCGGACCGCATGCTGCTGGCCGAGGCCAACCAGTGGCCTGAGGACACGCAGCTGTATTTCGGCGACAGCAAAGGTCCGGATGGCGATGAGTGCCACATGGCGTTTCACTTCCCGCTGATGCCACGCATGTACATGGCCCTGGCTCAGGAGGATCGCTTTCCGATCACTGACATTTTGCGCCAGACCCCGGAAATCCCGGCCAACTGCCAATGGGCGATCTTCTTGCGCAACCACGATGAACTGACCCTGGAAATGGTCACCAGCCGTGAACGTGACTACCTGTGGAATCATTACGCCGCTGACCGTCGGGCCCGCATCAACCTGGGCATCCGGCGTCGCCTGGCGCCGCTGGTGCAGCGTGATCGGCGCCGGGTCGAGTTGCTCAACAGCATGCTGCTGTCGATGCCCGGTACGCCGACCCTGTACTACGGCGATGAACTGGGCATGGGTGACAATATCTACCTGGGCGACCGCGACGGTGTGCGCACGCCCATGCAGTGGTCGATCGACCGCAACGGCGGCTTTTCACGTGCCGACCCGGCCAGCCTGGTGCTGCCGCCGATCATGGACCCGCTCTACGGTTACCAGTCGGTCAACGTCGAAACCCAGGACGCCGACCCGCACTCCCTGTTGAACTGGACCCGGCGCATGCTGGCGGTGCGCAAGCAACAAAAGGCGTTTGGTCGTGGCACGCTGCACATGCTGTCGCCCAGCAACCGCCGCATCCTGGCCTATACCCGTGAATACACCGGCACCGATGGGCACACCGAGACCATTCTGTGCGTGGCCAACATGTCCAGTGCCGCCCAGGCCGTCGAGCTGGAATTGTCAGCCCACGCCGGCAAGGTGCCGGTCGAAATGCTGGGCGGCAGTGCCTTTCCGCCCATCGGCCAGTTGACCTACCTGCTGACATTCCCGCCCTACGGCTTTCATTGGTTTCTACTTGCAGCGGAGAATCAAATGCCCAGTTGGCACGTCGAACCGGCCCAGAGCATGCCGGACTTCCCGACCCTGGTACTCAAGAAGCGTCTGGAAGAACTGCTCGAAGAACCTTTGCGCGACACCATCGAAAACACCGCCCTGACGGTGTACCTGCCCAAGCGGCGCTGGTTCGCCAGCAAGGACAAACCCATCGAAAACGTGCACATCGCTTACGCGGTGCGCCTGAGTAACGGCAATCGTCCTGTGCTGCTCAGCGAGGTCGACGTTACCGCAGGCGGTCAGCAAGAGCGCTATCAACTGCCGTTTGGCCTGCTGGCCGAAGAGGATTTCAACAGTGCGCTGCCGCAGCAGCTGGCCCTGAGCCGGGTGCGGCGCGGGCCGCAGGTCGGGCTGATCACCGATGGTTTTACCCTGGAGCATTTCATTCTCGATGTGATCCAGGCCATGCAGGCGCAGACCGTGCTGGACACCGGCAGCGCGCATGGCCAGTTGCATTTCCAGGGCACTGAAAAGCTGACACCGCTGGGGCTCGACCAGAACTCGGAGGTGCGCTATCTGTCGGCCGAGCAGTCCAACAGCTCGGTGGTGGTCGGCGGCAGCCTGGTGCTGAAGATGATCCGCAAAGTCAGCGCCGGTGTGCACCCGGAACTGGAAATGGGGGCCTACCTGACCGGCGCCGGCTATCAATACATCTCACCCTTGCTCGGCTCGCTGGTCCGCACCGACGCTGACGGCCAGCCGCACCTGCTGATGATTGCCCAGGGTTACCTGAACAATCAGGGCGATGCCTGGGAGTGGACGCAGAACAGCCTGGAGCGGGCCGTGCGCGATCAGCTCTCGCCAGCTGCCGCAGGCCAGGAAGCGTCTTATGACGCGCTGGGCGAACTGGCTGACTTTGCCCGCAACCTGGGCCAGCGCCTGGGCGAGATGCATCAGGTATTGGCGGCGCCTACGGACAACCCTGATTTTGCCGTGGAAAACACCTCTGCCGATGAGGCCCGGGACACGGCCAAACGGGTACAGGCGCAAATCGAACGTGCCCTGAAATTGCTTGAGCAGCGCAAGGGCGACCTGCAGGCCGAGGATCGCCAACGGGTCGACAGCCTGCTGACGCAACGTGAACGCATCCAGGCGCACGTCCTGACGCTGGCCGAGGCCAGCGCAGGCGGCCTGCGCATGCGTGTGCATGGTGATCTGCACCTGGGCCAGGTGCTGGTGGTGAAAGGGGATGCCTACCTGATCGATTTCGAAGGTGAGCCGGTACGGCCATTGCAAGAACGACGCGGCAAATACAGCCCGTTCAAGGATGTCGGCGGCGTATTGCGTTCTTTCGACTACGCTGCGGCCATGGCGGCGCGCAGTGCGCAAAGCGTGGACACCTCACCCGAGGCGGCCGCTGCCCGCCAGCAGGTGGCCGGGACTTACCTGAGCCAGGCCCGCGAGGCCTTTCTCGACGGTTACCGGCAGGCCAGTGCGTCGATCGCGCATGCCTGGAAAGACCCGCAAGGCGAAAACGCCGCCCTTGAATTATTTACCCTTGAAAAAACCGCCTATGAAGTAATCTACGAAGCCGAGAACCGCCCGGACTGGTTGGCCGTGCCTTTGCAGGGCTTGCGTGGATTGCTGGAATTGAACGATGGAGAGTCAACATGAATGCGCCTGATAATCATGGCACGGGCCGCCAGCCACTGCCCGCCGCCGTCGACACGGACGCTTTGATCCGTGCCGAACACCGTGATCCATTCTCCATCCTGGGCCCTCACGACGACGGGCAGGGCGGGCAGATCATCCGTGCCTACCTGCCCGGTGCACTGAGTGTGCGGGTGCTGGCGCGTGGCAGCGAACAGGACCTGGGCGAACTGCCCATGACCGAGGTGCCGGGCCTGTTTGCCGGCCGGTTCCCCGAAGCCCGGCCATACCTGTTCAAGATCAGTTGGGCCGGCGGCGAGCAGATTACCGAGGACCCGTACAGCTACGGGCAATTGCTCGGTGAGATGGACATCTATCTGTTCTCCGAGGGCAATCACCGTGACCTGGGCCACTGCCTGGGCTCGCAGTTGCAGACGGTCGATAACGTGCAGGGTGTGCGCTTTGCCGTCTGGGCCCCTAATGCCCGCCGTGTCTCGGTAGTGGGCGATTTCAATAACTGGGACGGGCGCCGACACCCGATGCGCCTGCTGCACCCGTCGGGCATCTGGGAAATCTTCGTGCCGCGCCTGCAGCCGGGTGAAAAGTACCAGTACGAAATTCTTGGCCCGCATGGCATCCTGCCGCTTAAATGCGACCCGGTCGCCCGCGCCACGACCTTGCCGCCGGAAACCGCCTCCAAGGTGGCCGGTCCCTTGCAGTTCGACTGGCAGGACCATGACTGGATGCAGGAGCGTGGCGACCTGCATGCACCGTCTGCGCCGCTGTCGATCTACGAGCTGCATGCCGGTTCCTGGCAGATGGAGCAGAACGAGGACGGCACGGCCTGGCGCCAGTACAACTGGCGAGAACTGGCTGACCGCCTGATTCCGTACATTCAGGAGCTGGGTTTTACCCACATCGAACTGATGCCGATCATGGAGCACCCGTTCGGCGGTTCCTGGGGCTACCAGTTGCTGGCACAGTTCGCGCCCACGGCGCGCTACGGCTCGCCGGAAGATTTCGCCTTTTTCGTCAATGCCTGCCACCAGGCCGGCATTGGTGTCATCCTCGACTGGGTGCCGGCGCACTTTCCGACCGACACCCACGGCCTGGCCGAATTCGACGGCACGGCGCTGTATGAGTATGGCAACCCGCATGAGGGCTTTCACCAGGACTGGAACACGCTGATCTACAACCTGGGTCGCACCGAAGTGCACGGCTTCATGCTGGCGTCGGGCCTGTTCTGGCTCAAGCATTTCCACATCGACGGCCTGCGTGTCGATGCAGTGGCCTCGATGTTGTACCGCGACTATTCGCGCAAGGCCGGCGAATGGGTGCCGAACCGTTTCGGCGGTCGCGAAAACCTCGAAGCCATCGACTTTCTGCGCCACCTCAACGACGTGGTGGCGATCGAAGCGCCCGGCGCACTGATCATCGCCGAGGAATCCACCGCCTGGCCAGGCGTGACCCAGACCACCCAGCAAGGCGGCCTGGGCTTTGCCTACAAGTGGAACATGGGCTGGATGCACGACTCGCTGCACTACATCCAGCAAGACCCGATCCATCGCGCTCATCACCACAGCGAGTTGAGCTTCGGCCTGGTGTATGCCTGGTCCGAGCGCTTCATCCTGCCGATTTCCCACGACGAAGTGGTGCATGGCAAGCGCTCGCTGATCGACAAGATGCCGGGTGACCGCTGGCAGAAATTTGCCAACCTGCGGGCCTACCTGACCTTCATGTGGGCCCATCCTGGCAAGAAGCTGCTGTTCATGGGCTGCGAATTCGGCCAGTGGCGTGAGTGGAACCACGACGAGCAACTGGACTGGTACCTGCTGCAGTACGCCGAGCACATCGGCATCAAGAAGCTGGTGGGTGACCTCAATCGGCTGTATCGCCATGAAAAGGCCCTGCACGAACGCGACACCGAGCCGATGGGCTTCCAGTGGCTGATCGGCGACGATCATGCCAACAGTGTCTACGCCTGGTTGCGCTGGAGTCGGGAGGGCGAGCCGCTGCTGGTGGTGTGCAACATGACGCCGGTGCCACGCGAGGCCTACCGGGTCGGCGTGCCGTTTGACGGGGCCTGGACCGAATTGCTCAACAGCGACTCGGAAACCTATGCCGGCTCCAACCAGGGCAACGGCGGTGAAGTGCGCGCCACCGACGAGCAGAGCCATGGCCAGCCGGTCTCGCTGCTGCTCAACCTGCCGCCTCTGGCGGTGCTGATTCTCAAGCCAAAAGGCTGATCCATCTTCCTGCAGGCGCGGCCGCCCGGTCGCGCCTGCAGGCGGTGCCTGCAAAGCCGCGCCGCCATAATAGACATTGACCCCCGCGTACAATTCCCCCCGCTTCTTCACGCGTAGAGTGAAGCCACTCGCCGCAAGCCTTGATTCATCCCCCTTGTGACGAGCCGATACTCTGGCGCCCGATCATTCACAGAAATGAACCTGGCCACCCCTGCATCGTCCCCCGACTCGCGCTCAGGCTTGAGCGTACTGCCAATAGCCACGGTGTCTGCTGTTATTGGTAATAAAGATAATAATGAGGGTCGTATGAGCGTAAGCAACGAGGCAATTCTTTCCGTTTCCACTCTCTTCAAGATCTTTGGTCCCACCCCGAGTGGGCCATGGACATGCTGCGTAACGGCGCCGACAAAGACGAAGCCTTCTCGGCCCTCTACCCGCTGATCCGCCATGAGATGCAGGGCGAACTGATCCGCCTGCAGGCCGAGCAGCAGCGCACGATCATCTTCATTTCCCACGACATCGAGGAGGCCATCCGCATCGGCCATCGCATCGCGATCATGGAAGGCGGCCGGGTGGTGCAGATAGGCACCCCACAGGAGCTGATCAACCAGCCGGCCATCAAGGGTTTTGACAGCTCGCGGGTGCTCAAGGCCGGCGATGTGGCGCAACTGGACCCCGGGATCATCTGCCGTCTCAACGGCAAGGCGCCGCAGTTCAGGGCCGGTGCCGACTATGGCTATCTGGTCGACGAGCGCGGGCACCTTCTGGGCGTGGTTGACACCGAGACCAGCGGCGCGGCGGCCGACGACCGGCACCGGCTGCACGAGCAGGCCCCGGTCTACACCGACACCCCGCTGGATGAAGTGCTGAACATCGTTGCCAGTCTGTCTTACCCGGTGCCGGTGCTGGACCGCGCCGGAGCTTTCAAAGGCACGATTTCCAAAAGTCAGCTGTTGCAGACCCTCAGCCGCCATTAAGCACCCACCCCAAGAGGTCGCCACCATGTCCGAATTCAGCCTTCTCGACCCGTTCCAGTCCGCCACCATCCCCCTGGGGCAATGGGTGGAAAGCATCCTCAATTACCTGGTGCACAACTTTCGCGATGTATTCCGCGCCATTCGCTGGCCCATCGACCAGGTGCTCAACGGCATCGAGTACCTCCTGCAAAGCATCCCGCCGAGCATCGGCATCCTGCTGTCGACGCTGCTCGGCTGGCAGCTGGCGGGTAAGCGCATGGCTGTCGTTCGTGACCCTGACGCTGCTGGGCTTTATCGGCGTCTGGTCCGAGTCGATGACCACGCTGTCGCTGGTACTCACGGCGGTGTTCTTCTGCGCGGTGATCGGCATTCCGCTGGGCATCCTGTGTGCCCGCAGCGACCGCCTGGAGCGGGTGGTACGCCCGCTGCTGGACGCCATGCAGACCCTGCCGGCGCTGGTGCGCCTGACCAACCTGGGCATCCGCCAGGTGCCCGAAGACAAGATCGAAGCGGCCCGCGCCTTTGGCGGCACACCGTGGCAGATGCTCAAGCGCGTGCAGTTGCCGCTGGCCACCTCGACCATCATGGCCGGCCTGAACCAGACCCTGATGCTGTCGCTGTGGATCGCCGGCGTATTGGTCGAGGACCGCGACGTGGTCTGGCTGGAAGTGCCCAGGACCGACCTGCCCGGCGGCAAGAACGACGTCGACACGATGTACAAGGGCAAGAACCTGGGCTTTGCGGTCGATAAGGTCGAAGCCGTCCTGAACCGCGATTTCGCCGAGAAAAATCCGGCAGCGCTCAAGTTCCTGTCAGAGATGCAGATCACCACGGCCGACGAAAGCGCGCAGAACCTGAAGATGCAACAGGGCGAGAACAAGCCCGCCGACATTCGTCGTTATAGCGAGCAATGGGTGGCCGCGCACCGTGCGCAGTTCGATCAATGGCTGCAGGCGGCGCGCGACGCGGCAAAGTAATCTACCCGTCGACAGCACTGGCAGGCTGTTGCCGCCGTGACAGCCACCAGGTCAGCCCCAAGGCCAGCACCGACAACAAGGCGCTGTAGAAGAAGATCAGCCCGTACCCCTGGCCCAGGGCGATGGCACCCATCAGTGGGCCGGCAATCGCCATTGCCAGGTCGAAGAACACGGCATAGGCACTCAAGCCGGCCGAGCGGCTGGCAACCGGCACCCGCTTGATCGCTTCGACGCCCAGCGCCGGGTATACCAGGGATAACCCGAGCCCGGTCAGGCCCGCCCCGAGCAGCGCAATGCCGGTGTTGGGCGCCAGCCACAGCAACGTCAGGCCCACCACTTCCACGCCGATGCAGACCATGGCGGCCAGGTAGCCGCCCAGGCGGTTGATTGCGCCGATGAACACCAGGCGCGAGACGATGAAGCAGACCCCGAACAGGGTCAGGCAGTAGGCCGCGCCTTGCCAGCCGCGGCTGATGTAGAACAGGGTGATGAAGGTGGTCAGGGTGCCGTAGCCGATGGAGGCCAGGGTCAGCGCCAGGCCATAGGGTGACACGCGGCTGAACACCGACCAGTAAGGCAGGCGCTCGCCCTTGATCACCGGCACCGACGGCTTGTGGCGTATCAACAGCAGGCCCAGACCGGCCAGCAGGATCAGGGCGATGCCCAGGCTGTGAAACCCCACCTCATCAATCAGCCAGACCCCCAGCGGCGCACCGATGGCAATGGCGCCATAGGAGGCGATGCCGTTCCAGGAAATCGAGCGCGCCGTGTGTTCGACGCCAACCTTGGCGATCGACCAACTGATGGTGCCGACACCGATGAACCCTTGCGCCACGCCCATGAATAACCGGGCCACGATCAACAGGGTCAGGCTGGCCACCGGGTACGCCTGGCACAGGGTGCCGAGCAGTGTCAGCACGCCGCCCAATACAAACCCCGCCAGGCCGTAGACGATGGCCCGCTTGCTGCCCAGGTTATCAGTGATGCGTCCGGCAAAGGGACGACTGATCAACGTGGCCAGGTATTGCGCGCCAATCGCCAGGCCCGCCACCACGGCGCTGAACCCCAACTGGTCATGGATATAGCCGGGCAGGATGGCCACGGGCAGGCCGACACAAAGAAAGGCGATGAAGGTGTAAAGGACAATGGCAACGATCTGCAGGGTGATCGCCATCTGGCTGGGTGGGGCAGAGGCAGGTCCAGATGAGTTGGCGCTGACGGGCATAAGGCGGGTCCACAGAAAGAAGGGTGGGCGTGCTTCATCATGGCGCGTGCCCTGCGCAAATGAAAGCAGGCTATCTATTTAATCAGCGTCCTTGCTGATCCACACAGAATAGTCATAGGATGACTGATAACAACCACAACAATAAAGGCGATTCCATGTTCAAACCCCTCCTGCTGGCTGCGGCCATGGGCCTGAGTATCAGTGCTCAAGCCGCCACCTTTGCTTATATCTCCAGCCCCGCCGACGGCCTTATCTCGCAGTATCGCCTGGATGAAACCAACGGTGCGCTGAGCCTGGTCACGCAGACCAAGGCTGGCGAGCAAGTCAATCCGCTGGCTGCCGCCCACGACGGCACCCGACTCTATGCCGCCTTGCGGGCCAAACCCTACAAGGTTGTGGGCTATCGCATCGAGCCGGGGAGCGGACATTTGAAAGCGTTCAGCGAGGCACCGCTGGCCGAGAGCCTGGCTTATCTGTCGCTGGATCGCAGCGACCGTTACCTGATGGGCGCCTCGTATGGCGGTGACCTGCTCAGCGTGCAGCCGGTGGAGGCGACCGGTGGCGAGCAGATCAAGACCTACAAGACCGGCCTGCATGCCCATTCGATCCGCACCGACCTGAGCAATCGCTTTGTCTATGCCGGTAACCTGGGTGTCGATCAGGTGCTGCAATACCAACTGGACAACCAGAACGGCAGCCTGACCCCCATCGGCAGCGGCCAGGTCAGTGTCGCGGCCAACAGCGGACCCCGTCATCTGGCGTTCTCCCCCGATGGCAAGTTTCTCTATGTGGTCGGTGAAATGAGCGGCACCGTGACCGGCTTTGCCATTGATCCGGCCAGCGGTGCACTGACCCGGGTCAGCCAGGCCGACGGGATTCCCGAACGCTTGAAGCTGGCGCACGGCGAGGTTCGCGATGCCCGCAACAATGACCTCAAGGACGACCCTACGCCACGTATCTGGGCGGCAGACATCCGTCTTTCGCCGGATGGCCGCTTACTGTTCATGAGTGAGCGCACCACCAGTTCGGTTTCGGTGTTCAAGGTCGAGCCGGCCAGCGGCCAGGTGACCTACCTGAACAACTACGCGATGCAGGAAAAGCAGCCACGCAATATCGCCGTGGCCCCAGGCGGACGCTGGTTGCTGGTGACAGGGGAGAAGAGTGACACCGTCGGCAGCTATGCCATCGGTGCCGACGGCGCACTGAAGCGGGTCAGCGAGGCGCCGTCAGGCAAGGGCGCGTTGTGGATCGAAATGGTCCAGGTGCCCGACGCCTGAGTGCAGGCTGTGCGGCCGAGGCATTGGCCCCGGCCGCCATGCGGTTTAGAACACCACGCCCTGGCTGCGCAGGTAGTCGTCGTACGTACCGCTGAAGTCGATCACGCCATCCGGGCTCAGCTCGATGATGCGCGTCGCCAGCGATGATACGAACTCACGGTCGTGGCTGACGAAAATCAGCGTGCCGGGGTAGTTTTCCAGCGCCAGGTTCAGCGCTTCGATCGATTCCATGTCCAGGTGGTTGGTCGGTTCGTCCATTACCAGCACGTTGGGCTTTTGCAGGATCAGCTTGCCGAACAGCATGCGGCCTTGCTCACCACCGGAAATCACCTTGACCGACTTGAGGATCTCGTCGTTGGAGAACAGCATGCGGCCCAGGGTGCCGCGCACCAGTTGCTCGCCGCCCTGGGTCCACTGGCCCATCCAGTCGAACAGGGTCCAGTCGTCTTCGAAGTCGTGGGCGTGGTCCTGGGCGTAGTAGCCGATTTCCGCTGCATCGGTCCACTTGATGCTGCCGGCATCGGGTGTCAGTTCGTTGACCAGTGTGCGCAGCAGGGTGGTCTTGCCGATACCGTTGGGACCGATGATCGCTACGCGCTCGCCGGCTTCGACAGTAAAGCTGAAGTCCTTGAACAGCGGCACGCCATCGAAACCCTTGGCCATGCGCTCGACCACCACGGCCTGACGGTGGAGCTTCTTGGTCTGCTCGAAACGAATGAACGGGCTGACACGGCTGGACGGCTTGACCTCGGCCAGCTGGATCTTGTCGATCTGCTTGGCGCGCGAGGTGGCCTGCTTGGCTTTCGAGGCGTTGGCCGAGAAGCGGCTGACGAACGACTGCAGCTCGGAGATCTGCGCCTTCTTCTTGGCGTTGTCGGCCAGCAGCTGCTCGCGCGACTGGGTCGCCACGGTCATGTATTCGTCGTAGTTGCCCGGGAACAGACGCAGCTCGCCGTAATCCAGGTCAGCCATGTGCGTGCACACGCTGTTCAGGAAGTGACGGTCGTGGGAAATGATGATCATCAGGCTGTTGCGCTGGGTCAGCACGTTTTCCAGCCAGCGGATGGTGTTGATGTCCAGGTGGTTGGTCGGTTCGTCGAGCAACAGCACTTCAGGGTCCGAGAACAGCGCCTGGGCCAGCAATACGCGCAGCTTCCAGCCTGGCGACACTTCACTCATCGGGCCGCTGTGCTGCTCGATGCCGATACCCAGGCCCAGCAGCAGTTCGCCTGCACGGGATTCGGCGGTGTAGCCGTCCATCTCGGCAAACTCGGTTTCCAGCTCGGCCACGGCCATGCCGTCGTCTTCGGTCATTTCCGGCAGCGAGTAGATACGGTCGCGCTCGGCCTTGACCTTCCACAGCTCCTCGTGGCCCATGATCACCGTGTCGAGCACCGTGAATTCTTCATAGGCGAATTGATCCTGGCGCAGTTTACCCAGGCGCACGTTCGGTTCGAGCATCACCTGGCCACCCGAAGGCTCCAGATCGCCGCCCAGGATCTTCATGAACGTGGATTTGCCGCAGCCGTTCGCGCCGATCAGGCCGTAACGGTTACCGGCGCCGAACTTGACCGAGACGTTCTCGAACAAGGGTTTGGGGCCGAACTGCATGGTGATATTTGCGGTGGAGATCAATTGCCTTACCTATCAATAACTTACGATCTAAAATTTTAGCCTGGGACCAATTTGGGACCCATCTGGAGCTTTTGCAGCTCCTGCCAGTCGTTGGATGAGTTGATCCATCGTGCATAAGTCGAAAGAAGCATCTGCACGCTATGCCCAAGCTGTTGGGCGATGAATGCGGGGTTGGAGACCAGACATTGACCATATTGTCGCATACGTATGACTGCAGTTATATGGCCGACTAGAGGGGATGCCCAACGCCGCCAGGGCTGGTCGCTATCGCCCACGCATGCTTGAGGTCTGCTTCCGTGCTTCGGGTGTCATGGACGGCAGGAAAATGCAGGCATGGATGTGAGGCTGATTTCCCCCTCGCACCGGCGTAGTCCTGTTTTGCAACAAGTGCATGCATCTCTGAAAGAATCGCGTCCTTGTCAGCGGTCACGTACGCCCGGTTTACCTTCTGGAGGATGCGCCAGTGATTGCCGCTCAGCCATAACTCGCTGAGCGGCCCGTTTTTCCGCGTTGATGTCTTGTATTTTGCTGATGGTGTAAAAAAAGAGACCGGTGCAGACGAACGCAATGGCCACACGGTGGCGTGCCTTGATCGTGATGTGTGTTCTCTTTTCGATCAGACGATTGATGGGCGGGGCGAAAACCAGGGCGGCGACAAGCATGAACGGCCCAAGTAGCAAACTGCTGAACATCGAGGCCAGGCCAATGAGCAGGAACAGGGTGAACAGCAACCACATGACGGCCGTACGGAACAGGACATTGATTCTGGACCCGGACACGGTTATCGCTCCCTGATAAATGTCGAGGATCGTAGGGTTGTGGCCCAGCGCCGGTCAATGGCAGGTTGATCCTCTCATGGACATTTGTTGCGAAAATGTTTATTGGTTTGCGTTATTCCAGCTCGTGACAGGAAGGGCCTTGATGTCCGATCTTTGACATAGAGAGATGCAAAAACGCCGACAGCTGAGGTCGGCGTTTTCGTTACAGCATCAGAGGCGAATAATCACCTGAGGCCTGGTTCAAAAAGGTACGGGCAACAGGTTGAACCTGCGGTACAGGTGCGATCCCGTCAAGGCAAGGATTCCAGCTCCAGCCCACTGCCATCAAAGGCTCTGCCCAGCCTGGCAACCAGCGTCTGGAATTCTTCTGGCCAGGCGACGTTATCCATTTCATACAGCTCACGCATCTGAGCGGACAAGGCTTCACCGCGCTTCGGGTCGAGTTGGGCCATGTGCGCGGCCATGAGGACCAGAAGGTCGTTGACGGCATCCAGCTTTCGCTCTGCAACCTCAAGCCGTTGTGCCAGTTCGGTTTCTGATGGCGTTGTCATGCGTACTCCTTGCGGCCGTGATGGATGGGTCAAACTTTGACATACCTGCCTGTCAGGTCAATGACAATGAGCCGCGCAATGGATTGCAGTATCGCCGTGGAGGGTATGAAACGTGGCGTATCATGCCGGTCCATTGCCGAAGGGATGTACATCGAGCGCTGCCTATCAAGACAGTAAGGCGCGTGCGCACGTTCGATCGGAGTGGATGCTTTGAGACCGTGCAGTGAGACAGCTGCGTCACTTTAACGCACGCCTCCGTTCATGCCGACGGCTGATAATCGGTGGGAACAAACCTTTCATGCTCAATGACTCAACCTTTGAAGCCTGCACGGGCTAACCCGTAATCATTAATGATGGAGTACTTCTCATGGAAGCAATTATCAGCCTGTTATGGCTACCCTTTACGCTGCTAGTCCTGATCGCCGACGTCGTAGTAATCATCGGCATCTGTCGCAGCCAGAAGAGCACCGGGACAAAAGCGGCCTGGATCATCGGGATTCTACTGTTCCCCGTGCTCGGTCTGATTGTCTGGGGGCTGGCCGGGCCACGCGGCATTCGCCCGGGCGAGGGGCCGACTTCGGACGAGCACAGCAAGGGATGATGCCGGTTCGCTTGAAGGCAGTGATATACATGCTCGACGCACCTTCCATGATGATTGCTTTGAACCGTAGCCGTGCACGGCTGCCAAATGCCTGCACTCATCAGAAGGGACGACGACCATGACCGAAGAAAAGAAAAGTGAACAAGAGCAGAAGCAGAACAGGGAAGACATCCCGGCGCATTCGACCCCGGAAGAAAAAGAGCGCCTGAAAGACTTCAACAAGGATGGCATTCCACCAGGCGCTTGTTAAGCGTATCGGGGCGGCCCTGCATTAAAACGTGCAGGGGCCGTCTCACTCGATCGTTGAGGCGACAGTGCGCAATCGTTGTACCGAGGCATTGAGCGAGGCAATGTGGCCTGTGACATCCACACCATCGACATGGCCGCCGCGCTGGTTGAGAAAGGTGAAATGGCCATTCATGGTCACCGACAGGCTTTCCAGGTGCTCGGCCGCTTCTTCAAGGTCGCGCTTGATGGTGTAAAGGGTTTCCAGCATGGCGTGTCGCCTTGGATGAGGGAGTCTGCAGATCCGTAATAGTCCGTATCGAGGTCCTTTATAGAGGCCTGTATACGCCAGCCTGATAAAAGTTGTAAGACAATAAACTAATAAATTCCCGGTTTATGCCCGACGTGTTTGTGGCGTCATTTAATTGTGTTGCCTGGCTGCGAAGGTGCTCTTCTGGGGGTGACAGCATTCAGGTCAACCCGCTTCACACGCCTCCTCAAACAAGTAAGGCGTGAGTCTGTTGGCCTGGATTTAAATAGTCCGGCCTGCGACGGTTTGATCGCCAGTGATGACCCTGTGATCGTGATGCCGATAAAAGAAGCCGGTGCCTGGCCATCCCGCCAGGCACCGGCAAAGGCACCTTACTCCACGCTGCAGATCCAGCGATGAGCGTGTCGGTAGGGCGCGCGGATGAAGGTAATGTCCGCGATCCGTTTCAGCCCGCGTTTTTGCAGCGCTTCAGTCAGTTGCACAAGAGTCTCTGCTTCGATAGTCATTGCTGTTACCTCGCCAGATCGTTCGCTGTACCTGTTACTGGGGTGGCGGGCTGAGGCAGTAATTCATTTTTTATTTCAGGGCAGGTTCCAGGCGGTCGAGTCGGTCTCCAGAGGCCTGGTGATCACACCGCTTGCACATCATCGGCGTCAGGAAGCCATCTTCATCAGCACCAGTCCACTGACAATCAGCACCGCCGCCAGCACGCGCATGAGCGTCAGTGGCTCGCCCAGCACACTGACGCCGACCACAAAGGCGCCTACGGCCCCGATGCCGGTCCAGATGGTGTAGGCGGTGCCTAGCGGCAGGCTTTTCATGGCGATCGACAGCAGGGCGAAGCTGGCGATCATGGCGACCAGTGTGATCACCGTCGGGGTGGGGCGGCTGAAGCCTTCGGACTGTTTCATGGCCAAGGCCCAGACCACTTCCAGTACCCCTGCAAACATCAGATAGATCCAGGCCATGATCGGCTCCCCCTGATCAATCAAGAACCGGGTCGTCCCGGCGTATTGTCCCGTCGTGGGTGAGGCCGTCCTCAAGGTCCGCCAGTCTATCGTCGTGATGACCGGCTGGAAACCGCGAGCAGGCAGGTCGCTGGCCTGCACACGATCTTTGGAACTGCCCGTCTCGCTTGTGGGTCTAGGTTTCAGGGCCTGCATCGGGCCAAGTCTGTCTACCGGGAGATTTATCGTGAATATTTTCGAAGCCCTTCGTGAAAGCCATGATCGCCAGCGCGGCTATGCCGATGCCCTGATTCAGACCCACGGTGCCAGCGAAGCGCGCGCCGAAGCCTATCGGCTGCTCAAGGACGAACTGCAAGCCCACGAAACGGCCGAAGAGCGACACTTCTACATCCCGCTGATGGAGCACGACAATGGCATTGACCTGAGTCGCCATGCCATTGCCGAGCATCACGAAATGGATGAGTTGATGGAGGAACTCGATGCCACCGACATGTCCAGCCCGAGCTGGCTGGTGACGGCCAAAAAGCTGAGCCACAAGGTTCATCATCACCTGAAGGAAGAAGAACAGAAGTTCTTCCAGAGCGCAGGCAAGCTGCTCGATGAAAAGCAGAAAGACGCCTTGGCCAGCCAGTACCTGAAAGAGTTCAAGGAGCAACTGGCCGAAGGCTGAAAGCCCGCTGCAGTGATAGACTCGGCCTTTTTCAGGGAAAAGGGCCGGTCATGAAATGTGCAATTGTGTTCGCGTGTGCAGCCCTGATGGCAGGGTGCGCGGCGCCGTCGAACTCGGCCCGCTCTGGCGGGCCCCTCAAGACGCTGGCCAGCCAGAAGACCAGCGCTGAAGTGGCGCAGTGCATCCAGGTGTCCTGGCAGGACACCCGGATGTTCGGTGACACGGCTGATGTCTTTCTGGACCCGCTCGACAACGGTGGCTTTACGGTGTTTACCACCCAGTCACGCTACTTTGCCGATGTCCTGCACCAGGGGGGCGGCAGCGAAGTTCGCTTCTATGCGCCAGACGGCGGCGACCAGGTAAGGCTGAGAAGTGCTTCAGTCGCCACTTGCCTCTAATCGCGATAGAACACCTGGACCAGGTGATAGCCGAACTTGCTCTTGACCGGCCCGTGCACGGTGCGTAACGGTTTCTTGAAGATCACCTGGTCGATGGCGTGGACCATCTGGCCAGGGCGGACTTCGCCCAGGTCGCCGCCACGTTTGCCGGACGGGCAGGTCGAGTGTTTTCTGGCCAGTTCATCGAAGGCTTCGCCCTTGGCGATGCGCTGCTTGAGACGCTCGGCTTCTTCGGCGGTCTTGACCAGGATATGGCGGGCTTGGGCTTTCATGTCGCGATGTTACCTGTCGCAAAAGGCTGCCATTATGCCTGTCATCTACGCTCAATGATGCATCGGCCGCCCTGGCCGTCTCTACCTTTTCAAGTGTGCGGTGTCGAATATGGATTTTCCGGCGTTACTCAAGACCCTGGCCACCCAGGATGGCTCGGACCTGTACCTTTCCACTGGCGCACCGCCCTGTGCCAAGTTCAATGGCGTACTCAAGCCGCTGGGCACCGAGACACTCAAGCCCGGTGATGTGGGCAGGGTGGCCGAGTCGATCATGGATGAAGAGCAGCGCCGTGTGTTCGAGCATGAGCTGGAGATGAACCTGGCTGTTTCACTGGCCGGGATCGGGCGTTTCCGGATCAATATCTTCAAACAGCGCAACGAAGTCTCGATCGTGGCGCGCAACATCAAGCTGGACATCCCGCGCTTCGAAGACCTGCACCTGCCACCGGTGCTGCTGGATGTGGTCATGGAAAAGCATGGCCTGGTGCTGTTCGTGGGGGCCACCGGCTCCGGCAAGTCCACATCGCTGGCAGCGTTGATCGACTACCGTAACCGCAATGCCAGTGGCCATATCATCACTATCGAAGACCCGGTGGAGTTCATCCACCGGCACAAGAAATCGATCATCAACCAACGTGAAGTCGGGGTCGACACCCGCAGTTTTCATGCGGCGTTGAAGAACACCCTGCGTCAGGCGCCGGACGTGATCCTCATCGGTGAGATTCGCGACCGCGAAACGATGGAACACGCGCTGGCCTTTGCCGACACCGGGCACTTGGCGATTTCAACCCTGCATGCCAATAACGCCAACCAGGCGCTGGATCGCATCATCAATTTCTTCCCTGAAGAGCGCCGTGCCCAGTTGCTGCACGACCTGGGCAACAACCTCAAGGCGTTTGTCTCGCAGCGCCTGGTCCGCACCCCCGATGGCAAGCGCCGCGCGGCGGTCGAGGTGATGATGGGCTCGCCGACCATTCGTGACCTGATCCAGCGCAACGAGCTGACCGGCCTCAAGGACATCATGGAAAAATCCGCCAACCTGGGGATGCAGACGTTCGACAGCGCGTTGTTCAATCTGGTCATCGAGGGCGCCATCAGCGAGGAGGAGGCCATCAAGCATGCCGACTCGAAAAACAATGTGCGCCTGCGCCTGAAGCTGCACGGCGAAGGCAAGGTGGTGGCCGGCCCCAGCGAGGCGCCTGCCGCGCCGGTCGGCATCAATAGCCCGAACATGGCCCAATGGGGACTGGTTGAAGACGACAGCGACAAAGAGCCAACCACTCAGTCCTGAACAGGGCGCGTGTGCCTTCAGGCCTGCCCGGGGTGCGCCGCCGCCAGCAGTTCGCGGGTGTAAGGGTGTTGCGGCGCGTCGAACACCGCCTCGCTGCTGCCGCGTTCGACCACCTTGCCGTCCTTGACCACGATCACGTCGTGGGCCAGGGCGCGCACGACAGCGAGGTCGTGGCTGATGAACAGGTAGGTCAGGTCGTGCTTTTCCTGCAGCGTGCGCAACAGGCTGACCACCTGCTTCTGGACAGTACGATCCAATGCCGAGGTCGGTTCGTCGAGCAGGATGAACGCCGGCTTGAGCACCAGCGCCCGGGCAATGGCGATGCGCTGGCGCTGGCCACCGGAAAACTCGTGCGGGTAACGGTGCCGGCTCTGTGGGTCCAGGCCTACTTCTTCCAGGGCCTGGATCACCTGCTCGTCACATTGGCGAGCGTCCAGCTGGCTGTGCACTTCCAGGCCCTCGGCGATGATCTGCGCCACCGACATGCGCGGGCTGAGACTGCCATAAGGGTCCTGAAACACCACCTGCATTTCCTTGCGCCACGGGCGCATCTGTCGCGGACTCAGGCCGTCCAGCGACTGGCCGCGAAAGCGGATCGTGCCGGTGGAGTCCAGCAGGCGCAGGATGGCCTGGCCCAGGGTCGACTTGCCCGAACCTGATTCACCGACAATGCCCAGCGTCTTGCCGCGCTCGATGCTCAGGCTGATGTCGTCGACCGCCTTGAGGTATTCGCTGTGACGACGCAGCAGGCCGCCGGTGAGGGAGAACCAGACCCGCAGGTTGTCGACCTGCAGGAGTTTTTCCCGGGGGGCGCGAGGTACGGGCAGCCCGGCCGGCTCGGCATCGAGCAGCAGACGGCTGTAGGGGTGCTGCGGGTTCCTGAACAGACTCTGGCAATCGCTGTGCTCGACAATCTGGCCGGCGCGCATCACACACACCCGCTGCGCCACGCTGTGGACCAGGTTCAGGTCGTGGCTGATCAGCAGCAATGACATGTTCAGGCGTTGCTGCAGGTCCTTGAGCAGGCGCAGGATCTTGCGCTGCACGGTGACATCCAGCGCTGTGGTGGGCTCGTCGGCGATCAGCAGTTCCGGCTCGCAGGCCAGTGCCATGGCGATCATCACCCGCTGGCGCTGACCGCCAGACAGCTCATGCGGATACGCCTTGAGGCGCTTGTGCGGCTGCTGAATGCCCACCAGGTCGAGCAGCTCCAGAATCCGCTGCTCAGCCTGGCGTCCACTGATGCCGCGGTGCAGCAGCAGGGTTTCGCCGATCTGCCGGGACACGGTGTGCAGCGGGTTGAGCGAGGTCATCGGCTCTTGAAAAATCATCGCGATGCGGTTGCCACGCAGCTGGCGTAGGGTGCTGGCGTCGGCGCCCAGTAATTGCTGGCCGCGCCAGGTGATGCTACCGGTGCAGGTCGTGCCGGTCTGCGGCAGCAATTGCAGGATCGAGTGCGCCGTGACCGACTTGCCCGAGCCGGACTCGCCCACCAATGCCAGGCACTCGCCGGCACGCACGTCCAGGCTCAGGTCATTGACCACTTGCTGGCCCTGGAAGGCGATGTTCAGGTTGCGAATTTCGATCAGGTTGTCCGGCATATCAGGTTCTCGGGTCAGGCGCGTGGATCAAAGGCATCGCGCAATGCTTCGCCGATAAACACCAGCAGGGTGAGAATCAGCGCCAGGGCGCAGAAGGCCGTCAGGCCCAGCCAGGGCGCTTGCAGGTTGGTCTTGCCTTGCGCAATCAGCTCGCCCAGCGACGCGCTGCCGGCCGGCATGCCGAAGCCGAGAAAGTCCAGGGCGGTAAGGGTGGTGATGGCGCCCGTCAGCACGAAGGGCAGGTAGCTCAAGGTGGCGCTCATGGCATTGGGCAGGATATGCCGCAGGATCATCTTGCTGTCGCTCAGCCCCAGGGCACGAGCGGCCTTGACGTACTCAAGCTTGCGTCCACGCAAGAACTCGGCGCGCACTACATCCACCAGGGCCAGCCACGAAAACAGCGCCATGATGCCCAGCAGCCACCAGAAGTCGGGCTCGACAAAGCCCGACAGAATGATCAGCAGGTACAGCACCGGCAGCCCTGACCAGACTTCCTGCAAGCGCTGGCCGAACAGGTCGACCCAGCCGCCATAGTAGCCTTGCAACGCGCCGGCGGCGATGCCGATCAACGCGCTGATCAGGGTCAGGGCCAAGGCAAACAGGATCGACACCCGCGCCCCGAAGATCACCCGCGACAGCACATCGCGGGCCTGGTCATCGGTGCCCAGCCAGTTTTCGGCCGAGGGCGGACTGGGCGCGGGGGTCGTGAGGTCGTAGTTGGGCGTGTCAGCGCCGAACGGGATCGGCGGGAACAGCATCCAGCCGTCGCCCTGGTCGATCAGCCCGCGTACATAGTCGCTGCGATAGTCGGGCTGGAACGGCAGTTCGCCGCCGAACTGTTGTTCGGTGTAGCGCTTGAATACCGGGAAATACAACGAGTGCTTGTAGCTCAGCACCAAGGGCTTGTCGTTGGCGATCAGCTCGCCGCCCAGCGTCAGCATGAACAGCGCACAGAACAGCCACAGCGACCACCAGCCACGACGGTGATTGCGAAAACGCTCCAGGCGCCGCCGGGCCACGGGTGACAGGCGCTCCATCAGGCACTCCTCGCGCTGAAGTCGATGCGCGGATCGACCAGGGTGTAGCAGACATCGCCGACCAGTTTGATCAGCAGGCCGAACAGGGTAAAGATGAACAGGGTGCCGAACACCACCGGATAGTCGCGTGATACGGCCGCTTCGTAGCTCAAGCGTCCCAGACCGTCGAGGGAAAAAATCACTTCAATCAATAAGGAGCCTGCAAAGAACACGGTGATCAACGCCTGGGGAATGCCGGCAACCACCAGCAGCATGGCGTTGCGAAACACATGGCCGTACAGCACGCGCCGCTCGCTCATGCCTTTGGCCCTGGCGGTGGTGACGTACTGGCGGGTGACTTCATTCAGGAACGCATTCTTGGTCAGCAGCGTCAGGGCGGCAAAGCCGCCGATCACCAGCGAAGTGACCGGCAGCACCAGATGCCAGAAATAGTCGGCGATCTTGCCGAGCAACGACAGCTGCGCAAAGTCTTCCGACACCAGGCCGCGCACCGGAAACCAGTGCAGGGATGTGCCACCGCAGAGCACCACCACCAGCAGCATGGCCACCAGAAAAGGCGGCATCGCGTAGCCGATGATGATGACCGTGCTGCTCCAGACATCAAAGCTGCTGCCGTGCCTGACCGCCTTGCGAATGCCCAGCGGGATCGACACCAGGTAGGTCAGCAGGGTGGCCCATAAACCCAGTGACAGTGACACCGGCAACTTCTGCAGGATCAGGTCGGTCACCGAGGCGCCGCGAAAGAAGCTGTTGCCAAAGTCCAGCCGTGCATAGTGGCTGAGCATCAGCCACAGTCGTTCATGCAACGGCTTGTCAAAGCCGTACTGGCGCTCGATTTCCTTGATCAGCTTGGGGTCCAGGCCGCGTGATATGCGCGACTGGCCGGCGCTGGCGCTCTCGGCCGGCGCACTGCCGACACTGGCCCCACCGATGCCCTGCAAGCGGGCAATGGCCTGCTCGACCGGTCCGCCGGGCGCTGCCTGGACGATGAAGAAATTGACCAGCAGGATACATAGCAGGGTCGGGATGATCAGCAACAGGCGCCTGATGATATAGCCGAGCATCTACTGCATCTCCCAGGGAAGGGCCGAAGCGCCACGACGTGCAATAAATGCCTCGCGGGTCAGGGCCGTGGGGCTGATCTCCCACCAGGTCTCGATGGCTTCGCTGTTGCGTGCAGCAATGGCGGGCATACCGAAGCGGTTCCACCATACGGTTGACGCGCCTGGCGGATAGTAATTGGGGATCCAGTAGTAACCCCACTGCAGGACCCGGTCCAGGCAGCGTGCGTGGTCGACCATGTCGGCCTGGCTGCCGGCCTTGACCAGGCCTTCGATCAGCGCATCGACGGCCGGGTCCTGTAGCACCATGACATTATTCGAGCCAGGATCACGGGCCACTTTTGAGCCGAAATTGTTGTACAGCTCCAGGCCTGGCGATGTCGTCACCGTGTAGCCGGTGACGATCATGTCGTAGTCGCGGGCCATGACCCGGTTCAGGTACTGCGCCGGATCGATACGGCGGATGTCAAAGCGAATGCCGATCTGCGCCAGATTGCGCTTGAACGGCAGCAACAGGCGTTCAAAGCCCGATTGGGCGTTGAGAAAAGTGAAGCTCAAGGGCTCGCCTTGGGCATTGACCAGTTGATCGCCCTCAGGCGTCCAGCCGGCCTCTTTGAGCAAGGCCAGGGCTTGCAGCTGTTTGTCGCGGATAAAGCCGGTGCCCTGGGTGGTTGGCGTCTGGAAGACCTGGGTAAAGACCTCGTCCGGGACCTTGCCGCGCAGCGGCTCAAGGATCTCCAGTTCGCGTGGCGAAGGCAGGGCGGTGGCCGCCAGGGCCGAGTTGGAAAAGTAACTGCTCTGGCGGATGTACATATTGCGCATCATCTGCCGGTTGGTCCATTCGAAGTCCCAGAGCAATGCCAGCGCCTGGCGCACCCGACGATCCTTGAATACCGGCCGGTCGAGGTTAAAGATAAAACCCTGGGAGTTCTGTACGGCACCTTTGGCCAGGTGCGCTTTCTGCAACAGGCCATCGGTCAGGGCCTGGCCGTCATAGCGGATGGTGTAGCCGGTGGCCGAATACTCGCGGTTGTAATCATAGCCACCGCCCAGCAGTACCTGCCGGGCCACGTCGGTGTCGCCGAAATACTCGATGCGAAAGCTGTCGAAGTTGTACAGACCGCGGCTGACTGGCTTGTCGCGCCCCCACCAGTCGGGGTCGCGTTCGAAGGTGATGCTGCGCCCGGCATCGACCTTGGCAATCCTGTAGGGGCCGCTGCCAAGCGGAACTTCAAAGCCTGCACCGCCGGCAAAATCACGGCTTTTCCACCAGTGCTCGGGCAACACCGGCAGCGAGGCCAGTTCCAGGGGCAGGGTACGATTGTCGGCATTGCTGAAATCGAAGCGAACCTGGCTGGCGGATTCCACCTCGATGTTTTTCACGGCCTCGAATTGGGTACGGTATTCCAGTTTGCCTTGGCTCATCAGCAGGTCGAAGGTGTACTTGACGTCACTGGCGGTAATCGGCGTGCCATCGGCGAAACGGGCCTGGGGGTCCAGATAAAAGCGCAACGACAAACCATCGCTGCTGCGCTCCATGCGCCGGGCAACCAGGCCATACACCGTATAAGGTTCATCCAGCGAACGCACCGCCAGCGGGGAGTACAGCAATTTATCGATCTGCGCGACGCCCATGCCCTTGTCGACGTAGGGGATCAGATGATCGAACTGGCCGATCTCCTGGGCGGACCTGCGCATGCTCCCGCCTTTGGGCGCATCCGGATTGACGTAGTCGAAGTGCGTGAAGTCGGTAGCATAGCGGGGCGCCTCACCGTAGACGGTCAAGGCATGCTCGGGAGCAGCAGATAACGGTTGCAGGGCGGCGAGCAAGGCCAGTGCCGCAGCCAGAAGCGATAAACGAACGAAACCCATGAGCCGACCAGGTGCGGTGAACGATCATGCCCTTCTACAGGGAAAGCCACGGGTCGCCAAGCGTAAACAGTGCATATTCCTACAGGCTAAAACGAAACAGCCCACCGTAAGGTGGGCTGTGTGCAGTCTGCGCGACAGGATCAGTCCTGGCGGCTGGTCACTTCCAGCAGGTGGTAACCGAACTGGGTCTTGACCGGACCTTGAACGGTATTGACCGGGGCGCTGAACACCACGGTGTCGAATTCCTTGACCATCTGGCCTGGACCGAAAGAACCCAGGTCGCCGCCCTGACGGCTGGACGGACAAGTCGAATTGGCCTTGGCGATTTCGGCAAAATCGGCGCCGCCTTCGATCTGGGCCTTGAGTTCGTTGCACTTGTCTTCGCTGGCAACCAGGATGTGACGGGCAGTGGCTTTAGCCATTGGAACGGTACTCCTCTTGGAAAAAAACACAGGCTACCCGATTGTGGCCTGCATTTCTCCCTAAAGTTCCTGCGGCTTCAGCGGTAGCGCAGGCGGTTCACCGCTTCGAGCAACAGCTGTTCGGTCGAGTCCCAGCCCAGGCAGCCATCGGTCACCGAGACCCCGTATCTGAGGTTCGGACCCAGCGGCTGGTTGCCGTCGAACAGATGGCTTTCAAGCATCATGCCGATCAATGAGCGATTGCCTTGCACGCGTTGCTCCAGCACGTCGCGCAACACACCGGGCTGACGCAAAGGGTCCTTGTCGCTGTTGGCGTGGCTGCAATCGACCATGATCCGTGGGGCAATGCCCTGCTTGTCGAGGGCGCTGCGCACCCTGGCAATGTGCTCGGCAGCGTAGTTGGGGCCTTGATGGCCGCCACGCAATACAATGTGGCTGTCCGGGTTGCCGTGCGTCTCGATGATTGCCGGATGACCCTGGCGATCGACGCCGAAATGACGGTGCGGGTGGGCGGCCGAGCGAATCGCATCGCAGGCCACGGCGACCCCGCCGTCCGTACCGTTCTTGAAACCGACCGGCATGCCCAGGCCGCTGGCCATTTCCCGGTGGACCTGTGATTCGGTGGTGCGTGCACCGATGGCCACCCAACTGAGCATGTCGTCGAAATAACCCGCCGCCATCGGCTGCAGCAGCTCAGTGGCCACCGGCAAGCCCATCTCCAGCATGTCACGCATCAATCGACGTGACAGGGCAAGGCCTGCGGCCATGTCATCGCTGCCATTGAGATGCGGGTCGTAGGCCAGGCCTTTCCAGCCGATGGTCGTGCGCGGCTTTTCCACATAGGCGCGCATGACCAACAACAATTGATCGCTGACCTGAGCGGCCAGGCGGGCAAGGCGTTCTGCGTATTCAAGCGCTGATTCGGGGTCATGCAGCGAGCAGGGGCCGACAATGACCAACAGGCGCGAGTCACTGCCATCGAGAATGGCGCGCACGGCGCGTCGATGGGCGGCGACTTGTGCGAGCAGAGGCTCATTCAGTGGCAGGCGGTGCTTGAGCTCCAGTGTACTGGGCAAGCGCAAGGAGAAGGGGGTGCTGTCCAGACGGGGGCTGCTGATGGACGATGTTTCAGGATTCTTGATGGCTGCGGACGAATTCATAAACTGGCTTCCTGGGCGGCGGGTTATCCCGCAGGCGCGCCTATAAGGGTGTTCGACAAGGGGTCGTATGGGGTTGATCAAGGGTATTGCCACCAGGCAGTGACCGGACGGAGGCGGCAGGTTGTCCCGAACGGAGGTGACTAAATCGCCAGGTAAAGCCAGAGTCGTTGCGGTAATAAGAGAAGTGAGTCATGTGGGGTGTCCTCGAAAAAAAGTGGCCAGGGTTATCGATCGCCGGAAAAACAAAACCCCCGGTCGGGAGGCCGACCGGGGGTTGAGAGTTCTCTGGTTGGCGTCCCGTAGAGTAGGGCGCCGATGTGGGGTATCAGGCGCGCCAGTGGCTAAACCAATACCCATAATAAAGATTGACTGCTGCGCAGACAGGTGCCGCGACCACGCCACCGGCAACAACCAGAACCGGGTTGTCGGCAAAGTGTTGAGCTAAGGTGATAACAGGGCGCAGCATCAAATAAGTCTCCGTAGATGCAAGCGAGCTTACTTTAGGCGCCGGCACACAGCAATTGAAGAATTCAATTGCTGTGAGTTTATCGATAGTCTTTGTCTTTGGTGGCGAGAAAGTAGCGTCTACGTGTAAATCGCAGTTAATGACCGACACGGTTTGTCAGAGCATTCGGTTTATACAAGAGGAAATGGCATTGAAAATAGAGGATCCTTTCATATGCCTACATTAGAGAAGGATCTGTCATTCGTCGTCCGGCTCTGGTGTGTTTTCCTGTGCAGGGATGGTGCCTTCCTTTATCCCCAGCAAAACCGCGACCTTGTGCGCTTCTCCGCGTCGACCCTTCTTGCGGCCTGCCAACACCTGATAAGTTGTAGCGGGATCAACACTGTTTTCCCGCGCGAATTGCTGAACAGATTTTCCCTGTTGGTCAAGCCAGGCCTTGGCTTGTGCAGGGGTACGGATTGCGGGCATAGTTCAAAACCGTTCAAGTAAGTTTAATTTTGTCAAGATTTTACCACTCGTAAGAGTGTGGTCAATAGGGTTGTGCATTCAAATGAGTGGAATAGGATACCGGCTAAGGAAAGAGCGCGAACGCCTCGGATTGTCCCAGCGAGCTTTTGGTGAAATCGGTGGTGTCGAAGCCAATGCTCAAGGGAAATACGAAAGCGGTGATCGCGCACCCAAGGCTGATTACCTGGCAGCGGTGGCCGCCAAGGGGGTTGATGTTCTCTATGTGCTCACCGGAAGGCCGACACCCATACCCCTCGACAATCTTAGCCTTGCCGAGGAAAAGGTATTGGGCAGCTACAGAACCCTGCACAAGGAAGATCAGGATGCAATCCGGCGCCTGACCACGACCATGGCTGAATTGAGCACTTCTCAAGTCATTGCCAGGCCTGTGCCTGACCAACCGTTACTCGACAAACCACGACCGGATGCTCCGGACGAGAGCTGACGGCTAATCTGCCCATTGGGCGCATTTTGCATGTCATTGCATATTTTTCTCTGGTATCAGGCCACATGAGTGATAGCTTGTTGTCAACGCTATCCACCTGTCGAGGGTGAGTCGGGCACGTGGCAGGCCATGCGATCCTGTCATGCCGTGCCGCAGGTGGCTGTCTTGCCGCGCCGTCCTGCCCCCGTCTTTGGATGCCAGAATCCAGGTCCGACTCATTGTTCTTGCCAGTGTGGCCGGCACTGCTATGACTGTTTCGCGAGGTATATCCTTGATTAAGGTGCTAGTTGTCGATGACCATGATCTCGTGCGTACAGGCATAACCCGCATGCTCGCCGACATCGATGGCCTGCAGGTTGTCGGCCAGGCGGACTCGGGTGAGGAGTCGCTCAAGAAAGCGCGTGATCTGAAGCCGGATGTGGTGCTCATGGACGTCAAGATGCCTGGCATCGGCGGCCTTGAAGCAACGCGCAAATTGCTGCGCAGCCATCCGGAAATGAAAGTGGTGGCAGTGACTGCCTGTGAAGAAGATCCATTCCCGACCCGCTTGCTGCAGGCGGGCGCTGCCGGCTACATGACCAAGGGGGCAGGGCTTACGGAAATGGTCCAGGCCATTCGCCAGGTGTTTGCCGGCCAGCGTTACCTGAGCCCGCAGATTGCACAGCAGCTGGCGCTAAAGTCATTCCAGCCTGAACAGAGCAACTCGCCGTTCGATCTGTTGTCCGAACGAGAGATCCAGATTGCCCTGATGATTGTCGGCTGCCAGAAAGTCCAGACCATTTCAGACAAGCTGTGCCTGTCGCCGAAAACGGTCAATACCTACCGCTATCGCATTTTCGAAAAGCTTTCGATCAGCAGTGATGTGGAACTGGCGTTGCTTGCAGTGCGTCACGGCATGGTCGATGCCAGCGCTTGAACCCGAATCCGAATATGACCCAATTGTTTGATCACAGTGCCTTCCTTTCGACCTGCAGCGGCCGTCCCGGTGTGTACCGGATGTTCGACGCCCAGGCGCAATTGCTTTACGTTGGCAAGGCCAAGAACCTCAAGAATCGCCTGTCCAGCTATTTCCGCAAAACCGGCCAGGCGCCAAAGACCGGGGCCCTGGTCGCGCGCATTGCGCAGATCGAAACCACGATCACGGCCAATGAAACCGAAGCCTTGCTGCTGGAACAGACGCTCATCAAGGAGCACCGTCCGCCCTACAATATCTTGTTGCGCGACGATAAATCCTACCCCTATGTCTATCTGTCGGACGGTGCTTTTGCACGGCTGAGCATTCATCGAGGCGCGAAAAAGGGCAAGGGGCGTTATTTCGGCCCGTACCCGAGTGCCGGTGCGATCCGCGAGAGCCTGGGTCTGCTGCAAAAGACCTTTCAGGTGCGTCAATGTGAAGACAGCTATTACCGAAACCGCACCCGGCCTTGCCTGCAGTATCAGATCAAGCGCTGCAAGGCGCCTTGCGTCGGGCTGGTGGAGCCTGAAGTCTACGCTGAGGATGTGCGTCATTCGGTCATGTTCCTGGAAGGGCGCAGCAATGCCTTGACCGATGAACTCAACACCGCGATGGAGCAGGCCGCCATGGCACTGGACTTCGAGCGAGCGGCAGAGTTGCGCGATCAGGTGTCCTTGCTGCGGCGTGTTCAGGATCAACAGAGCATGGAGGGCGGCACGGGCGACGTGGACGTGGTGGCCGCCTTCGTCAACCCGGGCGGCGCGTGCGTACACCTGATCAGTGTCAGGGGTGGGCGGGTGCTGGGCAGCAAGAATTTCTTTCCACAGGTGGGCATAGAGGAGGAGGTCGGTGAAGTCATGTCGGCGTTCCTGGCCCAGTATTTCCTCGGTGGCGTAGACCGTGAGCTGCCTGCTGAAATCATCGTCAACGTGGTCCATGAGGACTTTCCGACCCTGATCGATGCAATCCAGGAAGCTCGGGGGCGTGAGCTGTCCATCAGTCATCGGGTACGCGGTACGCGTGCGCGTTGGCAGCAACTGGCGGTGACCAACGCCGAGCAGGCACTGTCGGCGCGCTTGGCCAATCGCCTGCATGTGGCCTCGCGCTTTGAAGCCCTGGCCCAGGCGTTGAACCTGGATTTACCGCCGCAGCGCCTGGAATGCTACGACATCAGCCATTCCAGTGGCGAGGCAACTGTCGCCTCCTGCGTGGTGTTCGGCCCTGAGGGTCCGATCAAGTCCGACTACCGTCGCTATAACATTGAGGGCGTAACGGCCGGTGACGATTATGCGGCGATGCATCAAGCCCTGACCCGACGGTTCAGCAAGATCAAGAGCGGTGAAAGCAAGTTGCCCGATATCCTGCTGGTCGATGGTGGCAAGGGGCAGTTGAGCATGGCGCGTGAAGTGCTGGACGAGCTGGAAGTCCCGGATCTGATTCTGCTGGGTGTTGCCAAGGGGGTGACCCGCAAGGCCGGTTTTGAAACCTTGTACCTGAACGATGCGGCGCATGAGTTCACCCTGCCGGGTGACTCGCCAGCCTTGCACCTGATCCAGCAGATTCGCGACGAAGCCCACCGTTTTGCAATCACTGGTCACCGCGCTCGCCGGGGCAAGACCCGGCGTACTTCCACCCTTGAAGGAGTAGCTGGTGTAGGGCCGACCCGGCGTCGTGATCTGCTCAAGCACTTCGGTGGCCTGCAGGAATTGTCGCGCGCCAGCATCGAAGAAATCGCCAAAGCACCGGGGATCAGTAAAAAGCTCGCAGAGTCGATTTATGCCAACCTGCATAGCGAGTAGAATGCCCGCTCACCTTGTAGCCAGTTGTGCCGATGAATATCCCTAATCTGATTACCGTACTGCGCGTTCTACTGATTCCGATCTTCATTCTGCTGTTCTATATGCCTTACCACTGGAGCTACATGGCGGCCAGCGTGGTGTTCGCGTTTGCTGCGGCCACCGACTGGCTTGACGGTTACCTGGCCCGTCGCCTTGAGCAAAGTACGCCTTTCGGTGCTTTCCTTGATCCGGTTGCCGACAAATTGATGGTGGCCGTGGCGCTGGTGCTGTTGGTGCAGGTTCACGCCAACCTGTGGCTGACCCTGCCGGCTGCCGTCATCATCGGTCGCGAGATCGTGATTTCAGCCTTGCGCGAATGGATGGCCGAGATCGGCGCTCGGGCGCAAGTGGCTGTTTCCAGCCTGGGCAAATGGAAAACGGCTGCACAGATGCTGGCCTTGGTCATCCTGCTGGGCAACCCACCCGCACTCACATTCTGGGTGGTGCTGGGCTATGCATTGCTGCTGATTGCAGCCGGCTTGACACTATGGTCGATGATGCAATACCTGAAGGCGGCGTGGCCGCATCTGAAAACCACGGTAGAAAAAAAATAACTTTTTTAGAATCAAGGTGTTGACGAAAAGTTTTGAGTGTATAGAATGGCGCACATCAAGACGATGCGGGAATAGCTCAGTTGGTAGAGCACGACCTTGCCAAGGTCGGGGTCGCGAGTTCGAGTCTCGTTTCCCGCTCCAGTTTACGATGCGTTGAATGTTGGCTTTGCTGGCATTGAGCGTTTGAGGCCGAGTAGCAAAATGGTTATGCCGTGGATTGCAAATCCACTTACGCCGGTTCGATTCCGACCTCGGCCTCCACTATAAACAGAAAACCCCGCAGGCTAGCGTCTGCGGGGTTTTTTGTTTGTGGGATTTGTTGAGTCAGTAAGTTTGGTCTTCCCGAATACAGCCTCCTTAAAGGCGCGAGAGGGTGGTGTCCTGTTGCAGGATCCTTCCATAGCTCCTTGATTTGGAAAGGGTTTGTTTATCCTGGATGTGCAACATTCTGTGCCAACTGAATGTGCTCGGCGCTTGATTAGTGTGGCTTGGGTGTATATATTCCCTGCTCTTGGATGTATGCCCTGATGGCGAAATTGGTAGACGCAAGGGACTTAAAATCCCTCGTCCTATGGACGTGCCGGTTCGACCCCGGCTCGGGGCACCATGTCTAGGTCAAGGGTTACAGCTCTTTCTGAGCAACAAAGCCCTTCGATTTTTTTCCGCAATAAATTTTTCTTTTCCGCAAAACCTATCTTGTCGGTGTCACCTTCATTCCCTTTCGCATCCTGATGTAGTGTTCGGTCATGCCGATTGTGGTATGTCCCAACTGATCACGGGCCTCGCGAATATTCCCCGTTGACTCCTCTTTGTCCGTTGCGGCTTTTGCTCGCAAATCGCGCATTTGAAAGCTGGCCTTTTCGATGCCTGCAGCCTCCCTGGCGTTATCGAACCTGGTGCGCAATGTCGCGTAGGTCATGGGCTGGCCATTCTCCAGCACGATGAGCCGGGTAGAGCGAATCTTGTAACCCGCTTTGCGCGTCGCTATGCGGGCGAGCAGAATCGCCAGTTCACCCATGACCTCAATTCGCCGCTTGGCCCCGGTCTTTCCTTGACGCACCTGCAACTGGCCATCGCGCAGATCGCGTTCGTCCATCTTCAGCGTGTAGGTGATCCGCTGAGCGGTGAGGTAAAAAAGATTCAGGGCATCTTTCAAAGGCTGATCAGCCTTCTCGTAGACCTTGGCAAGCATGTCATCCTCGATATAAACGTCTCTGCCGGTTTCCTTATTGCCTTTGACTCCTGAGCAGGGGGTTCGCCAATGCTGTATACCAGCCCACAGGCCAGGGGCGAGAACCCAAGGGCATCTGCTTTTTCCCGCTGAGCGATCCGCTCTACGGCTGGCAACACCGCAAGCATCGTTATGACCCGGCCACCGGCGACCAGGTGCATATCGAGACCCAGATCGTGCGCACAACGTTTCAGGTGTCGGGCTTTGCCGAGGCCAATACCTTGGACAGCGCCGTCATGACGGCCGGCGACATTACCCAACTGGCCGCGATGCTGCTGGTCTGCCTGCCAGCGGTCGAAGCGTTCCGGCGTGCCGGGGCGGGAGTGGAACGCGTGACCGCTGTTCGCACCCTGTTTTTCGAGAATGACCGGGGCCAGAACGAAGCGGCGCCTTCGTTCGACATCACCCTGTCGCACAGACACATCCTCACGCTCAGAACGCCATCCGTGGACGGTTTCGAGCATGCATTCACCCGCGTATGAGGTCGCTATGACCATTTCTATTGATCGTTATGTCCAAATCACCTCCGGCGTGGCGGGTGGGCAGTCGGTGGCCGAACGCGAGCTGGTCGGCCTGCGCTTCACGACCGACCCCCGCGTGCCGCTTGATGCCGTGGTAACGATGGGAAAAGGCGATGCCGACGCCTACTTTGGCGCGACCAGCCCTGAGGCGACGTTCGCCAATCAGTATTTCAGCTATATCAGTCCGGCACCGGTCAGCCAGGCGCAGAAAATCCGTTTCGCCGGTTACGCCGACGTGGCACGACCGCCGCGCATCTTCGGGGTGAAGACCGGCAACACCCTGGCGCACTTCAACGGGGTGGCCGGCGGCACCCTGGTGCTGACCCTGGGTGAGACGACTGCCACGCTGAGCGCCATCGACCTGTCCGGCGCCACCACCTTTGCCCAAGTGGCAAACACCCTGCAGACCCTTATCCAGGGGCACGCGGCTGGCGGTGCACAATGGACCGGCGCCACAGTGGCGTACGACCCGGTAGCCGCCATCTTTACCCTGACTGGTGGCATGGCCGGGCCAGCAGCCGTGGACGATGAGCTGGCGTTCCTGTTGGGCTGGGGTCAGATGCTGGCGGTTCATTCACTCGGCAGAGAAGCGCAGATACCGCTCGAAGCGCTGCAGGCCGCCGAGGACATTACCGATTCGTTCGGATCGCTGAGTTTTCCAACCTTGACGCTGGAGCAGGCCGTACCGCTGGCGCACTACGTGGCGGCGCTCAACGTCAAATACATGCTGTTGATCGCCGTCAGTGAAACCGCCACCGAATCGTTCTACGCCGCCTTGCGCGGTTTTCCTTCGGTGGGGCTGGTGCTGAGCGGCATTGCAGGCCAGTACAAGGAGGCGATCCCTGCCGCGATCATGGCCGCGACCGACTACCAGCGGCGTAACGCCACGGTGAACTACATGTACCGGCAGGTACCCGGCATGTCGCCGGACGTCAGCAGCAATGCCCTGGCCAACGTGCTCGACAAGCTGCGCGTAAGCTATTACGGCGAGACCGCCAACGCCGGCCAGAAACTGTCGTTCTTCCAGCGCGGTTACCTGATGGGCGATGCCACCGCGTCGCTGGACATGAACATGCATGCCAACGAGCAATGGTTCAAGGCGTACCTGACCGCCAGGCTGCTGAGCCTGCAACTGGCCATCGGCAAGATCCCCGCCAACAACGACGCGCGCGGCATGGTGCTGGGCGTGGTGATCGAAGCGGTCAACCAGGCGAAATTCAACGGCACCATCATTGTCGGTAAAGACCTGACCGTTACCCAGCAGATCGCAATCACCCAGCTATCCGGCGACCCCGACGCCTGGCGCGATGTGCAGACCAATGGCTTCTGGGCAGCGGTGCGCATCATCCAGCGCACCGGCGACAACGGTGTGACCGAACACATTGCCCAGTACACGCTTGCCTACAGCAAGAACGACGTGGTGCGCAAAATCGAAGGCTCGCACAACCTTATTTAAGGATGCGCAGGTGACCTGGCATAAAGCTCGACGCCCATGGCGCGCATGACTTTCATGATGGTATCGAAGCGTGGCTTGGCGCCCGGCGCCAAGGCTTTGTACAGGCTGGCTCTGCCAAGACCGGAGTCTTTGGCGATTTGCGCCATGCCACGCGCCTTGGCGACGTGGGCGACCGCGCGGATCAGTTCGTCGGTGTCGCCATCGGCCAACACCTGGGAAAGGTACTCAGTGATGGCTTCATCACTGTCGAGCATTGCCGCCATATCGAACGGCAGTAGGGTATCGGTCATGATCAGACCTCCTTGGCCAGTGCAATTGCCTGCTTGATGTCGGCAGACTGGGTTGATTTGTCGCCGCCGACCAATAGCACGATCAATGTGCGGTCGCGGGTAGTGAAATAGACCCTGTAGCCGGCGCCTATATCGACACGCAATTCAGAAACGCCCTCGCGGACGCTCTTCATGTCGCCCAGGTTGCCAGCAGCGGCGCGCTCAATGCGTCGGGCGATGGCGATTCTGGCGCGCATGTCACGCAAGGCGGCATGCCATTGGGCAAAAATCTTGGTTTGTCGGATTTCGTAAGTCATGAGGTGAGTGTATCCAACTGAAGACAAAATACACTGCTTAATTTGTAAAGTCTGTAACCATTTATCGATCTTTATACACCTCGCCTCGGCGGGGTGCCCGTGTTTGCCCATTCCATCAATAACTCATGCCCGCCTGTTCGGGCTTGTTTGAGGTTTCGCCCATGTACGACGTATCAGGCACCGGCCTGTCGCTCAACATCGTCGCCAGCAAGATATTCCCCAACGGCTTTCCGGTCACCGAGTTTGCCGACGATGCCGATCCCTTCGACCTGTCGGCGGTGACGGCCGCCACCGCCGCCATGAACGTGAACGGCGACCTGGTGGTGTACAGCTCGCCGCAACCGATCCTGCCGAGCATCAATGTGATTCCCGGCAGCGAGGCGGATAACAACCTGCAGATCCTCTTTGAGGCCAACCGCGCCGCCAAGGGCAAGAAGATCGCCCGTGACGTGATCAAGATCGTGGCCACCTAGCCATGCTGGAGTACAACACCAGTTTTTTCGGCAACGGCGGCCCCTCAGGTTTCTTGGAAGGGCTCGTCAAGAAGCACCTTCCGTTGATTATCCAAACGCTGATGGATTCTTTGCCGCCATCGTCAGCGCGGGATTTGCCACGCGCACCGAACTCAAGTCGACCATAGACCTGGAGGAAGCCTTTGAGCTGTGGGAGATCGTCCAGGCCAACCGCTACAACGAATGGCTGGCCATCGAGCACAGCAAGAAACAGGGGCGCTGAATGTCATTACTCGACACCTTTACCATCCTGTTCCAGGCCGACACGCGCAGCGTGGAAGAGGGGGCGCAACGGTCCGAGAACGCCGCCGACGATCTGCTTGAGCGCTTGCGCGACACCGATGCGGTCGCAGGCCAGGTCGGGGACTCCTTCAAGGACTATGCCCAGAACGCGCTGGGCGCGATCACCGCTGCGCTGAGCGTGGGCGCCTTGATCAGCGGCACCATCCAGAAAGCCGCGGACATCACGGCGCTGGCGCAGACCGCCGAAACCCTTGGCGAGGCGGTTGAAGACCTAGACGCTTTCGGGCGTGCGGCCGCTGCCGCTGGCGGCGAGGCCGAAGGCGCCCGTGATGCGCTGGTCGACATGGCCGAGAAGATCGGCGAGGCCACCAGCGACGCTGAGTCGTCGGCCGCTCAAGCGTTTGAAGCCTTGAGCATCGGTCTCAAGGATGTCGAGGGCAATTCCAGGGGCGCGGTGGCCGGCATGCTGGCGCTGGCCGAAGCGGTGGAAGGCATGGTGAACTGAAACGCTGACTTTTCGATGCCGGCTGCCTCGCGTGCGTTGACGAACCTGCTGCGCAACACCGCTGCTGTACGGGTGTCGACGGTCACCACTCGTCGAGCCCTCGGCACTTTCGTTCAGTGTCGCTTCTCTCACGGTTATGCGCAGATGTCCTGCGTTGTACACAGGAGATTCGTCATGACCATCGAAGACAACGGACCTGAAGCTGCGTATCCAGGACCCGCTGAACAATCCCCTGATACGGGGGGTAGCCACGGTTCAGGTATCGAGCAGGCCGCTTCGGAGCCTAAACAAGGAACCGGGCAAGGGCAGGGCGTTCAACAAAGACCGGAAGACTGGAACCCGCCTCCTGGCAATCCTGGCTCTGACCAGGACGCCCAGACGAATCGGGAAAACGGCAGTGCGAGAACTGACAGCCTGATTGATGAGGAATAAACTGCTGGCTGCCAAACAAAAGGCCCGGATCGATGTCCGGGCCTTTTGTTTGGCAGCACAATATTGTTTTCTGGCTGTGGCCAAAAAGCGATGATGCAAACCGCCTGGAATCCGATATGGCTTTTATAAAAGAAATGTGGAACATGCTCTGCATGCTCTTCTGGACAATGGTCGGGTTACTGATGCACCTGGCCTTGATAATGGTAGGCGCCTGGGTGTCGTACGAAGTGCCAGACATTGATCGTGAAACCCGTACCTGCCTGTTCCTTGGCTGGATGGCCGCACAATTCCTCGGCGCTCATTTGATCCACAAAAGACTGATGAGATAGACGAGCTCAAGGCCGAGCAGGTCCATACCTTGATAAAGCGCATAGCGACCACACGCGAGGCGCCTCCTGTCGAAATTTCCCATATAAAACATTGACCGCCATCGAGACTCAGCGTTAACTGTATATGCATACAGTTATCGTTTGTTTCCCTACCTCACGTCTCGAAGGCTTGTACCATGAGTGTCGTATTTCTGGGTCAGTTGGCCAAAGGTGGCATCCCGCTCCCGCTGCATTCGTCCAGGTCGCCGACAGCGTTTCCCGCACCCGTCGCAGGCCCTGTCGAGAAAAAAATCTCCCTCGACGAACTGTTCGAAGTCCGGGCGCCGCATGTTTACATCGCCAGGATCCAGGGCGACAGCATGCAAGGCGCAGGCATCTTCGATGGCGACCTGGCCATTGTCGATTGCAGTCGTTACGCAGAACACGATGACATCGTTGTCGCCTTGCTCAACGCCGAGCCGTTATGCAAGCGTCTGCATTTGCAGGATGAGGCAGTGATCCTGAAGTCTGAAAACAGCCATTATCCGCCACGGCATATTGTGGAGCAGGATGAGCTGACGATCCTCGGCGTTGTAAAGTACAGCGTACGAGATCATGACAAATGACCCGACATCGGGTTCGCCGAAAGAATGGCCTGTCCGCGAAATAACGACGCTTTCTTCACGGGCTTTTCACAAGCGGGGCCCTATGATTACCCCGAATCCAAGTGTGTCCTTTAAGCCCGCTCCCCCCCATCGCGGGCTTTTCTTTGCCTGAAATTTGAGTGTCCCTATAACACCCGTCGAAAGCGGATGACCCATACCCACGGATTGTCGTGCCAGGCATGCCGTTTGTGCAGGTTCTGCCAATACGTCGCGAAAGCGATGACAGCCGTTGGGCTTAGCCCGGAATAGGGCGCGGGCATGTGGTTGGCAAAATAGACATGGGTGCTGTCATGAATGGGATAGAAACCCTCGGCACTGGCTTGCTCGTCCGTGATGTCTTGCAACTGTTCACTGCCGATATCGGTCACTTCAAGCTCGATGCGTGACGCCTGCCGGGGCATGTGGCGCCCGGGTCGATACCACCAGAGCGGCCCCGTACTTATGCGCGGTTGCCTGGCGTAGCCTTCGGGTGCAGAAAACTGGTAGGCCTGCCCCGATTCCAAGGTCATGTCGATGAAATGCCAGAGTGTCCGCTTTTTCAGCTCGCTGTATTTCGACGACCAATAGCCGTAGGCGTAGAAATCCTCCTTGAGCCAAAGGTGCCTGCCGGGAGGGCCGTAGGGACACGAGGCGGCAGGGTAAGCGGGAATGACCTGCCGGGTGACGGTCTTCTTGCCGGATAATATGGCATTGGCCATCGGCGTACTGAAAAAAATGGAGCGTGCCACAGCGTTCTGTTTCCATAATCCTTTTAATGGGTATATGGCATTACATCACAGCGCCGAGAACTCTTGAGTTCGCCCGCTTCAAATCAAGCGCTTGACCCGATGAAGTGTCGCAGGGTCAGATTTTTTGAGTGGGTTCGCAGAATAAAACCATTCAAATGGTCTGATGCGCGGCGGGCTGCTGGACCCGCTTGGTGCACGCAGTAAAAAGCCGCAGCCCCGCAAGGCTGCGGCAGGGCGTATCAGAACGCGTAGTTGGCCGACAGGATTGCTGAGCGGGCATCACCGTATTCAAGCGCCGAAGAACGAGCGGTGGTGCCGTTCTGTTGGCGAACGCGCTCGACATAGTCCTTGTCGAACAGGTTGTTCACGTTCAGTTGCAGGTCGAAACTGCGATTGACCTGATAACCCAGCATGGCGTTATGCACCAGGTAGTCATCCAGTTTGGCGGTGGTGCTGGACGTCACATTGCGCTCGCTGACGTAGCGCGCACCGTAGCCTACGGTGAAACCGGCCGGCAGCTTGTAGGTGGTCCACAGGTTGAACGAGCGTGGTGGCGTGTTGCCAAGCGCCTGGCCTTCGCGGGCAATTCCTGCTGCGGTGTCAGCGGCCTTGAGCGTCTCGCTGTCCAGGAACGTGTAGTTGGCGTACACATCCCACTTGTCGGTGATGTGCCCGGTCACGCCGATCTCTGCACCTTGTACGCGTTGCTCGCCGGCCAGTTGGGTTGAGCCGTCGGCCATGGTTTCACGAGCATTGCTCTTTTCAACCCGGAACACAGCGGCATCCAGTTCCAGGCGCTTGTCCAGCAGCTCCCATTTGGTGCCCAGTTCCCAGGTCTGGTTCTTTTCCGGATCAAGGTTCTCAGTGGTCAGGCTCAAGCCACCGCCGCTGGACGCCAGGCTTTCGGCCGACGGGTTGAACGAGTTGCCCCAGGCCACATAGATGCGCCCATTCTCAACCGGCTTGTAGACAAGACCGACGCGGCTGCTGGCTTTTTCATCAGAAGACTTGAAGCGGGTCGTGCGCACTTGATCAGGTGAAAAGCCTTCGGCCTCACCCTTGAAACGGTCGTAGCGCAGGCCCAGGTTCAGGTCCCATTGCTCGTGCAGGGCAATGGTGTCGAAGGCATAGACGGCCTGGTTGGTCAGCTCGGTCTCGGTGTAGCCACTGGTGGCCTTGTTGGTGGCGCCGCCCCAATAACCGGGCGGATTGCTTAGCGAATAACCGTTGGCCGGGAAACCGGTCAGGTTGTAGCTGTAGGTTTTCAGGTCCAGGGTTTCGCGGGAAATCTCCACGCCCGTGACCAGGTCGTGGCGCATGCCCAGCACATTGAAGTTGCTGAGCAGGTTGGTCTGGTTGATCCACATTTCCGTGGTGGCGTGGCGGCCATAGGCTTGCGGGCCGGCAGGCAGGTACTGGCCGGCTGGCAGGCCGCTGGTGTTGACGTGCGAGGCCGATACCGTGGTGTCGCGGGTGATGTGGCTGTAGCGCGTCAGGTTCTGCAACCGCAGGTTATCGTTGAAGTCGTGCTCGAAGTTGGCCGTGAGCGCGTTCTGTTCGATCTTTTCCTTGTCGAGATTCTTCCAGCCGAAATAGTCTTCGCGACTGACACCGGCCAGCTTTTTGCCGTCCAGGGCCGGCACACCGTAGTCGGGGGTGTTGTCGTCGGTCTGGTGGAAGGCACTCAAGGTCAGGCGCGTAGAGTCGCTCAGGCCCAGGCGCAGGGACGGGGCGATGCCCCAGCGCTCGCGCTCGATCTGGTCGCGGCCGGCCACATCGTTCTTGTGGCCCATCAGGTTCAGGCGAAAGGCGCTGTCGGTGCCGACGCCTTCCAGTGGCTGGTTGGCATCGACGGTCATGCGGTAATAGTCGTCGGTGCCCAGGCTGCCGCCCAGGCGGGTAAAGGCCCGATCCTGAGGCTGCTTGCTGATCACGTTGATGCTGCCGCCGGTGGTGCCGGCGCCGCCGAACACCGAGTTCGGCCCCTTGATGACTTCGACCTGATCAATATTGAAGGTGTCGGTCCGGCTGGTCTGGGCGCTGTCGCGCAGGCCGTCGATCTGGATATTGCTGTTGGCTGAAAAGCCACGAATATTGATGCTGTCGCCCGAACCACCGCCGCCTTCACCCGCATTGAAGGTAATGCCTGAAACATTGGACAGCACTTGCCGCAGGCTCAGGGCCTGTTGCTCCTGGATGACCTGCGCCGGAACCACGGTGATGGTCTGTGGAGTGTCCAGCAGGGGCGCCGCGATTTTGCTGGAGGCCGAGCGTTCGGTCTTGTAGTCGCCGGTGCCGGCAGCATCGACGTTGATGTTGTCGAGTTGCAGCGCGCTGCTGCGTGTCTGGTCGGCCAGCGCCTGGGCGGCGCAAGAGGCGACGGCCAGTCCGAGGGCGGACAGCATCAGCGTGTGGGTCGGGCGGGTAAGGGCGGGCATTTTAGTCATCTGTAACGCTACCTGTGAAAATCCAAGTGTTGATTATTTTTTTGAGAATCATTTGCAGTTGAGTGTGCGGCGCCAATGATGCTGAGAATCATTGCTCTTTACAATGTAAGTATCGAAATTATTTCTGTGCAGTGTTGTCGTCGTTACAAAGAAGTGAGCGCGGCGGACCGTCGGCGCATGGCAATGAGTGCGAGCAAGGCCTTAGTTTTCATCAGGGGCACGGGCAAGGTCTGTCAGATCTTGCCTACGCTGAGTCGGGCTTTGCCGACGGAGGAAGAGGGAAACCTCAAGAAGGAATCAGGCCAGGACGGCAACGCTCTTGATCTGGGCCCAGAGCGGCTGGCCTGGGTGCAACTGCAATTGATCGCTTGAGTAACGCGTAATACGCGCCAGCAAGGGCGTGCCGCTGGCGTCGAGCAATACCTGCACATGCGCCGGGTGCTCGGCAGGTGCCTGGCCGACAACAGTGACCGGCAGGCGATTGAGGATGCTGCTGTGTTCGTCGACCTGCCGGGTCAGGCTGACATCCCGTGCCTGCACCTTGACACGCAGGCGACTGCCAGGCGCCAGTGGGCCATGGGCGATGCGCATCTGTTGGTCGCTGCCGGGCAGGTTCAGGGTCAGCAACTGATAGTGCGGATCGAAATCGGTGACCACCCCTTCAATCACCACCCCGGCATCAGCCTCCAGTGCCGTTGGCAGGTCGAGCCGGGCCAGCATGGCCTGCAACGGACCGCTGGCCACGGCGCGGCCTTCGCTGAGCAATACCAGATGATCGGCCAGCCGTGCCACTTCGTCCTGTGAGTGGCTGACATAGAGCATGGGAATGCGCAGCTCGGTGTGCAAGCGCTCCAGGTACGGCAGGATCTCGGCCTTGCGCCGGGCATCCAGCGCTGCCAATGGCTCATCGAGCAACAGCAGGCACGGGCTGGTGAGCAGGGCACGGGCAATGCCGATGCGTTGTCGTTCACCGCCGGACAGCTTGTCCGGGCGTCGCGCCAGCAGATGGCCGATGCCCATCAACTCAATGGCGTGTTCGACCTTGACCTTGCGTTGCGCCACTGGAATGCGGCGCAGGCCGAATTGCAGGTTGTCCAGCACATTCAGGTGGGCAAACAGGCTCGCTTCCTGAAAGACATAGCCCAGGGCACGTTTATGAGTGGGGACGAAAATACCGCGCCGGCTGTCCTGCCAGACCTCGCCGTTGACCTCGATGAAGGCTTCGGATGCCTTTTCCAGCCCGGCCACGCAGCGCAGGCAGGTGGTCTTGCCGGAGCCGGAGTGCCCGAACAGCGCGGTCACGCCCTGACCCGGAACGTCCAGGTTCACGTCCACGCTGAAGTCAGGGAATGCCAGTTTGATGCGGATGTGCAGGCGCTCGTTCATCATTCAGCTCCAGACAGTCTTGTTCTTGCCACTGGTATACAGCGCCAGCAGCACCACGAAAGCAAATACCAGCATCAGTCCGGCCAGCCAATGGGCTTGCTCGTACGCCATGGATTCGACGTGATCGAAAATCTGTACCGACACCACGCGGGTCTTGTCCGGGATATTGCCGCCGATCATTAATACCACCCCGAACTCGCCCACCGTGTGAGCAAATCCCAGAATCGCGCCGGTCAGGTAACCAGGTCGAGCCAGGGGCAGCACGACATGAAAGAACGTGTCCCAAGGCCCGGCCCGCAAGGTGGCGGCCACCTCCAGCGGACGGCTGCCCATGGCCGCAAAGGCGTTGTGCAGCGGCTGTACGACGAAGGGCAGGGAGTACACCACCGAGCCAATGACCAGCCCGGCGAAGCTGAAGGTCAAAGTGCCGAGGCCCAGGCTTTGGGTCAGTTGTCCAATGTAGCCGTGCGGTCCCAGCAACAGCAGCAGGTAAAAGCCGATCACCGTGGGCGGCAGTACCAAGGGCAAGGCCACGATGGCGCCGACCGGACCCTTGAGCCAGGAGCGGGTATGGGTCAGCCACAGTGCAATGGGGGTGCCGACCACCAATAAAATCAATGTGGTCAGCGAAGCCAGCTTGAACGTCAGCCAGATGGCCGCCAGATCACCGCTGTCCAACGGCATTTACAGCGTGTACCCAAAGGACTTGATCACTGCAGCGGCCCTGGGGCCTTTCAGGTAGTCGATCAGGGCGGTGGCGGCCGCGTTGTCTTTGCCTTTGTTGAGGATTACCGCATCCTGTCTGATCGGGTCATGTAGCTCGGCAGGCACCTGCCAGGCCGAACCGCTGCTGATTTTGCCATCCTTGTAGATCTGCGACAGGGCCACGAAACCGATCTCGGCATTGCCGGTGGAAACGAATTGCCAGGCCTGGGTAATGCTCTGGCCTTCGACACGCCTGGATTGGGTAGCCGCGGTCAGCCCCAGCTTTTCAAGCACCTGAGTGGCGGCCAGCCCATAAGGCGCGGTCTTGGGATTGGCGATAGACAAATGCTGCCAGGTGTCGGCCTTGAGAATGTCGCCCTTGGCATCGACATAACCGTCCTTGGCTGACCATAACGCCAGCGTGCCGACGGCATAGGTGAAGCGCGAGCCCTTGACGGTGTCGCCCTCTTGTTCAAGCCGGGCGGGGGTGGTGTCGTCGGCGGCAAGAAACACTTCGAACGGCGCACCGTTCTTGATTTGCGTATAGAACTGGCCGGTGGAACCGAAAGCGGCGACCAGCGTGTGGCCGGTGTCCTGTTCGAAATCCTTGGCGATCGCCTGGATCGGGGCGGTGAAGTTGGCCGCGACCGCGACCTGTACTTCAGCGGCGTATACAGGCAAGACGGCCCACGCAGTGGCTGTGATGACAAGGGATTTGCAAATCAAGGACAAGGGCAATGCACGCATGAAGCGGCTCCGGCAAAGGGTAGGGGGCATTTCGCTATGTACTGAAATATATAGCGTTAAACCGTCTACGGGAATGGGCGTTTACAGCGCTGTCTCTCATGCTGCCGACTGCGCAGTCTGCAGTCGGTCATTGTCGCTTGCACGACACGTGGCAATTGACTTTTAAAACGTCCGGTCTAATATCTCTTGTCATGAATGATCCTATTGCCAAAGCGCGCCGCCCTGGTCGTCCACCCAAGCTTGATCGGGACAACGTGGAAACCCGCGAAGTCCTGATCCGTCGTGGTCTTGAAGTCCTTACCGAACAGGGCTTCACCGCCACCGGGCTGGACTTTCTGCTCAAGCAGGTCTCGATCCCCAAGGGCTCCTTCTACAACTACTTTCCCAGCAAAGAGCTGTTTGCCCGTGAAGTGCTGGACCGCTACGCCGAGTATTTTGCCAGCCTGCTCGACCGGTACCTGCTCGATGAGTCCCTGTCGCCGCTGGAGCGGCTGGTCGGTTTTGTACAGGCCGCCAAGGTCGGCATGGCGCGTCATGATTACCGGCGCGGCTGCATGGTCGGTAATCTGGGTCAGGAAATCAGCGTATTGCCCGAGAGCTTTCGGCCCGTGCTGGAGCAGATCCAGCTCGACTGGCAGGCGCGCCTGGCCGCCTGCCTGCGCAGCGCCCAGGCGGTCGGTGAGCTGGGGCGCAGTGCCGACTGCGACGAACTGGCGGCGTTTTTCTGGATCGGCTGGGAGGGCGCTGTGCTGCGTGCCCGGCTGGTGCAGGGCGAGGCACCGTTGAATACGTTCATTGCCGGGTTCCTGCGCGGCTTGCCGCAATAACCCCATACGCCCGCGCGCTCAAAACGATGACTCTTCAGGAGGCGACATGACCAGCAGCTCATTCAAAGGCATCCTCATCGACAAGGACGACGCGGGCTATCACGTCGGCCTGCGTGATCTTGAGCAACACGATCTGCCAGCAGGCGATGTCAGCGTGCAGGTCTCGCACAGCACCCTGAACTATAAGGATGCGCTGGCCATCACCGGCAGCAGTCCCATCATCAAGCGTTTCCCGATGGTGCCAGGCGTCGACCTGGCCGGTACGGTCGAGGCCAGTGATAACCCACGGTTCAAGGCCGGCGACAAGGTCGTGCTCAACGGCTGGGGTGTTGGCGAAAGCCACTGGGGCGGTCTGGCCCAGCGCGCGCGTCTGCAGGGTCAATGGTTAATCCCCTTGCCGGAGGCTTTCACGCCTGCGCAGGCCATGGCCATCGGCACGGCAGGCTACACCGCCATGCTCAGCGTCATTGCCCTGGAAAAGCACGGTGTCAAACCTGAGGATGGCGAAGTACTGGTGACCGGCGCCAATGGCGGGGTCGGCAGCTTTGCCGTGGCCTTGCTGGCCCGGCTGGGCTATCAGGTGGTGGCCTCCACCGGCCGGCCGCAAGAAAGCGATTACCTCAGGCAACTGGGGGCCAGCGCCATCATTGACCGCCATGAACTCAACCAGCCGGGCCGGGCCTTGCTCAAGGAGCGCTGGGCGGCCGTGGTCGATTCAGTGGGCAGCCATACCCTGGCCAATGCCTGCGCGGCCACCCGTTATCGCGGCATCGTTGCCGCCTGTGGCCTGGCGCAGGGCATGGAGTTTCCCGCCACGGTGGCACCGTTTATCCTGCGCGGCGTGACCCTGGCCGGCATCGACAGCGTGAACCGTCCGCTGGAGGACCGCCTGGAGGCCTGGGCGCGATTGGCGACCGACCTGGACCCGGCCTTGCTGACCCTGATCAGCCATGAAATCGGTCTGAGCGACGTGATCGAGCAGTCCCCGCGTCTGATCGCCGGTGAAATACGCGGACGCGTGGTGGTCGACGTCAACCGCTGACCCGCCCCACACTGTGCCATTGACCCAACAGGAGCGGCTTCAACCGCCAGACTATGCCAGAGCAACCCCGTTCCACCCCGGTCATGCTGCCGGACGTCAGCAACCCGCTGCGCCTGTACATGGACCGCCTGGCGCCCTCGAGCCGGCAGACCATGCGCTACGTGCTGCAGGATGCCGCCGACCGGCTGGGACTGGTCGATGTGGACATTGCCGATGTGCCGTGGCACACCCTGCAACCGGGTCATATCACCGCTCTGGTGGCTACCTTGCGTGATGACAACTATGCGCCAAACACCACTTCGCTGTACGTCAATGCCATTCGCGGGGTGATGAATGAGGCCTGGCGCCAGGACCTGATCAGCCATGACCAATTACTCAGGATTCGCTCGGTCAAGCCCATGCCCGGTACCCGGCTCGGCCGTGGGCGCAATATCCGTCGCAGCCTGATCCGTGAACTGATGGACGTCTGTGCCGCGGACCCACGCCCGCAAGGACGGCGCGATGCGGCGATCATCGCCATGCTGTACGGCTCGGGCATGCGCAAGTCTGAATCGGTGAACATCGACCTGAACCAGGTGGACTTTGAACAGCGTTGTCTGTGCGTGCTGGGCAAGGGCAACAAGCAGTTGATCAAGTACGCTCCGGTGTGGGCTTTCGACGCTTTGCAAGCCTGGCTGCAATTGCGCCGTGACGCACTGCCAGCCGGTCAGCCGGACGATGCCTTTCTGTTCAACCGCATCCGCCGTGGCAATCACATCACCCGCGAGCGCATCACCAAGCACGCGATCTACTTCATTGCCCGCCAGCGCGGCCGGCAAGTCGGCGTGGACATCATGCCGCACGACTTTCGCCGGTCGTTCATCACCCGTGTCATCGAAGAATTCGACCTTTCCATCGCCCAGAAACTGGCGCACCACACCCATATCGCGACCACCGCCAGCTACGACATGCGCAATGACAACGAACGCCGGCGCGTGGTCGATCATCTGGAGCTGTGACGCGGCCATGTCGATCACGCCGCCAAAGGCCCCGGGATAAAGTCCGCGCATAAAAAAGGCCACCGCACATGACGTGAGGTGGCCAAACAGATCTAACCAAAGGGGTTGATGAATGGAGCGCGAGCCCGGCCGCCGGAGCGGGCCGCCAGGCCGTGATTCATCGAGGTGCACCGTACCATCACGGGGCTGACAAAAATTATCGAGATTATCGATAGTCACTATCATTACGGATTGCTTGTCCCGACAGGTCCGCCACCGCGCCGGGCTTGAACAGGTTTTCGACCATGTGGTCGATAAATACCCGCAGCTTGGGTGACAGATGCTTGCTCGACGGCCAGAGCAGGCGAAAAGTGCCTTGAAAATGCAGGTGCGCTTCCAGCACGCTGACCAGCCGTCCCTGGTCGATAAACGCATCGACCAGAAAGTCCGGCAGGCAAGCAATGCCCAGGTCACCCAGCACCCCATATAAAAGCGTCTCGATGGTATTGCATACCATCGAGGCCGGCACCCGTGGCTCGGCCTGATCCGGATCAGGCTGCAGTGGCCAGGTTTCCAGCTTGCCCGTGCTGGGAAATTTGTGCCGCAGGCAGGCATGCCCGGCAAGGTCGGCGGGGGTGAGTGGAGTACCGCAGCGCGTCAGATACTCGGGCGTGGCAACAAGACGCATCTGGAAATGCCCCAGCACCCGCGACATCAGCCGCGAATCATGCGGCTCACCGGTACGCACCACGGCATCGAAACCCTCCTCGATGACCTCCACCAGACGGTCACTGAAATCCAGGTCCAGCTCGATGGCCGGGTAACGGTGCATGAAGCCGGTGAGGGCGGGCATCACCAGGCGCTCGACCAGTGGCAGGCTGACCCGCAACCGGCCTTGCGGTGCCTGCCGGCTGTGTGACAACTCCAGCTCTGCCGCTTCCAGTTCGCCCAATACGCGGCGGCAACGCTCCAGAAACAGCGCGCCTTCCGGGGTGACGGTGATGCTGCGAGTGCTGCGGTGCAGCAGGCGTACGCCCAGCCGCTGTTCGAGCCGTGCCACGCTTTTACCTACGGCCGAGGCCGACACGCCCAGGTTGCGCCCGGCTTCGGAAAAGCTGCGGGTGTCGGCGGCCTGGACAAAGAAGGCAATGCCATTGAGCGAGTCCATGGGCTGTCCATTCAGGAAAATATGTCCGCTATGTTATGAACAGCGGCGCTATTGTCCAGTCATGATGACCTGCTTAAGGTGAGCCCCTGTTTTCATGGCTTAACGACAGGTCCTTATGACACCGCCTACGCTCACAAACCCACTGCACAGCGACGCCCGCCAACGGGCCGCGCCGCTGCCACTTTCCTCCTTGCTGGCCTTGGCCCTGGCCGGCTTCATCACGATCCTGACCGAAGCCCTGCCAGCCGGCCTGCTGCCTCGGATCAGCGCTGATCTGCAGGTGTCCGAAGCGCTGGCCGGACAATGGGTCAGCGTCTATGCGTTGGGTTCGCTGATGGCCGCCATTCCCTTGGTCGCCATGACCCAGCACCTCAATCGTCGCCCGCTGTTGCTGGCAGCGATATTCGGCTTTGCCCTCGCCAATACCGTGACAACGCTGTCGGACAGTTACGCATTGAGCCTGCTGGCACGCCTGATAGCCGGCGTGTCGGCCGGTCTGCTCTGGGCGTTACTGGCCGGCTATGCTGCCCGGCTGGTAGCGCCGCACCAGCAAGGGCGCGCCATCGCCATTGCCATGGTCGGCACGCCACTGGCGCTGTCTCTGGGCGTGCCGGCCGGCACCTGGCTGGGCAACCTGCTGGGTTGGCGCTTGTGTTTTGGCCTGATGAGCGTGTTGGCGTTGCTGCTGATGGTCTGGATTCGCCTGCGGCTCCCCGACTTTGCCAGCGTTCCCGGCGGCGCGCGCCTGTCGCTGCGGCAGGTGCTCAAGCGCCCCGGCATACGCCCGGTGCTGTGCGTGGTGTTGGGCTATGTGCTGGCCCACAACCTGCTTTACACCTACATCGCGCCCTTCCTGGCCCACGCCTCGATGGGCGCGCAGACCGAGCGGGTGTTGTTGGTGTTCGGGATCATGGCATTGCCAGGCATCTGGATCGTGGGTGTCTTGATCGACCGTCACTTGCGCGTAATGACCTTGAGCAGCATCGGGGTGTTCGCTCTGGCAGCCGTGCTGCTGGGTGTCGCAGGTCAGGCACCCTGGATCATCTACCTGGCTGTTGCGCTGTGGGGGCTGGCATTCGGTGGGGCCGCCACATTGTTTCAGACAGCGCTGGCCAGGCGTGCGGGGCCTGCGGCTGATGTCGCCCAGTCAATGCTGGTCACCGCCTGGAACCTGGCGATTGCCGGGGGAGGGTTGCTGGGCGGTTGGCTGCTGCAAAGCCTGGGCGCGGGCGCCTTTGCCCCGGCGATTCTGGTACTGCTATTGCTGACCCTGATCGCCGCCTGGCCTCGTCCAATGCAATGAGGGCGGTGTAGCCTGCTAGCCTCATGCACAATGTGCCGGACGCCGACGAGAGAAACGACCCCGTTTTCTCGCATCATGGCCATAGGATCGATGAGTGGAGCAATTGACAGTGATGATCGACGGGCAGTGGCACGGTGTCAGCGGTGCTTCGCAAGAGGCGCTGGCCAGGTTGCGAGAGGTGGCGCCGCAGGTATTGCCGGAGCAGTACTACCAGTTACTGGCATTCAGTAACGGCGGTGAAGGGCCGCTGGAAGTCATGCCCCTTATCCTGGTGCTCGATTCGGCGCAGTGCGCAGCAGACCCCGAAAATATTGCGTTTCATGAGCAAACGCTGCCGGGCCTGTTTGTCTTTGGCAGCAATGGCGTGGGCGATTTCATGGCCTTCGATCTGAGAGGGCCTGCGCCACCCTGGCCTGTGGTCTGGTTCAGTGCAATCGAGCCGCAAGAGTCCATACAGGTGATTGCGGCTGACTTTGCGCAATTCATGGCACGGGTCGGCAAGGAGTGAGCACGTGCAGTAAAAACCAGAAGGCCGCCTGAACCCGATGCTCGGCGGCCTTGTCGTTCATGGCGCGATCAACCATGCGTCGAGCAGGTTTCGCTCAAGCGCGAGTAGTGCAGTTCATGCTCAACACCCTGGCTGTCGAGGTAGACCATGCTGGCCGCCACGGGCTCGCACAGGTCGGAGTCGGCTGCGTCGATGCTGATCACTTTGGCCACATCGAGCCTTTGGTTGTAGCTGTACTGCTGGACATCGACCGGCTGCGCAGATGTATCGGTATTGGCCGAAGCCATTACGCTGAACATCGACAGGGCCGCAAAAATTACATATTTCATGGGGTTCTCCACTGCATCATCTGTGCAAAGTCTTGGGTTTGCTTTGCCTGTGCCGCCATTCTAGAGAGGCCCCCCGATCACCAGAAATGGTGGCTATCAATACAGACAATCGACAGAACCGATACAGTTCAGGTGTAACGATAAAAGGTCATCGATTGAATTCCTTGATCCGTCACCCCTGAGCTATCCGGGGATCCGATAGCGCGTCTACGTCGCACATTTCATGCTTTGGCCACCAACCACACACGGGCTTGAGCATGGAACCGTTCGATATCTACCGTAAGACGCGCTTTGACGCCCTGGTTCACGAATACGGCCTGGACGGCAGCCGTCTGCTGCCTTGGGAAGGCTATCCGATGCCGTTTGGTGGCGGCTGGTGCGTGGTGCGCCCCGGCACCACCAGCGCCACCCATACGCAGATCGACCAGGAATTGTTCATCGCCATCCAGGGCACGGCACGGCTGGTGATCGGCGACCGGGAAATGAGCTTTACCCAAGGCGACATTGCTGCCATTCCGAAGCACACCCACCACTACGTCATCAATGATTCCGACGACGACTTTCACTTCTACGTGATCTGGTGGGACCTGAACCACGTCAACGACTTCCTCGCTCGTCACACGGACACGACGGGGTGCCTCGATGGCTAAGTTCATTGTCACCATCACCCCGCCAACGCCCAACGGCGACCTGCACATCGGCCACATCGCCGGTCCCTTCCTGGGCGCCGACGTGTTCACCCGGGTGCAGCGCCAGCGCGGTCATGAGTGCGTGCTGCTGTCCTATTCCGACGACTACCAGTCCTACATGCTGCGCAAGGGGCTGGAGCAGGGCGTCGACCCGATCGAGCTGGCACGGCGCAACACCGACCGCATCGAAGCCTCGCTGGCGGCCGTGGGCATTCAGCCGGACAACTGGATGCGCCCGTATGACAACCCCTGGTTCCACCAGGCGGTCAGCGAAGTGTTCGATAAATTGTGCGACGCCGGCGCCATCGAATTTCGTGACAGCGACGAACCCTACTGCGCCGACTGCGACAAATGGGGCTATGAAGCCTTTGCCCGTGGACTGTGCAACTACTGCGGTCATGACTCGGACCCCAGCCAGTGCGAACACTGCGCCCAGGCCCCGGATGCAGCGTTGATGAGCGGCCTGTACTGCAAGCTGTGCCACAAGGCGCCACACCTGAAACCTACGCACCGAGCGTTTCTCAAGCTGGCCGATTTCAAGCCGGTCCTGCGTGACACCTTGCTTGGACGGTCGTGGCGCGAGCCGCTCAACGGCTGGCTGCGCGACACCCTCGAACACCTGCATGACTGGGGTGTGACCCGGCCGCATGACGGCGGGCTGGACCTGGCCGCCGACGGCTCGTGCCGGGTGCACACCTGGTTCATGGGCCTGGCCGGCTACATCGCCGCCTTCCGTGAATACGCCGACCGCATCGGCAACCCGGAGCTTTTCAATCAGTACTGGCGCTCGGGGCAGGGCACGCTGGTCAATTTTCTCGGTTTCGATTGCGTGTTCAGCCATTGCATCGTCTACCCGGCGCAACTGGCCGCCCACGAGGGTTTGCGCGTGCGGCAGCATTTCGTGCCCAACCAGTTCCTCACCCTTGATGGCCTGAACCTGTCGACCAGCCGCAACCATGCCATCTGGGTCGCCGACCTGGCCCGCGAAGCCTGCCCGGACAGCGCCCGGTTGTATCTGGCCAGCATCGCCCCGGAACAGAGCGAAGGTGATTTCCGCCTGGCGACGTTCCAGGCCTGGCGCCAGGAAGTGTTCGGTGAGTTCTTCCCCAGGCTGCTGCAGGCCGGTCCTGCCCAGCATGATCATTGGTGGAGCGGCTTTTGCGGGGCGGACGCCGCCTTGCTCGAAGCCTTGCGCCTGCAATGGTGCAGGGCCTCGGAGCTCAAGCATTTCTCGATCCGGCACATGGCCCAGGTGCTGCTCGATGCCATTGCCATTGCCCGAACGCGCCTGGCCGAAGGCCGTCCGGTCAGCCACCTGGCCGCCTTGATCGCGGTGATGGGCAAGAGCCTGATCCCGGGCACCGCCGCCCACTTGATCCGCGCCTATGGCCTGCCTGAAGACCGGATTACCGCCACGGTGTTGTCCGGGCCGGCTGTCGACTATTCCATCTGAGCGCACCTGATATGGACATCGATTATCAAGTCGCCGTGATTGGCGCCGGCATCGTCGGCGCCAGCATTGCGGCGCGCCTGACCAGCCTGGGCCTGACCGTGGCGCTGCTCGAACAGGGCAGCGTTGCCAGCCTGGGCGCCAGCGCCTGGTCCGGCGGGCTGGTGCGCCTGTATGACGCCGACCCATTGCTGATGCAACTTACCGCGCATTCTCTGCAGGTGATGCGCAGCCCGGTGTTCGCGACCACCTACACCCAGGCGCTACGTTGCACCGGCGTGCTGTACCGCGCCGGAGTGGATCAGCAGGCCGACCTGCAAGCGGCCATCGACTGCCACGCCAGTGCCGAGTACCCGATGCAGTGGCTACAAGGCCACGGCCTGTATGCCCGCCGCGACGACCGGCTCGACCTGTTCGAGCCCAATGCCTGTGTCGGTGACGTACGCCAGGCCACGGCACGCTTGTGCGGTGTGCTGCGCAGTCAGGGCCTGGTGCTGGAGCATTGCCAGGTGCAGGCCATCGACTGGCAGGCCGACGGCTCGGCCAGCATTCACTTGGGCCAGGCGCGCCTGCGCTGCCGGGTCGTGGTGCTGGCCAGCGGCGCCTGGACCCGTCGGTTGTTGCCGGCGCTGGCGCTCGAAAGCCGCAGCATTCCGCTGGCCCGGGTGTTGACCGAACGCAGCTGGTCGCTGCCGGTGATCGATGCGCCCAGCGCCAGCTACGCCATCCCCCTCAGCCGCCATATCGTGCAGAGCGGCTGCGGCCTGCGCGACCGGGCCGCGTGGCCGCAAGACCTGGCGCCCCCCGACGCCCGGCATTACCACGACGCCCTTAAGCGCGTGACGCAACTGGCCGGCGGCGGCCAGGCGCAGGTGCTCGACATCCTGCCCGGCTTCGACAGCTACAGCGCCGATGGTCGACCGCTGTTGGGCTTTGTCGACGATCAGCGTGGCCTGTATGTGGCCTGCGGGTTGTCCGGGCTGGGCTTCAAGTTCGCGCCGGGCATTGCCGACATTGCCGGCCGGCAGGTGAACCGCTACCTGACCACCGGCGACCCCGGCATGGCGTCGCCATGGACCGCGCTGTGCGCACGGCGTGCCCTGCACAGGATCCAGCCAGCGGATCTGCAACAAGGAAACGGTCATGAACAGTGATAACGCGTGGCCAAGGCCTTTGCAGGTCGGGGTCAGTGCCGTGTTCGACCCGGCGGTCACCCCGCATGCACGCACTTTCTTGCGTGCCATGGCCGTGGCGCGCAATGAGCTGCCAGCGCTGCACAGGGTGCGCTGGCACTGGCTTGACGATGGTGCCGACCCGCAGCGTGGCGCCGAAGTGGCCCGGCAGATGATTGCCTGGGGCGCCGATGTGGTGCTCGGGCACTTTTCTTCCGACGCCGCCCTGGCGGCTGCACCGTTGTATCGCCAGGCCGACATTGCCTTGCTGACCCCGGCCGCCACGGTGGACGCCCTGACGCAGCACGACAATGTCATGCGCGGTTGTGCCTGCGACCGGCAACTGGCCGCTGACCTGCTGGCCTGGTTGCAGGGCCGGCATTGGCAGCGCCTGCACATCGATGCCGATGACAGCGCCCATGGCCAGGCATTGGCAGCGGCGATTGCCCGGCAGGCGAGCGAGCAGGGGCTCAAGCAGGTCGAAATGCCTGAGCAGGCCGAGGTGGAAATTTTCGCCGGGCGCCTCAAGCCCAGCCGCGAACACTGGCAGGCCCGGCGCCGGGCAGGCAGCCGCCGACCGCTGGTGCTCACCGATGATGCCGCTTCACCGCACCTGGGCTACGCCGCCGCCCATGACCGCGACACCTACGTGATCGGCTTCGATGATGGCCCGGGCGATTGCCCTGGTACGCGCCAGCACCAGGCGCTGTTCGGGGCGCCGCCACAGACTTACTACCGCGAAAGCCTGCGCCTGCTGCACGTACTCGCGGCCTTGGCCGGGCGCGCGTGGCCCGATCGCGCCGCCTTGCTGCAAGCCTTGCGGCATGGACGGTTCAGCACGCCGCTGGGGCCGATGACGTTCGATCAGGGCGAATGCCATAGCGTGCGCAATCGCCTCTGGCGGGTCGGGCCGCAGGGCCTGGAGCGTTGGCCCGACACCTGAGCACAGTCGGCGCGGCCGGGCAGCGACCTGTTTCAGCCGCCAATGGACACGACACCGTTATTTACCCACCCCACCAAGGACAGACTTTCATGGGTCATCACATCATTGCGTCCGATGCCGTGTGCATCGGTTTTGGGCCGGCCGGGATTGCCCTGGCCTGCGTCTTCGAGGATGCCCGCGAACAAGGCCACCCGCTGGGTCGCCTGGACGTGCGCTTTCTGGAGCGCGCCGCCGACACCCAATGGCACCGCGAGCTGCTGCTGGCCGGCACCGACATCAACCACCATGTGTTTCGCGACCTGGTCACGCCGCGCAACCCGCGCAGCCGCTTTTCCTTTGCCATGTACCTCAAGGCCAAGGGCCGGATGTTCGAGTTCGGCCTGCTCGGTCGCCCGGCCAGCCGTCATGAATGGTCAGACTACGTGGCCTGGGTCGCAGCGCAAGTCGACGCCGGCACCCACTTCAATACCCCGGCCAGCGACATCCTGCCGGTGATCGACAAGGGTCGTTTGCAGGCCGTGCAGGTGCAAACGCCACACGGAGTGTTCAGCACGCGCCATCTGGTGCTGTCCAGCGGCAGCGTAGCGCAGGTGCCCGAGCGCTTTGCGGCGCTACTGGGCCCGCGGGTCTTTCATACCAGCGAGTTTTTGACCCGCCTGCAGGCGTTCAGCGCCGCGCTGCCCAAACGCTGGCTGGTGATCGGCTCGGGCCAGAGCGCCAGCGAGTCGGTGCTGGAACTACTCGACCGTGATGCCGGCGTGCAGGTGCATTCGGTGCACCGCACGGCCGGCTTCAAGCTCACCCAACTGGGGCAATTTCCCAACCGGGTGTTCGGTCCCGATCACGTCGATTACTTCCACGGCCTGGACGCTGCGGCCCGTCAGCAGTTTCTCGACTACAGCCGCGCCACCAACTACGCCGGCATCGACCCGGACGAAAGCCAGAAGCTGTTTTCGCTGACCTACGAAGACGCCATTGCCGGTCGCTCGCGGCTGCACACCCACGGTTACCACCAGGTCAGTGACGTGCAGGACCTGGGTGACCACTACCGCGTCACCCTGACCGATCGCTTCAGCCAGCACAGCCGCATCGTGGAGGTGGACGCCATTGTCCTGGCCACCGGCTACCAGCAACACCGCGTGCCGCCGTTACTTGCCAGCCTGCAACCCTGGCTGGCCGCCGACGAGCAAGGCGGTCTGCTGATCGACCGCGACTACCGGGTGGCCACCACCGGGCAATGCGATGTGCAGCTGTGGGTCAACGGCCTTTCCGAGCGCAGCCACGGCATCAGCGACAGCCAGTCGTTCTCGATGATGGCGCTGCGCGCCGAACGAATTGCCAATGCCCTGCACGAAGCCGTCGCCGTACCGGCGCCGACTGTTGCCTGGGCCCAGTGAGTGATGACCATGTTCGAGACCCTCGGCGACATTCTTCACGACCGCACCTTTCTCAAGGTGAGCGGTATCGGCCCTGACTTTCACCTGAAAATGGAGTCGTTCAACCCGGCCGGCTCGATCAAGCTCAAGACCGCCACGGCTCTGGTCGACGACTTGCAGGCCCGCGGCCTGATCCGGCCCGACACTGTCCTGATCGAATCGTCCTCGGGCAATCTGGGCGTGGCGCTGGCCATGCTCTGCGCCAGCCGTGGCCTGCGCTTTACCTGCGTGGTCGATCCCAACAGCGCCCGGCACAGCATCGGCCTGATGCGCAGCTACGGTGCCGAAGTGATCCAGGTCGACACTGCCGATGCCAATGGCGGTTTTCTCGGCACGCGCATTGCGCTGATCCGCGAGCTGTTGATGCGCGATCCTCGCTATGTGTGGCTAAACCAGTACGAAAACGCCGCCAACCCGCGCGCCCATGCACAGACCACCGCGCGTTCGATCGGTGAAAGCTTCGCGCAGGTCGATTACCTGTTCGTTGGCGCCGGCACCACCGGCACGCTGATGGGCTGCGTGCAGTACTTTCGCAAGCATCATCCGCGTACCCGCATCATCGCCGTCGACAGCGTTGGCTCCGTGACCTTTGGCACCCCGGCCGCGCGGCGTTTCATTCCGGGGCTGGGCACCAGCCAGCGGCCGCCAATCTTCGACGCCGACGGTATTCACGCCCTGGAAATGGTCCCCGAAGCGCGCACCGTGGCCATGGCCCGCCTGCTGGCGCGCACTCGCGGCTTGCTGGTGGGCGGCTCGACCGCCACGGTGGTGGCCGCCGTGCATGCGTGGCGCGAGCGCATCGAACCGGGGGCGGTGGTGGTGGCAGTGTCGCCGGACTGGGGCGAGCGCTACCTCGACACCCTGTACGACGATGCCTGGGTCGAGCAACGCTTTGGCCGTGAGGTGCTGGGCATGCAACTGGCCGACCTGCCCATCGAGCCGCAGCACACCACCTACCTGGAACCCGGCTCCAGGCCGGCGCCTGCGCTTCAGGCCGGGCCCGTAAAGCCGTCTTTCCATGTGGTCGACGGCGAAAGCGTGGCGCACCTGCTGGCGGCGGATCCCCAGGCGTGCATCGAGGATGTGCGCCAGGCCTACCTGCAGCATGAGGCCGGGCGCACGATCAACCCCGACAGCTACTTCCTGCGTTTTCCTGCGCAGCCGGCCAACCGTATCATTGCGCTGCCGGCCAGCCTTGACGGCGAACAGCCGGTGATCGGGATCAAATGGATTTCCAGCTTTCCGGACAATATCGACGCTGGCCTGCAGCGCGCCTCGGCCGTGCTGCTGCTCAACGACCCGCACACCGGCTACGCCTATGCGTGCCTGGAAGCATCACGCATCAGTGCCATGCGCACCGCCGCCTCGGCCGTGCTCGGGGCGCGCTGGATCAACGGTCAACAACGCAGCGCCCGCCACCTGGCCCTGGTCGGTGCCGGTTTCATCGCCCGCACCCTGCTTGATCTGCTGGTCGCCGATGGCTGGCAGTTCGAGCGCCTCAGCGTGCATGACAGCCATGCCGACTCTGCCCAGGCGCTGATCGATCACGCCCATCGGCAACACGGCCTGCGCGTCGAGGCGCAGGACCTGGCCACGAGCCTGGGCGCCGACCTGCTGGCGTTCGCCACCACCGCGCCCAGCCCCTATGTGCTGGAACCGGTGCTGAAGCCTGGGCAAGTGGTGCTGAATATCTCACTGCGTGACCTGGGACCGGCCCTGATTGCCCAGGCCAACAACCTGTTCGACGACGTCGAGCACTGCCTCAAGGCCGGCACCTCGCCGCACCTGGCGGTGCAGGAATACCAGGATCGTTCGTTCATCACCGGCACCCTGGCGCAACTGATGCTCGGCGAAATTGCCCTGGACCCGGCGCGGCCGACGATCTTCTCGCCGTTCGGCCTGGGCGTGCTCGACCTGGCGGTCGGCCAGCGCGTGTACCGCCAGGCGCTGGCGCAGGGCCGGGCACTGCCGGTGCCGAACTTCTTCTTCGAATCCAGCCGCTGGTGATCACCATGACCCTTGGCACTCAACGGGCGCCGGCACCGGCGGCCACACCTGAACCCTTGCGCATCGCCATCGTCGGCATGGGCTCGCGCGGCCTGAGCGTGCTGGAACAATTCATCGCCCTTTACCGGCAAGCCCCTGGCCACAGATTGCAAATCGACGTTTTCGATCCCCAGACGCCCGGCAGCGGCCTGCACCTGAGCGAGCAGCCCGACTACCTGATGCTCAACACCATGGCCGGGCAGCTCTCGGCGTTCTGTACCGCGCACCCGGCAACCCGGCCACCAGGACCGACCTTCTTGCAATGGTGCGAGGGTCACGACCTGCGCCTTGATGCCCGCGGGCACCTGGACGACAGCGGGCAGGGTCGTCCGATCGGCTTTGGCGACTTCGTGCCGCGCCGCCTGCTGGGCCGCTACCTGCAAGACAGCTACCGCTGGTTGCTCAGGCACTGTCCGCCTGGCCTGCAGGTACGGCATGTGGTGCAACGGGTGATCAGCGGCCAGCCCTCGGGTGCGGGCTGGCAACTGGGCACAGCAGACGGTGAGCGCCATGCATTTGCTGCGCTGTTCATCACCTGCGGGCATGCGCAGGCCTTGCCGGTGCCGCCAGAACCCGGCCGGCGGGTGGCTATCGAGGGCCTGGGGCTCAGCGCCATGGACTGCCTGGCGACCCTGACCGAAGGGCGCGGCGGACGCTTTGTGGCCGATGACAGCCTGGCCGGCTGGCGCTACCTGCCCAGCGGCCGTGAACCGCGCCTGTACCTGTACTCGCGCAGTGGCCGGCCGTTTCATGCCCGGCCACAGCACGACGGCTCGGTGCGCCAACCCTGGCCGCGCCGGTATTTCACGGTGGCTGCGATTGAACAACTGCGCCGCCACAGCACCGATGGCCGGCTGGATTTCAGCCGTGACGTCTTGCCGCTGATCGAGGACGAAATGCGCGCGGTGTTCTACCAGGCCTGCGCGCAACTGGCCGGGCCTGCACAGTTGATCGACCTGCAACACGCTTTGCAGCAGGCGGTCGAGGCCCCTGAGCGGCAGGCGCTGTTCGCCCGGCTGGCCCGACAATGGGAGGCGTTCGAGCCTGCGCACTGGCACGCCATCGAGCGCTGGAAGGGCATGCCGCAGGACTACGCCGGCTGGTATCGCCAGTGGCTTGCCCAGGACCTGCTGCGCAGTCGCCAGGGCCCGGCACGCAGCCCGCTGACCCAGGCGCTGGAGGTCTGGCGCGACTGCCGCGACGTGCTGCGGGCGGTGGTCGACCATGACGGCTTGCAGGCGCACTCGACCCTGGCGTTCTACACGCTGTACGCCGGCGTTTCCAACCGTCTGGTCGGCGGGCCGCAACACGAGCGCCATGAAGACTTGCTGGCCCTGATCGACGCCGGCGTGGTCCAGGTGCTGCCGCCCACCCAGGCGCACGAGGAGGGCGGCCGGGTCTGGCTGCAGGCGCTGGACGACCCGCATGGCCCGGTCATCGAGGTCGACCACCTGGTCCAGGCCCGGGTCGGCTCCAGCGGCCTGGCGCATAACCGTCATGCGCTGCTGGCCGACCTGTTGCGTCAGGGCCTGATTCACGCCGCCCATCCATACCCGGCCGACGGCATCGCCATCGATCCTGGCAACCGCGCCTTGTGCAGCGACGGTCAACCGCACCCATGCCTCTGGGTGCTGGGGCCGGCGGTGGAAGGCAGCACCTTTTACAACCACTACGTGCCCACCCCGGACCCACAGTGCCTGGCGCCGTTGCAAGCCCGGCGCGCGGTCAGCGACTGCCTGGCCAGCCTGGCCGCCGCGCGTGCCGTAACCCACTGAACACTGATTCTATCGACCGCTCTACAAGGAATGTCCCCATGAACGAACTCACCCTGCTTATCGCCCTGGCCGGTGCCTTTATCGTGCTGATCATCAGCCCCGGGCCCAACTTTCTGGTCATCACCCAACTGTCGCTGAGCCAGTCGCGCCAGCAAGGCATCTGCGCCGGCCTGGGCGTGGCCTCGGGCAGCATCATTTGGGCCTTGCTGGCAGCCACCGGACTGGGCCTGATCTTCCAGCAACTGCCGTGGCTGCAACCGGCGCTGCAACTGCTCGGCGGCGCCTACCTGACCTGGCTGGGCACCAAGAGCCTGCGCAACGCCGGCAACCCGCCGGCCCCGCGTGACATCAAGGCGTTGGGCATCGGCAACCTGGGCCGTGCCTACCGTTTTGGCCTGTTGACCAACATGACCAACCCCAAGGCCCTGGCGTTCTACACCAGCGTGTTCACCACCGTCGCCGCCCCGGGCTTGCCGATGTGGGTGCGCACCGCCGGTGTCTCGATCATTGCCGTACTGGCCATTTCCTGGTTCGTGCTGCTGGCCACGCTGTTCTCCATCCCGGCCATCCAGGCCCGCTACCAGCGCATGAAAAAGGCCATCGACATCGTCACCGGCCTGTTCATGGTCGCCTTCGGCCTGCGTTTGCTGCTGGGCCTGCTGCCGGCGGCCTGGCTGCAGTTCTGAACGGATCAACGCAAATCCACACACCCTCATTGGTGTAGGGCCGATCGGATGGCGATGCGCTTCAGTCGGGAATGGTGTCGTCTGTTCCCGGCTGAAGCCGGTCCTACAGGTTTTAAAAGGAACGATCCCATGCACACCAGCAACTGGCATTACCCCACCTCCATTCGCGTCGGCGCCGGCCGGGCGCGGGAACTGGCCGACGCCTGCCGTTTCAGCGGCATTCGCCGGCCGCTGCTGATCACCGACCGTGACCTGGGTGCCAGCCTGATGATCCAGCAGGCACTGGACGACTGCCGCCGTGAACTGGGCCACTGCGCGCTGTTCGACCAGGTCAAGGGCAACCCCACCGGCAGCAACGTTGCCGAGGGCCTGGCGGCCTACAAGGCCGGCGACCATGACGGCGTGATCGCCTTCGGTGGCGGCTCGGCGCTGGACGCGGCCAAGGCCGTGGCGCTGATGTCCGGCCAGCAGCGCCCGTTGTGGGACTTCGAAGACATCGGCGACAACCACTTGCGTGCCGACCCCGACGGCATCGCGCCACTGGTGGCCTTGCCGACCACTGCCGGCACCGGCTCCGAGGTCGGCCGCGCCGCGGTGATCACCGATGAACAGGCCCGGGTCAAGCGCACCCTCCTGCATCTGCGCATGATGCCCAGGGTGGCGATCCTTGATGCGCGCCTGACCCTCAGCCTGCCCAGGCACCTGACCGCCGCCACCGGCATGGATGCGCTGACCCATTGCCTGGAGGCCTGGTGCTCGCCGGTCTGGCACCCGATGGCCGAGGCCGTGGCGCTCAAGGGCCTGCAGATGCTCCAGCAGCACCTGCCACGCGTTGTGGCGGATGGTCAGGACCTGGAAGCCCGCGAGCAGATGCTGGTGGCTTCCAGCCTGGGCGCGGCGGCCTTTCAGCGCGGGCTGGGTGGCGTGCACGCCATCGCCCAGTCGCTGGGTGCGCTGTATGACCACCACCATGGCTTGCTCAATGCCATCGTGATGCCCTACGTGCTGCTGGCCAACGAGTCGGTCCTGCACCGGCCGATGGATGAACTGGCGCACGCCCTGCGCCTGCCGGTGCTGGGCTTCAAGGGCGTGCTCGACTGGTTGTTGCAACTGCGCGAAGACGTCGGCATCCCGCACACCCTGGCCGCGCTGGGCATCGACGAGCGCGACGCGCGCCTGATCGGGCAGATGGCCTTTAACGACGGCTGCTCGCACACCAACCCGGTGCGCCACTGCGCTGAGGGCTACCAGCAGATCTTCAGCCATGCGGTGCGGGGGTGCTGATGCGCGAGGCTCAGGCATTGCAGCGCCTGGACCGCTGTTGGCGCGAGCACATCGACAGCGGAAAGATCGTGGGCGGTGTGCTGCTGCTGGCGCATGAAGGTGAGGTTCGCTACGCCAGCGCCCGAGGCTGGGCTGACCGTGAGGCGAGCCTGGCCATGGCACGCGACACGCGCTTTCGCCTGGCCTCGCTGACCAAACTGCTCACCTCGGTCGTCGCCTTGCGCCTGTGCGAGCTTGGCATCCTCGGCTTGCCGCAACAGGTCAGCGACTGGCTGGCCGATTTTCGCCCGCGGTTGAGCCATGGCCGCGAGGCGTCGATCACCCTGCGGCAGCTGCTGTCGCACACCAGTGGCCTGAGCTATGGCTTTGAGCAAGCGCCGGGCAATGCCTACCAGCAGGCCGGCGTGTCCGATGGCCTGGATGATTCGCCACTGACGCTTGAGGACAACCTGCAACGCCTGGCGCACGTGCCCTTGCGGTTCGAGCCCGGCAGCGCCTGGGGCTATTCGCTGGCCACCGACGTGCTGGGCGCGGTGATCGAAAAGGCCAGCGGCCTGTCGCTGGCGCAAGCCATCGCCCGCTGGGTGACCGCCCCCTTGCAGATGGCCGCCACCGGCTTTGTCGATGACCCCGAACGCCCGCTGGCCAAACCTTACAAGGATGCCCCCGGCGCACCGCAACCCATTGCTGACTACGACAACCTGTGGCTCGACAGCGGCCTGGCGCACCTGTCGGCCCGGCGTGCCCACCGGCCCCAGGCATGGGCCTCAGGTGGCGCCGGCCTTCTTGGCACCGCTGACGACTACCTGCGCCTGCTCGAATGCCTGCGCCAGGGCGGGGCGCCGCTGCTTGAATCCGTCAGCACCGCCGCGCTGCTGGGCAATGCACTGGGCGAGCTGCCCATGGCCAGCCGCGGCCCCGGCTGGGGCTTCGGCCTGGGGCCGGCGGTGCTCACCGATCCGGTGGCGGCGCAGCAGGTGCAAGGGCGCGGCACCTGGGGCTGGTGCGGGCTGTATGGCTGTCATTATTGGGTTGATCCGCAGGCTGGGCTGAGCCTGGTGGTGATGACCAATACGGCGGTAGCAGGGGCGTGGGGGGCGTTGGCGGATGGCATTGTGAGTGCGGTGTACAGCGGTCCCGGCCTGGTTTATTCCGTAAATGAATCAATCGCTCCTCAGGCCGTTGAAATGGATAAGTCAATGGGGCATTGAACAATCCGGCTTCTGGCATGCAGGGGCTAGACTTAAGGGTACATGTAAACAGTCACTGCAAGGATGCAGATCATGGACGATCTAAAAGACAAGTTGATAAGTATCATCGTCGATAAACTGGGCATCGATGAAGCTCATTTAAAAGACAATTTTTCCAAATCATTCAAAGACACCTTTGATGTTGACAGTCTGGATTTCCTGGAAATCATTATGGAAATTGAAAAGGAGTTCGATATCCGTATTTCGGACGATGAAGCTATGTTGTTAACCACGCCCCAGCAGGCCTATGACTACCTGCTGAAGGCAACCCGAAAATGAAATGAATGATGAAAACTGACTGGCGCACGCCACACAGCACCGGCGCGCTTCGCCAGCATCTGCCTGAGCGTCAGCGCATCCCACGGCACGTGCTCGGCGCATGCAGGGCCATACCGTCTGTCGGCGCTACGCTTGCGTGCCGAAGCCTCAGCCTTGCCTTGACGGCAATGGCGCAAAAATCGCGCGGATGCCCCGGCATTTCGGGTAATCGGTGCAACCCCAGAAGGGCCCGCCGGCGTTGGCGCCGGTGCGTGCGACCTTGCTGATCATGGTCTTCTTGCAATGCGGGCAGGCCGGTGCCGTGGGCTTTGCAGGAGCGGGCGACGCCTTGGTTTTGGCCTTGGTTCTGGCCGTTGGCCTTGAAGGGCGAGGGGGCGCAAAGTCTTGTTCAATCGCCGGGACTTGAACCGGTGCCGGCGGGATATCGGGCGCTACCGCTTCAGGTGCGTTGCGCCACGGCAAGCGGTTGACAAGCTGCAGCCAGAAGGCCGGCGTGAAGAGGGGTTTTCGGGACATGACGGTCGACAGGAAAAAAGTGGCCGCATACTACCACGCCTCCCCCAAGCGGCCCCTCTCCCTGGTAGGAGCGCGTTTGCCCGCGACCGAGTGCGAAGCGCTCGCAAAATCTCGGAAACGCTGAAAATTTACGACTGCTGACGCAGCCGGTCGCGGGCAGAGCGCGCTCCTACAGGTGTGAATTTTATAGCCAATAAAATCAATAAGTTGTTTTGTGTTTGATGAGAGCGCGCTTGCCGGAATGCCGGACCACCGCGACCGAGTGCGCAGCGCTCGCAGAAATCTGTGAAACGCCACAATTTTACGACTGCTACGCAGCCGGTCGCGGGCAAGCGCGCTCCTACGGGTATCGCGAACGTGTTCAGGTGCGGAACTTGCGCACCAGGTTATCCAGTTCATTGGACAGCGACGCCAGGCTCTGCGAGTCGGTGCGGGCCGATTGCGCCAGTTCCACCACCAGTTGCGCATCGCCATGAATCTGGCTGATGTGGCGGTTGATGTCCTCGGCCACCTGGTGCTGTTCTTCGGCCGCCGTGGCGATCTGGGTGTTCATGTCGCGGATGATGTCCACCGACTCGCGGATCTGGCCGAAGCTGGTGCGCGCCTGGCCGATCTTGCTCACCGACTGTTGCGACACTTCCAGGCTCGAATGCATCTGTTGCGCCACTGAGGCGGTGCGCCGCGCCAGATTGCCCAGCAGACCGTCGATCTCGGCGGTGGAGTCGGCGGTGCGCTTGGCCAGGGCCCGGACCTCATCGGCCACCACGGCAAAGCCGCGGCCTTGCTCACCGGCCCGTGCAGCCTCGATGGCGGCGTTGAGCGCCAGCAGGTTGGTCTGCTCGGCAATCGAACGAATGGTGTTGAGGAT
>NZ_QFFU01000008.1 GCF_003131185.1 Pseudomonas ovata | reverse complement strand
CATGAAAAAACCCCAGGAAGTCAGATTGGTGTCCAACTTTTGGGGTGCAGATCAACTTGTGGGAGGCGGCTCTGCCGGCGACCGAGTGCGCAGCGCTCGCAGAAATCTGTGAAACGCTGAGAATTTACGACTGCTGCGCAGCCGGTCGTCCGAGTGCGGCCCACGCCAAGCGGGCTCCTACGGGGGGCGCGTAAGCCGGCGGGGCGTGGTGGTGTCAGCGGTTGAGGCGGTTGTCGATCCGGCCGTCCAACACGGCCGAGGCATCGCCACTTGTGGGAGGCGGCTCTGCCGGCGACCGAGTGCGCAGCGCTCGCAGAAATCTGTGAAACGCTGCAATTTTACGACTGCTGCGCAGCCGGTCGTCCGAGTGCGGCCCACGCCAAGCGGGCTCCTACGCGACTGTGCGGGTTTTACACCAGCCCTTCCTTGCGCAGCTCGCTCTTGAAGTAGGCGTAGTACACCGGTCCTGCCACCACGCCGGGCAGACCGAAGGCGGCTTCGAACAGCAGCATGGCCAGCAGCAGCTCCCAGGACTTGGCGCTGATCTGGCCGCCGACGATGCGGGCATTGAGGAAATACTCGACCTTGTGGATCACGATCAGGTAGCTGAGCGCGGCCACCCCGACCCATAGCGACACCGACAGGCCGACGATGAAGATCAGCGTGTTGGACATCAGGTTGCCGACCACCGGCAACAGGCCCAGCAGGAAGGTCATGAAGATCAGGGTCTTGGTCAGCGGCAGGTGAATGCCGCACAACGGCAGCACCACCGCCAGGAAGATCGAGGTCAGCGCGGTGTTGAGCAGCGAAATCTTGATCTGCGCGAACACGATGTTGCGAAACGCCTGGCTGAGCAGGTACAAGCGGTCGAACAACGCGGCGGCCAATGGCTTGCGGCTGCTGACGTCACTGATGCGCTGCAAGGCAATGATCGCCCCCAGCACCATGCCGATCAGCATGGTCACGAACATGTGCGCCGCGCCCTTGCCGATCAGTTGCAGTTCGCCGATGTGCTTTTGCAGCCACACCACCAGCGACACCCGGAACTCTGCCGCACTGGCCGGCAGGTAGCCTTCGATGAACGGCGGCAACTGGCCGCGCGCCCGGTCGATCAGGGTCATGAATTTATCCAGCGAGGCGCCCGGGTTTTCTGCCTCGTGCACGATAAAGCTGAAAGCACCGGCGAACAGCAAGGCCAGCAGGCTGACCACCAGCGTGCCGAGCAGGGCCACCGCCAGCCAGCGGGCGCGCTCGCCGGCAATCAGCCGTTGCAGCTTGGGAGTCAGCATGTTGACCAGCTCGAACACCAGCAAACCGGCCAGCAGGCTGGGCAATAACCTGAATGGCAGAATCAGCAGCAAACCGCCGAACATGATGATCCAGCTGGCCAGGAACACCTGGCGTGAAGAAAACGTTGGCATACAGCCTCATACCGGCAGCCTGAACAGGCAGGCAGTCTGCCAGCCTTCCACACCGAGAACCAGTGATCGGACAACCAAGGGCGCGTGCAATGTCATAAAGATCGATGCCAGGCGTGTCAGAGGCCGGCGGCCTTCAGCCGCGCGGCATGGTCGAGAAACAGTTGCACAGGCCGGGCGCCCTTGCCCACCAGGCCCATCATCTGGTTGACGATGTCGAAATGATCCAGCGGAAAGTCGTCGCCGATGACCTGGCCCAGATGCGAACTGTAGCGCCCGACCATGCCGTCGCACTGGCCACGCTCCTTGACGAAGGTGCGGGCAAACAGCCGGCAGGTGAGGTTGGAACCATCGATCAGGTTGCCCCCGCGATTGGTCACACCGGGCTTGAGAACCCCCGACCAGGAGTAGTAACGCACACCGTTGACCTCCTCAGCCCCCTGCCCGCCCCAAGTGGCCGGCAGGCCTTGCGGGTACTGGCGATTGAACAACGCCACCCCGGTGGTGGTCAGCGACTGGTGCGAAGCGCTGATGTCGGTCGGCAGCTTCGGGCCGCGATAGCCGGTCTCGAACACGGTAATCAGCCAGGCCAGCAGGCCGATGATGGCATTGACCACTCGCCCGCCCGGCGTACCGACCGCAAAGCGCCGCTCCAGGTAGTCAGCCAGTTCCGAACCGTGGTTGGGACCGGCGACCGAGGTGACCGAGGCCACAAGATCCGGGCGCCGGGCGGCGACATAGCGCACGGTCAACGCTCCCTGGCTATGGCCGATCAGGTTGACCCTGGTCGCCCCGGTGTCGCGCAGGACCTGCTCGATCACCAGCAGCAGTTGTTCGCCGCGGATCTCGGAGGAGTTGACCCCGGACACCATCACCGGAAATACACGGGCACCGCCGCGTTCCAGGGGTTTGATGATGCCGAACCAGTAGGGGTAGACCACAAACCGCACAAACCCCAGCAGGCCGGGCACCAGTAACAACGGATAGCGGGTCGCATATTCATCGCTCATGGAGGCGCTCCTGATGGCAAACCTTTGACGCGATTGAGCCTAGGCGCTGTCGAGCGGCCGGGCCGTGCGACGCGACGAAGAGGCACAGCGCGTGCCGGCTCAGGCCATGTGGATATATTGCATCGAACTCCCGGACCGGCTCGTTGCTCAAAACCGTATCGAGCCGGCTTGCGGCTTTCTAGAGGAGAGGCAGTAATGTACAAGAGCATGTTCGCGGCGACCTGCGTGCTGGCAGCATTGGCCGGGTGCACCAACAGCACCGCGCAGAACCCGGTGGATTTCGTGACCTACCGCGACCAGCCACTGGTCAAGCAGGTCGAGGATGGCATGACCCGCGAGCAAGTCCTGAAACTGGGTGGCACGCCGTCGTCGGTGGTCGAGCGCAAGGTCAACCCTGGCACATGCAACAACTATGTCCTGACCCGTGATGGCCACCAGCAGGTGTATCACGTCAGCTTCAATAGCGACGGTCGTGTGGTGAACAAAGGTTTCATGACGTGCGAGCAGCGCGAGCAGAACGAACGCGCCCTTTAAGCCCGCCCGGCTAACAGAAAGGCCCGGTGCAGTGACTGCAACCGGGCCTTTTTTATTCAGGGTGCGAAGGTCAGAACACCAGCTTGAACAGGGCAATGACCACAATCAAACCGATCAGGAAAATGATACCGACGGTGCCGCCAAGGAACTTCAGCATGGTGCTTCTCCAGAAATGGGTCTCACGGCTGTGACCCCTGGCTGGCGCAGTCGTTTCGTGAAATTGACAGCGGCCATGCAAACGGTCGGGCCCTGAAAATCCGATAAAACTTTCTGGCCGTGGCTTACTCACACCTTGTAACGACTTTGCCGGCACAGACCGTAAAACAGCGAAGCGTCAAACCCTGATGAGTGAGGAGATCCACCATGAACAGCCTGAACCAGGCCCCGCAACTGTCCGACGTCAACACGCTGCGCGAACGCGCACGGCAAAATGTGGAAAACGGCGCGGTCACCGAAGGCTACAGCGCGGATCGCGACACCATCCTGCGCCTGCTCAACGAGTCCCTGGCCACTGAGCTGGTGTGCGTGCTGCGCTACAAGCGTCACTACTACATGGCGACCGGCCTGAAGGCCAGTGTGGCCGCCTCCGAGTTTCTCGAGCATGCCCAGCAGGAAGCCGAGCATGCCGACAAGCTGGCCGAACGCATCGTGCAACTGGGCGGCGAGCCGGAATTCAACCCCGACACCCTGTCGAAGAATTCCCATGCCCAGTACGTGGCCGGTACCACCCTCAAGGAAATGGTCTACGAAGACCTGGTCGCCGAGCGCATCGCGGTGGACAGCTATCGCGAGATCATCCAGTACATCGGCGAATCCGACCCCACCACCCGCCGTATCTTCGAAGACATCCTAGCCCAGGAAGAAGAACACGCCGACGACATGGCCGATATCCTGGGCGACCTGTAACACCCCTGCCCCCGGCAGCAGACGCCGATCTGCAGGAGCGACCAACGGTCGCGAAAAGGCCCGAATGATGCGCTGCGGCCTTCGCGACCGTTGGTCGCTCCTACAATGCGCTGTCTAAGCATGCGCCGGCCTGGGCCGAATTATCGGTCCCCCAGACTCATTTAACCGTCTTGTTCAATTTCCCCGCCTTGATCTGCTCCAGCAACGGTGTGCACTGATCCGGCTCGCTGTCGCCGGTGGCCACCAGTGCCAGCAGTCCGGCGGCGGGGCCGGCGGCAATGCCCAGAGCGATCATGCCAGCGCCGCGCAGCAGCAATGGACCCGTCTTGACCCCGGCATTGGGGTTGGCGAACGAGCCGTTGACATACAGCGGCGAGCGCAGCGAGAAGACCCGGAAGCCCTTGGACTCGGGGTTGATGTCCAGGTCCAGTTGCTCGGTCTTGAGGTTGGCGGTGCCGGTGATATGGATGATCGCGTTCTCGGTGTCAAAGACGAACAAGCGGCTGGTGGCCAGGCCGTCCTTGATGCCGAAGTCGGTGACCGCACAGTTGATCTTCACTTCGTTATCGCCAAACAGCTCGCTGACGATGTAGTTGCCCACATTGAGTCCGGCAATTTCCATCAGGCCACGGCTGACCGCGCCATCGTTGATCAGCATGCGCAGCTCGCCATTGGCGCTGCCGAGCAAGGCGGCCACCGAGTTGCCGCGACCACTGATATCGGCATCGCCATTGAGTGCACCAAAGCTGGTTTTCATCGGCTCGAAGGTCGGGAACAACTGCTTGAGCTTGAAGCCACGCGCCGTCAGTTTCGCCCGCCCCTGCATCGGCTGGGCGCGCCCGTCCAGGCGGATGTCGGCGTCGAGCTTGCCACCGGCCACGCCGAAGCGCAGTGGTTGCAGGCTGAGCTGGCCGTCGTCGAGCAGCAGGTGCGTATAGAGATCGCTGAAGGGCAGTTCCGGGCTTTGCACAATGCGCTTGCCGGTGAATTCGACATCGGCATCCATGGCCCGCCAGCGTGCGGTGTCAAAGGTTTCGACCGGCAACACCTTGGCCGAAGGCTGTTTGCCCTGCCCGCCGCGCTTTTTCTGCTCGGTATTGGAGTCGGCACCGATCAGCGGCGCCAGGTCGCTGAACAGCAGTTGATCAGAGACCAGCTTGCCGGTCAGCCTGGGCCGGGGCTGGCTGGCGACAAAGCCCAGGTCGCCGTGGATGTCGCTGTTGCCGATCCGGCCGTTGAAGCCTTCATAGCGAAAGCTGGCCCCTTGCGGATCCTTGAGCCGGGCGATCAAACGCCCGTCGGTGGAATAGGCCCCCGAGTCGGGCAGGGTCACGCCGGTCAGCGGGTATAGATTGCTCAGGCTGGCGCCTTCAAGCTTCAGGCGCAGGTCCAGGGCACCAAAATTCTGTGGGTCGGTCAGGGTGCCGGCGATCACCGCATGGGTGTCGCCGACCCGCACATCGGCCTGCACCGGAAACGGCTGCGCGGCATCCTTGAGCGCCAGCAGGCCACCGACTTTGCCACTGCCGGCCACCGCCTGGCCGCGATACTGGCCCTTGCTGGTGAAGGCAAAGGCGTAGTCCTGCGGCGTGGCCCCCTTGTCAGCAACCTTCTTCGCCTCCTTGCCGCCCACGATGTCGCTGAACGGAATCGGCTTGCCCAGCGGGGTGATGACCACGTCCATCCGGGCATTGAGGGTCTGGTCGCTGTAATTGACCAGGCCCTTGTCGAACTTGATCGCGCCGATGTCCAGCACCCAGGCCGACGGCTTGGCGTCGGGGTCGGACGCCGGCAGGTCGAACACCCAGTTGGCTCGCCCGTCGGCCAACCGCTCCAGCTGCGCATCGGGCCCGGTCAGTTCAATGCGCGGGATGACGACCTGCTGCACCAGCAAGGGCAAGGGCGACAAGGTAAAGGTGACCTGCTTGAGGGTGACCATCTGCGGCTGCTTCGACCAGTCGGGGTTGCCCAGGGTCAGGTCCTGCGCCACGAACCTTGGCCACGGCACCCAGGCGCGCCAGCCGCCTTCCTGGGTCTCGCGCTGCCAGTGCACACTCAGGTCGCCATTGATCGCGAACGGCCGGTTCAGCGCCTGGCTGACCTTGTCGTTGAGCATCGGCTTGATGCGGTTCCAGTCGAAGGTGGCGATGACCACGATCACAATGGCCAGCAGGGCGATCAGGGTGATGCCCGTCCAGGCGAAAATCTTGCGGCTGCGCGTCATTGCACTCTCCAAAACCAGCCCGCCATCCAGGACGCGCCGAAAACGACATATCGCTTAGGACTTCAAAAAGCCATCAGCGTTTGCCCCAATCGTGAATCAAATTAGGGCGTGGTAAAGTGCCGCGCAGTTTATCGCCACAATGGCCCTGAGATGTCAGCCCGCGCCGAACAAAAGCAACAGACCCGCAAAGCCCTGCTTGAAGCCGCACACAAGCTGATGGAGAGCGGGCGCGGGTTCGCCAGCCTGAGCCTGCGCGAAGTGGCACGCACCGCCGGCATCGTACCGACCGGTTTCTACCGGCACTTCGACGACATGGACCAGTTGGGCCTGGCGCTGGTGACCGAAGTGGGCCAGACCTTCCGGCAGACCATCCGCCTGGTGCGGCACAACGAAATGGTCATGGGGGGGCTGATCGAAGCTTCGGTGCGCATCTTTCTCGAAGATGTGACCGCCAACCGGGCGCAGTTCCTGTTCCTGGCGCGCGAGCAATACGGCGGTTCGCTCAAGGTACGCCAGGCACTGGCCGCCTTGCGCGAAGGCATCGTGACTGACCTCGTCACCGACCTGGGCAAGATGTCCAAGTGGCAGCACCTGAGCAGCGCGTCGCTGGCGATTATCGCTGACCTGGTGGTCAAGAGCGTGTTCGCCATGCTGCCCGAACTGATCGACCCACCCGCCACTCCGCTACCCGCCCACCAGACCCCCCAAGCCAAGATCACCGAACAACTGCGCTTTATCTTCATGGGCGCCCGGCACTGGCGCGGGTTGAACCACTGATTTCAGGCAAGGCCTGCAGCGCGTCTCTACCGCAATGCTCCCTCGGCCAGAGTCGAACATTTATATATACACAGTTGATCACCATCGAAGTGGTAGCGTTGAACGGCAACCCCACTCTCATCATGGAAGATGAACGATGAACACAACACTCAGAACATTGATAACCGTCTCGCTATCCAGCCTGGCGACCCTTGGCTCCGCCGCAAATGTTACGGCCGACGATAGAACACCCCCTCATGAAGTCGAACAACCTGGTTACCAGGGCAACGACTTCTATCGTGCGGTCGGCAAACTCCGCGGCGCATTGACCTGTACCGGCTCATTGATTGCTCCTAACGCGTCACCCGATGCACCAGCGTACATACTGAGCAACGGGCATTGCGCCGCAAACCCGTTCCAACTGCAATCCTCCAACCGGATCATGGTCAATGAGCCGGTCGATTACACGATCGAGTTCAATTACTTTCACGACAGCAAGGACAAGACCTTGCCCGTACGCATCGCATCGATTGCCTACGGCACAATGAAAGGCATGGACATTGCGCTTCTGAAAACCGACAGGACGGTTGCCCAGTTGCGCGAACAGGGGCTTGAGCCGTTCAGGTTGAGTGATGCCGAAACAACCGTCGGCGACACGATCATGATCTCGGGTATTCCAGCCCGGGTCGATGCCTTGCAGAACGCTACCTGCACCCATGGCCGCCAGGTTGATGTGGTCGAAAACAACTGGCACTGGTATGCGCAGGTCAGCAATACCTGTCAGGGCATCTCCACCGGCAGTTCCGGCTCGCCTGTCTTCAATGCAGACCGGGCCGTCATCGGCGTGCTCAACACCACCAGCACTGGCGCCGTGGGCGAGACCTGTTATAACGGCAATCCCTGCGAGGTCACGGACAAGGGGCCCAGAGTCATACCCGAACACAACTATGTCGTGCCGACCCAGGGACTTTCAGCCTGCTTTGACCCGCAAGGCATCTTTACACTCGGCGCCCCTGGCTGTCCTCTGCCCAAACCTTCAGGACTGGACGTACAGAACTATCCGACGATCTTTGCCGGGCATAATGAAACCCTCAATACGACCTGGCAGTTCGATGTCCAGACTTCCGTCAAAGACATAAGGGTCAAGAAAATCAGGCTGGACACTCCGGGTGACAGCTGTCAGGTCATGACCGGTTATGGCCCGCTCATTCAGGCGAACACTTTCCGGCCTAAAGAGGAGTTGCTGTCCGCCAGCGACGAGGGTGTGCACCAGTATTGCGTCATCGCCGGTGATGATGAAACGGCCAGATACCCTGAAGTGGTCCAGGTCATCGTCGACAACACTCCACCGTCCCTGAAACCCTGGGTCAATATCTTGCCAAAGAATCATAACGTCTTGATTGAACCGGTTTTCGACCTTCCGGAGTACTCCGACTTCTACGTTGGCCTGACCACTGATCCATCGCTGACATGCGCTGAGGTGGATTACGTGCACTATCTCAGGGTTCCGCTCAAAGCACCCTCCTCGTTAGCCAAGGTATGTGTTTATGGGTATGACCTGGCCAGGAATAAGGGTCCTGCTTTTGAATACCTGCCTCCTCAACCTTGAGCATCGGGCGGGAGTCATCATAGACGCTGGCACTCGCTGTAAATGTCCCCCTGCATTGTCCGGTTAGCGCCATCGGACGTGCATGGGGACTTATGAGGGTGTGAAACGCACGCACCACGCAGACAGCTTCAGCACCATTTCGATACAGGCATACTTTTTCGCACCGGAAAAGCGCACAAAACATACCTTCCCTCTACAACCGATTGGCCAGACAGTGGCTTTTTGCTCGTTCAAGGCACGTTGGCAAGGCCCTTGCTCTGTGATGAGGCATTGCTCATTGCGGGAAGCCTGCCGATGCTGGTCATTCACACACGAATCGAACCCCGGGACCACTGGGACGCCGAACTGCTGCTCACCTTCGAGGCGCGCAGCAAGAGCCGCCTGCGCTGCTTCAGCACCGAGCAGGAAGACGTCGGTCTGTTCCTGCCGCGTGGCCAGTCGCCGCTGTACGACGGCGAATGCCTGCAAGCCGAGGACGGGCGCATCGTGCGGGTGCGGGCGCGTCCCGAGCAGTTGCTGCACGTCACTTGCACCAGCGCCTTCGAGCTGACCCGCGCCGCCTATCACCTGGGCAACCGTCATGTGGCCTTGCAAGTAGGAGATGGCTGGTTGCGCCTGCTCGACGATTATGTGCTCAAGGCCATGCTCGACCAGCTCGGGGCCCGCTGTGAAACCCTTGAAGCACCGTTCCAGCCGGAACATGGCGCCTACGGCGGCGGCCATCATCATTCAAGGGCCGGTGAAGAAGACTTCAACTATGCGCCGCGCCTGCATCAGTTTGGCGTGCGCACATGAACAACGCCTGGGCGCTGTTGCGCCTGGCCAGCCCGCAGTTGCCGATCGGCGGCTACAGCTATTCGCAGGGTCTGGAACTGGCGGTCGAGAACGGCCTGGTGCACGACCCGGCCAGTGCCCGGCGCTGGATCGCGGATCAGTTGTTGCTCAACCTGGCGCGTTTCGAGGCGCCGCTGCTGCTGGCCCATTGCACTGCCGCCGCCGATGAGGACTGGGGGCAGTTGTTGCAGTTGAGCGAGGAGCACCGTGCCAGCCGTGAAACCCGCGAGCTGCACCAGGAAAGCCGGCAGATGGGCTATTCGTTGCAGCAACTGCTCAATGGCCTGGCCGAGCTGGACCGTCCGGCACGCGGTTTTCTGCAACAGATCGAGGAACCGCACCTGGCGCTGGGCTGGGCGCTGGCCGCGCGCGCCTGGCACATCGCGCCGCCAGAGGCGCTGGCCGCCTGGCTGTGGAGCTGGCTGGAAAACCAGCTGGCGGTGCTGATGAAAACCCTGCCGCTGGGCCAGCAGGCCGCGCAGCGCCTGACCAGCGAACTGCTGCCGGCGCTGCAAGAGGCCCGCCACCGGGCCGCCGCCCTGGACAGCCCGCCGTGGGGCAGTGCGCCCTTTGGCCTGGCGCTGGCCAGCATGGCCCATGAACGTCAATACAGCCGGTTGTTCCGGTCCTGAACCCTTGGAGAACACAATGAACAGCCAACCCCTGCGCGTCGGCATCGGCGGCCCTGTCGGCTCCGGCAAGACTGCCCTGACCCTGGCGCTGTGCCTGGCTCTGCGCGAGCGTTACAACCTGGCGGTGGTGACCAACGATATCTACACCCGTGAAGACGCCGACTTTCTGGTGCGCAACGAGGCGCTGGCACCGGAACGCATCATTGGTGTGGAAACCGGCGGCTGCCCGCACACTGCCATTCGCGAAGATGCCTCGATCAATCTGGAGGCGGTGGACCAGCTCAACCGGCGCTTTCCGGGCCTGGACCTGATTCTGGTCGAGTCCGGCGGCGACAACCTGTCGGCCACCTTCAGCCCGGAACTGTCAGACCTGACGATCTATGTGATCGACGTGTCGGCCGGCGACAAGCTGCCGCGCAAGGGCGGCCCGGGCATCTGCAAGTCCGACATGCTGGTGATCAACAAGATCGACCTGGCAGACCTGGTCGGCGCTTCGCTGGAGATGATGGACCGCGACACGCGCAAGATGCGTGGCGAGCGGCCCTTCGTGTTCAGCAACCAGAAAACCGGCCAGGGCCTTGAACAGATCATCGCCTTCATTGAACGCCAGGGCCTGTTGAACACGGCCGCCTGAACCCGATTACCCGCTTGAACAAGGAACGCACCTCATGACCGCTTCGAAATCCCTTGGCCTGCTGGCCTTGCTGCTGGCACCGAGCCTGGCCTTCGCCCACCCCGGCCACGGCGATCACGGCCTGATGGCCGGCTTGGGTCACCCCCTGGGCGGCCTGGATCACCTGCTGGCGATGCTGGCCGTCGGCCTGTGGGCGGCACAACAGAGCGGCGCGGCGCGCTGGGCGCTGCCAGTGACGTTCGTCGCCACCTTGCTGGTCGGCGGGCTGCTGGGCTTTGCCGGGCTGCAACTGCCAGCGCTGGAAAGCGGTATCGCCGCCTCGGTGCTGGCACTGGGCCTGGCCGTGGCTTTGGCCGTACGTCCACCCTTGCCGCTGGCAATGCTCGCCACGGCGGCCTTCGCCCTGTTTCACGGTGTGGCGCACGGTATTGAGCTGCCGGAGATGAGCAGTGCCTGGACCTATGCGATCGGCTTCGTCGCGGCCACCGCCGCGCTGCATGCCGCCGGTTATGCCGCCGTGCGCTACCTGCCGCGTGCTGCCGCACCGCTGGTGCGCGTCGCCGGCGCCGGCTCGGCGATGGCCGGGGCCTGGCTGCTGATGGGCTGAGTATTTTTCCCGGCCACGGCAGGATCGACGCCTGTTAACATGGCGCGCACCCGATCCTGCCGTGACGCCCGCCGATGACCCACGCCACCAGCTCCGCCCCCCAGCCTGAACTGACTGCGATCTTCGCCGACCTGCAGGCGCATTTTCTGCAGGTCATCGTACCCTTGTGGCAAGGCCCTGGCTGGAATGCCGCCCTCGCACTGCCCTATGAGGCGGTGGGTAACACTCAGCAGCCGCTGCCGGCGCAGCGCTACAGGGCAATGGCGTGTGCCCGGCAACTGTTCGTGTTTGCCAGCCTGATCGACCACCCCCAGGTCAAGGACGCCGCCACGCGCGCCCATGCCCTGTTCCGTTCGTTGCAACGGCACTTTCACGATGCCGAACACGGCGGCTGGTTCTACAGCATCGACGCCCAGGGCGCACCGCTGGACCGGCGCAAGGACCTGTATACCCACGCGTTTATTATTTTCGCCTGCGCCCATTACTGGCACCGCACCCGCGAGCCGCTGGCCGAATCGGTGCTCAATGCCGCCTTGAGCGTGGTGCGCGAGCGTTTCGCCGACGGCCAGGGCCTGTATGAAGCCTGCCTGGCCGAGGACTGGTCGACACAGGGCACAGGCCCTTTGCAGAATCCGTTGATGCACCTGGCCGAGGCCTTCCTGGCCACCCTGCAGGTGCGTCCGGACCCGGCGACCACAGAGGCGCTGGACGGGTTGCTCAAGCATCTGCATGACCGCTTCATCGACCCGGCCACCGGGGTAATGCTGGAGAAACCGCGCGGGGCTGTGGATAACTGGTATGAACCGGGACACCAGTTCGAGTGGTTCTTCCTGCTGCAATCGGCCCGTGAACTGCACGGCAAGCCGCTGCACCGCGCACTGACCCAGGCGTTTGCCCAGGCCCAGGCGCAAGGCGTCGATAACCGTGGCGGTGTCAGCGGCATGCTCAGGCTCGATGGCCAGGTGCTCGACGGCACCCGGCGCATCTGGGCGCAAGCCGAATACCTGCGCGCCCTGGCCCTGCGCGACGACGCGCAGGCCGACCTGCAGCGCCAGGCGCAGGCACTGCGCCAGGACTTCCTGCATGCCAGCGGCTGGAATGAGTGCCTGGATGAGCAAGGACAGGTCAGCCGCAGCGACATGCCCTCGACCACGCCTTATCACCTGGCGACCTGTTATATCGGCCTGGCCGAATACCTGCTCAACCGCACGGCCGGCGTTCCATAGGACCGGCCGAGCGGCGATCCGCTTTAGCCGGTTTTCACCAGATTTTGCGTCTGACGCTCAATTGTGGGAGCAGCAACTGGCGATGACTGGCGCAGCAGGTGTACTGGTCTTGCTGGCCTCATCGCCGGCAAGCCCCCTACCACCATTGATGTGACCCTGAATCTCGCGCCTGACACCAGACTGTGGGAGGCGGCTTGCCGGCGATGGCGATGGGATTTTGCCTAGCCGCGATTGCGGTCGATGGCAAAGCCTGCCCAGGTCTGGCTCACCGGCATCAGCTCCAGGCTGTTGATGTTGACGTGAGCCGGGGTGTTCATGATCCAGAAGATGGTGTCGGCAATGTCTTGCGGCTGGATCGGCTCGGCACCGGCGTAAGTGGCGTCGTACTTGGCCTGGTCGCCGTTGAAGCGCACCAGCGAGAACTCGCTTTCACACAGGCCCGGCTCCAGGTTAGTCACCCGCACACCAGTGCCGACCAGGTCGTTGCGCAGGTTCAGCGAAAACTGGCCGACGAACGCCTTGGTGCCGCCATACACGTTACCGCCCGGGTACGGGTAGTTGCCGGCCACCGAGCCGAGGTTGACGATGCTGGCGCCACGGCCATGGCCGATCAGGCGCGGCAGCAACAGGCGCGTGGTGTAGACCAGGCCCTTGATGTTGGTGTCGATCATGGTGTCCCAGTCATCCAGGTCGCACTTGGGCGCAGGATCGATACCCAGGGCGAGACCGGCGTTGTTGATCAGGCCGCGAATAGTGGCGAACTCTTCCGGCAGGGTCGCAATGGCGCTCTCGACAGCGGCACGGTCGCGCACATCCAGCACCAGCGTATGCACACGGGTCTTGCCCGACAATTCGGCCTGCAGGGCCTCCAGGCGCTCCTGGCGGCGGCCGGTCAGCACCAGCGACCAACCAGCCTCGGCAAAACGACGGGCGCAGGCTTCGCCGAACCCGGAAGTGGCACCTGTGATGAATACGGTGGAAGTCATCTCGTTCTCCTGAAAGGGCGCACGGTCGCGCAAGCTGTTGATAAGTACACAAGAGCGGCAGAATGCCCGTGCCTGGGCCTGTGGATCAAGTACAAGGGGCACGATGGCTTGCAGCATGAGGCACATTGAGCAAAAAACGATCAACTTTGTGCACGCCATGCCCCGTGGGCGTTACAGAAGGTTTTGCTCACCTTATCCACAGCCAGGCCCACAGTCTCTGGGGGCAAGTCAGCCACGTTACATCCCGCGTATGGCGAGGGCTGCAGCACTGCAAGGCGGCGTTTTCACTTGACGCCAGCACGTTTCATGTCATGCGATGTTCACACAAAACCGCTGTCGATTGCCTGCAGGCCAGTGGCGGCGCTGGATTGCGAGGTCTTTCCAAGGCTTTCCCACAGACTTATCCACAGCTTTCGCGTACGGCTTGGCTGTATGAATAAACAGCCTTAAATCTGTTGACAAACCCTTGCCCACAAGCAAACAAAGGCACTGGTCATTTTTTGATCAAACTCCTGCAGCCTTTGATTTCATTGGCCTGCAGCCAGCTGCTACCAACTTATCAACAGCCCGTTCCACAGTAATCCTGAACAAGTCAAAAGCGTGACAAAACAGGCCATTTCGGGGTATTTGCAAGCCTTTTGCGTGGACACCGAAAAAGGTTTTCCACAATTGCAAAAGCAACGCCCCGGACGGAAACCGGCCGGGGCGTGTTGTGGACAACTGACAGCGATGATTAATGCCCGCCCAGATAAGCGTTACGCACCTCCTCGTTGCTCAGCAGCTCCTGGCCGGTGCCTGACAAACGAATCTCGCCATTGACCATCACATACGCCCGGTCGGAGAGCTTGAGGGCATGGTTGGCGTTCTGCTCGACCAGAAAGATGGTCATGCCGCCGGCGGCCAGCTCACGCAGGGTCGAGAAGATCTGTTTGACGATGATCGGCGCCAGCCCGAGGCTGGGTTCGTCGAGCAGCAACAGTTTGGGTCGGCTCATCAGCGCACGGGCGATGGCCAGCATCTGCTGCTCGCCGCCGGACATGGTCATGGCGCGCTGGTTGCGGCGCTCCTTGAGCCTGGGGAACAGCTCGAACATGCGCTGCATGTCTTCGGCGCAGTGCTTGTCGCCAATCGGGATGGTGCCCATCAACAGGTTTTCTTCCACCGACATGTCGGGGAACACCCGGCGCCCTTCCGGCGACTGGGCAATGCCGTTGGAGGCGATGTAGTGCGACGACTTCTGGGTGATGTCGGTGCCCTGATAAATGATCTGCCCGGCCGCGGCACGTGGCTGGCCGAAGATCGACATCAGCAGGGTCGACTTGCCGGCGCCGTTGGAGCCGATCAGGCTGACCGTCTCGCCTTCATTGATGTGCAGCGAGACTTTCTTGAGGGCCTGGATCGGCCCGTAGTACACGTCGATCTCTTTCATTTCGAGGATCGGATTGCTCATACCAACTCCTCTTCATCCGCGCCCAGGTAGGCGGCGATCACTTTCGGATCGTTGCGTATCTGCTCCGGACCGCCCTTGGCAATCACGTTGCCATGGTCGAGCACCACGATGTCATCGGAAATGCCCATGACCATGCCCATGTCGTGCTCGATCAGCACGATGGTCATGTCGTGCTCGTCGCGCAGCTTGCGGATCATGCCGCTCAGGGCTTCGGTTTCCTGCGGGTTGAGGCCGGCGGCCGGCTCGTCCAGGCAGATCACCTGTGGCCGGGTGCACATGGCACGGGCGATTTCCAGACGGCGTTGCTGGCCGTAGGACAGCTCACCGGCCAGGCGGTTGGCACAATCGACCAGGTCGACCACTTCAAGCCAGTAGAACGCCGTGCTCAGCGCGTCCTCCTCGGCCTTGCGGTAGCCACGGGTGTTGAGAATGCCGCTGATCAGGCTGCGATTGACCCACATGTGCTGGGCCACCAGCAGGTTTTCCACCACCGACATTTCCTTGAACAGGCGAATGTTCTGGAAGGTGCGCGCCAGGCCGGCACGGTTGACCAGGTGGGTGCCGCCGAACATCTTGTAGTACACCCGACTGAGGAAGCTGGCCGGCGACACGAAGTCGGTGGGCTGGAACGACTCGCCCAGCAGCTTGATCACATTGGTGGTCTTGCCCCGGGTGTGCAGCTCGATACGCCCGCCGGTGGCCTTGTAGAAACCGGTCAGGCAGTTGAACACCGTGGTCTTGCCGGCGCCGTTGGGGCCGATCAGGGCGAAGATTGAGTTGCGACGCACTTGCAGGCTGACGTCACTGAGCGCCTTGATGCCACCGAAATGCATCATCAGGTGCTCGACCGAAAGAACGATCGGGTTGTTCATCGGGCAGCTCCTTCCTGAACCAGGGCGCCTTTACGCGGCTTGACGCCGGTACGGCTGATACGAATCAGGCCACGTGGCCGCCAGATCATCATCACCACCATCAGGATGCCGAACAGCAGCACACGGTATTCGGCAAAGTTGCGCAGCAGCTCGGGGGTAATGGTCAGCACGAACGCGGCGATCACTACGCCCACGGTCGAGCCCATGCCGCCCAGCACCACGATGGCCAGGATCAGCGCCGACTCGAAGAAGGTAAACGAGGTCGGGTTGACGAAACCCTGGTACGAGGCAAAGAACACCCCGGCCAGACCTGCGGTCGAGGCGCCGATGGTGAAGGCCGAGAGCTTGACCAGTACATGGTTCAGGCCCATGGAGCGGCAGGCGATTTCGTCTTCGCGCAGCGCTTCCCAGGCACGGCCGATGGGCATGCGGGTCAGGCGATGCTTGATGAACAGCACCCCCAGCACCACCAGGAACAGCACGGTGTAGATGAACAGGAATTTCAGGTCGCCGTTGTATTCGAAGCCGAAATACTCGTGGATCGGAATCCCGCCCTCTTTCGCCCGCCGGCCGAATTCCAGGCCGAAGAAGGTCGGCGACGGCACCGGCACGCCGTTGGGGCCGCCGGTGAACGACAGCCAGTTGTTGAGCACCAGGCGAATGATTTCACCGAAGCCCAGGGTCACGATGGCCAGGTAGTCACCGTGCATGCGCAACACCGGAAAGCCCAGGATGCACCCGGCCAGCGCGGCGGCGATGGCTGCCAGCGGCAAGGCCGACCAGAAGCCCAGGCCCAGGTACTGGTAGCCCAGCGCCAGGCCGTAAGCGCCGATGGCATAGAACGCCACGTAGCCCAGGTCGAGCAGGCCGGCCAGGCCCACCACGATGTTCAGGCCCAGGCCCAGCAGCACGTAGATCAGCCCGAGGATGACCACGGTCAGCAGGTACTTGTTGGCAAAGATCGGGAAGACAATCGCGATCACGATCAGCGCCGGGATGATCCAGTACAGGCTCGACTTGTGGTCAGGCTTGAGCACATGCACGCCCGACCCGCCTGACTCGATGCCCTCGGCGATGCGCCGGCCCCTGGAGGTCTGCAGGAACAGGCTGAGCAGCAGGCGGCCAACCATGACCACCCCGACCAGCACCGCGACCCGGGCCGGTTGCAGGTTGAAGCTGTAGCCGTCGAGCACCACGCCGACGACCGGACCGAACACGATGAGCGCCAGCAGACCGGCCAGCACCGCATCGATCAGGCTTTTCTTGTAATCGATTGCTTTGATAGGAGCGCTCATGCTTACACCTTAGCCACGAGTGGGCGACCCAACAGGCCTTGGGGACGGAAGATCAGGATCAATACCAGCAGGCCGAAGCTGAACACATCCTTGTAGTCGGAGTTGATCAGGCCGGAGAACTGCGCCTCGGCAATGCCCAGGATCAGCCCGCCCAGCATGGCGCCCGGCAACGAGCCGATGCCGCCCAGCACCGCCGCGGTGAAGGCCTTGATGCCGATGACGAAGCCGGCATAGAAGTCGAAGGTGCCGTAGTTCATGGTGATCAGCACACCGGCCAGCGCGGCCATGGCAGCACCGATGATGAACACGTAGGAAATCACCCGGTCGGTGTTGATGCCCAGGATCGACGCCATCTTGCGATCCTGCTGCGTAGCGCGGCACATCCGGCCCAGCTTGGTGCACTTGATGATGTAGGTCAGGATTGCCATGCCGGCAAAAGCGGCGATCAGGATGAAGATCTTGGTGTAGGTGATCTGCACGAAGCCGGTGCCGATCTCGAAGCGCCAGGCGCCTTCGAGCAGCGTGGGCACGCCTTGCTGGCGGGCACCCTGGCTGATCTGCGCGTAGTTCTGCAGGATCAGGGAAATACCGATGGCGCTGATCAGCGGCGCCAGGCGGGTCGAGTTGCGCAGGGGTTTATAGGCCACCCGCTCGATGACGAAACCGTAGACTCCAGTGACCACGATGGTGAACACCAGCGTGCCCAGAATCAGGAAAGGGAACGACTCCATGCCGAAGAACGACAGGACCGCCAGACCGATGGCGGTCAGGTAGGCGGAGATCATGTACACGTCGCCGTGGGCGAAGTTGATCATGCCGATGATGCCGTAGACCATCGTGTAGCCGATGGCGATCAGGCCGTAGACCGACCCGAGGGTCAGGCCGTTGACCATTTGTTGCAGGAAAATACCGTCCATCACGCACGCTCACACACTTGAAGGCCGCTCAGGGTCCTGCCTGCCGCACCTCTTCAAAGGACAGCGGCCAGCAGGTAGTCAGGCTCGGAAGAAGCCGGGGCCACGCCTGTGGCGCCCGTATCCGGCCCCTGCGTTCAGGCGCAGGGGCTTATTGCAGACGGATTACTTCTGTTTTTCGAGTTGTTTGTACTTGCCTGTCGCGTCCCACTGGTAGACCACGTAGTCGGAGATTTTCAGGTCGCCCTTGGCATCCCAGGTCTTCTCGCCCATGACGGTCTTGACCGGGTTGGCCTTGAGCCATGCAGCGGCGGCGTCGCCCTTGTTGGACTTGGCGCCGTTGAAGCCGGCGGCCAGCGCCTGCAGCGAGGCATAGGCGTAGAGGGTATAGCCTTCAGGCTCGTAACCGGACTTGCGGAACTCGTCGACCACCGCCTTGCTGTCAGGCAGCAGGCGCGGGTCGGCGCCGAAGGTCATGTACACGCCATCGACGTATTGCGCGCCGCCAGCGGTGGTGACCAGTTCGTCGGTGACAATGCCGTCGTCGGACATGAACTTGATGTCCTTGAGGCCCTGCTCGCGCAGTTGGCGCACCAGCGGGCCGGCTTCGGGGTGCAGGCCGCCGAAGTACACGACATCGGCGCCGGTGGAGCGGATCTTGGTGACCAGGGCGCTGAAGTCTTTCTCGCCACGGGTCAGGCCTTCATACAGCACCGGTTTCACGCCCCGTGCGATCAGTTGTTTCTGCGTCGCATCGGCCAGGCCCTGGCCATAGGTGTCCTTGTCGTGGATCACCGCCACTTTCTTGCCCTTGAGCACATCGACGATGTAGTCGCCGGCGACAATGCCCTGCTGGTCGTCGCGGCCACACATGCGGAACACTTCCTTGAGCCCGCGCTCGGTGACGGTCGGGTTGGTGGAGCCGGGAGTGATGGCGATCACACCGGCATCGCTGTACACCTCAGAAGCCGGAATGGTTGAAGAAGAGCAGAAGTGCCCGACCACGCCCACGACTTTGTCCTGGTCAACCAGGCGGTTGGCCACAGCCACGGCCTGCTTGGGCTCGCACGCATCGTCACCGGCCACCAGCACGATCTTCTCGCCATTGACGCCGCCGGCCTTGTTGATGGCATCGGCTGCGGCCTGTGCACCCTTCATATACTGCTCGCCAAACGACGCATTGGCGCCGGTCATGGGACCGGCGACACCGATCTTCACGTCCGCCTGCGCAAAAGACGACACGCCCAATGCCGTTGCCACGGCCATTGCAAGAAAGCCTTTCCGGTAGAACGTCTGCGACATGAGTGGTGCTCCTGGGTTTTTTTAGTTAGCACTGCGACTACGAAATTGCTTTCAGCAAGCGCCGTGCCATCATTTTTTTATTTTTCCAAAACACAACGCCGGGGCGACATTTGCACGCCAGCGGGCCAGCAACACAAGGAGGTGCAACCGTCTGTTTCAATTGGTTGCAACCAACACACAAAAAAGCGCAACCACGGGAGACAAAAAGCAGCAACCCACCCATCCAGAGATGGGCAACCTGACGGTAACCGGATCTGTCACCGAAGTGCACACTGGCGGTGCGGGAACGCTACGGGACGCACCATTTTGAGATTAGTGGATTGTGGGCGTAACGCCGGAAAAGCTGTCGGCGGGTACGGTTGATTCCACGGGTATTGATAACCGGGCGGACGAGGCAGGGCAAACGAGCAATGCGCTGGATGTCATTCCATTTGGGCATGAACTCGCGCCCTGCGCGCGGCCCTGCCCGTGGTGCAGACGCAAGGGCGCCTATCCAGCCCTGGCTTTGCAAACCAGAGCGTGATCCGTATAAAGAGCCCGGCGCATGACGCGCCAACGAAGTCAGCCACACCCCGCAAGGATGCCCATGAAGTTCTCCACCTGCCTGATCCTGTTACTGAGCACGCTGCTGGTCGGCTGCAAGGAAAAACTGGCCACCCTGATCTTTTCAGCCGATGGGCTGCACAACAGTGAAGTGGTCAGCGCGGCATCGCCTTACTCCAACGAATCGAAGCTGGCGCGTGCCTTCGAAAAAATGGGCATCGCCCCCGGCGCCCTGCAGATCGAGCGTGACAGCGACGACCCCTGGGTGATGCACCTGCTGGCGCGCAAGGATGCGCTCGATGACCGACAGAAGGAAATGATCAAGTGGTACCTCAAGGGCATCATCGAGGCACGCCAGCAGCCGGCCTTCAAGATGTCGCTGACCACCGCGAAAGTCGATTCTGCCGACACCCTTCCTGCCGGTGACGTTGAGGCGGCCCTGAAGCCGGTCATCTTTGAACCGTACACCTACATGGAAATCCGTGCCCTGCTACCGAAGACCTACATGCCCTACCTGCCCGGGCGGCCGCGCCAGGGGCTGCTGTGTGCAGTGCAGGTAGGGCTGCGGCCGGCATGGTTGGCGTATACCAGGCTCGAACCCATCGAAGGGATCATGTTCGACAATCTCGGGACGCCGAATATGCGAGGAGAACTGCGCACGACCTTGCCATCCGCAGCGCAGCGCAAGGTGCAGGTTCCGGTGTCCCTGAACATCGAGAATGCCGACCTCAGAGGGTTATTGAACGAGGGTAAGGTGCGGCTGCACCTGGCTATCAGGCCCCGTCCACTCAGCATGCCCAAGGTGCCGTACGGCGAAGTGTCGGCCATCGTGATGCTGAACTTCATTCTGGGCACCGTTGACGCGCCTGCGGATCAGTCAGCCGAGAATACCCTCGAGCAGCTCAAGCGCACCTGCACCGACCAGCTCCGGGTTTTGGGCCGGCCCTTTTCATTCAAGGCCAGCGTCGGCCTCGACAGCCTGGTCTATGTGACCTTCTGGGATGAAGAATGAGCCGCGCTGACACTGGCGTCCTTCGCGCCCCGACTGGCACCCAGACCAAAAGCAATCCGGGTCGAGCGTGAAATCAGCAGATTGATAAGCACCTGCAGGGACGGTGAGGCGAAGTGGGCGTGCATCGAGCGGGTGTCACGCCATGAGCATTCGATGATCCAGCCATTGGCATGTCCGGATGGGCGCATCTCGCAGCCTTTACAGTGCTCCGATTGCTCATCGATCAAGGCCAGCATGCTGTTGATCGCCTGGCCAAGCGCGGGGTCCATTGTGGTTTCGAACTCCATCAGATTGCTGACAAGGCGTGGCATGACATCGGACTCCCTGCGCGAAGAAATAAATGGGCACGCTTATTCAGGCCTGCAGCGCGGCCCTGAACGCGTCTGGAAGATGCCCCCCAGACGCAAGGGCACACTACGTGAGCAGCCCGGCCGGAAAATGACAAAGCATTGATCATTCCCGCCAAAGCGGTCACGCTCACCCGCGCTGTCGGTCGTGGAGCCCTTTGCCGTGCTTGCCAAGTTGATACAGTTTGTCACCTACCCCGGCGTCAGCCTGCTGGACCTGGGCGGGCCACTGGATGTCTTCATCGCCGCCAATCACTACGCCACGCCCCCCTGGCAGCCCTACTCGCTTTCGATCATTGCGCTGCAGGCCGACACGCCCGTGCTGTCGGGCTTTTCCCTCAAGGCCGAGCCACTGGAGGCTGAAACAGCGCCAGCGCATACCCTTATTGTTCCCGGCGGGCCAGGCATCCAGGCGTTCTGCCAGGACCCCGGTTTCTCCCGTTTTGTCGAACAGACCCATACCGCACAGCGCCTGGTTTCAGTCTGCACCGGCGTCTTTGCCCTGGCGGCAGCCGGCAAACTGGAAGGTCGCAACGTCACCACCCACTGGTCGGCCTACGATGAACTGGAACGGCGTTTCCCGAGCGTGTCGGTCAAGCGCGGGCCCATCTTCATCAACGATGGCGATGTTTGGACCTCTGCTGGCGTCACCTCCGGGATCGATCTGGCCCTGGCTATCGTCGAGCAGGACCTTGGGCACGCAGCGGCCCTGGAAGTGGCACGGCACCTGGTGGTGTTTCTCAAGCGCCCGGGCGATCAGGACCAGTTCAGCCCAACCCTTGCCCTGCAAGCCCAAAGCCCGCAGTTCTCGGACCTGCATGCCTGGATGACGGCTCATCTGGACAAGGATTTATCCGTGGCGGCGCTGGCGGCGTACATGAACATGAGCGAGCGCACGTTCGTGCGCAAATACCAGGCGCATACCGGCCACACACCAAGCAAGCGGGTTGAGGCGCTGCGCCTTGAAGAGGTGCGCCGCCTGCTCGTGACCTCCAGCAGCCCGCTCAAGACCCTGGCGCACCGCTGCGGGCTGGGCAATGAGTCGACGCTGATCCGGCGCTTCGTCAAGGCCTTCGGCATCACGCCGGCCGAGCACCGGGCCCGCTTCGGGCCCCGGTAATGTCATGCTTCGCGTCTACGGTAGCCTGGCTTTCAAATTCCCAAGGCAACGCTCTGGTCGTCAAATTGAATGGCGGACCTGTCCGGATGGAGCAGGCCCGCTTGTTCAAGCCAGTCAACCTGTCACGTTGATCCGCCCCCCTTGAATGTCACACGGGACAGTCGATCCAGCCCTTCGCCCATATGAAATGAAAACGGCCTGCCCAAATCCCTTGCCAACTCGTCGCATTGGCGCTGACGCGCATAATAGGCACCTGAGGAAAGAGCGCCATTCTGGTGACTGCCATGACCCAGCCCGTCAATAATGAAGTTAAGGTCCTCGATTCCCTTGAATGGCCTGGATTTCATCCTGACATCGACCTTGCCTTCATCAACAAGCCTGGCCAGTTTCGGATCATGAAACCTGAGGTCGGCTTCAATAACGCCAGCATAGGCACCCTGGGACACGCGTCCAGTGACCTCGGCATTATGATCAGTCTTTTGCGCCTGCCCCGGCTCATCCGAAACCAGCCTCACGGTATAAAAAGGCAAGCCCTTTTCCAGGGAATATGAAACCTCACACTGCATGAGCGATGACGTTGTATTCAACACCAGCTCTATATAATTTCCGACCCTGAGGATGTTTATCGTCGGCTGGCCTTGGGGCTCAAGACTGAACGTCCTGGCCCTCTCGGAAAGATCAGGCGTGCCTCTGCCTTCTGGAAGTTTCACCCGCTCGGGATAAGTGTCCAGCGTGGCGGCATAGCTGGCCGCCTTGCGATCATCCAGCTGCTGTGCAAGATAATGCTGAATGCGCGCCCTTTGCAGCGGGTCCAGTGAGCGACTGACACGAAGGTGAAGTGCGTGGGCATCTTTTTTATCCGGCAGGACTTCCAGCTGCTCGACATTGACGTCCCGTTTTGATAACTCATCAAGCAACGCCTCCCGATAGTCCATCTTTTCTTCGCGCCCTGGCACCTGGAATCTCCTGTCCACGGCATTATCGAAATGCAAGGTTGCAAACTCTTGCGAGCAGCCTGCCAAAAACAAAAGACTGGCCAGCACGGTGCCTTTAACCGGCAAACAACTGGGTTTCATTAAAATACCTTCAACACTCCATTGAGATGAAAACCCTACACTGCAACCAGAAAAAGTCTACCGACCGCCTTAATTCAAAGACACCACTTACATAACTTCAGGATAAGTCCTACACACCATACGAACTTATCCCTTATCAAGTAAGCGATGTTGAAACAACCCGTTCACCCCCCTGTCCTGATGAAAGAAATCCCCCCTCGCCCTCCACCGCTGGCATCATGTCGCTCTCGGTACGCACATCGATCAGGCGGCCTGACCCTTGAGCCTCGTGCTGCCAAACCTACTTTTGTCCAGGTCGCGCCGTGCGCGCGGCCATGCCGGAGTCACCCGATGAGCGAGAGCGCTTTCTCCGAACGCATCGTGCAGAACCTGATCGACACCGATTTCTACAAGCTGACCATGATGCAGGCCGTGCTGCACAACTACCCGAACGTGGATGTGGAATGGGAGTTTCGCTGCCGCAATGGCGAGGACCTGCGGCCCTACCTGCCGGAGATTCGCCAGCAGATCGAGCGGTTGTGCGAGCTGTCGCTGGGCGACGAGCAACTGGGCTTCCTGGAAAACATCACCTTCCTGAAGCCGGACTTCCTGCGCTTTCTCGGCCTGTTCCGCTTCAATACCCGTTATGTGAAAGCCAGTGTCGAGAACGATGAGTTGTGCATTCGCCTGCACGGGCCGTGGCTGCATGTGATTCTCTTTGAAGTACCGCTGCTGGCCATTGTCAGCGAGGTGCGCAATCGTCACCGGCACCCGGAAATCATCCTCGATCAGGCCCGCGACCAGTTGCACGCCAAGTTCGACTGGTTGAGCGCCAATGCTGCTGCCGATGAACTGGCGGAACTGAAAGTCGCTGACTTCGGCACGCGCCGACGCTTTTCCTATGCCGTGCAAGAGACCGTGGTCGAGGTATTGAAACGCGACTTTCCCGGCCAGTTCGTCGGCACCAGCAACGTGCACCTGGCGCAAAAAATGGACATCAAGCCACTGGGCACCATGGCCCACGAGTGGATCATGGCGCACCAGCAGCTGGGGCCACGGCTGATCGACAGCCAGAGCGCCGCCCTCGATTGCTGGGTGCGCGAATACCGCGGCCTGCTGGGTATTGCCCTGACCGACTGCATCACCACCGATGCCTTCCTGAGCGATTTCGATCTGTACTTTGCCAAGCTGTTCGACGGCTTGCGGCATGACTCGGGTGACCCGGTGAAGTGGGCCGAAAAATGCATTGCCCACTACCATAAGCTGGGCATCGAGCCGATGAGCAAGACCCTGGTGTTTTCCGATGGCCTGAGCCTGCCACGCGCCCTGGAGATTTTTCGGGCACTGCGCGGGCGCATCAATGTCAGTTTTGGTATCGGCACCAACCTGACGGCCGACATTCCGGGTGTCAAACCGACGAACATGGTGCTGAAAATGACGGCCTGCGCCGGCCAGCCGGTGGCGAAGATTTCCGATGAGCCGGGCAAGGCCCAGTGCAAGGACCCCAACTTTGTCGCCTACCTGCGCCATGTGTTCAAGGTGCCCGCAGAGCCCGGCAAATAAGTCTCCAATCCTCATTTCACAAGGAGCGTTTCATGCAAGCCCTACAACGCCAGATTGCCGAACACCTCAAGGTCCAACCGCCGTTTGCCAATGACGCTGCGCTGCAGGCCGAAGTGACCCGGCGTGTCGAGTTCATCAAGCAATGCCTGCGCAATGCCCGCCTCAAGGCCCTGGTACTGGGCATCAGTGGCGGCGTCGATTCCCTGGCTGCAGGCTTGCTGGCCCAGCGTGCGGTGCGTGAGCTGCGCGAAAGCACCGGCGACACTGCCTATCGCTTTGTGGCGGTACGCCTGCCTTATCACGTCCAGCATGATGAGCACGAAGCCACCGCCGCCGTGGACTTCATTGCCCCGGACGAGCGCCATACCGTGAATATCGGCCCCAGTGTCAAGGCTCTGGTGGCCGAGGTCAGGGCGTTCGACGACCAGACACCGGCAGCCGTGGATTTCGTGGTCGGCAATACCAAGGCCCGTGCACGCATGGTGGCGCAGTACACCATCGCGGGTGCCTGCCAGGGCCTGGTGATCGGCACGGACCATGCGGCTGAGGCGGTGATGGGCTTTTTCACCAAGTTTGGTGATGGCGCCTGCGACCTGGCACCGCTCAGCGGCCTGGTGAAGAACCAGGTGCGTGCCATCGCCCGCAGTTTTGGTGCGCCGGAGTTTCTGGTAGAGAAAGTGCCCACTGCCGATCTGGAAGACCTGGCCCCCGGCAAGCCGGACGAGGCGGCGCATGGCGTGACCTATACCGAGATCGATGCCTTTCTGCATGGCGAGCCGGTGCGTGAAGAGGCGTTCAGGATCATCAGCGAGACCTATGCCAAGACCCAGCACAAGCGGGAATTGCCTTACGCGCCTTGATGGCTGGCGGGAAGGGCCTGAGGGGTGTCATGGCCTTTCCCGATACCGTGGTGCGCCGTTCCCGGCTGAAGCGGATCGCCGCCCGGCGGATTGCCGCCCAGCCAGGCCTGCATGGGGTTATTTCAGGATTACGTCGCCTTGCATCACGGCCACATGGCCTGGGAACGAGCAGAAGAATTTGTATTTTTCTGCCGGATCGAGCTTCGAGACATCGAAGGTGACCGAATCGCTTTCACCGCCACCGATCAGTTTGGTATGGGCGATGACGCGGGTGTCGCCTTCCTTGATATGACCGTTATCGATACTGGCGCTCATGCCATCGGTGGCGACGCCTTGCATGTCGCTCTCTTTGGTCAGCACCCAGTTGTGGCCCATGACATTTCTGGGTAGGTTGCCGATGTGCTTGAGTTCGACGGTGAAAGTCTTGCAGCTCTTGTCGATTTCAACGGCCGGGGTGGTGAATTGCATCATGTCGTTGGACTCGACCGTGGCCTTGCATTCGGCGGCCAGCACCTGGCCGCTGGCCAGGGTCAACAGGGACAGCATCACAAGCTTGGCGCTCATGTAAAACTCCTGAGAATAATAGGGTGTGCCGAGAAGACTGCCTGATCCGGGCCAGGGTTCCAATCATCTGCGGCAACGTGACGCCGCCTGCGGTCAGCCTTCGACCGGCATCACCGTCACGCTGACTTCCGGATCATGGCTACCGCCGCCCAGGATCACACCGCGCAGGGGCGAGACATCGGAAAAATCCCGGCCCCAGGCCAGGGTGATGTGCTCCAGCGCCGGCTGGATATTGTTGGTCGGGTCGAAATCGACCCAACCCAGGGCCGGACAGAACACCGACACCCAGGCGTGCGAGGCATCGGCGCCGATCAGCCGGGGCTGGCCGGGAGGTGGCTGGGTCAGCAGGTAGCCGCTGATATAGCGCGCCGCCAGACCACGCGAGCGCAGGCAGGCAAGCATCAGGTGGGCGAAGTCCTGGCAAACCCCGCGCCGGCGCTCCAGTACTTCCACCAGCGGCGTGGCAACCTGGGTGGCCTCGGCGTCGAAGGTGAATTCCTTGAAGATCTTTTCCATCAAGGCCTGGGCGCCCAGCAGTACCGGGCGACCCGGCACGAAGCAGTCGTCGGAGAAGTCCGTGAACGCACGCTTGAGGTGAATGTAGGGCGATTCGAAGCGATAGCGACAGGCATCCAGAATGTTGGCATTCAAGGGCTGCGCGCTGTAGGTCAGGGCATTGCGGGTCAGCTCCCAGGCGCTGGACTGTTCGAAGTCCAGCACCGGACGCTCGAGCACCTCGACGCGCAATTGGGCATTGATCTGCAACTCGTCGTGCGGGCGCTCGAAGGCCAGGCGGGTCACCGGGTTGCCGAACACATCCAGCTCGTCGCGGCGCATGGTCGGCACCGGGCTGATCTCCAGTTGCTGCTCCAGGCAGCGCTGCCACGGGCTGTTGCGTGGCCACAGGTGCGCCAGTTGCTGAGCCAGCGAGACCGGGCTGTCGTAGTGGTAGTGAGTATCGTGAAAGATCTGGTAGTGAGCACTCATCAGACGGACACCGTACGCTGGCTGACATCATCGACATGGGCAAAATGGCGCAGTGCCAGGCGATCGGAGACCTGGCCACTGGCATCGCCCACGGCTTGCAACAGGTCGGCCAGCGCTTCCAGCGCCGAGGCCACGCCGCTGTCACCGAACAACGGGTTTTCCAGGTTGCCCAGGTCGACACGCGCCAACTGCCGGGACAGGTCAGCCAGGCTGTTGTCACGTGGCGAGTCGAAGGTTTCGTTCAGGCGCCGCAACGAGCGCGACACCTGCTTGAGCTGGAACAGCACGGCATGCGGGTTCTGCTCGTCGAGCAGCAGCAGGTCCAGCACCGGGATCAGCTGCGGCACGGCCATGTAGCGCGAGCGGTAGGTGATGCTGCTGTTGCCCAGCTCCAGCAGCCACTCCAGCGCCGGCTGGTCCTTGACCGCCGCCCCGCGCAGAAAGGCCGCCAGGGTGTTGCTGAGAAAGCGCAGGCGTTCGATGCGCCGGCCGATCATCAGAAAGCTCCAGCCTTCGTCACGGGTCATGTCGTCCAGGGCAAACCCGGACAGCGCCGCCAGCGACATCACCAGGCGGTTAAGAAAGTCCAGCAACTCGCCAAAGTCCGGCGTCTCGGTTTCCAGGCTCTGGGCTTCGCGCTGCAACTCGATCAGCGCCTGCCAGTTTTCCCGGGACAGCTTGCCGCGCACCTGCGAGGCGGCCCACTGCAAGCGCTGCAGGCTGGCGCGCAGGCTGAACACCCAGTCTTCCCCTACAACAGCGGTCAGCAGGCGCTGCTCCAAGGTCTCGTCTTCTTCGACCTCGGGCAGCAGCCCCAGGCGCTCGGCCAGTTCGACCGCCGCCTGCAAGGCCAGCGGGTCGTCGCCGTCGATGTAGCGCGCCAGCATGATGCGCAACAGCCGCGCACTGTCGTCGCAGCGTTCGCTGTAACGGCCGAACCAGAACAGGTTTTCCACCACCCGCGACGGCAGGTAGGGGTCGCGGCGAATCAGGTCATGCACGCCGATGCTGCGCCGCCCCTTCCAGGGTTCGCTGGCATGGGCGCGCTCGCCCAGCACCCAAGTGTCCTTGCTGGCCCCGCCACGCTGCATCGACACCACGTCGGCATTGGCTTGCGCCGCGACACGGGTCAGGCCGCCAGGCAATACCCGGTAGCCTTCTTCGCTGGCCACCGCGTACAGGCGCATGCCAATCGCACGCGGCTCCAGGGCAGTACCGTCGTCCTGTAACACCGGTGCCTGGGACAACTGCGCCAGTTCCTGGGCCACATAGGCGTAGGGACGCGCCTGAATGCGCCGAGCCAAAGCCTCGCGCTGCGTGTCATCCAGGTCACGACCGAACACCGGCGCAAAACGTTGCGACGGAAAGGTCGGCTTGAACAGCAGGTCGGGCAGTTTCGCCAGCGCCTGCTCCAGCACCGGCGGCTCACCGCACCACCAGGTCGCGATCGACGGCAACAGCAGCGTTTCGCCGAACAGGTACTCGCAGATCTTGGGCAGGAACCCCAGCAAGCCAGGCGATTCCAGCACGCCGCTGCCCAGCGCGTTGGCCACCAATACCTGGCCCTGGCGTACCGCTTCAAGCAGCCCCGGCACGCCCAGGGCCGAATCGGTGCGCAGCTCCAGCGGGTCGCAGAAGTCGTCGTCGAGCCGGCGCATGATGGCGTGAACCCGGCGCAGGCCGCTCAGGGTCTTGAGGTAGACCTTGGCATCACGCACCGTGAGGTCGCCGCCCTCTACCAGCGGGTAACCCAGGTGGCGCGCCAGGTACAGGTGTTCAAAGTAGCTCTCGTTGAACCGTCCCGGCGTCAGCAGCACCACCAGCGGCGCCTCCTGGTCGGCCGGCGCCTGACGGGCCAGGGTCTGCTGCAAGGTGTCGAAAAAACCCGCCAGGTGACGGACCTTGAGGTCGCGGTAGATTTCCGGCAGGGCACGGGCAACGCTCTGGCGGTTTTCCAGGGCATAACCGGCGCCCGAGGGTGCCTGGGTACGGTCGGCAGTCACCCACCAGCGTCCGTCAGGGGTGCGCGCCAGGTCCACTGCATACATATGCAGAAAGGTGCCTTCGGGCGGTTTCATGCCTTGGCACGGCCACAGGAAGTTGTCGTGTCCGAACACCAGTTCGGCCGGCAGCAAGCCTTCGGCGATCAGGGTCTGCGGCCCGTAAAGGTCGGCCAGCACGGCATTGAGCAGGCGTGCACGCTGGGCGATGCCGGCTTCGATCTGTTGCCATTCATCGGCCGCAATCACATGCGGCAACAGGTCCAGCTCCCAGGGCCGGTCGGCGCCCTTGGGGTCGGCATAGACGTTGTAGGTCACGCCGTTTTCCTGGATCTGCCGGGTCAGCAAGGCCTGACGCTGCACCAGTTGCGTCGGACTGCTGCGTTGCAGATGCGCATGCAGGCGCCGCCAGTGCGCACGCAATGTGCCTGGGGCGTCGAGCATCTCGTGGTAGGTCCCCGGCGAAAAGGGGTAACAGTCAAGCAGATCAGGCATGCAAGGCTCGGCAGATGGCGATGGGTACGACAGGTTGACTCACACGGATGTCACTACGGTGCTGCCGAGTGCGGTCGTATGAAACGATTGTGCTCGCTACGTTTTTACGCGGCTTGAGCCCATGACGGCCCGCCGCCTTGCAGGTCATGCAAGGCGGCGGGCCGTCAATCACGATCGGTCAGTCCCGGGGCGCCGGTCGGTGGCGGCGCATATCCAGCGTCATCGGCAGCTCGGCGTTAATATTGAGCGCCGGCACACTGAGTTTGCCCGGTGTATGACCGAAACGGAAAAAGCGCGCCAGGCGCCGGCTTTCCGCTTCGTTGCCGTTGACCGGCAGGGTCTCGTAGTTGCGCCCGCCCGGATGGGCGACATGATACTCGCAGCCACCCAGTGAGCGCTGCATCCAGGTGTCTACCAGGTCGAAAACCAGTGGCGCATGCACCGGGATGGTCGGTTGCAGGCAATTGGAAGGCTGCCAGGCACGGTAACGCACCCCGGCCACGAACTCACCCACCGTACCGGTCGGTTGCAGCGGCACCGGAATGCCGTTGCAGGTCAGCACATAGCGCTGCGGCGCAAGGCCCTTGAGGCGCACCTGGAGCCGTTCCAGCGAAGAATCGACGTAGCGCACCGCTCCGCCGCCGGAACCCTCCTCACCCAGCACATGCCAGGGCTCCAGCGCCTGGCGCAGTTCCAGCTCGATGCCATTGACCTCGTAGTCGCCCACCTTGGGAAAGCGAAATTCCAGGTGCGCCGCGAACCACTCGGCCTTCAGCGGATACCCCGCCTCGTTGAGTTCGGTGATGACATCGGCAAAATCCTGCTCGATGAAATGCGCAAGCATGAAGCGATCATGCAGTTCGGTGCCCCAGCGCGCCAGCCGCTCGGGCTGGTAAGGCTCGCGCCAGAAACGCGCCACCAGGGCCCGCAGCAACAGTTGCTGGGCCAGGCTCATGCGCGCATGCGGCGGCATCTCGAAGGCGCGCAGCTCCAGCAGGCCCAGGCGGCCGCTGGCGCTGTCGGGCGAATACAGTTTGTCGATGCAGAACTCGGCGCGGTGCGTGTTGCCGGTGACATCGATCAACAGGTTGCGCAGCAAGCGGTCGACCAGCCAGGGCGCGACCTCCTCGCCGGGGGCCGGCATTTGCGCAAAGGCAATTTCCAGCTCGTACAACGAGTCGTTGCGCGCCTCGTCGATGCGCGGCGCCTGGGAGGTCGGGCCGATGAACAGCCCGGAAAACAGGTACGACAGCGAGGGGTGGTTATGCCAGTAGCTGATCAGGCTGCGCAGCAGGTCAGGACGGCGCAGGAACGGCGAATCGCCGGGCGTCGCGCCACCGAGCACGAAATGGTTGCCACCGCCGGTGCCGGTGTGGCGCCCGTCGATCATGAATTTCTCGGTGGTCAGGCGGGTCAGGCGCGCCTGCTCGTAAAGAAACTCGGTGCGCTCGACCAGCTCATCCCAGTTGGCGGACGGCTGCACGTTGACCTCGATCACACCCGGGTCCGGGGTGATGCGGAAGTTGGCCAGGCGCGGATCGCTCGGCGGCTCGTAGCCTTCGAGCAGGACCGGGCACTGCAGCTCTTCGGCGGTGGCCTCGATCACGGCCACCAGCTCCAAAAATTCCTCAAGCTTCTGCAACGGTGGCAGGAACAGGTACAGGCGCCCTTCGCGCACTTCGGCACACAGTGCGGTGCGGGTCAGCCAGTCGGCAGACTCGTCGATTTCCGGTGTGCGCTCGGTGTCGTCTGCGCTAGCAGGCGCCGCCGTGGCCAGACTGTCGGCATCCGCCAGCGCCGGGAAATCCTGATTGGGATCATTGGGGTGAATGAACGGGTATTCAGCCGCCTTGACCCAGGGCTGCGAGGCCAACGGCAGGCGATAGCCCAGCGCCGAATCGCCCGGCACCAGACGGCAATGCTCATCACGCAGGTACCAGCGCCCGCTCTGCCACTGCTCGCCGGCAGCGGTACGGGCCAGCGGCAGCACCTGGCCGATGACCTTGTCCAGGCCCTGATGGAACACCTTGCGCAACCGCGCACGTTCCATCTCGTCGCTCAGCCGCGCGTCGATGGCACTGACGTTGACCGGCAACTGGCCTTCGCGCCACAGGTAGTAGAAATTGTCTTCATACGCCGGGAACACGAAGCGCGAGGCCACGCCCAGGCGTTCGGCAACACTGGCCAGGAAGCGGGCGGCCAGTTCGCTGGTGGCGCCATGATCACGCAGCTCATCGGCGACCAGCTCGGGATTGCGCCACACCGGCTGGCCGTCCTTGCGCCAGAAGCAGTTCAGCGACCAGCGCGGCAGTTGCTCGCCGGGATACCACTTGCCCTGGCCGAAATGCACCAGGCTGCCGGGCGCGTAATGCTCGCGCAGGCGCTGGAACAATTGCGCCGACAGGCGTCGCTTGTTAGGGCCCAGGGCGGCGGTGTTCCATTCGGCGCCGTCGCGGTCGTCGATGGACACGAAGGTGGGCTCGCCGCCCATGGTCAGGCGCACATCGCCCTGCTCCAGGTCACGGTCAATCTGTTGCCCGAGCGCAAGAATCTCGCCCCACTGCGTGTCGGTGTACGGCTGGGTCACGCGCGGCGCTTCCCAGATGCGGGTTACCGACATCTCGTGGCTGAATTCGCTTTCGCACGGTTCGACCAGCCCGCTGATCGGCGCCGCCGACGACGGCTCCGGGCTGCAGGCCAACGGAATATGCCCTTCACCGGCCAGCAGGCCGGAGGTGGCGTCCAGGCCGACCCAACCGGCGCCCGGCAGATACACCTCGCACCAGGCGTGCAGGTCGGTGAAGTCCACGTCGGTGCCGGACGGGCCGTCCAGCGCCTGGACATCGGCCTTGAGCTGGATCAGGTAACCGGACACGAAGCGTGCCGCCAACCCCAGGTGACGCAGCAACTGCACCAGCAGCCAGGCCGAGTCCCGGCATGAGCCGGAGGCATTGCTCAACGTGTGCTCAGGGGTCTGCACCCCGGGCTCCATGCGGATCAGGTAGCCGATATCGCTGTTGACCCGCTGGTTGAGCGCTACCAGAAAATCGATGCTCGGCAACGGCTCGCGCGCAATGCCTTGCAAGTAGGCCTCGAACTTCGGCGTCAGCGGCAGCTTTTCCAGGTACGGCGCCAGTTCACGCAGTTCTTCGCTGGCGTAGGTGAACGGAATCTTTTCGGCATAGGGCTCGAGGAAAAAGTCGAACGGGTTGAACACCGCCATTTCCGCGACCAGGTCGACCTCGATACGCAACTCGTTGGTCTTCTCGGGGAAGACCAGGCGTGCCAGGTAGTTGCCCTGCGGGTCCTGCTGCCAGTTGATGAAGTGGTTGTCCGGCAGCACCTTGAGCGAGTAGGACAGCACCCGCGTGCGGCTATGGGCGGCCGGCCGCAGGCGTACCACTTGAGGCCCGAGTTCGACTGCGCGTTCGTAGCGGTAATGCGTGACGTGATGCAAGGCGATATGAATCGACACGGCGTGCCTCCTGCGAGCCTGAACAAGTGCCTGGGCCGCGCAAGACTTATGCCATCGGCGACAAGCCCGGCGCCCAAGGCCTGAATAATGCGCCTAAAGACAGGCCGAGCACCACCTTGGCGCCAGAGTTCATTGTGCGTGCGCAGATGCGCACAAAAAAAGGGCGCAATGGCCGGCGCAGGCGATAGGCGCCAACCGTCAGCCAGTGGGGCTTGTCAGCCCTGCAGGCTGCACGCCCAAACGCAAGACGCCAACCCGAAGGTTGGCGTCTTGCCGTCAGGCAAACGGTCTCAGCGTGGCAAGACGGGCTGTCGCGTCGGCTTGTTGCCGCCCTTCTTGGCCTGGGCGCGGTCGCGCGCGGCCTGTTTGTTGCGGGCTTCGGCGGCGGCCTTGGCCTGTTCGCGCTTGTCCCACGGCTTGCTGCCGTCACTGGCACGCGGTGGCAGGCCGGTGTGCTGGGTCAGGATCTTGCCGCTGCCTTTGGTGCCATCGCTCTTGCCGACCTTGTGGCTGCCCGACGGCGTCGAGTTCTTGCGACGGGCGCTCTGGTAGCTGTCGGTCGCCGGCTGGTGCAACGGGATCAACTGATCCTTGCCCGGCCCGATCAGGTCGCTACGGCCCATGCGTTCCAGCGCTTCGCGCAGCATCGGCCAGCCCTTCGGATCGTGGTAGCGCAGGAAGGCCTTGTGCAGGCGGCGCTGCTCATCGCTCTTGACGATGGTCAGGTTATCGCTCTTGTAGGTGACCTTGCGCAGCGGGTTCTTGCCAGAGTGGTACATGGCGGTCGCCGAGGCCATCGGCGAGGGATAGAACGCCTGCACCTGGTCGGCACGGAAGCCGTTGCCCTTGAGCCACAGCGCCAGGTTCATCATGTCTTCGTCGGTGGTGCCCGGGTGGGCGGCGATGAAGTACGGGATCAGGTACTGCTCCTTGCCCGCCTCTTTCGAGTACTTCTCGAACATGCGCTTGAAGCGGTCGTAGCTGCCGATGCCCGGCTTCATCATCTGGTTGAGCGGGCCTTCCTCGGTGTGTTCCGGGGCAATCTTCAGGTAGCCGCCCACGTGGTGGGTGACCAGCTCCTTGACGTACTCCGGCGACTCGACGGCCAGGTCGTAGCGCAGGCCCGAGGCGATGAGGATCTTCTTCACGCCTGGCAAGGCACGGGCACTGCGGTACAGCTTGATCAGCGCCGAGTGGTCGGTGTTCAGGTTCGGGCAGATGCCGGGGAACACGCACGAGGGCTTGCGGCAGGCCGATTCGATTTCCGGGCTCTTGCAGGCGATGCGGTACATGTTGGCAGTCGGCCCGCCGAGGTCGGAGATCACCCCGGTGAAGCCCGGCACCTTGTCGCGGATCTCTTCGATCTCGCGAATGATCGACTCGTGGGAGCGGTTCTGGATGATGCGGCCTTCGTGCTCGGTGATCGAGCAGAAGGTGCAGCCGCCGAAGCAGCCACGCATGATGTTCACCGAGAAACGGATCATGTCGTAGGCCGGAATCTTTTCCTTGCCGTACGCCGGGTGCGGCACGCGCGCATAAGGCATGCCGAACACGTAGTCCATTTCTTCGGTGGTCATCGGAATCGGCGGCGGATTGAGCCAGATGTCGGTGTCACCATGCTTCTGCACCAGTGCACGGGCGTTGCCCGGGTTGGTTTCCAGGTGCAGCACGCGGTTGGCGTGGGCATAAAGCACAGGGTCGTTGCGCACTTTCTCGAACGACGGCAAGCGGATCACGGTCTTGTCGCGGGTCATGCGCGGGCTTTCGAGAATCTGCACGACCTTGGCTTCGTTGGGGTCTTCGACCTCGCCCTTGGACTGCTCGATGGCGCAGGCCTCGGTGTCCTGGGTGTTTACATACGGGTTGATGATCTTGTCGACCTTGCCCGGCCGGTCGATGCGGGTCGAGTCGACCTCGTACCAGCCCTTGGGCGTGTCGCGGCGCACGAACACGGTGCCACGCACATCGGTGATGTCTTCGATCTTCTGCCCGTAGGACAGGCGCTGGGCAACCTCGACCACGGCGCGCTCGGCGTTGCCGTACAGCAGGATATCGGCGCAGGCGTCGACCAGGATCGAGTGGCGGACCTTGTCCTGCCAGTAATCGTAGTGGGCGATGCGGCGCAGCGAAGCCTCGATGCCGCCGAGCACGATCGGCACATGCTTGTAGGCTTCCTTGCAGCGCTGGCTGTACACCAGGCTGGCGCGATCAGGACGCTTGCCGGCCATGCCGCCCGGCGTGTAGGCGTCGTCGGAGCGGATCTTCTTGTCGGCGGTGTAGCGATTGATCATCGAGTCCATGTTGCCGGCCGCGACCCCGAAGAACAGGTTCGGCTCGCCGAGCTTCATGAAGTCATCCTTGGAGGTCCAGTCTGGCTGGGCAATGATCCCGACGCGGAAGCCCTGGGACTCCAGCAGCCGGCCGATGATCGCCATGCCAAAGGATGGATGATCGACGTAGGCATCACCGGAGATGATGATGATGTCGCACGAATCCCATCCCAACTGATCCATCTCTTCCCGGCTCATCGGCAGGAAAGGCGCAGGCCCGAAACATTCGGCCCAGTACTTGGGATAGTCAAATAACGGCTTGGCTGCTTGCATGACGGTGACCGGTGTTGGTGTCAGGGGAGGCGGATCGCGCATGGGAATTCGCGGCGCGCAATATAGCACAAAAAATGATCAAGTCCGACCGGGATGGTCGGATTATCAGGTAGAGGTCGGTGCAGGGACGCGGCTACAAGACTCGCGTATCAGTCATCGTCAAACTGATAACTGCCCGGCGCCAGGTTTTCAAAGCGGGTGTACTTGCCGATGAACGCCAGCCGCGAGGTGCCGATCGGGCCGTTACGCTGCTTGCCGATGATGATTTCGGCGATACCCTTGTACTCGGTTTCCGGGTGGTACACCTCGTCGCGGTAGACGAACATGATCACGTCGGCGTCCTGCTCGATTGCACCGGACTCACGCAGGTCGGAGTTGATCGGGCGCTTGTTCGGACGTTGCTCCAGCGAGCGGTTGAGCTGCGACAGGGCGATGACCGGGCAGTTGAATTCCTTGGCCAGTGCCTTGAGCGAGCGCGAGATCTCGGAGATCTCGTTGGTGCGGTTGTCGCCGGCGGCACCGGGGACTTTCATCAACTGCAGGTAGTCGATCATGATCATGCCGATCTCGCCATGTTCACGGGCGACACGGCGCGTCCGGGCGCGCATTTCCGACGGGCTGATACCGGCGGTGTCATCGATGAACAGCTTGCGGTCGTTGAGCAGGTTGACCGCCGAGGTCAGGCGCGGCCAGTCGTCGTCGTCCAGTTGACCGGAGCGGATCTTGGTCTGGTCGATGCGCCCCAGCGAAGACAGCATCCGCATCATCAGCGATTCGCCCGGCATCTCCAGCGAGTAGACCAGCACGGCCTTCTCGCTGCGCAAGACGGCGTTCTCCACCAGGTTCATGGCGAAGGTGGTCTTGCCCATCGACGGACGACCGGCCACGATGATCAGGTCGGACGGCTGCATGCCACTGGTCATTTCGTCCAGGTCGGTGTAGCCGGTGGACAGGCCGGTGATGGCGTTGTTGCTGTTGAACAGCGTGTCGATGCGGTCGATGGCCCGGGTCAGCAGGTCATTGACGCCCACCGGACCGCCGGTCTTGGGACGGGCCTCGGCAATCTGGAAGATCTGGCGCTCGGCTTCGTCGAGGATTTCCTCGGCGGTGCGGCCTTCGGGGTTGAAGGCGCTGTCGGCGATTTCGCTGCTGATGCCGATCAGTTGGCGCAAGGTGGCCCGCTGACGCACGATCTGCGCGTAGGCCTTGATGTTGGCCACCGACGGGGTGTTCTTGGCCAGTTCGCTGAGGTAGCCCAGGCCACCGACCTGCGAGGCCTGGCCTTCCTTGTCCAGTTGCTCGGACAGGGTCACGACGTCAATCGGCAGGTTCTGATCGGCCAGACGCGCAATGGCACGGAAGATCAGGCGGTGATCATGACGATAAAAGTCGCCATCCGAGACTTGATCGAGCACGCGCTCCCAGGCGTTGTTGTCCAGCATCAGGCCACCGAGCACAGCCTGTTCGGCTTCGATGGAGTGAGGCGGCACCTTGAGGGCGGCGGTTTGCAGATCGTACTGCTCGGGGGCGGAGATATCGTTCATGGCCACTGGAATTCGAGGTTACTCATCAGGCTTGCAGAAAGACAAAGGGCACGACCTGTGAACAGGATCGTGCCCGATGTTAATCCTCTGGCGGTCAACCCGCCAGACGACCATGTGCTGCTTAAGCAGCCACCACGACAACGCGAACGGTTGCGTCAACGTCGCTGTGCAGGTGCACGGCCACGTCGAATTCACCGACGTTACGGATGGTGCCGTTCGGCAGACGAATTTCGCTTTTCGACACTTCAACGCCCGAGGCGGTCAGTGCGTCAGCGATATCGTGAGTACCGATCGAACCGAACAGCTTGCCTTCGTCGCCAGCGGTGGCAGTGATGGTCACTTCCAGCTCGGCCAGTTGGGCGGCGCGGGTTTCGGCCGAAGTTTTCTTGTCGGCAGCCAGTTGCTCCAGCTCGGCACGACGCTCTTCGAACGCAGCCAGGTTGGCAGCGGTCGCAGGGGTGGCCTTGCCGTAAGGCAGCAGGTAGTTACGACCGTAGCCGGCCTTGACGTTTACTTTGTCGCCCAGGTTGCCCAGGTTGGCGACTTTTTCCAGAAGGATCAGTTGCATGTGGAAATCCTCTAACTTTTAACCTTCACCGTTCGCAGAACCATTACCGGCGTCTTTCGACCCCCGGCGGCCGCGAAAATCAATCAGGCTGTCGACAATGGCCAAGACCACGAGCAACGGATAGATCAGCTGCATGAATAACAGCAGCGTGATGTACAACCCCACCAGCCAGAACCTGGCCAGGCGCTTTTCAGCCACCAGGCCATGAATCAGGGCCACACCCGCAAACACCAGTGGCACGCTGCACAACGGTGTCAACATGGCCATGTGCGGACCGAAGTTCGGTCCCACCAGCATGCACACCAACAGCACGAACATCGGTATCCGCGGCAGTCTCACGGCGCGAAATTCGCGCCCGAAACCGCCAGGGTTGTACAACAACGCTTGCCAGTAACGCCCCAGCATCAGGGTCAGCACACTGACGATCTGCAACAATGCCGCTATAAGGCCGTTAAGGACCGGTGCAATCAATGACCCCAGGCGGGCCCGCTCTTCTACGCTCATCTGATCGTAGATACCGGGGAGCATTGCCGGCAGGTGTTTCTGAATCTCCTGCGACAACATCTCGATGGGTTCGCGAAACGCCGAACCCAGGATCACTGCATACAACAATCCCCACGCCACGCTGGCGAGCAGCACACGGACCCAGGACTCGCTGGCACGCAAAACCATTGCCAGGCCTAGCGAACCGACCAGCACCATAGCGGTACGCGGTTCACCGAAATACCACCAGGCCAAGGCCGGCAGTAGAGCCCAGGCCAGGATGCCGGCGGCATCACTGAACCCGCGTCGCAGGAGCACAAGGCTTCCTGCGGCAGCACTCAACCAGAACAGCAGCGGCAATGCCGCACATCCGGCCACAATCAGAGTGGCCTGCATACGACCGCGCATGATCAATTCAGCTAAGGCGCGCATGCGATCTATCCCTTGTTACGTCTTGTCGACGACCCGGTCTCAGCGGCCGTGGCTGTCGGTGTAAGCCAGCAAGGCCAGGAAGCGGGCGCGCTTGATAGCGGTGGCCAGCTGACGCTGATAACGAGCTTTGGTACCGGTGATGCGGCTTGGAACGATTTTGCCGGTTTCCGATACGTAGGCTTTCAGAGTGTTGAGATCCTTGTAATCGATCTCTTTCACGTCTTCAGCGGTGAAGCGGCAGAATTTACGACGACGGAAGAAACGTGCCATGTAATAGGCTCCTCAAAAGGTCCGTGGATTACTCGTCAGCGTTATCGCTAACGTCACTGTTGTCGCTGTCATCGCCATCGGCGCTGTCAGAGTGCTCAGGACGGTCACGACGCTCACGGCGCTCGCTGCGGTTCTCTTCAGCCTTGAGCATCTCGGACTGGCCGGTAACGGCTTCGTCGCGACGGATGACCAGGTTACGGATCACGGCATCGTTGTAGCGGAAGTTGTCTTCCAGCTCGGCCAGGGCCTTGCCGGTGCACTCAACGTTCAGCATCACGTAGTGAGCCTTGTGAACATTGTTGATTGCATAGGCCAGTTGACGACGGCCCCAGTCTTCCAGACGGTGAACCTGGCCACCGTCTTCTTCGATCAGCTTGGTGTAACGCTCAACCATGCCGCCGACTTGTTCGCTCTGATCCGGGTGGACCAGAAAGATGATTTCGTAATGACGCATGAATGCTCCTTACGGGTTGTAGCCTGCCACGAAATGTGGTCAGACAAGGAGTGAATGACTCGTGTGTGCCTTGCGCATGGACAGGCACATGATGGCCTGCCGCGACAGCAAGGGGCGCAATTGTAGAGAAGGGGCAGGTGCGGCGCAAGGCAATTGGTGATTATTTGAACAGCCCATCCAAGACCCGCCTGTTCGCGTCCCATTCTGCCTGTCATTGCCCGACACGGCCGTTGCGCGCCTGCCAGAACGGCTCACGCGGCCAGCGTTGTTCGCGTCGGTAGTGGTAGTCGATCTGGCGCACATAAGCCTGGCGGATGCTTTGCAACACAAGACGATAAGGCGCCAGCGCCTGAGGCTGGCCTTGCAAGGCCTGGTGCACCGCCTGGGCACCGCGCAAGCCGGTGTAGAGCGCATTGAACAGCCCCTGGGATGACAAGGGGTCGAAGGCCAGGGCCGCATCGCCCACCGCCAGCCATCCATCGCTCAGCCCGTGTTGCAACTGGCTGCCGCTGGCATCGCAGGCACGCGGCAGGCTCCACTGATCAGCCTGGCAGAACGATCGAAGATGCTGCGTGCGCGCCAACTGTTCGAGCCAGGATGACCGGCACCCTTGCAACACGGCGGCCTCGGCAGGACAGGTATGCAACGCGACCACGCAACGGCCGCCGGGCAACTGCGCCTGATACCACCAGCCCTTGTCCACGGCCTCTATCAAGGTGCGCTGATCGCGGCTGTCGCACAGCGACCAGGCATAGACCGCAATCAAGGCCTGGTCCCGGGCCCGCCCTGCTCCCAGGCGCCTGGCCACAACCGACGCCCTGCCACTGGCATCGATGACCCAGCGTGCCTGAACGCTTTTGTGCGCACACTGCAACTGCCAGCCGTTTGCCAGGCGCCTGAAAGCCCCCAGGCGCTCGCGCCACCACATCACCCCAGACGACAGGGCCGCCTGGCGCAAGGCGTCGTCGAAGCGAGCGCGATCGAGATGCCAGCCGGCACCGTGGGGATCAAGCATGAAGTCATGCGTGCGCAACTGCGCCCCTCCCCAGGCGAACTGATTGCCAATGCACACCTGCGACAAACTGTGCTGCAGGTGATTGAGCAGCCCGAGATCGCGCAACAGGGGCCGGGCGGCGCCCGGCAGGCTCTCACCGATTCGCGGCACGTCGGGCGCCGGGTCGATCAACAGCACCCGGCAACCTTGCTGCGCCAGGTACCGGGCGGCGATCGCACCGGCAGGCCCGGCACCGACCACCGCTACATCGAGCGCGGTCAACGCCGAAGTATCCGGCAGAACTCTTCATACTGCCCGGCGCTGTCCCAGCCTGCCTGAGCCAGACGTCGCGCCTCATCAGTGGCGTACGCGTCCTGCTCCGGCACGGGCAGATCGCGGGCAGACAGGACGTCAGGCGCGCTACCGCCACCGGGACTGCGCTCGACCTCGACATGCATGACGGCCGGAAAATCAGTGTCATCGGCAATGCCGGGGCGCACCTCCAGCACGCCCAGCACGCTGGCATCCTCGACCACCTGCATGGCTTTCTCAATAAAGTTGCCTTTGACCTGTCGCCCCCAATGCTCCCTGCTGTGGAATGACGCCAGGCGCTGTTCGCGTGACCGCGAGCCGTCGATCACCACCGCGTAATCGGCCTCGCTCAGCACCTGATTGGGCACCTGCGCCGGCCAGAATGTCGGCAGATAGGGATCGTAGTCCTTGTCGTACCCTGAACGGCACCCCACCGCGTCGATCTGCCAGGGCAGCGCCATCCAGCGACTCAGGCCACCGGGCGGCTGGTCATGCAAGGGACCACTGGCCCCCAGGGCGGTCGGCTGGTCCAGGTGTGATCCGTAATCGGGCAAGGGCTGGTCACCTGCTCTCTCCCGGATGCGAAACGGCGCGCGATACAGCGATGCATGGCGCATGGGCCAGCTCAACTCGATACCGGGATGGAAAGCATCGGCCACACAGAAATGCAGCGCCGCCCGGTCAAGCATTGCCGGCTGTTGTGCGAGAGGCAGTTTGTCGAGTGAGTCGACAGGGCTGGATGCGGCCTGCCAGTCATCGATGAAGTCCCCGTCCACCCAGCGCCGCAGCAAGTCGCTACGCACAGAGGAAGGCGCCAGATGGTTGGCCGGCAAGTCATCATCACCACCGTAGGTATCGCCGTACAGCCAGGGCCAGGTACGTGGCTCATGAACGTCGTTGTCGGCGGCGCGAAAGGCATTGAACACCGCACGACGCAGATGACGATAGGTTTCGTCGGCGCATGACAGCCTTGCCAGCAGGTGCGGATTGTTGAAATCCATTGGCGCACCATGACCGAACAGGCCGGCAAACCCCTTGTTGACCCACTGCAGGCCACTCAGGCGCTGCAGCACCGGCAGCACATCACGCTGGAAGGAAACCTGCTCGGCAGGCTTGATCCAGCCACAGCCGATATAGGTGTCGACCAGCAGATCGTAAAGTGTTCGCCAACCCACTGCATGCGGCGCAAAACTGGGTTGCGCGGCCACGACCCAGGCTGACTCGACCGGCAGGTGCCGACCGTCGAGGATCACACTGGCGCGCACCGGGCCGTCCGAGGTGTCGTCGAACCACTCGCTGGCATTGGGAAAGCTGCCGGGCTCATCGGGGTCATAGATCGGCCGGCCCGACGGCGAACCCGACTGCGCAAAGCCGCCCAGCACCAGCAGGCGCCCGGCCGAATCGGTACGTAACTCGCCAAGCGGGACCTTGATCCCCATGAACTCGCCACTGTCGAAACAAGCCTTTTCGCCAGCATTGTTCTTGCCCGTAATAGAACGGACGCCCGGGTCAATGACCAACGCCTCGCGTGCCGCCCCCGTCAGATGTTCGTTGCGCAGCGCTACTTCGATGTGCGCCGCCTGCTCAAGATCCATTGCCATGTCGAACTTGAACCACTGCGCCTTGCGATTGACCAGATGCACCTGCCAGTCGATCTGCGCCTGGTCGGCGGTCAGTTCAGTAACCACCTGGCCTTCGGCGTCGTAGCCATAAATGCGAAACCGGGCCGCCTGGCGCTTGAGCGCACCGACTACGTCACGCACATCGCCCAGCGCATCGGCAGCCAGGTCGACGGTTTCCGGCCCGATGAAAAAACCATCGGCTTCACGGCTGTTGCCGAGCCGCGCAATGCCGATGCCGGGGTGAATGGCGGCGCGCACAATCCTGCTCAGGTCAGGGTTCGACGGGCTTTGCTGGGGAGCCTGCATGTTCATGCTGTTCATCCTTGAACGAAGTGAATCGGAGAGATTGGATGCCGCCGGTCATTCAAGCCGCGTCGGGCGCGGCATATGCGGTTCGCCAAGTGTCTGGCCGTTGTAGTTGCGCCGCACATTGGCCGAAGCCTGGTAGACCACTTTCCTGGCTTGGGCGATGCTGCCGAGCGGCGCATGTTCGCGCAACGTGCGCCACGGGTTATAGGAAAGTGCCTCGCCATATTCGGTCTGGCTGCGGGCATCAATGTCTTGCGCCGGCAGCGTCAGTGTCGCTACGCGCTCGGCCGGCATGAGGCTTTCGTCCCACAGCGCCATGGCATCGTCCACTGGCGCGGGCGTGTCTGCAGTCCAGCGCTGCACCATGAAGTGAAAACGCGCCTCGCCTGCCGCCAGCCTTTTGCGCAGGTCCTTGCGCAGGTAACCAGGATCACTGTAGTCAGGCTCTTCTGCCGCGGGCACAGATTCGGGCACGATCTTGTACTTGCAGTAACCCGATGCGCCGAACCGATAAGGCACCACGCTCCAGAGCTCGCTTTGCAGCACGCTGGGCACGATTTTCTCCATGTCATCCAGCACCTGCCGGGTTTCCGGGTGATCACGAACCCAGGCATTGAAGTCGCGGAAGGCTTCGCACATGTCTTGCGCGGTGCGGACGAAAAAAACCGGGTGATTCTGCAGCAGAAAGTCCAGGGTCGGTGCGTGCTCATCCGGTGCAAGCCCCTTGAGCCCAGGGACATCGAACAGCTTGATGCCCAGCCCTACCGTTGCCTTGAAATCAGGCTGATCATCGGGAACGTCGCAGGAATACCGGACCCAGGCCGGATAACTGCCCGGCTTGGCAAACAGCCCGACACGCAGGGCCTGGGGCAAACCCTCCAGCACCTCGAAACGGCCGTGCGCCACCCCGTTGAGGCGCAGGAAAACAGGGCGCCGCACAGGGCATTGCCCTTCACGGATACGGCGCATCTGGGTCTTTTCGATAAAGAGGTCTTCAAGACAGGCAATCGCTTCGTGATCAGGGTCTTGCCGATCGGCCGAAGCGAGCGGTGGTGCGAATTCTTTCATGCTGAGCGTCCTTCTCCAGAGGCATGCCACTTCATGTGGGCATGCTTAATGGATAGGCGCTCACTCGCCCGCAGGCCAGTATTCAAGAAAATACAGACATGCCCTACGGCGGATGAAGAAATGCCTGCACGTCGCGGTAACTATCGACTGGCGATGTTTCTCCCGGATAAAAAAATACCCCGAACAGGTCGGGGTATTTTTCAAGCAGGCAAGCCGCTTACTTCTTGCTCACCGACTTGGCGCTGCGCTGTCTCAAGGCTTCGAACAGGCACACACCGGAAGCCACCGAGACGTTGAGGCTGCTGACACTGCCCGCCATCGGCAGGCGCACCAGGAAATCACAATGCTCGCGGGTCAGGCGGCGCATGCCCTTGCCTTCGGCCCCCATGACCAGCACGATCGGCCCGGTCAGGTCCTGCTCGTACAGCTCCTGCTCGGCTTCGCCGGCCGTGCCGACGATCCACAAGCCGCGATTCTGGAGTTTTTCCAGGGTACGCGCCAGGTTGGTCACGGCCACCAGCGGAATCACTTCGGCCGCGCCACAGGCCACCTTGCGCACGGTCGCATTGAGCGTCGCCGACTTGTCCTTGGGCACCAGCACCGCCAGGGCACCGGCCGCATCGGCGGTGCGCAGGCAGGCGCCGAGGTTGTGCGGGTCGGTCACACCGTCGAGCACCAGCAGCAACGGCGGCCCTTCATGGCGCTCAAGCAGCTCGTCGAGCATGGCCTCGCCCCAGACCTGGCTGGGACTGACTTCGGCCACCACGCCCTGGTGTACGCCTTCGACCCAGGCGTCCATCTCGCGCCGTTCGGCCTGGCCGATCTGTACGCGATTCTGCCCGGCCAGCTCGACCAGAGTCTGGACCCGCGGCTCGCTGCGCCCTTCGGCCAGCCAGATCTGCTTGACCCGCTTGGGATGATGACGCAACAGCGCCTCTACGGCATGCACACCGTAGATTTTTTCCAGGTCACTCATGTCTTGCCCTTGGTTTTGGACCGCGACGGCCCCTTGCGGTGCTTGCTGGGCTTGCCGGACGAGTCCTCAGTGCGCGCAGGCTTGCTCGACGACTTGCCGGCGCCCTTGGCTTCGTTCAGCAGTGCCTGCTTCAGTTCGCGGCTCTTGCGCACCTCGGCATTCTTGGCCACCGCATCGCTGGGGTAGTAGGCATCGCTGACGGCACGCTTGCCCGAAGCCTTGTCCGAGGATTTGTCGCTCGACTTGCGACGCTCGCCACGCGCCGGTGCCGGCGCTGCGGCCTTCTTTGACTCGGCCGGCGGCGCGGTCTCGTGCAGGCGCTGCTTGCGCTTGCCCGGTGCGACCGTGTCGGCGGCCTTGGCCTTGGCCGACACTTCGAAATCGATCTTGCGCTCGTCCAGGTCGACACGCATGACCTTGACCTCGACGGTGTCGCCCAGGCGATAGCTGCGGCCACTGCGCTCACCGGCCAGGCGATGATGCACCGGGTCGAAATGGTAGTAGTCGTCCGGCAGCGCGGTAACGTGCACCAGGCCTTCGACATAGATGTCGATCAGTTCGACGAACAGGCCGAAACCGGTCACGGCCGTGATCACGCCCGGGAAGGACTCACCGACGCGGTCCTTCATGAACTCGCACTTGAGCCAGTTGACCACGTCACGCGTGGCTTCGTCGGCACGGCGCTCGCTCATCGAGCATTGCTCACCCAGTTGCTCGAGCTGCGGCTCGTCGTACGGGTAGATGCGCGCCTTGGGAATGGTGGCGGCATCGGCGCGACGCACATGGGTCGTTTCGCGCTTGGAGCGGATTACGCTGCGGATCGCCCGGTGCGTAAGCAGGTCGGGGTAGCGACGGATCGGCGAGGTGAAATGGGTGTAGGCCTCGTAGTTCAGACCAAAGTGACCGTTGTTGTCGGCGGTGTACACCGCCTGGCTCAGCGAGCGCAGCATGACGGTCTGGATCAGGTGATGGTCCGGGCGCTCGCGCACGGTTTCCAGCAGGGCCTGGTAATCCTTGGGCGACGGACCGTCCTTGCCCTTGTGCAACGACAGCCCCAGCTCGCCGAGGAAAGCGCTGAGCTTTTCCAGGCGCTCTGGCGGCGGACCGTCGTGGACGCGGTACAGGGCCGGGATTTCATGCTTTTTGAGAAACTCTGCGGTGGCCACGTTGGCCGCCAGCATGCATTCCTCGATCAGCTTGTGGGCGTCGTTGCGCGTAGTCGGCCGGATTTCGGCGATTTTGCGCTCGGAGCCGAAGATGATCCGGGTTTCCTGTGTCTCGAAATCGATGGCCCCACGCGCATGACGTGCGCCCAGCAGCACCTTGTACAACGCATACAGTTGCTTGAGGTCCGGCACCACCTCGTTGTATTCGTCACGCAGCTTTCGCGCTTCGGAGGTACGGCCATGCTCGAGGAGGGTGCTGACCTTGTTATAGGTCAGGCGTGCATGCGAGTGAATGACGGCCTCGTAGAACACGTAGTCGACCATCTCGCCGGTCTTGGAGAAATCCATCTCGCAGACCATCGCCAGGCGATCGACATGCGGGTTCAGCGAGCACAGGCCGTTAGACAGCTCTTCGGGCAGCATTGGAATGACGCGCTCGGGGAAGTACACCGAGTTGCCACGCACCTGGGCTTCGTCGTCGAGCGCCGAGCCGATCTTGACGTAACTGGAAACGTCGGCGATCGCCACGTACAGTTTCCAGCCGCCGGAGAACAGGCGCAGCTTGCCGGGACGGGCTTCGCAATAGACCGCATCGTCGAAGTCGCGGGCGTCTTCGCCGTCGATGGTCACGAACGGCAGGTGACGCAGGTCGATGCGGTTGGCCTTGTCTTTCTCTTCGACCTCAGGCTTGAGCCGCGCGGCTTCCTTCAGAACGCCTTGTGGCCAGACATGGGGAATGTCGTAGCTGCGCAGCGCCACGTCGATTTCCATGCCGGGGGCCATGTAGTTGCCCACGACCTCGACCACATCGCCCTGCGGCTGGAAGCGCGGTGTCGGCCAGTGGGTGATCTTCACCTCGACGAACTGGCCAACCTTGGCGCCACCGTTACGACCGGTGGTGACCAGCACTTCCTGCTGGATCTTGGGATTGTCCGGGGTCACGAAACCAATGCCGCTTTCTTCGAAATAGCGACCCACGATGGATTCGTGCGCACGGGAGATGACTTCGACGATCACGCCTTCACGGCGCCCGCGGCGGTCCAGGCCGGAAACGCGGGCCAGGGCACGGTCACCGTCGAACACCAGGCGCATCTGGCCCGGACTCATGAACAGGTCGTCGGAACCATCGTCGGGGATCAGGAAGCCGAAACCGTCGCGGTGACCGCTGATGCGGCCCAGGATCAGGTCCAGCTTGTCGACCGGCGCATAGGTTCCACGCCGCGTATAGATCAGTTGACCATCGCGCTCCATCGCGCGCAGGCGGCGGCGCAGGGCCTCGAACTGGTCTTCGGTGGTCAGGCCGAACTCGTCGACCAGTTGCTCGCGACTGGCCGGCGAACCACGCTCGGCAAGATGCTGCAGGATCAGCTCGCGGCTGGGAATGGGGTTTTCGTATTTTTCCGCTTCTCGAGCGGCCTCGGGATCGAGGGACTGCCAATCGGCCATTAGTATTCATTCACCTTTTCGGAAGGGCGCAGTTTCGCATATACAGGATTGAAACGCTAAGCAGCCGTTTCAGCCCCCTGATCACTTTTTTTCAAAAAACATGAAAAAGAGCTTTACAGGCCATTGGGCCATCCCTAAGATGCGCACCACAACGACAGCCAAGGCTGTGTTGAGTTGAATCAGACAGCATTCTCGAACGAAAATGCGGTTGAAAGCAACGAATTGCCCAGATGGTGAAATTGGTAGACACGCCAGCTTCAGGTGCTGGTGACCGCAAGGTCGTGGAAGTTCGAGTCTTCTTCTGGGCACCAATTCAAAAACAAGGTACTGCCTTGTTTTAAAGTAGACCAGGATTTCGATTCCGGTCGAACGCTTCAAATGCAATATCCGCCCAGGTGGTGAAATTGGTAGACACGCCAGCTTCAGGTGCTGGTGACCTTACGGTCGTGGAAGTTCGAGTCTTCTCCTGGGCACCAATTCAGACAAAACCGAGCCAAGTGCTCGGTTTTGTGCTTTCTGGCGTATGGCTTTCGAGCAACCTGCGTGCCGTAGGAGCGCGCTTGCCCGCGACCGAGTGCATAGCGCTCGCAAAATTGTGTAAACGCCACAATTTTACGACTGCTAACGCAGCCGGTCGCGATGGTCCGGCATTCCGGCAAGCCCCCCTGCTTGCCGCGCGCCAGCGCCCCGCCCGATCACGCCTTGAACTGTCCCAGACTGGCCTTCAGTTGTGCAGCCAGCCCATTGAGCACCTTGCCGCTGGCCGTGGTTGCCGACACCACCTTGGCCGCACGCTCGGCCTGGGCATGGATCACCTCGACGCGCCCGCGCACAGCCTGCGCGCCCTGCGCCTGATGCACGGCGGCCTGGGTGGCCAGGCCGATCGCGGCATGCACCTGCTCGACCGACTCCTGCACTGATTGCTGCAAGCGGGTGCTGTCACGCAACACTGCCAGCCCCTCCTTGGCCTGTCGGCCAGCCTGATCGATGGCAGCCACCGCCTCCTTGGCGCCACGCTGCAGCGCGCCGATGTGGGCCTGGATGTCGCCCGTCGAACTCTGGGTCTTGCTGGCCAGCGCCCGCACCTCGTCGGCCACCACCGCAAAGCCGCGCCCGGTCTCGCCGGCCCGCGCCGCCTCGATGGCAGCGTTCAGGGCCAACAGGTTGGTCTGCTCGGCAATTCCGTGAATGACCTCCAGCACCACCTCGATCTGCTGACTTTGCTGGGCCAGCCGCTCGATCACCTGCGCACCGGTCTCGACCTGCCCGGCCAGGGCCTCGATCAGGCCACCCACCTGATTGGAAGTACGCGTATTTTCGTCAGTCGCCCGCTTGATGCCCACGACCTGCTGCAAGGCAGCCTGCATGGCCTGGCTTTCGTTCTGCGCCTCGTCGGCCATGCGCTCCAGCGCCTGCAGGCTGGCCGCCACCTCATCGCGCTGCAACTCGGCAGCAGCATCGGCACCGGCATTGCGCTCGCTCATCACCCCGATCTCGACACCGGTACGCTGCGCCACCTCGCCCGCCTCACGGACGATGGGCTGGAGCTTGTCGACGAAGCGGTTGACCGCCGCCGACATGTCACCAATCTCATCGTTGCTGTCGAGCCTGACGCGCTTGGTCAGGTCACCCTCGCCCGCCGCCAGGTCGTTGAGTGCGGCAATCAGCAGGCGCAGCTTGTTGACCACCCGATGCCCCAGCACGACAGCCACCAGCAACAGCACGCCCAGCCCGATCAGCGCCAGGCTAAGACCAATCCTCCAGCGTAGCGACTCAGCCGCTTCCTTGACCGCCATCCGGGTGTTGTCGGCCATGGTGCCGGCGGTGCTGTGCGCCGCCTGCAAACGACTGCGCAAGGCCGCCGCACTGCCGGCCGAAGCATCGGTCAGGCTGGCAGACACCAGCTGCTCGCCACTGGTGATCAGGGCGGAGAAGCGCTTGTCCAGCGCGACCAGGCTTTCTTCGACAGAGGTGGTCGAGACGCCCATGCGCAACTTGCCGATCTCGACGCCATTGGGGCTGATCGAGGCTTCGACGTAATACACACCAGGATCGGTCCTGGCCGCATTGAGCACCTTGTCCATGGCCCGCTCGCCCTGTCCGTTGGCCAGCAGTGTCTTGACCTTGGGGTTGTCGCGATCCAGGTAGCGGGTCAAGTGCTCGCCAGCGGCATCGTCATACACCACGAACAGCACATTGGGGTTGCGCTGCGCCCGCCGGGCAAACTCGGACAGGGTGGGCGTGTCGTTGTCCCACATCGCACGCGGCGCCACGGCCGCCAACAGCTCGGCCATGTCATTGGCCGATTCGCGCAGGCTCTTTTCCAGCGTGGCCCGCAACTGCACCTGCTCATCCTTCAGACGAGTGGACAGCCCCTGGCTCAGGCGCTGCTGGGTATTGACCGACAAGGCATTGAGGCTGGATGCAACTTCGTTACTGGCCTGCTCCAGCTGCGAGGACAGTTGTTGCGAATCTACCCCCAGGCTTTGCGCCAGATCCGCCTCCAGTGCAGTGACGGTGCTTCGCGTCAGCGCAACCGCGATCAGGACCTGCACCAAAAGAGCAATGCCGAGTGCAATGAACACTGGCCGCAGCAAGCGACTACGCAGAAGAGACAGGACAGCTGACACAGGAGACACCCCCGACACTAACGCCATTAAAATGATGGCACCTTTTCTGACGTTTCTACAGCAATTGCCGTGCCGGCAGCAAGACGCAGGTCAAGCAGAAATGACAAAGGGCCGCAAACGCGGCCCTTTGTCTGTACAGCAGGTTTTATGCAACAGCGATCAATCAGGCAAACGGGTGACGCAACACGATGGTTTCGTTGCGGTCCGGACCGGTGGAGATGATGTCGATCGGGGCATTGACCAGCTCTTCGATGCGCTTGATGTAGGCACGCGCATTGGCCGGCAGGTCTTCCAGGGTCTTGGCACCCAGGGTCGACTCGCTCCAGCCCGGCATTTGCTCGTACACCGGACGCAGACCGATGTAGCTGTCCGAATCGGTTGGCGCATCGATAACGGCACCGGCTTCGTTTTCATAGCCGACACAGATATTGATGGTCTCCAGGCCGTCGAGCACGTCCAGCTTGGTCAGGCAGATGCCCGAGATGCTGTTGATTTCGATGGCGCGACGCAGGATCACGGCATCGAACCAGCCACAGCGGCGGGCGCGACCGGTGGTCGAGCCGAACTCGTGGCCACGCTTGGCCAGGAAGGCGCCGATATCGTCGAACAGCTCGGTCGGGAACGGACCGGAACCGACACGCGTGGTGTAGGCCTTGGTAATGCCCAGGATGTAGTCCAGGTACAGCGGGCCAAAACCGGAGCCGGTGGCAATGCCGCCAGCGGTGGTGTTGGAGCTGGTGACGTACGGGTAGGTACCGTGGTCGATGTCCAGCAGTGAACCCTGGGCACCTTCGAACATGATGTCCTTGCCGTCACGACGGAACTCGTGCAGCGTCGCGGTCACGTCCAGCATCAGCGGCTTGAGCAGCTCGGCGTATTCCATGCACTCGTCGAGTGTCTTCTGGAAATCGATGGCCGGCTCTTTGTAGTAATGAACCAGCTGGAAGTTGTGGTAGTCCAGCAACTCGCCCAGCTTGGCGGCAAAACGCTCGCGATGGAACAGGTCGCCGATGCGCAGGCCGCGACGCGCAACCTTGTCTTCATAGGCCGGGCCGATGCCGCGACCGGTGGTGCCGATCTTCAGCTCGCCACGGGCCTTCTCGCGCGCCTGGTCCAGCGCGACGTGGTAGGACAGGATCAGCGGGCAGGACGGGCTGATGCGCAGGCGCTCGCGCACCGGAATGCCTTTTTCCTCAAGCTTGACGATTTCACGCATGAGCGCATCGGGCGCCACAACCACGCCATTGCCGATCAGGCACTGCACGCCTTCGCGCAGCACACCGGACGGGATCAGGTGCAGCACGGTCTTTTCACCGTCGATCACCAGGGTGTGGCCCGCATTGTGGCCACCCTGGTAACGCACGACGGCGGTAGCATGTTCGGTCAGCAGATCAACGATCTTGCCTTTGCCCTCATCACCCCACTGAGTGCCCAGGACTACGACATTCTTACCCATAACACTTGTCCTCATTCACGCAAACTTGGTACCGGCGACGCCGGCAGGAATAACTCAGGCCAGCGGCAGTACTTGCCAGTGCTCGCCCTGCTGGATCAACTGCCGGTCACAGCCAGCTTCTCGCGCGGCGCTTACCTGCTGCCCAGGCAGGGCCTGGACGACACGCTGCCCGTCTTTGCGCAACTGGCAGACCTGCTGCCAGAGCGTCGAATCCGTGCTGTCCGGCACCCAGATACCGCCGGACGGAAGTTCGATTTCGGCCTGCCCCAGGGTCACCAGGGTTTTCAGGTCGGTGGAAAAACCGGTGGCCGGACGCGCGCGGCCGAAGTCGGCGCCGATGTCGTCGTAACGACCGCCCTGCGCAATCGACTCGCCCACACCCGGCACGAATGCGGCAAACACCACACCGGTGTGGTAGTGGTAGCCACGCAACTCGCCCAGGTCGAAATACAGCGGCAGCTCCGGGAAGCGTGCGGTCAGGCGCTGCGCGACCACCAGCAGGTCATCGAGCGCGGCCAGCACCGGCGCCGGTGCACCGGCCAGGCGCTCACGCGCAGCCGTCAGCACGTCACGATCACCGCACAAATCGACCAGCGCCTGCAACATGGCCGCCAGGTCGGCCGGCAGGCCAGTCGTGAGGGTCACCACTTCATCGATGGCCTTGCGCTGCAGGGCGTCGAACAGCAACTGCTCGACTTCGCCGGACAGGCCCGCCGCGCGCGCCAGGCCACGGTAGATCCCCACGTGCCCAAGGTCCATGTGCACATCCGGCACCTCGGCCAATTGCAGCATGCCCAGCATCAGGCTGATGACTTCGACGTCACTGCTGGTGCTGGCATCGCCATACAATTCGGCGCCCAGCTGGATCGGGCTGCGCGAGTTGGACAGCGCGCGCGGCTTGGCATGCAGTACGCTGCCGGCATAGCACAGGCGGGTCGGCCCTTCGCGTTTGAGGGTATGTGCGTCGATGCGCGCCACCTGTGGCGTGATGTCGGCGCGAAAGCCCATCTGCCGACCCGATTGCGGGTCGATCACCTTGAAGGTGCGCAAGTCCAGATCGGACCCGGCGCCAATCAGCAGCGATTCCAGGTATTCGATATGCGGGGTGACGACGAACTCATAGCCCCAGCTCTGGAACAGATCCAACACCCGACGCCGCGCGACTTCGATACGCGCAGCTTCCGGTGGCAGTACTTCTTCGATGCCATCTGGTAGCAGCCAGCGGTCAACCGTTGCCATTAAGCCATTCCCCTTTATGCGGGCGGCAAGCCGTGCGGCAAGCCTTGAGTGAAGCAGAGAGCGGGGCCATACGACGGGCACGACAAATACCCGAGAACAGGCCTCGGACCACTCTCCTCGAAAAATCCTGCCACATACCCGAAACGGGATGCGACCAATCAATCGTGCAGACGCAAAAAAGCCGGGATTTCCCCGGCTGCCGCATCATACACACGTTTTTGCATCCGATCACCCTACCGGACGGTTTTGCCGCCCGGCGGGGTGATTCAGATCAAGGCTTGACCTTCTCCAGATAGCGGAAGAACTCGCTTTTCGGGTCCAGTACCAGCACGTCGCTCTTGCTCGAGAAGCTTTCGCGGTACGCCATCAGGCTGCGGTAGAACGAGTAGAACTCCTGGTCCTGACCGTAGGCCTTGGAGTAGATCGCAGCGGCCTGGGCATCCCCCTCACCGCGCGACTCTTCGGACTCGCGATAGGCTTCGGCCAGCAGCACACGGCGCTGACGATCAGCGTCGGCACGAATGCCTTCGGCCAGCTCGTTACCCTTGGCACGGTGTTCGCGCGCCTCACGCTCACGCTCGGTGCTCATGCGCTCGAACACGCTGCGGTTGACTTCCTTGGGCAGGTCGATGGCCTTGACGCGGACGTCGACCACCTCGATGCCCAGCTCTTTCTCCGCCATGCGGTTGAGCGAGCCGGTGATGTCCGACATCAGTGCGTCACGCTCACCCGACACGACTTCGTGCAGGGTGCGCTTGCCGAACTGGTCACGCAGGCCCGACTCCAGACGACGCGACAGGCGCTCGTCGGCAATCTGCTTGAGGCCGGAGGTCGCTGTGTAGAAGCGCTCGGCATCCTTGACCCGCCACTTGGCATAGGCATCGACCATCACGGCTTTCTTTTCCAGGGTCAGGAACCGCTGGGTCGGCGCATCCAGTGTCAGCAGGCGGGCATCGAAACGACGCACCTGGTTGACGTAGGGGACCTTCACATGCAGGCCTGGCTGGACATCGGCCTGAACCACGCGACCGAATTGCAGCAGTACGGCACGCTCGGTCTGCGACACGATGTAGAAGCTGTTCCAGGCGACGATCGCCAGCACCACGCCCACGATGAGTGCGAACAGTGATTTATTGCTCATCAGCGGCTCTCCCTGGTACGCGTCTCACGCTGCTGGATCTCGGTCGCCCGGGTGCCGGCATCGGAGTTCGCGGAAGACGAACTACCGGTCGCAGGCGACGCGGTGCTGTTGCCGCTGCGGGTGTTGTCGATCATCTTGTCCAGCGGCAGGTACAGCAGGTTGTTCTGCCCCTTGTCGCCGGTCACCAGCACCTTGCTGGTATTGCTGAAGACTTGCTGCATGGTTTCCAGGTACAGGCGCTCGCGGGTGATTTCCGGTGCCTTGCGGTACTCGGTCACCAGCTTGGTAAAGCGGTCGGCCTCACCCTTGGCGCGGGAAATCACTTCGTCGCGATAACCGTTGGCGTCCTCGATGATGCGCTGGGCCTGACCACGGGCTTCAGGGATCACGCCATTGGCGTAGCCTTCGGCCTGGTTGCGGGCACGCTGCTCGTCTTCACGGGCGCGGATCACGTCGTCGAAGGCTTCCTGCACTTCACGCGGGGCTGCCGCGCTCTGTACGTTGACCTGGGTGATGGTGATACCGGTGCGATAGGTATCGAGGAAACGCTGCAGGCGCTCCTTGATCTCGCTGGCCATCAGCTCGCGGCCTTCGGTCAGCACCTGGTCCATCGCCGTGGAGCCCACGACGTGGCGCAGGGCGCTTTCGGTGGCGTGCTGCAGGCTGATTTCAGGCTGGTCGACGTTGAGGACGAAATCCTGGAGGTTGGAAATGCGGTACTGCACGGTCAGCGGCACTTCGACGATGTTCTCGTCTTCGGTCAGCATCTGGCCCTGCTTGCTGTAGGCGCGCTCGCGGGTGACGTTTTCCATGTACTTGCGGTCGAACGGCGGGAAGTAGATGTTCAGGCCCGGCCCTACGGTTTCGTAGTACTTGCCGAACCGCAGGACGACAGCCTGCTCCTGCTCGTCGACGACATAGATGGCGTTGTACAGCCAGAAGGCCAGAACCACGAACAGGCCGATGCCCAGCAGGCCATAGCCGCCGCCTCTGTTCGAGCCGCCGCCATTGCCACTGCCATTGCCGTCGCCACCACGTTTCTTACCACCGCCGAGCAACCCCTTCAGGCTGTCCTGCAGCTTGCGGAAGGCTTCGTCGAGATCCGGTGGCCCCTTGCGGTCGCCACCACGACGGTTGCCACCCCAGGGATCCTGATTGTTCGAGTTGCCACCCGGCTCATTCCAAGCCATAGCGCTCTCCATCTGATAAAGCAAAGACGCGCCCTCGGCGCGCCGCCCCATGCTACAGAATGCCCGGGAAAGCCGTGCAAGCGCTTTCCCGTGCTTTTATTGCAAAGTGTGTTGCTCAATGAATTCCAGCGGCTGCAATCCTTCGCGACTCACCAGCCGATTGAGTTCGACACGCGGCAATCGCACAGCCAGCAGGCTGGAGCCTTCATCATCATGCGTTTCGCTCTGCACCGCGCCCAGCTCGAAAAACCGTGCGCGCAAGCGCGCCAGATCCTGTGGCAGGCGCAAGGTCGCGACGAACAGGTCGTCGCCCAGCAGCTCGGCAACCGCCTGCTTGAGCAGCTCAAGACCACGGCCATCGCGCGCCGACACCCAGACCCGCTCGGGCTTGCCCTCGGCATTGCGCTGGATATGCGGCTCGACGCCCTCGACCAGATCGAGTTTGTTATACACCTCGAGGATCGGCAAGCCCTCGGCGCCGATCTCGCCCAGCACCGCCATGACCTGCTCGATCTGCGCCATGCGCTCGGGCTCGTGGGCGTCGATCACATGCAGCAGCAGGTCGGAGTTGCTCGACTCTTCGAGGGTTGCCCGAAAGGCCTCGACCAGCTTGTGCGGCAGATGACGAATGAACCCCACGGTGTCAGCCAGCACGATCGGCCCCAGGTCGTCGAGTTGCAGACGGCGCAGGGTCGGGTCGAGGGTGGCGAACAGTTGGTCGGCCGCGTAGACCTCGGAGTCGGTGACGGCGTTGAACAGCGTCGACTTGCCGGCGTTGGTGTAGCCCACCAGCGAAACCGACGGGATATCGGCACGCTTGCGGCCACGCCGGGCCTGGTCGCGCTGGCTGCGCACCTTTTCCAGCCGCCCCTTGATCTGGCGCAGGCGGACCCGCAACAGGCGACGGTCGGTTTCAAGCTGGGTTTCACCCGGACCGCGCAGGCCGATACCGCCTTTCTGGCGTTCGAGGTGAGTCCAGCCACGAACCAGGCGGGTGCTCATGTGCTCAAGCTGGGCCAGTTCGACCTGCAGCTTGCCTTCATGGGTACGGGCGCGTTGGGCAAAGATGTCGAGGATCAGCCCGGTACGGTCGAGTACCCGGCATTCGAAGACACGTTCGAGGTTACGCTCCTGACTGGGCGTAAGGGTGTGATTGAAGATCACGAGATCGACATGACCGGATTTGATCTGGTCGCGAAGTTCCTCGACCTTGCCACTTCCGATCAGGTATTTGGCCGATGGCCGATGACGCGGCACGTTGATAAACGCGACGGTATCGGCACCTGCCGAAAGAGCCAGTTCCTGAAACTCCTGCGGATCTTCGCGCGCCTCAGGGTCTTGACCTTCCAGATGAACGAGTATCGCCCGCTCACCACCGCTGTGGCGCTCAAAGAACAAGGCAGGCTCCTATCAGGCGTTACCGGGCTCGGAATCACCGGCTTCTGTTTCCGAAGCGCTTGGCAGACGGATCGGACGAACCGGGACCACGGTGGAAATAGCGTGTTTGTAGACCATCTGGCTGACGGTGTTTTTCAGCAGAATGACGAACTGATCGAACGACTCGATCGTACCTTGCAGCTTGATACCGTTGACCAGATAGATCGAGACGCCGACCTTCTCCTTGCGCAAGGTATTCAAGTAAGGGTCTTGTAGCGAATGCCCTTTTGACATGTGCCGCACTCCTTTAAGGATCAATAATAAATAAACAAGAATTCGATAGGCTTGGCCGCTACCCCCCAAGGATAGACGGCAATTGCAAGGACTCAGCTCAATATGGAGACCGATCCCAGGTATTTCAAGGCGCGTGGCAGATTGTCGCGATCCAGGCTGTCAAGCCACTGCAGATTTTCCCAGCTGCGTAGCCAGGTAAACTGCCGCTTGGCCAGTTGGCGCGTGGCAATGATGCCCCTCTCCTGCATTTCTTCACGTGTCAGCTTTCCATCCAGATGATCCCAGACCTGGCGATAACCGACGGCTCTGATAGCGGGCAATCCTGCGTGCAGGTCTGTCCTTGAGCGCAACGCCAGTACTTCATCCAGAAATCCCTGTTCCAGCATTTGCCCAAAACGTAATGCAATGCGGTCATGCAAGACCTTGCGATCAGCCGGTGCTATCGCGAGGTTGGCGACAGTATAGGGCAATTGCCCCTGTCCCGATGCTGATCCATCGGCACTTTGCGCAATTTGTTGCTCGTGATGCGCGGTCATGCTTTTTCCACTGACCCGATACACTTCAAGCGCCCGGACCAGACGCTGCGGGTCATTGGGATGAATGCGTGCAGCCGAAACCGGATCCACCGCGGCCAACTGGTCATGCAAGGCCTGCCAGCCATGTACCTTTGCCTCGGCCTCGAGCTGCGCCCGAACCTCGGCATCGGCGGACGGCATGCTGGCCAGCCCCTCCAATAGAGCCTTGAAATACAACATAGTGCCGCCGACCAGCAAAGGAATCTTGCCGCGTGCGGTGATGTCGGCCATGGCCGCGAGCGCATCACGCCGGAAATCGGCGGCCGAATAGCTCTGCGCCGGGTCAAGGATGTCGATCAGCCGATGCGGGAATTCAGCCAGTTGCTGCCTGGAAGGCTTGGCGGTGCCGATGTCCATGCCGCGATAGACCAGGGCCGAATCGACACTGATCAGCTCGCACGGCAGCACTTTGGTCAGTTCTATGGCCAGGTCGGTCTTGCCGGCCGCAGTGGGCCCCATGAGAAAGATGGCCGGGGGTAAAGCGTTCATTCAGCGACCGCGCAGGAAGAGTTTGTCCAGATCATCCAGGCCCATCTGGGTCCAGGTGGGCCGTCCATGATTGCATTGACCGCTGCGCTCGGTGTGCTCCATGTCGCGCAGCAGGGCGTTCATTTCCGGGATGGCCAGGCGCCGGTTGGCCCGCACCGCGCCGTGGCAGGCCATGGTGCCGAGCAGTTCGTTCAGGTGCGCCTGGACCCGGTCGCTGGTGCCATACTCCATCAGGTCACCCAGCACATCACTGACCAGCCGATTGGCCTCGGCCTGCTTGAGCAGCGCCGGGATCTGCCGGATCACCAGGGTTTCAGGCCCCAGGCGATGCAGTTCGAAGCCCAGTTGGCGGAAGGTGTCGAGATGCTCCTCGGCGCAATCGGCTTCGCGCTGGCTCACCGCCAGCGATTCGGGCACCAGCAGCGGCTGGCCACTGAGGCCCTCCTGGGCCATGGCCACCTTCAGGCGCTCGTACATGATCCGCTCATGGGCGGCGTGCATGTCGACCACCACCAGGCCATGGGCGTTTTCCGCCAGGATGTAGATACCCTTGAGCTGCGCCAGGGCGTAGCCCAGCGGCGGCACATCACCGCCGGACTCCGGCAAGCTGGCCGACAGGGGCGTGGCACCGGGTGCGCCACCTGTGGCAGCCCCCGGCAACGGCGCAAAGAATTCGCGATAGACCTGCTGCGCTTCACCCGTCGGCAGGCCGGAAGCCGGGCGTGGCGAGTACTGGTAACCGGCACCGGGTCCTGCGCCCGCAGCGCCGCCATAAGCCGGGCCTTGCGGGCGCTCCAGGGTGTGCGCGGCCAGCGTCATCTCGCCCTGCGGGCCGAACTCACCGGCAGCCACCCCGGTCGGACGCGGCGCTTCGGGCTCGACCTGTGTATCGGCCAGATGGTCCTGTGGCCGCACATCGCCCAGGGCACGGTGCAGGGTGCCATAGAGAAAATCGTGGACCATGCGCCCGTCACGAAAGCGCACCTCGTGCTTGGTCGGGTGAACGTTGACGTCCACGGCCGCCGGATCGACTTCCAGAAACAGCACGAAGGTCGGATGCCGACCATTGAACAGCACGTCACGATAGGCCTGGCGCACCGCATGGGCGACCAGTTTGTCACGCACAGCGCGGCCGTTGACGAAGAAATACTGCAGATCGGCCTGGCTGCGCGAAAAGGTCGGCAACCCGACCCAGCCCCACAGGTGCAGACCGTTGCGCTCGATCTCGATCGGCAGCGCCTGCTCCAGAAAGCCGGGGCCGCAGATCACGCCAACGCGCCTGGCACGGGCGTTCTCGTCATGAGCCTCGTGCAGGCTCAGGACGCTCTTGCCGTTGTGGCGCAGATGAAAGCCGACGTCGAAGCGCGCCAGCGCCATGCGCTTGATGACTTCCTGCAGGTGATCGAATTCGGTTTTCTCGGCCTTGAGAAACTTGCGCCGTGCCGGGGTATTGAAGAACAGGTCGCGCACTTCCACGGACGTACCGACCGGGTGCGCCGAGGGCTGCACGCGGGAGTTCATTTCACGGCCTTCGGTCTCGACCTGCCAGGCCTGGTCGGCGCCTTGCGTGCGCGAGGTCAGGGTCAGGCGCGAGACCGAACTGATCGAGGCCAGCGCCTCACCCCGGAACCCCAGGCTCATGACCCGCTCGAGGTCTTCAAGTTCGCGGATCTTGCTGGTGGCGTGGCGGGCCAGCGCCAGCGGCAAGTCGTCAGCGGCAATGCCGCGCCCGTCATCGCGCACCTTGAGCAGCTTGATACCGGCCTGTTCGACATCGACATCGATGCGCCGCGCCCCGGAATCAAGGCTGTTTTCCAGCAGTTCCTTGATGACCGAAGCCGGGCGCTCGACCACCTCGCCGGCGGCGATCTGGTTGGCCAGCCGCGGGCTGAGCAATTCGATACGCGCAGCCTCGACCCCATTGTCGGGCCCCTCGACAGGCACGCTGTCGGCAAGCAGATCGGTCATGGCTGTGAAGCAACCTCGGCACTGGGGATTCGCAGGTCCTGGCCAACACGCAACTCATCGGTTTTCAACGAGTTGGCACTGCGCAGCGTGGCGACATTCATGTCGTAGCGGGCCGCCACCATGGCCAGGGTTTCGCCGGAGCGTACGACATGATTGCGTGGGCCCTGGGCCAGCTTTCCGTTGTCACGCAGCCAGGCGATGTAAGTCCCCTGGGGCGGGTTCTGCTGGAAGAACTGCTTGACGCCGGCATTGATCGAGCGCGCCAGAGCCTGCTGGTGCGAGGCCGTGGTCAGTTTGTTGGCCTCGTTGGCGTTGGAAATGAAGCCGGTCTCGACCAGGATCGACGGGATGTCCGGCGACTTGAGCACCATGAAGCCGGCCTGCTCGACCCGCGACTTGTGCAGCGAGGTGATCCGTCCGATGTTGCTCAACACCTTCTGCCCCACGTTCAGGCTCGACGACAGCGAAGCGGTCATCGACAGGTCCAGCAGCACGCCGGCCAGCATCCGGTCCTTGTCGTCCAGGCTGACCGCACCGGCACCGCCGATCAGGTCGGAGCGGTTTTCGCTGTCAGCCAGCCAGCGCGCGGTTTCCGAAGTGGCCCCACGGTCGGACAAGGCGAACACCGAGGCACCGAACGCGGCCTTGGACGGCGCGGCGTCGGCGTGGATCGACACGAACAGGTCGGCGCCCTTGGCCCGGGCGATTTCCGTACGCTTGCGCAGCGGGATGAAGTAGTCGCCGGTACGGGTCAGTTCGGCACGGTAGCCTTTTTCGGCGTTGACCTGGCGTTGCAGCTCCTTGGCGATGGACAGCACCACGTGCTTTTCCACCTGGCCCTTGCCGCCCGAGGCGCCAGGGTCTTCGCCACCGTGACCGGCGTCGATCACCACCACGATGTCACGCTTGCCGCTGGGCACCGGGGTCAGCTTGATCTCGGGCTTGGCCGGGCTGATCGGCACCGCCGGAGCGGTGGCCACGGTGGTTTCAGGCAGGCTTGGAGGCGGATTGGCATCGGCGGCGTCATCGAACAGGTCGACCACCAGACGGTTGCCATACTGCTGGTTGGGCGCCAGGGTAAAGCTCTTGGGGGTGACCGCCTTTTTCAGGTCGATCACCACGCGCAGGTCGGTTGGCGTACGCTGCGCCGAGCGCATGCTGGTGATCGGCGTATTGGCCGTAGCGATGTTCAACGGCCCGCCCAGGGTGGCGCCATTGATATCGATGACCAGGCGATCGGGCGAAGTCAGCGTAAAGACACTGTGCTGCACGGGCCCGGTGAGGTCGAACACCAGCCGGGTGTTATCCGGTGCACGCCACAGACGGACACTGCGTACCTGGGTAGCCGCCCATACATCCACGGCCAGGGCCATCAACAGCAAACCAAGCACCGCCATCGGCGCGCGCATGCGCATACACTTCCCCATATCTATTGGCATTTACGATTGAATTGCATGGCCAGTGCCGAACACCAGCGCTCGCCACGCGAACCTTGCGGGCTCAGCGTCACGGCGCGACCCTGACCCTGGTGCCTAATGGTAATGGTCAGGTCGGGCTTTGGCAAAAAGCCTGCACCCAGTGAAGGCCACTCGATCAGGCACAGGGCATCGCTTTCGAAGTAGTCGCGGATGCCCATGAACTCAAGCTCTTCCGGATCGACCAAGCGGTACAGATCGAAGTGAAAGACCCGCAGCGCGCCGATTTCGTAGGGTTCGACCAGGGTAAAGGTCGGGCTTTTCACCGCGCCCTCATGCCCCAGGCTGCGGATCATACCGCGTGACAGGGTGGTCTTGCCCGCCCCCAGATCACCCTCGAGAAAGATCACACCCTTGCCGCCGGCCTCTTGGGCCAGGCGCGCACCCAGGGCCGTCATGGCCTCGTCGCCGTCCACTTGCAGGGTTATTTCAGACACGGTTGATGCTCCTCCAACAAGCGACGAATGACAGGAACAAGATCACTGGCCAACAGGCCCCGGCCTGCCGCACCGGCCTGCTCGCCCGCCCTGGCGTGCAGCCAGACGCCCAGGCAGGCGGCCTCATAGGCCCCCATGTGCTGGGCCAGCAGCGCGCCGATCAGGCCGGCCAGGACATCACCCAGGCCGGCGCTGGCCATGGCCGGATGACCCCGGTCGCACAGTGCCAGACGCCCCTGGGCATCGGCAATCAGACTGCCGCTGCCTTTCAATACGCACACACCTTGATACTTTTTCGCCAACGCCCGCGCAGCGGCAGGCCGGTCGGCCTGGACCTCATGGAGGTCGACACCCAGCAGGCGCGCCGCTTCACCGGGGTGCGGGGTGATCACGCAAGCGCCCGGGATACTCACGTGTCCGGCGGCCAGCAGGTTGAGCGCATCGGCATCCCAGACCTGCAGCTTGTCGGCACAGGCAACGGCCGACAACAGGCTGCGGCCCCAACGGCCCTGCCCCAGTCCCGGCCCGACCACCAGCACGCTGGCAGCCGCGATCAGGTCCATCAGCTGATTGGCCGAACTCACCCCGGCACTCATGACTTCGGGCATGCGCACCAGCGCTGCCGGGATGTGTTCGGGGCGGGTGGCCAGGCTCAACATGCCGGCGCCACTGCGCAGGGCGCTTTCGGCACTGAGCAACGCCGCACCACCCATGCCATGATCGCCACCGACCACCAGCACCCGGCCGTATTGGCCTTTGTGTGCTGTGCGCGGTCGGGGCGCCAGTGGCGGCAGGTTGAAGCTGTCCAGGCGCTGCGCACTGACCGGTGTCGTGCCGAGTACATGCGGGTCGGCCTGCAGGTCGTCGAACACCAGATGCCCGACGCAATCGGGCGCCTGGGCCGTGAACAGGCCCAGCTTCAGGCCAATGAAGGTCACCGTAAGGTCGGCGCGCACTGCGCCCCCCAGCATTCGTCCGGTATCGGCACACAGCCCCGAAGGCAGGTCGACCGCAGCCACCGGCAAACCCGAGGCATTGATGGCCTCGATAGCCGACTTATAAGGTTCACGCACTTCACCGGCAAGCCCGGTGCCCAGCAGCGCATCGAGCACCACGCCAGACAGCGGCTGGTCAAGCCATTGCACGATATCGACACCCGCCGCCCGGGCCTCGGCGCACGCCGTGGCCGCATCGCCGCGCAAGGCGGCGGGATCGCCCACCGCCAGCACCCGCACCGACCAGCCGGCCTTGTGCGCCAGGGCTGCCACCAGGTAACCGTCACCGGCATTGTTGCCGTGCCCGGCCAGCACGCTCAGCACCCCGGCGTCGGACCAGCGCCGGCGCATGGCCCGCCAGGCGGCGTGGGCGGCACGCTGCATCAGCTCCAGCCCTGGCGTGCCGCTGCCGATCAGCCGCGCATCGAGGTCGCGGACCTGGGCGGCGCTGTACAGCGCGTCGGGTAAATGGACTTGAGTGTCTGGCATGCGTTCATGAGCTCCAATGTCTGGCAGAATTATACGCACCTTGTCTCTGGTTTCTCCTTTCGCATGTCCGCCACTACCGCACAACTGACCGACGACGACCTTGCCACCCTTGCCCGGTCGATCAAGACCTGGGGCCTTGAGCTGGGTTTCCAGCAAGTCGGCATCAGCGGGCTGGACCTCAAGGAGCACGAACTGCACCTGCAACGCTGGCTCGACGCGGGTTACCACGGCGAGATGGACTATATGGCCGCGCACGGCAGCAAACGTTCCCATCCCGGGCAACTGGTGCCCGGCACCTTGCGCGTGGTGTCGCTGCGCATGGATTACTTGCCGGGCGACAGCGAGATGAACCAGCGTCTTGGTGAGCCGGAAAAAGCCTACGTCTCGCGCTATGCCCTGGGCCGTGATTACCACAAGCTGGTACGCAAGCGCCTGCAACAACTGGCCGAGCGCATTCAGCAGGCCATTGGCCCGTTCGGCTTTCGCGCCTTCGTCGACAGCGCGCCGGTGCTGGAAAAGGCCATTGCCGAGCAGGCCGGCCTGGGCTGGATCGGCAAGAACACCCTGGTGCTCAACCGCAAGGCCGGCAGCTTCTTCTTTCTGGGCGAGCTGTTTGTCGACCTGCCCTTGCCGGTTGATGCGCCTCATGCCAGCGAACACTGCGGACGTTGTACCGCCTGCCTGGACATCTGCCCGACCGCCGCCTTCGTCGGCCCTTATGTGCTTGATGCGCGGCGCTGCATTTCCTACCTGACCATCGAGCTCAAGACCGCCATCCCTGTCGAGCTGCGGCCCCTGATCGGCAACCGCGTGTTCGGCTGCGACGATTGCCAGATCGTCTGCCCCTGGAACCGCTTCGCCAGGCCGACGACGCAAGGCGACTTCCAGCCGCGCCATAACCTGGACAACGCCGGCCTGGCCGAACTGTTCATGTGGGACGAAGAGCGTTTTCTGGCCAGCACCGAAGGCTCCCCGCTGCGCCGCGCCGGCTACGAGCGCTGGCTGCGCAACCTGGCGGTCGGCCTGGGCAACGCGCCCTCGACCATCAGCGTGCTGCAGGCCCTCGAAGCACGCCGCGACTATCCGTCAGAGCTGGTGCGCGAACATGTGCAATGGGCGATCGAACAACACACCAGCAGGAGCGACCAGCGGTCGCGAATGCCACAATGAATCATGCAGACCTTTTCGCGACCGTTGGTCGCTCCTCCAGATCTGGCGCCAAGGTGGCAGATGATGCCCTGTACCTAATGATCATCCTTGTAGACAAACTTGGGCATTTCCCATTTGAAGCGGATGGCCAGCAGGCGCAGCAGGAGACCGCCTGACAGGGTGATCAGGATCGCCTGCTCCTCGGGCAGGTTGAAATAGCCGCACAGCAGGAAACACCAGGCCGCCAGGAACGACACGCTGGCGTACAGTTCGCGGCGGAAGATCAGCGGGATGTCGTTACAGAAGATGTCGCGCAGGATGCCGCCGAATACCCCCGTGATGACCCCGCACACCGAGGCGATCAACATGCCGTGGCCGGCTTCCAGAGCGGTCATGCAGCCGATCAGGGTAAAGGCCACCAGCCCCAGGGCGTCGAGCACCAGAAACAGCGAGCGCAGGTGACGCATCAACGGCGCGATGAAAATGGTCACCAAGGCTGCCACGCTGGTCAGCACCAGGTATTCGGGGTGCTTGACCCAGGTCAGCGGGTAGTGGCCGATCAGCACATCACGCACCGAACCGCCGCCCAGGGCCGTGACGCAGGCGATCAGCACCACGCCGAACCAGTCCATGCCACGACGTCCGGCCGACAGGGCTCCGGTCATGGCCTCGGCCGTGATGGCAATCAGGTAAAGCATCAACAACATGGCGGCAGCCCCGGTGACAAAGGCGCGCAGTCTACCCAGCCGCCCTGCGCACTGAAAGGGTGCGGCGAAGTTTATTCACCGCACGCAGGCAGTGGTGCTTACTTGATGAAATGCTGGCGGTAGTAACGCAGCTCGGCAATGGACTCGCGAATGTCGTCCAGCGCCAGGTGGGTGCTGCCCTTCTTGAACTTCAGCTCCGGCGCCCAGCGGGCGGCCAGCTCCTTGAGCGTCGAGACGTCCAGGTTGCGGTAGTGAAAGTAGTTTTCCAGGCTTTTCATGTGCCGGTACAGGAAGCGGCGGTCCTGGCAGATGCTGTTGCCGCAGATCGGCGAACTGCGCTCCGGCACCAACTGCTTGATGAAGTCCAGGGTCAGGGCCTCGGCCTGCGCCATGTCGACCTGGCTTTCGCGCACCCGCTGGGTCAGGCCCGAGCCGCCGTGCTGGCGGGTGTTCCATTCGTCCATGCCGGCGAGGATTTCATCGCTCTGATGAATGGCGATCACCGGGCCTTCAGCCAGGGTATTGAGTTCGCTGTCGGTAATGATGGTGGCCATCTCGATGATGACGTCATGATCAGGATCGAGACCGGTCATTTCCAGGTCGATCCAGATCAGGTTGTGCTTGCTCTGCATGTTCGGGCTCCTCGGCGTAGGGGCGCAGTTTAGCCTAGCGCGGCGTGCTAGTATCGGCCCCTTGCACCCTTGCTGTTCATTTTTGCGGGCCGGTCGCTGCCAGATGGCGGGGCTCGGGCCTCACACATCGGAAGTCCCCATGGCCAAACGCCAACTCAATCGCCGCCAGAACTGGCGCATCGAAAAGATCCAGGGCGAGCGCGCCGCCCGCGCTGCCAAACGCGAGTCACAGGCGGTCGAAATCCTCGAAGGCGGCGATCTGGGCCCTGAGCAGGTCGGCCTGGTGATTGCGCACTTCGGCGTCCAGGTCGAAGTCGAGGCCCAGGAAGGCGAGCTGCAGGGCCAGACCTACCGCTGCCACCTGCGTGCCAACCTGCCGGCGCTGGTCACCGGCGACCGGGTCGTCTGGCGGGCCGGCAACCAGGGCATCGGCGTGATCGTTGCACAACTGCCGCGCAGCACCGAGCTGTGCCGTCCGGACTCGCGCGGCCAGCTCAAGCCGGTGGCGGCCAACGTCGACCTGATCGTGATCGTGTTTGCGCCGATGCCCGAGCCCCATGCCAACCTGATCGACCGCTACCTGGTGGCCGCCGAACATGCCGGCATTCACCCGTTGCTGTTGCTCAACAAGGCCGACCTGATCGACGAGCAGAACGCGATCGTGCTCAACGAGATGCTGTCGGTGTACCGCGGCCTGGGCTATCCGGTGCTGGAAGTGTCGGCGCACCACGGCGATGGCATGCAGCAACTGCAGGAACGCCTGAACGGCCAGGTCAGCGTATTCGTGGGTCAGTCGGGGGTGGGCAAGTCATCGCTGGTCAACAGCCTGTTGCCGGACGTGGGCACACGGGTCGGGCCGCTGTCGGAATTTTCCGGGCAAGGCACGCACACTACGACGACCGCACGGCTGTTCCACTTCCCGAACGGCGGCGAACTGATCGACTCACCGGGCATTCGAGAGTTCGGCCTGGTGCACGTCAGCCGTCATGACGTGGAAGCCGGCTTCATCGAGTTCAACAACCTGATCGGTACCTGTCGCTTCCGTGACTGCAATCATGACCGCGAGCCGGGTTGCGCACTGCTCAAGGGGCTGGAAGAAGGCCGGATTTCACCGCAGCGGATGCACAGCTACCGCTCGATCCTGGCCAGCCTGCCGCAAGACGAATACTAAGCGCCCTGCTGCCGAGCGGCGGCAGCGGCATTCGCGACCGTGGGTCGCGCCTGCGGGTTTTGCGTCTGGCCCCTATTCAAGGTCTGACATAGATCCTGTGGGAGCGACCACCGGTCGCGAAGGGGCCAGTACATTCAATATCGCCGGCGGCTGGCAGGATGCAATCGCGACCGTTGGTCGCTCCTACGGACTGATGCCAATCAGCCAAGTAGCGCCGTAACCATCCGGGCGGCAAACCGCTTCAGCCGGGAACGACGCCCGGACCAAAACCTGCCGCCGGCCGGGCTTACTGCCTCGGCGCCTGCACACCGCCCTGCTCGAACAGGTTCAGGCGCTGGCGCACATCACGCGGCAGCACACCCGCCTGTGGATCAACCGCAGGGGCCGTGCCGGAAGCGCCTGGCGCGGCCGGCGTGGCAGGTGCGGCCGGCGTGCCTGCCGGGGCCGTACCGGTGCCCTGGTCGCCATCGATCAACTGCTGGGCCTTCTTGGTCAGAACCACGATGTCGATGCGCCGGTTGATCGGATTGAGCGGCTGGTTGCGGTCATACAGCGCCGAGGAGGCATAGCCCACCACCCGCGCCACTTGCGACTCCGGATAAGTGCCGGCCACCAGGGCACGACGTGCCGCGTTGGCACGACTGGCCGACAGCTCCCAGTTACCGAACTCGCCCGCGCCGGCAAACGGCTTGGCATCGGTGTGGCCGCTGACGCTGATCTTGTTCGGCACATCCTTGATGGTGTCGGCCAGGGCCAGGAGGATGTCTTCGAAGTACGGTTTGAGCCGCGCACTGCCGGAGTCGAACATCGGCCGGTTATCAGCATCCACAATCTGGATGCGCAAGCCGTCCTGGGTGATTTCCAGCAGGATCTGGTCCTTGAATTTCTGCAGTTGCGGGCTTTCTTCAACCTTGTTCTGCAGCTCTTGCAGGAGCATTTCCAGGCGTTCTTTCTCGACCTGATCGGCCTTGGCCTCGGCGTCGTCAGACTCGATCGGCACGGTGTCCGGGCTTGGCGTGCTCTTGATCTCGGGGTTCAGGGAGCGGTCCGGCGCCATTTCCGGCGAGCCACCCAGGTCGATCACATACGGCGAGCCGCTGTCGCTGAAACCGACCGGGTCCTTGAAGTAGCCGGCAATCGCCACCAGCTCTTCGGGCGTGGCGGCCGACATCAGCCAGAGCACCAGGAAGAACGCCATCATCGCCGTCGCAAAGTCGGCGAAGGCGATTTTCCAGGCACCACCGTGGTGTCCGCCACCGAAGCGCTTGACCCGCTTGATGATTATCGGCTGATTGTTTTCCATGGCTTAGCGACCGCGTACGGCTTGTTCCAGCTCGCTGAAGCTGGGGCGATGAGCCGGGTAAAGAACCTTGCGGCCGAACTCGACGGCCAGTGACGGCGGCATGCCGGAAGCGGACGCGACCAGCGAGGCCTTGATGCACTCGTAGACGTTCATCTCTTCCTTGGCATCGTGCGCCAGGGAAGTGGCCAGCGGGCCGAAGAAGCCGTAGGCCGCCAGAATACCGAAGAAGGTACCCACCAGGGCCGCACCCACGTGCTGACCGATGGCGGCCTTGTCGCCGGAGCCCAGCGAGGCCATGGTCACCACGATCCCCAGTACCGCCGCAACGATACCGAAGCCGGGCATGCCGTCGGCGATGCCGGTGACCGCATGGGAAGGATGCTCGAGCTCTTCCTTCATGCTCAGCAGCTCCATGTCGAACAGGCCTTCAAGCTCGTGGGGCGCCATGTTGCCCGAGGACATGATGCGCAGGTAGTCGCAGATGTACGCCGTCATGCGGTCATCCTTGAGTACGCCGGGGTACTTGGCAAAGATCGGGCTGGAGGCCGGCTCTTCGATGTCGCCTTCGATGGCCATCATGCCTTCGCGACGGCTCTTGTTGAGAATCTCGTAGATCAGCCCCAGCACTTCGAGGTAATAGGCATGGGTAAAGCGGGTGCCGAACATCTTCAGCGACTTTTTGAACACATGCATGGTCATATGACCCGGGTTGGCCTGCAAGAAGGCACCCAGGGCCGCACCACCGATGATCAGGACCTCGAAGGGCTGGAACAGGGCCATGATCTGGCCGTGGGACAGCACGTATCCGCTGAGGACGCTTGCGAAAACGACAATAATGCCGATGATTTTAGCCATAGGTAAAAACTACTTGTTCAGTCGGATTCAGGGATAGGTGCGATGCAACGATGGAGCTGCTGTTCTGCTTATCGGCTTCACTGAGCCAGACTGTAGGCTGATCCTGTGAAAAAACCTGTTTCGTCCATGAGGCAGGGTGTAACAATACATGACATCGCAAGGTCTGAATAAGCGTAAACCACAACTGACAGATTCCTAGCCGTACAGGCCGCCCCGTATGCCGACAACGCCACATTTTCCACGCCCACGAACACTTGATGCCTGGGTCAGGCAACTGGATGGCCTTGCGCTGCCGATTCCGCAGCACAATCACGCCCATGTACGCTCGGCGCTCAATGACAGCCGCCGCTCGTTGCGTGACATTGCCGACATGATGCAGGAAAGCCCGGCCCTGGTCCTGAGCGTGCTGCGCGAAGCCAATCAGCATGCCCACGGCCTGGCCGAACAGGCCGAGAGCCTGGAAGTGGCGCTCAACCGCCTGGGCCTTGCGCGCACCGAGGTGCTGCTCAATCGCCTGCCGGCCAAGCCGGCAGACGAGATCCCCAAGGCCTATCGGCAACTGATCCTGATCAGCCAGCACGCGACCCAGCAGGCCAGCGGCCTGTTCGCCAGCCGCCTGGCACGCCTGTGGCAGGACATTCATCTGGGCAGCCTGTTATTTCTCTCACCGCTGTGGCCGATGGCACTGGCACACCCCACGCTGCTTGAAGAGTGGGAGCTGCGGGTCATCCACAAGGGCGAGTCGAGCCGGCGCGTCGAGCAGGAACTGTTCGGTATCAACCTGCTGGACCTGTGCCTGGCGCTGGCCGAAACCTGGCGCCTGCCGCTGTGGGTCACCCGCGGCTATACCGTGCTGATCAAGGAACGTCGCGAGTGGGTCAAGACCCTGCGCATCGCCCGCGAGAACCATGACCCCCTGCAGCAGCAGCGCGACATGGACGCCGATAACCCTCTGCAGCGCTGGTTCAACCAGCCGGCCAACACCGTGTTGCTGGGCAATGGTCTGGCGCTGTCAGCCCAGCAGGCCTGGAACAGCCCGCACTGCCTGCGCTGGGAACTGCTCAGCAGCCTGTACCTGCAACAGCCACTGGAGGATGTCCAGCAGCAGGTGCACCAGAACGCGGCCAGCAGTGGTCGCCAGCATGCGAGCCCAGACCTGTGGCACCCGGTCGAATCCCTGCTCTGGCCGTGGGACTTCAGGCGTATTGCCAACAACCACGAGCCCGCCCCGCCGCCCTCGGCCGATGCCCTGCAACGCTGGCGCAAGCTGTGCGCGGAGCTGCTGGTCGAACCCAGCCCGTTCAACAATGCCATGCACCTGACCACCCTGGCCCGCGATGCGCTGGTGGCCTGCGGCATGCAACGGGTCATGCTGCTGATGCCCGACAAGACCGCCAGCCTGCTGCGCGTGCACCAACTGGCCGGCATGAGCACCGATAACGCCGCCTTGCAGTTCCCGCTCAAGGACAGCAAGGTGCTGGAGCGCCTGCTCGGCCAGCCGACCCAGTTGCGCCTGACACCGGCCAACCACGCGCAGTTCGCCGCCTTGCTGCCGCCGGTGTTCAAGACTCTGTTCAAGGGCCAGCACTTGCTGATTCGCTCATTGAGCCGCAACGGCAAGGTATTGATGCTGGCCATCGCCGACCAGGGCGGCAGCCCGCTGTCGGACATCGCTGTGCAGGCCTTCGGCAAAACCGCGCAATGCATCGAGCGGGCGCTGGCCAATTTCGTCCAGCTCAAGTCCTGACCGGGCAGCGCTGATCGACGCCCAGGCCCTTTTCCAGCTCGGCCTGGGCTACAATTTGTGCCTTTGCTCATCAAGGGAGGCTGGAAATGTCCGTGTTCAACGACTTGCCGCTGGTCATCGAGCCCCGCGACCTGCAGGCTCGGCTGGCCGCGCCGGAACTGATTCTGGTAGACCTGACCACCCAGGCCCGCTACGACGCCGGGCACATCCCCGGCGCCCGCTTCATAGAGCCCAAACGCACCCACCTGGGCCAACTGCCGGCGCCGGGCCTGACACCTGCCCTGAGCGACCTGCAACGCCTGTTTGGTGAGCTGGGCCATAATCCCGATGCGGTCTATGTGGTCTACGACGACGAAGGCGGCGGCTGGTCCGGGCGCTTTATCTGGTTGCTGGATGTGATCGGCCACACGCACTACCACTACCTTAATGGCGGCGTCCTGGCGTGGACCGCCGAGGGCCTGCCCTTGTCCACCGACGTACCGGCACCGGGCACCGCTGCGGTGACCCTGGAACTGCACGATCAGCCCACCGCGACCCGTGAGTACCTGCAAAGCCGCCTGGGCGCCGAGGATCTGGCGATCTGGGATGCCCGTGCCCCGGAAGAGTTTTCCGGGGCAAAACGCCTCTCGGCCAAAGGCGGGCATATTCCTGGCGCCGTGAATTTCGAGTGGACGCGTGGCATGGACCCGTCACGCCAGTTGCGCATTCGCCAGGACCTCGCCCAAACGCTGCAGGCCCTGGGCATTACCCCCGACAAGGAAGTGATCACCCATTGCCAGAGCCATCGCCGCTCGGGCTTTACCTACCTGGCCGCCAAGGCGCTGGGCTACCCGCAGGTCAAGGCCTATGCCGGTTCCTGGAGCGAATGGGGCAACCACCCCGACACGCCGGTCGAACAATGACTCTGCAGCTTGCCGCCCGATCAGGCAGGCTCCCAATCACTACTTAGGAAGATTCATGAAAGAGCGTCTGTTTATTCTCAGTCAGTACCTGCTGCCCCATCACTTGTTGTCGCGCCTGGCCGGCTGCGTGGCCGAATGCCGCGTGCGCTGGTTCAAGAATGCCTTCACGGCGTGGTTCGCACGTCGCTACCAGATCGACATGTCCCAGGCCCAGGTCGAAGACCTCACCGCCTATGAGCACTTCAATGCCTTTTTCACCCGTGCGCTGAAACCCGACGCGCGCCCGCTGGATGCCACGCCCGGTGCAGTACTGAGCCCGGCCGACGGCGCCATCAGCCAGCTGGGCCCGATCGAACAGGGCCGGATTTTCCAGGCCAAGGGCCACAGCTACAGCGTGCTTGAACTGCTGGGCGGCGACCCGGCCGTCTCGGCGCCGTTCATGGGCGGCGAGTTCGCCACTGTGTACCTGTCGCCCAAGGACTACCATCGCGTGCACATGCCATTGGCCGGCACCCTGCGCGAAATGATCTATGTGCCGGGGCGCATCTTCTCGGTCAACCAGACCACGGCTGAAAACGTGCCGGAGCTGTTCGCACGCAACGAGCGCGTGGTCTGCATCTTCGACACCGAGCGCGGCCCGATGGCCATGGTGCTGGTCGGGGCGATGATCGTCGCCTCGGTCGAAACGGTCTGGGCCGGGCTGGTCACGCCGCCCAAGCGCACGCTGAAGACCGTGCGCTACGACGAAGCGGCACGGGCACCGATCCATCTGGAAAAAGGCGCCGAGATGGGCCGCTTCAAGCTGGGCTCCACTGTCATCGTCCTGTTCGGGCCCGAACAGGTCAAATGGGCCGAGCACTTGGCAGCTGAATCCAAGGTCAATATGGGCCAGGCCCTGGCTCACGCCACCTCGGCCTGAGCCATTCGGCCGGCTGCGGCGGTGTTGTCAGACAGACCGTTGCAACCGGCCAGCCCCGTCTGTATCGCGCTGTCCGGCCCGGCTCGCGCCATGGCCATAAGCCAGATTAAGCTGCGGGATCAGGTCGATACTGTTACAGTCGGCCCATCGGTGTTGTAGGACACTTTGTATTCAACCGGCACATCCAGTGGCCTGACTCAGTCAGGTGCCAGCGTGCCGATCGAAGACCACCGTTCGGGCCAGTAATACGCAGGAGTCTGCCTGTCACATGAGTAAATTGAGCTTTCCTTTGTTGTTGCGTGTTCCAGCACCGACACAGTCGAGCCTGACCTTCTGTGATGCCAATCCGCGCGATCTCAAGCGCTGGATCTCGACACTGCCCAAGGCCAACCTCGGCGAAATGGCCCGGCAATTGTATCAAGGTCTTACAGAACTCAACCTGCTGCTCACCCCTACCGACAATCGCCTGCAACTGCTGGAGCTGCTGCGTCCGGAAGTGTACTTCGTGTGCAAGCACCTGGAGCGCCACTTTCTCAACCAGTCCATCGTGCTGGACGAACGTCCGCGCAAGGTTGCCAACCTGTGCCAGGCCCTGCAGAACCACCTGGCTACCGGCTACAAACTGATCATTCATCAGGTTGCGCCCCACTACAGCCGTGATCAGGCCACCGTGTTCACCACCGCACTGCAGCGTGCCCTGCATTGCCTGAACGGCCCTCTGGTACGCGCCAGTCAGTTGTACTGCCCGGTGCAGGACGGTCTGTGGCTTGAGCTGCACCAGATCTACCAGATCGCACGTCAACAGCAGCTGCACAACGTGCAGGTTATCGAACCCCAGGCGCTGCATGTGCGCAGCCTGAGCGTCGAACAGACCTATGTCATTGCCTTGATGATGGGCAATGCGCGCTGCAACCAGATGCGCCAGCTCAACATCGGCAGGCTGGCCGAGGCGCTCGAAGCCTGGAGCAGCCTGGTCCGGTTGCAGGATGCGCATGAGGACGGCAGCCTGTTCGCGCTGGATCCAGGCGTCGACAAACCACCGCGTTACCGCAATCTGTATGGTGAAGAGATCCTGCCGCGCCTGCTCGGCATCAACCCCCTGAACCTGGCCGGTGCCATTCATCAATACCTGGAACTGCCAGCCGAGCAGCGTGCACAGGCACGCCTGACTGTGCCACCGGGGGTCAGTGCCGACCTGCTGCAACACCTGGCAGTGGCCTGGGGTGATGTGGCAGAGCGGACCTTTCAGCGCATCCCGGGCCAGGGTTCCCTGAAACTGTGCCTGGGCATGAGCGCCCTGCACTACTACCTGGGCGGGCGCAAATCGTTCAGCGAACAACTGCAACTCCCGGCGGTGATCCAGGCGGCGGACTTCAGCCTCAAGCTCGTCAATGACCATGACGACCCCTGGTCGCAGGCATTCGACACCCAGCGCGGCAACACCTCTTCGACCTTGCTGCCGTTCGAGGAAATCCAGTACCCGCAAGCCGAAAGCGATGCCGATGGCAACAACGCCCAGCAGGACTTTCCGGTCTATGAACTCAACATCGTCAACCACAGCCCGGGCGGTTATTGCCTGGCCTGGCACAAGGACGTGCCCAGCCAGCTCCAGGCCGGCGAAGTCATCGGCTTGCAGGATGAAAGCGGGTTGGGCTGGAGCGTTGCCATCGTGCGCTGGATACGCCAGGTACGCAGCGGCGGCACGCAGATGGGCATCGAGCTGATCGCGCCCTTCGCCCAGCCCTGCGGCATGCAGTTGATTGGTGAAGAACTGAACAGCCAGTACCTGCGCAGCCTGATGTTGCCCGAAGTGCGGCCGCTGGACAGACCACCGATGGTGCTGGCACCGCGATTGCCCTTCAAGGAGGGCAGCAAGGTGATGATGAACATCAACGGCGACGAAACACGCGCCGCCCTCAAGACACGCCACATCGCCAGCGCCAGCTACAACCAGTTCGAGTACCAGCTGTTCGAGGCACCGAAGGTCGCCGGCCACGACAAGGCCCGGGGCGGCGAAGAGTTCGACTCGCTCTGGGGAACGCTTTGACGGCGGCCATGGCCGTCAGCGTTTAACGCTTAATGACGGCCTTCGCGGTCGCGAAAGCCCAGCAGGTACAGCACGCCGTCCAGGCCCAGGGTCGAGATTGCCTGTTTGGCGGACTGCTTGACCAGCGGCTTGGCACGGAAAGCCACGCCCAGACCCGCGATGGCCAGCATGGGCAGGTCGTTGGCGCCGTCGCCCACGGCAATGGTCTGTTCCAGGCTCAGGCCTTCCCTGTGCGCCAGCTCGCGCAGCAGGTCGGCCTTGCGCTGGGCATCGACGATCGGTTCCACGGCCACACCGGTCACCCGGCCGTCGACCACCTCCAGTTCATTGGCAAATACATAGTCGATGCCCAGCTTCTGCTGCAACTGTTTGGCAAAGTAGGTAAAGCCACCGGACAGGATCGCGGTCTTGTACCCCAGGCGCTTGAGTTCGGCGAACAGGTTTTCGGCGCCCTCGGTCAGGCGCAGCGAGGCGCCGATGTCGTCGAGCACACTGACGTCCAGCCCCTTGAGCAACGCCAGGCGCTCCTTGAAGCTGGCGCGAAAATCCAGCTCGCCGGCCATGGCGCGCTCGGTGATGGCCGAGACCTGCTCGCCCACCCCGGCCGCCTTGGCCAGTTCGTCGATGACCTCGGCCTCGATCAGGGTCGAGTCCATGTCGAACACCGCCAGGCGGCGGTTGCGACGGAACAGCGAATCCTGCTGGAACGCAATGTCGACGTTCAGCTCTTGCGCGACACTGAGGAACTCGGCCTGCATGGCCTTGAGATCACCCGCTTCACCGCGCACGGAAAACTCGATGCAGCCCTTGCTCTGGTCTGCCGGCGTATCCAGTGGCGTGCGCCCGGACAATCGATCGATCTGGTCGATGTTCAGGCCATAGCGGGCAATGATCGAGCTGACGCATTGCAGTTGCTCGGCGGTGACCTTGCGGGTCAGGAGGGTCACGATATGCCGGGCTTTGCCCTGACCGTCGACCCAATGCTGGTAGTCCTCTTCGGACACGGGCGTGAAACGCACTTGCTGGTCGAGCTTGTAGGCGGTGAACAAAACCTCTTTGAGCACCGAGGAACCCTGCACCGTATCCGGAATCTCAACCAGGATGCCAAACGACAGCGTGTCGTGGATCACCGCCTGACCAATATCGAGAATGTTCACGCCACCTTGGGCAAGAGCGCCGGTAATGGCTGCGGTGAGACCGGGACGATCCTCACCAGTGATGTTAATCAGGACGATTTCGCGCAAGGCGCACCCCCGCTATGGAAAAAAATCGCATTCTACCTGCTTTCAAGGCCCACCGGGCACAGCCAGCGCTTTGCCGTCTCAGGGGCGCTCGCTATACTGCGCGGCAACTTCTTCGAAAGAGCCGCGCTCTGTGAACCGGCCCACGCCTGTCAAATCCGATAACTTCTTCCTGCTGATCTTTCGTGCCGTGCGTCACCGCCGCGTGCCGATCGCGCTGCGTATCGCCAGTCATAACGTGATTCTGGTGGCGCTGGCCCTGGTGATCTATGCCGGCGTCATGGGCCTGCAGTTCAAGCAGGCCATGCACGAGCAGGCCGACGCCCTGGGCCAGGCCCTGACCACCCAGACGGCGACCTCGGCCACCGAGTTGCTGGTGGCCAACGACATCCTCAGCCTCAATGTGCTGCTGGGTAACCTGGTCAAGAATCCGCTGGTGGCCCATGCGGCGATCTACAGCGTCGACAACCGCATTCTCGCCGAGGCCGGGCAGCGTCCGAAAAGCGGGTTGCTGGGTGAAAGCCAGGGCCTGTACGAAATCAAGATCACGTTCCAGGACGTGATGGCCGGGCATCTGCGCATCAGCCTGGACATGTCGCAATTCCAGCAGCCGCTGACCATCAGCCTGCAAAGCATGGGCATCCTGGCCGGTATCCTGCTGGCCCTGGCCCTGGCCCTGAGCCTGCGCCTGGGCCGGCACATTTCCACGCCGCTGCTGCAGTTGCGCCTGTGGCTGCGCAACATTGACCCCTACACTCCGGGCACCGAGCGCCAGGACGAAGTGGGTGACCTGGCCCGCCAGTTGCGCGCTTCGTTCGCGCCACCGGTTCCGGAGCCCGCACCGGAGCCGGAGTTCGACCCGGACCTGCACGACGACCTGGGCGACGAGTCGTTCTCGGCCCATGACGAGATCATCGAAAAACCTGTCAGGCCACGCCTGGCGCCGGCCCCGGTGCCGCGACGCATCATGGCCGAGGAGGACCTGGACGACGATGACGCCTTCGCCGACCTGCACGAACCCGTCGTGCGCCCGGCGGCCATGCCGGTACCGGTCGTCCCTGTCTATAACGAACCACAGCACACCGCCATCCTCGCCGCCCAACTGGGTGCACAGGACCAGTTGCGCCGCCTGCCGCGCGCACGCCTGACCGACCTGCAGCAACGTTATCGCGATTGCCTGGAGCAGGCCGCCTCACTGTATGACGGCGAGATGCACACCCTCAATGACGGCAGCACCTTGTTGCTGTTCCACAGCCAGGTCATCGGCGAGGACTACCTCACCAACGCCATCTGCTGCGGTGAACTGCTGCGCGCCCTGAGTCATGCCTTGCAGGTCGAAGTCGCCGACAGCGGCATTACCTTGCAATTGCAACTGGGCCTGACGCTGGACGAGGGTCTCAAGGGCTTGAGCCAGATCGACCTGCTACTGACCAAAAAGGCCCAGGACGCCCTGGCCCTGTCGCAGCACAGCCGCAACCTGCTGCTGGTGGAGCGCTCGATCAACGACGACGAACTGATCCGCCAGCGTGCCCGCATCCGCCCCATCGCCAGCCCCGAAGGCGCATGCTGTGTAGAACGCCTGATGGAGCCCTACCCCTCGATGCTCGAGCGCCAGCTGGCACGGATGCACGACGTATAAAACACGCTGCAGGAGCGCGGGGGCGGCCACATCCGTCTCTGCCCGCGGTTGTTCAGGAAAGCGCGCAGTCCCTGACGGGGCTGCGCGCAGAGGCGCAATCAGAAGCGGAACACTTCCAGATCGGTACGGATGGGCGCGGCCATGGGGATTTTCGGCTTGTCGGCCTGAGGCTTGGCACGCACGATGGGCGCGGCTTTCTTTGGCTCTTCGATCACCCAGGAGATCGGCTTGATCGCCGTGCTGATCTGATCGGCCAGCCGCTGCAGGAGCAGGCCCTGGGCCTTGACCTGGGCGGCCGTACTGCCGCTGTGAACCTCTTGCAGATGCACCAGGCGGCTGTCGCGCACCTTGCCCTTGCGATCCAGCAGGCGCCATTGGGCGTCAAGGATGGCCGGCTGCTTGCTGCCGGAGTCCAGGCGGGTGATCGACAGGATCACTTGCACATCGGGCACGAAGTTGGCGCCTTGGGCAGGCGCCAGGACCACGCGCTGGCTGTCGAGTTTCCAGGCCACCTGGCGCAGCAACAACTGGTCGATATCGGACGACAGGTTACCGGCCCAGCGACCGTCGGGGGATGCGGTCAGGGTGCCGTCAGGCTGGCGTTGCAGAAGGGTTTCGCGTTGCAGGTAGTCCGCGACCGAAACCGGCCCCAGCAATACCGCCAGACCGGTGCCCTGCCTGGGCTGGCCTGGCTGGCCGCTGTCGAGCTGATACAGCGCGGCCGGTTGATGCACGCTGCAACCGGCCAGGCCAAGTACGCCGGTCATCAGCAAAATAATGGGAAGGCGTAGAAAATTCATCGTCCCGTCCAGGAACCTGTGAGCGGCAGGTTACAAATTGAAAGCTCGCCAGCGTCATACAGGCATAGAGCCACGCCGGCTTGAAGACCCCATATCATCCGTTAATATCGTTCATGACTCCAGCGATTCTGCGGCGATCTTCGGCGCAAACCGAAGATCGCTGGCAGTAAACGGGTGTTTTCAGCCGTTTTCGACCAATAACGCATCCACGCGCTGAAACCCGCGGGGCAGCTTGTTGCCCCGCCGCCCACGCTCACCCTTGTAGTGCTCAAGGTCGTCGGCCTTGAGCGACAGGGTGCGCTTGCCGGCCTGCAGCACCAGGGTGGCGCCTTGCGGGATGACCGCCAGGTCGCTGACGTACTCTTCGCGGCTGGCCACCCGATCACCCGGCACGCCGATGATCTTGTTGCCCTTGCCCTTGCCCAGTTGTGGCAGGTCGCTGATACGGAACACCAGCAGCCGGCCTTCGGTGGTCACCGCCGCCAGCCAGTTGCTCTCGCGGTCGCCCACCGGACGCGGCGCAATGACTTTCGAGCCAGCCGGCAGGGTCAGCAGCGCCTTGCCCGCCTTGTTCTTGGCTTGCAGGTCCTCGCCCTTGACCACAAACCCGTAGCCGGCATCGGAGGCAATCACATACAGCGCCTCGTCATCAGGCAGCAGCACGCATTCGAAGCTGGCGCCGGGCGGTGGCTGCAGCTTGCCGGTCAACGGCTCACCCTGCCCCCTGGCCGATGGCAAGGTGTGCGCGGCCACCGAATAGCTGCGCCCGGTGGAGTCGATGAACACGGCAAATTGATTGGAACGCCCGATGGCCGAGGTCTTGAAGCCATCGCCAGCCTTGTAAGAGAGCCCGGTGGCGTCGATGTCATGGCCCTTGCCGCACCGCACCCAGCCCTTTTCGGACAATACAACGGTGACCGGCTCGGTCGGCATCAGCTCGTTTTCCGACAACGCACGGGCTTCGGCTCGCTCGACGATCGGTGAGCGGCGGTCGTCGCCATAGGTTTCGGCGTCGGCAATCAGTTCGGTACGCACCAGCTTGCGCAGCTTGGCGTCGCTGCCCAGCAGGGCCTTGAGCTTGGCCTGCTCCTTGAGCAAGGCGTCCTGCTCGCTGCGCAGCTTCATTTCTTCGAGGCGCGCCAGTTGCCGCAGGCGGGTGTCGAGAATGTAGTCGGCCTGGATCTCCGACAACCCGAAGCGCGCGATCAGCTCGGCCTTGGGGTGTTCGGCGGTGCGGATGATGTGGATCACTTCATCCAGGTTCAGGTAGGCGGTCAGCAAGCCTTCCAACAGGTGCAGGCGATGCTCGACCTTGTCCAGGCGGAACTGCAGGCGGCGGCGCACGGTGCTGATGCGGAACGCCAGCCACTCGTTGAGCAGCATGCGCAGGTTCTTGAGCTGCGGCTTGCCGTCCAGGCCGATGATATTGACGTTGACCCGGTAGCTGGACTCCAGGTCGGTGGTGGCGAACAGATGCTGCATCAGCTCGCCGGCATCGATACGGCTGGAACGCGGGATGATCACGATGCGGCACGGGTTTTCGTGGTCCGACTCGTCACGCAGGTCGGCGACCATCGGCAGCTTCTTGGCCTGCATCTGGGCGGCGATCTGCTCCAGCACCTTGGCCCCGGAGACCTGGTGCGGCAAGGCCGTCACCACGATGTCGCCGTCTTCGACCCGGTACACGGCGCGCATGCGCACCGAGCCCTTGCCGGTCTCGTACATTTTCAGCAGGTCGGCACGCGGGGTGATGATCTCGGCTTCGGTCGGATAGTCAGGGCCCTGGATATGCTCGCACAGCTGCTCGACCGTGGCCTTGGGCTCATCGAGCAGGCGCACGCAGGCGCTGGCCACTTCCCGCAGGTTGTGCGGCGGCACGTCGGTGGCCATGCCGACCGCGATGCCGGTGGTGCCGTTGAGCAGGATATTGGGCAACCGCGCCGGCAACACCGCCGGCTCATCGAGGGTGCCGTCGAAGTTCGGCACCCAGTCGGCCGTGCCCTGGCCCAGTTCGCTGAGCAGCACTTCGGAATAGCGCGACAGGCGCGCCTCGGTGTAGCGCATGGCCGCGAACGACTTGGGATCATCCGGTGCACCCCAGTTGCCCTGACCATCGACCAGGGTGTAGCGGTAGCTGAACGGCTGGGCCATCAGCACCATGGCCTCGTAGCAGGCCGAGTCGCCGTGCGGGTGGAACTTGCCGAGCACGTCGCCCACGGTGCGGGCCGACTTCTTGTGCTTGGCGTCGGCGCCCAGGCCCAGCTCGCTCATGGCGTACACGATACGACGCTGCACCGGCTTGAGGCCGTCGCCGATGTGCGGCAAGGCGCGGTCCATGATCACGTACATGGAATAGTTGAGGTAGGCCTGTTCGGTGAAGTCGGCCAGGGAGCGGCGTTCGACGCCGTCCAGGCTGAGGTCAAGGGAGTCGCTCATGCGGGCCTCGTCATTAAGGGGTCGTCTGGCGCAGCAGCAAGGTGCCGCCACGCTGGGTAAATTCGAGTTGTTTCATCGCGCTCATGCCCAGCAGGATTTCATCGCCATCCAGGCTGGGGGTTACCAGCGCCCGCACATCGCGCAGCACGATCTCGCCCAACTGGACCCGGTCCAGGCGGGTGCGAAAGCCCTGCACCCGGCCGTTGGCGGTGCTGACCGTGACCGGTACGCCGCGCTCCAGGCCCAGTTCGTCGGCCAGGTCACCAGGGATGGCGACATCGGTGGCGCCGGTGTCGATCATGAACGGTACGTCGCGACCGTTGAGGCGTGCGGTGCCGACAAAATGCCCCTGTCGGTTGCCCACCAGGCGCACTTCTATCGCCCCCTGGGTGTGCACCGACTCCATGGCGGTATTGGGGTTGTGCTGCTTGTCTTCCCACTCGCCAAAAAAGCGCGTGGCCAGAAACAGCCCGGCCGCCCAGGCCATGAGCATCAGGATCTTGCCGGCACGCCGGCCAGGCTGCGGTGAGGTCATGGCGCGCTCCAGCCGCCGGCAGGCGCTGCAAAACGCCAGACGACGGGTCGTTTTTCACCATCGGCGCGGGCGCCGAAGTTGTTGTCCGTGCCGATCCAGGCCCCGGTGCCGTCGATCACCAGCGCTTCGGTCAGGCCATAGGGCTGATCATAGCGTCGCTCTGGCTGCCGGGCCTCATGGCCGAACGACCAGCAGCGCTCGGCCACGCCGTCTTCGGGGTCACGCCGGCAGATCCGGTACACCGAGCGCTCCAGGGTAAACAGCTTGCCCTGGTACAGCGACAAGTCGGCAAAGTCCCATGACGTGATGGCCTTGTCGGCCCGGCCGGTGGGTGGGTGGTCGACCTGGGCATACAGCACGCAGTCCGGCGCACAGCGCCATTGCTCGCCCTCGCGCCGCACCACCAGCAGGCCGCGCTCCTGACGCTCCGCTGCCAGCCAGAGTCGCTCGCCCTGCGGATCGATGGCGATACCTTCGAAGAGGGCATTGAAGTGCTGCAACATGCCCTTGGCCTGAGCCTGGGCCACCAGCGCCGGCGGCAGGACCAGCCAGGTGGCCGGCCCTGTCGCCGGTACCTTGAGCACCGCGGCGGTGGCTTCGCTGACCACATAGCGGTTGCCCGCCGCGTCGCAGCTGATGCCTTCATAATCCAGGCTGCCGCCGCGGACCACGGTTGACAGGGTGGCCAGCGAACGCAGGCGGGCCGGCAGGTCGCTGTGCGGCTCAGGCACGTCGAATTCGTGCGCCTCGGCCTGCCACACGGTCTGCGTGCGGTCCAGTCGATAGAGCACGCGGTCATCGCGGTCCGACACCGTCCACAATTGACCGTCGCACAGGGCCAGGCCCGACAGGTTACCGCCGGTCATGCCCTCTACCGGGTGTTCCGAGAGCAGCTTGAGTTGCTGCAGCGGTACCTGCGCGTGAGCCGGAACCGCCAGCAAGGTCAGCGCGGCGAGCCAGGCTCGCCTCAACTCAGGACCTCGGCCAGGTTGCCCTTGGCTTCAAGCCAGGCCTTGCGATCGGAAGCGCGCTTCTTGGCCAGCAGCATGTCCATGATTTCCGTGGTCGCGGCATAGTCGTCCAGAGTGAGCTGGACCAGACGCCGGGTGTTGGGGTCCATGGTGGTTTCACGCAACTGCGGCGGGTTCATTTCACCCAGGCCCTTGAAGCGCGTGACCTGCGGCTTGCCGCGTTTCTTCTCGGCCACCAGGCGGTCGAGGATGCCATCGCGCTCGGCTTCGTCCAGGGCGTAGAAAATCTCCTTGCCCAGGTCGATGCGGTACAGCGGCGGCATGGCCACATACACATGGCCCGCATCCACCAACGGGCGGAAATGCTGGACGAACAGCGCGCACAGCAAGGTGGCGATGTGCAAGCCGTCGGAGTCGGCGTCGGCCAGGATGCAGATCTTGCCGTAGCGCAGCTGGCCGATGTCGGCCGAGCCCGGATCGACACCAATGGCCACGGCAATGTTATGCACTTCCTGGCTGGCCAGCACTTCGCCGCCGTCGACTTCCCAGGTGTTGAGGATCTTGCCGCGCAGCGGCAGGATGGCCTGGAACTCCTTGTCACGGGCCTGCTTGGCGGAACCGCCGGCCGAGTCGCCCTCGACCAGGAACAGCTCGGAGCGCGCCGGGTCCTGCCCGGCACAATCGGCCAGCTTGCCCGGCAGGGCCGGACCCTGGGTGATGCGCTTGCGCTCGACCTTCTTGCTGGCCTTCAGCCGGCGGCCGGCGTTGTTGATCGCCAGTTCTGCCAGTTGCATGCCCAGGTCCGAGTGCGTGTTGAGCCACAGGCTGAACGCGTCCTTGACCACCCCGGAGACGAAGGCCGCCGCTTCACGCGACGACAGGCGCTCCTTGGTCTGGCCGGAGAACTGCGGCTCCTGCATCTTGGTCGATAGCACAAAGGCAATGCGCTCCCAGACGTCTTCCGGCGCCAGCTTCACACCGCGCGGCAGCAGGTTGCGGAACTCGCAGAACTCGCGCATCGCATCGAGCAGGCCCTGGCGCAGGCCGTTGACGTGGGTGCCGCCCTGGGCGGTGGGGATCAGGTTGACGTAGCTTTCCTGCACGCTGTCACCGCCTTCGGGCAACCACAGCAAGGCCCAGTCCACTGCCTCTTTATTGCCGGCAAAACTGCCGCAGAACGGCTCGTCGGGAAGGCGCAGGAAGTCGGTGACCGAATCCTGCAGGTAAGAGCGCAGGCCGTCCTCGTAATGCCACTCGACCTTCTCGCCGGTGGATTTGTCCTCGAAGCTGACCAGCAGCCCCGGGCACAGCACGGCCTTGGCCTTGAGCACATGCTTGAGGCGGCTGACGGAGAACTTCGGGCTGTCGAAATACTTGGGGTCCGGGCTGAAATACACGCTGGTGCCGGTGTTGCGCTTGCCCACCGTACCGACCACCTGCAGGTCCGAGGCCTTGAAGCCGTCGGCGAAGGTCATCTGGTATTCGTTGCCATCGCGCTTGACCTTGACCCGCACCTGGGTCGAGAGCGCGTTGACCACCGAAATCCCCACGCCGTGCAGGCCGCCGGAGAACTGGTAGTTCTTGTTGGAGAACTTGCCGCCGGCGTGCAGCTTGGTCAGGATCAGCTCGACCCCGGACACGCCTTCTTCAGGGTGAATGTCCACCGGCATGCCGCGACCGTCATCGCTGACTTCCAGGGAGTGGTCGGCGTGAAGGATCACCTGCACCGAGCGGGCGTGACCGGCCAGGGCTTCGTCGACACTGTTGTCGATGACTTCCTGGGCCAGGTGGTTGGGCCGCGAGGTGTCGGTGTACATGCCCGGACGCTTGCGAACCGGATCGAGGCCCGAGAGGACTTCGATGGCATCGGCGTTATAGGAACTAGCGCTGGGAGTGGCCATGGGTTCTCGTTATCAAGGATTCATGAAAGATCGCACAGGGTGCCGCATCGTCGCACGCTTGCCTTTCACAATCGTGAAAGGTCAATCGCCTGCAACACCGACGGGGCAAAGCCGGCGATGGCCAGCAGTTCCGGCAGGCGCGCGGCAAAGCCCTGGTAGCTGTGGTCGCCGCCGTCCTGGATATCCAGGCTGCAACGGGCGTAGAACGCCTCGGCACGGCGGTAGTCGAGGGTTTCGTCGCCGGTCTGCAGCCACACCCGGACCTGTTGCGGATCGCTCGGGGCCGGGACTTCCAGCTCGGCCAGCGCCTGCACATGGTCGAGGGTCAGCTCCCAGCGCTCGCCGGTGTAGAGGTTCTGCTGGGTGCCCAGGAAGCCGTCGAACAACCGGTGCGGATTGACCGCCGGGTTGATCAGCACGGCCTTGAGTCCATGGCGCTGCGCAAGATGGGTCGCATAGTAGCCGCCGAGCGAGCTGCCGACCAGCAATGGCCGACCCAGCGACTCGATGGCCTCATCCAGCTGGCCGATGGCCTGGCGGGGATGGTGATGCAACTCCGGCACCCGCACCTGCGCCTGCAGGCCCAGCGAGTGCATCAGGGTCGTCAACTGGGTGGCCTTCTTCGACAGGGCCGAACTGTTCAGGCCGTGGATGTACAGCAGAGTGGGGTTATCGCCGGTCACGCCAGGCCTCCGAAAACTCGCAACGTCACAAAGCCGCATAGTTTACAGGAGTCCGGGGGCAGAAATGCACCTTCAAACTGTATCAATAACCAGTACCGGAGAAATCCACCCCGAAATCCGTCCCGGCCAGCCGGCTGATGCCGGTGTCCAGCCGTCCGTCGTCGTGCAGCCTCAGCCAGCGATAGCCGGGGGCGGCGGTGTCGAGGCCGAATGCCTCGCTGCCGGGCGCAAACTGGATGCAGGTGGACGGCGTGGCCAGCAGGCGCACGCCCTCGCGCACCTCATCGAAGGCCTGGTGCACATGCCCCCACAGCACCGCCCGCACCTGCGGGTAGCGATCGAGCACGGCAAACAGCGCCACGGCGTTGTGCAGGCCGATGGGCACCATCCAGGCGCAACCGATGGGTACAGGGTGATGATGCAGGCACACCAGATGATGGCGATCGGGTGCGTCGATGAGCGATTGCTCGAGCAATTGCAGCTGCAGCTCGTCCAGATGACCGAACACCGCCCCCTCGACCTCGGAGTTGAGCATGGTGACCCGCCAGCCACCGATGTCCGTCACCGGCACCAGGACTTCGCTGCCTTGCGCCGCCTCGTTCATCTGCGCCCATTCGTCATGGTTGCCCGGCAACCAGCGCACCGGCACGCCCAGCGGCTCGCTGAGCTCACGAAACGCCCGGTACGACTGCACGGTACCGTCCTGGGAAATATCCCCGGTCATCAGCAGCAGGTCGATATGCGGCTGCTCGGCCTTTACCAGCTCGAGCACATTTTCCAGCCCCTCACGGGTATTCATGCCCATCAGCGTGCCGTCCGCCTCGGCGAACAGGTGACTGTCGGACAACTGGACCAGCAGGACTGAAGAGTCCTTGATAGATGAACTCGGCAACGGCCGTCTCCCGGGGGCGATACGTGGCGAATTATGGTAGCTGTTGCCGGGTACGGCAAACCGGGAATTGAGTGGTCGATCACAGCAATGATGATCGAAAGGCCATTATCGCTGTGCCGGCAGCTGACACCCGTCGGCTGTCGTAGGAGCGCGCTCTGCCCGCGACCGAGTGCGCAGCGCTCGCAAAAATCCGGGAAACGCTGCAAGTTTATGATTGGAAATCTGCGAAACGCTGAAAATTCATGGCTGGAGATTTGCGAAACGCTAGCAATTTACGGTTTTAGATCTGCGAAACGCTACAAATTTACGACTGCTGCGCAGCCGGTCGCGGGCAAGCGCGCTCCTACCTTACGGCTTCGTATTCATGGCCGCAGGCCAGGCAGTGACTCAGCCACTCGCCCAGGAACAGATTGAGCTGGGCTTTTTCGTCGGGCTGGTGCATGTGGGTGTTCGGGTAGGGATAGATGCCGCGAAAGCGCCGCGCATGTTCGGCGCCGATCACTTCGGCCATGCGCGCGTCATGATAGACCTGCACTTCCAGGCGCGGCACCGGCAGCCAGGGCAGGCTGTGCTCCTGGCTGACCTGCAAGGTAGTGGTGTACGGGCAGTCCAGCAGCACTTCGACCGCCAGTACGCCGAGCATCTGCTCGCCCTGGGTCACGGCCACCCGGCGCGAGCTTTTTTGCGTGCGCATGTCGGGCAGCAGGCGCATCAGGCGGGCGTAGTTGGCCTCGCATGCTGCCTGCAGGCCGGCAAGATCGACACGATAGCGCTCGCGCAAGAGATTCACGACCATAGCCCCCTTATTTCAGCGCGGTTCAAGGCCAGCCATTGCAAGGCAATGATGGTTGCCGCGTTCATGATCCGGCCATCGGCCACGGCTTGCAGGGCGTCGTCGAACGACCAGACCGTGACGCGGATGTCCTCCCCCTCCGACTCCAGCCCGTGCACGCCACCGGCGCCCTGGCTGTCGCATTGTCCCAGGAAAAGATGAACGTATTCATCACTGCCGCCCGGCGAAGGAAAGTACCGGGTAATCGGCCACAGGGCCTGGAATGCAAGATCAGCTTCCTCTTCTGCCTCACGATGAGCAACCTCTTCCGGTTGCTCATCCTTGTCGATCAGCCCGGCGACCAGTTCGATCAGCCACGGGTTGCCGACTTTCTCCAGGGCACCGACCCGGAACTGCTCGATCAACACCACTTCATCGCGTTTGGCATCGTAGGGCAGCACGCAGACCGCATCATGGCGCACGAACAGTTCACGGCCGATTTCGCGACCGGTGCCACCATTGAACAGTTCATGGCGCAGGTACAGCTTGTCGAGTTTGTAAAACCCCTGGAAACAGGTTTCGCGTCGGGTGATTTCAAACGCGCAGGGGTTTGAACGGGGGGTGGTCTGGGTCATGAATGTCTCGCTGCAGGACGCTTTGGCTTCGGGCCATCCTAACGCGCATCGACCACCAGATGCAGCCCCCCCTCTCAACAAGCAGGGTAGACGCGCAGGCGCCAAAACATTTCTAATCCGCCCAGTGGCGAACCGAAATCGCGGTTTGCAGTCCAAGCAGCCTGCATGCGTACGCCGCACGCGTTTTTTCCGACACCGCCAAGGATCATCAATGTCGTTATCGAAGATCGCCGCACTGGCCTGCCTGGCCGTTACGCTGGGTGCCTGCCAAAGCCTGTTCCAGCCCAACATGCGTGCCCCGCTGCAGGTCGAGCGCGAAACCTCGGAGCAGATCAAGCCGGGTTGCAACAGTGACGATTGCCCGCTGGTGAACATCGATACCGTGCACTTTCCCGCCGAGCCGCGGCTGGACGCCATCGTGCAGAAAAACCTGCTGCAGATGGCTCACAGCGAACCGGGCGCGACGCCGCCGGCCACGCTCAAGGCGTACGAACAGCAGTTTCTGAGCCGTGCCCAGGGCCGCAACGCCAGCTACCTGCAGGCCAAGGTCCGCGAGCAGCATGACGGCATCGTGGTGATGGAGCTGTCCAGCTACCTGGACACCGGCGGCGCCCACGGCGACCCGGGTCGCTCGCTGTTCAGCTATTCGCGCCAGCAACAGAAGGTCCTGACCCTGGCGGACATGGTCGTGCCCGGCAAGGAAGCCGAGTTCTGGGAAAAGGCCCAGATGGCCCACCAGGCCTGGCAGGTGTCAACCAAAGTCAATGAGGACCCTGAATTTCTCAAGACCTGGCCGTTCAAGCGCACCACCAACGTGGCGCTGACCTATGGCGCGGTGATCCTCAAGTACCCGGTGACCACCATTGCGCCCTACGCCATGGGCCATGTCGAGCTGAAGATTCCCTATCCGCAGCTCAATGGCGTGATCAGGCCTGAGCTGTTCCCCGGTCGCAGCTGACACCGCGCCCCAGCAACAACTGCAATACGCCGGCCATGACCAGTGCTGGCAGGGTGGCACCCACTTCGGGGTACAGATTGGCCAGCAGATGATAGGTGCTGACGCCGCCCAGCCAGGCCAGCAGGCTCAAGCCCCGCAGCCCCGGCACCTGGGCCGGCGAACGCCGCCGGCGCAGCACGAAGTGATCGACCAGCACCACGCCGAACAACGGCGCGAACAGCGAGCCGATCAGCAGCAGGAAGCTTTCGTACTGCGCCAGTGGTGCAAAGCAGGCGATCAAGGTACAGAGCACGCCAATGGCCAACGCCAGGTGCTCAACCTTCACCCCCGACAGCATGGCACCGGACACTGCCGCCGAGTGGATGTCGGCAAAAGCCTTCTCCGACTCGTCGAGCAGCACCAGCAACAGCGGAATGCCCATCCCGGCCCCGGCCAGGGCCAGCAGCAGGGCATTGGCCTCGCCATCGGCGGCGAATGCCAGGGTGTAGCCCACGCCCAGGCTCATCAGCCAGCAGTTACCGATGAAATATCCCAGCACCGTACCGAAGAACACCGGCTTCGCCCGTCGGCCGAAGCGCGAGTAGTCGGCAATCAGCGGCAGCCAGGACAGTGGCATGGCAATAGCAATGTCCAGACCGGTGGCAAACGGCATCGAACCGTCACCGCCACGCGCCCACAATGCCGCCAGGTCGGCCTTGGCCAGCAGGTTCCAGGTCAGCCACAGGCATGCGCCAAGCAACAGCCAGATACCCCACTGGCGCAGGATCTTGCGCACGAACGTCAAGGGCCCGCTGACCGCCAGCAAGGTCGCCAGGCCGCCGAAGAACAACGCCCAGAGCAACGGGCTGGTCCACAGCCCGCCTTCGCCAAAGGCGCGCGCCCCCAGCAAGCTGGCCGCATCGCGCATGACGATGATCTCGAACGAGCCCCAGCCCACCAGTTGCAGCAGGTTGAGGACCGCCGGCAGCATCGCGCCGCGTCGTCCCAGGCTGAGCGTGAGCGAAGCCATGGACGACAGGCCGGTATCGGTGCCGATCACCCCGGCGCCGGCCAGCAGCAGGACGCCGACCAGCGTGCCCAGGGCAATGGCCAGCAACGCACCGCTCATGCCCAGCCCCGGTGCCAGCAAGGCACCGGTTTGCAGGACCATCAGGCCGATGCCCAGGGAAAACCACAGGGAAAACAGATCGCGTCCGCCCAATACCCGCCGCTCGGCAGAGACAGGCAGGTCGGGGGAGTAAGTGCCGGGTGTGTTCACATCAGAATCTCAATGGTTAGTAGGAGCGCGCTTGCCCGCGACCGAGTGCGCAGCGCTCGCAAAATCTGCGAAACGCCATAGATGTACGGCTGGTAAATCGGCGAAACGCCACAATTTTACGACTGCTAGCGCAGCCGGTCGCGGGCAAGCGCGCTCCTACCAGGGGTCGTATGATCAGACTTTCTGGTAAAGCTGGCTGCCTTCCTGCTTGAAGCGCTCGGCCTGTTCGCGCATGCCCGCCTCCACTGACACATCGATACTGTCGATGCGCTGGTTGGCGGCGTACTCGCGCACTTCCTGGGTGATCTTCATCGAGCAGAACTTCGGTCCGCACATCGAGCAGAAGTGCGCGACCTTGGCAGAGTCCTTGGGCAGGGTTTCGTCGTGGTAGGCGCGGGCGGTGTCCGGGTCCAGGCCGAGGTTGAACTGATCTTCCCAGCGAAATTCGAAGCGCGCCTTGCTCAGGGCGTTGTCGCGGATCTGCGCGCCGGGATGCCCTTTGGCAAGGTCGGCAGCATGGGCGGCGATCTTGTAAGTGATGATCCCGGTCTTGACGTCATCCTTGTTCGGCAGGCCCAGGTGTTCCTTGGGCGTGACGTAGCAGAGCATGGCGCAGCCGAACCAGCCGATCATCGCCGCGCCGATACCGGAGGTGATGTGGTCGTAGCCCGGTGCAATGTCGGTGGTCAAAGGGCCCAGGGTGTAGAACGGCGCCTCGTCGCAGCACTCGAGCTGCTTGTCCATGTTTTCCTTGATCAACTGCATCGGCACATGGCCCGGGCCTTCGATCATGCACTGCACGTCATGCTTCCAGGCGATCTTGGTCAACTCGCCCAGGGTTTCCAGCTCACCGAACTGCGCGGCGTCGTTGGCGTCGGCAATCGAGCCCGGGCGCAGGCCGTCGCCCAGCGAGAAGCTGACGTCGTAGGCCTTCATGATTTCGCAGATGTCGTCGAAGTGGGTGTAGAGGAAGTTTTCCTTGTGGTGCGCCAGGCACCACTTGGCCATGATCGAGCCGCCGCGGCTGACGATCCCGGTGACGCGCTTGGCGGTCAGCGGCACATAGCGCAGCAGCACGCCGGCATGAATGGTGAAATAGTCAACGCCCTGCTCGGCCTGTTCGATCAGCGTGTCGCGAAACAGCTCCCAGGTCAGGTCCTCGGCCACGCCGCCGACCTTTTCCAGTGCCTGGTAGATCGGCACGGTGCCGATCGGCACCGGCGAGTTGCGGATGATCCACTCGCGGGTTTCATGAATATGCTTGCCGGTGGACAGGTCCATGACCGTGTCCGAGCCCCAGCGGATGCCCCAGGTCAGCTTGGCCACCTCTTCCTCGATGGAAGAGCCCAGTGCGCTGTTGCCGATATTGCCGTTGATCTTCACCAGGAAGTTACGGCCGATGATCATCGGCTCAAGTTCGGTGTGGTTGATGTTGGCCGGGATGATCGCGCGGCCACGGGCGATTTCCTCGCGCACGAACTCAGCGGTGATTTCCCTGGGGATGCTGGCGCCAAAGCTGTGGCCGGCGTGTTGTTGCTGCAGCAGGCCGGCGGCACGGGCTTCTTGCAGCTTCATGTTTTCGCGGATGGCGACGTATTCCATCTCGGCGGTGATGATGCCCTGGCGGGCATAGTGCATCTGGCTGACGTTGGCGCCGGCCCTGGCGCGGCGTGGCTTGTGCACATGGGCAAAGCGCAGGGCGGTCAGTTCGGCATCGTTGAGGCGCTGCTGGCCGAAGTTCGAGCTCAGGCCGTCGAGCAGTTCGGTGTCGTTGCGCGACTCGATCCACGGCGTGCGCACATCGGCCAGGCCCTTGCGCACATCGATGATCACATTGGGGTCGGTGTAGGGGCCCGAGGTGTCGTAGACGGTGACCGGCGCATTGATCTCGCCACCAAAATCGGTCGGCGTCACGTCCAGGCTGATTTCGCGCATCGGCACACGGATGTCCGGCCGAGAGCCTTGAACGTAGATTTTCTGCGAGCGGGTGAACGGCTTCACGGAGCCTGAGTCGACCTGGGCCGATTCACTCAGATGGGGGGCGTTTTTTGCTTTTGTGCTCATCACGGTCTCTCCTGACATCCTGGGGCGGATTGATTGTCGGAGTGACCTGAACGGACGGGGGGCGCGCCATGAAACACAGACGCAGAGCATCGCAGGAAGGCGGGTGTTCGAATAAATTGAACGCACGACCCCGGACGACACTCAAGAGGACTCGCCGGGAGCGAGCAATCTTGTTCCCTACGCAGGCGTTAACCTGATCAGGTTCAACGGGATCCGGCTTAACCGATCTCAGCCTCATAGCAAGGCACCCCGACAAGAACGGTGCCAGTCTATGCCGGCCAGGGGCCCCAACGCCAGCCCCGCATACAACCCCGGCGATAAATGACCGATATGACCGATTGTTGCGCCCAACGTCAGGCTCTACACTCGCTGACCGGTCCAGGCCGCGATCATTTTCAGGAAGGAACACCTCATGCTGCGCAAACTGTCGTGGGTCATCGCTGTGTCATATGCCTGCAGCCCGCACGCCTGGGCCTACGACGCCCCGCTCACGGCCAGCACCGGGCTGGTGAATGTCTACCAGCAGGCGGTGGACAACAATGCCGACCTGGCCGCGGCCCGCGCCGACTACCAGGCACGCAGCGAAGGCGTGCCACAGGCCCGCGCCGGGCTGTTGCCGAACCTGTCGGCCAGCGCCCAGAGCAACAACACCCGCACCAGCATCGATCAACCCAGAATAACGGCCAGCCGCAGCGGCACGGTCTACCAGGCCACGCTCAGCCAGCCGCTGTTCCGCGCCGACCGCTGGTTCCAGCTGCAGGCCGCCGAGGCGGTGAACGAGCAGGCGGCGCTGGAATTGTCGGCCACCGAGCAGAACCTGATCCTGCAATCGGCGCAGTTGTACTTCACGGTGCTGCGCGCCCAGGACAACCTGGCGACCACCAAGGCCGAAGAGGCGGCGCTCAAGCGCCAGCTGGACCAGGCCAACGAGCGCTTCAATGTCGGCCTGTCGGACAAGACCGACGTGCTCCAGGCCCAGGCCAGCCACGACACTTCCCGCGCCAACCGGCTGATCGCCCAACGCCAGGTCGACGATGCGTTCCAGGCATTGGTGACCCTGACCAATCGCCAGTACAGCGCCATCGAAGGCATGGTCCACAGCCTGCCGGTGCTGCCGCCCTCGCCCAACGACGCCAAGACCTGGGTCGACACTGCGGCCCAGCAGAACCTTGACCTGCAAGCCAGCAACCATGCGGTCGAAGCCGCGCAGCAGACCGTGCGCCAGCGCAAGGCCGGCCATGCGCCGACGGTCGACGCCGTGGCCACCTACCAGCGTGGCGACAACGACGCCCTGGGCTTTTCCAACCCCAACTACACCGGGCAAAGCTACAGCGGCGACGTCGAGCAGCGCACCGTGGGCGTGCAACTGAACATCCCGCTGTACAGCGGCGGGCTGACCAGCTCGCAGGTGCGTGAGGCATACGCACGCCTGAACCAGAGCGAACAGCGTCGCGAAAGCCTGCGCCGCCAGGTGGTCGAGAACACGCGTAACCTGCACCGCGCGGTCAACACCGATGTCGAGCAGGTGCAGGCGCGCAAGCAGTCGATCATCTCCAACCAGAGCGCGCTGGAAGCCACGGAAATCGGCTATCAGGTCGGCACCCGCAATATCGTCGACGTGCTCGACGCCCAGCGCCAGCTGTACGCCTCGGTGCGTGACTACAACAACACCCGCTACGACTACATCCTCGACAGCCTGCGCCTGAAACAGGCCGCCGGCACCCTGAGCCCCGACGACCTGCAAGACCTGGCGCGCTACCTCAAGCCCGACTACAACCCGGACAAGGACTTCCTGCCCCCGGACCTGGCCGAGGCCGCCCGCAAGAACTTCGAACGCCCGGCCAAGCGCTGACCGGCAGCCCCGCGCTGGACCCGGGGTAGGAGCGCGCTTGCCCGCGACCGGCTGCGTCAGCAGTCGTAAATTTGCAGCGTTTCGTAGATTTTGGACGTGTTCACACTCAGAAATTTGTGGCGTTTCCGAAATTTTACGAGCGCTACGCACTCGGTCGCGGGCAGAGCGCGCTCCTACCACGGTGATGTGACCCTGAATTTCGGGTCTGGCACCAGACGGTGGGAGGCAACTTGCTGGCCGCATCGCCGGCAAGCCGTTTCCCACAGGGATTTCAGGTCTTGGTGTTACATCAGCCGGGCAATCAGCCCCAGCAATCGCTGCAGGGCGCCCTGGTTGGCCTGCATGACCTGCAGCCCCGCCTCGGCCATTGTGCGGGCCTGTTCGGGCTCGTCGAACAGGCGTTGCACCGCTGTCGCCAACGCCTGCGCGTCGTTGACTTCGAGCAAGGCGCCAGCGCTGCGCAGCATGGCGGCGATTTCCAGAAAGTTGAACAGGTGCGGCCCGCTGAGCACCGGCCTGGCTAGGGCCGCCGGTTCCAGCAGGTTATGCCCGCCATTGGCCACCAGGCTGCCGCCGACAAAGGCGCAGTCGGCCAGGGCATAGAGAAACAGCAGCTCGCCCATGGTGTCGCCCAGCAGCACCGAGGTGGCCGGCATGACCGCCGCGCCCGTCGAGCGGCGCACTGTGGCGAAGCCTTGCTGCACACACAGCTCATGCACGCTGGCAAAGCGCTCCGGGTGGCGCGGCACCAGGATCAGCAAGGCTTCGGGATGGCTGGCCAGCACCTGGCGATGCGCCGCCAGAATAGGCTCATCCTCACCGGCATGGGTGCTGGCCGCGATCCACACGGGCCGGCCAACGGCCTGCCATTGCGCGCGCACGCTGGCCGCCTGCACCAACAACTGCGGGTCAATGGTCAGGTCGAACTTGATCGAGCCGGTCACCGTCACGCATTCAGGCCGGGCCCCCAATACCCGGAAGCGCTCGGCCTCGGTTTCGGTCTGCACGGCAAAGCCGTTCATTGCGGCGAGCATCGGCCGGGTCAGGCCGGTGAAACGCCCATAACCGCGGGCCGAACGCTCGGACAGCCGGGCATTGGCCAGCACCACCGGGATACCGCGACGGGCACACTGGTGGATATGGTTGGGCCACAGCTCGGTCTCCATGATGATGCCCAGCCGCGGCTGCACATGATCGAGAAACCGCCGCGCCGCCCAGGGCAAGTCGTACGGCAGGTAGCAATGCTGGATGCGCGGCTCGTCGGCAAACAGCGCGCGGATCCGCTCGGAGCCGGTCGGGGTCATGCAGGTGAGGGTGATGGGCAGGTCCGGGTAGGCCTTGAGCAGGGCGCGCACCATGGGCGCGGCGGCAATGCTCTCGCCCACCGAGACCGCATGCACCCACAGCCCCCCACGCCGCATCACCGGCAGGCCGAAGCCAAAGCGCTCCTTGATGCGTTGACGATAAGCCGGCGCCTTGCGCGCACGCAGCCACAGGCGCAGCGCGACCAGCGGCAGGCCCAGATGAAAAAGCAGGGTATAGAGCGTTCTGTTCATGGGGCGAAGTCTACAAGGATCTGCGCGCGGCCGCGCCTACCCGATCGCTTGCAAGTGCACGGCAAAGCGTTCGGCCAGCCATTGCGCGGCCGGGCCCAGGGGTTCGTCGCGACGCCAGGCCAGTTCGGCCACCAGCGCCGGGGGTTGCCATTCACTGGCCAGTTCGACCATCTGCGCCTGATAGGTCGGGTACTGCACCACATGGCGCGGCAACCAGGCCCAGCCCAGGCCGCGCATCAGCAGCTCGGCCATGGCGTAGAAACTGTCGGCACGCCAGACCAGCGGGCTGATCGCCTCACCGCCGGGGTAATCGCTTTGCTGTGGCGTGATCAACAACTGGCGATGACAGGCCAGTTGCTGGCGGGTCACCTGCCGCTCGCGGGCCAGCGGATGATCGACCGCACACACGGTGACCATCTCGACGCTGCCCAGGGTGCGGCGCTCCAGCGAGGCCGGAATGTGCTCATGGTGAAAAAACAGGCCCAGGTCGGCCCGGCGCTCCACCAGCTTGCGCGCCACGTCGCCCTGGGCGTTGCTGGCCAGTTGCACTTGCAGGTACGGAAAGCGGCTGGCCAGCTCCTTGAGGCTGTCGATCACCGGTTGATAAGGCATGGCTTCGTCCTGAGCAATGCGCAACAGCGCCTCCTGCCCGCGCATCAGTGCCAGTGCCCGGCCATCCAGGCGCTCGCATTGGCGCAGCAACTCATGGGCATCGGCCAGCAACGCCTCGCCGTTGTCGGTCAGGCGCGGCTGGCGCCCGCTGCTGCGTTCGAACAAGGTTACCCCCAGGTCGGCCTCCAGCAGGGCGATGGCATTGCTGATGGCCGACTGCGCCTTGCGCTGCTCACGGGCCACGGCCGAAAACGAGCGCAGTTCGGCCACGCGCAGAAAGATACGCAGTTGTTCAAGACTCCACTGTTCAGCCATCAACCTATCTCCCCAGCAGATGGCTAATGACTTTACCGCATCTGTGCCTGGCCTAGAATGGCGCCATTGAAGAAGGAGTCGGTCCATGAATGCCTATTACCTGCTGGCCATTGCCATCTGCGCCGAAGTCATCGCCACCACCTCGATGAAAGCCGTCAAGGGCCTGAGCACACCATTGCCGTTGCTGCTGGTGATCGGCGGCTACGCCATTGCGTTCTGGATGCTGATCATCGTGGTGCGCACCATTCCGGTGGGCGTGACCTATGCCGTGTGGTCCGGCATGGGCATCGTGCTGGTGAGCATCGCCGCGCTGTTCATCTACGGGCAGAAGCTCGACCTGCCGGCCATCCTCGGCATGGGCCTGATCGTGCTGGGCGTGGTGGTCATCCAGTTGTTCTCGAAAACCGCAGGGCACTGATTACCCCCTATAATGGCCGGCATCGTTCAGCCCAAGAGGTGCCCATGCCATCTGTTCTTTCCACCGACGTCCTGATCGTGGGCGGTGGTGTTGCCGGTCTCTGGCTCAATGCCCGCCTGCGTCGCCAGGGCTTTTCCACCGTACTGGTGGAAAGCGGTCATCTGGGTGGCGGGCAAAGCCTCAAATCGCAGGGCATCATCCATGGCGGCGCCAAGTACGCATTGCATGGCGCACTCAGCGGCGCCTCCGAAGCCATTGCCGACATGCCGCGCCGCTGGCGCGAAGCGCTGGACGGCCAGGGTGAGATCGACCTGGCCGGCGTACGCTTGCTGTCCGAGGCCCACTACCTGTGGTCGCCCGGCACCCTGGCCGGCAACCTCACCAGCTTTTTCGCCAGCAAGGCCGTGCGTGGCCGGGTCGACCAGGTCAAGGGCGACGACCTGCCACCGGCCTTGCAGCACCCGAAGTTCAAGGGCAAGGTCTATCGCCTGGCCGAACTGGTCGTGGACGTTCCGAGCCTGATCGAGCGCCTGGCACACCTGGCCGGCGACAGCCTGCTGGCCGGCCAGCACATCGAACCGCTGCATACCGACGGCCAGTTGATCGGCCTGCGCGTCGACGGCCGCGACATTCATGCGCGACGCATCGTGCTCAGTGCCGGCGCCGGCACCGCCTCCCTGCTTGAGGCATTGGGCATCCGCCAGCCAGCCATGCAGCGCCGGCCACTGCACATGGTGCTGGTCAAGGGCCCGACCCTCAAGCCGCTGTACGCCCACTGCCTGGGCGGCGGTCCCAAGCCGCGCATCACCGTCACCACCCACCCGGCTGCCGATGGCCAGCACGTCTGGTACCTGGGCGGCGACATTGCCGAAGCCGAGGGCGTGGCCCGCGAGCCCGCGGCGCAGATCGCCACGGCCCGCGACGAGTTGCACAAACTGCTGCCCTGGATTGATCTCGACCAGGCGCAATGGGCCACCCTGCGGGTCGACCGCGCCGAGCCCGAGCAGTCCGGCCTGGTCCGCCCCGACAACGCCTTCGTCGATGTCCAGGGGCGCCTGCTGGTGGGCTGGCCGACCAAGCTGGCACTGGCCCCGGACTTTGCCGACCGTGTATTGGCGGCACTGGACAAGGACGGCATCAAGCCGAGCGCTCAACCGCCGCTGGGCGAGCTGCCAAGGCCGCCACTGGCCACACCGGTCTGGGACCAGTTGCTGCCATGAGCCTGCCGACCCTGCACGACCTGCACCGCCCGCTGGGCAACACCGGCCTGAGCGTATCGCCGCTGGGCCTGGGCACCGTCAAGCTCGGCCGCGACCAGGGGGTCAAGTACCCCAACGGCTTTCGCATTCCCGACGACCAGCAAGCAGCCAGCCTGCTGCGCCAGGCCCGCGAACTGGGCATCAATCTGCTCGACACCGCGCCGGCCTACGGCATCAGCGAAGAGCGCCTCGGCCCGCTGCTGCGCGGTCAGCGCCAGGACTGGGTGATCGTCAGCAAGGTCGGTGAAGAATTCGATAATGGCCTGTCGCACCACGATTTCAGCGCCACGCACACCCGTGCTTCCATCGAACGCAGCCTGAAACGTCTGGAAACCGATTTTATCGACATGGTGCTGGTGCATTCCGACGGCAATGACCTGACAATCCTGACCGACACCGCGGTGTACCAGACCCTGGCCGAGCTCAAGCACGAAGGCAAGATCCGCAGCTACGGCTTTTCCGGCAAGACGGTCGAAGGCGGGCTGCTGGCTTTGCAGCAGGGTGATTGCGCCATGGTCACCTACAACCTCAATGAACAAGGCGAAAAACCGGTTCTGGACTACGCTGCGGCGCATGGCAAAGCGATTCTGGTGAAAAAGGCGCTGGCCAGCGGTCATATCTGTCTGGAACCGGGTGTCGACCCGGTACGGGCCAGCTTCGGCTTGCTGTTCGGGCATCCGGGCGTGGCAAGTGCCATCGTCGGCACCATCAACCCCGTGCACCTGGCGCATAACGTGGCCTGTGCCGCAGCCGTGATTCGCCGTCAAGCCTGACGTCGGCGGCCGACCCCAACGCAAGGAGGAGCCGATATGCCGCGTACCCTGATCCGCAGTAACCCCAGCAACTTCAAGACCCTTTCATTGCTGGTCGAGGCCACGCCAGAGGGCCTCGGTTATGAAAGCATCGGCATGCCGCTCAACTTTGCCCAGACCCTGCAACGCCGGCGCAAGATCGAGGTGCCGGACAATGAACGCTTCATCGTCGAACTGGCCAACCTGGGGGTGTCGATCCGCCTGACGCTCAGTTGGCAGAACCGCGACTATTGGGTGCTGGTGCGGCAACGACGCAAGGACCGTGGCGATGTGGTGCTCAAGCTGATTTCAGGCTATGTACCGGCCCATGAACTGGCCCTGCCGCTGCACACGGCCATCCAGGAAGTGGCCGAAGAATGCCTGATCGAAACCCCGCAAGGCTGGCTCAGCGGGCGCTACAAGGACACCTGGCTGCCGGCGCCCTACGCCGCCGCCCTGCATTACCGCGAGGCCATGCCGTTTCGCCTCAGCCCGCTGTCGGGCGCGGCGCTGCCGGTGCGCTGTGGCAGCCAGGCGCTGCTCGAGCGCCCGCGAGCCTACGTGCACCTGCCGACCGCCTCACTGCAACTGATCTACGACATGCGCCTGGAAATCCCGCGCGAAGCCCGGCCGGTAAGCCTGTTTCATGTTGACGAGAGCCTGGAAGACCAGCACCTGGTCGCACGCCTGAACCGCAGCAAGCCCGACCTGTACCTGATGCCGCTGGAAAACGGCAACCCGCTGCCCGAGTTGTACACCCTCAAGCGCGACCGGCTGACCCCGGTGGGCACCCGCGGCCTGTATCTGGCCGAGAGTTTTGCCCGCCAGGACGGCTGGGTGGTCAGTGACGAGCGGATCCGCTGGAAAGACTGGCTGCGCCAGCAAGGCCTGACGCCACCGCCGAAGAACACCGGCCTGACGCGCCTGACCGGCAAGGCCCGTGAGCTGCTGCAACGGGCACGTTCCAGGCTGGCGAAGTGACCTTCGCGCTGGTCGCTCTCATCAAACACAAAATAACTTATTGATTTTATTCGCTATTAAACTCACCGTTTGTAGGAGCGCGCTTGCCCGCGACCGAGTGCGCTAGCGCTCGTAAAATTGCGGCGTTTCCGAGATTTCTGCGAGCGCTACGCACTCGGTCGCGGGCAGAGCGCGCTCCTACACCGGGTCCATGTTTGCTGCGCGACAGCGTGCCGCCTTGGCGCTGTGTCAGTGACACAGGGTGGGCTCCCAAGGAGGTGATCAAGGTCACTCACTGGCCGCGAATTTTCTCGACGATGGCGGTGGTCGAGCTGTTCTCGACCAGGCCGAGCACTTTCACTTCACCGCCATAGGCGCTGACGATGTCGGCGCCGACCACCTGATCGACGCTGTAGTCGCCGCCCTTGACCAGCACGTCGGGCTTGATGTGGCCGAGCAGGTTTTCCGGGGTGCCTTCGGCAAAGCTGATCACCCAGTCCACCGCACCCAACCCTGCCAGTACGGCCATGCGCCGGTCGACGCTGTTGATCGGCCGGCCCGGCCCCTTGAGGCGGCTGACCGAGGCATCGTCGTTGATGGCCACGATCAACCGGTCGCCCTGGGCGCGGGCCTGTTCCAGATAAGTCACGTGGCCCGCATGCAGGATATCGAAGCAGCCGTTGGTGAAGACGATCTTCTCGTTGTGCGCCCGGGCATCGTCGACGGCCAGCAGCAACTGCTCCAGCCCCAGCACCCCACGCTCGGAACCCTCTTCGCGCTGGATCGCCCGGCGCAGTTCAGGGGCGCTGATGGCCGCCGTACCGAGCTTGCCGACCACGATGCTGGCGGCCAGGTTGGCCAGGCCCACGGCGTTAGGCAGGTCTTCACCGGCAGCCAGCGCAGCGGCCAGGGTGGAAATGACCGTATCGCCAGCACCGGTCACGTCGAACACTTCGCGGGCCCGGGCCGGCAGGTGCAGCGCGGCGTGATCCGGGCGCAGCAGGGTCATGCCGTGCTCGCCACGGGTCACCAGCAAGGCGCCCAGCTCCAGTTCATGCATCAGCTGTGCGCCCTTGGCGACCAGTTCGGCCTCGTCGCTGCAATGGCCGACGATGGCTTCGAATTCACTGAGGTTCGGCGTGATTACACTGGCGCCGCGATAGATCGAAAAATCCTTGCCCTTGGGATCGGCCAGCACCGGGATATTGCGCGCACGCGCGGCGCTGATCAGCACTTGATGGTTTTTCAATGCGCCTTTGCCGTAATCCGAGAGCACCAGCACGCGCACGCCTTCAAGCAAGGCGTCGACCTCGGCACTCAAGGCCTGGCCATCGGTAGCAAAAGGTTCTTCGAAATCGATGCGCAATAACTGCTGGTGACGGCTCATGACCCGCAGCTTGACGATGGTCGGCTGGTGCGCAATGCGCTGGAAACGCGCGACCACACCGGCCGCCTTGAGACTGTTGGCCAGGCTGTCGGCGGCCTCGTCGGTGCCGGTGACGCCGACCAGCGAGGCCGGGGCGCCGAGGGCGGCGATGTTAAGCGCCACGTTGGCGGCGCCACCGGGACGATCCTCGATCTGGTCGACCTTGACCACCGGCACCGGCGCCTCGGGAGAAATACGCGAGGTGCCACCATGCCAGTAACGGTCGAGCATGACATCGCCCACCACCAGGACAGGCGCTTGATCGAAACGCGGCATGGACAACTTCATAGAGCAACTCGTACCAGAACTGAACAGGGGCGGAATCTTAGCACAGGGTTTTTACCCATGGACCGAGCGGACAGCGATCCGCCCGGACCCTGTAAAAACCACTGAGCCCGGCCCGGCCTCAGATCGCCCCGCCTGGCGCCGGCTCGTCCAGGCCCATGGCATGCAGGCGGGCGTAATAGCCGTTCTGGGCCAGCAACTGGGTGTGCGTGCCGCGCTCTACGATACGACCACCGTCCATGACCAGAATCAGGTCGGCTTTTTCGATCGTCGACAGGCGGTGAGCGATCACCAGTGTCGTGCGACCTTGCATGACCTGGTCCAGCGCCCCCTGGATGTGCCGCTCGGACTCGGTATCGAGCGCCGAGGTGGCTTCGTCGAGGATCAGCAGCGGTGCATTTTTCAACAGGGCCCGGGCAATCGCCAGGCGCTGGCGCTGGCCACCGGACAGCAGCACGCCGTTTTCGCCGACCTGGGTGTCCAGGCCCTCGGGCAGGCGGTCGATGAACTCCTTGGCATAAGCGGCGGCGGCGGCCTGCTCGATGTCAGGACGCGGCGCGCCGGCCAGGTCGCCATAGGCGATGTTGTTGGCCACGCTGTCGTTGAACAGGGTGACGTTCTGGTTGACCTGGGCGATGTGCCGACGCAGGTTGCGCAGGCGATAGTCGTTGATGTCGACACCATCAAGCAGGATCTGCCCGGTTTCATGGACATAAAAGCGCGGAATCAGGTTGGCGAGGGTCGACTTGCCACTGCCCGAGCGCCCGACCAAGGCCACCATCTGACCGGGCTCGGCGGTAAAGCTGATGTCATCGAGCACTTGTCGCCCGGTCTCCGGATAGGCAAAGCTCAGGTTCCTGACTTCAAGACGGCCCTGGACCCGCTCGCGCTCGAAGGTGCCGGTGTCGACTTCCGGGACCACATCGAGTTGTTCGAAGATGCTTTCGGCGCCGGCCACACCTTTCTGGATGGTCGAGCTGACTTCCGACAACTGGCGAATCGGCTTGGGCAACAGGCCGGCAGCCGTGATGTAGGCCACCAGATCGCCCGCCGTGGCATCACCGCGCAGCAACAGCACCAGGAACATCAGGGTGGCCATGGCGGTGTAGATCACCAGTTGCAGCATGGGTGTATAAACCGCGCCGGTCTTGGTCATGCGCAGCTGTTTCTCGGTATTGCTGTCGCTGGCCCTGGCGAAGCGCGCCTGCTCGTACTCCTCGCCACCGAAGCTGCGCACCACGCGGTAGCCCTGGATGGTTTCGGAGGCCACATGGGTCACATCGCCCATGGCCACCTGGATTTTCTTGCTCTGCTTGCGAAATTTCTTGCTCGCGCTGCCGACCATGACGGCAATCAGCGGCAGGATGGCCAGCATTACCAGGGTCAGCTTCCAGTTCATCCACAGCAGGTAGATGAACAGGAACACCACGGTCAGGCCCTCGCGAATCACCACCTTGATGGCATCGGTGGCGGCACCGGTGACCATGGTCACGTTGAAGGTGATGCGCGAGATCAGGTGACCGGAGTTGTGCGTGTCGAAATAGCGATTAGGCAGCACCAGCAGCTTGTTGAACAGCTCGACGCGCAGGTCGTGCACCAGCCCCAGCGAAACCTTGGCCAGAAAGTAGTTACCCAGGAACGACCCCAGCCCCTGCCAGGCGGCGATCAGTACGATCAGCAGCGGCACGGCCTGCAGCAATTGCAGCTGGTTGAGGTACGGCACGTTGGGAAACAACACCACGGCGGGGTTGGTCAGGCCGTCGACAAAGTACTTGAGAATGCCCGCCAGCATGGGCTGGGTGGAGGCAAAGATCACAAAGCCGACGATGCTGAGCAGGAAAATGCCCACATACGGCCGCACATACGTCAACAGGCGCAGGTAGATCTTCACGCTGGACGGCGCGGACGATTCGGAAGTTGCCATGGGAATCCGTCGAGTCAAAAAGAGGCGCAATTGTATCACAAGCGCTTTTCGTGGCTGCCGGCTGGGGTAACATGGCGGACCTTGAAAGCCTGATGGCACAGATTTCGGAGTATCGATGCAAGCACTTGACCATGCCCGCTACCTTGACCTGGTCCAGGGTGCAGAAGTACTCGAAGCCGACGGCACAGGCGACAAGGTGTTGCGCCTGCTCGACGGTTCGATGCTCAAACTGTTTCGCCGCAAGCGCCTGATCAGTTCGGCCGCCTGGTACCCCTACGCCACCCGCTTTGCCGACAATTGCCAGACCCTGGCACAACGTGCGGTGCCGTGCCCGCAGGTACGCTGTGTGTTCCGCATTGCCGCGATCGAGCGTGACGCGGTGCATTACACGCCACTGCCTGGGCAGACCCTGCGCCAGTTGCTGCACGAGGTCGGCCGCGACGATGAACTGCGCCGCCAGTTGGGGGGCTTCATCGCCTATCTGCATGAAAAAGGCATTTACTTTCGCTCGGCGCACCTGGGCAACGTGGTGCTCACCCCGGAAGGCACGCTGGGCCTGATCGACATTGCCGACATGAAGACCTACCGGCAACCCCTGCGCAAGGCCCTGCGCCTGCGCAACTTCAAGCACATGCTGCGCTACACCGAGGATCGCCAATGGCTGCTGGGCGAAGGCAACCCCACCTTTGTCCAGGCTTACCTGGCGGCGCAGGGCATTTGCAGTGAGACAGAGCTGAAACACGCGCTGGGTTGAATATCGTTATGGGTTACGGGTTACGGGTTACGGGTTACGGGTTACGGGTTACGGGTAGGAGCCCGCTTGCCGGCGACCGCCTGCGTAGCAGTCGTAAAATTGTGGCGTTTCACAAATTTCGAATGCGTTCACAGTCAGAGATTTGTAGTGCTCAGTCAATTTTGCGAGCGCTTCGCACTCGGTCGCGGGCAAGCGCGCTCCTACACCGAGGATCGCCAATGGCTGCTGGGCGAAGGCAACCCCGCCTTTGTCCAGGCTTACCTGGCGGCGCAGGGCATTTGCAGTGAGACAGAGCTGAAACACGCGCTGGGTTGAATACCGTTACGGGTTACGGGTTACGGGTTACGGGTTACGGGTAGGAGCCCGCTTGCCGGCGACCGAGTGCGAAGCGCTCGCAGAAATCTGTGAAACGCTGCAATTTTACGACTGCTACGCAGCCGGTCGCGGTGGTCCGGCATTCCGGCAAGCGCGCTCCTACTGGCGTTCCAGGATCGGGACGGGGCCGCGCTGTACGCGGCGGCCCAGGATCATCGCTGCCGGCAGCAGCACCAGCAGCCACAGCTCGTCAGGGTTGCCCACCAGTTTGCTGCCGTCGAAATTGAGCATCATCAGCGCACAGGCCAGGTAGCAGCCCCAGGCGTCACGCAGCCGCCAGGCCTGCCACAGGCTCATGATCATGACCACCAGGAACAGCAGCAGCGATACCGCACCGGTGTACAGACCCATGGCGACGAACACATTGTGCGGATGCTGGATCGGGATACCACCGGTCAGGGTCCGGGTGGTCTGGAAATCGACCCCGCAGCCCAGTATCCAGCCGCAATGCCCCCACTCGGCGGTCATGATCTCGAACAGCTCGATGCGAAACGAATCGCCGCGCACGAACAACAGCCTTACCCACTGTTCTTCCCAGCACAGCCACAGCGTCAGGCTGATCGCCGCCGCCACACCCAGCAAGGCCAGGCTGGTCACCCGCGGGAAACGGTACAGCATGTGCAGCCCCCACAACCCCAGCAATACGCCCAGGCCGACCAGGGCCGTGCGGGTCTGCACCACATAGGCGGCGGCCAGCAAGGTCAGGGCGACAGCGCAGGCGGCTTCGATCCAGCGTCGCTGCCGGACCCACAGCGGCATGGCCAGGGCCAGCGCACAGACCAGCCAGGCGCTGCTGTAGATAACGTTGTCGACCCGACCGGGCAGGATCGCCACGCGCTGGCCCAGCACGAACTGGCCGGTAGTCCAGCTGTGCAGGCTGCCGACAAAGATGTACAGGCAGATGGTCCAGAACAGCCCGCGTACGAACACCCCGCCGTTGAACATCGCCGTCGGCGTCAATCCGGCAATGATGAACACGAACAGGCTGACGTAGACAATGTGCTTGTAGAACTGGAAGTCGGCCGAGAACAGCGCCGGCACCAGGAACCACAGCATGAAGGCCGCCCACACGCGCCCCAGGGGCTGGCTGAACACCTTGGCGCCGCGTGCCTTGACCAGGAAGAACAGGCCCGGCAGCGCCATGGTGGCGTAGAACAGGTTATTGGTGAACTTGGCCGAGTCGTGCAGGATGAAACTCAGCAGAAAAGCGCACAACGCGGTGCCAAAGTAGAGCTGACTCTTGCTGAAGGGGGCGCGAACACCATCAACCGACATTATTGAGTAACCAACCTATTATCAGACCCGCAACCAGCGTGGCGAACAGCTTGGCGCGTTCGCGGCGTTTGCGGCGTTGTTTGTCCACACGCTCCTGGGACACCACCACATGATTGCCAAAGCCGGTGTGCAGGACTGCATCGTTCTCCAGGATCAGGGCATAGCGGTTCTGCGAAGCATAGACCTGGGACAGCTTTTTTTCGCCGCCGTGATCAGCATAGGGCGCATGCTCCTTATAGTCTGTAAGACGACGCAGACCCGGGTTGAAGGAAAAGCCCTGCCATTCGGCCTTGTGCGAACCCAGCCTGTAGAACGGGATGCCCTGCACCACTTCACGCTCGTTGAGAAACATATACGGGCTGTGCACCATCAGGTCATGGTTGAAACTGCGCAGCCAGACCTGCAGGGCCTGCGGGTCGTTGATCAGCAGGGTCATGGACTCTTCGATAAAGCCTGGGCGATAGAAGTCCCAGTCGTCCTCGCAATGGAACACCCACTGGGTCTCGATCAGCGCATAGGCGGCATCGACCGAGCGCATCTGGCCCAGCTTGGGATTGTTGACGATGAACCGGGTGTGCGCCTGCCAATGCTCGGGAATGCAGGTGCGGACCTGCTCGTCACCGGAGTCCTCGGTAATCAGGACATGGCGGATGGGCGCGGTATTGAAACGATCGAACGTTTCCAGGGTGCGCTTCAACAGGTCGAAACGGCCACAGCTGGTGACAACCAGTGTGATCTCGCTGTTTTCGCTGAATACCATCATGGGCTCCCAATCATTGAATGTTCAAACGGTCTGTGCCAGTCATGCGCCGATCCAGGAGCGCACGCGATCCAGCAGGCCGGGGGCGGCCCGCGCCCGCAACGGCGCCTGCAGGGCATCGACGATGGCCTTGCCAAGGGCATGGAATGTATAGCGTTGCTCCACCAGCGTCTGCCCGTTACGGGAGATTTCATCCGCCAGAGCCGAATCTTCACGTAATTGATGCAGTTTCCTGCGCAACTCGTCGATATCGCGATACAGCACAATATTGTTCATGTCTTCGAAGCCCAGCGCCCGGTTTTCCTCGGCGCCCTGATCGAACGCCAGCAGCACGCAGCCGCAGGCCATGGCCTCGAAGTTCTTGATCATGTACTCGCCCATGCCGACATCGGCACTGACGAAAAAACGAATGCGGTTCAGGGTGGCGCAGTACTCTTCGCCGGATTTGGTCCGGGTCACCAGCAATGGCTCGACCTTGGCCAGCTCATCGAGCAGGGCCTTGCGCCCGCTGTAGGCCACGCTCTTGGTGCTGCCGACGAACGCCAGCTCGATGTCACGCTCGCGGCCCAGGCCTTGTACCAGGCCCTGGTCATAGCCCTTGGGCACGAACACTGCATCGAAGCCCTCGGCGCGCAGACGCTCGGTGACCATGAAGCCCGAGGTGATCACCCGCGCCCAGGGCAGCTTGCGGTAGTGGGCGCTGAACTTGCCGGTGTACTTGCACGGGATATAGTTCTGGTAGGCATCGTGCTCGAGGATCACCAGGTTGGGCAGGCTGCGGATAAACCCCACCTGCCGCACCTCCTGCTTGAAGCGCAGGAAGAACACGATGCGGTCATAGCGGGTGACATCCACTTCGCGGCGAAAATACCCGCGCAGGTCGCGCTGCTCTTCAGAGGTGAGCCAGCGCAGGTCGCATTCACAGTGCGCCGCAATGCCCTCATACAGACGGTCCAGAATGGCGCGCTGTTCTTTCTGCACCAGAAATAGAACTCTCATGGGTTTCCTTGCAGCCGGGCTGCCTGCTGAAGCGGAATCAGATATCGCTGCGCCAGAACAGTTCATGGCGCCGCACAGCCTTACGGAAAAATTCGTTCTCGCCTTCGGCAGGCACGCGCCGCCCGGCCAGCACACGTTGCAGGCACCGACGCAGCTTGCGCTTGAAGGGCATGGGCGGTTGCAGGTCGTGCATCATGCCCAGTGCCATGGCCTTGTCACGGCGGACCTCGGCCGGCAGCACCAGGCTGCAGGGCACCAGCGTCTGCCGGTCATCGAAGACAGGCGGCAGGCTGACACCTTCATGGGCATTGCCCATGGGCCAGCGGTCGTTGTCATGCAGGTGGTTGGCATAGGCCAGGATCATTTCCGGCCGCCAGGCCAGGCCCTGCAAGGCTTCGCGCACCGCCGCCTGGGCACAGATGTGGTCCGGGTGCGGGTCGATGGTCGGGTGCGGCATGACCAGCACCTGCGGTCGGGCCTGCACGATCAAGGCGCGCAGGTCGGCCAGCAGGTTGTTCCAGCTCGGCACGCCGTCGTCGCCGGGCAGCGCCAGCGAATTGAACTGGCGAAACAACCGGGTATCGGCCAGGTCGGCTTCGCGCGAGGCGATCGGCTGGTCAGGCGCGGCCTGCATGGCCGGCAGTTGCAGGCAGAAATAACCCAGCTGCACGCAACGTGCCTCGGGCACCCCGGCCCAGCGCGGTACGACAATACTGTCCCAGGCACGCAGGCGACCCTTGAGCCGCGCCGCCTCGCTGTTGCCCAGCCCCATGCGCCGGTAATGCCCGGCCTCGATTTCACCGGCGGTCAGGGTCACGATCCAGGCTTCATCGGCCTGGCTGTACAGACCGTAGGCCGCCAACTCGGCGTCGTCGGCATGCGGGGCGATGACCATGACCCGCTGGCGACGAGCATCAGCCTGACGCCACAGCCACAGGCGCGGCGTGCCGGCAATGCGGCAAAAGCGTCCGGCCAGTTGCAGCCGGCCTTCGCTCAGCGAACGGCCAAGGCCAGTGAGGTTCAGGTAGCGCACGCCATCAACGCCGCGCTCGAAGGTCTGCACATCACCCTCGTCATTGCCGAGCAATTGTACGGCCGGGTCGAGAAATCGCCCCAACCAGCCACTGCGCACCGTCACCGCCAGGATCAGGGTTTCGTCGCCCTGCAAGGGGCCTGGCAGGTCGACGCTGAGGCGGCCGTTGTCCAGGCGCACGCCCGGCACTTCGTCGTGGTCAGCGAAGCGGTACTGGTAATCATCGCCCGGCGCATAGAACAGATGATCGGCAAACCAGGCCTCGTGGGCCATCCACGCCGCTATCGCCAGCAGCGGCACCAGCCACCAGGCCAGCAGCAGGCCGGCGGCGATCAAGGTCAGCAGGACGACCAGCAAAGCCATGCGTTTATTGCGCCGGTGGCGCTTGAGTAACTGCTGTTTGCGGCTCACACCTGAAATACCGGGACAGGGTTGCACCAACGGTCCTTGTATTCGCGGTCGGCGCGGCCGAACGAGAAGCGCAACGGCTTGTTGAGGGCCCGGGCGCTTTCCCACGCGCTCTGGGTATTGATGAAACTCAGCACGCTGCCAGGGCTGAACCCGCGATTCTCGGGGTCGACACCACCATTGACGTACTCGACGCTGACCCACTGCGGCGCCTCGACGCGGTACACCAGTTGCGTGGCAATCGGTGCACCGTCCAGAAACAGCACCGCGCCGATCAGCCATTCGCGCAGCAGCTCGATGACCTCGGCCATGCGCGCAGCCCCGGTGGCGGCAAAGCCCCAGCGGCGCTGAAACAGGTCGCAGTAAATCTGTGCCAGGGTGGCGCTGTCGAACTCGCTGACCGCATGCACCGTGCCCCCGGCTTCTTCGAGCAGGCGCAATTCGCGGCGCTGGTTGTAGCGAAACTTTTTCGACAGTTCCTCGGGCGTGCGGGCCATGGCCAGCGACTCGGCCTGGGCCTTGTAAGTGCTGATCCGGCCTTCATTGAGCGCCGACAGGTAGCGCCCTTGATGACGCAGCGCTACGCTGGCGTCCTCGGCCACCGGCAGGATCAGCTCGGCATTGCCCAGGTCGAACAGGCCCTTCTTGCCATGCCGCTTGAGCTCACCCTTGTCCAGCGCCAGGGCGCGGCCCCAGGTGGCAATCGCCGCCTTGAGTTCGCCGCCCTGCTCCCAGGCCAGGTAACGCACGGGAATGCCGGCCAGGGCGGAAAGCCGTGCCACCACCTCGGGGTGCGTGGCCACGCTGCCGCCGTAGCGCTGCCAGGCCTGCTCGTAGGTGGCGGCGTCGATCGCGGTCCAGCCGCGCTCGCGAAAGCCCTGCAGAAAATTGAGCATCAGGCCCCCACAGCCAGCCGGTTGACCTGCGGCAACTGCCAGAACACCTGGCGCACCGCATGATCGGAAAAACGCTTTTGCAGCCGCTGCAGCATCTGCTCGGCACAGGCCTGGCGCTGCTGTTCATCAAGGCGCGACACATGCACCAGCCCCTGGGCCAGGTGCTCGGCATCGCCCAGCGGAAACAGCACACCGACGCCTTCGACCACCTCCTTGGCGCCGCCACACGCCGTGGCCAGCAGCGGCACGCCGGCGACCATGGCTTCGAGCAGCACCATGCCGAACGGCTCGTGGTCCGAGCTCAGGGCAAAGACATCGAACGCCTTGAAATAGCGCCGCGCTTCGGGCACCTGGCCCAGAAACAGCACCTGCGGCCCGATGCCCAGCGCCAGCGCCAGGTCCTTGAGCGATTGCTCCAGGCGGCCCTTGCCGAGGATCACCAGCCGGCTGTCTGCCGGCAGGTCCGGCAGGGCCTGGGCAAAGCCACGCAACAGCGTGGCCTGGTCCTTGTCCGGGTGCAGGCGGCCGACATTGCCGACCACCCAGACGTCGGGAGGCAGTTGCAGTTCAAGGCGGGCCTCTTCGCGGCTGCACTGGCGGCCTTGCAGTTGCTCGACATCGATACGGTTGTACAGCGTTTCGATACGCTCGGCCGGCCACTTGGGCAGGCTTTTACGCATGTCGTCGCGCACCGCGTCCGAGACACCGAGCAGGCTCAGGCGCTGGCGAAACAGGTGCGCGAACAGCCGGCGGCTGCCGCGCTGGTAGTCGCCGAAGGCATGGTGCACACCGATCACCGGCAGCTTTGTCGCCAGCAAGGCGATGTACACCGGCTTGAAGCGGTGCGCGATGCAGAAGTCGAAGCGCCGAGTGGCGGCGATCTTGCGCAGGGCAGCAATGGCGCCCAGCTTCAGGCCACGAATGGCGCTGGAGCTGAACTGCATGAACAGCACCTCGTCCGAGCCGCAATCGGCGATCACGTCCGGGTTGTACTCGCCGGTCAGGAACACCGTGGTCACCCGGTAGCCCTTGCCGGCGAACAGGCTGGCGTATTGCCGTGCGCAATCCAGGAACGGCCCGTCATAGCCGTGGCAGAACTGCAGCACATGGCGCTCAGCCGACGCTGTCATAAGCCTTCACGCCCTCTTTGACGACCAGGATGTCTTCCATGATCAGGTATTCCAGGTCCGAGCCGAAGAACATGTTCAGCGCATCGGTGGGCGAGCAGATCATCGGTTCGCCACGGCGGTTGAGCGAGGTGTTGAGCGACACGCCGTTGCCGGTGAGGTTTTCCAGCGCCTTCATCATGTCGTAGTAGCGCGGGTTGTACTCGCGCTTGAGCACCTGGGCCCGCGAGGTGCCGTCTTCATGGACGACTTCCGGCACGCGGGTCTTCCACTCTTCGGCGACTTCGAAGGTGAAGGTCATGAACGGCGCCGGATGGTCGATGGTGATCATCTGCGGGGCCACGGTGTCGAGCATCGACGGGCAGAAGGGTCTCCAGCGCTCGCGGAACTTGATCTGTTCGTTGATGCGGTTGGCCACGCCCGGCACGCTCGGGCAGCCGATGATCGAACGACCGCCCAGGGCACGCGGGCCGAACTCCATGCGGCCCTGGAACCAGGCCACCGGGTTGCCGTCGACCATGATCTGCGCAATGCGCTCGGGCATGTTGTCGATCTGGCGCCACTTGGGCTGGCTGGGGTGACGGGCGCAGGCGGCAATCACGTCTTCGTTGCTGTACGAAGGGCCGAGGTAGACGTGTTCCATCTTCTCGACCGGCACGCCACGGGCATGCGACACATAGGCGGCAGCGCCCACGGCGGTGCCGGCGTCACCGGAGGCCGGCTGCACGAACAGCTCCTTGACCTCGGGACGGGCGATGATTTTCTGGTTGAGCTTGACGTTCAGCGCACAGCCGCCGGCAAAGGCGATCTTGCCGGTCTGCTTGAGAATGTCACCCAGGTAATGGTCCATCATCTGCAGGGCGAGCTTTTCAAACAGCGCCTGCATGCTGGCGGCATAGTGGATGTATGGCTCGTCGGCCACGTCGCCCACGCGCTTGGGCCCCAGCCATTCGATCAGCTTGGGCGAGAAGTAGAAGCCCTTGCCCTTCTCTTTATAGCGGCGCAGGCCGATGACGTTGGCCAGCTCGGTATTGATCACCAGCTCGCCGTTCTCGAAGGTCGCCAGGCGCGAGAAATCATACTTGCTGGCATCGCCATACGGCGCCATGCCCATGACCTTGAACTCGCCGTCGAGCATCTCGAAGCCGAGGAACTCGGTGATCGCGCCATACAAGCCGCCCAGCGAGTCCGGGTCGTAGAATTCCTTGATCTTGTGAATCTTGCCGTTCTCGCCATAGCCGAAGAAGGTCGTGGCGTACTCGCCCTTGCCGTCGATGCCCAGGATCGCGGTCTTTTCCTTGAATCCGGAGCAGTGATAGGCGCTGGCAGCGTGGGCCAGGTGGTGCTCGACCGGCTCGATCTTGATCTTTTTCGGGTCAAAACCCAGTTGTTCAAGGCACCAGACGATCTTGTTGCGGTAGCGCTTGTAGCGACGGTTGCCCATCAGCAGCGCGTCCAGGGCACGGTCCGGGGCATACCAGTAACGCTTGGCGTAATGCCAGCGTGCCTTGCCGAACAGGCTGATCGGGGCGAAAGGAATCGCCACCACGTCAACGTCCGAAGGCTTGATGCCGGCCTGCTCCAGGCAGAACTTCGCCGACTCGTAAGGCATGCGGTTCTTTGCGTGCTTGTCGCGCACGAAGCGTTCTTCTTCGGCCGCGGCGATCAACTTGCCGTCGATGTACAGGGCGGCGGAAGGATCATGGCTAAGGGCGCCGGACAGGCCAAGGATCGTCAATGCCACTAGGGTCTAGCCTCTTTTGTCTGCATGCAGGCGTCGTGCGCCCGAGAAAAATTGTGGGCCCTGCACGGAAGGCGAGGGTCAGCCAAAGCGCGGGATTATAGCCTATAGACTATCAATTTGGCGTGAAGCTTGATCAGCCCCAGGGGCCTGGCCGGATGCACGCCATAACTATGTAGCGCGCACAAGACGGCAAAGCGGGATTGATTGACCTGATGTTTTACCGGGCATTGCGCCCGAACGCATGTGCGCCACCAAGCCTGCATGCCCTTACATACAGGAACCGCTTGTCTTATGTCTTTACCCGACTATTCAACCGCCACCCTCGACCGCCTGCTGGCCCGCCTGAACGCGCGCGCCACCCACCTGGCGGCAGAACTGACCCACCTGCCCGGCCTGCCGGAGTCCGGGCAACCCGTTGATGAACAGGCCCAGGCGTTGCAACACGCCCTGACCCAATACTGGAACGCTCCGGATGCCAGCGGCCTGCCGCGTCGCCAGGTCCTGGCCACGGCGCTGCGTGACGATCTGCACGATGAAGTGCTGCTGCGCATCATCGACGGCAGCCTGCACCCGGACTACCTGGACTGCCTGCCCCCGGACAGCACCGGCACCGCCGCCCGCAACGCGGCCTGGCCCGAAAGCCATGCCCTGTACCTGGCCCACGAACACCAACAGGGCCAGCCGGTCTACGGCGCCCTGATGTTCGCCCGCGAGGACGGGGCGTGCCTGTTGTACCTGCCGGGCTGGGGCGTGGAAGGCTTTGCGTCACTGCAGCAGTTGCGGGCCGACCTGGTCACGCGCCTCAACGATCAGGCTCTGCGCGGGCCGTTGCTGCGCAACATGAGCCAGGCGTATCAGGACCTGGGCTGGCAACTGGCAGCCGACCCCGACCTGAGCGCCGAACCCTACACCGATGACCATCTCATTCTGGCACCGTTTGTCGCGCCACCCTTCGAACATGCGATTGCCCAGCAGCTCGACAAGCAGCACCAGGATGTCGCCTACGCCTGCAACGACACCCGCCTGCGCCAGCATGACCTGGCCAGTTGGCAACTGGGCATCCAGACGGCCCTGGCCATGCCCGGCTTGCTGGGCCCGGCGGCCATGCTGCACCGCCGCGAAAGCGAGTTGCAGCAACGTCGCCAGGCCCTGGAAGTGCCTGAATGGCTGCGCTACGCCAGCGCCGAAGAGCGCCAGCGCTACCTGGACAGCCTGCTGGCCTACGAGCAGGTGCGCCTGACCTTGGGCAGCCTGATGCAAGGGTGCAGTTCAGCCCAGGCCTTTGCGCGCCTGCGCCTGACCGAACGCTTGCACAATGACCTGGGCTACCCGCTGGATCCCGATCAGGTGATCGTCACGACCCGCCGTCGCAGCCTGCTTGGCCAGGCGCCTTTCGAGACCCGTCGCACCCTGAGCGAGGTCGGGCTGTACGGCCTGCACAGCCATGACCTCGATCCGTCATCGGACTGGCTGACCGGCACGCACTTCAGCCTGGACGGCCAGTCGCTGAGCGTCAGTTGCCCCTTGCTGACCGCGCAATGGCTGGGCGCCACGGTCACCGAGCTGGACTTGCGTATCCAGTTCAGCGAGCGGCAACGCCAGGTGTACGGCACCGCCAGCGTCAAGGACATGATCGGCGAAGTGCTGCGCCGCCAATTGCTGGTCCACGCCTACAGCGCCTTGTACCAGGGCCATATACAGCCCGGCGACTTTGCCTTCACCGACCGCTTGCTCGGCCACCCCGAGGCGCCCCGCGTAAGTGTGCGACAGGTGCGCCTGAACAACCGGCAGCTCATGAGCGACATGCTCTTGCTGACGCTGGAAAAGCCTGACGGCAGCCCCGGGCGCCTGCTGCTGTGGACGCCGAATAATCCTGGCGGGCAGGCCCTGTACAGTTTCAATAACGAGCGCCAGGTGCGCCAGGAACTGGTCGCCTGGACGGCCGTGGTGCAGCAGAGCCAGTACCTGCTCGATCAGGTCACGCCGCTACAGCGTCCGGACCTTGCCAGGCAACTGCTGGCGCTGCGCGACAAACCCCTGGCACCTGAAGACTTCCTGGGGTTTATCGAGCATCCCGGGTTCAACGATGCCCTGCACGCCATGGCCACCGCCCATGTCCAGCTCAAGCTTGCCGAGCACCAGCAGCACACCCCGGACTGGTACGTGCGCGCCAGCGCCAGCCAGCGATGCGAACTGCTGGCGCTTGAAGACGCGGTCGAAGGCGTGTCCCGCCAGTACCAGGCCCAACGGCACACTCGCACGCCCGAATACGAGGCGTTCGTGCACCAGTACGCCAGCGACAGAATCAACGCCCTGCTGGGCGTGCCCGACGGCACAGTCGATCCGGACCGGATCATCGTCACCTCCCCCAGGGAGACCCTCAGCTACACGCGCATGCTGCGCGACGGCTATGACGACAGCCTGGGGGTGCTGACGGCCACCGCCGACACCCAGGCCACGTTCAGCGGCCCGGCTGGCGTCGACCTGTCGCCCCTGACCCCGGAAAAAGTCGCCGCCTCCGTGCGTGGCGCCTGGAGCAGCGATGCCTGGATTGCCCATCTCCGACAGACGCAGCTCGACCCACAGAGCGAGGGCTATGCCTACCGGCGCCGGGTGAGCCTGCTGATCACGCAACTGCAGATGCGTGCCGCCGCCCTGCGCAGCCACCTCAAGCGCCAGTTGTCCGAAAGCCAGTACCTCTGGCTGAAGCAGTCGATCAATCAGATGCACAACAGCGACGCCGCAAGCCGTCAGCGCTACCCGGTCTACCCGTTGCAGTTTGTGGTCGACAACCCGTTCATCGCTTCGGATGTGCCGGCACTGGGGGATGCACTGAAAACCCTCGACCAGCTCTTGCCGATCGACATTCCGCTGGCCCGGCGAGAAACTGCGCAAGGCTGCTACATCCTGTGCCCGCCGGGCAAAACCGCCCCGGACCAGGCGTTGCTTTACACCCCCAATGCACCCGACGGCCTCGAATGGCGCGTGCATGGACAATTCATGCACAGCCTGCATGCCCCAGGCATGAGCGACTACTACAAGGACCGCTGCCGTCAAGTGATGAACAGGACGCTGGCCTTCTGGTTCATCGACCTGAAAAAAACCAACAACAGCCCGCCGCCTGCGCTGGCCGACAAACCTTTTGCAGACCTGCAGGCGGTTTGCTTCAATCACCTCCTCGAACGCCGTATCCGGGATGTGCAGGACACTGTCAGCGGGCGCAGCGACCTGATCGCCCGGATCACCTGGAACACCCTTGAACTGATTGCCTTGACGGTGACCTTGCCGTTCCCGCCCGCCAGCTTTGCCGTCGGCGCCGTCCTGACCCTGCGCGACAGCGCGCGGGCCCTGCAAGCCTTGAGCGAAGGTGATCGCGAAGCGGCCAGCCTGCATGTGCTCAGCGCCTGGCTCAATGCCTTTGGCGCCGCCGGCGACGCCAGCACCGGCCTGAAAGGCTTCGGCGGGCTGCTGCAACAACTGACCGACCAAGGCGGGCACAATCCGCTGCTGGCATCGGTCAAGCAGGCACAAGTCAGCACCGTCAGCCGCCTGCACGCCGGCACCCACGCGCCGCTGCGACGTGCGGCCGGGCATGATCCCTACGCCCTGCTTGCCAGCGGTCATTTCACTCAGCAGGAAATCGCCGCGTTCCTGCGCCCTCGGACGCCCGAAGCCCCGCGCCCGGTGATCCGCACGACGCCGCAGCCCAACCCGGCCTACGTGACCCGGCAATCGCTGGACGGCACCGAACCTGTGAGCAACGGCCATGCCAAGGGGGTGACCCGCCTTGACGGCCACTATTACATTTCGCTGGAGGGCAATGTCTATGAGGTGCAGTTCGACGCACACCGACGCCTGTGGCAGATCATCGACCCGGCCAATCCTTATGCCTTCTATGGCAAGCAACCGGTCTACCTGACCGACAGTGGTCAGTGGCGACTGCTCGACAGCCGGGGCCTGCGTGGCGGTGGTGGCACCCGGTTCGAGCCGCTGGAAAACGAGCCGGCCACCGCCGGTCCCTCAAGCGCGCCCCTGCCTTCTTCGAGCAGTGCCTATGAACTGAGCGAGCAGTGGATGCAGCAACTGCCAGGCATCGTCAACCGCAACTGGACATTGTCAGTCGATGTCGGCATGGCATTGCCACCGGAATTCTTCGCCCCGCTGCTGCGCGAAGGGCGTGAGGTGTATGCACGATTGCGTGAAGCCCTGCGCAAGGATGCTGCTGCCTTCTTCGAACAGCCCGCGCTGGCGGCCAAGGCCGACCTGCCGGAACTGCACGAGGCCATGACCGCCGACGACCTGATCAAGGCCGCCTTCAGCCGCAGCCAGGGCCTGGTGATCAGCGAGACGCCGGCCTCGCAAGCCAGCAAGCAGTTGCTGATCGAGCACATGCCGCGACTGGCCGAGCAGAACGTCAGCGTGCTCTACCTCGAGCACCTGTTTACCGACCAGCACCTGGCCAAGCTGCGCAAGTACTACGCGCTGGGCAAGAAAAGCCGCACAGGCTCGGCCGAGCTCAGGGAGCATCTTTATACGCTGAACAAGGGCGCCCTGTTCAATGGCAGCGACAGCCATGACTACTATCACCTGATCAAGGCAGCGCATCGTCATGGCATCGAGGTCAGGCCGTTCAGCTCCTCGGTGAGCTACGACTTCATTGACAGCACGGCACCGATGGACCCGACAGACCTGCAAAGGATGTCAGTGTTCTTCGGCTCGCGCCTCATTGCCGCCGACACCGCGCAAGTGCCGGGGCGGCGCTGGGTGGCGCTGCTCGACCACAAGCATGCCAACCTCCACCACCAGGTGCCCGGCATTGCCGAGCTGCACGGTGCCCTCAGCATTCGTGTCCAGGACGTCGCCAGCGGCCAGCCGCTGCGCATCGTGCGTGATCTGCCCGGCACCGGTATCGACGACAGCGTCAGCCGGGGCGACTTCCGGCTCGACATGGCCAATCCCGACATCAAGCCTGCGATCCCGGTCGCCACGCCAGACATCGAGGCCGCCAGGCCACAGGCGCTGGATCTGGCCCTGGCGCAGTTGTTCAAAAGGCAAGCCCTGCGGGCGCAGCCGGAAAGCCCAGGCGCCTTGCTCAGCCAGCAACTCCTGGAAAACCCCGGTGCCCATGGCTTCAGGCTTGATGACAACGGCCAGTGGCAGCGCGTTGCGGCCGCCGACTGGCCGGCGGACCTGGAGCCGACCGCCCTGCAGCGTTCATTGGCCGATCCTTTGTACGAGGTGCCCACGTCGCACCTGGATGTCGCCCATGAACTGGCCCTGTTCGAGCACCGCGGGCTGCACCCGCTGTACGGCCCCCACAAAAAGCATCAGGAGCCGGCACGCCGGGTATTCTTCCGGCTGCGCAACCGCTTGCAGGCCGATGCCAGGACACTGCCCCAACAGCCTCTGCGGCCACGCCCCACCTTGCCTGACGTGTCCGGGCTGAACTCGCAAGCCGACCTGATCGACAGCCTCTATGCCCAGACCCCGGCCTTGATCATCGGCGAATACCACAGCTCGATCGCCAGCAAGCAGTTCATCATCGACAACCTGCCGCACTTGTCCCGGCGCCAGGTCAAGACGTTGTACCTTGAGCACCTGCAAGCCGACATGCACCAGCTGGACCTGGACCTGTTCGCCGAAAAAGGCCTGATGAGCAAGCGCCTGCTGCACTACCTCAAGCAGATGGACCGCGGCTTCTACACCGACCCGAACGGCATCTACACGTTTGAGCAACTGGTCATCAAGGCGCGCGAACACGGCATCGAAGTACGCGCCCTGGACTGCATGCCCAGCTATTACCTGCGCAACATGCAGGTGAGTCATCACCATGACCGACTGTTCATGATGAATTTCTTCGCTTCACGCACGATTCGTCGCCATCAGGAGCTGGCAGGGCCGCACAACTGGATCGCGCTGGTAGGCGAAACCCATGCCAGCACCTTCGAGACGGCCGTACCGGGCCTGGCCGAGCTGGAACAAGGCATCAGCCTGCGCGTTTACGACATGCCGCCAGGGGAACACTTCGGCCCGGCCGGCGACCCGGGACGCATGGCCGGCGATGAGCTGGGCAAGCAACGGGCATTCATTCGCAACGACTATGCACTGGGCCTGCCCACCCCGCATGGTCCGGTCGACCTGGCCGATGATTTGCTGACCGCCGCCCAGGCCGCGCCGGTCGAGCGCAAGCTGTACCGTCCGGGCCTGTTCATGATCGAAGGTCGCGACACCGCCCAACCGGTGATCGTCCATCGTTCACGGCAGAACCTGATCGAGCGCACGCCCGTGCTGCGCAATGCCGAGGGCCGCTGGTACATCGACCGGCAACACTGGCAACGCCTGCACCTGCGTCCTTTCGAGGATTTGCCGGCACTCGTCCAGGCCCTGCGCGACCTGCAACTGGTTCAGGTGAGCTGAGCCGCTGACGGCACTGGCTGAGTGCCGGCCCACAGAGACGCCGGGTGTACAGGCCACTTCGCGAGCTCTACGCTCGCTCAGGATGCCTGTCCCCGGTTCCAGCCGGCGATCCGGCGATGAGGCCAGCAAGGCCCATACACCTGCTGCGCCTGACACATCGCCATCGCCGGCAAGCCGCCTCCCACAGTCAGGTGTCAGGCCCGAAATTCAGGGTCACATCAAACCTGTGGGAGGGGGCTCTGCCCGCGATGAGGCCAGCAAGACCAGCACACCTGCTGCGCCTGTCACACAGTCATCGCCAGACGGTTGCTGTCTGCCACAAGTCCGCGTCGTGGCTTGACTGATCGGCATGAGTCCTACAGCCACAGGCTGACCAGCACCCCGCCTTCGACGTTCTCGATCTTCAGCTCACCACCATGCAGTTGCACCACCTCGGCCACGAAGTTAAGCCCAAGGCCTGTGCTTTTACGCCCGGTGTGCGGGCGTGGCAGGGAGTAGAAACGCTCGCACAAGCGGCTCAGGGCGTAATCGGGAATGGCTGCGGCGCTGTTGAACAGGGTCAGCTGGACGCCCGCGCCCTTGCGCTCGGCTGCCAGGCGCAGGGTGCCGCCTGATGGGGTGAAGTCCAGGGCGTTGTCGAGCAGGTTGGCCAAGGCCTGCTGCAACAGAAAGCGCTCGCCGTACAGGCTCAACGCCGGCTCGATGTGCTGCTCGACCGTCAGTTCCAGGCGTTCGACCGCCAGGCTGCGGGCGGCGAGCAGTTCATCGATCAACGCCGCCAGCGGCACGGCGACACGTTCTTCCAGCTCTTGGCGCTGTTCGACCATGGCCAGGTTCAGCAACCGCTCGATCAGTTGCTGCATGCGCTGGCTTTCGTTCTGGATATTGCTCGCAAACCGCTGGCGCTGAACCTCGGGCATGTCGTCCTGCAACAGCTCGGCAGCACCACGGATGGCCGCCAGCGGGCTTTTGAGCTCATGGGTCAGGGTATGCACGTAGCGCTCGACATAAGCCTTGCCTTCCAGTTGGGTCCGCATGTGCTCCACCGCCGTGGCCAGTTGCTCCAGCTCGCCACCGCGATAGTGCGGCACCTCGACGCGCTGACCTTCGCTGACCACCTGGGCGTAGCGGGTCAGGCGGCGCAGGGCCGAGCTCAGCCACCAGGAAAACAGCGCGCCCATCAGCAGCCCCAGCACCATCAGGCCGCCGCCGTACCACAGCAGGCGGCGCTCGGCGCGGTCGACATACGGTTGCAGCGAGCTGTTGGGCTTGGCCACGGTCACCACGCCGATGATCACCCCCTGGTCAAGGATCGGCGCGCCGACGTGCATCACCGACGAATGTTCGTCTTCCGGATCGCTACGGGTCGAACGCGCACCGTACTGGCCACGCAGGGTCAGGAAAACATCGTTCCAGCGTGAATAATCCTGTCCCACCGCCAGGCCGGCCGAGTCGAGCAGCACAATGCCGCGGGCGTCGGTCACGTAAATGCGGTTGTTGACCTGTTTCTTGCGCAGCTCCCAGATGGTGGCGTCGGGCTTGCGCAGACCATAATCCTTGAGCACTTCGTTGAAGCGGCTCTGGCCCAGGGTGCCCTTGCGCACATCGTCCTGAAAAATCTCGGCCAGCAGGTTGGCGGTGTCGACCAGCGTCTCCTCGGTGGACTGGCGCACGCCGGGGCGCACCTCTTTCATCACCGTGCTGAGCACGAAATAGCCGGTCAGGGCGATGAACACCGCATAGACCAGAAAGATGCGGATACTGAGCGACATTCAGCTGTGGACCGGGCTGAAACTGTAGCCGATGCCGCGGTGGGTCTGGATCGGCTCGGACTCGGCCGCCACCGCCCGCAGCTTGGCACGCACGCTCTTGATATGACTGTCGATGCTGCGTTCGTAGCCGGCATCGGCGGCCACGCCCAGGGCATCGAGCAACTGCTCGCGGCTGAACACCCGCTCCGGCTGCTCCAGCAGGCACTGCAACAGGCGAAACTCATGGCGGGTCAGGCTCAGCGGCTGGCCACGATAGCTGATCTGCACCCGCTCCAGGTCCAGCTGGAACAGGCCGTTGGCCGGCGCCTGCACCGGTGCGATCGCCTCGCGCGGCAGCATGCGCTTGAGGATGGCCTTGACCCGGGCGGCCACCTCACGCGGGCTGAATGGCTTGACCACGTAGTCGTCGGCGCCGATCTCCAGGCCCACCACCCGGTCGATTTCGGCATTGCGCGCGGTCAGGAACATCACCGGCACATCGCTGAAACGGCGCAACTGTTTGCACGCCTCGAAGCCTGTGATGTCCGGCAGGCCGACATCCAGAATGATCAGGTCGGCCGGTGTCTGGCGCTGATGCTCGACGGCGGCCTGGCCCAGCTGCAGCCAGGCGGTGGTGAAGCCCTCGCTGTGCAGGGCGTAGATCAGGGTGTCGGCAATCGCGACTTCATCTTCGACAATCAGAATGTGCGGCATGGCATCCAGGCCCGTGAGCGATGGCGCAAGGTGCGCGATTGGCCATCATTCGTCAATCAGCAATCGGGTTTGTCGGCGGTGTAGCGCCGTGCCGGGTTCACGGCCGCGTTGAACTCACGCAGGGCTTTGGCACCGATCAGCAGCGGGTAGTTGAAGTGGCTGCGATCGACCAGGTTCACTTCCACCATGCGCTGTTCCTTGCCCAGGCACAGCTGCAGCTCGATGACCGGACGTGTGGCGGCCTCGACGCCGCCCTCGTCCTCATCGTCTTCGTCGGCGCGACCCTTGATCTTGCTGATGCGCGCCAGCTTGTGCTCGAACACCTTGTCGCTGGAGCCCTCGGCCGCCAGGCGAAAGCGTACCCATTGCTCGCCGTCGCGCTTGAACAGCTCGATGTCCCTGGCCGACAACGAGGCCGTCACCGCCCCGGTGTCCATCTTGGCCTTGAAGGTCTCGCCCACTTCGGGGACCTTGATGTTTTCATAACGACCGTACAGGGTCGGTTCGGCAGCCAGGGCCGGCAATGCCAACAGGGACAGCAACATCAGGGCAGTCTTCACGCGATGGACTCCTTACACGACTCGGCGCCCGATTGGCGCCCGGTTTTAGACAGCGTAACGGCACTTGGTTCGCGAACAGGGCCTTGCGAAACATCTGTAAGCACCTGTGTCGTTGGCGTGTCCAGCCAGGCTATCTATCATGTGCCCACCACTGACTGACAGAGATTGTTATGCGCCGCGTGCTCACCGGGTGTTTCGTTACCCTGTTGTTGCTGACCAACACCCTGGTGCTGATCGGCCCGTTGCTGGTCTTTGCCCTGCTCAAGCTGATCTTTCAGGGCGAGATGCGTGATCACTGCTCGGCCGCGGTGATGTGGATCGCCGAAACCTGGGCCGAGATCAATAAAGGGATCTTTGCGGCCACCCTGCCCACCCAATGGGAAATCCTCGGTGATGCCCACCTGCGCCGCGACACCTCGTACCTGGTGATCGGTAACCACCAGTCGTGGGTGGACATCCCGGCGCTGATCCAGACCTTCAACCGGCGCACGCCGTTCTTCAAGTTCTTCCTGAAAAAGGAACTGATCTGGGTGCCATTCCTGGGACTGGCCTGGTGGGCGCTGGATTATCCGTTCATGAAGCGCTACACCAAGGCCTTCCTGGCCAAAAACCCCCAGCTCAAGGGCCAGGACCTGGAAATCACCAAGGCGGCGTGCGAGCTGTTCAAGCGCCAGCCGGTGACCATCGTCAATTACCTCGAAGGCACGCGCTTCACCCAGGCCAAGCAGAAAGCCCAGCAGTCGCCCTATGATCACCTGCTCAAGCCCAAGGCCGGCGGCGTGGCCTTTGTGCTGGCGGCGATGGGCGAGCAACTCGATGCGATCCTGGATGTGACGGTGGTATACCCCGATTCACGGATTCCGGGGTTCTGGGATTTATTGTGCGGGCGGGTGCCGAAGGTGATCGTCGATATCCGCACGCGCGAGCTGGACGCCGGATTGTGGCAGGGCGATTACGAGAATGACCCGGTATTCCGGGCCAGGGTGCAGGACTGGGTGAACCAGCTGTGGATCGAAAAGGACGCGCGCATTCACGAACTGCGCAGGGTGCGCGGCTGAGCCACTCCTGCCGTAGGAGCGCGCTCTGCCCGCGACCGAGTGCGTTAGCAGTCGTAAAATTGTGGCGTTTCGTAGATTTCGAATGTGTTCACAACTGTAAAATTGTGGCGTTTCACAGATTTTGCGAGCGCTTCGCACTCGGTCGCGGGCAAGCGCGCTCCTACCAGAGGGCGAATTTCAAGTGCAATAAATCAGTGAGTGGTTTTATGTTTGAAAATCGCGGCTTGCGCCGCGAAGATCGCTGTTACGCCGCGCTGAACAGCTTGTGCGGGTCGATCACGAATTTCTTCGGCACGCCGGCGTCGAACTCGCCGTAACCGGCCGGGGCCTGGTCCAGGCTGATCACCTGCACGCCCACCACGTCAGCGATGTTGATGCGGTCCCACATGATCGCCTGCATCAACTGGCGGTTGTACTTCATCACCGGGGTCTGGCCGGTGTGGAAGCTGTGCGACTTGGCCCAGCCCAGACCAAAGCGGATGCTCAGGGCGCCCTGCTTGGCCGCAGCGTCTACCGCACCTGGATCGTCGGTCACGTACAGGCCGGGAATACCGATCTTGCCGGCCACGCGCACCACGCCCATCAGCGAGTTGAGCACGGTAGCAGGCGCTTCGGCCTTGGCACCGGCGTGGCCGTGGCCACGGGCTTCGAAGCCCACGGCATCGACCGCGCAGTCGACTTCCGGCTCGCCCAGCAACGCGGCGATCTGTTCGTGCAGCGGGGTGTCGGTGGACAGGTCGGCGATCTCGAAACCCTGGGCCTTGGCGTGGGCCAGGCGCACCGGGTTGACGTCACCGACGATGACCACGGCCGCGCCCAGCAGGCGGGCCGAGGCAGCGGCGGCCAGGCCGACAGGACCGGCACCGGCCACGTACACGGTGCTGCCTGGGCCGACACCGGCGGTGACAGCACCGTGGTAACCGGTCGGCAGGATGTCGGACAGGCAGGTCAGGTCGCGGATCTTCTCCATCGCGCGGTCGCGGTCCGGCAGTTTCAGCAGGTTGAAATCGGCGTACGGCACCAGCACGTACTCGGCCTGGCCACCGACCCAGTCACCCATGTCGACATAACCATAGGCACCCCCCGGACGGGCCGGGTTGACGGTCAGGCACACGCCGGTGTGCTGTTCCTTGCACGAACGGCACAGGCCGCAGGCCACGTTGAACGGCACCGACACCAGGTCGCCGATCTGCAGGTTCTCGACGCCGGTGCCCTTCTCGATCACTTCACCGGTGATCTCATGGCCCAGCACCAGGCCGACCTGGGCGGTGGTACGGCCACGGACCATGTGCTGGTCGGAGCCACAGATGTTGGTCGAGACCACGCGCAGGATCACGCCGTGCTCGATCTTGCGGCCACGGGGGTCCTGCATTTTCGGGTAGTCGATTTTCTGTACTTCGACCTTGCCAGCGCCGAGATACACCACACCGCGATTTCCAGACATGCATGTCACCTCTATTCGTTGTTTTTAACGAGGGAGCACGACGCATTGCAGACTCGATGGCGAATACGGCCAGGCATTGGCCCGTCGTCGAGCAGGTCACACGTCGCGTGTCGCTTGCTGCCAAGGATGCGCTGAATCGAGCCGGGAATTTTCAGCCACACCGCCCTCAGCTATTCCAAAAACGACAACGGTGCAGATTTGTCGTGTTTTCCGTGCAGCAGGCAGCGGAAATTGAGAATAGTGGCTGATGGAGAAAATGCGCGGCGAATGCGCAAGAAAGAAACATCGACGTTTCAACCGGGCGGCAGCGCGGCGAAACGTCGACGTGAATCAGAGCACGACGGTGCGATTGGCGTTGAGGAACACGCGCCGCTCGATGTGATAGCCGATGGCACGCGCCAGGGTCAGGCACTCGATGTCACGGCCCTTGGCAATCAGGTCTTCGGGGTAATGCGCGTGGTCGACCACCTCGACGCCCTGGGCGATGATCGGGCCTTCATCCAGGTCGTTATTGATGTAGTGCGCGGTGGCACCGACCATCTTCACGCCCTTGTTGTAGGCCTGGTGATACGGCTTGGCGCCCTTGAAGCCGGGCAGCAGCGAGTGGTGGATGTTGATGGCCTTGCCGTCGAGCTTGCGGCACAGGTCCGGTGACAGCACCTGCATGTAGCGGGCAAGGATCACCAGTTCGGCGCCAGAGTCTTCGATCACCTGCCAGACTTTCGCTTCCTGGCCCGGCTTGTCGTTGGGGTCGAGCGGGAAACAGTGGTAGGGAATCGAATGCCAGGCGGCCAGCGGCTCAAGGTCAGGATGGTTGGACACCACCGCGACCACGTCCATCGACAGCTGGTTGATGCGCTGGCGGTACAACAGGTCGTTGAGGCAGTGATCGGCCTTGGAGACCATGATCACCACCTTGGGCCGATAGGCCGGCGCGGTCAGCTCGAAGACCATGCCAAAGCCGGCCCCGCGTTCGGCCAGACCCGCCCGAAAGCCGGCCTCGTCGAAGTCCTTGGGCTGGCGAAACTCGACCCGGATGAAAAAGCGGCCGGACAAGCGGTCATCGAACGAATGGTGCTCGGTGACATAGCAGCCCTGCTCGAACAGATAGCGGGTCACCGCATCCACCGTGCCCAGCACGCTCGGACAATCGGCGGTCAGAATCCATGTATCGGGGGCGCGGCTCATAAGTCATTTCCCTGGTTCAGAGCGGTACAACCGCTGTAGCGTGGGGGCGGCCATCCGTCTTGCCCGCGACCGAGTGCGAAGCGCTCGCAAAATCTGCGAAACGCCGCAAATTTACGGCTGTGAACGTCTTCAAAATCTGCGAAACGCCGCAAATTTACGGCTGCTGACGCAGCCGGTCGCGGGCAAGCGCGCTCCTACCCCCCCCGGTCGGGTTCAGGGCCGGATCAGGCTTTTACGCCCAGACCATATTCAGCCGTTGCATCCTGCAGCCACAGCCACCAGTAGTCGGAGAAGCTGCGGCGTACCAGCAGTTCCCAAGTGTCTTCGCCGGTGCGGCGGATCACCAGTTGCGACTTGGCGAACACCGTACCCACGGCCTTGCCGACCGGGAAGTTATTGGGGTGCACGTCGTAGCTGGTGGATTTCTGCAGCACATCGCGCACGTGTGGACCGCTCAGTTCCAGCACCGACCAGCCACCGCTGACGTTGACGATAGCAATGTGCAACCCGTCCAGCGCTTCGCGCAGTTTCAGCTCGGCGTCGAGCTCTTCGCCGGTCGGCACGATCAGCACCCATTCATCCGGGCCCAGCCATTGCAGCGAACGCTCGCCGTCGATCACCAGGCCCAGGGCGCCTGGCAGTTCAAGGCCCAGGGCCTTGTGCACGCCGGCAGCAAAGGCCGGGTCATGGCCGTCGCCACGCAGGGTCAGGTGACCCAGGAGTTTCTTCTCGCGCAGCACCACGCCCGGATTGGTGTGGCCCTTGCCCACCAGCTTGTCGAAGCCGGCATGGAACAGCGGCGACTCGGCCTTGGCGCCGGTGGCGGGACGTTGCTGGTATACGTTGACTGTAGTCATGACGCACCTGTAATCAATTCTGTTGTAGTGCCCGCAGCAACAGGCCGGGCGACGATCCGATGCAGCAGCGAGGTGCATGGAAGGGGGTGTCTGCTTCCCGGCTCAAGCCGGTCCCACACCCACCCTCCACGCCCCGCGGCCATCGGGTCATTCCACGTTCTGGCGCTCGTTCTTCGGATCGAAGAACACCGAAGACACGATCTCGGCCTCGATCACGCTGCCATCGGCCAGCGGTGCATAGACCTTCTCGCCCATGCGGTTCAGACCGCCCTTGACCACGGCCAGGGCAAATGAATAACCCAGCGAGTTATGCGCATAGCTGGAGGTCACGTGACCGACCATTTTCATCGGGATGGTCTGGTTCGGATTGAACACCAGTTGCGCGCCTTCCGGCAGCCAGCGCTTGGGGTCGACCGGCTTGAGGCCGACCAGTTGCTTGCGCTGCTCGCGTACGCAGTCTTCACGGTTCATGCCGCGCCAGCCGATCCACGAGAATGGCTTGGTCCGGCCGACGCACCAGCCCATGTTCAGGTCGTCCGGGGTCATCGAGGCGTCGGTGTCCTGGCCGACGATGATGAAGCCCTTCTCGGCGCGCAGCACGTGCATGGTCTCGGTGCCATACGGGGTCAGGTTGTACTTCTTGCCGGCTTCGGCAATCTTCTCCAGCACACCCATGGCGTAGTCGGCCTGGACGTTGACCTCGTAGGACAGCTCGCCGGTGAACGAGATGCGGAACACCCGCGCCGGCACGCCGCCGACCTGACCTTCTTTCCAGGTCATGAACGGAAAGGCTTCACGGTCCAGGTCGATGTCGCTGACCTCGGCCAGCAGCTTGCGGCTGTTGGGGCCCGACAGGGTCATGGTCGCCCAGTGGTCGGTGACCGAGGTGAAGTACACCTTCAGTTCCGGCCATTCGGTCTGGTGGTACAGCTCCAGCCATTGCAGCACACGGGCCGCGCCGCCGGTGGTGGTGGTCATTACGAAGTGGTTGTCGGCGACGCAGGCGGTCACGCCGTCGTCGAAGACCATGCCGTCTTCCTTGCACATCAGGCCGTAGCGCGCCTTGCCTACGTCCAGCTTGGTCCAGGCGTTGGTGTAGATGCGGTTGAGGAACTCGCGCGAATCCGGGCCCTGGATGTCGATCTTGCCCAGGGTCGAGGCGTCGAGCAGGCCGACGCTGTCGCGCACGGCCTTGCATTCGCGGGCCACGGCGGCGTGCATGTCTTCACCGTTCTTCGGGAAGTACCACGGACGCTTCCACTGGCCGACGTCTTCGAACTCGGCGCCGTTGCGCACATGCCAGGCATGCAGCGCGGTGAAGCGGACCGGCTCGAAGATGTGCCCACAGTGCCGGCCGGCCACCGCGCCGAAGGTCACCGGCGTGTAGTTGGGGCGGAACATGGTGGTGCCCATCTCGGGGATGGTCACGTTCAGCGAACGGGCCGCGATGGCCAGGCCGTTGACGTTGCCCAGCTTGCCCTGGTCGGTGCCGAAGCCCAGCGCGGTGTAGCGCTTGACGTGCTCGACCGACTCGAAGCCTTCGCGGGTTGCCAGTTCGATGGCAGCAGCGGTCACGTCGTTCTGCAGGTCGACGAACTGCTTGGGCGCCCGTGCCGTGCCCTTCTCGTGCGGCACCTGGAACAGCGCCACGGTCGGTTCTTCCGTGCGATTGACGGCTTTGGGCAGTACGCCTTCGACCGCCTTGAAGCCGGTTTCGCTGGCCGCGCGCACGCCGCCTTCGAAGCCGTCGGCCAGGGCATCGCCCAGGCTGTAGACGCCGTTGATGCCACCGACGCACACGCGTTTCTGCGGGGCTTCGCCGGGCACGAAGCCCAGGATGTCTTCACGCCAGACCGGCTTGCCGCCCAGGTGCGAGGCCAGGTGGACCACCGGGCTGTAGCCGCCGGAGCTGGCGATCAGGTCGGCATCGAGCCACTCGCCGGGGCTGGTGACTTTCATGGATTTCAGGTCGATGGCCGCGACACGGGCACCGGTCACGCGCTTGGTGCCACGGGCTTCGATCACCGCACTGGAGGTCAGGATGCGCAGGCCCTTGGCCCGGGCTTCCTCGACCAGCGAACCACGCGGGTTGTGCCGCGCATCGGCAATGGCCACCACTTGCAGGCCGGCGTCGAGCCAGTCCAGGGCCACGCGGTAGGCGTGGTCGTTGTTGGTGCTCAGGACCAGTTTCTTGCCGGGCGAAACGCCATAGCGGCGCACGTAGGTCGACACCGCGCCGGCCAGCATGTTGCCGGGCACGTCGTTGTTGGCGTAGACCAGCGGACGCTCGTGGGTACCGGTGGCCAGGACTACACGGCCGGCGCGCACACGGTGCACGCGATGACGCACCTGGCCGATCGGCGCACGGTCACCGAGGTGATCGGTCAGGCGCTCGTGAATGGTCAGGAAGTTGTGGTCGTGGTAGCCATTGACGGTGGCGCGTGGCAACAGGATCACGTTGTCCAGGCCCGCCAGTTCGGCGACGACACTGGCAACCCACTCAGTGGCCGGCTTGCCGTCCAGGCTTTCACGGGTGTCGAGCAGGCTGCCGCCGAACTCTTCCTGTTCATCGGCCAGGATCACCCGGGCACCACTGCGCCCGGCGGCCAGGGCAGCCGCCAGACCGGCGGGACCTGCACCGACCACCAGCACGTCGCAGTGCTGGTTGTAGTTGTCGTAGCGGTCCGGGTCGTTTTCCAGCGGCGACCGGCCAAGGCCGGCCGCTTTACGGATGTACTTCTCGTACGTCATCCAGAACGACTGGGGGTACATGAACGTCTTGTAGTAGAAGCCCGGCGGCATCAGCTTGCCGCCGACCTTGCCCAGGATGCCCATCATGTCGTTGTTGACGTTCGGCCAGCCGTTGGTGCTGGCGGCGACCAGACCTGCGTACAGCGCCTGTTGCGTGGCCCGCACGTTGGGGATCTGGGTGGCTTCGGTGGCGCCCAGCTGCAGCACGGCATTGGGCTCTTCGGCACCGGCGGCGAAGATGCCGCGGGGACGCGAGTACTTGAAGCTGCGGCCGATCACGTCCACGCCGTTGGCCAGCAGGGCCGAGGCCAGCGAGTCACCGGCAAAGCCCTGGTAGGTCTGACCGTTGAAGGTGAAGTGCAGCACCTTGCTCCGGTCGATACGGCCACCGTTGGGCAGTCGATTGCTCTGGCTCATACCTTGTCTCCCTCGGCCGTGAACTGCGGCTTGGCGCCAATCGGATAGGTTTCGAGAATTTCGTAGGTCACGGTGTTGCGGGTGACGTTGAAATACTGCCGGCAGCCGGCGGCGTGGTCCCACAGTTCGTGGTGGATGCCACGCGGGTTGTCACGGAAAAACATGTACTCGCCCCACTCCTTGTCGGAGCAGGCACCGGGGTCCAGCGGGCGCGGAATGTGCGCTTGTCCGGCGGCGTGGAATTCCTCTTCGCTGCGCAGTTCGCCACAGTGAGGACAGAAGATATAAAGCATGTTCGAAATCCCCGTATCAGTGAGCGACAGCCGCAGCGCCGTGTTCGTCGATCAGCGCGCCGTTATGGAAGCGATCGATGGAAAACGGTGCCGCCAGTGGATGCATTTCGCCTTTGGCGAGACTTGCGGCAAACACGTTGCCCGAGCCCGGCGTGGCCTTGAAGCCGCCGGTGCCCCAGCCGCAGTTGAAGAACATGTTCGGCACCGGGGTCTTGGAGATGATCGGGCAGGCGTCCGGCGTGGTGTCGACGATGCCGCCCCACTGGCGGTTCATGCGCACCCGCGACAGGACCGGGAACATCTCGACGATGGCCTGGATGGTGTGCTCGATGACCGGGTACGAACCGCGCTGGCCGTAGCCGACCCAGCTGTCGATACCGGCACCGATCACCAGGTCGCCCTTGTCGGACTGGCTGATGTAGCCGTGCACGGCGTTGGACATGATCACGCTGTCGATGATCGGCTTGATCGGCTCGGACACCAGCGCCTGCAACGGGTGCGATTCGACCGGCAGGCGGAAACCGGCCAGCTTGGCCATGTGCCCGGAGTTACCGGCAGTAACCACGCCGACACGCTTGGCGCCGATGAAGCCCTTGGTGGTCTCGACCCCGATGCACACGCCGTTCTGCTTGCGAAAGCCGATGACTTCGGTCTGCTGGATCAGGTCGACGCCCAGGGCGTCGGCGGCGCGGGCAAAGCCCCAGGCCACGGCGTCATGGCGGGCCACGCCGCCACGGCGTTGTACGGTGGCGCCCAGGATCGGGTAGCGGGTGTTCTTCGAGCAGTCCAGGTACGGGATCTCGTCGGCCACCTGCTGGGTGTTGAGCAGCTCGCCATCCACGCCGTTGAGGCGGTTGGCGCTGACGCGGCGCTCCGAGTCACGGATGTCCTGCAGGGTGTGGCACAGGTTATACACGCCGCGCTGGGAAAACATCACGTTGTAGTTCAGGTCCTGGGACAGGCCTTCCCACAGTTTCATGGCGTGCTCGTACAGGTGGGCCGATTCGTCCCACAGGTAGTTGGAGCGCACGATGGTGGTGTTGCGGGCGGTGTTGCCGCCGCCCAGGTAGCCCTTTTCGATCACGGCCACGTTGGTGATGCCGTGTTCCTTGGCCAGGTAGTAGGCCGTGGCCAGGCCGTGGCCGCCACCGCCGACGATGACCACGTCGTAGACCTGCTTGGGCGTGGGCGTGCGCCACATGCGCTGCCAGTTTTCGTGGTGGCTGAAGGAGTGCTTGAGAAGGCCGAAGCCTGAGTAACGATTCATTGAGGCGACTCCTGAATCAGCGGTAAACCGGGAAATCGGCGCACAGGGCGGCCACATGGCTGGCGACATTGGCCTCGACATCGGCATCGCCGAGGTTGTCGAGGATGTCGCAGATCCAGCCGGCCAGTTCGATGCACTGGGCCTGCTTGAAGCCACGGGTGGTGACGGCCGGGGTGCCGATGCGCAGGCCCGAGGTCACGAACGGCGACTGCGGGTCGTTCGGTACGGCGTTCTTGTTGACGGTGATGTGCGCACGGCCCAGGGCCGCGTCGGCGTCCTTGCCGGTCAGGCCCTGGCGGATCAGGCTGACCAGGAACAGGTGGTTGTCGGTACCGCCGGACACCACGTCGAAGCCGCGCTCGATGAACACGCCGGCCATGGCCTGGGCGTTATCGATCACTTGTTGCTGGTAGGCCTTGAAACCTGGCTCCAGCGCTTCCTTGAAGCACACCGCCTTGCCGGCGATGACGTGCATCAGCGGGCCGCCCTGGGCGCCGGGGAATACGGCGGCGTTGAGCTTTTTCTCGATCTCGGGGTTGGCACGCGCCAGGATCAGGCCGCCACGCGGACCGCGCAGGGTCTTGTGGGTGGTGGTGGTGACCACGTCGGCGTACGGCAGCGGGTTGGGGTACAGGCCGGCGGCGACCAGACCGGCCACGTGGGCCATGTCGACGAACAGCAGGGCCCCGACCTTGTCGGCGATCTCGCGAAAGCGCGGGAAGTCCAGGGTCTTGGAGTAGGCCGAGAAGCCGGCGACGATCATCTTCGGCTTGTGCTCGACGGCCAGGCGCTCGACTTCGTCGTAGTTGATCAGCCCGGTGTCGTTGTCGATGCCGTACTGCACGGCGTTGTACAGCTTGCCCGAAGACGACACCTTGGCGCCGTGGGTCAGGTGACCGCCGTGGGCCAGGCTCATGCCCAGGAGGGTGTCGCCGGCTTGCAGCAGCGCCAGGTAGACCGCCGAGTTGGCCGAAGAGCCGGAATGCGGCTGGACGTTGACGTAGTCGGCCCCGAACAGTTGCCTGGCGCGGTCGATGGCCAGTTGCTCGACCTTGTCGACGTGCTCGCAGCCGCCGTAGTAGCGCTTGCCCGGGTAGCCTTCGGCGTATTTGTTGGTCAGGCCGCTGCCTTGGGCCTGCATGACGCGCTGGCTGGTGTAGTTTTCAGAAGCGATGAGTTCGATGTGATCTTCCTGACGCTGGTCTTCGGCATTCATCGCCGCCAACAGCTCGTCATCGTAACCCTGGATCTGATCTTGTTTGCTGAACATCGCGTTCTCTCCAGCGGCGTCGCGGCGCCTTTCATTATGGTCAGGGCATTGATCAACCCTCTGGCTGCGATGGTAGGGCCGACAGGGTCCGATCAAATGCCTGCGCACGCCACGCAAAGGCGCATTTACGACATGGATTGAACGCCATCAAACCCGGCGAATCGCGAAGGCTTCGCGTTTGCCGGGCAAAGACGACAAAACGCCCGGTCTGCCAAGGCTTTCGGCGCTTGTAGGGGCGGATCGAACGCAGATCGAAAAGGCGCTGTTCTGGCGGCGCGGACACGCGGCCGGAGAACGGCAATGGCGTATTCAGACAAGTACAAGGCGACGCTGTCGTCGCCCTGCGAGGGGTTGTAGGAGCGCGCTCTGCCCGCGACCGGCTGCGTTAGCAGTCGTAAAATTGTGGCGTTTCGTAGATTCCAGATCGGAAATTTGTGGGGCCTCACCAATTTTGCGAGCGCTGCGCACTCGGTCGCGGGCAATATCGTCGCCCTGCGAGAGGAGTGTAGGAGCGCGCTCTGCCCGCGACCGAGTGCGTAGCGCTCGCAGAAATCTCGGAAACGCCACAAATTTACGACTGCTAACGCAGCCGGTCGCGGGCAAGCGCGCTCCTACAGTGCCCCATGCTTGCCGGGCAGCGAGATCGGGTCATCGCCCGCCAACGCTTCAAGCCCCCGATTTGCCTACCAGGCCATCGGCACGGAACATCGTGCGGATGCCGCGCACCGCCTGGCGGATACGGTCCTGGTTCTCGATCAGGGCAAAGCGCACATGGTCATCGCCGTACTCGCCAAAGCCGACACCCGGCGACACGCAGACCTTGGCCTCGGCCAGCAGCTTCTTGGCGAACTCCAGCGACCCCAGGTGCGCATAGGCCTCGGGAATTTTCGCCCAGACGTACATCGAGGCCTTGGGGTTCTCGACCATCCAGCCCAGCTCGTGCAGGCCCTTGACCAGCACGTTGCGGCGCTGGCGGTACTGCTCGGCGATGTCCAGCACGCATTGCTGGTCGCCTTCCAGGGCGGCAATGGCCGCGACCTGCAAGGGCGTGAAGGTGCCGTAGTCGTGGTAGCTCTTGATCCGCGCCAGGGCGCCGACCAGCTCGTGATTGCCGACCATGAAGCCGATCCGCCAGCCGGCCATGTTGTAGCTCTTGGACAGGGTGAAAAACTCCACCGCAATGTCCTTGGCACCCGGCACCTGCATGATCGACGGCGCTTTCCAGCCGTCATAGACGATGTCGGCGTAGGCCAGGTCGTGGATCACCAGCACGTCGTACTGCTTGGCCAGGGCCACCACGCGCTCGAAGAAGTCCAGCTCTACGCACTGTGCGGTGGGGTTGGACGGAAAGCCCAGGATCATCATCTTCGGCTTGGGAATCGAGCCACGGATGGCCTTTTCCAGCTCGGCGAAGAAATCCACCCCCGGTACCAGCGGCACCGAACGCACCTGGGCGCCGGCAATCACGGCACCGTAGATGTGGATCGGGTAGCTGGGGTTGGGCACCAGCACCGTGTCGCCCTGGTCCAGGGTGGCCAGCATCAGGTGCGCCAGGCCTTCCTTGGAGCCGATGGTGACGATGGCTTCGCTTTCGGGGTCGATGTCGACCTCGTAGCGCTTCTTGTACCAGTTGGAAATCGCCCGGCGCAGGCGTGGAATGCCCCGCGACGTGGAATAGCCGTGGGTGTCTTCGCGCTGGGCGACGGTGACCAGTTTTTCGACGATGTGCGGCGGCGTGGCCCCGTCGGGGTTGCCCATGCTCAGGTCGATGATGTCCTCACCACGACGACGAGCGGCCATCTTCAGCTCGGCAGTGATGTTGAACACATAAGGGGGGAGTCGATCAATGCGCGCAAAGCGGCGCGGCAAACCTTGGTCAGCCATGAGAATCTCGCAGACGTAAGCGCCCGGAACCGTCCGAGCGACGTTGGCCACATGAGGCGGCCTGCGCGAACGATAAGGGCGTTGATGGCGTTTTGTCTACAGCGATCTTCAGCGTAGATGACCGGCCTGTGTACCGGGATCACTCTGTGGGAGGCGGCTTGCCGGCGATGGCTGCAGTACAGGCCCGGCCTGTGTCGCCCGCAGCGCGAAGCGACCGTCAGGTGATGTGCCGTACACCCGACAACAGCAAAAAGTGCAGCGGGTAGATCGCGTAGGCCCAGCGCCGCATCGGCCAGACCTGCCAGCGCACCTTGCGCTGCAGCAGCGCCACGCCGGCCAGCGGCGCCAGCAGGCAGGCCACAAACGCGCCAGTCGCCACCGGATCGCCCCGCCCCATCCCCGCGAACAGCTCCTGCCAGGCGTTGGCAAAGACGCACACCACGCCGGCCAGCAAGGCCCAGCCAAGCGCGCGCTGCATCACCTGCAACAGCACCAGCGGCAGCAGCACACCGGGCAGGCCGAACATCAGGTGCTGTTGCAGCACCGCCGCCAGCAACAAGGCCACCAGCGCCATGATCCGCGTTTCGACCCGGCGCTGGCGCCAGCCCTGGGCAATCAGCAGCCCCAACAGCAGGGTCGGCATGACGTTGAGCACCGTCGCGTCGGCCATGAACAACCGGTACGGCACCTCGGACACCAGCGCAAAGCCCAGCATCCAGCCCAGGTAGCGCCATTTCACCTGTGGCCCCACCTCGGCGGCGCTGCGCCGGGCCAGGTTGGCGGCGATCGCCAGGCAGAACCACGGAAACGCCAGGCGTCCCGGCACGTACAGCTCATCGATCGATGCGCCCACATAGCGCAGGTGATCGAGCACCATGCTCAGCATCGCCAGCCACTTGAGCAGGTCCAGCGCCCGGTTGCGCACCGGCAGAAAGGGTGGATTGGAAAGGTCCATGACAAATCCCTGGCAAGCAAATACTTAATGTATAGACATGTACAACGACAGATGCCCGAATGCGCTTCGTTCGTTTACAGTGATGCAATAATCGACCACAAGGATTCGGCCATGACAGATCAAAGCCAACAGTTTGCCAGCGACAACTATTCCGGCATCTGCCCTGAGGCCTGGGCCGCGATGGAGCAGGCGAACCACGGGCATCAACGGGCCTACGGCGATGATCAATGGACGGCCCGCGCCGCTGATGAATTCCGTCGTCTGTTCGAAACCGACTGCGAAGTGTTCTTCGCGTTCAATGGCACCGCCGCCAACTCCCTGGCGCTGTCGGCGCTGTGCCAGAGTTACCACAGCGTCATCTGCTCGGAAACCGCCCACGTCGAGACCGACGAATGCGGCGCGCCGGAATTCTTTTCCAACGGTTCGAAACTGCTGGTCGCGCCCAGTGTTGGCGGCAAGCTGAGCCCTGAATCGATCCGCGAGATCGCCCTCAAGCGCCAGGACATCCACTACCCCAAGCCCCGGGTCGTGACCCTGACCCAGGCCACCGAGGTGGGGACGATCTACCAGCCCGAAGAGCTCAAGGCCATCAGCGCCACCTGCCAGGAGCTGAACCTGCACCTGCACATGGATGGCGCACGCTTTTCCAACGCCTGCGCGTACCTGGACTGCTCGCCAGCCGAACTGACCTGGAAGTCGGGGGTGGATGTGTTGTGTTTCGGCGGGACCAAGAACGGCATGGCGGTCGGCGAGGCGATCCTGTTCTTCAACCGCGACCTGGCCGAGGACTTTGATTACCGTTGCAAGCAGGCCGGCCAACTGGCCTCCAAGATGCGCTTTCTGTCCGCGCCCTGGGTCGGCCTGCTGGAAAACGACGCCTGGCTCAAGCACGCCCGCCACGCCAACCACTGCGCTCAGCTGTTGGCCGAACTGGTCAAGGATGTACAGGGCGTCGAACTGATGTTCCCGGTGCAGGCCAACGGCGTGTTCCTGCAACTGTCGGAACCGGCCATCGCGGCACTGACCGGCCTGGGCTGGCGCTTCTACACCTTCATCGGCAAGGGCGGCGCACGCTTCATGTGCTCCTGGGACACCGAAGAGGCACGCGTGCGGCAACTGGCGGCGGATATTCGCCGGGTAATGCAGGCCGGCTGATGACCTGGCAGGCGCAAGACCGACGGCGCCCGCGAGGCCGCCGTCAGTTCTGGGAAATGGTGCGGGAGATCGCCTCGACGGTTGCCTCGACCTGCTCCTGATACCGCGCCAGCTCGACCTTGTGCTGCTCCTTGAGCTCAAGGTGCCGCGAGCACAGGTTCAGGGCCGCCAGCACCAGTAACCGGTCACCGATCAGGGCCGGGTACTGGCGCTTGGTGTCGGCCAGCGAAGCCTGGAGCATGGCGGCGGCCTGCAGCAGGGCGTGCTCCTCGCCAGGCGGGGCCTTGACCGAGTAGTCCTGCCCCAGGATCGAGAAGACCGTCACATCACTCGTTGAACTCATGCGCTCACATGACTGGCGCTGGTAGCACGGTCAACCAGTGCCTGGATGCGGGCGGCGGCGCTGCCCTGTTTTTCTTCCTGCTCCAGCAGGCTCAGCTGCAGGGTGTCGTTCTCTTCACGGGCCTGGGCCAGGTCGGCACGCAGTTGATCGGCGGTGGCCTGCAGTTGCTGATTCTGCTGTACCAGATCGCTGACGAGTTGTTCCAACTGACTGAGGGATGTTTCCAACATTTTGATTACTCGAACACGTTCCAGAGGGGCACACACCATAAAGAAAAGTGGAGGTGCATGCCAGCGCTTGGGCCTTGGAAACCGGCCTTTAGCCATAAGTGGAGGCGAGACAAGCCACCTTCAAGGGCCCATCTGACTTTACTTGCCGGTTTCGGTTCCCGGCGCAAGTCAAATCGGTCATTGGCGCGACGACCGGGCACCGAAACAAAGTGATAACTTTTTGCCATCACTTGATGCAACCGATTGCCAGGGACCCCGGTCAGAGGCTTATCGCCTGCAAGCCACACCGGGTTGCGCCTCTTGCCCTGGAAATTTCTATCATGCCCTTACGCACCCTGAACATCGCACCGCGCGCCTCCCTCGGTTTCGCCTTTATCGGCGCCCTCATGCTGATCCTCGGCGTGTTCGCCTTGTCACAAATGAGCCAGATCCGCAGCGACACAGAGGCGTTGGCCAATAACAGCGTGCCGACCATCAAGGCGCTGGACCGCATCAACGAACTCACCCAGCGCATGCGCGTGCTGTCCTACCGGTTGATGGTCAACCGCGAGCCGGACATCCAGCAGAAAACCAAGGAAACCATGACGCTGCGCAACCAGCAGATCGAAGAGGCCCGAGGGATATACGAGGCATTGATCGATGACCCGCAGGAGCAGACGATCTACAACCAGTACCTGCGCCTGCGCGACACCCGCCTGCAGCTGGAAACGCGTCTTCGCGAGCTGTCGCTGGCCAACAACCTCGACGGCCTGCAAACCTTGCTCAACACCGAGATGATGGAAAACTCCGATCAGATCAACGAGGTGATCGCCCGCCTGGTCGAGTTCAACACCACGCAACTGAACCAGACCAATGCGCACGCCGCCGAGCGTTACCAGCAAGCCTTTGTCCTGGTGGTCGGCCTGTTGATCGTCGCCACCCTGCTGACCGTGCTGTTTGCCTGGCTGCTGACCCGCAGCATCACCCAGCCGATCGCCGCTGCCTTGCAAGCCGCCGAAACCATTGCCGAGGGCGACCTGACCCAGCCCATCGAGGTGGATGGCCGTGACGAGGCCGGGCGCCTGTTGCAGGCCATGCACACCATGCAGCACAAGCTGCGTGACACCTTGCAGCGCATTTCCGGTTCGGCCTCGCAACTGGCTTCAGCCGCCGAAGAACTCAACGCCGTGACCGACGAAAGCGCCCGCGGCCTGGGCCGGCAGAACGGTGAGATCGAACAGGCCGCCACGGCAGTCAACGAGATGACCTGTGCGGTCGAGGAAGTGGCGCGCAACGCCAACGACACTTCCCAGGCCTCGCAGAGCGCCACCGCCTCGGCCCGTGACGGCCGCGATCTGGTGCAGGAAACGGTCACCGCCATCGAGCGCATGAGCCGCGACGTGCAGGGCAGTGCCGAGCAGATCAGCCACCTGGCCGAGCAATCGAAGGACATCGGCAAGGTGCTGGATGTGATTCGTGGCCTGGCCGACCAGACCAACCTGCTGGCCCTGAACGCGGCCATCGAGGCGGCGCGTGCCGGGGAAGCCGGACGCGGATTTGCGGTGGTGGCCGACGAGGTGCGCGCGCTGGCGCATCGCACCCAGCAATCGACCAGTGAAATCGAACGCATGATCGAGACCATCCAGAGCGGCACCGAGCAGGCCGTGGGGGCCATGCGCAGCAGCACCGAGCGCGCCGAGTCGACCCTGAGCATCGCCCAGGGCGCGGGCCTGGCGCTGGACACCATTAATACGGCGGTGGAGCAGATCAATCAGCGCAACCTGGTGATCGCCAGCGCCGCCGAAGAACAGGCCCAGGTGGCCCGCGAGGTGGATCGCAACCTGGTCAACATCCGCGACCTGTCGACCCAGACCGCCACCGGCGCCCACCAGACCTCGGCGGCCAGTACCGAACTGTCACGCCTGGCGGTGGACCTCAACGGCATGGTGCTGCGCTTCAGGCTCTAGATGCACTGCTTGCGCAGGGGCGGCTTCAGCCGATGGCTGCCGTCCAGGCACACACGATGGCGCAGTCTTGCCGGCCTTCGCGACCGTTGGTCGCTCCTACGGGATTGGCGGCATGCCGGCGATGGCTATGCGTCAGGCGCAGCAGGTGTATGGACCTTGCTGGCCACATCGCGGGCAAGCCCCCTCCCACAAGGTTGATGAGCATCCCGGATCTGGTGCCTGGCACCAGACTGCGGGAGGCGGCTTGCCGGCGATGGCTGTAGCACACTTCGCGACCGTTGGTCGCTCCTACGGGATTGGCGGCATGCCCAGAGCGCGCTCTTGTGGGAGGCGGCTTCAGCCGGGAACGGCCGTTACGTGGTGACCGCTTCCCGGCTAAAGCCGGTCCTACATGGTCCTACCGTAATCAATATTCGATCCGTACGTCGCTCTTGGGCACGCTGCAGCACGACAGGATGTAGCCCTCGGCTTCGTCTTCCTCGGTGATGCCGCCGTTGTGCTCCATCTCGACCTCGCCGCTGAGCTTCATCACCTTGCAGGTGCCGCAGATGCCCATGCCGCAGGCCTTGGGAATCATCAGGCCCAGCTTGGCGGCCGCCGCATGCACGGTTTCGCCCGGGGTGATGCGGATGCTCTTGCCGGTGTCGGTGAACGCCACTTCGTGCAGGTCGCTGGCGTCGATATCCGGCGCGTCGGCGGCCTGTTCGGCGTGCTCGACTGCATCGGCCTTGGCCTCGGGCGGCGTGGCACCGAACGACTCTTCATGGTACTGGGCCATGTTGAAGCCGTTGTCCTGCAGCATGCGCTTGACCGCTGCCATGTAGGGCGTCGGGCCGCAGCAGAACACTTCACGGTCGCGGAAGTCCGGGGACATCATTTCCAGCATGCGGATATTCAGGTAACCGCGATAGCCGGCCCACGGCTCGCCCAGGCCGTGCTTCTCGCAGATCAGGTGCAGACTGAAGTTATCGATCCGCGACGCCATGTGCTCCATTTCGCGGTGGTAGATGATGTCCTTGGGTGAACGGGCGCTGTGCACGAACACCATGTCGACGTTGGCGTTGGTGTCGTAGTACCAGCGCGCCATGGACATCACCGGGGTGATGCCCACCCCGCCGCTGAGGTAGAGAATCTTCGGGTTCGGAAAGTCGATGGCGTTGAACAGCCCCACCGGGCCGTGCACGGCCAGCTCCTGGCCCTCATGCAGGGTGTCGTGCAGGAAGTTCGAGACCTTGCCGCCCGGCACGCGCTTGACCGTGATCGAAAAGCTGTACGGCACCGAGGGCGAGCTGGAAATGGTGTACGAGCGCATCACCGGCTGACCGTCGATTTCCAGCTCCAGGGTGACGAACTGGCCCGGCTTGAAAAAGAACAGGATCGGCTGGTCGGCCATGAAGCAAAACGTGCGGACGTCCCAGGTTTCCTGAATGACTTTGACCACCCGCACGGCGTGGCGACCATTGGCCCACGTCTGGGTATTGACCGGGTTGAGGAAGGTTTGGGACATGCTCGATCTCCACGGCCGACAGCCGGCCTTTCATGAGCGAATTCTGCGTAACGCCCTCTCCTGCCATTTATCTATCTGCGACATTGACGTACTTACGGCGACCAGCCCCCAACGACATGGGCTTGCCCGTCGGGAACGGATTCGGCCATGTCGTGCATGGATAAGGTTGTCGGCGCGCGCATCTCCACACTCGCGGCTAAATCGTTACGCAATAATACCCGGCAAGAGCGACCACCAAAGATCGCCTTGCGTGCTGAGAAAACCCCACCGTATTAGCCACAATCGCGACCGCCCGAGGCGGTCTTGAGGAATCCGAAGATGGACGTCACTGCAAACCTGAGCCTGGGCGACCCACTTGAAGCAGCACGCAAGGCGACAGCCGAGATGCTGCAGAACCGCGAACGCACCTATTCGCTGCCACAACCGTTCTATAACGACGAGCGCCTGTTCCAGATCGACATGCAGGAGATCTTCCACAAGGAGTGGCTGATCGCCGGCATGACGTGCGAGATCCCCAAGAAAGGCAACTACCTGACCTTGCAGATCGGCAACAACCCGGTGCTGGTGGTGCGCGGCGCGGACGGCGCCATCAATGCCTTCCACAACGTCTGCCGCCATCGTGGCTCGCGCCTGTGCACGGCCGAGAAAGGCAAGGTCGCCAAGCTGGTGTGCCATTACCACCAGTGGACCTACGAGCTGGACGGCCGCCTGCTGTACGCCGGCACCGAGATGGGCGATGACTTCGACATGAAGAAATTCAGCCTTAAGCCGATCAACGTCAAGACGGCCGGTGGCTACATCTTCATCAGCCTGGCAGAGAATCCGCCTGCGATCGACGAGTTCCTGGCCACGTTGAGCCACTACATGGAACCCTACGACATGGAGAACACCAAGGTGGCGGTGCAGACCACCTTGATGGAAAAGGCCAACTGGAAGCTGGTACTGGAAAACAACCGCGAATGCTACCACTGCAGCGGCTCGCACCCTGAATTGCTCAACACCCTGCTGGAGTGGGACGACACCCACGATCCGCGTGCCAGCCAGTCATTCAAGGACCATGTGGCCGAGTCGGCCACCAAGTGGGAAGCCGAGAAAATCCCTTACCTGCATGCCGGCTTCGGCCTGCGCAACCGTATCGTGCGCATGCCGCTGCTCAAGGGCACCGTGTCGATGACCATGGACGGCAAGCAGGGCTGCAACAAGCTGATGGGCCGCATCCAGAATCCGGACCTGGGCTCGATGCGCATCCTGCACCTGCCGCACTCCTGGAACCACTGCATGGGCGATCACCTGATCGTCTTCACCGTCTGGCCGATCAGCGCCCAGGAAACCATGGTCAGCACCAAGTGGCTGGTGCACAAGGACGCCGTCGAAGGCGTCGACTACGACGTGGCGCGCCTGCGCGAGGTGTGGGACGCCACCAACGACCAGGACCGTCGCCTGGCCGAAGAAAACCAGCGCGGCATCAACTCCACGGCTTACCAGCCAGGCCCGTATTCCAAGACCTACGAGTTCGGCGTGGTCAACTTCATCGACTGGTACAGCGCGCGCGTGCTGGAAAACCTGGGCGCGGAACCTGCGCCTTACCTCAAGGGTGTAGCGGTCAACCACGAATAAGGCCTGATTGATCAAAAAACAGCCAGGCACTTGCAATCCCCCGCCCGTAGTGCCTGGCGCAGTTCGCAAACAACTTATCCACAAGGCAGCCCACAGCAATTGTGGGCAATCCTGTCAAAAGCATGGATCCATGACGCTGCGCGCCCATGCCGATATCCGGTTGTGCACACGCCAGCGCCTGGTCATTTATTGATCGACTCTATCAAGCCTTTGTATATAAAGACTTTTATAGGACAGCGAACACCTTATCCACAGAAGCGCCAACAGACTTTGGGGGCAACTTGACCGTTTGGTACTCCGGGCTGTGGAAAACAGTGCAAAGACCTGGCTTTCCACCTCGTCTGCGCTATTTGGCTGTTTTTTGTACAAACCTCTGTATGCCACGCCGTTCAAGGCTTCCAGCACATAGCAAACACCTTGTCCACAGAGCAGCCAACAGAGATTGTGGGCAACCGTCACCCGTGTCAGAACGCTTATCCACAGCCCGTGCAGCGAAAAAACGCCCATACCCGCTGATTATTTTTTAACCACACCCCTGCAAACCCCGATTTACGTGGCCTCCAGACACAAGCGAACACCTTATCCACAGGCAGGCGCACAGGGAATGTGCGTAAGTAAACAGCATTCACTGGATAAGTCGCCCTGATCGGCCCCAACCCTGTCAGTTCTACCAGTACAAAAGCCTTGGCCCCTGGCTGACACTCATGCTTATGCAGCGTCTATCCAGCGGAAGGAGACATCACCATGCTCAAGCCAAGCGTTCTGGCCCAGTACAAGAACTCGGCCCTTGATGCGGCCTCGGCCATGCCGGACCTTACAGGCAAGAACATTCTCATGGGCTTCTGGCACAACTGGCCGACCTCGCCCGGCCAGGGTTATCAACAGGGCGTGTTTGCCGAGATGCCCCTGACCGATATTCCCAAGGCGTATAACGTCGTGGCCGTGGCTTTCATGAAAGGCAGCGGCATCCCGACCTTCAAGCCCTATAACGTCAGCGATGCCGAGTTTCGTGCCCAGGTCGCACAGCTCAATGCCGAAGGACGTGCGGTACTGATTTCGCTGGGCGGCGCCGATGCCCATATCGAGCTGCATGAAGGCCAGCAGGAGGCGCTGGCCTATGAAATCATCCGTCTGGTCGAGGTGTATGGGTTTGACGGCCTGGACATCGATCTGGAGCAAAGTGCAATCACCCTTGCCGATAACCGTACCGTCTTGCCAGCGGCGCTGCGTATGGTTCGTGAACATTACGAAAGCGAAGGCAAGCACTTCATCATCAGCATGGCGCCGGAGTTTCCTTACCTGAGAACGGACGGCGCCTATCTTGCCTACATCGAGGCGCTGGAAGACCTCTACGACTTCATTGCGCCGCAGTACTACAACCAGGGCGCTGACGGCGTCTGGGTCGATGAGGAAAGCCTGTGGATCACTCAGGAAAGTGACGAGCACAAGGAACTGTTCCTGTATTACCTGACCGACAGCCTGATCCACGGCACGCGAGGTTTCTCGCAGATTGCGGCCGACCGGCTGGCGATCGGCCTGCCGACCAATAACGATGCGGCCGCCACCGGCTATGTGATCGACCCTGAAGATGTGAAATGGGCACTGGACAGCCTGACCAGAGACAACAACCCGATTCGCGGCCTGATGACCTGGTCGGTCAACTGGGATGATGGCAAGGACAAGACCGGCAAGGCCTATGACTGGGCGTTCGTCAAACGCTACGGCTACCTGACCGAAGGCGAGACGCCGGCGCCCGGCAAACCGTCCGTACCGGCCAGTTTCGTTGCGGCCGAACCGATGCAGGACTCGGTGAAATTGAGCTGGCACCTCTCCACCGGTCCCAATCCGGTGTTCCAGTACAACCTGCGGCGCGACGGCGTCGAAATCGGCACCACCAACGCGCCACCGTTCGAAGACACCGGGCTTGTGCCTGGCAAGGCTTATGGCTATCAGATCAGGGCCACGGACACACAAGGGGTCAGCTCGGACTGGTCAGCCATGCTCACGATCCGTACCCAACCCGGGGAAGGTGGCGAAACACCCGACTGGAAAGAAGACGTGGCCTATGAAGCAGGCGATACCGTGGTCCACAACACCGTGAAGTACACCTGCGAGCAGGCCCACACCTCGACCGCCATCACCGCCCCGGACGTGGTGCTGTGGAAGCGCGCGCAATGAATCATCCACAACCGCCAGCGCGCCGCCTTGGCGCGCCGCCTCTTGCGTAGGAGCGCGCTTGCCCGCGACCGGCTGCGCAGCAGTCGTAAAATTGTGGCGTTTCGTAGATTTCGAATGTGTTCACAACTGTAAATTTGCGGCGTTTCGCAGATTTTGCGAGCGCTTCGCACTCGGTCGCGGTGGTCCGGCATTCCGGCAAGCGCGCTCCTACCGGGTCCCAGACGACTGCGCGGCAGCGCTCTGCCTTGACGCTGTTTCAGCGAATCACGCCCTCTTCCACCAGCAGCTTGAGGATCGCCTCGGCGCCTTCCTGGGCGCTGACGCCCTTGAGCACCTTGCCGCCACCGCCGCTGGCCTTGGCGGTCGCGGCCTTCATGCGGTCGGCACCGCTCTTGGCCTTGATCACCTTGAGGCGCTTGGGCCGTGGCCTGGCCGGTTGCAGGCTGTCGCCGGTGAGCAGTTCATCGCTGATCACTTCGGTCTGCTCCGCTCCCAGCACACCGCGCCGGGACGGACCATAGGCACTTTGCCGTGGCGTGGGACCGGCGTTATCCACAGTGGCCAAGAATGGCAGGCGCACCTTGAGGCGCCGGCGCTGGCCGCGTGGCAGGGCCTGCAACACCAGGGCCGTGCCGTTTTCCAGCGACTCCACTTCGGCCAGGCCGATCACCAAAGGCCAGCCAAGACGCTCGGCCAGCAGGAAGGGCAACATGCCGGAGCCCTCGCCGGTTTCGGCCTGGCTGCCCGTCAGCACCATCTGCACGTTGCAGTCGCGAATGTATTCGGCCAGGGCGGGCAAGGCATCACTGCCCGCCGGCTGTTCAAGGATGTGCATCTCATCCAGGCCCATGCCCAGGTAAGCGCGCAGTGCCGGTTCCTGTGGGTCGCCGGCATGCAGCATCTGCAGGTTGTTGCCCACCAGGCGCAGGCCCAGCTCGACGGCACGGGCGTCCTGTTCGGCACGGCGGGCGCGCCCGGAGGTCGGGTGGGCGCCGACCGACACCAGGCTGATGACCTGCAGGGCCGGAGTGTTCTTTGTGACAGATTCAGGCTGCATCACGTTTGTCTCCATTGCGCCAGGCATCGACCGCCGCGATCAGGGCGTGGAACAGCTCGCTGCTGTCGCCGATGACCGACAGATCAGCCCGTTTGATCATGTCGCAACCAGGGTCCATGTTGATCGCAATCACCTTGTCGCAGGCACCGATGCCCTGCAGGTGCTGGATCGCCCCGGAAATCCCAACGGCCATGTACACCCGCGCCGTGACCCAGGTGCCGGTGGCGCCGACCTGCCGGTCGCGAGCCATGAAGCCGTTGTCCACCGCCACCCGCGAGGCGCCTTCGGTGGCCCCCAGGGCGGCGGCGGTGCGGTGGAACAGGTCCCAGTCCTGGACGCCGTTGCCACCCGAGACAATGAACTCCGACTCGGCCATAGGGATAGCCGCCGGGTCGACGGCCACGGCACCGAGGTCTTCGATACGCGACAGGCTGCGCACCACGCTTGTGGATAACTCGACCGGCACGGCTTCATGACGGGTTTCGCTGACAGGCTCTGCGCATTCGGCGGCCGCCAGGATCAGCCGCGCCAATGGCCGCACCAGGTCTTCGCGACCGGCCCCGGCACGGGCGCTGCACTGCCCGTCCTTGACCTGCCAGACCCGCGTGGCCGGGCGCTCGCCCAGGCTGGCGGCAAAGCGCCGGCCCAGTTCACCGCCACCGGTGCGGCTGTCGGGCAGCAACCAGTGGCGCGGGTCGAACTGGTTATCCACCGCCCGCAGGCCCTGGACACGCTGTTCCGGTGAATAGCCGTCGAAGGCGTCGTCGTCGAGCACCAGCAGGCGATCCACGCCGGCGGTGTCGAATGCGCTTTCCTTGTGTTCACCGAAGACCACCGCCAGCACCGCGCCGTCGGCACCGGCCATCTGCCGCGCCAGGCCGAGCAGGTCGCGGTCGTGGCTGCCCAGGCGGCCGCCGACCATGTCGGGCACTACACAGATGTGAAACGCCGGTTGCGCCACCACATGCAGCGGCAGTTGCACCGCCACTGCCGCACTGCGCTTGACCGCGCCGCCCTGCTGGGCGCCGCTGCGGTCGATACGCTTGAGGCCGTTGGGACCGATGAAGCCGATACCGTGGACGTTCTTGCGCAGGACCCCGTTGGGGCCCATCCAGCGCTCCTGCAACGGTTGCATGGCCGCATGCAGCGGGTGCAGGCGGTTACGGGCGATCCACGCGGCGCGTGGGTCGCGGCGGATAATGTCGCTCATCAGTGCACCTCCGCAGGTTCACGTTTGGCCTGGGCCGGCTGGCGCGCAGGCTCGGCATCCTGTTCGATCAGGGCGTCGGCCACCAGCTCGGCCAGGTCCTTGATCAACGGACGCGGCTCGACCACACCTTCGAGCATGGCGGTGCATTGCGGGCACCCGACCGCCACCAGCTCGGCCTGGGTTTCGCGGATGTCCTCCATGCGCATGTCGGGAATCCGCTGCTTGCCGGGGATGTCGGTAATCGGCGCCCCGCCGCCACCGCCACAGCACCGCGAACGGAAGCCGGAACGCTGCATTTCCTTGACCTCGATGCCCAGCGCCTTCAATACATCGCGCGGCGCCTCGTATTCACCGTTGTAGCGGCCCAGGTAGCAAGGATCGTGGTAGGTCACGCTGCCGCCCTTGTGCTGGCCCAGGTTCAGCGCGCCGGCCTGGATCAGCTCGGCGATGAACGTACTGTGGTGCTGCACCTGGTACTCGCCGCCAAAGGCGCCATATTCGTTCTTGAGCACATGGAAGCTGTGCGGGTCGCACGTCACGATGCGGGCAAACCGGTAGCGCGCCAGGGTCTGGATATTGCGCTTGGCCAGGCTCTGGAAGGTCGCCTCGTCACCCAGGCGCCGCGCCACGTCGCCGCTGTCGCGCTCTTCGAGGCCCAGTACGGCAAAGTCGACACCGGCGGCCTTGAGCACCTTGACGAAGGCGCGCAGGGTGCGCTGGTTGCGCATGTCGAACGCACCGTCACCGACCCAGAACAGCACATCGGCGCTTTTCTTGTCGCTGAACAGGTTCAGGTTCAGGTCCGCCGCCCAGTTCAGCCGGCCACCGGGGTTGAAGCCGCCGGGGTTGTCGGTGGCGATCAGGTTGTCCAGCACCTCGGCGCCCTTGTTCGGCGTGGCGCCGCGCTCCAGGGTCAGGTGGCGACGCATGTCGACGATGGCGTCGACGTGCTCGATCATCATCGGGCACTCCTCGACGCAGGCGCGGCAGGTGGTGCACGACCACAGGGTCTCGGCGTCCACCAGGCCGTTGACGATCGGCTGGTGCGGGTGACCGCCGTGCTCGCCGATGGCCTTGCCGGGGTACGGGCTGCCGGCGAAATTGGCATCGGTGCCACCGGCCAGGCCCACGACCATGTCCTGGATCAGCTTCTTGGGGTTCAGCGGCTGGCCGGCGGCAAACGCCGGGCAGGCGGCTTCGCATTTACCGCACTGCACGCAGGCGTCGAAGCCCAACAGTTGGTTCCAGGTAAAGTCCTTGGGTTTTTCCACGCCCAAAGGCGCTTGCGGATCGTCCAGGTCCAAGGGCTTGAGGCCTGTGGAACGGCCGCCGCCGAAGCGCTCGGCGCGACGGTGCCAGGCCAGGTGCAGGGCACCGGCGAAGGCGTGCTTCATCGGCCCGCCCCAGGTCATGCCGAAAAACAGCTCGCTGACGCCCCACAGCACGCCCAGCGCCAGGACGGCCGCCACTGCCCAGCCGCCGAAATCCTGCGGCAGGATACCGGCGACCGGCAGGGTCAGCAGGAAGAAACTGGCCGAAAACGCCAACAGGCTTTTCGGCAGGCGCATCCACGGCCCTTTGGACAGGCGCGACGGCGGGTTGAGGCGACGGCGGAACACGAAGATCGCGCCGACGAACATCACCGCTGTCATCAGCAGCAAGGCGTAGCCGAGGATCTTGTTGTGCAGGCCAAAACCATGCACCAGAATCGCCAGCACGATCGATGCCACCGCACCGCCGGCCGTGGCCACGTGGGTGTTGGCAATGTATTTGTCACGGGCGACCACGTGGTGCAGGTCGACCATGTAGCGCTTGGGCATGGCCAGCAGGCCGCCCAGCAGGTCGACCTTCGAGGCCCGACCGTTGCGCCACAGCTTGACCCGCCGCAAGGCGCCCAGGAGCCCAAGGCCCAGGGCGGCGAACAGCAGGATGGGGAGAATGGTGTTGAGCATGATGGCTCCTGGGTGTACCCCGTAGGAGCGCGCTTGCCCGCGACCGAGTGCGTTAGCAGTCGTGAATTCGTAGCGTTTCGCAGATTTTGCGAGCGCTACGCACTCGGTCGCGGGCAAGCGCGCTCCTACAGAAGGTGGTGGCCGTCAGAAATCCTTGCAGAGCCGTAGCCCGTCGTAGATGGCCGCATGAATGTTGCGTTGCGCCACGCAGTCGCCGATCCGGTACAGCAGGTAACCATCACCAGGCTGGCTGAGCATCGGTTGTGGCTGGATCGCGTACAGGGCTTCGATGTCGATCTGGCCCTTGTTGCGCGAACCTTCCTTGAGCGCGTAGTAGATCGCCTCGTCGGGACGCACACCGTTCTCCACCACCACCTGGTCGACCACCCGCTCCTCTTTGGCCCCGGTGTATTCGTTTTCCAGCACGGCAATCAGTTTGTCGCCTTCGCGGTAGACCTTCTCCAGCATCATGTCCCCGGTCATGATCACTTCCTTGGGGTACATGCTGCGGTAGTAGGTCGGGAAGGTCGTGCCGCCCATCGCCACGCCCGGCTTGATGTCATCAGTGACGATCTCGACCTGGCAGCCCTTGTCGGCGAGGAAATCCGCGGCCGACATCCCGGTGAATTCGCAGATGGTGTCGTAGACCAGCACGTTCTTGCCTGGCGCCACTTTACCGTCAAGGATGTCCCAGCTGCTGACCACCAGCCCTTCGTCCGCACCCCAGTGCTCGTTCTGCTCGACGAACGGATGACCGCCCACCGCCAGCACCACGATGTCCGGGCGCAGGTCGAGAATGGTCGCGGCATCGGCAGCGGTGCCCAGGCGCAGGTCGACTTTCAGGCGCGCCAGTTCCAGTTGATACCAGCGGGTGATGCCGGCGATCTGGTCGCGTTGCGGTGCCTTGGAGGCCGTGGTGATCTGCCCGCCGATGGCGTCTTTCTTCTCGAACAGGGTCACCTCATGGCCACGCTCGGCCGCCACCCGCGCCGCTTCCATGCCGGCCGGACCGGCCCCGACCACCACCACCTTGCGCCTGGGCCCGGTGGATTTCTCGATGATGTGCGGCAGGCCCATGTATTCGCGGGACGTGGCGGCGTTCTGGATGCACAGCACGTCCAGGCCCTGGTACTGGCGGTCGATGCAATAGTTGGCACCGACGCACTGCTTGATCTGGTCGATCTGGCCCATCTTGATCTTGGCGATCAGGTGCGGGTCGGCCATGTGCGCACGGGTCATGCCGACCATGTCGACATAGCCGCCTTCCAGGATCCGCGTGGCCTGGTTCGGGTCCTTGATGTTCTGTGCGTGCAGCACAGGGATCTTGACCACTTCCTTGATACCGGCGGCCAGGTGCAGGAACGGCTCCGGTGGATAACTCATGTTCGGGATGACGTTGGCCAGGGTGTTGTGCGTATCGCACCCCGAGCCGATCACGCCGAAGAAGTCCAGCAGGCCGGTGTCGTCGTAGTACTTGGCAATCTGCTTCATGTCGTCGTGGGACAGGCCATCGGGGTGGAACTCGTCACCACAGATGCGCATGCCCACGCAGAAGTCGCGACCGACTTCGGCGCGCACGGCCTTGAGCACTTCCATGCCGAACTTCATGCGGCCTTCGAAGCTGCCGCCCCATTCGTCGGTGCGCTTGTTGACCCGCGGGCTCCAGAACTGGTCGATCATGTGCTGGTGCACGGCCGACAGCTCGATGCCGTCCAGCCCGCCTTCCATCGCCCGGCGCGCGGCCTGGGCGTAGTTGCCGATGATGCGCCAGATTTCCTCGGGCTCGATGGTCTTGCAGGTGGCACGGTGCACCGGCTCGCGAATGCCCGACGGCGACATCAGGGTCGGCCAGTGATCACCGTCCCAACGCGAGCGACGGCCCATGTGGGTAATCTGGATCATGATCTTGGCACCATGCTTGTGCATGGCGTCGGCCAGGTTCTGGAAATGCGGGATGATCCGGTCGGTGGCCAGGTTGACCGACTTCCACCAGCTTTGCGGGCTGTCGATGGCAACCACGGACGAGCCGCCACAGATGGCCAGGCCAATGCCGCCCTTGGCCTTCTCTTCGTAGTACTTCACGTAACGGTCGGTGGTCATGCCGCCGTCGGTGGCATACACCTCGGCGTGGGCAGTACTGAGTACACGGTTACGGATGGTCAGTTTGCCGATCTGGATCGGCTGGAACATCGCTTCAAAAGCCATTTCCAAAACTCCTCAAGGCGAAAGCGGGTGGCGTACGCTCGGTCTAATGGTGCGCAGCCGGCCCAGGCCGGCTGCGCGTTGCCAGAGCGTTACGCGCGGTGCTTTCCAACGGCGCGGTTAAAGTGGTTTGACGACGAACAGACCATCGTCATGGCCCTCTTCAGAGCCTCCGTAAACCTGCTCGGCCACGGTACGGATCGCGCTGCCGCGTGCGGCCAGGATCTGATCCATGGCACCGGCGAACCAGCCGGTGAACATGTAGTCGACCTTGCGCCCGACCTTGCCGTACACGTACACGAACGCCGAATGCTCGAGCGTGACGCTGGCGGTGCCCTTGTCCAGGTCGATGTCCTGGATCTTGAACAGGCCCCAGCCGCGCTGCGACAGGCGCTTCATGTAGTGCTCGAACACCGCGACACCTTCCAGGCCATGACACTCGGCCTCTTTCTCGCACCAGTGCCAGGCTGACTTGTAGCCGGCCTTGTAGAGGATCTCGGCATAGGCGTCAGCGCCCAGCACTTCCTCGATACCGATGTGGTTGTTGACGAAGAAGTGGCGCGGGACGTACAGCATCGGCAGGGCGTCGGACGTCCAGATACCGGTTTCGCTGTCGACTTCGATAGGCAGTTGCGGGGCGATCTTGGCCATGAAACGTGACTCCGGAAAAATTCTTGTGATGAGGCAGACCGTTGCCTGCCTTGAAATAGAAGGTGTCAGCGACGCGGGTGGGTTATTCCCCCCAGACGTCACCCAGAACACGAACCCAGTTCTCGCCCATGATCTTGCGCACCACGCTTTCGGAGTGGCCGCGCTTGAGCAGGGTCTCGGTCAGGTTCGGGAATTCGCCCACGGTGCGGATGCCCAGCGGGTTGATGATCTTGCCGAAGCTGGTCAGGCGCCGGGCGTAGCCCTTGTCGTGCGTCAGGTATTCGAAGAATTCCTGGCCATGGCCCTGGGTGAAGTCGGTGCCGATGCCGATGGCGTCTTCGCCGACGATGTTCATGGTGTACTCGATGGCCTCGGCGTAGTCGTCGATGGTCGAGTCGATGCCCTTGGCCAGGAACGGCGCAAACATGGTGACGCCGACGAAACCGCCGTGGTCGGCGATGAACTTGAGTTCTTCATCGGACTTGTTGCGCGGGTGTTCCTTGAGCCCCGACGGCAGGCAGTGGGAGTAGCAGACCGGCTTTTTCGATTCGAGGATGACTTCCTCGCTGGTTTTGGAGCCGACGTGGGACAGGTCGCACATGACGCCGACGCGGTTCATCTCGGCGACGATCTCGCGGCCGAAACCCGACAGGCCGCCGTCGCGCTCGTAGCAGCCGGTACCGACCAGGTTCTGGGTGTTGTAGCACATCTGCACGATGCCCACGCCGAGCTTCTTGAAGATCTCGACATAGCCGATCTGGTCTTCGAAGGCATGGGCATTCTGGAAGCCGAACAGGATGCCGGTCTTGCCCAGTTCCTTGGCCTTGCGGATGTCGGCAGTGGTCTGCACCGGCATCACCAGGTCGCTGTTTTCGCGCATCAGCTTCATGCTGGCGCTGATGCTGTTGACGGTGGCCTGGAAACCTTCCCACACCGACACCGTGCAGTTGGCCATGGTCAGGCCGCCCTTGCGCATGTCTTCAAACAGCTCGCGATTCCACTTGGCGATGATCAGCCCGTCAATAACGATGCTGTCGGCGTGAAGTTCGGCTGGGCTCATCAGGCGTCCCCTTTATAGGTGCTGGTGCGCCAAATCGACTGTCGGCGCTATTGGGGCCAGCATATGCCGCAGGCTCGGGAAAGCCGGATGCAAAAACGACAGGGGAATTGCCGAAAGCGTCAATCCGCGACAAAGGGTAGGGCACAACCCTCCAGCGGCATGTCAAACCTGTTCATTGTCATGCGCTTGAGCCAGAATTCAGCGCATCAACGGATCGGAGCGAGTAGATGAAAACCTTTTTCCTGGGACTGGCGCTGACAAGTGCCCTGGCAAGCAATGCCTGGGCTGCACAGGATCCTGAAACATCCCCTTGCGATGGCGTCGACAGCGATAACCAGACCCTGGAGTGCTCCATCTACAGCCGTGAGACCGCCGAGGCGCTGCTCAAGGAAAACTTCCAGAACCTGCTCAACCGGGTGCAGTCGCAATTCGTCGCCAACAAGACCCAGTTCAACGACTTCACCAGCAAGCTCAAGACCGCCCACCAGGCCTGGGAAAAGCTGCGTGACGCCGACTGTGCCGTGGAAGTCTTCCCGTCGGCTGCCGGCAGCAAGGCATTCAGGATCAGCGAAAACGACTGCATCGCGCGCATGAGTGACGAGCGCTCGGAATACCTGGAGTCGATCGCTCAGGAATAATCCGCCTCTCAATGCGCTACCCTGTGACTTTTCGACTCAAGACACAGGGCATCACATGATTATTTGCGGCGTGGAAATCAAAGGCAGCGAAGCCATCTTTGCCTTGGCGACACGGCAGAACGACAGCATCGGCCACCTGCCCCTGGCAACCCGCAAACTGGCGCTGGCCGACGATGACGAGGCGGCCAACGTCAAGGCCTTTGCCACACAGATCGCCGCCTTCGTGCGCGAAAACGGCATCAGCCATATCGTCATCAAGAAGCGCAGCAAGAAAGGCGAATTCGCCGGCGGCCCGACCACGTTCAAGATCGAGACCGTGTTTCAGTTGTTGCCTGATTGCGAGGTGACCCTGTTGTCGCCCCAGACGATTAACGCTGCAAACAAAAAACACACTTTCGACCTGCCTGAGTCGCTGAATAAATATCAGCACGAAGCCTACAAGGCCGCCTGCGCAGCGCTGGTCAAAATCCAGTAGAACGCCTCTGGCACGCCGCATTGATGGCGCTGCCCGCCGCCGGGCAGCGCGGCAGGCCACCTACATGCGAATCATCAAGTAACGCACTTGAAAGTCTTGCAATACAGGCGGCTTTGCAATCGGCCGATTAACGCCCTACTAATTGCTCTGCACTTTCGCCTGCCTTCGTAACTTGATAACGCATGAACATTCCCCTTCGTCTCTGTCACAGGCCACTGTTATTAGTGGCCTGCGCACTCATGGCAATGTCCACGTCTGCCCAGGCCATCACGGCCGATGAACTATCCAGCCGCAGCCCGGAACTTGAAACATTCAATTACCATTACAAGGTTTATTACCACGCGCTCAGCTCACAGCGTCAGAACATGCTCATGGCTTACGTCGATGTGCCACCCAACCCGAACAGCCAGCCGAAAAACCGCACCGTCGTGTTGATGCACGGCAAGTTGTTCTGTGCCGACACCTGGACCGACACGATCAAGACCCTGAGCGATGACGGCTACCGGGTCATTGCCCCGGACCAGATCGGGTTCTGCAAGTCCAGCAAGCCCGAACGCTACCAGTACAGCTTCCAGCAACTGGCCAGTAATACCCATGAACTGCTGCAAGCTCTGGGCATCAGCCGCAGCGCAATCATCGGTCACTCCATGGGCGGCATGCTGGCCGCCCGCTATGCACTGATGTACCCCGAGGTCACCGAACAACTGGCGCTGATCAATCCGCTTGGCCTTGAGGACTGGAAGGCGCTTGGCGTTCCTTACAAAGGCATCGACAGTTACTTCGAAGATGAACTGGGCTTCAGTGCCACGGCACTCAAGGACTATCAACGCCGCGTGCATTACAACGGCGAATGGCGCCCCGAGTTTGATCGCTGGATCGAGATGCAGGAAAAACTGTTCAGTGGCCCGCACCGGACAATGATGGCTTACCACGCCGCCCTGACCTACGACATGATTTATAACGAACCGGTCGTTCACGAGTTCGAGTATCTGAAAGTGCCCACCACGCTGTTTATCGGCCTGACCGATAAAACCGCCATTGGTCATGGCGCATCGCCTGCCGTAATGGCCACCTTGGCCAACTATGCCGAACTGGGCAAGTCGGCTGCCAGGCGCATTCCCGAGGCGACCCTGATCGAGTTCGAAACGCTCGGACATTCGCCGCACTTGCAGGCCCCGCAGCAGTTTTATCCGGCCCTGCTTAAAGCCCTCAAACCCTGAATATCACCCTCTGACAAGGAGTTCATCCCCATGAAAAAAAGCGCCTGGGTGCTTTCGCTTTGCGCTTCATTGACCGCCTTTGCCGCCGTCGCCGACAGTCATCAACCGGTTGAGATCCTCAACTTCAGCCAGAACGACACCTACCCCTTTTCCAGCGCCGCCCGGGTCGGCAACCTGCTGTTCATGTCTGGCCAACTGGGCGTCGTCCCCGGCCAGAATGGCCTGGTGCCGGGGGGCATCGAGGCCGAGACCCGGCAAGTCATGGCCAATATCAAGCGCACGACCGAAGCCAGCGGCTTTCAGATGAACAACATCGTCAAGTGCACGGCCTTTCTGGCGGACATGGCCGAGTTTGCGGCCTTCAACGCACAGTACCGTACCGCGTTCAGCAAGCCCTTCCCGGCCCGCAGCACCGTGGCCGTCAAGGGCCTGGCCCTTGATGCCCGGGTGGAAGTGGAGTGCATTGCAGCCAGATAGCGCACTGAGCGCCCAAGACTGCCTGGCCAGCCGCTGTACGGTCTGGCCCAATGCACCCTGCCCCATGAAAAAACCCGCGCAAGCGCGGGTTTTTCATTCAGCCGAGCAACACTCAGTTGATCTTGGCATCCAGCTCGCCACGGGCGTAGCGCTCGAACATGCGGTCCAGGGAGACCGGCTTGATCTTCGAGGCGTTGCCGGCCGTGCCGAACGCTTCGTAACGGGCGATGCACACGTCACGCATGGCCACGACGGTCTTGGCCAGGTATTTGCGCGGGTCGAACTCGGCCGGGTGCTTGGCCAGGAACTCACGGATGGCGCCGGTGGAAGCCAGGCGCAGGTCGGTGTCGATGTTGACCTTGCGCACGCCGTGCTTGATGCCCTCGACGATTTCTTCGACCGGCACACCGTAGGTCTCTTTGATGTCGCCGCCGTATTCGTTGATGATTTTCAGCCACTCTTGCGGCACCGACGAGGAGCCGTGCATCACCAGGTGGGTGTTGGGGATGCGCTTGTGGATGGCCTTGATCTGCTCGATGGCCAGGATGTCACCGGTCGGCGGCTTGGTGAACTTGTAGGCACCGTGGCTGGTGCCGATGGCGATGGCCAGGGCATCGACCTGGGTGCGCTTGACGAAGTCAGCGGCTTCTTCCGGGTCGGTCAGCATCTGGCTGTGATCCAGCACGCCTTCGGCGCCTACGCCGTCTTCTTCACCGGCCAGGCCGGTTTCCAGCGAACCCAGCACGCCCAGCTCACCTTCTACCGACACGCCGCAGGCGTGGGCGAAGGCGACGACGCGACGGGTCACGTCGACGTTGTAGTCGTAGCTGGCGGGGGTCTTGCCGTCTTCACCCAGCGAGCCGTCCATCATCACCGAGCTGAAGCCCAGCTGGATCGAGCGCTGGCAGATGTCCGGGCTGGTGCCGTGGTCCTGGTGCATGACCACCGGGATGTGCGGGAATTCTTCGATCGCCGCCAGGATCAGGTGGCGCAGGAACGGGGCACCGGCGTATTTACGGGCGCCGGCCGAGGCCTGAACGATCACCGGAGAGTCGGTCTTGTCGGCCGCTTCCATAATGGCGCGCATCTGTTCCAGGTTGTTTACGTTGAAAGCTGGAACGCCATAGCCAAATTCGGCGGCGTGGTCCAACATCTGGCGCATGCTGATAAGTGCCATTGTCTGTTTCTCTCCCGATCGGGTCGTTAATCGTGCGAGCCTGCCCCAGTGGCGGCTGCTATTCAAGTCATGGGCGCAGGCATTGCGAAATCACCTGCGCCTGGCCGTGCTGCAGTTTATCTGACCTTGCAGCCGCGACCGATCAAATCATTGGTGACGGTCCAGTAGACCAGCCCGTCGTCGCCGTTACGGGCGAACGAGAGTACGCCATTGCCATACAGCTCACCGGTCGCGCCGGGCTCGGCTTGCAGGCGGTACACCTGGTCGCTCTGGTTCAGGCGCACATCAACGGCCTTGTGGGCCGCATCGGCATAGCGCCAGTTGACCTCGGCCTTGCTGTCACAGACCCAGCGTGTCCACGGGTCGACCTGTTGCGGCGCCGGCTTGAAGACGGAGCAACCGCCCAGCAAGACCAGTGCGCCAAGAGCCATAACGCCTTTCATTCACTCTCCTGGCCTGCCCCGCCTGATGGCATCAAGGGCAGTGCTGTTCGTTTTTACCATCGTCAGACGGCTCGCCCGTGGCCTGGGCTTCGACGCGCTGACTGTTCTCGGTGGTCGGCACGGTGACCGCTGCCGGGCTGAACACTTCGCAGGCCCGGTTGGTCCCCGAACCGCTGCAACCGGCCAGCACAGCGCAACTCAACAGCATCACGGCGGCGATTTTCATGGCAACACTCCTTTGCATTAAAAGATATTCACCTTTAATGACCGCCATGACGCCTGGATGTTGCCTGTACCGTATCAGCGACAGCCGACATTGCCGATCCGTGGCATGAAGTCGTAGCGGTCCCAGAACGCCTGGCCGCTGCGCTTGTCCACCACCTGAATCGTTTCGGCTTGCCAGCGCGCCTGATAGCAGCTCAGTTGCACGGGCGCGGCCTGATCCTGGTCCTGCACTTCATCGGCTGCAGGCGTGCCGGCGCAACCGCACAGCACCCCCGCCATCAGCAACACCGGCAAGACCCTGACCATACCTGACACCTCGAACACAGCGGTTTACTGCGCCTTGGCGCGTTGCTCAAGCATTTCGACCGCCGGCAGGACCTTGCCTTCGACGAACTCGAGGAACGCACCGCCGCCAGTGGAAATGTAAGAAATCTGCGCACCAACGCCATACTTGTCGATGGCGGCCAAGGTGTCGCCGCCACCGGCGATGGAGAACGCCTCGCTCTCGGCAATCGCCTTGGCCAGTACCTGGGTGCCGTTGCCGAACTGGTCGAATTCAAACACGCCGACAGGGCCGTTCCACAGGATAGTCTTCGAAGATTTCAGCAATTGGGCGAACTGCTCGGCGGTCTGCGGGCCGATATCGAGGATCATGTCGTCCTCGGCCACATCGGCAATCAGCTTGACGGTCGCTTCGGCGTCTTCGGCAAAGGCCTTGGCCACCACCACGTCGACCGGCAGCGGCACACTGACCTTGGCGGCGATGGCGCGGGCGGTGTCGAGCAGATCCGGCTCGTACAGCGACTTGCCGACCGGGTGGCCGGCAGCGGCCAGGAAGGTGTTGGCAATGCCGCCGCCGACGATCAGCTGATCGCAGATCGTGCTCAGGCTATTGAGTACGTCGAGCTTGGTCGACACCTTGGAACCGGCCACGATGGCCGCCATCGGCTTGGCCGGTGCACCCAGCGCCTTGCCCAGCGCGTCCAGCTCGGCGGCCAGCAGCGGGCCGGCCGCAGCGACCTTGGCAAATTTGGCCACGCCGTGGGTCGAACCCTCGGCACGGTGAGCGGTGCCGAAGGCGTCCATCACAAACACGTCGCACAAGGCGGCGTATTTCTGTGCCAGCTCGTCGGTGTTCTTTTTCTCGCCCTTGTTGAAGCGCACGTTTTCGAACAGGACCACGTCGCCGGCCTTGACCTCGACGCCGTCCAGGTAATCGGCGACCAGCGCCACGTCACGGCCCAGCGCCTTGCTCAGGTAGGCGGCGACCGGCTTGAGGCTGTTCTCGGCCGAGAATTCGCCTTCCACCGGACGACCCAGGTGCGAGCAGACCATGACCGCCGCGCCCTTCTCCAGCGCCAGCTTGATGGTCGGCAGGGAGGCGAGAATCCGCGCATCGCTGCTGACAGCGCCATCCTTGATCGGCACGTTAAGGTCTTCGCGGATCAGTACACGCTTTCCTTGCAGATCAAGGTCGGTCATTTTCAACACGGTCATGAGGCGTTCCTGTCTTTACTGTTGTGGGTGTGCAACGTGCAGGAAATGGCCTGCAACGTCGAGCATACGGTTGGCAAAACCCCATTCGTTATCGAACCAGGCCAGCACGTTGACCAGCCTGGGGCCGGACACGCGGGTCTGACTCGCATCGACGATCGCCGAATGAGGGTCATGGTTGAAATCGCAACTGGCATGCGGCAATTCGGTGTAGGCCAGCAAGCCCTTGAGCGGCCCGACACTGGCCGCCTCACGCAGGATCCGGTTGATCTCGACGGCGTCGGTATCACGCGCCGTCTGCACGATGATGTCCAGGCACGAGACATTGACCGTCGGCACCCGCACCGCTTTGGCCTGAATCCGGCCGGCAAGTTCCGGCAGCAGACGTTCGATGCCCCGTGCCAGCCCTGTAGACACCGGAATGATCGACTGGAAGGCCGAGCGCGTGCGGCGCAGGTCTTCATGGTGATAGGCGTCGATCACCGGCTGGTCGTTCATCGCCGAGTGAATCGTGGTGATGGTGACATAGTCCAGGCCCAGCGCCTGATCCAGCAGGCGCAGCAACGGCACACTGCAGTTGGTGGTGCACGAGGCCGCCGAGACCAGCAGCTCGCGACCGGTCAGGTCCTGCTGGTTGATGCCGTACACGATGGTCGCGTCGACGTCCGCCTCGCTGGCCATCGGCTGGGAAAACAGCACCCGCGGCGCACCGGCATCAAGAAAGCGCTGGCCGTCGGCACGGGTGTTGTAGACGCCGGAGCACTCCAGCACCAGGTCGACTTCCAGGGCAGCCCAGTCGATGCCTTCGGGCGTCGCGCTGCGCAGCACACGGATGCGGTGGTCATTGATGTGCAGGTAATCGCCTTCGACCCGCACATGGCCAGGAAAGCGGCCATGGGTGGAATCGAAGCGCGTCAGGTATTCGAGACTGGCCATGTCGGCCAGGTCGTTGATGGCCACGACCTTGAACCCCGCCGTTGCACCGCGTTCGCACAAGGCGCGAACGACACAGCGGCCAATGCGGCCGTAGCCGTTCAGTGCAACTTTATAAGGGCGGGGCTGGGGCATGGATTTCTCGCAGGTGGATACTGCAGGAACGCGCCTGGCCTGGGCCAGGCGCGTTCCTGCAGCGGAGCACGCGGTTGTGGCTTAGTCTTCGAGCAGTTCTTCGGCGGTGCCCAGGATGTTTTCCAGGGTGAAGCCGAACTCTTCGAACAGGGCGGCGGCCGGCGCCGACTCACCGAAGGTGGTCATGCCGATCACGCGGCCTTCCAGGCCCACGTACTTGTACCAGTAGTCGGCATGCGCCGCCTCGATGGCGATGCGTGCGCTGACTTGCAACGGCAGCACGGACTGCTTGTAGCCGGCGTCCTGGGACTCGAACACGCTGGTGCACGGCATCGACACCACGCGCACCTGACGACCCTGCGCGGTCAGTGCGTCGTAGGCCTGAACGGCCAGGCCGACTTCGGAGCCGGTGGCGATCAGGATCAGTTCCGGCTCGCCGACGCTGTCGCGCAGCACGTAGCCGCCACGGGCGATATTGGCCAGTTGCGCCGCATCGCGCGCCTGGTGCGTCAGGTTCTGGCGCGAGAACACCAAAGCCGACGGGCCGTCGTTGCGCTCCAGGGCATATTTCCACGACACGGCCGACTCCACGGCATCGGCCGGGCGCCAGGTGTCCAGGTTCGGTGTGGTGCGCAGGCTGGCCAGTTGCTCGATCGGCTGGTGGGTCGGACCGTCTTCGCCCAGACCGATGGAGTCGTGGGTGAACACGTGGATCACGCGCTGCTTCATCAGCGCGCCCATGCGCACGGCGTTGCGGGCGTATTCCATGAAGATCAGGAAGGTCGCGCCGTACGGCACGAAGCCGCCATGCAGGGCGATACCGTTCATGATTGCGCCCTGGCCGAACTCACGCACGCCGTAGTGCAGGTAGTTGCCGTTGGCGTCTTCGCCGGTGATGCTCTTGCAGCCTTTCCAGATGGTCAGGTTGGAGCCGGCCAGGTCGGCCGAGCCGCCCAGCAGCTCGGGCAGCAGCGGGCCGAAGGCGCCCAGCGCGTTCTGGCTGGCCTTGCGGCTGGCGATGGTCTCGCCCTTGGTGTTGACTTCGGCCACGTAGGCGGCGGACTTCTCGGCGAAATCGGCCGGCAGCTCGCCGCTCATGCGACGGATGAAATCGTTGGCCAGTTCAGGGAAGGCAGCGGAGTACGCAGCGAAGCGCTGGTCCCACTCGGCTTCGGCGGCCAGGCCTTTTTCCTTGGCGTTCCATTGCTCGTAGAGGTCGGCCGGGATCTCGAACGGGCCGTGTGTCCACTTCAGCGCGGCACGGGTCAGGGCGATCTCGTCGGCGCCCAGTGGCGCGCCGTGGGACTCTTCCTTGCCGGACTTGTTCGGCGAGCCGAAGCCGATGGTGGTCTTGCAGCAGATCAGGGTCGGCTGGGCGCTTTTGCGCGCTGTCTCGATGGCGGTCTTGATCTCGTCGGCGTCGTGGCCGTCGACATTGCGGATCACCTGCCAGTTGTACGACTCGAAACGCTTGGGGGTGTCGTCGGTGAACCAGCCCTCGACTTCGCCGTCGATGGAGATGCCGTTGTCATCGTAGAAAGCGATCAGCTTGCCCAGGCCCAGGGTGCCGGCCAGGGAAGCGACTTCGTGGGAAATGCCTTCCATCATGCAGCCGTCGCCCATGAACACATAGGTGTTGTGGTCGACGATGTCATGGCCTGGACGGTTGAACTGCGCCGCCAGGGTCTTTTCGGCAATGGCGAAGCCCACGGCGTTGGCAAACCCCTGGCCCAGCGGGCCGGTGGTGGTTTCGACGCCCGGGGTGTAGCCGAACTCCGGGTGGCCCGGGGTGCGGCTGTGCAGCTGGCGGAAGTTCTTCAGGTCGTCGATGGACAGGTCGTAGCCGGTCAGGTGCAGCAACGAGTAGATGAGCATCGAACCGTGACCGTTGGACAGCACGAAGCGGTCGCGGTCGGCGAACGACGGGTTGGCCGGGTTGTGCTTGAGAAAATCGTGCCACAGGACTTCGGCGATATCCGCCATCCCCATGGGGGCCCCTGGGTGGCCGCTGTTGGCTTTTTGCACGGCATCCATGCTCAGGGCACGAATGGCGTTGGCACGCTCACGACGGCTAGGCATCGCTGATCTCCTGGAGGGTAAGAAATGGGATCGGAAAAAGGCGGTCATTTTCCCTCAGCGACTGGCTGGGGGCAATGAAAGATAGTCGCCCAGGTGCTTTTTTCCTGTCATCCAGGCGTCATTTGCTGTCAGCACCCGATATGCCAGTACGGGCCAGCCCTCTGGACACGCGGCTTCGGCAGCGCACACAGGCAATATCAAAACTTTTTGATATTGATCTTGCGACTTGTCCGGTCGCTGTCTAGACTGCCGCCTCATGAACCTTCGCGTACCTGCAATCAGCCATGACGGCTGCGACGAGTTGTCTGCCCTGTGCAAAGCCGCCGGCGATCCGCTGCGGCTGAACGTTCTGCGCGCCCTGGCCAACGATTCGTTCGGGGTGCTGGAGTTGGCGCAGATCTTCGCCATCGGCCAGTCGGGCATGAGTCATCACCTCAAGGTCCTGGCCCAGGCCGGACTGGTGGCGACGCGTCGCGAAGGCAATGCGATTTTCTATCGTCGCGCCCTGCCCCATGCCCAGGCTGTCGGTGGGCGCCTGCATGCGGCCCTGCTTGAAGAAGTCGACGCGTTGCAGCTGCCCGGCGATGCCCAGGCGCGGGTCGATGCGGTGCATCGCCAGCGAGCGGCGGCCAGCCAGGATTTCTTTGCCCGGGTGGCCGACAAGTTCCATGCTCAGCAGGACCTTATCGCCGGCCTTGGCCAGTACCGCGACAGCCTGCTGGCGTTGCTCGACAAGCTGCCGTTCGGCCCTGCGGCCACGGCGCTGGAAGTCGGCCCCGGCGACGGCGGCTTCCTGCCCGACCTGGCGCTGCGCTTTGCCCGGGTCACGGCGATGGACAACAGCCCGGCCATGCTCGAACTGGCGCGCAAGCGCTGCGAGCACCAGGCGCTGAACAATGTCGAATTGCGCCTGGCCGATGCCTTGAGCGACGCTAAAGTGCAGGTCGATTGCGTCGTATTGAACATGGTGCTTCATCATTTTGCCGCGCCGGCCGATGCCATAAAACAGTTGGCCCTGCACCTGCGTCCAGGCGCCAGCCTGTTGATCACGGACTTGTGCAGCCACGATCAGAGCTGGGCCAGGGAGGCCTGTGGCGATCTCTGGTTGGGCTTTGAACAGGAAGACCTGGCCCATTGGGCCATCGCTGCGGGGCTGGTCCCCGAACAGAGCCTCTACGTGGGCTTACGCAATGGTTTCCAGATCCAGGTTCGCCATTTTCAGCGACCGTCTGGCGACACTTACCCTCGGTTACATTCAGGAAACCCGTAGACATGAGCGAATACTCAATTTTCACCTCCGAGTCCGTGTCCGAAGGACATCCGGACAAGATTGCCGACCAGATCTCCGACGCGGTCCTGGACGCCATCATCGCTGAAGACAAATTCGCCCGTGTCGCGGTCGAAACCCTGGTCAAGACCGGTGTGGCAATCATTGCCGGCGAAGTCACCACCTCGGCCTGGGTCGACCTGGAAGATATCGTCCGCAACGTCATTCTCGACATCGGCTACAACAGCTCCGACGTCGGCTTCGACGGCGCCACTTGTGGCGTGATGAACATCATCGGCAAGCAGTCGGTGGACATCGCCCAGGGCGTTGACCGCAGCAAGCCTGAAGACCAGGGTGCCGGCGACCAGGGCCTGATGTTCGGCTTTGCCAGCAACGAGACCGACGTACTGATGCCCGCGCCGATCACCTTCTCGCACCACCTGGTGCAGCGCCAGTCCGAGGCCCGCAAGTCCGGCCTGCTGCCGTGGCTGCGCCCGGATGCCAAGTCGCAGGTCACCTGCCGCTACGAAAACGGCAAGGTCGTGGGCGTCGACGCCATCGTGCTGTCGACCCAGCACAACCCGGACGTGTCCTACAAGGACCTGCGTGAAGGCGTGATGGAGCTGATCGTCAAGCACGTGATCCCGGCCGAACTGCTGCACAAGGACACCCAGTTCCACATCAACCCGACCGGCAACTTCATCATCGGCGGCCCGGTGGGCGACTGCGGCCTGACCGGTCGCAAGATCATCGTCGACACCTACGGCGGCATGGCCCGTCACGGCGGTGGCGCGTTCTCCGGCAAGGACCCGTCGAAGGTCGACCGTTCGGCCGCCTACGCCGGTCGCTACGTGGCCAAGAACATCGTCGCCGCCGGCCTGGCCGAGCGCTGCGAGATTCAGGTTTCCTACGCCATCGGCGTGGCCCAGCCGACGTCGATCTCGCTGAACACCTTTGGCACCGGCAAGCTGTCGGACGACAAGATCATCCAGCTGGTGCGCGAGCATTTCGACCTGCGTCCTTACGCAATCACCACCATGCTCGACCTGCTGCACCCGATGTACAAGCAGACCGCCGCCTACGGCCACTTCGGTCGCAAGCCGTTCGAGATGACCGTGGGTGACGACACCTTCACCGCGTTCACCTGGGAAAAAACCGACCGCGCCGACGCCCTGCGCGCCGCCGCCGGCCTGTAATAGCCAAGCGGTACTAAAAAGCCCCGCACGAGCAATCGTGCGGGGCTTTTTGTTGGGCGTTCCTGCCGGGCATCCCGATTCGCATCATCCACTCCAGGACTGATACCGCTCAGCCAAGCCTCGACCCGGACCTGTGGGAGGCAGTTGCTGGCGATGGCTATGTAACAGGCGCAGCAGATGTATGGGCCTTGCTGGCCTCATCGTCGGATCGCACGGTGCAGGAGCGCTTGCCGGAATGCCGGACCACCGCGACCGAGTGCGGTCCAGGCCAAGCGCGCTTCTACCAAGGGTGGATTTAATATCCGATAAATCAGCAAGTTATTTTATGCGTGAGAAGAACCGTCGGGCGGCGATCCGCTTCAGCCGGGAAAGGCACTCACTGCCTGATAAACCCCACCGGCACTGCCTCGGTCAGCCACACGCCATTGTCGGCCTGGAAAAACCGGAACCCGGCCTGCTGCATGCGCGCCGCCTCAATGTGCAGCACCACCGGCTTGCCATAGCGTTGCCCTACCGACACTGCCGTTGTCTCGTCGTCTGACAGGTGCACATGATGACGGCTGCCGGCAATCAGCCCCTGTTGCATGATCGATTCCAGAAACCGCGTGGCGGTGCCGTGGTACAGCAGCACCGGCGGGGTTTTCTCCACATGTTGAAGCTCGACCGTTCTGGTCGAGTGCCCCTGCACGGCGCGGATGCGCAGGCCGTCTTCGGAAAACGCAAAGCGCTTCTTGTCGTTGCCGGCGACCACCGCCTCGATGAGCGCCCGGTCCAGCACCCGACCGTCCGTAGCGGCACCGGCAATCAACGCGTCAAGATCCGCCCAGCCCTCACTGTCGAGTTGCAGGCCGATCGCTTGCGGTTCGTGACGCAGCACATAACTCAGAAACTTGCTGGTTTCAGACAACTGCTTGCTGTTCATGATGTCCCTATTCGTCAATGTTCGAGCCTTGAGACCGGCGTCATTGCGCCCGGTTCAGATCAGGCCCGACGCGCCACCAGCAAGGCCGATGCCGCACTGGCCAGCAGACCGGCGCACACACGGTTGAACAGTTGCCTGCTGGACGGACGCGCAAAGAGCTTGCGGGCGTGCACGCCCATCACGGCATACAGCGCGATGGCCACGCATTCCATCAGCAGAAACAGCCCGCCCAGCACGGCAAACTGAGCCGTGACGTCTTGCGCCGGGTCGACGAATTGCGGCAGGAACGCCGTGAACAGCAGGATGGCCTTGGGATTGCCGATGGCCACCAGAAACTCCTGGCGCGCCAGCCGCAACACACTGGCCGTGCGCATGCCGACGTGCTCATCGGCTTGCGGCGTCGCGCGCCAGAGCTGCCAGGCCAGGTAGAACAGGTAAGCTGCGCCCACCACCTTGATCACATGGAACAGCCACTCGCTGGTGTGCAGCACCGCCGCCAGCCCCACCGCCGCCAGGGCAATCATGATCGCAAACGCCAGCAGGCGACCGACGCCGCCGGTGCAGGCGCGGACAAAGCCGTAACGGCTGGCATTGCTGACCGACAGCAGGTTGTTCGGGCCGGGCGCCATGTTCAGCGCAAAGCAGGCGGGAATGAATACGGCGAGGGTCGACAGGTCCATTGCAGGTTCTCCAGAGCAAGACAGCGACCTGCAATCTGACACGCGCCCCGTGCCATCTCAAGGCACAGCCACGGATGTTTACACCCCCTGACTGTACTGCTGCGACACATCTGCTAACGCCTTGCAAAAGCCGGTGACCACGCCGACAGCCAGGCCTGCACAAAGCTGACTAGCCTGTCGGGCATCGTTCTCGGCAAGGATGCTTTCGATGTCATTGACCATTCGCTTTATCACCGCCCTGGGCTTGAGCCTGGGGTTGCTGTCGACCGCTGCACCCACCTATGCCCAGGCCTGCCCGGATTGGGACGCGTCCAGGGCGGGGCAGGAAGTTCGCTCGCTGCAGGACCGGATCAGCCGGTGGGACGACAGCTACCATCGCCAGGGCGTTGCACAGGTGGCCGACGAGATCTACGACCAGGCCCGCGAGCGACTGGCCCACTGGCGACAGTGCTTTGACCTGCCGGCCAACAGCACGGACAGCCCACTCAACACGGCCAAGGGCCCAGTGCCTCATCCCGTGCTCCATACGGGCCTTGGCAAGCTGGCCGACGACCAGGCCGTGGCGCAGTGGCTCAACGGCCGCGAGGACCTGTGGATCCAGCCCAAGGTCGACGGCGTGGCGGTCACGCTGGTGTATGAGCAGGGCCGGTTGAGCCGGGCCATCAGTCGCGGCGATGGTGTGCACGGCCAGGACTGGACCGCGCACGCCCTGCGCATGGCCGCCATTCCCGGTCAATTGCCAGGCCCCCACAACGCCGTGCTGCAAGGCGAGCTGTACTGGCGCCTGAGCGATCATGTGCAGGCCAGCGCCGGCAGCGCCAATGCCCGCAGTAAAGTCGCCGGCACCCTGGCCCGTCATGATCCCCTTGATGCGGAGCTGGCCCGGATCGGCCTGTTCGTCTGGGACTGGCCCGATGGGCCGGCGACCCTGCCCGAGCGCCTGACGGGCCTGAAGGCCATGGGCTTTGCCGACAGCCTGGCCTACACCCATCCACTGCAAACGTTTGAAAATGCCCGCCACTGGCGTGAGTTCTGGTATCGCCAGCCGCTGCCCTTCGCCAGCGACGGCGTGGTCTTGCGCCAGGGCCGGCGTCCGGCGGCCGAGCGCTGGCAGGCCAAGGCACCTTACTGGGCAGTGGCCTGGAAATACCCCTATGCCACTGCCCTGGCCGAAGTGCGCAAGGTGAACTTCAACATTGGCCGTAGCGGTCGCATCACCCCGGTGCTGGATGTACACCCGGTACGCCTGGACGACCGCACCATCCGCTCGCTCAGTGCCGGCTCGCTGCAACGCTGGCGGGAAATGGACATCCGTCCCGGCGACCAGATCGCCCTGAGCCTGGCCGGGCTGACCATCCCGCGCCTGGACAGCGTGGTGCTGCGCAGCACCGAGCGCGTCGAACTGGCAGTGCCAGACCCGCAAGCCTTTCATGCGCTCAGTTGCTGGCAGCCCACGCCCGGCTGTGAAAGCCAGTTCAAGGCCCGCCTGGTCTGGCTGTCCGGCAAGCAGGCGCTGAACCTGCCAGGCGTGGGGCCCGGCACCTGGGACAAATTGCTGGCTGCAGGACGACTCGACAATCTGCTCGACTGGATGACCCTCGAAGCCGCCGAGCTTGTTAAGATGCCGGGCCTTGGCGAACGCAGCGCCGCCAAACTGTTCGCCAGCCTGCAAAGCGCACGCGACAAGCCTTTTCAGCTCTGGCTCAAGGCCCTGGGCCTGCCGCCGACCGGCGACGCCCGGCTGGCTGACCACTGGCAGCCACTGGCCGAACGCAGCCTTGAGCAGTGGCAGGCTGAACCCGGCATCGGCCCTGGGCGGGCGGCGCAATTGCAGGCCTTTTTTCTCGACCCGCAGGTGCTGGCGCTGCGCGATCGACTGCACGCCTTGAACATTGCGGGTTTTTAATACCGGGTTGTCGACCCCGCCCGGCCTTCACAAGGAGTACACATGAAGCGCGTTTCCCCCCTGGTCCTGTTGCTGGCCTGCACCCTGGCGCCCTCTGCCCTGCTGGCCGCCGAGATGCCCGCGCCGGTCCCGGAGTGCCTGCTCAAGAGCCAGGACATCAGCAGCAAGCTTCAGCAGGCCAAGGCCGACGGTGACAAACGCCAACAGGCCGGCCTGGAAAAGGCCCTGAGCGAAGCCAACGCCAATTGCAGCGAAACCTCGCTGCTTAAACAGCGCGAGCAGAAAGTGCTGGAGGCCAAGCGCGAAGTGAGCCGCCGCCAGACTGACCTCAACCAGGCCATGGCCAAGGGCGACCCGGAGAAAATCAACAAGCGCAAAGACAAGCTGGCCGAGTCGCGCAAGGAACTGCTCGAAGCCCAGGCCGAGCTTGAAAAAGTCCAGGACTGAGCCGGCGCGCTCTGTGGCTATCCCGGTCAGGCCGCCGGAAATGCCGAGACACCGAACAGCGCGATGATCAGGCCCATGCCGACCAGCCAGATCAGCGAGCGCAGCATGGCCAGGTCGGCCAGGTAGAAGATGATGTACAGCAGGCGCGTGGTGATGAACAACACCGCCAGCACATCGATGGTCACCAACTGCGCATTGCCGGCGATATGGGCAATGATCACGGCCGCCGCGAACGCCGGGAGGGCCTCGTAGCCATTGAGTTGCGCGGCATGGGCACGCCGTGGCAGCCCTTCAAGATCCTCGAGGTAGTCGCGCGGGTCGTGGTTGTCGCGCATCTTGAAGCCGCTGCTGAACTTGGCGATGCCTGCGCACAGGATCGGCAGGATGATCGCGATCAATACGCACCAGAAGGCTACTGTCATTTTTTCGTTCCTTTCAATTGAGCTTCATGACCAACAGGCCGAGCAATACCAGGGCACAAGCTAAGAGCCGGGGACGCCCGAAAGGTTCTTGCAGGTAGCGCATGCCCATGAGCACCACCAGCACCACGCTGATTTCGCGCAGGGCCGCCGCTTCGGCCACCGACCCCAGTTGCATGGCCCACAGCACCAGCGCATAGCTCACCAGCACGCACAGCCCGACGCTCATTCCCAGTCGCCACTGCTGGCGCCAGAACAACACGAAGGCAGGGCGCCGACAGACGACGGCCGCTGCCGGAAACGGCCAGGCACTGATCAGCGTCAGCCACACCAGGTAATCCAGCGGCGGCGCGCCGAGCGTGAGGGCCTGCCCGTCAATCCAGGTATAACTGCCGATGCACAGGCCGATCAGCCCCACCACCGGCAGCATCGACCAGGGTAATCGCACGCCGCCTCCGCCCTGCCAGAGCAGGCAGGCCAACCCGGCAGGAATCAAGAGGATGCCCAGGATTTGCCCACTGCTCAGGACCTCGCCGCCAGACAGCAAAGTCAGGCCCAGCACCACCAGGGGCGACAAGCCGCGCATCAAGGGATAGACCAGCCCCAGGTCACCGACCTGATAGGCCTTGATCAACAGCCCTCGATAGAGCAATTCGAACAGCGCCGAGGCGATCAGCCAGGGCCAGACAGTCGCGGCAGGCGGTGTGACGAAACCCAGCGCCAGCAAGGCAAACACCAGGGCCACGAAATCCATGCTGGCGATCACCAGCAGACGCTCGCCACTGAATTTGACCAGGGTATTCCAGGTGGCGTGCAGCACCGCCGCCATCAACACCAATGCGGTTGCCAGCACACCCGTGTTCCTCAAGGACAGTCCGCGAGCATAGTCGATGATCCGTCCGCCCGACAGGCTCAGCGCTGCGTCAAGCCACCGTGTGTGGCAAAAAATTTCCCCGGTGGTGCACTATGAACGGTTCCCGGGGGTCAATGCGTGCGCCTGACCCACTGAAATGCACCCTGATACATGATGGATACGGACTTTACGGATGCTTGAACTTGCTGCTGCCTTCATATGCCTGACCACCCTGCTCACTTATGTGAACTACCGTTTTATCGGCCTGCCGCCGACCATCGGCGTGATGGTCACCGCCCTGCTGTTTTCCCTGATCCTGCAAGGCTTGAGCGTGGCGGGTTTTCCAGGGCTTGAAGAACGCGTCCAGCAACTGATCGGCCAGATCGACTTCGGCGACCTGCTGATGAACTGGATGCTGTCCTTCCTGCTGTTCGCCGGCGCCCTGCACGTCAACCTCGCCGACCTCAAGAGTTACCGCTGGCCGATCGGCCTGCTGGCCACCTTTGGCGTGCTGATCGCCACCGTGGTCATCGGCACCCTGGCCTGGTGGATCTTTGCCCTGTTCGGCTGGCACGTCAGCTTCCTGTACTGCCTGCTGTTCGGCGCGCTGATTTCTCCTACCGACCCGATCGCCGTGCTCGGTGTGTTGCGCACCGCCAATGCCTCCAAACCGCTGAAGACCACGATTGTCGGCGAGAGCCTGTTCAACGACGGCACCGCCGTGGTGGTCTTCACGGTGCTGCTGGGCATCGCGCAACTGGGCGAGACCCCGAGCGTTGGCGAAACCGCCTGGCTGTTTGCCCATGAAGCCATCGGTGGCGCGCTGTTCGGTGGCCTGATCGGCTACGCGGTGTACCTGATGATCAAGAGCATCGAGCAGCACCAGATCGAAGTCATGCTGACCTTGGCGCTGGTCATCGGCGGCTCGGCGATGGCCTCCGAACTGCATGTCTCGGCGCCCATCGCAATGGTGGTGGCCGGCCTGATCATCGGCAACCTGGGGCGCAACCTGGCGATGAACGACATGACCCGACGCTACATGGACGGCTTCTGGGTTTTCCCAAAGGGGCCAGAAAAGCAACCATTCTTGTCACATCGAGAGGGAGTGTACAACGCCACTTAAAGCTGGGAAGCCCCCCTCTATCCCTGCCAAGCTGCTGACTAAGCTAATCGCCGCGCCTGCAGCCAACTTCGACTCCCAAAATACCTAGGTCAGGGTTACAGCCCAAGCCAAGACGCCTGACGCACTCCAACTGGCCTTCCATCGGATAGGTAATCCTTATTGAAGCTAGGTGCTGGCAAATGCCCTCGGTGTATGTATATTCATACAGTAGTGTTTCATCGCAAAGGCTATGGAAGGCGCTAGGCATAATGCTAGAAAGGTGCTTATATCGATGATTGATATCACGTCGCCACTAGCAAGGATGAGGGATTACCTTGGCCACTCTTACCGATAAAGAAATAGACGCCCTGAAAATCGTGAATTTTATATTTCACGTGGTACATCACCGGGCCGACGACCCCATACTTTTTGACGACACTCCCCTTGGGACATTCGAGCCGTTCTTTATTGAACGAATCAAAGAAACTCTTAAAGGTAATAAGTTTTCTTTCGCTGAAATATCCCAAGTAAAAGCAAAACTGAAAGGGTGGGAAAAAGGCGAGTCTGATTTTGTGGACGTGTCTAAGAGTCTAGCCCGCCAATTTCACCGACTTGGTGATAGACGGATGAAATCAGGGGTATTGATTGTCATTGGTTTGATTACAGGGAACAAGAAATTTTACTCACTCATTAAATACGACTCTGAAAAAGTAGTAACATTTGAAACACAGGGTGCTAAAGCTATACTTCAGGCTGTGACCAACAACTTTACTGAATCACCAAAAGCGCTTCAAAAATCTGCCCTGATAGATTTGGATTCACATGATTCAGAAGTAGTAATCATCGACAAGATGAGCCGATCTGGGATCAGTGATTTCTTTAAAGAGTTTCTAGGTGTGGAGCGCCTGCGAAACTCCAAGGAAATGACAGCAGACTTTGTCAAGGCTATAAAAAAGACTGTCAGAACGCATCTAGGCGATCTGCCGCCTACCATTACTTCCAAAGTTTCTGAAAAAGTTATTGAAATAGCGAAGAAGCGCAAGGAATTTGAAGTCGAGGAATTTTTCACCGACTTCTTTGGCATTAATGGGGGAGATGAAATTCGAGAAACCTTCAACAAAGATTTAGAAGCTCTCAACCTGACAGGCGAGGTCTTTGCTTATGACAACGATGAACTACCAACCAATGAAGCAAAAAAATACGTAACAAGCGAAGGTATAACGATCAATATGCCCGCACGCGCAAAAGGTAGTTTAACTATTGACAATGGGGCAGATGAAACCGTCATTACCATCCGAACAAGTCGCCTACGTGAATCATGAAAAATTTAGCCCTAGAGCTTCATAATTTCTTTGAACGGCTTTCGTTGTCAGGTGGGTCTGCTCAGGTTGAAACCGCAGGCACGTTCCGAATCGACGAAGTAAGTAATGTTTCTATTGACTTTGTCCGCGAGCTAAAAGACTTTGCCTCTCGCATTAAAACTGCGGGACTGGGGCTGATAGAGCTATTTGGGGAAGTTTCGGACAGCATTGAGGTTAGTACCTTCCAGTATGCGGACATAGAAAACGATAGATTGACGATTATTCTCGAAAAACCGGTAGAACGTCACTGGTGCTACTTTCTAACGCTAAAGGGCTTTGAAAACTGGCTACGAGCAGGCCTATCCTCACCGCAGCAACTGCAAAAAAAAATGTGCATTTGGGTAGCGGGCGAGGTCATCGATTTTTCCACCTATAGCTTTTCAGTAACAGAGATGGGTGGCCATAAGGATCTACCAACCACTACCCATTGCCCTGAAAAGCCTTGGAAAACAGTCCGAGATCTTACCCAAGCTTACGCGCCCTCATCGCTCGAACCCTGGTTGCTGCTAACGGAGCCAGTAGCGGAAAGCGAAACCTTCAAGACTTGGAAAAATGTCGCAGTAGAAAAGCTCGCATTTTGCTTGCCTACCGAAATCCGAAGGGAAGATGGCGGAACGCATGTTGTTTTCCGAGGGGGTCGCTCTCTACCGATAACCGTAGAGGAGCCCATCAACTGGACAGACGTCGATTTCATAACGATGCATGAGACCTGCCAGTGGATTTACTCTACGCCTCGGGAATCTGAAACAAAATTCCAGCTATTTAACAATCACATCGCCATTAACTGGAACAACGATGCGACATGGCCCTCAGGTTTGAAACCTCTTCTGAGAAACAGCCTGTCTGGTGCAAAGGAAGCATTTGCCTTTCACCTTCAAGATCAGAGCAAGGAGGCGGTAAAGAGTTTGGGGGATCTGCGCAAGGGCTTGCAAGAGGAGGTAAACAAGACCCAGACTGCTACAAGAGATCTAATATCTGCGCTCTGGAGAGACTTTGCTGTGGCTGGTATTGTATTAGCCCTCAGAACTCCGATGGTAAAAACAGGTGTCGAGACTACAGCCATGACAGTTCTCTATTTAGGCGTTTCCGCGCTTCTGATATTTAGTATCCTGATAAACACTCTATCAAATTTGAGGTTCAACAGCCTTGGGGATAGCAGCCGCGAAGGATGGCGTAAAAAACTCTATAGCTTCATGTCTGCTGATGACTGGCATCGATTGGTTGAGAAGCCTATATCCGCTGGACGCACCGTTTACTGGTTTGCTTGGACTGTGTGCTTTTTCCTGTACGCATCCATTGTTCATTACTTCCTTTCACTTGCAGCGCCTGATGTTGTGGACAAATATTTTAACTCTTACCTTGTCTCGATGTGGAATTGCATAAAAAACCTTCTATCTATAATTTATGGTAGCTTCTAAATAAAGCAACAATATCATAATGCTGCATCAAAACTGGATGGTAATAGTTCAGCCCAACAGTTGTAATTTGGGCGCTTAACCTTTCACCTGAATGCGGACTTCATCGCTTTCGGCCCCTTGCTTGCATTTCGGAATCGCAACAATACGACCATATCTCCCTTGAAGGCCGTGCCCACCTTTAGGCATTGCGACCACTCGTCCATCGATCTTGCAAACCGTGGCCGCTTGGTTTGATTCGAACCATTCGCCCATCTCGCATCTGAAGACCGTGCCCCCTTAGGAATGGCGACCATCCCGCCGTCTCGGCCCTGCAAGCGCTACGCAGTGATCCCGAATCGGCACATTGAGCGTGAAAAATAGGCTTAATGTGCCAGATCGGGATCATTACGTGCTCCTACCATCGGAGGCCGACACTCCCCACCGGGTAAAAAGCGAAAAGACCGAGGTTTCTCTGAAGGCATTCATCCCTCTATGTACGTCCAAGCTCATGGGTAGATCCGGGCATACAGGCTGGGTATTTCCGCCATAACTGCGCTGAGGGAGGGCAGTAGCCTATCGCCATTCTCCAGCTACGCTGAGGCGCTATGCCAGTGTGGCCAGAAGTTTCCAGGATGCACGCCTTGAGCAAAATAGTGATCGGCCTTTTTTGGGGCGTCGTCAAACTACAGTCACCACCCACTTATCGCTCAGTCCGCCCATTCAAGCCTGATAAAATCTTCGATGCTTTTTGCTCGAGCTAAAGCCATGTCTTCTGTCCAAGAACCAGCTTCATGAATCTGTTGGCCGACATGGATCGTGGCAATCAGGCCGCAGCTTCGATAGACGTCTATTTTCTCAACGGGAGGCCTAGCTTTTAGCGAAGAGTTTGTTCCAGGTGGCAGCATCGTCAGATTCCCGAGATGGTGCATCCAGTCGACGCCACTGCTCTGCGGTGCGATATGTTCTATTGAGCTAGCGGCATCCTGCTCCCAGATCTTTCCCCATTGGCTCTCATTTAGCTTCTGCCCTGCGAGCTTGGCCAAGTGTTCGTCATAACGGTTCAGAACATAGCGCAGCTGATTTTGCCAGCCATCGTAGCTGCTCAGCCACTCAATATTCTCCAAAACTTGGTCAATCGAATAACCCTTGGAGATTTTTTCCAACCCACTGAGGATTAGATCCTTGCTCAGGTTGTTCCGGTAGATTTCATAGCCAAGACGAATATACTCCCCAACTTTGTGCCGGCTGTCCCGGCTCGCCAGCTCGTAGATCCTGAAAGTAGCTCGCTCCCATTTACCGAGTAGTTCCTGCTCTGTCTTCTTGTCGAACTTCCGCAGCAGTATCGCTGCCGCAACAAATCGAGCGTGTACAATGCGCGTAACAGCGCGAAGGCGCGGATCCCGGAAAAGGCGCAGGTTTGCTTGCACGACCCCTTCGAGCTCATGACCAACCTCTGCAATCGTTTTTAACTGCGTGCCCGCGTTCAAGGTTAGTAATGCGGTCGAGTCTGCTTCACTGGGAATCCGATTCGGTCGTGCGTCACACGCCCATGCTCCTGCGAAGCGGAGAGCTTCGTCTCCTATTCGTGTGCTGTTTTCCAGCGAGCGATAAATGCCCCTCCAGACGTCTTGCATTTCAGACACTGCCTCGTCGCGAGTGCCACCCTCAACGTGCTCGAAAATGAGTGCCATTAGCTGGCTTTTAAGCTTGTCGATCCATTTCACATCCAGCCCACGGCTGTTAAGAACCTCGAAGACTCGGTATACCGTAGCCTCGTCAGAAATCTCATGGTAAATGATCGTTAGCTTGTTCCTGATGGTCACCAACAGCTCAAAGATCGTATCTCCACGAGCCAACCATTTGCTCACAAAGAGTTCGCAGTCACGGGCAGCTTCAACCAGGTTCTGATCTGCAGCAGTTTTGGCTGAGCCTTCCTCCACCACTCCCTTGCGGACGTAGTTGGTGAAAACCTGACTCGCGTCATGGTTTGTCTGAAGCAGAATCAGAGAATGGTCGTCTCCCTTTACAAGGAGCTCACCCAACTCCCGTCGCACCTTGGCTTGCGTAGCATCGTCGTTGTCTAGAGCCTTCTCAATCGCCTTCATAAGGATGATGAGAGTCGTTACACGTTGTTGGCCATCAACCAGCTCGACAGTCTTGAACTCGTCAACGCCGAGAAGGCGGGTTTCTTTCTCCTTGGCCAAGGCGACCAAAGTAGCCATGAAATGCTCCCGACCAGATCGAAATGCCTCCTCGATGTCGCCGAATAAGTCTTTACGCTGGCGAGATGTCCAAGAGTAGGCGCGCTGGTACTCTGGGATTCGAAAAAGCCTGCCTTCAAGCAAACCAGCGATCTTGAGGTGGAGTGGATTAAGCTTCATGCGCGTTCCTTGCTGTAGAAATGATGAGAGAATAGCCATTAGCCAGCAAAAATAGCTAGCGACCCCCTGCCAGTTCTCCCTGACAAAAGGAACACGACATGAGTCTGCGCACCAATGTGCTGGTTGCTGTAATCGACGGTCATCTTGGCAAAGGTCTGATTGTCACGAGGCAAGCTGTTATCCAGCTTTTCAGCGACGTAGCTGAAACCTACACAGGCGTCTTCCTATCCAATTCGGAGATGACCACTGGCGTTAGCAGCCCAACCTATGACCACTTCACGCAGCGGGTTGGTGTAGGCACTTACCGCATTCATCCTCAAGCGCTTCTGGATCGCATGGCTGAAAGAGAATTGGCGTAGGATCCCTTGGTTTTTGGCCGACAACAGCAGCCACCAATCCAATGCCCAAAGTGTTGGCACCTCAACAGTATCCGGCCCAAGGAATGCTCATGACCATCAGTACCCTGGCTAAGCAGTTGAGGGACACTCAGCACGTCGTGGTCTTTACCGGGGCAGGTGCATCGGCGGAGAGTGGCATCCCGACATTCCGAGACGCACTCACAGGGCTGTGGGAGCGGTTTGATCCTGCACAGCTCGCCACCAGCGAAGCATTCAGAGCCGATCCATCATTGTGTTGGGGATGGTACGAATGGCGTCGGCACAAGGTTCTCCAGGCGCAGCCAAACGGTGCTCATCTCGCTATCGCTGAGCTTGCCAAGCATGTCCCTAGTCTGACCGTGGTCACCCAGAACGTTGATGACCTTCATGAGCGCGCTGGCAGCCGAGATGTGATTCACCTGCATGGCAGCCTGCATGCGCCCCGCTGCATTGACTGTGGGCAAGCGCATACCTTGCCTCTCACGTCTGACGCACTGCCTGAGGATGGACGTCGGATTGAGCCGCCGCGATGCACCGCATGTAACGGGTATGTTCGGCCAGGCGTTGTGTGGTTTGGTGAAATGCTGCCTGGGGATGCATGGAGCGCAGGGCTCGCAGCTGCTGAGGAATGTGATGTCTTCCTCTCGATTGGTACTTCCGGGATTGTTTACCCAGCTGCTGAGCTTCCGCTACGTGCTTTGGGCCACGGGGCGACTGTTGTCCACATTAATCCTGTGCGCTTCGATGTCAGCAGCCAAGAGCACTTTCTTGAAGGCCCTGCTTCGGTGGTGATGCAGAGCCTGCTTCGCGAGACGTTCGGCAACCATCCTGCATCGTAGTTGGCGGTGATCCATATCACTTCTGCTTTGAGCTTGCCCCCTTCGGGGTACGGCTGTCGTAAACCGAACCCGGCTATGCCTGGTTTCGGCCCTACGGGCTTCCATCCTCAAGCCTTTGGCCCGTCGTGGGCCTGCGCGCTCCGCTTACGCTTTGACCACAACGTACATCTTTATCTCAACGACTACCTTCTTGCCGCTCCAGATAACGCCTTGCACATGTAGCAAGCCGAGCCAGGGCAAAGCCCCATGAACTGCTCCGTCTGAGAAATAAGAGGTGGCGCAGAGCCTCGTTGATTTACTGCATAGCCCTGCTGCTCAAAAAAGCCTGGCGCAGTTGTTGTCAGCAAATGAAGTCGAGCGATTCCCTGCTCGGCGGCTTTCGCTTCAATGACCCGAAGCACCGTGACACCGACCCCCTTCGATCTGTGTGTCGAGACTACGACCAGGGAACGCAGCAACCCGTCCGCACCATGCGTTTCGAATCCTCCCCATGCGACCGTCTCACTGTCCTGTCTGAACTCAAAAAAGGTTCGGCCTGGAAGATCAATATCATCTGCTGGAAGGTCAGCGGACTTCAGCGCGTCGCGAAAACGCTGCCGTTGTCCTTCGGCTATTTCCGTTGCCTGGATCACCATCTCCTTACCCATCCCTTCGTCTCCTTCTGTGCCGGTTGGTATGGCCTGTCACGGCTCAAGCCGAAGCAGCAATCATCATATTCGCTTTACCGAATATTCGACAAAGCATATATTCGATTTTTCGTATGCATTAGCTAGCGACGATCCCGGCGCATTTCACCACACGCTCCACGACATCCACGAGCGCATCAAGCTCTTCGTTTTGGTCAAGACCAAACACCTGGAGGATCTATGACAGAACCCATGAACCCCACCACCTTATTCAAGTGCCTGGCGGATGACACCCGAGCAAAAATTTCGCTGCTTGTCGTGAGTGAAGGTGAGCTGTGTGTATGCGAGCTGACGGCAGCACTTGACCTGAGTCAGCCGAAGATTTCTCGTCATTTGGCGCTGCTGCGCTCCGCCGGTTTGCTGTTGGATCGTCGCCAAGGCCAATGGGTGTATTACCGACTGAATCCTGACTTGCCCGCGTGGGTGACGGCAGTTTTGAAGGAAGTGGTAGACGCCAATCAGCAATGGCTGGAAACCGAGGCTAAGCGCCTCTGCGGCATGAACGACCGTCCGATCAACCAAGCCGTGTGTAGCTGATTCACGCCCAACCGGATTAATGAAATGCTGATTGCCGTATTGATCTTTATCGCCACCATCGTCCTTGTCATCTGGCAACCCAAGGGGCTTGGGGTTGGATGGAGTGCGATGTTCGGTGCCATCGTGGCGTTGCTGGCAGGTGTCGTTACCCTTGCCGACATACCAGAGGTTTGGCGCATTGTCTGGAATGCCACTGGGACTTTCATCGCGGTCATCATCATTAGTCTGCTGCTTGATGAGGCAGGCTTTTTCAAGTGGGCTGCGCTGCATGTGGCCCGATGGGGAGGCGGGAGCACCCGCAAGCTGTTCGCATTTATCGTCCTGCTGGGCGCAGCGGTGTCGGCACTGTTCGCCAATGACGGAGCAGCATTGATCCTCACACCCATTGTGATCGCTATGTTGCTGGCGTTGCGTTTTTCTCCTGCGGCTACTTTGGCATTCGTCATGGCAGCCGGTTTTATCGCCGATACGGCGAGCTTACCGCTGGTGGTTTCCAACCTTGTCAACATCGTTTCTGCCGACTACTTCGATATCGGCTTCAACGAATATGCATCGATCATGGTGCCGGTAAACATCGTCAGCGTGGCGGCGACGTTAGCCATGCTGCTGTGGTTTTTCCGCAAAGAATTACCAAAGACCTATGACCTCAACCAACTGGACAATCCGGACGAAGCAATCCACGACCGGGCCACTTTTGTAGCCGGCTGGAGGGTGTTGGCACTACTCCTGATCGGCTTCTTCGTCATTGAGCCACTGGGGGTGCCAATCAGCGCCATTGCAGCGGTCTGTGCATTCATTCTTTACGTCATCGCGGCTCGTGGTCACGCCATCAATACAAGCAAGGTGCTCAAAGAGGCGCCATGGCAGGTAGTGATCTTTTCTTTGGGGATGTACCTGGTTGTTTATGGCCTGAAGAACGCCGGCCTGACCGACCACATTGCGCAGATCCTGAACGTGTTCGCCGGTTATGGCGTTTGGGGCGCGTCCCTTGGTACAGGGCTGCTAACAGCGTTGCTGTCTTCGATCATGAACAACATGCCCACCGTTCTGGTAGGCGCCTTATCCATTCATGCCGCTGAAGTCGATGGTGTAGTCCAGCAAGCGATGGTTTACGCCAACATCATCGGCTGCGATTTGGGCCCGAAGATCACTCCAATTGGGAGCTTGGCCACTCTGTTGTGGCTGCACGTGCTAGCCCGGAAAAACATAACGATCAGCTGGGGTTACTACTTCAAGACCGGGATCGTGCTGACCGTGCCCATCCTCGTCGCCACATTGTCCGCCCTGGCACTGCGCCTCAGTTTCTGAATCAAGGAATCGTCTGATGAAAGTCTTGTTCATGTGCACCCACAACAGCTGCCGCAGCATTCTGTCCGAGGCGCTTTTCAACCACTTGGCGCCCAAGGGTGTAGAAGCCGTCAGCTCAGGAAGCTTTCCCAGTGGCCGGGTGAATCAACGGGCATTGCAAACGCTGGAGGCGGCGGGTATCTCCACTGCGGGCTTGCGCAGCAAGGCTTCGGATGCTTTCGAGGGCTCGCCTCCCGACATCGTGATTACCGTCTGTGATCGGGCTGCAGGAGAAGCATGTCCCATCTTCTTCGGCCCAGCCTTAAAGGCGCATTGGGGGCTGGCTGATCCGTCCGAAGCCACCGGGTCGGAAGCAGACATTAGCGCAGCGTTCGAAACCACACTGGCCAAAATTCACGAACGCGTGAGTGCGTTTCTTGCGCTGCCGCTCAAGACCATGAGCCCTGACCAGTTGAAAGCTGAACTGAACCGCATCGGTTCGCTTTAAAGATCAACCGAGGCGGTGGCCTAGCCGGCGCCGTGGTAGGAGTTTATATGCAAGACACATTGCCAAACGTACACACCGACTTGATCGACATTCCGTCGTTGGAGCAACTGGAGCCGCGTACACCGTCACTCCATAAGCCTCGAATTCTGCTTTTGTACGGATCGACGCGAGAGCGCTCTTTCAGCCGTATGGTGACTCAGGAAGCAGCCCGTTTGCTGGAGGAGTTTGGCGCCGAAACCAAAATCTTCGACCCCTCGGGTTTGCCGCTTCCGGATGACGCTCCCGATACACATCCCAAGGTCGCTGAGCTGCGCGAGCTGATGCAATGGTCTGAGGGACAGGTGTGGTGCTCCCCTGAGCGTCACGGCTCCATGAGCGCAGTATTCAAAGCCCAAATTGACTGGGTTCCGCTGGCGATAGGTGCTGTACGACCTACGCAAGGAAAGACCCTTGCAGTGATGCAGGTCTGCGGTGGCTCGCAATCTTTCAACGTGGTTAATCAGCTGCGCGTACTGGGTCGATGGATGCGGATGTTCACCATCCCAAACCAATCTTCGGTAGCAAAGGCGTTCACCGAGTTTGACGAGGCAGGTCGTATGAAACCGTCCTCGTACTACGACCGTCTCGTGGACGTGATGGAAGAGCTGATGAAGTTCACCCTGCTGTTGCGGGATCGCCAGGATTATTTGGTTGATCGGTACTCCGAGCGTAAAGAGTCCGCCGAAGAGCTTTCCAAACGCGTCAACCAGCGCTCCATTTGATACCACCGCGAGGAAACGGTATGAGTCAGATAACGATTTATCACAACCCGCAATGTGGAACCTCTCGCAATACCTTGGAGCTGATCCGCAACAGCGGAGACGAGCCGACGGTTATCGAGTACCTACAGACCCCACCTGACCGCACCACGCTTGTCAGGCTGATCAAAGATATGGGTATCGAGGTGCGGGCCCTGCTTCGTATCACAGGCACTCCCTACGAGGAGCAGGGACTCGGTGATACCTCACTTACTGATGATCAGCTCATCGATGCCATGATGGCTCACCCCATTCTGATCAATCGCCCCATCGTCGTGACGCCCTTGGGGACACGCTTGTGTCGTCCTTCAGAGGCAGTCCTCGACCTGTTACCGCAAGAGCAGCGTGGCAGCTTCATCAAAGAAGACGGACAAGTCGTCATTGATGAGCAAGGTCGCAGAGTCTGAAACGACACCGGCGAATTGTCGCCAATGAGTCTGGAGGATGCTGGTGAGTCAGAATCCGAAACTTGATGTTGTAGTCACTGGTGGTGGCCAGTCCGCGCTGACAGTCGCCTATTTTTTGAAGCGGTCAGGCTTGTCTTACGTGCTGCTCGATGCGGAGTCGGCACCAGGAGGAGCCTGGCGGCATGGCTGGGACTCGCTGCGACTCTTCTCTCCATCGGCATGGAGCTCGATTGCGGGCTGGCCGATGCCTGCCGTATCAGAAGAAACGCCTCACCGGGATGATGTTATCGACTATCTGACTCTGTACGAGCGTCGATATGACTTCTCCATCATCCGATCCACCAGGGTGACCCGTGTCGAAAAAATCGAAGAAGGATTACGGGTTGTCTCCGGGGATAGAAACTGGGATGCCAAGGCGGTTATCAGTGCAACAGGCACCTGGAGCCGCCCATTTACCCCGAGCTATGCCGGACAGGAGTTGTTCTCAGGGCGGCAGCTTCATTCCGCTCATTACGTTGGGCCCAATGAATTTGAGGGGAAAACCGTCCTTGTCGTGGGTGGTGGCAACTCGGGAGCCCAGATTTACTCCGAGGTTTCTAAAGTGGCTCAGGCAACCTGGGTAACTCAAGAGGCCCCAAAGTTTCTACCTGATGAGGTTGATGGGCGCGTCCTGTTCGAACGAGCTACTGCTCGATTGAAGGCGCAACAGGATGGCGTGGAACCTGAAAAGCCCGCTGGGGGGCTGGGCGACATCGTAATGGTGCCATCGGTGAAGGGCGCTCGTGAACGCGGTGTATTGAGCGCAGTACGGCCATTCACGCACTTCACTTCAACAGGCGTTGTTTGGTCATCAGGAGACGAAACAGCGGTGGATGTCGTCATCTGGTGCACTGGGTTTTCTCCAGCGCTCGACCACCTGAACAGCCTGGGCATTGTAGTCCAGGATGGCAAAGTAGCTGTGAACGAAAACCGGAGTGTTGTTTCACCCAATCTGTGGCTGGTGGGTTACGGCGATTGGACGGGGCTCGCCTCTGCGACATTGATCGGAGTAACCCGCACCGCTCGAGATGTAGTCAAGCAAGTGCAAAGCTATCTCGCAAGCGAAGCCTGATGGCTCGCGACGCAAATCGAATACGCCTACTGTGATACGACTTCAAGCTCGGGAAAGAGAATAGGCTCGAGTGGAGGAGTTACCTGGCACAGCCCAAGCCTCCAGTAACCGACGTCGTGCCATTTTCCAAGCTTGAAGCCCACCTCTGGATACGTCCCAACGAGTACGAATCCTAGCGACTCGTGCAGACCGACACTTCCTTCATTGGGCTGCGCAATTCCGGCGTAAGCTGCGCGAAACCTCTGCTGTTCGAGAATCGGAAGCAAGGTTTCATAGAGTTCACGGCCAACGCCCTGCCGGCGAGCCGACTCGGCTATATACACCGTCACGTCGACAGCCCATCGGTAGGCCGGACGAGCGCGATGCTGGCTTGCGTAGGCATAGCCCTTGATCTCCCCACCTTCTTCGGCCACCAAGTAGGGATATGTCTGAAGCGTTGTCGCTATTCGCTGAGCGATTCCCTCAGCACTTGGCGGAATCTCTTCGAACGAGATGGCCGTTGTTGAAACGATGGGGGCGTAAATGCGCTGGATGGTTACAGCATCTGCTACCTTCGCCGTACGGATTTTCAAAGCCATATCGGTCATCCATGATCCAAAGCGGTAACAGTACCTTTTTCGGAACAAATTTTCGATTTCCCCACGCTCCCTCTTAGCGGCATTGGGGGCACGCAATTATTTCTATAGGTAGTTATCCCAAAAAACGCCGTGTCGGGTTTTTCACCCTAGTGGCCAACCCACCATTCAATGGTTCGCCACTAGGGTGATGACACCTTTGGTCGAAGGGAAGCTCAGGCAGCCATTGATTCGCATGCTTGTGCGCAAGCTAAACACGCTTTTGAGCAGCTCTGGCAATGTTCTGCTTCATGAGTGCCGCACTCCTGACCGCATGCCCGACAAATTTTTGCACAAAGCATACAAAGCTCATTCGCGAAGGGGCTTCCCCGTGTCATTAGGGTCGCTGCCAGCCTACAGATATCGGCGCAATCCCTATCGAGCTTTATGCAGTTCGCCATCATCTTAACGTCCTGCTCTTCCAGACAGGCTGACGCGCAAGTTTCACAGGCCAATGCGCAGCGCAGGCATTCTGAAATGCAATCTTCATAGCTACTGTTCATAACTAATTCTCCGAGGTCGACGGTCGATTCAGTTGATGCACCTTTCTTGAAGGTACACTCCGTCCGACCCAGGCAGATTGGTTGGGTTTCGAGAAAAAAATTACAGTTTTGTAAGGTAGGCGAACCTTCGCTATTCAGCTTGCCTCATCAAGCCGGCACTCTCTGTCATAGGTCTGGAGATTCAGCTTTCCATGCAGGCGCGGGCATTGCGTGGAGCAGGTGGAAGGCTGGAGTAGATCGTCGGCGATCTAAGCCACCTTTGGCGCTCCCGTTATGTTGATCAGTCCCGGCTAACGCCGCTGTCAAATTTGTAATCGCAGACTAAGCCTGCTGACAGGTGCAAGCCCCCATCATCCTCACTGAGCCGATGCTCAATCTCTCTGGACTACCTGAGAGCTAATTCTGTTGAGGAGATGCGCCATGAAAGCAACCAAAGTTCTGATTCTTACATTCAGTTTGGCTATATCGTCGCTGGCGTTTGCTGAGGGCGGGGGCGACCGTGCAGCTGAGCGCATGGAGCGAGCCCGCGAGACGGCGATGTCCACGCTCACCCCGCGTTCGAGAACACAGCCGAAGGAGGACGTTGCGCAGGACAAACCTGTGGCTGAAAAGCCAAACCATCAATGCTGAGTCTCCCAGCTTACGGAAATGTAATTACCTCATTTGCTGGCTTGTGGCATCTTCGATGTAGGAAATCGCCCAAGCGATCAAGAGATTGAATCCTCGGAATGTGCGCATTAATGCGCGCCTCCGTCCGACTGATGGGACACGAATCGGTATGCACTCCAACACCTCTCGGCGCACCTTCGTAAAAGGCCTCACCGCAGGCGGAATTCTTGCGGGCTTAGGCCTCTGGCGCAACCCTGTATGGGCTGCGCCTGGCCTCGGGGAAGCGAACGTCCTGTCAGGAACGGAGTTCGACCTGTTTATTGGCGAAACACCGGTAAACATTACAGGCAATCGCCGTACAGCGCTGACGATCAATGGAGGGCTTCCGGGGCCCCTCCTGCGCTGGCGTGAGGGTGACACTGTTACTTTGCGCGTCAAAAACCGCCTGAAGGATATGACTTCCATTCACTGGCACGGGATCATTCTTCCCGCCAATATGGATGGTGTACCCGGCCTTAGCTTTCACGGAATTGAGCCCGACGGAACTTACGTCTATCAGTTCAAGGTCAAGCAGAACGGAACATACTGGTATCACAGTCATTCCGGCTTTCAAGAACAGGTCGGTGTATATGGCCCGTTAGTAATTGAAGCGAAAGATCCCGAGCCGTTTGTGTATGACCGTGACTACGTGGTGATGCTTACCGATTGGACGGATGAAGATCCGGCCTCGTTGATGAAAACGCTGAAGAAACAGGCTGACTACTACAACACCCACAAGCGAACGGTTAGCGACTTTATAAATGACGTGGCTGACAAAGGTTGGTCAGCCACCGTTGCTGATCGCAAGATGTGGGCTGAAATGAAGATGAACCCCACTGACATTGCAGACGTCAGTGGCGCGACCTATACCTATTTGATGAACGGCCACGCCCCGAATTCCAACTGGACAGGCACTTTTAAACCCGGCGAAAAGCTCAGGTTGAGATTCATCAATGGCTCGGCAATGAGCTACTTCGACGTTCGTATTCCTGGGCTGAAGATGACTGTGGTGGCCGCCGATGGCCAGTATGTAAAACCTGTGAGTGTGGATGAGTTCCGAATAGCCACAGCTGAGACGTTCGATGTAATAGTCGAGCCCACCCAAGAAGCCTACACGTTGTTCGCACAGTCAATGGATCGGTCGGGATATGCCCGAGGTACTTTGGCTGTTCGATCAGGCTTAGTCGCACCTGTACCCGAGCTCGATCCTCGTCCTCTCGTCACCATGGCCGACATGGGCATGGCGGGTATGGATCATGGCTCGATGGGCGGAATGGGCGATATGGCTGGAATGGATCACAGCAAAATGGCCAGCATGGGTGACAGTTCGATGGATGGCATGTCGGGGATGGACGGCGGCTCCATGACATCGATGAACCATGGCGCTAAGCAGGATATGTCCGGCATGGAAGGCATGGCCGATATGGATCACAGCAAAATGTCTATGGGAGGCATGGGTGGGATGGGCGAGATGCAGTCGCACCCCAAGACAGAAGCCAACAACCCTCTCGTAGACATGCAAGCGATGTCGACCTCACCGAAGCTTGACGACCCCGGTATGGGCCTTCGGGAGAACGGTCGCAAGGTGCTGACATATTCCGATCTCAGGAGCACGTTTGAAGATCCTGATGGCCGTGAGCCAAGCCGAACTATCGAACTGCATCTGACCGGGCATATGGAAAAGTTCTCTTGGTCATTCAACGGGGTGAAGTTTTCTGATGCCGAGCCAGTGAAACTGAAGTATGGCGAGCGAGTTCGGATCGTGCTTGTTAATGACACCATGATGACGCACCCCATCCATTTGCATGGGATGTGGAGCGACCTTGAAGACGAGAATGGCCAATTCCTTGTTCGTAAACACACCATCGACATGCCGCCAGGATCGAAGCGCAGCTACAGAGTCACCGCCGATGCACTCGGTCGCTGGGCCTATCATTGCCATCTTCTGTACCACATGGAAATGGGTATGTTCCGAGAAGTGCGAGTAGAGGAATAAGGGGTCGACTATGAGCAACTATTTTTGTGGCACTCGCATTCACTCGGTTGTAGCTACGGTCGCTCTCAGCCTTGGCTTTGTTCTGCCGGCAGCCGCTGACACCACTCAGCCTGCAGACGACGGGCAAATGCAGAGCATGGATCACAGCCAGATGACGGGCATGGATCATTCCCAGATGCAGGGTATGGATCACAGCCAGATGAAGAGCACGGATCATTCCCAAATGCAGGGCATGGATCACAGGCAGATGAAAGGCATGGATCATTCGCAAATGCAGGGCATGGATCACAGCCAGATGAAGGGCATGGATCATTCCCAAATGCAGGGCATGGATCATAGCCAGATGCAGGGTATGCAGCCCTCCAAGCAGCAGGCTCGTAGTGAAAGCCGAACCCCCATACCGCCAATTACAGATGCGGAGAGAGCCGCAGTTTACAACGCGCCTGGTGGTCACGAGGTTCATGACACCGCTCTTAACTCGTATTTCATTTTCGAAAAATTGGAATGGCAGGATGCTGATGAAGGGAGCGCGTTGAACTGGGAAGCTCAAGGTTGGATAGGCGGAGACGTTGACCGTCTATGGCTGCGTTCTGAGGGTGAGCGCACCAATGGCAAAACTGAGGAGGCCGAGGTGCAAGCGCTGTGGGGTCACTCTATTAGTCCCTGGTGGGATCTGGTCGGTGGGGTTCGCCAAGACTTCAAACCAGGTGATCCACAAACGTGGGCGGCTTTCGGCATCCAGGGCTTGGCGCTCTACAACTTCGAAGCCCAGGCTACTGCTTATCTGGGCGAAGGTGGCCAGACTGCGGCGCGGCTAGAAGGAGACTACGACATCCTTTTGACCAATAAGCTCATTTTGCAACCGACTGCAGAATTCAATTTTTACGGGAAAAACGATCCCCAGCGTGGCATTGGCTCCGGGTTATCAGAAAGTGAGATTGGTCTGCGGCTCCGGTACGAGATCCGTCCACAATTCGCTCCTTACGTGGGCGTAACCTGGAATCGTAGTTATGGAACAACGGCTGACTACGCCAGCGAGGAAGGCGAAGACAATAACGAAGCACGCCTGGTGCTAGGCGTTCGGGTCTGGTTCTAAACCAGAGTTAATGGCACCAAAAAAATAATTACTCAACCTCATTACAACAGCTATGCGCTGTGAGGAGCCTTGCATGTCGTTCTTGAAATCCTGCGTAGTGGCTGTCGCTCTTTCATCCGGTATTTTGCTGAGCTCGGTCGCTCAAGCTCACCCGAAGCTGTTGTCTTCGACTCCGTCAGAAGGCGAATCCGGTGCGGCCCCTTCCAAAATCGAACTGCATTTTTCCGAAAACCTGGTTACCCAGTTCTCCGGCGCCAAGCTGATCATGACTGATATGCCAGGCATGCCGAATTCACCTATGGGTGTCAAAGCCAGCGTAGCAGGCGGAAATGATCCGAAGACCATGGTAATCACGCCTTCATCCCCCCTGACAACGGGCACCTACAAAGTAGAATGGCGGGCAGTATCGTCCGACACTCATCCAATTACCGGTGCCGTAACTTTCAAAGTGAAATAAGCATGAGCGACCCTTTGAATGTGGCGCTGCGCCTCGCGCTTTATCTGGATTTGATGCTCCTGTTCGGGCTCGCAGTGTTCGGGCTGTACAGCTTTCGCGGGAAAGAGCGCGTATCGGGAACGGTGTTGCATTTCGGGTCGCTGCTGAGTGGGGCTGCCGTTATAGGCATTCTTCTGTCTATGGCCACGTTCTTGGTCATGACGAAAAACATGAGCGGTGCGTCCGATTGGGCGGAGCTGTTCCCTCACCTGGAAATGATGCTGTCTGAAACCGAGGTCGGTTACAGCTGGATGGCACGTATGGTCTCGCTTGCAGTGGTGATAATCGCTGTAAGCCAAAGCACTCGATTGCCATCTGCTAGTCTTTGGATTGCTACCCTAGCGGGCAGTATTGCCTTAGCTACGCTTCCATGGACAGGTCACGGGGCGATGGATGAAGGGGCTAGACGGTTCTGGCATTTCGCAGCGGATATTCTCCATTTACTGGCTGCTGGCGCTTGGATTGGAGCCTTGGCCGCCTTTGCTCTGATGCTGAGCATGAGGGGAGGTAATCCTGACCAACTCGTACGGGTTTTGACTCGGGCGCTCAAAGGATTCGAAACAGCGGGCGGGTTCATTGTGGCTACGATCATACTCACAGGAGTCGCTAATTATCTTTTCATTGTCGGGCCGACCATTACAGATGTAGTGACCAGTACCTATGGCATTCTCCTCCTAGCGAAAATCATATTGTTCGCTGGCATGCTCGGACTCGCGACCCTCAATCGTTTCTACCTCAGCCCCTCACTGGAACGCTCTGTGAGCGGGGGTAATTATTCTGACGCAGTCACTGCTTTGAAGAAGAGCGTGCTGCTTGAATCGACCTGTGCAGTTGTCATTGTTTGCTTGGTGGCTTGGCTAGGAACGCTAAGCCCTTCAATCGAGATGGCTCAAGGGTAATGCCCGCGCAGATCTGAGCAACGCTGGTCGCTCAGATCTGCGTGACGATCATTTCGGGTAGTCAGCGACCACCTCTTGCGCACCACCCTTGGTGAGGCCCAAGACTTGGTAAGGTTGATGTTTCTGACCATAGTCCATACCAGGCGAACCTGCTGGCATGCCTGGCACTGCAATCCCTGCAAGGTCGGAACGGTCATTCAACTTCTTAATTTCATCCGCCGGAACATGGCCTTCTACGAATTTTCCACCAATAACTCCCGTGTGACAGGAAGCTAATCCCTGCGGCACACCCAGCCCTTTCTTGATAGCGCTCATATCGCTTTCCACATGGTCAGTCACCTTGAATCCATTCGATTCCAAGTGCTTGACCCACTCCTTACAGCATCCGCAATTCGCGTCACGGTGGACATCGATACTGAGCTGCTCCGCAGCTTGTGCAACGCCCATGAGCATCAGCCCAGTAGCGAGGAATAACTTACGCTTCATCATTTTTATGCACCTCTCTAACATTTCGTAGCGCGGTTGCTATGTATTCCTTGTCCGGACTCATTACCTCGCATCCGCACCGTTCCAAGGTAGGTTAAGCGCAACAACTGATCATTGCCGATTACATTTTCGTAAGCTGCCGTCTAGCTGCTTACGCCCTTCCATGCCATGGTGCCTAGGCGCTTTCTGCCACCTGTCAGAGCGATTACATTTGCGTCAGCTTGCGCATCGTTGTCGGTTTCGTAGCACACTTGAGGTACGCCCAGCTGGAGTTCCACCATGAAAATCCTGGTAGCAGAAGACGAACCCAAAACTGGAATGTATCTCCAGCAAGGACTTTTGGAGGCGGGTTTTAATGTCGACCGGGTGGTGACAGGCACGGAGGCATTGCATCAGGCGCTGAACGAGAGCTACGACCTTCTGATTCTGGACGTGATGATGCCTGGGATTGACGGATGGGAGGTCATCCAAAGTGTTCGTGCAGCTGGAAGCTTGGTTCCCGTGTTATTCCTTACAGCCAGGGACGGAGTCGATGACCGCGTTAGAGGCTTAGAGCTTGGTGCAGATGATTATTTAGTTAAGCCGTTCGCGTTTTCTGAGCTACTCGCTCGCGTCAGAAGCCTTCTGCGTCGGGGGGCCGGTGCTCCCAATCTGACGTCTATCAAAATCGGCGATCTTGAAGTCGACTTGCTCAAACGTCGGGCCTCGCGCTCAGGTCAACGCATTGACCTGACAGCCAAGGAGTTTGCTTTGCTGGAACTGCTGATGCGCCGCAGAGGGGAGGTTCTCTCAAAGTCGCTCATCGCATCCCAGGTCTGGGATATGAATTTCGACAGCGATACCAACGTGATTGAGGTCGCCATTCGCAGGCTTAGGGCCAAGATTGATGATGATTTCGATACAAAGCTGATTCAGACCTCGCGAGGCATGGGCTACATGCTTGATGCCCCGGACGCAGAATGAAGCGCCCGTCTCTAACGCTTCGTCTAAGCCTGATGTTTGTGTGCGCTGTAGTCGCAGTGCTCGTGGTAGCAGGCTTTACCTTCGACGGTTTCAGCCGGCATCACTTCAAGGCACTCGACCGGCAAGCTATGACAGAAAAGCTCGAATCAATTCGTCAAATCATGGACGGTGAAGCTGGCTCAGCTGACCGTTCGGATGTATTGCTTCAGTTACAAGCGTTGTTGGGGGCGCACCAGGAACTCTCAGCCTCGATTGTCATGCAGGGGGGAAAAACGATCTTTGCAACCTCTAACGCAGCTCAGCATCCTTCTATTCCTCCTGATGCCCCTGATGATGATATGTGGGAGTGGACAGACGGAGGCCATCTGTACCGAGGGATGAAAGCCCAAGTTCATTTGGTGAATGAATCAGAGCCACTGACGGCCTGGCTGAGTATGGATATCACAAGCCACATGCATTTCGTGGAGACTTTACGTTGGTGGTTGGTGATAGGTTTGGCGATCAGTGCGTTGGTCAGCGCCGGCTTGGGTTGGTTGGTTGCGCGTAGCGGGTTAAAACCCGTCGCACGGGTGACGCAGGTTGCCGCTTCGATGTCAGCTGGATCGCTGAAAGAGCGAATTCCGATGGATTTTGTGCCCCGTGAGCTTGAGCTACTCGTCACTTCGTTCAATGCCATGCTTGCTCGGCTAGAAGAATCGTTTTCTCGATTATCTAATTTCTCAGCCGATATCGCCCATGAGCTACGTACGCCAATTAGTAATCTGCGAACACATACTGAAGTGATTCTCACAAAAAAGCGTGCGCCAGAAATATATGAGGAGAATCTTTACTCCAATCTGGAAGATCTCAACCGACTTTCAAGCATCATCGATGGCATGCTCTTTTTAGCAAAGTCTGATAACGGCCTGGTTCTACCCGCGAAAGAAAAAGTCGAAATTCGGTCAGTGGTGGAGAAGCTCTTGGAGTATTACCAACTGCTGGCAGATGACACCGGTTTGAAGCTACAGGTCATTGGACACGGTGAGGTGCGTGGTGACAGGACTATGCTGGACAGGATGGTTTCCAATTTGCTATCGAATGCGATCCGGTACACGCCCTCTGGTGGCACCATTTCTGTAAAAATCGAGTCGTACGGCAGCATGATCAGTTTATCAGTGCAAAATCCTGGCGAAGAAATCGCCGCTGAACATCTACCTCGGCTGTTTGACCGGTTTTATAGGGTTGACCCTGCGCGAAGGGAGAGCTCTACAAACAATGCAGGGCTGGGTTTGGCAATTGTAAAGTCGTTAGTAGATGCTCATGGCGGCACCGTTGGGTGTGTTTCCGCTGCAGGGCGAACGACTTTTACGATAAGCCTGCCTGCTTGGCCTGTTGCGCATGGGTGAAAGGCTGGGGACGCTCCGAAATCAGAGCTACCAGGTCGAAACTTCACTTTTAGCTGTCCAATTGTAAGTCCCATTTGCACCGACTACACTCCGCCTCTATGAAACGCTATTTGCGGCTTTGCATGCTTCTTCTGATCAGCTTGACGCTTCCCTTGTCCGGAATGGCGGGCGTTCAGGCACTCACAGAACCTTGCCCCATGAAGACCATGGGCATGGCGATGATGGACGACATGAAGATGGACTGCTGCAACGACATGAAAAGCCCTTCTGAGCACGGAAAGCCTTGTAAGCCGGGCCAAGAATGCAAAACAGGCGGTATGTTGGAAGTTTCGGTCTTTAAGCCCCCTGTCACACTGTTTGATCCTGTAGTCCTTTCCTTTTCTAGCGATTCATTGCCTGTACATACCCCGTCCGGAGTATGGCGACCCCCTCGCGTTTAATTCCTGTCCGACATTGAGCCTCATTCTGCATTAGCGGGATGGACTAGCTGCGCGCATGTCTTTTGACGCGTGCAGTGGATGATTACAGGAATCGTAAACATGAACTCCAAGTGCAATTGCACAGGCTGGTCTCTCGTGGCCGGCCTAGCGGCAAGCGTGCTGGCGTTGCCGAGTTTCGCTGCCGCATTGACGCTCGATGAAGCGTTGCGGCTGGCAGAAAACAATGCGCCGTCGCTGACCGCACAAGACGCGAAAATTCAGGCCGCCAGCAGTACGGCCATCCCTGCTGGTGAATTACCTGATCCCAAGCTCTTGGTGGGCGTGCAGAACTACCCCATCGGCGGCCCGGATCGTTGGAGTATCGACCAGGACTTCATGACCATGCAGATGGTCGGGGTCAGGCAGGAGATGCCCAATAGCGACAAGCGCAAAGCGCGTATCGAAGTCGCCGATGCAGCTATTGATCGTGCCTCTGCGGAGCGTCGAGTCGAACGTCTGAAGGTGCGCCAGTCCACGGCGTTGGCCTGGATCAGCAGCTACTCGGTTGAGCGCAAAGATGTGTTGTTCCAGGACTTCTACAAAGAAAACCGCCTGCTGAGCGATACCGTCCGGGCTCAAATTGCCGGTGGCCGTGCTCAACCAGCCGATGCGGTGACACCCAAGCAGGAAGCAGCTCAACTGGCGGAGCAGCAGGACGATCTGTTTCTCCAGAGAGCGCAGGCTCGTGCGGCACTCAAACGCTGGATTGGCTCCGCCGCCAACGACAAGCCTGTGGGCAGCTTGCCTGAATGGCCCGTCGACACCTCAAGTTACTCTCATAAGCTGCAACACCACCCCGAGTTGGCCGCGTTTGCGCCGATGACCCGCGAAGCGCAAGCCAAAGTTTGTGAAGCCGAAGCGGAAAAGCAGTCGGACTGGAGTTGGGAACTTGATTATCAGCATCGTGACCGTCAGTTCGGCGACATGGTTAGCGTTCAACTTTCCTGGGATTTACCGCTATTTCCCGACTCTCGCCAAAACCCCAGGATTGCGGCCAAGCAGGCTGAGCTTAACCAATTGGAGGCCGAGCGCGAAGCGCTGTCACGCGAGCATACACAGCAGCTGGAAAATGAACTGGCTGACTATGAGCGTCTGAATCGTGCCGTACGCAGAAATCAGGAAAGCCTGGTGCCGCTGGCCAAGGAAAAGGTCGAACTCAGCATGGCCAGTTACCGTGCAGGCAAGGGCGATTTAAACGCGGTGGTTGCCGCCCGACGTGAACTCATCGAAGCCCGCCTCAAACAGATCGACGTAGAAGAGCAGCGAGCGCTGATCAGTGCGCGTCTGTACTTCGCCTATGGGGAGCCCAGCCAATGATCCTAAAAAAATGGAACGGGGCATTGCTGGTAGGCGTCTCGCTGGCATTGGGTATTGCCGGTGGTTACTGGTTCGCACATCAACGCATGAGCGGAGTAATTGGTGCTAGCCCGGAGCAGAGTCCCAACTCATCGGAGGAACGCGAGGCTCTGTATTGGTACGACCCCATGTACCCGCAGCAAAAATTCGATAAGCCGGGTAAATCCCCTTTTATGGACATGCAACTGGTTCCTCAGTACGCCGGTGGCGCAGGAGATCGTGCGACCGTCAGTATCGATCCGAGTCTGACTCAAAATCTCGGTCTGCGTTTTGCGACAGTCACCCGTGGAATCTTTAACTCCAGTCTCGACGTCACAGGAGTATTGGGATTCAACGAGCGTGATGTCGCTGTGATTCAGCCCCGCACCACTGGCTTTGTGGAGCGGGTCTATGCAAATGCTCCCGGCGATGTACTCAAAGCCAACGCGGCGTTGGCGGATATCTTGGTTCCAGAGTGGGCGGCGGCTCAGACAGAGTTTCTTGCTCTCAAGCGCAGCGCAGATGCTGAGTTGCTAGCGGCGGCCCGTCAGCGGCTGCGACTCACAGGGATGCCGGCTGCATTGATATCCCAGGTAGAGCGCAGTGGGAAAGTCCAGCCGACCCTGAAGCTAACCACCCCCATCAGCGGCGTTCTGCAAGAGCTGAATGTGCGAGCGGGTATGACCGTGACGACTGGCGAGACCCTGGCTCGCGTTAATGGTTTGGACACGGTCTGGCTAGCTGTAGCCGTTCCAGAATCGGACGCCGGAGCTATTACCGTGGGGCAGGCAGTCGAAGCGCGTCTACCAGCCTTTCCTGGGGAAATGCTCAATGGCAAGGTCAGCGCGATTTTGCCTGAGACCAATCCGGACAGCCGCACACTTCGGATACGTGTTGAGTTACCCAATCCGGATGGGCGTCTCAGGCCGGGTTTGACGGCGCAAGTACGCCTGAATCGTTCGACCGAGCAGAGTGTATTGTGGGTGCCGAGTGAGGCGGTGATTCGCACTGGCCGACGAGCGCTGGTGATGCTCGCCGAAGACGCTGGCCGCTACCGTCCCGTGGAGGTGCTCCTTGGGCAGGAAAGCGATGGCAAAACGGCGATAGTGAAAGGTCTGGAAGCAGGCCAGAAGGTGGTTACATCTGGCCAGTTCCTGCTCGACTCGGAGGCCAGTCTTAAAGGCATTGCTGCTCGCACGGAGGAAGAGTCGCCACCCAGTGAAACAGCCTCCAGTTTTCATGAGGCTGATGGTCAAATCGTTGAGATCAACGACAAAGAAGTCACGCTCGCCCACGGCCCTTTCAAGACGCTGGGTATGCCTGGCATGACGATGACTTTCCCTCTCGCTAGTCCGGCGCTGATGCAGGGCCTCAAGGCTGGTGACAAGGTTCGGGTCGCGGTGAGCCAGACCGATGATGGCTTGCGTGTTGAACGCCTGAATAAATCGGGGGGCCAGCCATGATTGCTGCCCTGATTCGTTGGTCAGTAGCCAACCGATTCCTAGTGCTACTCGCGACACTGTTTGTCACCGCTTGGGGTATCTGGTCGGTGCAAAGCACGCCCATTGACGCGTTGCCAGACCTCTCCGATGTACAGGTGATTATCCGCACCCCTTATTCAGGACAAGCGCCGCAGATCGTCGAGAACCAGGTCACCTATCCGTTGGCCACCACCATGCTCTCGGTGCCGGGGGCCAAGACCGTGCGTGGTTATTCCTTCTTTGGCGATAGTTTTGTCTACGTGCTGTTCGAAGACGGCACTGACTTGTATTGGGCTCGCTCGCGGGTGTTGGAGTACCTGAGTCAGATACAAAGCCGCTTGCCGGCCAGCGCCAAACCGGCGTTGGGGCCGGATGCGACGGGGGTGGGTTGGATCTATCAGTACGCACTGGTGGATCGCAGTGGCGGGCACGATTTGGCACAACTTCGCGCTCTTCAGGACTGGTTCCTCAAGTTTGAACTCAAGACCCTACCGAACGTTGCGGAAGTGGCCACCGTGGGAGGCATGGTTAAGCAATACCAGGTGCAGCTTGATCCGCTCAAACTGGCCAGCCTCGGCATCACTCAGTCTGAGGTGACCGATGCTATCGGCAAGGCCAATCAGGAAACCGGTGGTGCGGTGCTGGAAATGGCAGAGACCGAGTTCATCGTGCGTGCTTCCGGCTACTTAAAGACACTCAATGACTTTCGGGCGATCCCACTGAAGCTGGGCTCGGGCGGTGTGCCGGTGACCCTTGGCGATGTCGCCACGATCCAGCTGGGGCCGGAAATGCGGCGTGGCATCACCGAACTCGACGGTGAGGGCGAGACCGTCGGCGGCGTGGTGATTTTGCGCAGCGGCAAGAATGCTCGCGAGACCATTGCTGCGGTCAAGACCAAACTCGACGAGCTGAAAAAGAGTTTGCCGTCTGGGGTGGAAATCGTCACCACCTACGACCGCAGTAAGCTGATCGACCGCGCTGTGGAAAATCTCAGCCACAAGCTCATCGAAGAATTCATCGTTGTCGCGTTGGTTTGTGGGATTTTCCTCTGGCACTTACGCTCGTCGCTGGTGGCGATCATCTCCCTGCCGGTGGGAGTTTTGATTGCCTTCATCGTCATGCGCTACCAAGGCATCAACGCCAACATCATGTCCTTGGGTGGGATTGCCATTGCCATCGGCGCCATGGTGGATGCTGCCGTGGTAATGATCGAGAACGCGCACAAGAAGGTTGAGGCGTGGAATGTGGCGAATCCAGGGGAAGAACTGAATGGGGAGCGTCATTGGCACGTGATGACCGAAGCGGCGGCAGAGGTCGGCCCGGCGCTGTTCTTCTGTTTGTTGATTATCACCCTGTCGTTCATTCCGGTGTTCACCCTAGAAGCTCAGGAAGGGCGTTTGTTCGGCCCACTGGCTTTCACCAAGACCTACGCCATGGCCGCAGCGGCGGGATTGTCAGTGACCTTGGTGCCAGTGCTGATGGGTTACTGGATTCGAGGGCGAATCCCCAGTGAACAACAGAACCCGTTGAACCGGTGGTTGATTCGGATCTATCAGCCAGCTCTGGACGCAGTCTTGCGTCGACCAAAGATCACGCTGCTGGTGGCGCTATTGGTTTTTGTCAGTGCGCTATGGCCAATGTCTCGCTTGGGTGGTGAGTTTCTCCCCCCGTTGGACGAGGGCGACCTGCTCTATATGCCTTCGGCTCTGCCGGGACTGTCGGCGCAAAAAGCGGCGCAACTGCTGCAACAGACCGACCGCCTGATCAAGACCGTTCCAGAGGTCGAACACGTCTTCGGTAAAGCGGGGCGTGCCGAAACTGCCACAGACCCGGCACCGCTCGAGATGTTCGAAACCACGATCCAATTCAAGCCGCACGAGCAATGGCGTCCGGGCATGACCCAGGAAAAACTGGTGGAAGAACTGGATCGAGTGGTACGCGTCCCTGGGCTGACCAATATCTGGATACCACCGATTCGCAACCGTATCGACATGCTGGCCACTGGGATCAAGAGTCCAATCGGAGTGAAAATTGCCGGCACCAACCTGACGGAGATCGATGCTGCGACTCAGGCCATCGAGCGAGTGGCCAAGGGCGTGCCCGGTGTGAGTTCGGCTCTGGCCGAACGACTGACCGGTGGCCGATATATCGATGTAGATATCGACCGCAAGGCCGCCGCCCGTTACGGACTGAATATCGCTGATGTGCAGTCCATTGTGGCTGGTGCCATCGGCGGTGAAAACGTCGGGGAGACCATTGAAGGGCTTGCACGCTTCCCGATAAACGTCCGTTACCCACGGGAGTGGCGGGATTCGCTCGGCGCTCTAGAGCAGTTGCCGATCTACACCCCGCTAGGGAGCCTGATCACCCTTGGCACAGTGGCGAAGATCAAGGTCAGCGACGGGCCGCCGATGCTCAAGAGCGAGAACGCACGGCCTTCAGGTTGGGTGTATATCGATGTGCGCGGACGAGACATTGCCTCGGTGGTCGCCGATCTACGCCGGATCGTCAATGAGCAGGTCAAGTTGCAGCCCGGTATGAGCCTGAGCTACTCAGGACAGTTCGAGTTTCTCGAAAGGGCCAACGCACGCCTCAAACTGGTAGTGCCTGCCACCCTGTTGATCATCTTCGTGCTGCTCTACCTGACTTTCGCCCGCTTCGATGAGGCCTTACTGATCATGGCCACTCTGCCGTTCGCACTAACGGGCGGAGCATGGTTCCTCTATCTGCTGGGATTTAATCTGTCGGTCGCCACCGGAGTCGGCTTTATCGCCTTGGCCGGGGTTTCTGCCGAGTTCGGTGTGATTATGCTGCTCTACCTGAAAAACGCCTGGGCCGAGCGTGAAGACCTCGGCGACAGCACTGAGCGCGGGCTGGTGGCGGCGATTCGTGAAGGCGCTGTGCAGCGCGTTCGACCCAAGGCCATGACCGTGGCCGTGATCATTGCCGGTCTGTTACCCATCCTGCTGGGCAGCGGCACCGGCAGCGAAGTCATGAGCCGCATTGCCGCACCCATGGTCGGCGGCATGGTCACGGCACCCTTGCTGTCCCTGTTAGTCATTCCGGCGGCGTATCGCCTGATGCGTCGCCGTCACCTCCAAGATGAACCCAACCTCCCTCAAGGAAAAGTCGTATGAAACTGACCCTGATTGCAGCTGCTAGCACCGTACTTACGCTGTCCTTTTCTGCCCTAGCAGAGGACATGCCGGGCATGAAAATGGAGGGTGTGGAAATGAAGCAAGAAACAAAGCAGGCTCCAGTAGCCACCTCCGACGGAACGATCAAGGCTATCGATCCTACGACGCATACCGTGACCATTGCCCATGGCGCTGTTCCATCAGTGCAATGGCCACCGATGACTATGGCGTTTTCCGCGACAGAGGATCAGTTGAAAGGGCTGGCAGCCGGAGACCGTGTCTCGTTTACCTTTCGTCTAGAGGGTGGCAAAGCCACAATTGTTTCTATAAGGAAATGAGCCTGCGGTGATAGAAAACCGGCACGGTTCGTCGTGCCGGTTGCAGTTCAAGTATCGCCAAGCGTTGCGATAGCCACATCTCCACTGGCCGCATCGACGCTTCGATCAACAATCAAATATCCCCCGATGCTGCTCAGCGATCATTAACAGATAGGCAATCCTCACAGCTGTGTCCTTTACATCGACTTAACGGATTCCACTTCCACGTATTTGTATTTCTTCCTAGCAGCCTTCACAGCTTCTTGCTCAGCAAGCAACGAACTCAGCGTGTCGGCCTCATGGATAAGCTCGTGCATCTTCCCCTCAAATTCGTTTCCAACTCGAAGCGTAACCCTGAGCTTAGGCGTGAACGGTTTCGCCGGTTTCTTCTTGGCTGCAGACTCAGCAATCGGCTTCGTGAAGACGACTTCTGTCACAGGTTCCGGTGCTGGAGATGCAAGAACCTCTTCAGGCTTAGCTGTACCGAATAAGGCGCGGCGCATTTCTTCTTCAGTTAAATCAGCTTTCATAAATCGTCTCTATAGAACAGCAATAACTCAACAAGTTGTTCGGGAAGGCTTACGCCAGGATGGCTGTGGAGCAGGAGGAGATTTCAAATGCCCAGGTCAATTTCAAGACAAAAACCCCTCCAGGCTCGGGAAAGTAGCCCCTTCGGCAGTCGCGTAATGAGCCCGTCCGCCAGGTCACTGGCGTGCCGGGAGTACAACATTACGGTGTCTGGAACCGGTGTCCGATCCGCAACGAACGCACCCACTCGCTCCTGGGCAATTGTCAGTATATTCAGGACTTCTAGGCTCACCTGTTTGGTGGACAGGTATTCCACGACTGGCTTGGGCGGAGGCGCAGCGTGACTCCACATTTCTATGACTACCTTGAGGAGCCCGTCTGAGCCAAAATGCTTGAGAGCCATTTCCCACAGCTGACCTTCCTGCACCATATCAAGGCGAGGCCTAGTCATAACGGAGTTCCGGCAACATGAGGCTCTTTCTTGATTGCGAGTTTACCAAGCTCTCGGCGGCTGCGAAGCTGATTTCACTCGCATTGGTGGCTGAGGATGGGCGCGAATTCTACGTGGAATTGCTCGAAGGTTGGCAAGAAGAAGACTGCAGTGATTTCGTGAAGGAAATCGTGCTTCCGCAGCTGTGGGGTGGGAGCTATGCGCTGCCCATTGTTGAAGCCAGGAAGTCGCTGCTCAGGTTTCTGACACCGTTCAAAAAGGAGATCGAGATCGTCACGGATGCTCCCCAGTTCGACTGGGAGCTTTTTTGCGATCTGGTCTATGACGGCGGACGATGGCCCAGAATCGTTCGTAATTTCCCCACTGACGCGACGACACTTACTCCGACTAGCGAGGGTGAAGAGCTGCCTCACCACGCCTTGCTCGACGCCAGGATCATTGCCGGCATGTTTGCATCCGTGAGCCGAGGAAAGCCCGGTGGAGCCTGGACGGGCTAGAAGGAATTTACCTCTTGCTGATTCGCTGGACTTTCTTGATCTCTGATCACACCAAATCTCCTACAAACCACAAAAAGTAAACTCAAATACTCGGTTTTTGTTGGCAAAACCGAGCCGGGGCCTACGGCCCCAAATTGACGAGCAGGTTACAAGGTGCGAAGGGGCAACCCTAAGGCACTTATAGATGATTGGGATGCAAGCCTGTCAGCCGGTAGTCTTCGAACCACCGCTGCCGTCATGACGCGAGCACAGTGTGCTTACCCATGCACCGCCGACCTGCTTTCCAGGCGCTCCGCAGTATGAGCAGGTTTTCGTCGAAAGTTGAATTGCTACGTCTACTGCGCCCCTGCAGTATGAGTCCCCACCTTCATAGAAAAAGTGTAATTCGCCGAATTTAGATTTGATCTGGGCGACGGTGACGGGGGTGATCTCAGGATTTCGATTCAGGTAGTTATGAAGTGTGTCGCAGAGGGCAATCAGGATATTCTTCCAGCCAGGATCGCAATAAATCTCGTCAACTGTCGGGTCGGAGAACAGATGAGGGTAGCGCCCCCGAAACTCCTCAATGTCGATCTCGGGCAGAGCTTCAGTGTTCTGATTCATAGTGTCCCAAGTTCGTCAGGGGCCAGAAAGCAAGGCATCAGGCTCGCTGCACAGACGGCAAGCGGAGCGCGCAGGTCATGGATGGCCGCAGGCTTGAGGATGGAAGCCCGCTAGGGCCAAGATCCGCCGTAGCGGAGCTTGGTTCACGACAGCCGCCCCCCGAAGCGGGGCAAGCCCGAACAACAGTGCCACGACTACTGGAGGTGACGAGGCGTTGGAAAGTACCGGTCGCCCGCTATGCGCATGAACTCACGCAAGCTGCGGCGCCCGACGTCACGCCTAAACGTCGCAATCACGTACTTGGAGTTGACCGTGTTGATAACCCAAAACCTGCCTTCCTTCGTTACGGACTGAATGTCGGATGTCCGAATCAGCCGACCATCTGCTAATCGTTGGTACGGCCCAGGGCAAATGTGACCGAACACCACACCAACAGCACTGCACGCATGAATATGGACATTCACCAGGTAGGCAGTGACCAGCCCGTTGTAGTCTTGATTCACTGCTTTGGCGATGCGAAGAAGGTCGAAGTCCGAGTAGCGTTTCACGTGCAAATCGACTGCGACCGTGTTGATCTCTTCCATGGTTACGAGCCTCTCGATACACAGGTTACGGTGCTCTCTGGAGCCGTCCTCCGGTATAGCTCCTTCAAGCCAGTCAGAGACTCAACATCAAAATCACGCTGATGAGTATTGACGTACACATCACCGCTCTCGACCTTCAAGACGCAGATTGGCACTTCAGCTTGATTGAGTCCCATGGCGAGCGAGGTCAGCTTCTCCATCCTCCAGCTAGACCCCTTGTTCATCCACCCTGGTGTGACGACTTGGACTTCCTGCACGAGCAAGTTCTCGTTCTGAGAGACCAGCAGCTCAACCAGACGGGGCTCGTCGCTCAACATCTCCTCGTAGGCTACGAGGCGACCTTCGTGTCGACGCTTCAGGCTCACGTGATACCAATGAGTGACTAGGGATCGCGACACCGCGTGAAAATGAGCGAGACCGTCCCCGAACATTCCCACCGGGCCGGCCTGGTCTTGCATGCTAATCCTGAACATCTTGTATCTCGTGTTGAGCAGGCCCGCGAAGTGCGCCTGCGATTAACATAAGCCAAATATTGTCTTCAGCGAGGCAGTCATCTCGCGTCCTTGTCCCAAAAGCACGTACACCGTGTTTCGCGTCTCGAACAGGCAAACACCGTCGAACGATTTACACAGGGTCGAGCGCACCCAGCCCCCTGGCGGAAACCGGCCATGACCGTCATGAATGACGCAATGGGCATACATGAACATCGGCTCCAGACCAGTAGCTCGTACTTTCGCGAGCGATTCTGGGGACTCGTCGACGTGAAAGATGACCCAGTCCTCGACGGTGCAAAAAGGCTTACGACCGAAGCGCCCCGCGACCAATACTTCCACTTCTGCATGAGACAGCGACGTGCCAGCAGAGGAGATTTCCCCTTCCGGTAGCAGCTCGTGCTCAGAAGAATTAGTCATAAATTGATGATCCTCTTGGCGACAAAGAAAATAGGGCTCTGCGCACGTACAGAATCGCAAAGGTGGCGCACCGGTAGTTCCATCGCAATGACTATATACATTTGTGTGGAACTCATCAAACGGGGCATACCGTCTCCTTTTGTGGAGAGGTGCGCTGGATGTCTTTGCGGAAGGCATACGCGGCAACACTACAGTGGCTGAGGGTTCGACGTGGCTTATCGCAAGCAGACCTCCAGCATCAGACTGACCAAGGTCACATAAGCCGGCTGGAGGCATCGACAACGTCAGTAAGCGTCGACCTCAGTGCCGACATCGCTAAAGCGCTAGGCTTAATGCCACTGTCCTTTCTCACGCTCGTGGCCGCTGCCGATGAGGGCAAGACCGCGCGCTCAGTTTTGGATGACACAATGAAAGAACTCATGCAGCTTGGAGTTCTAGATGAAAAGCTACCTGCCGAACCTCAAAAACTCACAACACCCCAAAGAACAGCTGCCGCAGAAAGACTCAAAGCGGTGCGCGATCTCAAGGCGGCAGGCCTTTCTCAAGCGGAGGTTTGCCGGCAATTAGAACTGCCCAAGAGCACAGTTAACCGGCTGTGGTACGTTGGCGGTTGAGGTTCAATTAGACACCAAACCCTGCCCAGCATGGATCAGAGCCATTTTTCGATGTCAGTATCCAGCAAAAAGGACAATGTGACCTCAGCCTTGGATCACGCTTTCTCGCACAGTAGCCCAAGCCAGAAAACCACCTACTGGTTGCCGATAGTCCACCCAGATTCGTAAAGTTCTACACCATGAACTGGCCAACGTGAGGAGACGATATGGATGAGGAATCGCTACCGATGCTCGAACCGGAGCTTGAGGCCATCCAGTGGCCGGCAGACTTCTCCGGCCAGCAGCTGTTTATCCAGGGTGAGGATTGGCAGTACAACGCGATGCTGAACTGGTCTCACTTTCGTGCCGACCTCTATGCTTTTGCATACAAAGATGCCGCCGACGGTCTTGTGGAGGCGATGGCGAATCGTCAGGTACCATTGGACAGCGGCATTTATCCTTTGCTTTTTCTGTACCGCCATTCCTTGGAGCTGCAGTTCAAGCTGATGCTAAAGTGTGCTCGCGCTCTGACAGGCAAAGAGCCCAAGAACTACGACAAGCATCCGTTGATGCCTCTGTGGTCGGAGTTGCGTCATCTGCTCAAGGACTTGGGTCTAGAGCGCTCTGACGTCAACGCTACTGCTGTTCACGAGTTCATTCGCCAGTTGGACAGCGTCGACCCAGACTCGATGGCGTTTCGGTATGCGACGACCAACAGTGGTAAAGACCATCTCCCAGACGTTACGCATATCAACATCCGGCACTTGCGCGAGGTGCTCAACAGCGTCTTCGTTTGGCTAAACGGCACATACAGCTGGATTGGGGAGATGGAGCAGGGCCAGTCTTTCGACTGATCACGCTAGGAGTCATGCCCAGCGGTTCCCCTTCATACTGAGCATACTTTCTGGACAAGGTCTTACGCCAGACATCACCACCCATGGCTACGACCTAGTCCGTTTTAAATGGTTTGAAAAGTTTTTCGGGCGCTAGGTACAGCCTTCCGCGAGTCCGTGAGAAGGCAACATAGAGTTTGTTTTTTGTCTGTGGAGGGAGCGCGGCAAGCGAGGATGTCTGGTAGATCTTCCAGTGAGTAGTACCCAGCACTACGCACACATCGTTGTAGTGATCCAAACCCTTACTGGCGCCCCAGTTGTTAGACAGGCACCCGTACTTGTAATGCTCCTGATAGAACAGCTTCACCACGTTGCCATCGGCGTGTACGGCGTTAGCATCCACTTGATTGGCCAGAGGAATGATTTCGGTTTCGTAGGTATGCTGTGACTGCATATCAATCTGCAGATGTGTTCGAATAAAATCACATACGGTGACACCACACCTCCAGCTTCGGCTCAGTGTTTCCTTGTCGACAGTCACACCCGCCTTTTGAAAAAGCTTTTCGTATTTCCCAATGTCGGCGTGTAGCGAGCTGTTCACGTTTCCATCACGACTGGTGTCGAACGTATGCTGGTAGAAGTCACCTACAAATAGCATTTCAACCTTGGCTTTCGCTAATGCCATTAGCAGGTTGAAATCATGACCTGCTAGGTCTTGAACTTCGTCGACATAAAACTCATCGTAAAAGCGCTCCATTCGCGCCATCACGTCAGGAATTGCATTAACGGTCTCTAGGAGCTTTGCGAGGCGATTGTGGTAAACGCTGCCGCTTGTAGTGGCGTAATACGCCATATTGTCCCGTTTGAGCTTTAACGTACGGGCGTGCGGAGCTCGAAAGCTGATTCCCCGCGTCTGCATATGCACTTGCAGCAGAGGGCGATAGCAGAAGCTATAAAGGAACGTGAAATAACTCAGCAGGTTGATGTTTTTTGGGACATGGCCAAACCGTTTGATGATGCTATCGCGCAAATGGCGATAGTTGTTCTCCGTGTAGGTGATTATCAGTGCGCGCTTTTCTAGGCTCAGACGCTTCACTAGCAGGGTGGTCTTCCCTGACCCTGCCACGGCGAACATCACTCGTTTATCCATTGGATTGCCTCCGCGATGTAGGCAGGAACGGTGAGCTCGCCTGGCTTTCCCTTGAGCAGCTCAAACGCGGCTTCTGCCTTGTTTGCCAGCATATATTCCAAGGGGGAGAGGGTTTTTCGTCCTGGGCCGAAGACGGTCTTGCAGGTTTCCTCGTTGTCGTTGTGCAACCCTATTTCGAAGGTTGAACGGGCATTGTCTTTGTCGGCAAAGACTTTGGCATTATCCGAAGCGAAGTCGACGTAGTTTTCTACGCAGTTTTTCTGATAATCCTTGTCATTGTCTCGTATGGCTGCGACTCGAATTCCGAGCAGGTTAGCGAGCTCCATGTACCTTTTGAAGCTGGTGCCCCCAATAGAGATTATGTGAACGTCATCGACATGCGGTAGACGCCCATTTGTACATTGCTTATAGAACTCTTCTACCAGGATGAATTCAGCATCACCTTCAACCAATATCACCTTCTTCGAGAGCGCGAACTCCAGGACGTTGTTGTCCGGGGCCTTCATGAAGAATTCTGCGGTGTCAGGTGATAGGGCTTTAAGTGAGCCAGCAGCTGCATTCGGGCCGATCAAAAGGGCATGCCGAAGATCAAGCCTTGAGCAGATATGGCTGCTGTGGGTTGCAATGAAAAGCTGGGTGCTCTCGTTCTCCGCTAGCTTGGCGACAAGTGCTTTCATGGAGGAATGGCTGAGGTGGTTCTCAGGCTCCTCCAAGAGCATTACGTCCAAGCCGCCTTGCTTATGCTTGCTCAGCGCAAATTCGGTCTTGATGAAGCACTGCCTTCCTTTGCCATGGTTCTCAAGCGGAATATTATCTTCCGTGATGATTAGGTCAGTTTCCAGGTTCGACCGGACTCCACTCCGTACGTCAAACTGATACGCGGGTAGGTCAGCGTTGAGCGCTGCGAGGTGTTGTCCTGTAAACGCCTGCTTGCCCTGGCGATACAGGTTTTCAAGCTTGTACCGGTCTTCTGCGGGTGCGTTGAAAGCGTACACGGCTCGGGTGTATTCACGAGACGCGTGATCGCCATCAATACGTGAACCGTCTAGCATCATGTGCTTAATCGGGCGGTTGAATGCTGCATAGGGCCTGCCGGCGAACGTTTCAAACCGCACTGCGTAATATTCGAATGGGAAGTTCGGTTGATCATCAGCCAAGATGGCTTGCACCGCTTCGCCATACTCAGCCATCACCGCAAGTATCATGCGCACGCCGTCAGTCTGGCGCTGGTGGGCATTGTTGGTTCCGTAGAGTCTTTCGTCGTCACCTTCCTCTAGGAAAACGTCGACTATCAGCTCAGGTAGTTTCTCTAGGCTCTTCTCCCCAGCAAGGAAGGTGTTCACCGAATCCTTGTTGAGCAGTGCTTCTGCACCCAGAGCTTCAATGCGGTTGCGGCTCCCGCCGAGCGCGAGGTCTAGAGCGAGCAAAATGCTGCTTTTCCCTGCCTCATTGTTGCCAATCAACACATTCTTTCCTGCTTCGAAATCGAGCGTGAGAGATTTGAATTTTTTGAAATTCTGAATGACCACTTTCCTTATGGTGTGCATGTCTAGCCCTGAGCTGAAAAAGTCAAAAATGAGGGAAAACGACCTGAGTTATAGAGCCAGACTGGTTGCGGGTTCATAAGCCGCAACCTAACCATTTGCAACGAACCTATCAGTACCAGCCAGATGGCTTCACCTACCAGCTTCTTATACCTCAAATGCGCCGGACGCTGAGCAGGTCGTTGAGCTTCTATTTAGAGAGTCTACCCTGCCTTCGGTACAAGACCGGGGGGACAGCATCAGGCGTCAAAAGACCGACAGTCACCTGCCACCTAACCACCGGCTAAGGTATCTGACAGCCGCCTCCCCAGAATAGGAAAGTCTTGGGTGCAGGGCTTTCCCACATACCTGCCGAGCTTGTGACAAAGAAGACTCTGCATAGACCGACAATGCTGTCGAGCAATTTCCAAGGCTTTCTCAGACCTCCGGGAGCTCCCTTGGAATCCCATGAGTGGGTTGCTGGCTAACCTAACAGATTAGCTTCTAGCAAGCTGAGCAGCATTTTCCACTCGCATTCTCTTCCAAAAAATCAACAAAACAGTGTTTATTCGATTGCGTTGATATTAAAAATCATCACAGAGCCGTTGAAAGCCTACCAACTGGATGGTAGCTTTATTGAAGATCTTAAATCATGCAACCAACGCCATCCCTGTGAGAATCCCATGCAAGATTGGAAGCAAACCCGCAAAGACATCAATACTCGTTTGGTAGAGCTCAACGGCCTGTCGCCAGAAACGATGAAAGGCATGGCCGCTCTCGGCGCCGCCGGTGGGAAAACCAACCATCTGGACGCCAAGACTCGCGAGCTCATCTCCCTTGCAGTGGCCGTGACGACACGCTGCGATGGCTGCATTGCCTTCCATGCTGCTGAAGCCAAGAAGCTCGGCATAACCAGTGAAGAGGTAGCTGAAGCCTTGGGTGTGGCGATCAACATGAATGCTGGTGCTGCGATGGTTTACAGCACCCACGTACTCGACGCGTTCGACAAGTCCTAAATCAAACGCCGAATTTCTCCCTTCAACGACGTCGAGATAAATCATGAATAAGCTGTTCACTCCTTACGATCTGGCCGGTACTCCTTTGAAAAACCGCGTTGTCATGGCCCCCATGACTCGCACCCGAACCTTGAACAACATTCCGAATGAATCCAACGCGCTTTACTACGCGCAACGTGCTTCTGCCGGTTTGCTGATCACCGAAGGCCTGCCTATTTCCGATGAGGCTCGCGGCTATCTGTACACCCCTGGCATTTATGAGGATGTGCACTTACCAGGCTGGCGCAAAGTGACTGACGCGGTGCATGCCAAGGGTGGGAAAATTTTTGCTCAGCTCTGGCACGTTGGTCGCATGTCCCATGTATCGGTTCACGGCATAGTGCCGGTCTCCTCGGGCACAGTGCCTGCGGTGGACACTACGGTGTATGCCTGGATCGAACCTGGCAAAGCTGGCCCGGTACAGCCCAGCGCTCCACGTGCGCTGGAAACTGAAGAAGTGAAACGCGTCATCGCTGACTTCGTGAAGTCCGCGCGGATGGCCATGGACGCCGGCTTTGACGGTATCGAAATCATGGCAGCCAACGGCTTCCTATTCGACCAATTCCTGAGCAGCGCTCTGAACACTCGTACTGATCAGTACGGCGGCTCTATCGCGAACCGTCAGCGTTTCCTGCTGGAAACGATTGATGCGATTGCTGCTGAAATCGGTGGGTCGAAGATCGGTGTGCGCTTCTCTCCGTTTGGTCGCCTCTATGACTTCGGTGTGTACGAAGGCGAAGAAGAAACTTGGATGAGTATGGCGGCTGCCCTCAACGAGCGAGAGCTGGCATTTGTTCATCTGAACTACCAACCGACCATCCTTGCCGCACAAACACCACCTGGTTTCGGCGCAGCATTCCGTGAAGCGTACAAGGGCACCTTGATGGCTGCGGGCGGCTTCACCAAGGAGATCGCAGAGTCTGAGCTGGCCAAAGGCGAGCTAGATCTGATTGCCTTTGGCACCGCCTACATTGCCAACCCTGATCTGGTAGAGCGTATGCAGAACGATTGGCCATTGGCCGAAGGTGATCGCGCGACCTACTACGGTGTAAGCGATTCGATTGATAAGGGTTACACCGATTATCCGGAATACGCAGCGGCCAACGCTTGATATCCCATCCCAAACATTTAGGAGAACACCATGCCACTCGTGACTATCAAAGGTATTGAAGGCGTTTTTACCGACGAGCAAAAAGCCGAGGTCATCCGCAAAGTGACTGACGCCATGGTATCGGTAGAGGGAGAAAACATGCGTGCCCTCACCTGGGTCATCTTCGAAGAGGTTAAGAGCGGAGACTGGGGTATTGCTGGCAAACCTGTGACTGCGCAGGAAGTATTGAAGCTGCAAGCCGGCCAGTAAGGCTTCACCTTCAGGTCATTAGCTCCCTGTTCGTTGAGTGCGGTTATGCTCAACGAACAGGGAGCTTTTCCGTTCTTAAAGAACGCCAGGTTTGTGGGGACTACTCCGTGATTTTGATCATTTACGCCCATCCTTACCCTGATAAATCCAACGTCAACATGTTGATGCTCAAGCTGGCAGCCAACAATCCCGATGTCGCAATCCGTTCGCTGTACGACCTCTACCCCGATTTCAATATCGACGTTGAAGCTGAGCAGAGGGCGGTGGAACAGGCAGATCTTCTGGTTCTGCAACACCCTCTGTACTGGTATAGCTACCCACCTCTCTTGAAGCTGTGGATCGATAAGGTCTTCACTCAGGGCTGGGCCTACGGCGCGGGTGGCACTGCTTTGAAAAACAAAAAACTGCTGTGGGCCGTGACTACCGGTGGAGAGCATGATCATTTTGAAGGCGGCGACTACCCAGGTTTTGCCGTACTGTCTCAGCCCCTTCAGGCAACGGCGAGTTACTGCGGGATGCATTGGCTAAGCCCAGTTGCAGTCCATGGCGCTTACAGAGCAGATCAAACCGCACTGCTCAAGCAGATCCATATTTATGGCGAACGCCTGACGTCATGGAAGGAAGATTGAATGGACACTCACAGTCTGATTGAAATGCTGATCTACCTGGGCTCAGCTGCCTTGATAGTCCCAATCGCCGTTCGGTTAGGGCTTGGCCCGGTTCTAGGCTACCTAATAGCCGGCTGCCTTATCGGCCCATGGGGTTTGAAGCTTGTGACCGATGTCGAGTCCATCCTGCACTTTGCTGAAATCGGCGTGGTGTTGATGCTGTTCATCATTGGCCTCGAACTCGACCCCAAACGCCTTTGGGCCATGCGCCGCATGGTGTTCGGCGGTGGCGCTTTGCAGATGCTGGCATGCGGTGCGGCCATCGCAATATTTTGCGCTGCACTTGGCTTGAACTGGACGGCTGCGCTGCTGGTAGGGCTGACGTTAAGCCTGTCCTCGACTGCTATCGCGATGCAGGCCATGACCGAGCGAAACATGAACTCCACCGCAGTGGGTCGCAGCAGTTTTGCCGTGTTGCTTTTGCAGGACATCGCGGCGATTCCCCTAGTGGCCATGATCCCACTGCTGGCCGCAAATGGTGGTACGCCCTCAGGTGCAGAGTTGGCCCTGTCCATCGCAAAAATCGTCGGGGCGATTGTCGCAGTGGTTCTCCTGGGCCAATACGTATCTCGCCCTGCCCTTCGCTTTGTAGCGCGCTCCGGCTTGAGGGAAATCTTCAGTGCCGTCGCACTGTTCCTGGTGTTCGGGTTCGGTCTCTTGTTGGAAGAGGCCGGCTTATCCATGGCCATGGGCGCCTTCCTGGCCGGTGTTCTCTTGGCCAGCTCGGAATATCGCCACGCTCTGGAAAGCGATATTGAACCCTTCAAAGGACTATTGCTGGGTCTGTTCTTCATCAGCGTAGGCATGTCGATTGACTTCGGAACGCTGATCGATTCGCCGCTGAAAGTCATCACTCTGACCTTGGGCTTTATCCTGATCAAGCTGCTCGTGATCAAGCTCCTGGGGCGCTTCCTGAATGTCCCAAGTGATCAGCACTCATGGCAGGCGGTGTTCCTTGGACAGGGAAGTGAGTTTGCCTTTGTAGTATTTGGCGCAGCGACCGTCGCCGGCATCTTGGTCGACCCTTGGGGTAAGAGTCTAACGCTAGCGGTGGCGTTGTCGATGTGTGTGACGCCTTTGTTGATCCTTTTGCTCAATCACCTGGAGTCGTCGAGCAAACAGGGCAGCAATGAAGCTGACACCATTGATCAGAGCAACCCTCGGGTCATCATTGCTGGCTTCGGTCGATTCGGGCAGATCGCTGGGCGACTGCTGATGTCTTGTGGTTTTGAAGTCGTGGTATTGGATCATGATCCCGACCACATCGAGACACTGCGAAAGTTCGGGGTGAAGGTGTTCTACGGGGATGCCACCCGCCTCGACTTACTGCACGCAGCGGGCGCTGCTCAAGCCGTGGTGCTGATCAACGCCATCGATAATCAGGACGATAACCTGGCACTGACCAAGTTGGCCCAGGAGCATTTTCCATCCCTAAAACTGGTGGTACGCGCTCGAGATATGGGGCACATCATTACCCTACGTCAGATGGGAGTGGAAGAAGTCGAGCGAGAGACATTTGAAAGCGCATTGTCCCTGGGGCGCAGGGCTTTGGAGCAACTCGGGATAGGACGCTACGAAGCTCGTGAGCGTGCGGATCAATTCCGTCGCCTGAACTTGGAAATGCTAGAAGAGATGGCCGCTCAGCCCGAGGACGATACCGAATTCAAGTACGACGCTTACAAACGAGCCAACGCTTTACTAACGGAAATATTCAATGAAGATCGCGCTCATCCAATTGACGTAGGCCCAGGAAAGGTGAGCCTTCCACGCAGCGAGCCAGATAGCTGACTGACTTACCGGTTGAGGAGGATGCTTGTTTAGCTAGCGTCCTCCAACTCAGTGACGATTGCTTTTTTCAAGGCTGAAACTGATTTAGACCCGGCGAAGACTTTCAACAATCGGCCTTCGTGGAACACTGCCAAGGACGGCACAGTGCGAATGCCATACATCTGCGCAATCGTCGGCGATACCGCAATATCAATTTTTCCAAACACTGCCAGAGCATGGAGCTTTGCTTCCAAGTCCACGAAGACTGGCTTCATCTCTTTACAAGGTTTGCACCAAGATGCTGAGAACAGTACGACACTGCTGCCTTTGGCAACAAAGCGGGCAAATTGGGGAGCGCTCAACTCAACGATACGGCTCATTTGGGTCTCACGTGTTGTGTTAAGGAAAAGGGGGGCACCTTGTGAGTGCCACGTTCCGTTGCCGATCAAACTTTGCAGCCATCGATGCCGCAGACTTGGCCCATCAATGGGCTATCGACGACTTTCGCGCTTTCTACCATTTGATTGAGCGCTTCAAGAAAAGCAGCTTCAGGTTGTGCACCGGAAACAGAGAATTCATTGTTGAAGACGAAGAGAGGCACGCCAGAACCCAACTGGGCGGCAAAATGCTCATCCGCTTCCATCTCTACGCGCAGTTCTACAGATGACCACGCCAATTGAATTGCCGCATCCGACACACCTGCATCTTTCGCAATCACCGCCAAGCTGGCGCGATCAAAAAGTGACTTACCGTGGCTGGTGCTTTGTTCGTACAGCGCTTCCACAAGGCGCTTTTTCACTGTCCCGTCTTCAACCGCTTTCACCAAGACATGAGCATCAGCAGTATCGCCGAACATCATAGTGTCGAAGCGGTAATCCAGCCCGTCGGCCTGGCCATATTTACTCACAGTGTTCATCATCGCTGCTGCGGAATCTGGGTTGCCGAGCTTACGTTTCAGTGCTGCGACCATCGGTTCAGGGGCGTGATTTGCAGCCAGTCGATAGGCCCGAACGTTGACCTGTACATCGTCTTTCTGCGGGAAGTTTTCGAGCGCTTTTTCAAAACGACGCTTGGCAATCCAGCACCAAGGACACACATAATCAGACCAGATATCGACAACGAATTTTTTCGAAGGGGTTTGCATAATTTATCCTGCACGAAGAAATGAAGACTGAATTGCCGCCATTTCAAGCAAATGGTTAAAACCTGCCAAAGGGTCGATTGATCGACCGAGCGTCCAATCAATGAGGCTTGCGCCCTCCAACATACTCAGCAGCATGAAGGCGAAGTTCTCAGCGGTTGTTCCCAGTGACCAGTTGTGCTGCCGGACTGCGTCACCAAGGGTGCTTTGGAGCCAGGCGAGTTGCGAATTAAAGAAGTCCCTGGTGAGCCCTTGAAGCGACAAAGGCAATGCAGCCATTTCCGCCGCCAAGGCGCCGCATAACGGCAGCAGCCCCTCATTCGCGCTGATCACGAAAAGTCGGGAAAAATCCTGTAAGCGCTGCAGTGGATCGCGATGCCTAATCTCGATTGACACCAACGTCTCGTTGAACCGAGCGATGTAGTCGTTGATCAGCTCCGCGCCCAAGCACTCCTTAGTAGGAAAGTGATGGTGAATGCTGGCTTTTCTAATGCCGACTTTCGCTGCGAGATCCGCGTAACTGAACGCTGAGTAACCCTTTGAACGCATCTGGGTTTCCGCGTAGCTCAGCAGCGCGGCTTTTGTCGTGATGGACATTTGAACTCCTGCAGCCAGCAGCCTTATAACCGGAGCAGCGTGCTGGGAAGCGCCCCAATGAGAGGCGCTACACGCAGCGCTTGCATCGGTGTTTAGGCACGTACCGCCATCACCCCTGCATCAACGTCCCAGATAGCACCGGTCACCCAGGAAGTTTTATCGGACAGCAAGAACAGGATGGTATTGGCGACGTCTTCGGGAACACCCACTCGACCCAGTGGGTGGAAATTGTTCAGTGACTTCATCGCTTCCGGGATCGCGTCCTTGTCCATGAAGCCTTCATAGATCGAGGTGTGAACGATGCCAGGCGAAACGGCATTGACTCGGATACCTGAGTGAGCCAATTCAATTGCAAGGTTACGGGTGACTGCGTGCAGACCCGCCTTAGCCATCGAATACGCAGTTGCTGGAGAGCCGGCCAGCGCGGCCTGTGCGCCAATCGAACCGACGTTGACAATGGAGCCTTCGCGCTTGGCAGCAAGCATATTTTTGACTACTGCCTGCGTGATAAAGAATGTGGCGCGGTTCAAATCCAGGTACATGTCGTAATCCGCCTCATCGTGCTCGATGAAAGGCTTCGGAATGAATATGCCTGCAGAGTTCACCATGAAGCCGATGTCACTGTGATTGGCATTGATTTCGTTGCGTACATGATTCATCCCTTCCTCGGTCATGAGGTCGGCAACGATCACTGATACGTTCCCCAGCGGACTCAGCTCGGCACGCACAGCATCGGCTTTATCCTGTTTGCTGCCGGTGAGAACCACGCTGCCACCCGCTTTCAAAAACTGACGCGCTGTTTCCAAGCCCATGCCGCTCGTGCCGCCGACGACCAACAGTTTTTTGCCTTTAAAAAAATCGTTCATTACAGACTCCGGTATCAGATAAGTGAGAGGTCGCCAGCGGCAAGGTGCCGTGCTGACCTGTAGCCAGGACGGCTAGCCTTCGATGACTTCGAGCTTAGGGAGCATGCGGATGGCTTTAGAGAAGTTTGCGTAGTTGACCGAAGTCTTGAGCACCACGTTGTGCAGCTCCTCTACACGCTCACGCGAAGCATCTGTGTGCAGGCGAATCACGACACTCACCTCGTCGTAGCCTGGGTTAACGCTTTCGTCGATCCCCAGGAAGCCACGCAGGTCGAGAGTGCCGTCGGTCTCAATTTCCAGGCTGTGAATCTTGATGCCCATCATTGCGGCATTGGCGGCATAGCCGACCGACATGCAGGCGTTTAGAGCAGCCATCAGCAACTCCTGAGGGTTGGGCGCGGTGTTCTCGCCCAGCAATTCATTCGGCTCATCGGCTGCAATTTCAAAATCGCGGGAATAGGTCTCACCGGCCAAGCTGTAACGGCTGACTTTGGCTACAGAACGGGTCTGACCCTTCCAAGCGGTTTTAACGTTGAAGCTTGCGTGGCGCTTGGTCGCATCACCAGCAACGCCTTCGGCGAAATTCTGGAGTGCGGCGACATCGATACCATTCAGGTTGCTGCTCATGTGGACGTTCCTCTTCAGATAAGCCGGACGATTAGACCGGAAGAGAAATAAGCCTACCAAGTAGTAGGTTTGCTTGCAATAGAGATGACGACACCAATAGTTTTGTAAATTTAGGCTGCATAGAGGAATTGGGAATATTGATGGCAACACAGTGAGTGTCGTGACCAACAGAGTCACTTCGAAAGCGACGCCATGAAACGATCTTCCACACCTCTATGCATCGGGTGAAATTTGTGTAATCGTACGAATTGATGGCATAAGGCCGTCACCACATAGATAAAAATCAGGGAGGTTTTATGGCTGTTTATGCACCAGGGCACGTGTTGGGGCGAGATGGAGGTTCGTTTCAAGAAGTCACTTTGAACGCAGCCAAGAGCGCGGTCGTCGCTAAGCATGGACGGTACTGTACAATTCGCGATCACGAAAAAGCGCCGCCTACAAGCCAACCTTCCCGTCATTGGATGCAAATCTACCGCACACCAGATAATACCGAGTGATCTATCCGGTGGATTTTAGTTTGCACTAATTGATACAAGCATAGATCGGCTCGCGGCCCTGAATCAAATGACTCAAGGCCGCCTGCTCTTGGCAGGCGACCAAATCGAGAAGCTATTGAAAGATGTACTAAAGATACAGCGATGAAAGATGCCCCCTGAAAAGGGAATGCAGCGGTGGAGTCGATAAATGTGCTTGCTAGAGTTTTCAGTGACGAAGGGTCGATAAAATCAAATCAAATCCCGAAGATTTCTCGTAATCATCGCTCATCGCCCAAGAAACAAAGCTCGCACCTTCCAAAGTATTCAATATGTACCTTGAAACTCTGATTACATCCAGGTCGGCTTTAAGCTCTCCTCGATCTTGACCCTGCTTAATATTTGCCTGAAGCCAAGTGAGATGGATCTCAAAGAAATCCTTCGTCATTTCTTTGAGACTTTCAGGCAGGGCCAGAAGCTCTGCGGCCAAGGCTCCACAGAGTGGAAGCATCCCGTTTAGACTGCTTTGTGCGAACATCAAGGCGAACGCATTCAGCCGGTCGACGACACTGACGTGTTTATCATTGATAGCCTCCAGCTGCTTTTTAAACCGGAACAGGTAGCTCTCGACGATGGCAATCGCCAAGCCTTCCTTGGTGGGGAAGTGATGGTGAATACTCGCCTTCTTGATGCCGATGTCGTCCGCAAGGTCGGCATAGCTGAAGGCCGCGTAGCCTTTAGTGCGCAGCAGAACTTCGGCGCTAGTCAAAAGGTCTGAACGTGTACTCATGATGCCGAATCCGAATTTGTCATCTGGGCATCATAAATTAGTCACTCATCATAAGACAGCGTTTGCCTTACTAGGCTTCACCCTTGAGTCGAGTTGGCCAGTGCGCCACAACCTCAACACATTGGGTCTGCGTCAGCAGGCACACGCGCAAAATCTTGGAGTGCTGGGTAAAACTCACTGAAATCTGCGCTCAGCAGCTCATAATTGCCTTCGAGATGTTCGAACAATCCATCAAGCACCTCTGGTCTGGAAAGGCGCATCGAGATTATGCCCAGGCCATATCCAATCATTTCAAAGTCTCTATAGGCGCACAGCCAATCCTCCGAGATCATCAAAGGCACGACCTGCGCCAGTGACGGAGGAAGGTTAGGCTCTGCCTCCAAAATCCCATAGATCTGCTGCGCGAAATCATCCAGCGGGACGTTAGAGTATTGCTCCCAATCACGCGCGAGGCAGTGGTCAAAGAACATGTCGAGAGCGATCCCAGCGTAGCGTCTTTTCTCGTTGGGAAATCGTGACAGCGCTCGCTTGACCAACCCGTGGGCATCAGTGAAGGCATCAATCGTGCGATGCAGCTGAATCGCAGTCTCAGTTTTAGGAGAAAAGCGCCCTGCGAGTGGGCCTTTAACAAAGTCCCCGTACAGGCTCCCCAGGAGCTCGTCAGACGATTGCCCCCCAAGGTGTAGATGAGCCAAATAATTCATCCCATGCACCCTCATGCAAGTAGCGGTCGACGGTCAAGATAGCAGAGTCGCAAATGTCCTATCTACTAGATGGGTTCGTTCCTGAGCCTTACCAACTTTGAACTTATTCTGAAGCTCATCCCCCTAAAGCTGTGCACATGGCCGCTAGCTCAGCTGAATCTGAGCTGCTCACTCACGAAGGTATTGAAATCATGAAAAGCGAACAGGTTGAGGGCGTTGTAGAGAAGGTTGCCGGCAAACCTCAAAGCGCAGTGGGAAAACTACTGGGTGATTCGAAGATTGAAGCCGAAGGTGCGGGACGCCAAGCTGCTGGCCGGATGACTCAAACCTATGGCGATGCACTGGACAGTGTGTCTACGTTCGTCAAAGAGAAGCCGGTTGCTGCACTTGCAATTGGTGCAGTAGCCCTGCTGGTACTAGACCGTCTCCTGCGCCGCTGAAGGTTGGAGGAAAAGCCTTGAGTTGCTTCTCCCTAAATCGTCTCTCGTACGTAACCGTCCGGGCAACACACCTTCCTGACACCGTCGCTTGAGGCGATGGTGTCCACCCAAATATAGGTGGACACCATTTTTAGCCTTTTTAAGCGGACGCCCATGCCACAAGAACGCCGTTCCTATTCCAAGTCCTTCAAGGCCCAGGTCATTGCTGAGTGTGCCCAACCTGACACTTCAATTGCCAATGTCGCCTTGACCCACAACCTCAATGCAAACCTCGTCCATAAATGGATTCGGGTGCATGCACAGAAAAACCTGACACTTCAAACCGCCTTCATCCCGGTCAAGACATCGCCGCCGGTGCCGATGCATCAGGCCCTTCCTGCCACGATCCGAATCGAAGTGCCGCATTCAAAAGGCGTAGTCGTGGTGAGTTGGCCGGCAGAAAATGCAGCGGCGTGTTCTGCTTTCCTGCGAGACCTGCTGCGATGATCCGCATCGACTCCATCTGGCTTGCCACCGAGCCCATGGACATGCGCGCAGGCACTGAAACTGCGCTGGCGCGGGTCGTGGCGGTGTTCGGTGCGGCGAAGCCGCACTGTGCTTATCTGTTTGCCAACCGTCGTGCCAATCGCATGAAAGTGCTGGTGCATGATGGCTTGGGGATTTGGCTTGCTGCCCGGCGCTTGAATCAAGGACGTTTTTTTTGGCCGGGCGTGCGGCACGGCTCTGAAGTCGAGTTGGATGCAGAGCAACTTCAAGCCTTGGTGCTCGGCTTGCCTTGGCAACGCGTCGGTTCCGGAGCAGCCATCACGGTGCTCTAATTCGCCTGCCATGGCCTGCTTGCCAGCGCAATTGGCCCATCAGTCTATCGCCGCCACTAGCCCTCTCTGGCAAAATCGGCGGCATGACTTCGCATCCGAATCTCGATCAATTAAACCCTGAAGAACTGCGTGCCTTGGCGGCGCAGTTGATCCAGCGCGTCGAGACGATGGACAAGCAAATCACTCATCACAAATCGGTCAACGAGAAGCTGGCCCACGAGATCGCGCTGCTCAAACGCTTCAAGTTTGCCAAGCGCAGCGAGCAGTTGAGCCCGGATCAAGCCAGCCTGCTCGACGACTTGATCGATACGGATATCGCCGCTATCGAAGCCGAGTTTGAGGCGCTGCAACCGGCACCTGTCGAAGCCAAAGTGCGCCAGCAACCCAAGCGCGCACCGCTGCCACCGCAGTTTCCTCGCACACTGATCCATCACGAACCGGACAACAGCCACTGCCAGTGCGGCTGCGCACTCAAGCGCATCGGCGAAGACGCCAGCGAAAAGCTCGACTACACGCCCGGCGTGTTCACAGTCGAACGCCACATCCGTGGAAAGTGGGCCTGCGAACAGTGCGAAACACTGATCCAGGCGCCGGTACCGGCGCACGTCATCGACAAAGGCGTCCCGACCGCAGGCCTGCTGGCCCACATCATGGTGGCCAAGTTTGCCGACCATCTGCCGCTGTATCGCCAAGAGAAAATCTTCGGCCGCGCCGGGCTGCCCATCGCCCGTTCGACCTTGGCGCAGTGGGTGGGCAACTGCGGCGTGCAATTACAGCCGCTGGTTGATGCGCTGCGCGAAGCCGTGCTGACGCACGACGTCGTTCACGCCGACGAGACGCCGGTACAAATGCTGACGCCTGGTGCGAAAAAAACTCATCGCGCTTACGTCTGGGCCTATGCCACCAGTCAGTTCTCCAACCTGGCGGCGGTCGTTTACGACTTCAGCCCGAGCCGCGCTGGCGAACATGCCCGAGCCTTCTTGGGCAGTTGGAACGGCAAGCTGGTCTGCGATGACTTTGCCGGCTACAAGGCAGGCTTTGAACTGGGCGTTACGGAGATCGGCTGCATGGCCCATGCCCGCCGGAAGTTCTTCGACTTGCACGTGACCAACAAGAGCCAGGTCGCCGAAAAAGCGCTGAACTACATCGCGGCCTTGTACGAAGCTGAACGAGAAGTCCGAGAGCTGGAGCCGGGTGATCGGCAGCGAATACGGCAGGAAAAAGCAGCGCCAATCGCCGACGCACTTCATACCTGGATGATCGCCCAAAGACAGCTTGTGCCTGAGGGTTCGGCCATCGCCAAGGCGCTGGATTACAGTCTCAAACGCTGGATAGCGCTGACGCGCTATCTCGATGACGGTGCCGTGCCCATCGATAATAACTGGTGCGAGAATCAAATCCGGCCGTGGGCTCTTGGGCGTTCGAACTGGCTGTTCGCGGGATCGTTACGCAGCGGTAAACGTGCAGCGGCGATCATGAGTTTGATCCAATCGGCGCGACTCAACGGCCATGATCCGTATGCTTATTTGAAGGACGTCCTCACGCGCCTGCCGACGCAGCGGGCAAGTGAGATTGCGGAGCTACTACCGCATAGGTGGCGACCGGTTTAGTTGCGCAAGACGGGATGCCCGGACGCACCTCCAACTGGTGCCATTACCGGTCTACTTAGCCTTTATGCTGGTTATCCATGCATTCCTCCCTACAGCTTCGCCCGGTTCAGCCGATAGTTTTCGTACCAAGAGAAGCGCGGCAATTCGATCCTGTAACAAAGGAGAGTAAGCGGCTTTTGAGGAAGATCTCTTGGAATGCTTTCATTACCTCATAACCATAAATGAGAGATGGGCACTTTTTAACGCCTAAGAAAGCACTCACAGACCTTGAGTGATCGAGAACCCGATGAATTTATTAGCGCCTGCCCTGTTCGTTACCAACCGTGTTCGATTCCCCATGAAATTCGCAATTTTGGGATTTATTGTCCTGATTCCTCTGCTCCTGCTAGGCACCCGGGCGATGCTTTCACTGAACACGAGCATCACGGGCATCAAGCATGAACAGGTGGGTCAACAATACTTGTTGGACGTCACCCCTATCCTGCGTCTAACCATGATTCAGAGGGCGCTGACACACGGCATGCTCAGCGGTGACACCAACGCAGTAGCCAATGCAGCACGCAATGCTGAAAAGCTTAACGATGCCTATGCGACTCTTGCTGCGCAGGACGCAAAATTTAGCACCCAACTGGCAACGACAGACCGAGTTCAGACGTTGCGTACCGCTAGTGTGCAGCTGGTTGAACGCGCCAAAGCAGGCGAAGCACCTTTGGTGATCTTTTCCGCGTGGAACGACCAGTTAACCGACCTAATGAATTTCGTTTACTACATTACGGCCACTTCCGGCATGATTTTGGACGAAGATGCAGGTTCGTTGTACCTCATCGATCTAAGCTCTATACGTCTGCCTCGGCAAATAAATCTGGTCGGACAGATTCGCGGTCTGGCCAGCGGTTTTAGCGCTGACCGTCCTCTGGACGACACCACTCGTATTTTTGCCCAGACTTTGTTGAAACAGGAGCTGCTAATGCGTCAAGAGTTGCAGCAGAGCCTTTCCCTGCTTCGCCGAGAAGAGCCGAAATTATCTGGTGTAGTTCAGCCGTCTGTAACAACAGCCATTACCGACCTGGAAAATCTGCGTAAAGACCTGGTGGACTACCTTGATCCGAGCAAGCGCTCAAACGTGAATGCCAACACCTTGGGCGAGCGTGGAAACGCCGTCGTTGCTCAGTTTTACAAAGCTCAGGATCAGATGCAGGAATCGCTGCGAATTCGAATTGATGAGCGTCTGAATACACTGAGTAATGAGCGTACTTTCGGCACTGAGCTATTTATCGCCATTGCGATACTGCTGCTCTATGCGTTCGTCGGCATCTACAAGGCTCTGCGGATTGGGGTTGATGAGCTCCTAGCTGTGACGGCACGTATTGCTCAAGGCGATCTGAGCGCGCGCGTCCGAATCAACAGCCACGATGAAATCGGTGATGTAGGCGAGGGACTTAACCGCATGGTAACTGCCTTCTCTGGCTCACTGAGCCAGGTGGAGCGTAGCTCGCATTCAGTCTCAGATGCGGCAAAGCGACTAGAGATCTCCATAGGCCAAGCCAAAGCCTCAATGAACTCACAACAGGCTGAAACCGAGCAGGTTGCTACTGCCATCAACGAAATGACCGCGAGCGTTGCCGACGTGGCCCAGAATACCGAGGGCGCAGCACGTGCCGCTGAATCTGCAAGCAGTGCGTCTAACGACGGCTTGAAAGTTATGATTGAAACAAGTGCCGCTATTGAGGCGTTGGCCAACGAAGTGGAGCTCAGTGCAAGCAAAGTCGAAGCGTTAGCGACACACAGCAAAGAAATCGGTGGTGTCATCGAGGTCATCAGTACCATCGCGGATCAGACTAACCTGCTGGCCCTCAACGCGGCCATCGAGGCGGCGCGAGCTGGCGAGCAAGGCCGTGGTTTCGCGGTCGTGGCTGACGAAGTGCGGACTCTGGCCTCGCGCACACAAAACTCCACAGAAGAAATTCGACGGATCATCCAACAGTTGCAAGGCGCTACTGATGCCGCTGTTCAACAGATGAAAGCTGGGCAAACCCGAGCTAGGGAATGCATTCAGGCAGCGAGCCAAGCGTCTGGCAGCCTGAACCAGATCAATGAAGCAGTAGACGGAATTGTGGGCATGAACACTCAGATTGCAAGTGCGGCGGTGCAGCAACATTCGGTCTCAGAGGATATCAATCGCAACGTCATCGGCATTCGAAACAGCAGCTTAATCGTCATGGAAGGCGTAGAGGACAACGCCGTAACGGCTGACGAGCTTTCATTGCTCGCTAATGAACTTCGCAGCGTAGTCGGCAAGTTTAAGTTATCCAGCAACGCTTGAAAGGAATCTCAAGCGTTTCAATTGTTGATAGCACGAGAAAGTGCTTTGATCGGGTCTGACTGGGGTGATGATGCCCGGCAGTCCCTGATCGACATTGAGGGCTGAGCTTCATCGTTGCGCAATCTCGTAAAACAATAGAGCCAGCTACGCTAGATGACTTGCCCGGACGGTTACCACAAACCTGCGTATAGCCTGGGAAGACTATCACCTGAAGCACGCACAGCTGAGGATCATCTCGAAGACCGGTAACCTCAAGCTGCCCAAGCCATCCATCCCTTGGGCGGAGGTATGTAGCCCTTGTGAGGGGCCGGTAGTGGAGGTGCGAGCAGTTCGAACTCAAGTTGCAGGGCGTTCTTAGACAGGGCTGTGCGTGACCGTTTGCTCAGCTCTTGAATAGGATCTCTCGTGCCTCGAAGTCAATGCGAAAGGCGAAAGGTGATTTCTCCAGTTTGTCGAACGCAGCACTGGTAGCGGGCTTGCCGTTAATTGTTAGTCTCCAGAAAAATGGGTCGAACCACTCCAGATTCTGTCCTTCGTCCTCAGACTCTCGGCGTCGAAGCACCTTCTCTCCAGAGTCGATGTCAACGAAGATGATAGAGAGAGCCGTTTCGGACTCACGAGTGACCTCTATTCGTATTGCTCCCTGGTCAGGGAGAACAATGGTTTCGCCTACCTTAAGCTTCTCTGCTGATTCTTCAATGTCGACAACGGGAGCGGTGGCACTCTCCCTAGGCTTCTCGGGGAGCAAGCCTCTGAAGAGCTCATGCAGTTCATCTCGAGCGCCCACCAAGAGGCTCATGGAAAAAGATAGGAAAAGGCACGTGTAGCTTTCTTCGGTTGGGCTAGGTAGGCCACGACCTCGTTCCTCAGCACCTTCACCTATGCGGTAGAACGACATTGGAAGGCCATGGACATGGCTGGACAGCAAAACGTAGAGCCAGCGGAATGTTTGCTTGTCGACACCCACTCGCTCTGCGATCTCCTCAAGAGGCATTAAGTATGCTGTTTGCCCATGGAGGAGATTCTTTTGACTCTTAGCTGGCAGGGACTGGAAGAAAGGATTGGCGCGAAGCCGATCACGCAATTCTTCCGCTTGAGCTGTGAAACCCTCGACCTGCTCAGCTCCACCCTCTGTCGCCTCGAACATCCGGCGACGAGAAGTGCAGTCATGTAGATTGAAAATGTTCCAGCGGCAATCCCATTCATCTTGGCTGCACGCTTCAGCACATAGGTAGTGGAACGCTAATCGGAGCTCCAGAATCGTTCTGGTAATTCCAGCGACCGAAGCGTAGTCCCAGTGCTCAATCAGCTTTGATGCCCAAGGGGTGTGAGGCACCAGGGTCAGGAGTGAAACAGCTCTTGTGCAAAGCGCCGTGAATAGGACTGACGCATAGAAATGCTTACCAGAGGGGGATTCGATCCCGGCATAGTCTTGGGAGATGTGCATGCACTCCCGCACAACGTTGTCTAAGCTCTTCACTCTCTCTTGATATGTTTCTGATGGTTCTGCGCCAAGTGAGCCTTGATCGACCAAGGCCTGACGATCTTCATTCTCGTCATCATGCTCCATGAAACACTCCTATAGCCGTGGCCGTCGTCCGATTTTGCATTGACTTGATGCCCTAAGGAAACCTAGCCAGCAACGCAGTCTTTAGGCGCACAACTTCTCCTGTTGGGCTTTGATTCTAAATGGTTACTGATTGTCAGCTGAGTCCTTTGGGCTTTGGATGTAGCTCAGTGTGACCGGTCAAACCGAAAGTAGGTGAGCAGACGGCTGAGTAGTCATGGCAAGCGGAGCGCGCAGGCGTGAGGGATGGAAGCCCGAAGGGCCGAGACGCAGACTCGGTTCACGACAGACCATCCCCTAAGGGGCACGCCCCAACGCTAGGCCGGATAAGCCAGAAGCCGAGACCATGCTACGAGGATTTTTCGATGGGATTAACGGATGATGACAACACCGTATATTGCGACGTTCAAATGCCTTTGGCTCAGGGCCGGGAACTGCTGCAACTGATAACAGCACTAAGGGAGTCCCAAGCACATCCAGCGCTCGACAGAGTCTTTGAACGCATGCAGGACGAGCTCAGCACATCCATCGATATCATGGAAAATCCTCCATCTTGGGGCCCTTGGTGCCAGTAAACCTGCACGACCTTCAGAGCTCTGCATCCCAAGCGTCCATCGCCTCGTTAATAGTCACGCACCAATGAAACTCACCACCTTGCAAGGCGCAAGCAACCTGCCCGCTGGTGTTGCCGTCGATCCACGTAGGGAGGCTCTCCGAGGCTCCTGAGATCATGCTGGCTGTCGCGACAGCGTACCTACCAGTGTGTGTGGACTGAAGGCAAACGTAGCGCATAGCAGCGCCACCAGAAAGCCGACGCCAAGCCACCACCTCAATACAGTCCTGCAGCTCCTCAGCAGACGGATCAGCCTCTTGGGCCACCTCTACCGCTGCAACTTCTTGGCAAGGCCCGCTATGCGTTCCTGGGTCGTGCACAAGGTGCTTCAACTGCTCGCGTGCGGAGACAATTTGTTCACGGAGCTCTTCTGGATCGATGGACATGCCACCCCGGTCAGTAACAGAGAGGGTCTTCAAGGAGTTCGCCGCCAGGATGAACTCGCGTTCCCGCGCTTTCTCCCACTCGGGGCGGCGGTCAGGGCTGATAAGGTTCCAGAGGCGTGAAAGCAGCAGCAAAACGTTCTCCTGACATAAAGCCTGGGGGCTGAATCCATTGGTAATGAATGATGGTATCTCAACACTGCTGTGTGAATGATAGACCCGTCTAAGGATTCACCGAATCATTCGTGACCAGGTAGAATTGGAGCGATTCCCTTCACCGTTTTCTCTCTCGCAAGCTCACGTGCAAAATCATCATCTCTCAAAGCCTCAAGTTTCTGCATCTCTACGTTATACTCTTGAATTGTAAGGGTAGAGCCGAGCTGGGCCCTGAGGTTACGAGAATATTTGTCGAACTGCTCCATGGCTCGCATTAGGAAAACATTGCTAACTGTAGTGCTATATCCCTCAATCTGCTTGAATGCTGCATGCACATAGCCCATGATGGTCGCAATTGATTTTTGACCGGTATACATCTTAACTTCATCAAGATAGCTCTCATCAGAAAGCAACCTGACTTCAAAATCTCCGGCACGCCTATATCTATCCCGTTGTACGAACTCCATGACTAAATTCGTTATAAACGAGTGACGAAACATGTGTGAGCAGGCCTGCTCCTCGATGCCAGCAAACCTGCGCACTGAACCAATCTCGTTACCAAGCGAGGTTTCTGAAAGCGGAGTTCCGGTTGATGACGACACAAAGACGAAACCATGATCCTTAAGACTGGAGAATTTATTTCTTACAATTTTATCCCTTTGAAACTCAATGTATGATACCAGCTCATTGAGAAACATCTTATTTACGGGTACTTCCCTCTCCTCATTGTCGTCACCCTTCAGCGTGATGAACCTTAGCATTGGATGTTTCATTTTATACGCCGCTAAGACATCTACGACTTTAAGACCCGCCACCTCCGATAGCCTAGCCCCAGAGTTTTCCAATGTAGAGATAAATGCGTGCCGCCGAATCTTGATGAAACGTGAGCCTCCCATTTCATCAACAGCTTTCCTGAGCTGGTCTATATGAACAGCCGGTATCGCATTCCGCTCATGCCTCCTACCGCCAGGTGGAAACGCGTGATGCCACACGCTGTGCACAGCATAATCACGACCACGCTTATCTTTCTTAACCGTAACGTTTTCAGTAATCTTTATTCGCCCTCCAACCGCGACAAAATTGGGTTGCTCATAAAGTCCTCCAATATACTTGAGGAGGTCTAAACATACAGTCCCAACATCTACCACTGTGAGTGTGGCTTTCTTTTTCTCACGAAGATTCTTGGGATCTACTTCCGTACCTAAATGATGAATAAAGCGCGTAAAATCGTTATCTGATAGATCTATGAAATCAATATTTGAAGCATAACAGAATCTCACTAACTGGCTGATTTTCTGCGCGTATTCGCCAATCGTCCCACCTTTTCTGCCCGCACGGGATAATCCCTTACGCTTCATCCTATTGGGGCGAACCGTAAGGGAAAGCATGTATAGATTCGCGCTAAAACAGGGCGACCCGTTTGGCCAATTGATGAATGTCAGGTTGCTCGCATCCCTAGTCACGAGCTTCCCTAGTGCGTTGTGGTCAAACAACTCAAGCTCAGGAACCACTGAATAAAGTTTACGCTCAGGGAAATCATTCACCCCGCACCACCCGCAAAGACTGGATATTCTCGTGATACGGAATCACGTCAAAAGGAGACTCATTTAGCGAGACTATTGCCAACAGTGCATTTACAGCCTCGCTAGCGCTTTTATTCCGAACATCCTCACTAGAACCATCCCTGGTTTCTTTGATTCCCGAGATAGCGGTGGAAAGCCCTTGGAGCAGTCTAAAATTAGAGCGGCGCAGTGCAACCACTGTGCGTTCCAACTCGCTATTAATCTGCTCCAGCCCGTGTTTGGTCTTCTTGGTGGGCTTGTTGTCGCTTCCGCCATAAGCAGCAATTGCATCCTTAGCCACGCCCCTAAGACGCTCTAGCCCTGCAAAACCGTGATGACCAAGCAATTCATCAGACTTCTTCTTGAGGGTGTTCAGACTTGTAGAGTCAATAGTGTAATGCTTTCCAGACAAGTCGAATTTGTAAGAAAGGGAAGCCAAAGCCCCCTGATTTTTTAGAGCAGCAGTGACAACCTCATTTGAGATGTATTTTTGTATATTGGCAAGTACGTCTTCTAACAGAACCTGCCGCGCCTTAATTGATTCATTATGAACTTGAATTTCTGATCTAGGCTTACCCATGACTATGCACCCTTTACGTGGACAAGAACCTGCATTTCTTTGCCATTAGTTCCGAGAACAAATACAGGCTCGAATTTGACAACACCTTTACTCATCAAGTAATCCAGATGTTCTGCAAAGGATTCTTGATCTACAAGGCGAAGATCATCCGTTCCAAAATGCTCCTTCATCAACGCACGTAATGATTTATAGTTATGCACATCACCAGTAAAGAATTTCTCAGCAATGATTTGAGCCTCCGCCCCACGGAGGGATGCGCCATCTGTAGCATCGGTGATGTACCTCCATGCGTGCTCAATATCGTTATGCCCGAGAATCCAACGCAGTGTATCTATGTGGCCTTTCCCATACGCGTGAAAAAACAATAAAGCCGCCACGCGGCGCAACTGGTGTTGCCTGATATAATACCGGAGACCAACCTCATTAACTTCACTCTCGAAGTAGTCACAAAGGAAGTCGAAGCAGGTATTCATGCTTGTTTTCGTGGCAGAATATAGTACCTTTCTTCCATGGAGAGAAGGAACAGAGAAAATAGTAGGAGCTTCAGCCGAGAAACCCGCATCAATCAACCCCTCTTGGAGCCGCACTAATTGCGCAAGCATCTGTACCGCAAGTGGATCTATAGGCCTAGCATCATACTTACGGAGACCATACGTATTTGTTGTGCTCTTTTCTCTCCTAAACATCAGCCAGGTGCTCGTGGAGTCGAATGCTTGTGCTGAGGGGATCTGCAAAAGCTCGTCGATTCGCCGCGCCATAAGCAATCCAGCAACGAACTGAATAACACCAATATAAACATAGACAAGTTCAAGCAAGCCTACATTGGATCTTAGCCGCTCAAAATAGTCCTCTTTCGCTCCTTTGCGATTTTCAAGACCACTACTATCAACATCACTTGTATTTCTGCAACCAAGCCCCAGCTTCGTTATGCCGTGACGCTCCAAATCACTGCCAACAATTGAAACAACCTGTTCATCTGTTAGGCTTGTAAGCGACTTGTCATGTTCATCACAGTATCGAGCTAACCTGCAAAATCCCTCAACTACGAGAGGGCCTAGGTCGTAATGAAACTCGACAGCACCTTTGAATAACTTAAAAATAGTGCCGGACGGCACTGTCACAAAACGACCAGGCTTGGCTAACTCGGGCGTGTAACCTTTGATTCGATCCAAGACTCGCTCACTAGGCCCCGGCATACCAAGTTCTCTAAGCAGCCCCATTCCGTATAAGAAATTGTAAAACAGCCTGTACTGGGATTCAGCCATAAGACTACCCGAACTAGAAGTAACCCTAACCCCCTCCATCTCACGTTTATAGGATTCTCCAAGCGGATAGAAACTGAGGATTTCATGCCTCGGTTTGGCCATGCTGCCACGGATCGTATTTTTGTAAATCTCGTTTGAGACACGTACGGAGTTTACCGTATAGCCAGACCCTCTATGTCCGTCGTAGTGGCCTTTATAGTATAAAGCGGCCCGAATACGCGGAATATTATCAACCGCAACATCAAGCTCGTTAGACTCGAGCTGAGTAGAACTTATCTCTGACATCGACGGATTCTCTTCCAATATGGAAGCTATCGTCGCACCTGGAATTTCATTCAACAGGGCTAGAGCATATTCACACAATTTCCCCGACCAATCATACAGCGCTTCGGCCACCGAGGATTCTGAAGATAGCTTATTAAGTATCCATTTCATATCGCCTTCAGACAAACCTGCTAACCCTGCACTTGAAAGTTTAAGCGCACGTGCGTGAATTAGCAGATAGTCAATAACACCTACGGCTGCGTGAAACTTCCTTCTTAATGTCTCAACACTTTGGGAATTAGCCATTTCAACCAGGCTATTTCGCGTGGCGCCGATTAGGGAGTATTTGAGGCCGTTAAGTAGATCTAGGTTTTCGTCATCAGTCAGGTATGAATTGTTGTCAAGGGCGACCTTCCAATTGAGCAGGAAGGGATCACCATTGAAATTCACGCTCCAGACGGGGGCATTAAAATCATTGGCTAGCCAGGAAGCTTTGCGGAAAGCTTCCGCCGGTGCCAAGCGAGGCTCGTTCAGGAACCCAAGTTTAGATGGAGCATTCATAAACGAACCTCTCCATTGATCCTGCGCTTGCTGTTAGTGATGCCTTGTGTAGATCGCTCCGATAAGTGACATCTCGATGCTTACTAATCTCTCCCTCAAGAAAGCCTGCGTAATTCGCCCAGTAGACTGCCTTCGCATTAATTTTTTGATTGGATGGCGCCTGTTCAACCGCCAGCTTTATCGAGAGCAGCACGCTTAAAATATCGGCAGACACTAACGCATATACAGTCCCGTCGTTCTCAAGCTTTTCATGACGGCCCTCTGGATCTTGAAGATATGCCGGGATATCTCCAAAAGCATGATTCACTAGAAAAGTATCTAATTCAGCCACGCTTGGAAAACTGCTGGCCCGAAATAAAAACGGGCTATCCTGTAGACTATGGCAAATTATGACTTTATTGAATACTCGCATCCGCCTCTCATGCAGGAAATCGATAATCACTTTGGGGAGGTAATGATCCATGAGATTAGGATCGTAGCTCTCATGGCCTAAAGCCTGAGAGGTAGTTTGAGCGCTGTGCGTCTCAATGAATATCTCGGTTACTCTGGATGCGCGTACTGAAGACGCACTCACCATCTCCAAAAACCTAACGAGGTCATCTTCAGGCATGTCAGTATGAGGGCGAAACTGAGCTACAAGGTTATCTCTCAAATATGTACCAGGTTTGAGTGATGACCTCGACCACGGGGTTAGGGTGCTTTTGGTGGGCGGGGAGAATGCGTTACCGCATGTAATAAACAGCTTTCTCCATGCAGGATCACCCTCTGACTTCAGATACTCGCGAAGGGGAGCAGTGATCTCAATAACTTGGTCGACCAAAGCTTTAGTTTCTGGGGTCAGCGTGATTTTTTGCTCAGACCTTCCTGCCCCCTTACGATCTTTGTACCCCACCAGCTTATATACCGTCCCATCCAATACATATCCAGACCTATGCCCCAGTTTATTCCATAAATCGAAATCACCCAAAAACTCTGATGTAACTATCGGATGCCTTAGAATAAGCAGGAGCTTAAATGGCATGAGACTCCCCGCCATCGGCATCCCAATATATCTTGCCAAATCAGAAGCGGGTGTCTGAGAATCTTTTGTATCCACTGATAAAGAGGCGTAATGACTGTAAGGCTCTCCGTAACCATAAGTCTCGAAAATACAGCAAATATTGGGGATTATTAGCAGATGTCCCTTCTTGCGCTTAGTTGTGTCTACCAGCTCTCCCTGCGCAGCAAGCTGTTTTCGACGGAGAACCCGACTATATAAATCTGCCACCTGCGCTTTGGCCCACCGCTCAATAATTTCCAGCCTCTTAGATATAGAAACAAATAAAATTTCAATAGCTTCAGATTCAGTCAAATGTAATGGTATTTCCATCACGAGCTTTACCTTCACCTCAGCACCATCATCATTCGTTCTAATGTTAGTCGACTGACCATCAATTCGCTTCGCAGGAGACAAAGGCAGCTTCCCGCCCAAAGGCTTAGCCCATAAGCCTGGAAGAATGAAGATCTTCTCGACGAACCCAATATATTTATTCCAGGTTTTCATTTGTGCGTCGATATCCAGCCCCAAGGCCTCGCCACTCATGAAAAAATTCTTTCTGAAATCCCAGAAGAAATTGTAAATCATTGTCGAATCGTTAAACGTGCACGCAGGCCAGAAATCGCTATTCTCACTCAGAAAGCCAGCCATCTTATTAGGCAAAGTTAACTGTGTTGTACCATACCCTGAAATATGGAGCCGCAGCTGCTCATACAGACCATGTGTGAAATCATAACCATGACTGTTATACATATTGGCAAAGTGACAATACAACGTGGTGCCTTTACGGTTTTCTACAGGCCAACCCATCCAGTATTTGACTTTACTCTGATCAACCCTAGGAAGGATTTTCTTCCACTTCGCATTATATTTTTTTCTTAGTCCGCTTCCACATTCTGTCGGCGGCATGGAAGGGACATAATTACGTGCTTCGAGCAGAATGTCTTGCAGATAAACGGAAACCTTCCCGCGCGTCACATCAGACGTACCAACCAAATCCTGTTCGAACAGCGCCCCTTGAAAACCCGCAACGATGTCGGTCAGCGCTGACGATGAAAGCTTCAGGAAAGATAAGGTCTGGTTGGTGATGTCACAAAAGCATTCGAGAAGCTTCAATGTCGTCGCCGACGGCACCTTCCTACGCTCCGCGCAACGCTGAAACAACTCCACCACATCAGGCGCCAGAGCTCGGAAGGGATAGTTTTCGATGGGCGACCCTTTTTTGACGATTGTCACTTACAAAATCCGTGCTCTGCTGGCTAAGATGCCCATTCTACAGGCAAAAGGTACAACTGACAAAAAAATGCGATTGGCAAAATTTGGGAACTGCTCGACGACATCCTCAATGCCCTGCTGTTCGCGCTGATCGGCATGGAGCTGTTGTTGCTGCCCTTCTCGTGGCTGCACCTGCTGGCCGCCGGGCTGCTGGCCGTGGCCATCCTGCTGGCGCGCCTGGTCACCGTGGCACCGGCCATCCTGCTGTTGCGTCGCTGGCGCAGCGTGCCACAAGGCACCATTCGCATCCTGACCTGGGGCGGCCTGCGCGGCGGTGTCTCGGTAGCGCTGGCCCTGGCCTTGCCGCCGGGCCCGGAACGCGACGTGGTGCTGAGCATCACTTACATCGTGGTGCTGCTGTCGATCCTGTTGCAGGGCCTGACCATCGGCAAGCTGGTGCGCTCGGTAACCGGCCACAAGCCGGCGCCTGAAGAGACGCACTGACCGACCGGCGAAATGAGCGGCCCAGGCCGCTCATCCCTACAGCAGGATCGCCAGGCCGAACAAGGCCGTGATCAGGGTAAAGCCGCCCAGCCAGGCCAGCGAGCGCAACACCGCCAGGTCGGCCAGATAGAACAGGATGAACAGCAGGCGCGAAAGGACAAAGCCGACCGCCAGCGCTTCGATGGCGACCCAGGGAACATTGCCGCTGAGCTGCGCGATGATGACGCCGGCGGCAAACCCTGGCGTGGTTTCGAAACCATTGAGTTGCGCGGCATGGGCACGCCCTGCCAACCCGTCAAGCCGACCCAGAAAGGCTCTGGGGTCATGGTTGAGGCGCAGACCGTAGTCACGGCTGCCGACCCTGGCGATCACCGCACAGAGGTTCGGCAACACCAGTGCGATCCATACGCACCCATAAGCGACGATCACGTGCACTCCTTGCATCCCGATCGGGATTCGACGCCTGTCCCTAGGGTCTGTTGCCGTTTCATCACGAGCCGTGCTGAAACGGCAACAGACCCTATTACAGTCTAGTCATCGCGCCTGACCAGGCCCGCGACCGTTCGGCGCCTGCGCCGTGTCACGGTAAGCCATGAACGGTTCGTGTTAAAAACGCCTCGGCACACTGGCGGGCTGCACGTACACTCAAGGCCGAGCCCGGTTACCGCTATGCAGGAGCATGCATGTCCACCCATGACGAAATCGCCCCGACCGGCGGTGCGCCAATGATCCCCGATCAACGCCGTGAATTGATGCTGCGCCAACTGCGCAAGCACCAGGTGCTGAGCGTGCACCAGTTGATGGAAATGTTCGACTGCTCGCACATGACCATCCGCCGTGACATCGCCCTGCTGGAGCAGGAAGGCCGGGCCTATTCGGTCAGCGGCGGCGTGCGCATCGCCAGCCAGTTGCACAGCGAGCCCAGCCACCAGTCCAAGGCCGTGGTCGAGCTGCCGCACAAACAGGCCATGGCGCGCCTGGCCGCGCAGTTGCTGCACCCGGACATGACCGTGTACCTGGATGCCGGCACCAGCACCCTGGAAATCGTGCCGTACATCATTGCCCTGTCGGGCATGACCGTGGTCACCAACGACTTCGGCATCGTGCATGCCCTGGCCGATGCCGGGCACGTCGACGTGATCCACACCGGCGGCCTGCTCGACCACCCCAACCTGTCCAGCGTCGGCGCCCTGGCCGCCGCCACCCTGCGCCAGCTGGCCACCGACATCGCCTTCATGTCGACCAGCTCCTGGGACCTGCAGCGTGGCATTACCACCCCTTCGGCACTGAAAGTGGATGTCAAGCAGGCCGCCATGCAATCGGCCTCGCGCAACGTACTGGTTGCCACCAGCTCCAAGTACGGCACCTTCGGCATGTACAAGGTCGCGCCGCTGGAGCAGTTCGATGCCCTCATTACCGACAGCGACCTGGCCACGGCCGCCGCCGACAGCATCCGCAAGCAAGGCATCGAGTTGCAGCTGGCCAAGGTGTAAGCCAGGCCAGGCGGCTTGAATAGATCTTCAACGCGCCGTAGGGGCGACCTGCAGGCGCAAATGCAGGCGGCCAGGCACCCAGGATGCTGAATGGGTCGATCCTTTCGCGACCGTTGGTCGCTCCTACGGAAATAGCGTCGCTGCGGTTCGCGGCTGAAAGCCGCTCCTATGTATGGACTCGCCCCCACTGTCAACCCGCTTTGCCTTTGAACACCGCTACCCGGTTGCATCTATGTATAAGGCCTGTTCGAGGAAGCACATGTGCTTCTGGCCACTATCGGGTCAGCTCGCGGAATGCCGATTACAAACAGGCCTCAAGGGCCAGTAGGAGCGCAGGCATCTATCCGCGACGGTCTAACCTGGGGTCGATACTCTCTAGCAAGGGGTGAGACGGCTAAGCGCCTCGGTGGCGAAACACGTTAAATCATAGGCCCGTCGCTGCCTCCTGAACCCTGTCCGGTTGGCGGCGATAGGTATCTTCGTTCTGCAGCAGTACCCAGATGATTCGCAGGTTACGGTTTGCCAGGCGCACCGCAGCACCTTTCAGGCCCTGTCGACCTAGCCAGCGCTGCAGGCGACGATCATCCGGATGATCCGAGTTGGGGTTGAGCTGCCTGAAGACAGCATGTGCACCCTGGATGGCCAGACTTCGGATGTACGCATCACCGCGCTTGGCCATCTTGCCCAGCCGGGTCTTGTTTCCACTGCTCTTCTGCTCGGGTACCGTGCCGAAATAGGCTGCAAAATCGCGAGCACTCTTGAAGCGTTCTGGCTCCGTCTGCTTGGCCATCATGGCCGTCGACAGAATCGGCCCCACGCCCCGGATCGTCATCAGGCGTTTCGTGGTCTGGTCTTCACGGGCCGTACGTTCCAGACGCCTGGTGATCACCTCGATACGCTCCTCCATACTCAGCCATTCGCCTAATACTTCAGCTATCAACTCATGCAAAAGAGGCGGGATTGGCTGGCTGGAATCTGCCAATAGCTCAGTGACACGCCGGCTGATCGCCACCTTGCCTTGTGCAATGGAGAAACCATGCTCCAGCAGCAAGCCTCGTATCTGGTTGCCGATGGCCGTGTGTTGTTTCACATAACGCTGACGGACCCTGTGCAACGCCTGCATGGCCAGACCCGCTTCGGTCTTGACCGGGACAGCATGAATCCTGATGTCTCGGCCTGCGCGCAAGATAGCCAGTGCATCGTTTCGATCGTTCTTCGGCCCACTGCTGTGATCAGCCACGTGCTGGGCCGGCAGAATACGAGGGACGTTGCCTTGGTTTTGCAGGATCCGGGCCCAGGACTGCGCACCCGGACCGGTCTCCATCAACACCGTGATGCCGGGCGGCAACTGACCCAAAAAGGTGACAAAGGCTTCACGCGATTTGATGCGTTTTTCGTAGACCACGTGCCCTAACGGATCTTCGCCGGCCACCTGGAATACATTTTTGGCCTGATCCACCGCCACGGTGGTGCAGGCTGAAAGATCGGTTGCAGACAGAGAACTTTTTTTCGACGTATTCTTGCTCATGGACTCGCCCTCGCTGTCGTTGACATCTATAGGATGCCACCGTGGCGCATAGACGCCTCGGCGTGGGCGAGTCCATCTGATTACACCCTCCCCATTCAAAGCCCCGTTCCAGGGGCTTTTTACTATGTGAACATTTGTTAATCGCAAATAGTGCTTCACATTAATCGCTCACTGATCCACTATCAGATTCACATTTCAGAACAATGTAAGCCGTCTGTTGGTATGACGAGCAGCGGCGAAGACCGAGGATGACTGCAATGACCCAATCCAATGTTGGTGTGATCGGCCTGGGCGCCATGGGCCTGGGCATTGCCCGCTCGCTGCTGCGCAACGGCTTCACGGTGCACGCCTGTGACGTGCGCAGCGACGTGGTCCAGGCATTTGCCGCCGAAGGCGGTGTAGCCGCCACCTCGCCGGCCGACCTGGCCGCTGCGTGCGACATCATCATCACCGTGGTGGTCAACGCCGAGCAGACCGAAACCGTCTTGTTCGGCGACAACGGTGCGGTCGCCGCCCTGCGTCCCGGCAGCCTGGTGATCGGTTGTGCCACCGTCGCCCCGACCTTTGCCGTCGAACTGGGCCAGCGCCTGGCCGACCTGGGCCTGCTGTACCTCGATGCGCCGATCTCCGGCGGTGCGGCCAAGGCCGCCGCCGGGCAGATGACCATGATGACCTCGGCCCCGGCCGATGCCTACGCCAAGGCCGAAGCCGTACTGGCCGGCATGGCCGGCAAGGTCTATCGCCTGGGCGACGTCCATGGCCTGGGCTCGAAGGTCAAGATCATCAACCAGCTGCTGGCCGGCGTGCACATCGCCGCCAGCGCCGAAGCCATGGCCCTGGGCCTGCGTGAAGGCGTCGACGCCGATGCCCTGTACGAGGTGATCACCAACAGCGCCGGCAACTCGTGGATGTTCGAAAACCGCGTGCCGCACATCCTCAAGGCCGACTACACGCCGCTGTCGGCGGTGGACATCTTCGTCAAGGACCTGGGCCTGGTGCTCGATACTGCCCGCGCCAGCAAATTCCCGCTGCCGCTGTCGGCCACCGCCCACCAAATGTTCATGCAGGCTTCCAGCGCCGGTTTCGGCCGCGAAGACGACTCGGCGGTGATCAAGATTTTCCCGGGCATCAATCTGCCGACCGCCAAGGTCGAGGAATAAACGATGACCGTCACTTCCCGCCCGCTGCTGGGCTGCATCGCCGATGACTTCACCGGCGCCACCGACCTGGCCAACATGCTGGTGCGCGGCGGCATGCGCACCGTGCAGAGCATCGGCATCCCGTCGGCTGAACGGGCCGCCGGCCTGGATGCCGACGCCATCGTCATCGCCCTGAAATCACGCACCACGCCGAGCGCCGAGGCCGTGGACGAGTCCCTGGCCGCCCTGCAATGGCTGCGGGATCGCGGCTGCGAGCAGATTTTCTTCAAGTACTGCTCGACCTTCGATTCGACCGCGGCCGGCAACATCGGCCAGGTCAGCGATGCGCTGCTCGACGCCCTGGGCAGCGACTTCACCGTGGCCTGCCCGGCCTTCCCGGAAAACGGCCGCACGATCTTCCGTGGCCATTTGTTCGTGCAGGACCAGTTGCTGAGCGAATCGGGCATGCAGAACCATCCGTTGACGCCGATGACCGATGCCAACCTGGTGCGCGTGCTGCAGGCGCAAACCCCACGCAAGGTCGGCCTGCTGCGCTACGACACCGTGGCCCGGGGCACCGACGCCGTGCGGGCGCGCATTGATGAACTGCGCGCCGAAGGCGTGAGCATGGCCATTGCCGACGCGGTGTCCGATGCCGACCTGTATGTGCTGGGCGAAGCCTGCGCCGACCTGGCGCTGCTGACCGGCGGTTCGGGCCTGGCGCTGGGCCTGCCGGAAAACTTCCGCAAGGCCGGCAAACTGCGCGCGATGGATGCTGCCCAGAAGATCGACATCGCCGGTGGCGACGTGGTCCTGGCCGGCAGTGCCTCGGTGGCCACCAATGGCCAGGTCGCCGCCTGGCTGGAAGCCGGTCGCCCGGCCCTGCGCATCAACCCGCTGGAACTGGCCGACGGCAAGCCGGTGGTCGAGCAGGCCATCGCCTTTGCCCAACAGGCCGGCCAGACAGTGCTGATCTATGCCACCAGCACCCCGGATGAAGTCAGGCTCGTGCAGCAGAAGCTGGGCGTCGAGCGCTCCGGCGCCATGGTCGAAGACGCGCTGGGGCAGATCGCCAAGGGCCTGCTGGCCGCTGGCGTACACCGCTTCGTGGTCGCCGGTGGCGAAACCTCCGGTGCCGTGGTCCAGGCGCTGGGCGTGCAGTTGCTCAAGATCGGCGCACAGATCGACCCGGGCGTGCCGGCCACCGTCAGTGACGGTGACCAGCCCCTGGCACTGGCGCTCAAGTCCGGCAACTTCGGGGCCCGCGACTTCTTCGCCAAGGCCCTCAAGCAGTTGGCAGGAGCCGCCTGATGATCGATGAACAAGCCCTGCGCGAAGAAATCTGCGACGTCGGCCGCCTGCTGTATGGCCGCGGCTACACCGTGGGCAGCGCCGGTAACATCAGCGCACGCCTGGACGACGGCTGGCTGATCACCCCCACCGACGCCTGCCTGGGTCGCCTGTCGCCGGGTGAAATCGCCAAGGTCAACCTGGCCGGCGAGTGGGTCTCGGGCAGCAAGCCGTCCAAGACCCTGGCCCTGCACCGCGAGGTCTACGACCGCAATCCCGAGGTCGGTGGCGTGGTGCACACCCACTCCACCCACCTGGTGGCGCTGACCCTGGCCGGTGTCTGGCGCGAAGACGACATCCTGCCACCGTTGACGCCCTACCAGGTGATGAAGGTCGGGCACATTCCGCTGATCGGCTACCAGCGCCCCGGCTCGCCCCTGGTGGCCGAGCAGGTGGCGCAACTGGCCAACAGCGTGCGCGGCGTCATGCTTGAGCGTCTGGGCCCGGTGGTCTGGGAAAGCTCGGTGGCCAAGGCCTGCTACGCCCTGGAAGAGCTCGAAGAAACCGCCCGCCTGTGGCTGATGACCGACCCCAAACCTGCGCCGCTGTCGCAGCAGGCGCTGGACGAACTGCAGCAGACGTTCGGGGCCAAGTGGTAACCGACCTTCAATGAATCCTCCCAGGCCGCACCCGCGGCCTGTGCCAACGCCGGTCATGCCGGAACACAATAAGAACAGGAAGCGAATATGACTCCACTAATGTTGATGCTGATTGCCGGCGCCGGCATCGCACTGCTGCTGTTTCTGGTCCTCAAATACAAATTCCAGCCCTTTGTCGCCCTGATGCTGGTCAGCATCATCGTCGCGCTGGTCGCCGGTGTGAAGCCGGCCGACCTGGTGGCGACCATCGAAGGCGGCATGGGCAAGACCTTGGGTCATATCGCGATCATCATTGCCCTGGGTGCGATGATCGGGCGCATCATCGAATTGTCTGGCGGCGCCGAAGCCCTGGCCAAGACGCTGATCCAGCGCTTTGGCAACACGCGCACGCCGCTGGCACTGACCGTGGCCGGCTTCATGGTCGGCATTCCGGTGTTCTTCGAGGTCGGGGTGATCATCCTGATGCCGCTGGCCTATGGCGTGGCCCGTGCGGCGCGCAAGCCGCTGATGATTTTCGCCTTGCCGATGTGCGCCGCCCTGCTGGCCGTGCACGCCTTCCTGCCGCCGCACCCGGGTGCCGTGGCCGCCGCCAGCCAGTTGGGCGCCGACCTGGGCCGGGTCTTGCTGCTGGGCATCCCGATGGTCGCGGTGCTGTGCATGATCGGCTACTTCGTGGCCGGGCGCATGACCCGCAAGACCTACCCGATGACCGACGACATCCGTGCCGAAGTCTATGGCCCGCACGTCACCAACGCCGACCTGGAAGCCTGGGCACGCAACGACTACTCCACCGTGCGTGAAACCTGCGACGCCAAGGAATTCGGCGCCGAAGCCAGCGCCAACAGCCTGGCCAAGAGCCTGCCGCCGGCGCCGGCACCGGGCTTTGGCCTGATCATCGCGCTGATCCTGCTGCCGATCGTGCTGATCCTGCTCGGCACCCTGGCCACCACCCTGCTGCCGGCCGGCACCTTGCTGCGCGATGTGCTGACCGTACTGGGCGCGCCGCTGGTGGCGCTGCTGATCGACACCCTGCTGTGCGCCTGGCTGCTCGGCTCGCGCCGTGGCTGGAGCCGCTCGCAAGTGTCCGACGTGATCGGCTCGGCGCTGCCGGGCGTGGCCATGGTGATCCTGATTGCCGGCGCCGGTGGCGTATTCGGCAAGGTACTGGTCGACACCGGTATCGGTGCCGTGGTCTCCGAAGCGCTGCGCAACACCGGCCTGCCGGTCCTGGCACTGGGCTTTATCCTGACGCTGCTGCTGCGTGCGGTACAAGGTTCGACCACCGTGGCGCTGGTGACCACCGCCGGTATTCTCAGCCCGCTGATCGCGACCCTGGACCTGTCGGCCAACCACCTGGCATTGCTGTGCCTGGCCATGGGCGGTGGCGGTCTGGCGATGTCGCACATCAACGACGCCGGCTACTGGATGTTCACCAAGCTGGCCGGCCTGAACGTAGGCGATGGCTTGCGCACCTGGACCGTGCTGGTCACCCTGCTGGGCACTCTGGGGTTCCTGATGACCCTGGTGCTGTGGCCATTTGTCTGACCCTTTGAAGACTGGAGTTAACATGCCTCGTTTCGCCGCCAACCTCAGCATGCTGTACCCGCAGCATGACTTTCTGGACCGCTTCGCCGCCGCCGCTGCTGACGGCTTTGCGGCGGTCGAGTACCTGTTCCCCTATGACTACAGTCCCCAGGAGCTGAAACAGCGCCTGGACGACAACGGCCTGGTGCAGGCGCTGTTCAACGCCCCACCGGGCGACTGGGCAGCCGGCGAGCGCGGCATTGCCAGCCTGCCGGGGCGTGAACAAGAATTTCGCGAAGGCGTGGCCAGGGCGCTGGAATACGCCCAGGTGCTGGGCAACGACCGTATCCATGTGATGGCCGGCCTGCTGCCCGACGAAAGCCTGCGTGCGGCGCATCAGGCGGTGTACCTGGAAAACCTGGCCTATGCCGCCGCGCAGGCCAAGGCATTCGGCATTACCGTGCTGATCGAGCCGATCAACACCCGTGACATGCCGGGCTTTTTCCTCAACCGCCAGGACCAGGCCCAGGCCATCGTCAGACAGGTAGGCGCCGACAACCTCAAGGTGCAGTTCGACCTGTACCATTGCCAGATCGTCGAAGGCGATGTGACCCGCACCCTGCAACGCGACTTTGCCGGCGTCGGCCACATTCAGATCGCTGGCGTGCCGGACCGTCACGAACCGGACATGGGCGAGCTGAACTATGCGCACCTGTTCGAGGTGATCGACCAGTTGGGCTACACCGGCTGGGTCGGTTGCGAGTACCGGCCAAAGGGCGACACCAGCGAAGGCCTGGAATGGCTGCGCCGCCTGCGCGGTTGAGTCAGCCTTCGCGACCGTGGGTCGCTCCCACGGGTTTTGCGTCTGGCCCCTATTCAAGGCCTGACAGGGATCCTGTGGGAGCGACCAGCGGTCGCGAAAGGGTCGGTACATTCACCCTCTTAAGTGCCTGCCACGCGACATTCGCGACCGTGGGTCGCTCCCACGGGTTTTGCGTCTGGCCCCTATTCAAGGCCTGACAGGGATC
>NZ_QFFU01000072.1 GCF_003131185.1 Pseudomonas ovata | reverse complement strand
CACGTATTAGGTAACGACCCTTCCTCCCAACTTAAAGTGCTTTACAATCCGAAGACCTTCTTCACACACGCGGCATGGCTGGATCAGGCTTTCGCCCATTGTCCAATATTCCCCACTGCTGCCTCCCGTAGGAGTCTGGACCGTGTCTCAGTTCCAGTGTGACTGATCATCCTCTCAGACCAGTTACGGATCGTCGCCTTGGTGAGCCTTTACCCCACCAACTAGCTAATCCGACCTAGGCTCATCTGATAGCGCAAGGCCCGAAGGTCCCCTGCTTTCTCCCGTAGGACGTATGCGGTATTAGCGTCCGTTTCCGGACGTTATCCCCCACTACCAGGCAGATTCCTAGGCATTACTCACCCGTCCGCCGCTCTCAAGAGGTGCAAGCACCTCTCTACCGCTCGACTTGCATGTGTTAGGCCTGCCGCCAGCGTTCAATCTGAGCCATGATCAAACTCTTCAGTTCAATACTGCATGGGTTTTGAGAAAACCCTAAACTTGGCTCAGCAATCGTTGGT
>NZ_QFFU01000071.1 GCF_003131185.1 Pseudomonas ovata | reverse complement strand
GTCTAACCTTCGGGGGGACGGTTACCACGGTGTGATTCATGACTGGGGTGAAGTCGTAACAAGGTAGCCGTAGGGGAACCTGCGGCTGGATCACCTCCTTAATCGACGACCCAGCTGCATCGTAAGCACCCACACGAATTGCTTGATTCATTGAAGAAGACGATAGCAGCCTGTTGTTGATGGGCCGTCGCTCTGTTGGTTGGAGCGCACCCCATGCTCTGAGGTAGAGAGCAGGGTGAGGTCAGATGCAGCCCGTATATAGGTCTGTAGCTCAGTTGGTTAGAGCGCACCCCTGATAAGGGTGAGGTCGGCAGTTCAAATCTGCCCAGACCTACCAGCACCTGAAAAGGCTAGAGTTTAGAAATGAGTATTCTGAAAAGAATATTGATTTCTAATCTTTGATTAGATCGTTCTTTAAAAATTCGGATTGTGACAAATTTTAGACTGTGCACCACTTTCACTGGTGGGGTGCAGGCTAAGGCAAAATGAAAGTTTGTATCTACAAGCTTTCGGCGAATGTCGT
>NZ_QFFU01000070.1 GCF_003131185.1 Pseudomonas ovata | reverse complement strand
GCTGGGCAAGAAAACGATGGAAGCGGAAATCCTCAAAGAGGCCGTAGAGATCGCCCGGTCGCGAAAATGGATTGCGCACTCACCCTTGTTGCCGGGGGACGACCAGTGAAGCTGGTCAGTGAATGTCTCGGTGTGGCGCGCTCGCAATTAACGGTTCGGATCAAGCAATCGCTATTGCCCAGAGTACGGCGAAGCAGGCCTGTAAATGACGCTGAGCTGGTAGTCGAAATCCAGCAACAGGTCAGCGAATTGCCCAGCTATGGCTACCGTCGTGTCTGGGGATTGCTGCGTCGCGCACGAGAAAAGCAACGACTCCCTGCGATCAATGTAAAGCGGGTTTACCGGGTCATGCGTGATCACAACCTGCTGCTTGAGCGCCGGATCAAACAGCCCGGCGTGCCGCGTCGGCACGAAGGCCGTATTGCCGTGAAAACCAGCGATACGCGTTGGTGCTCGGACGGCTTTGAGTTTCGCTGCGAGGACGGCGCCAAACTGAGCGTGACCTTCGCCCTGGATTGCTGTGA
>NZ_QFFU01000007.1 GCF_003131185.1 Pseudomonas ovata | reverse complement strand
ACGTACTCCTTTCTGGCCAACTTCAATTTGGTCAGAAGGGTTTCGTATGCGTACAAAGCGATGTGCTGCGAGGGTGTGACGCCGACAAACACAGCGCGCTCTACTGGACGTTGTGAGCTGACACACCAATGCTTCAGGGTCAGGGCCTTGCAATCGAAGACGTCTGCTACTACTGCGCCAAGGTCTCGATCCCATGCGGGGCGTCGAGTTGTTCTTGAGTACGACGATTTGACTTCACCTACATCGCTTAGCTGAACATCCATTTCGGTCAGCTGATACTTGCGCATCAGGCTCTGTGCCTGGCGCAGCGCAGTGGCCGCTTCTGTTTCATTCGAGCTTTGCGCCAAGGCCATGCAGCGCTTGATTTTGCGTATAACGCGCTCAAGCGCGCTTTCGCTGAGTTTTTCTGCGGTCATAAATGCTCCGAGCAGGTACGTTCACGCCGAGGCGGCGTTGTTTGGGAGTGGATCAGGACTTGGCGTATGTCTTGGAAAGATCGCCACTTACGGTGAAGCCTCGGCGCAGCAGCAGGTTGGCCAGCGCCGCGCGATCCTTCTGGCTGTGGCTGGCCTGTGTCAGCAGTCCGAAGTAGCTGTTGGCCGTCTCGCGCAGCTGATCCGCGGGCGCGGCGGCGGTACGCTTCAATGCCTGGGCCACAGAGCGCGGCCGAGTCGTCCTGCGCCACGGCTTGATCACATGCCCGACGAAGTCAACGCCGCGATCAATGGGCTGCAAAATGGTTTTCGTTGGGTTCAGCCTGGCGCCGAGCGTCGACAGCAGATCCTCGATCTCTGCCTTCCAGGCGTTGAGCTGGTCCGGCGAGTCATGCAGCAGCACGAAGTCATCGACATAGCGGATGTAATGCCGGGCCTTTAGCGTGTGCTTGCAGAACTGATCCAGCGCATCCAGATAGATGTTGGCGAAGAACTGCGACGACAGGTTGCCGATGGGCAGGCCCAGCCATGCCGGCTGCGCAGCAAGGCGCTTGTGCTGCGGCACACGATTGAACAGGTGCGCAGGGCTGCGGCACTCGTAGTTCTCTCTCGGATCGTGCCAGAGCACCTGCATGGCCAAGGCCCGCCACCACGGATCAGTGATCCGCTCAGCCAGTTGGCGGCCCAGCACGCGCTTGTCGATTGACACGAAGAAGTTGGCCAGGTCGCATTTCAGGTAATACCCAGGTCTCGACCAGTTCTGCGTATGGCTGCGTATCTTCGCCTCAAGGCGCTTACCGGCGTACAGCGTGCCGCGCCCCGGTATGCAGGCGCAGCTGTCAGCAATGAAGCTGCGCTCAATGGCAGGCCCTATCTGGTTGTAGAGCAGGTGATGCACGATGCGGTCGCGGAACTCGGCGGCCCAAACTTCTCGGGCCTTCGGGCGGGTGACCACAAAGCAAATGGAGCGGCCTGGCCGGTAGCTGCCGGTTACCAGGTCGTGGTGCAGGCCGATCAGGTTCCGCTCAAGGCTGATTTCGAAAGCCAGCGCGCTGGCGCTGTTGCGCTTGGAGCGCCGGCAATCGTAATAGGCCTGGACGAGGTCGCTGAACGGGTAGGGGGTCGAATCTGCGGACGGGGCGGACACGGAGCTCGTTGTTCTTGTCGTTGTTGTTCTGATTGCCATCATCGAAGTTCTGATTGAATGCGTTGTTGGCTGAGCGCTGCGACCTGTCGTGCTATCTACATCGCCCCGGCGATTGCTCACTGGGGAAACTGTGCCGGACCTGCCTGGACGCTTTAGACCAGCGGTATCCGTGATGCACATGGCGGTGGCCTATAAGACCAGCGGCACGACCAGATTCAAATCGCACAGTCCTGGGAGCCTTGACCCTCAGGAAGCGGGCGCGGAGTATTTTTTCCAGGCATTGGCCTGCTTGCCGACAGAGGTGGTTACCTCAATGGCGCTGGCGAGCTGGGTGACACTGATGAATCGACTGTCCTTGAACAGCCGCATCATCATTTCTATCACCTGCACCCGCTCTACCAGCTCGCCCAGGTGGGGGCGCTTGTCTCGGGCTGAGTTCGCCCGAACGATGAGCATCAGCACGTCAATGCATTCATCGATCACCCGGCGCCCCAGCGATTGCTTTAGGTCGCGCGGTACGTTCCGGGTGAGGTTGGTGGCCATCTGCAACAGGCCGAGGGCGGCTTTGTAGATGGTCAGTTCTGTGTGCATTGCCATGCTGTGCCAATCCTTGGGCAGCCAGCCGCAAGCGGCTGGAAATTAATGAATTATTGAATGACTTCGCTGCGGACGGGGCGGACACGGAGCTCGTGGTCCTTGTCGCCGATGTCCTGATGGCCATCACCGAAGGTCTGACTGAAAGCGCTGTAGGCTGAGCGCTGCGAACTCGACCAGTAGAGGCGCTCTTGGAACGCTTCAGGGCCGTCTTCGCGGAAAGCCTCGTGCACGCTCTGCGCTGGGTCTTCTTCGCTGTACAGCCGGCCTACAGGCTCGCTGCTGGGGTTGTCGCCGCTGCGTGCGTACTGCCAGTTTTCCTCAGTCGTAGGCTTGAAGTGGCGGTATTGCAGCTCTTGCACGTCGCGCGCCGGGATCGCCCAGTCAGTGAAGCCACCGATGTCCAGCGCCAGAACCTTTTGCGCGATCTCGCTGCCGGCTGCAGCCATCGCTTCGGTGTTGGCGCGGCTGTCAGTGAAGCTGCCGGCACCTTCGATCTTCTGGCCGTACTCGCCCCAGGCGCCGACGAGTTCATGTGCAGCGCTGGCGGTGATGTGCAGGAGGCGAACGCCGGTTTCGGTATTGCAAGTGATGCCGGTGACGAATCCGCCGCCGTAGGCCTGGCCGATTGCCGGGGCTTCAGTGGCAAGTTTCTCTGCTGTGCTCATGTGCTGATCCTTTCCTGAGGGCAACAAAAAGGGCGCCGATGCGCCCGCTTTCGAATGAATGAAGGGTTAAATGAACAATCTGCGGACGGGGCGGACACGGAGCGCGTTGACCTTGCCGTCGTTGGTCTGAATGCCATCACCGAAGTACTGAAAGAATGCGTCGTTGGCTGAGCGCTGCGAACTCGACCAGTGCCAGCCCTTCGCGAACACCTCGGGCACATTCGCTTCGGCAACCTGCAACTCGCGTCGGGCGGGCAGGTAGAAGTCGTTATGCCCGTCCCGGCTGAACTTCACGCAAGCAAGCGCTGCAGGGTGCATGTGCTCGCTGTTGACCAGGGCCTGAGTATTCAGCAGGCCATCCGAGGGGTTGCTGGCGTCGGGGATTTCATTGCCAGATCCGCCGAATTTCAGCTCGCCCAGGTCGTCGCCGGTCGGCACGATCAGGTAGTAGTCACGCCCGCCTTCAAGGCCGCGCATCAGCCCGGCATTCACGCCACCTTGGCCTGGCCAGTATTCACCGATGGCAGGAACCGCTGGCGCGAAGGAGGCCACAGCCAAGGCCTGTGCAGGCTGCGGCGGTACGATCTGCTGCACGACAGCTGCCAGGGCAAACTGCGCAAGGGTGGCGGCCGGCAACTTGATCGTTGCATCGCCTGCTTTCAGGGTGATCATTTCAGGTTTCATTGTGCGGCCTCGCATGGGGCGTGATTTAGGATGTCGAGCTGTGCGGCTTTGCATTGCTGCTCGCCTTGGGGGAATGGCTTCGGCGCTGAGATCTCGTCGCCGGGGTCGCGCTTCAATTCTGCTCGGCTGGCCTCATCGAACTTGCGCGCTAGCTTTGGCGTTACTTCAAAAGCTGGCGCGTCAGGCCGCTTGAGCCGCCGCGTGCGATCATCTGGATCAGCTGCAATCCACGACAAGACCAGGTCCTGCAAAAGCTCTTGAGGCTGGCTGTATCCGTGGGCCTTCAGCCCCGCTTTCAGCGCTTTCTTGATGCCAGCCGGCATGTCGAAGGTCAGCTTCTCGATGCCCAGGCGTTCTGCCTCTTCCTTCTGCCGCTTCCGGTACTCCGCTGAATGCTTTGCGGCTCCCGTCTTCTTCTCGGCCATAAACGCTGTCTCCCAAGCCGCTGGGCGGCAGATGAAATTGATCGGCCCGCCGTCGGCAGCGGACCCTGTTGCTGATGCGCTTCATTTCCGCCCCGGCTTGTGTTTCGGATAGTCGATGGCGTATTCCGTGATCAGCCGCTTCATCAGCGCGTAGCTGATTTTCAGATCGGTAGATGCCTCATTGCGTGATAGCCCGCGATCCCGAGCAGACTTGATCAGCGCAACATTTGCCGCGTCACCGGTCCTGTCCGCTCTATTCGGCTTGAGCGCAGGTGTGGGGTCGTAACGCAGAAACCTGAATCCGCCGGCTCCAGCTATCTTCCGAAGTCTGTGTTTGCTGATTCCGGTTTTCCGAATCGCTTCGGCCAGTGTCATTCTTGTGGCCAGTTCACGTACCTTGCTCTCCAGCTCAATGCGCTCTTTTTCCTTGGCTGCTTTCAAGGCATCGATGTGAACGCATGAGGCTTTTTCTGAGAGCGCTTTCTGTGCCTTTGGCTTGCGGGCGTCATGGTTACGCCCGTAGGCCTTTGCGGCTGGCTTGGGCTGATGTACGAAGCCATGCAGCGTGGCGATGGTTCCGCCCTCGTTAAGGAAACTTTCCATCGCGGCGGCCAGATCAGCAGAAAGTTCGCTGTTTTGCCGGATCAATGAAATCTCGTTGCTGATCATGGCCGCTCCTACGAGTTGAGCCGGCGCGGCACCAGGCGCTGTGCTGCGCCGCGCTCCATTGCGTCTGCATAGACAAGGGCTGCGCGGTAGCTGAAGCAGAACCCGACAACACGGCCGCTCTTGCGGTCATAGATGTGAAAGGCCTTCGCCTTGTTCTTGATCTGGAAACGAAAAGTCGGGGCTGGCGTAGGGATTGCTCGACCAGACTTCGAGTAAAACTCTTCGGTAGCCATAGTGGCCCTGGCTTGCATAGCCGAACGCGCCTCAGCAGCCACCCGCAAGGAGGCCGACAAGTTGATGAGTTGGGTCATGATTCAGTCCTTCGAGAGTGGCCTACGCGGCAATCGCGATGCAGGGCCTGGCTTTGCTTGCGCCCTTGCGAGCGAGTTTTGTTTCGAACGCTGCAACGCGCCGCTCCGGGCCTTTACGCTCCCGGCGCATGTCGTCGTTGGTTGAGTGCATTGCGATCAGCGCAACAAGCATCACGCACAGGTGGCTGATGATCTGGCGTTGCATAGCTGCTGCTATCAGCGCGGCCCGGCGCGGTACGCCGAGCTTGAACATCGCAGTTGCGATGCGCTTGTTTACGGTGTCAGGCGCGATGCCCAGCGCTTGGGCAATCTCTTTTGTCGTCATGCCTCTCGCTACAGCGAGCGTGCATTCCAGTTCACGGCGCGCAAGGCTCAAGCCAAGACGCCCAGCCCATTCCCCGCTGGTTATCGTCATGTGCATGATCTATCTCGGCTTCGCGATTTGGAGGGTGCGGCGCAGCTCAATGACGAGCGCGGTCGGGAGGGCGAAGCCATCGGCCTGCTCGTCGATCTGATCAAGCGATGCAATCAAATTGCATGAGGCGGTGTGAACGGCTTCGATCTGAGCCTTGGGAATCGCCGGCCCCTTGATTGTTTTTGCCGTGACCTTCTTCTTGCCTTGCGCCTGGGCTTTTTCCAGCTCGGCGCCCAAAACTTTGCCGGCATCGTCGCCGTGCTCTCGCACAACCTGCGCGGCGGTTGTGGCTGAAACCTGACCAGCGGCAACGAGGCTCTGCACATCTGTGTTGGCATTGCCAATGGTCAGTGCCTGCTCAATCGTCTGTCGCTTTTTGCCGGCTTTCTTTGCAATCTGGTCAATGGTCCAGCCAAAAGCACGCAGCCGCTTGTAACCCTCGGCCAGCTCAAGAGGCGATAGCTTCTCGTTCTCCTGGCTGGAAATAATCCTGGCCACCCGATCCGCATCACTCCCCTCGAAAGCAACGACCGAAACCCAAGCTTCCAGGATTTCAGGGTCTTCCTTGTTCGGCGTGCGAGGCAGGCGCCCAGCGGCATCAAGCTTGAGCAGCGCACGTCGACGTCTGTGGCCGTCGATGAGCCAGACGCCGCCATCTGTGCGTGGCCTAACCTCGAGCGGTGGAATCTGTCCGCCTGCTGCGATGAATTCGGCCAGCACCTCGATGCTGGCTTCCAGTGCCTCACCTTCGGTGCGAAGGTTGAAACCTGGCTCAACGTGCAGATCTTCCAGCTGCACTTTCATTGCGTCGGCGCGCTTTACCTCGCCGCTCTTGATCATTTGCTTGAAGGATGTGGCCATACAGTTGATTCCGTGGACTGCATTGGTCGGGCACCAGTGAAGGTGACCAAACCCCCGCGCAGGTTGCGCAGGCTGGTGCCCGCCAATGCAGTCGATGTGGGAGGGTGGGTGATCAGCGATACCGGGCTTCGAGTTCTGCATGTGTTTTCTTGAGCTTCTCGATCAGTTCGAGGCGTTCGGCACCGGTGAGGCGGTGTGCTGCCAGGTGCAGGCCGCTCAGCAAGCTGCCGTTCTCGACAGCCATACAAAGCTTCTTGCCTTCGAAGATTTTGAAGTCGATTTTTTGCTCAGGTTTTTTTGGCATGGTTTGCTCCGGGTGACTTCCCGTCTGGCCCGCGTGAGCAGGCCAGCCAGTGAAGTCGCGCTCTGCCGTCGATGGCTTCGCGCTGCGCTTTGTTCGGCCTTGAGCTTCCCTGTTCACGTTGCCTATCTCGACTTCGGCTCGGTGGTCATGGGGTTAGGTGTTATCTACACGACTGCCAGCTGCAGCTCGGGCGGCCTACTGAGTAGGGCAGCTCGTCGTGTGTTGCCGGTCCGCGTTCCGGCTGGGCTTACTGGTGCATTGGCTATTCCTCCTATGGTGTTTTTTCCTCTCCATGCGCGGCGCCGGGTATCCCACCACGGCCTGGTGCAGCTGCTGGCTACGCATCAGGTGGCTTGCATGGTTTGTCGTCCTCGCGATGTGGCGAGTCCGGCAGCTATCCAGAGGCTGCTTGGTCGACGACTTAGCTTGTCCCGACCCCTGATGGGGTGCGTCGAGGTGGTCACGTCAGATTGTGTAAAGAGCGGATCGCTCAGCGTGTGGCGTTGCGATGAGCTGAATATAAGTCATTGCCTTATTATCTGTAAATAGCTAATGCCTAATTATTTGGCTTGAGCCTAATTTCACTGCTGAGTTTCCACATGTGAAAGGCGATGACCTGCGCGTGCGCGAGGATTGTTTTGGAGGGAATTGAGGAAGGGGGAGCGATAGGAACAAAAAAGCCCGGCTCAGGTCCAGGCTTTAGATTGGGTATAGGGGGATATCTTGATTGGCCTAAATCAGAAGCTCCGGCCAGTCCACCAATAGATGATTTGAGCTAAAACCCTGATGTCTGCTTCCCGATTTTCCGGCACGTCTATCGGTGGATACTGACCGTTATCTGAAATTATTCTCAAGCCATCAAGGCTTCGCTGAATGCGCTTGATCTGGAGCTGGCCCCGCATCTCAATGAAGTAGATAGCGTCGGACTCAACGCATGTAACGCCCGAATCCACAATCACGGCATCGCCACTGCGAATGGTCGGAGACATGCTATCTCCGCGCCCGGAGATCAGTTTTAGGTTGTCCAGTGCAGTATATGTGAGGTTATTTCTTACCCAGTTGGCATCCAGGCCCATGTGCTCAACGACCATGTTCATTTCTGGCGGCTCCGTCCCTGGGCCCATGGAGCCGGCCACATCATATCTGGGTATATGGACAACTGGTCGATAGCTACTGATCTTTTGCGCCAAGGCTTCTGGCAGTCCGTCCACGTTTACCACATTAGGCTGGTCGGATGAAAAGTCAGGCTCTCGGTCTTTACTCGGCGCGTTTTTTTCACCTGGGCGGAATTGCTCAGGATCCACATTGTCGCGTAGCAGATCTGGATCTGCCGTCCACTGTGAAAGACCCCAGTGAGATAGCGAGACTTCTGGGGAAAAATACTGAATCAGCTCAATGAGCTTGGCCTTATCGATCCGGCCATATTTTACCCAGCCTTGGATCGACGGCGGCTTTACACCGAAGTCGTCTGCAAGCTGCTTTTTTGACACGCCCTTGAGCATGCGGGCGGCCTCTATGGCGGCGCCTAATTCTGGTCCGGTAAGCATTGCCTAATTAAGCCTTTTCACCTGTTGAGTAGGCAATAGCTTGTTTTGAGATTAGCTAATGCCTTATATTGGTCCCGCATACTTACCGGAGTTAACCCATCATGAAGCCAGCAGAAGCGGTGCGAGAAGCATGTCGCTTGCTCGGTAGCCAGGCCGAATTAGCCAGAAGCCTCGCTGTTCGCACGCCAACCGTTAGTCAGTGGTGTTCAGGCAGCAGACCGATCCCGGCCCCAAGAGCTTTGCAAATCGAGCTTTTGACTCAGGGACAAGTGAAAAGATCAGACCTTTGTCCATCATTTCCATGGGCTGAAATGGTTGCTTGAGCAGGAATTATCTGCCAGCGGAAAACAAATCCATAGCCCACTGATTTGGCTGTTTTTTTAACCAGTAGGAGGCCATCAATGATGACCACCAAATCTGATTCGTCATTTTTCTGCATTCCGTCAAATCTGACGCGAAAGGTTTCATCGTGAGCGTTCAAGCAATGACCTGGGCGCTTGCAGTTCCCAAAAAAGAACTGGCCAATCCATCGGCCCGACACGTCCTGCTGGTGCTGGCCAACTATGCCGGCAGCGGTGGTCGCGGTGCATTTCCATCCGCCGCAACTCTTTCCGATGACACCGGACTTTCCGAGCGCACGGTGCGCCAGAAGCTCGAAGAGTTGCGCGAGGCGGGCTTCATTGTCGAGGGGAATCAGGCCATCGCCGCTGCCTACATCGACCGTCGCGACCGTCGACCTGTTGTGTACGACTTGCAGCTTGGAAAGTTTGCGTCTGATGCCGGCCTAGATGAACGGGGTGCAAATGCCGCACCCCGGAAAAAACGGGGTGCAGATGACGGTACGGGGTGCAGCTCACAGCAGGACGGGGTGCAGCTAAACGCAGAACGGGGTGCAGCAGCTGCACCCAATCCGTCATTGATCCAAAAGCAAGAAGAAGAGGATGCGCCCGAGCCTTTGCCGCAGCCGCCATCTGACCCTCGTCAGCGCTTTGCAATGTTCGGTGGGTGGACACCTTCAAGCCGAGATCTGGAAGCCCAGGCCTACCTCCGTGGCGTTGCTCTCGATCAGGTCACGCCGGAGCGTTTAGCCAAATTCATCGCATTCCACATCAGCAAACTCGAAAACGTAGACACCAACTCCGGCTGGGCCTATCGCCTGGTCGATTGGATGCATCGCGATATCACTCAAGGAGCCGCAGCTCATGCAAAGTCCTCAACTGGCCAAAAACGTCGTCCAGGCGGCATTACGCTCGAACAGAACCTTGGTGATACCAGCTTCGCCGATGGCATTGAGCCAACCTGAAACCGATGAGCTAAAGCGTCGGGTGGCTGTACTTTTCGCCACTTTCCAAGTTTGCTTCGCGAACCAGTTCGATTGGGATTTCCCGGCGAATGATGCTGGTCTGGCAAAGCTCAAAACCGTCAAGTCTGCATGGCTTCGAATCGACTTGGGCCGTGTTCCCGGGCCTATTTTCGAGTATGCGCTGGGCAAGGTTGGTACGTCTTTCAAGAAAATCCCGACGCTCAAGGATTTCCTCGATCTCTGTTCACCGAGCCCGGAAGTCTTTGGTCTCCCGTCCGTGGACAAGGCTCTTCGGGAGGCAACCGAGAACGCCCATCCGGCCATGGCCTCTTCGGCTGTGTGGAGCCATGATGTGGTCTATCACGCCGCCACTGAAGTAGGTTTCCACAACCTACGCAGCCTCGGCGCTGACTCGATTCGCCGTTTGTTCGAGCGTAGTTACACGATGGCTGTTCGTGCTGTCATGAGGGGTGAGCCGCTGCGTGTGATGCCGAAGGCGCTGCCAGCAGAGGTTTCTATTCGGACACCTGAGGTTGGTCAAGATGCGCTCGCGGCTCTGCGTGCAGGCCGGGGTAATCGGTCATGAAGTCGCTGACCCCTTTTCGCCCAAAGGCGACCCGAGCAAAGCCCATCGACCGCGAAGGCCTGGAACAGGCCGCCCTGATCAGCGAAATCAAGCTACGCCATCCTGTAGTTGCACGCCTGATGTTCCATGTCCCAAACGGTGGGCACCGGGTTAAGGCCGTGGCTGCGAAGCTCAAGGCCCAGGGCGTGCGCGCCGGCGTACCTGATCTGGTGCTTCCGATGGCGCGTGGCGGGTTCTTTGGCCTGTACATCGAGTTCAAGGCCGCGCCGCCGAACGATGCTGCGGTTTCGGACAGCCAGCACGGCTTCATTCAAGCACTGAACGCTCAGGGCTATCTGGCGGTTGTGTGCCGTGGCCACCGCGATGCGATGGAGGCGCTGCGGGCATACCTGCTGCTGCCGAAGACGGTGGCCGCATGATCACTCGCCCTGTGAAATTCAGTGATGCAGAGATTCGCCGTCAGGCTGCCGATCCAATCGTGCGCGACATTCGCGATGCCCGATATCCAGGCCTGTACCTGCGATTCCATCAGGACCGCTCCCGCGCAACGTGGTATCTGGTCAAGGGCAAGGCCTGGGCCCCGGTGGCGCATTATCCCGAGATTGGGCTTGCTGCGATCCTTGCTGAGCTGCCCGCGATCCGTCAGCGCCTGCTGTCCGACCCTGCTGCCAAAGCCGGCGCCGGATTCGCAACGGTCGGTCAGTTGCTCAACTGGTACAACGACCGCATGACCCGTGACCGCTCACTTTCGGCAAAGCGCAAGAGCACGTCCAGATCAGCGATCAAGCAGCACATTCTGCCCATGCTGGGCACCTTGGCCATTGCCGACCTGAACGCTGCAAGCCTGGATAAGCAATTCATCTGGCCTGCCCAGGCCACGCTGTCGCTGTCATACATCCGCCAGATGTTTGCGCTGCTGCTGGCGGCGCTCAGGCAGGCGCTCAAGCTGGGCCTGGTGACTGGCAACCCCATGGCGGGTATGCAGTTCAAGGACTTCACCAATACCCGGATCAAGGCCAAGCCATCGGCGCTGCGCTCCGTGCAACTGCCGGAAATCATGCAGCAACTGGGTGAAGCTTTTGGCCGAGCACCTGGTGATGCTGTGCTGGCCCTGATGATGCTGGCCCACGGCACGCGGCTGGGCGAAACGCGGCAGGCTTGCTGGGCAGATATTTCGCTGTCTGAAGCCGAGTGGTTTATTCCGGCCGCAAACACGAAGACTCGCACAGAGCATCGGCTGCCATTGACCGCTCAGGCTCAGGCACTGCTGATCGCTTACCGCGCCGCGCAAATACACCGAGGCTACAGCGGCAAGTACCTGTTCCCGAATCGCAAGGGCCTGCCGCTGAGCGAGAGTCAGGCCAACAGCGTGTTCGTCAGGCTGGGGCAGGGCGAGTGGTCGAGTCACGATTTGCGCAAAGTCTCACGCACCGCCTGGACAGATCTCGGCATCGACGGGCACATCGCCGAAATGCTGCTCAACCACTCGCTGGGCAAGATCGCGTCCACCTACATCCACACGCAAGCCATGCATCAGCGCCGGATCGCGCTGGAGACCTGGCACGCATGGCTCGATGGCATCGGCTTTCAGAACATCCACAACCTTACAGTGACCAAATTTGCAGATTCACGTAATGCCCTGCAAGCCACAAACGGCGCGGCCTACAACGCCTTACCCGATTCTGTAACAGGGGAGGAATCGAAATGCTGAAAAAGAGTCATGGCCCAGCGCTCCGCCGCGAACTGAAATTCATCGTTGAATGCAGCATCTGCTGCGGCAAGGGGACGTGGACTGGCGTTTTCCACGAGATGGATTGCGAGCGCTGCATGGGGTCGGGCTGGGTCTGCGGCCATACCCTGCAGCCTCTTTCGCCGAGCGAAATCGTGCCGGTGCTGAATGCTCGATTGCGAGAAGCCCTGGCAGAGATCAGCAAGGCGAACCACCGAACTGGTGGTGCACAAAAACAGTACGAACAGAACAACCGTCGCGGTGCCGGCGGTACGAATTACACCGGGGATTGAGGGGAAGTCATGAGCATTTACACAAGCGTCCTGGGTGGCGTCGTATCGGCCCTTGCTGCCGAAGCCATCGACAACACAAGCAAGCAGGCCTGGCAAAAACTGTACAGCCCTCATGAAGATGAACAGCGTGATCTGTCGTCGCTGTTTCGGTCTGGACCAGGTGGTTCTATTGACCGGACGCAAGCGGATTGCTGGTTAGCAGCGCGCCTGCATCATGGTCTTGAGAAGCGGCACATGAATGCGCTGGTGGCAAAGTTCAGCACGCACAAGGCACGGAAGGTGCAGGCCATTGCCGATCTGCGCTTGCTGTTGTCGACTCCGGCCCCGGCGCTGTTTCTTTACAAGGCTGTGACTGCCTGGGCAATCCCGAAGCTCAAAGGAGCCGAGCCTGCGGTAAGCAAGAATGTGACCGTATCTATTCCGGTCGATACACCAGACTGGCGCCGCGATGCTTTGGTCAAAGCGTCTCTTGCTGCTGGGAGGGCCAATAACAAGAAGGCCGAATCCCGATCCGCTGATATGATCGTCTTGCCCAAGAGCTTCTATGACATGAACACCTGGGACTTGGACGCCCGACCTGAATCGACGCGCCGTGAATGGCGCCGCAATATCCACGCCGCTCTGGACGCATTGGTTGATGAGGCGCTGTGCCATGCAGGTGAGATTCTGGATATCGAGGGCCTGATAATTTCAGAGGCCGTGGCCTGATGGCCTGTTGACAGCGATCCATCGTTCCATCATTATTACTTCCATCCTGTCATTCCTGCGCATTTAGGATTGACCGAAAAAGCCCAGCCATCGTGCTGGGTTTTTTGTTTTCTGATTTTTATTACAGAGGCTCGCCATTCGGCGGGCCTTTTTCGTTTACGGCTACCGGATGCTCATATGCCTGACAAACCAGACACCTGGGCCCGAATCTGGTTGGCCCTCTCTGATCCGCTGTGGCAGGGGGTAATTATGGCGACCGTCATTTCATTCCTGCGGGTGCTGTACGACGCTCCGGGGACCAAGCCTTGGCGCGTCATTCTTGAATCGCTGATCTGCGGCTGCCTCAGTCTCGTGGCGTCCATCGTCATCGAGTGGATGGAGTGGCCAGCCAGCGCATCCATTGTTGCCGGCGGCGCCATCGGCTTTCTTGGCGTCACTGTGATGCGGGAGTTTCTGATGCGCTTCCTCAATCGCAAGGTGGATTCGGTATGAGCCTCGAACCTGTAGCCGCCGCGACCAAGGTCGGCGGGGTGATGCGCGTCATCGCAGTCGCGCTAGTGATCACGATCGTGATGGCTTTGCTGATCGCTATCCAGCAGGTCCGAGTCGTCACGCTACAAGGTGACCTGGCCATCGAGACAAAGAGCAGGGCTGATGCAGTCGCTGCCAACGTCGAGAGCCAGGCCACCATCACCACACTGCGGGCCGAGGCCAAGCGCAATGCCGACTATCAGGCCGATCTGGCCAAGCGGTTGCAGGCCAGCGAAACGAAAGCCAGACAGGCGAGGGCAGACTTTGAAAAACTCAAGCGCAACAGCAAGCCGGTTCGTGACTGGGCTGCTCAGCCTCTGCCTGACGGCCTGCGCAGCACCGGTGGTAACAAAGACAACCGCCGTTCGAATTGAGCCACCTGAGTTGGTGCCATGTGAGCGAGTCAGCGATGCCGATGCCGATCTGCAATTGAACGGTGATGTATGGGCCTTGAAGGATCGAGCAATCAATCTGCTCGACACATGTGCAGACCAGGTGGACGCTCAGATCGTGCGCAGCCAGAGCAAGTAAAGAAGGCATGGCTCGTTCGAACTCCAGGCTACCCACCTTTCCCAATGATCATGCCAGAGGATCACGGCCACGCTGAGGCCCTGGCTTACGCTCGGTCGATCTGGCCTTGCTGTGTAGTGGAGTAGGTATGGCATGCAGTGGATGCGCCGCACGGCGCGAGAGAATCAGTAAGTGGACACAGGTGGCATATGAACGAGCGCGCAGTCTCTTTGCTGGAACAGATCCTGGCCGAGCAAGTAGCCCAAACCAGCCTGCTCAAGCAGATGCAAAGCAACCAGATAGCGCTGATCGAGGCCTTGGCTGACGATCAAGGGCTTGAGGATGAACAGCAGCCAATGAACTATCTGAGTGGCTCCCCAATCCCCGGTGCGGGCTGATGGGCAGGCTCAAGACACTTAAGCCCAGGCTAAAGGAGTCCGTGACCTCACGAATCCCTGCGACTGGCGCGGTAAGTTGGCGATCAGGCAAGACAAGTACCGAGCGTGGTTACGGTTACAAATGGCAGAAAGCTCGTGAAGTCTATCTGCGTGACAACCCGCTGTGCGTCTACTGCGAGCGTTTAGGGCGCACAACTGCTGCCGGTGTAGTCGATCACCGCATTCCTCATCAGGGCGATCAGGAGTTGTTCTGGGACCGCTCAAACTGGCAGTCCCTGTGCAAGCCGTGCCATGACTCTACCAAGCAGGCTGAAGAGGCTGGCAATAGGTGAAATGAGAACCAATATCAAAAATAAATGAATTTATTTTGCAAATTTGCTTGACTTTTACTGATAAGTATATTTCTTATTTGTAATTGAGAATTATTCATATTTGAGCGGATGGGGGGGGTTAAAATATAGGGCTGTATTTGCTTCTAGACCGCGCCCCCTCCCACGCATACATTTTTTCCCCGTTTACGGAAAAGTTAACCATGGCTTTAACCGACAAAAAGCGGCGGTTTGTTGACGCTCTGCTGTCGGGCGCCTCAAATCGTGAGGCGGCAATTTCTGCCGGGTATTCCGAAAAAACCGCGTCGCAAGCGGGTTCCAAGCTGGCAAAGGATGCAGATGTGCTGGCTGAATTTGGCAATCATCTTCATCAGAAAGCGGCCAGCAGTACAAAAGTTAAACCTAGCCAAAAAGTTAAAGCCAAGTGCCCCGAGGACGGGGCGCCCGACGCTCCGAGTTTTGCCGAAACAGAAGACCCCCAAATCTTCCTGACCGAACTCATGAACTCCGGTGATGCTGACCTTCGCATGCGCCTGGAAGCCGCAAAAGCTCTTATGCCTTACAAGCACGGCAAGGTCGCTGACCAGGGCAAAAAGGATGCGAAGGCTGATGCTGCCAAAAATGCTGGAAAAGGCCGGTACTCCCAAAGCCGCCCACCACTGACCGTCGTAAAGGGATAAGTCATGCTCTGGACCACCGCCTGCCCTGACTGGTGGAAGCGTCTGGCTGCCTGCGAATCCATTATTCCGGCACCGCTGTTTCCGAACGAGGCAGCAGAAAGCCTTGAGGTCTTCAAGGGGCTAAAGATTGTCGACGCCCCAGGTAGCCCCACAATTGAAGCGGCTTGCGCTCCGTGGGTACTGGCCTTTGCAGGCGCCGTCTTTGGCAGCTACAACACGGAAACCGGTGAGCGGCTGATACGCGAGTACATGCTGTGCATCCCCAAGAAGAACAGCAAGTCAACGGTGGCCGCAGCAATCATGCTCACCGCACTGATCCGCAATTGGCGCATGTCAGCTGAATTCATCATCTTGGCGCCGACGAAGGAGATTGCAGACAACTCGTTCAACCCTGCCAAAGACATGGTCAGCAATGACGATGAATTGAAAGACCTATTGCATGTGCAGCCGCACCTGCGGCTGATCACACATCGTGAGACAGGCGCCACGCTCAAGGTCGTCTCCGCTGATAGCGATGTAGTGGGTGGTAAAAAAGCCGTTGGTGTGCTGATCGACGAGGCCTGGTTGTTTGGCAAGAACCCCAAAGCAGCGGACATGATTCGGGAGGCAACCGGTGGCCTTCTCTCACGGCCTGAAGGTTTCATCATCTGGCTAACCACCCAGTCAAACGAGCCTCCGGCCGGCGTATTCAAGTCGAAGCTGACCTACGCGCGCGGTGTCCGCGATGGCCGGATCGATGACAACCGCTTTCTGCCGGTCATTTATGAGTTTCCTCAGGACATGATCAAAAGCGGTGAGGCCCGCCGCCCGGAAAACTTCCACCTGGTGAATCCAAATATTGGGTACTCGGTGGACAGGCCGACGCTCAATCGCTTGTTCATGCAGGCAGAAATTGACGGTGAAGCCGAGATTCGAGGCTTTTTGGCCAAGCACCTGAATATCGAGATTGGCCTGGCACTGATGTCGGATAGCTGGGTTGGTGCGGACTTCTGGGAAATACAGGCCAAGGAAGGGCTGACGCTAGATCAGATGCTTGAGCAATGTGAAGTCATGGTGGTCGGCGGCGACGGCGGCGGTCTCGACGATCTACTGGGCCTGGCTGTAATCGGCAGGGTTCGTGATTCGCGTATTTGGCTCCACTGGGCCCATGCCTGGGCCCACCCCTCTGTGCTGGAGAGGCGAAAGTCCGAAGCGCCACGCCTTCGCGATCTTGAAGCCGCCGGTGACTTGACCATCGTGGAGAAAATTGGCGACGACGTCGACCAGCTCGCCGCCATTGTCGCGCGAATCAATGACGCAGGGCTGCTGGATAAGGTTGGGCTCGATCCGGCGGGTATTGGTGCTGTTCTTGATGCCCTGGCAGATGTAGGGATCGAGGAAAGCCAGGTGCTTGGGATCTCGCAGGGCTGGAAGTTGACCGGTGCGATCAAAACCACAGAGCGCCGCCTTGCCGATGGCTCGATGTTTCACTGCGGCCAGCCTCTTATGGCGTGGGCGTGCGGTAACGCAAAAGGCGTGCCTTCGGCGAATGCCTTCCTGATCACAAAGCAGGCATCCGGCACGGCAAAAATTGACCCGCTGATGGCAACTTTCAACGCCGTTTCGCTGATGGCACTCAACCCAGAGGCGCGCGGCGGAATGGATGACTACCTCAATAACGGATTCTTCGGATTAGTAGGCTGACTATGGCATTTCGTTGGTACAACCCCAGTACCTGGAGCTTTTTCGGCTACACCGATCCCAAGACTGGGGATTACGTCGAAGTAGATATGGAAGTAGGAGGCAGGCGCACCAAATCAGGCGTCAAGGTCACCACCAAGACCGCGCTTTCGATCAGCATGGTGTGGTCATGCGTAAAGATCCTGTCTGAGTCACTGAGCGGGCTCCCGCTCAAGCTTTACGATGACAAAGACGGTGGACGAGCGTTGGTCATAGGCAAAGACGGCGCTCTCAAGCTGCTGCGCAAGCCAAACCCCTACATGACGATGCTGACTTTCTTGAAGTTTGTGGTCGTGAACATGGCCCTGCGCGGCAACGCCTTTGCGTTGATCGAGCGTAATCGCAATGGTGTGCCCATAGGCCTGATTCCGTTGGGGCACGACACCGTCACCATCGACACGGATGACGATCTGCTCTACATGGTTTCGCCGAAAAGTGGCGCGCCATTCCCGGTCTCGCCAGAGAACATGCTGCACTTCAAGCTGTTCAGTCTGGATGGAGTCGTTGGACTTTCTCCGATTGAATATCAGGCCGAAACAATGGGCTTGGCCAAAGCAGGGCAGCAATGGTCGGCGCGTTTCATGCGCAAGGGCGGGTTCACTGGCGGTTACGTGATCTATGAGCAGTTCCTGACAAAGGTTCAGCAGGCTCAGGTCATGGAGAAATTCCCCGACATCCGCCAGGGCGACGTCGATGACATCGGCAAGATGGCCATCCTCCAGGGTAATCCGAAGATACAGCCTGCCGGCATCAGCCAGCGGGACGCGCAATTCATCGAGTCCCAGCAGTTCCAGGAAGAGGCACTCGCCGGCATCTACGGCGTGCCGCTGTGGCTGGCCAACCGCGCAGGCAAAACCTCGATTATGGGATCGAACCTGGAACAACAGCTCACCGGGTTCATCACGTTCGGTCTCAAGCCGTATATCGATGTGGTTGAGGACGAACTGAACGACAAGCTTTACCGATCAACCTCCCGATTCGTCGAATTCATGGTCGAGGGCCTGCTGCGTGCCGACAGTGCTGGCCGCGCCACCTATTACCAGGCCGCGCTGGGCGGCTCTGGCGGATCAGGATGGATGACCACCAACGAGGTTCGGGAAAAAGAAAACCTGCCTCCGCTTACGGGCGATGAATACGGCCGGGTCACCCGGTGGGAGATGCAGACAAATGTCAAAGATTGAGGCGCCTTTCGAACTGAAAGCAGTCGACGAAGCCGGCAATTTCGAAGGCTACGCAGCGGTTTTCAACAATGTGGACCTGGGTGATGACGTCATTCTGCCTGGTGCCTTTACAAGGGTGAAGGCGACCCGCGCGGGCAAGTTGAAACTGGCGCTTTATCACGATCTCACACGTCTGGTTGGACTGGCCGACTACGAACAGGATGACCATGGCCTGCTGGTCAAGGGCAAGGTCAATCTGGCCGTCAGCTATGCCCGCGATGCTTACGAGCTCATGAAGTCAGAGGTGCTCGACAGCATGTCGATCGGGTTCAACACCCTCAAGGCTGACTTTGAGGAGCGGGCAGGGCGCCGCGTGCGTGTCATTAAGGAGGCTGAGCTATGGGAAGCCTCTTTTGTGCCCTTTGGGATGAATCCAGAGGCCCAGGTACTCAGCGTCAAATCAGATATCAGACTTTTCGAAAATGCTCTGCGAGAACGCATGGGCTTTTCGCAGAAGGAGGCGGCAGCTGTCGCTTCGCTCGGCTTTCCAGCGCTGCGCCGTGATGGCGGCAGCGAGGCCACGGTGATCGTGGAAGAGCTGAAATCCATTTCCACCCTGTTCACCACCCATTTTGGAGCAATGCCATGAGCGAAGTTAAAGACCTGAAAGAATCCCTGGAGCTGCAATTGAAAAAAGGCTTCGAGGGCCTGCAGGTCAAATACGACAATGCGATTGCCGAGGTCGAGAAAGGCAACAAGGTTACCTCTGACCTGAAAATCGAGATCGACAACCAGAAAGGCGAGCTGCAGCGCGTTATTGATCAGGTCCAGGACCTGGAGCAAAAAGGCGTCAAGCTGCGCGGCCAGCCAGGCGAGGGCAAAAGCTTCATTGACCTGATCAAAGGTGATGAGGGTTACAAGTCGCTCAAGAAGGGCAGTTCCTTGGCTGAGCTGGACGTCACCAAGTCTGACATGGCCAGCATGAAGGAAATGAAGGTCACCAGCGCCGGAATCGTCGCGCCGATCTATGATCCGGTCATTCAGCCAGGCATCCGCCAAGAGCTGCGTATTCGCGATCTGCTCACTGCGGTGCCGGTTGCCGGGCAGAACTACACGTATTTCCGCGAAAACGTGCACACCCGCGGTGCCGCGCCTGTGGCCGAGGCCGGCTTGAAACCCACCAGTAATGTGACCTTCACCACTGCGACTGATCGGGTCAAGAAAATCGCGGTGTGGATGCCGGTGACCGATGAGGCGTTGGATGATGTGCCTCAGCTGTTCGCATACCTGCAACAGCTTCTGCGTTATGACCTCAAGCTTGAAGAAGAAGCTCAGATTCTCAAGGGCGACGGTACAGGCGAGAACCTGAATGGCCTGATGACTCAGGCCACCAGCTATGACACCAGCCTGAGCAAGGCAGGTGACACTGCCATTGATCTGGTGCGTCGGGCGATCTACCAGGTTCGCAAACAGTCGCAGATGTCTGCCGATGGTGTGACGATGACTGAACTGGACTGGATGAACATCGAGCTTCAAAAGGACGGTGAGAACCGCTACCTGTTCGCCAACCTGCAAGGCCTGGTAACTCCAATCCTGTGGGGCCGTCCAGTTATCACCTCTGACAGCATGGATGAGGGTGATGCGGACACTGGCGGTGAGTTCCTGGTGGCCAACTTTGCACGCTCCACCACGCTGTTTGATCGTATGTCGTTCCTGTTCAAAATGGGCCTGATCAATGATCAGTTCATCAAGAACGAGCGCGCCTTGCTGGTCGAGGAGCGCCTGGGCCTCGGTGTTCGTCGCCGTGAAGCGCTTGTCAAAGGCCGCTTTCCAACCGCCGCTTGATCACCCCACATTGAGGGCCGACACATCGTCGGCCTTTTTGCGTTTGGAGGCAGCATGAAAATCAAAATCCTGTGGGGATTCGTCGGCAATCCCGAGCTGTTGGGCGCTGATTCGTCCAAGGTCAAGGCCGGAGCGGAGTTTGACGCCGATGATGAGTACGCCCATTCGCTCATCGGTAAGGGCCTGGCTGTCGAGCTGGATGCCGGTGGTAAGCCGAAGCTGGCCAAAGCCAAGGAAGCGAAGCCGGCAACGCCGAGCGAGGGCAAGTAAATGCTGGACCTGGTCATCGTCAAAACACACCTTCGGGTCGATGGCGATGATGAAAACGCCTTGATCGAAGGATACGTTGAGGCTGCCAAGGCCCATATCGAGCAGCACTGCGACAGGTTGCTGGTCGATGTCGATCCGGTTGAGCCTGAGCAAATGGGGCTGACCCGGGATGTGGAGCAGGCCATTTTGCTGCTGGTAGGGCACTGGTACGCAAACCGAGAGGCTGTAGTGATCGGCGGGGCCCCAAGTGCAGTCCCTCTCGCCGTAGACAGACTGCTTTGGTACAGGAAGCGCTTCTAATGCGAGCCGGACAACTCAATCAGCGAATCGAGATACAGCACAAGGTCGGTGTTCGAGATCCTGGCACGGGAGAATTTGGGGAGCCTGTCTGGACTCGATTCGTAGAGGTTTGGGCGCAAAAGGTCGATCTGTCTGCACGCGATTTAATTGCCGCGCAGGCTGCGCAGTCTGAGGCCACTGCCCGGATTGTTATTCGTTACCGTCCAGGGCTTCTGCCAAGCATGCGTATTGTCCATAGAGGGCAGGTTTACAGTATCGAAGGCCCCCCTCTGGAAGACCCGGCCTCGGGGCGCGAGTACCTGACCATTCTGGTTTCAAAGGGGGTTAAAGATGGCTGATGAAATCAGTGCTCGCTTACAAGGATTGGCGCCTGTGACACAGAAGTTGCTGGGGCTTGCGCCGAAGCTTCGACGCAAAGGCCTGCGTAAAGCTGCCAGGCAGGCGATGAACATCGTGCGCGACGATGCCAGGGCTCGTGCAAAGGCCATGGACGACCCTGTAACACCGGAGAAAATCTGGAAGAACATCGTCACCCAGGAGGCGAGTCGACTGGGCCGTCGGGAGGGTGGTGTGGCCATGCGGGTCGGCGTGCGTGGTGGTGCCAGCTCGAACCAGCACAGCAAGGACGCAAGTGGTAACCCAGGAGGTGACACTCGGCACTGGCGGTATATCGAGTTCGGTACCGAGCATACCCCGCCGGCCCCTTTCATGCGGCCTGCGCTTTCAACAAATGTGGGGGCTGTCGTTGATCGCTTCACAGCCCTGCTCACGCAGGAAGTCGAAGCGGCTCTACGGGAGGCCTGATGGATGCGCCTATCTTTTCGGTCTGTTCGACAGATCCAGAGGTTACCGCTCTGTTGGGGGCAGGCATAGATTGTCGGCTCTACTCCTTTGGCGAAGCCCCAGAGGGCACGCTTAAGCCCTACGTTGTCTGGAGCCTTATCACCGGCAGCCCCGAAAACTATCTTGCCGGCCGTCCCGATGTAGATGGCTTCACGTTGCAGGTGGACGTATATGCAGTTACTGGCGGAACGATAGGGGCCGTCACCAAGGCCATGCGTGATGCAATCGAGCCGCATGCCTACATCGTGCGATGGGGCGCCACGGATCGCGACCCGAAAACCAAAGACCCGCACCGAAGTTTCGACGTGGACTGGATCGTCCAGCGATAAACACCACTGCCCGCCTCGTGCGGGCTTTTTCTTGCCCGACATTTGGAGAATGCCATGTCGATTTTGACCCAGGGCACGCAGATTTATGCCCTTGTACCAAAGGTAGGTAACCCTTCCAGCTTCGAAGTGCTGGAGATCGAATGTGCCACGGCCTTCAGCCCCGGCGGTAACCCGGCAGATCAGATCGAGACCACCTGTCTGAGTGACAAGGTTCGCAGCTACATGCGCGGCTTGCGTACACCAGGACAGGCCAGTCTTTCGCTCAATGCCGACCCGCGTAACCCCTCTCACGTGCGCCTGCATCAGCTGTCTGAAGATGACAGCATCGAAACCATTCACTGGGTGGTCGGCTGGTCCGACGGAAAGGATATCGCACCGACCGTGGGCGTCTCCGGCGCCTTGGCCGCGATCAGCCTCACCAATGGCGGCACCGGTTATACCACTGCTCCGACTGTTGCTATCACGGGCGGCGGCGGCACGGGCGCAACCGCAACTGCAATCATCACCAGTGGGGCAGTAACGGGCTTCAATATCACCAATGCCGGTTCGGGCTATACCTCGACACCAACAATCGCGCTTTCTGGCGGGGCGGGTTCCGGTGCAACCGCATCGGCGGTGCTGGGCGATGGTGATGATTTTGTCTTGCCTCCCACCCGTACCTGGTTCCTCTTCGACGGTTATGTCTCTGACTTCCCGTTCGATTTCTCTGCTAACGCGGTCGTCACCACCGCAGCCACCATCCAGCGTTCCGGCGGTTCCGCCTGGATTCGCAAAAGCGCGTAGGGCCTGAAATGAATCTCGAACAGTTGATGGCAAAAGGCGGCGTTATCTCCAACGCCCTGGTGGCAAAGAAAGTGGAATGGACGCATATGGACGCGTCTGGAAAGGAGGTGACCGACAAGTTTACTGTGCATGTGCGCCGCCATGCCTTTGGCGTCATGGAGGCCATGTTCGCTGGCGGCGAGGCCGAACGTTTCAAGAATGCTCGTTACCTTTCCGCCTCGATCATGCTTGGCAAGGAAGGTGATGAAGAGCTTCCCTACGACGCAGCTGTAAATCTCGACTCCGGCCTGGGTGTTGCCCTGCTTACCGCAGTGAACGAGGTGAACAATCCGCCCGCAAAAAAGAAATCAGTGCGGTCGACGAAATCTTCCACGAACTCGTCCTTAACGGCGTAGGTGGTCGAACCATTGCCGAGGCGAAGGCGACAATTTCATACGCTGAGCTATTGGACTGGGTAGCGTATCGGGATAAGCACGGATCGCTCAATCCAATGCCTCGGCAAGAAGTGTCCGCAGCTATCATCGCCCATCAGATCAACCGTAGTAATGGCGGCAAGGCCGACCTTTACGACTTCATGCCGAATATGGAACGGCCAGGGATTACGCTGGAGCAAGCGATGAAGGAGTGGGCCTGATGGCTTCAGCAGGCTCATTTTTTGGTGCCTGCTGCTGATAATGGTAGATTGCCGTGATCTATCAGGGAGGGTGTGCATTGAAAAAGTTCGTGGTCATGGCAGGAGTTGCGCTTACGTTGGTCGGCTGCGGCAGTCGAATCGCCGATGTAACTATGGTGAGTACAAAAAATTACAACCTCAATAGCGGCGCTTTCATTAAGGGTAAGCGAGTATCCGGCGAAGACAAGTGCGCCGTCATTCTTCTGCCGGTATGTGTTCCAAGCGTAAAAGAGGCGATTGATCGCGCGATTGAGACTGATAAATGTGCTGTCGCGCTTTCCGATACGGTGATAACCGACGAGACCTACGCGTTTCTTTTCGGAGTGACTGGGCTTAAAGCCGAGGGAAATTTGGTCATTGATAAAAGCCAGCCAGGCTGTGCGTCATAGTCATCAACTGTTTGATGTGAGCCAGCTGCGCGGAAATAAACCCCCAGCATAACTACGAAAACTTGTAGAAACATAAAACAAACCCGTTTCGGCGGGTTTTTTATTGCCTGGAGGAAAGCATGGCAAGCAGGTCTCTGGGCACGCTAACGCTTGATCTTATCGCGCGTATCGGTGGTTTTCAGCAGGGAATGGATCAGGCCTCACGCTCCATGACACGCACTGGCGCGGCTGCGGACGCGGCCTCGTCCCGAATCACCGCCATGCAAGGCAGCTTTCTGTCGCTGTCCGGCGCTGCGGCAAAGCTTTCTGCTTCACTGGCTTCTGCTTTTAGCCTTCAGGCGCTCTATAACGCTGCCGAGGCCTACACATCGCTGACCAGTCGAATGATTCTGGTTACTGAGGGTTCTGCCCAGCTGGCCGCAGCGCAAAAGGCAGTATTCAAAATTGCTCAGGATGCATATCAACCTCTGACTGCGACTGGCGAGCTGTATCAGCGGCTCGCAACGAATCAAAAAGAGTTGAAGCTCTCTGGTGAGGGTGTTGCCGGTGTTGTTGGCACGATTTCAAAGACGCTAGCCATCTCGGGCGCCTCGGCCGCATCTGCAAATGCGGCTCTGATCCAGCTGGGCCAAGCTTTTGCATCTGGTGTGCTGCGCGGCGAAGAGCTCAACTCGGTAATGGAGCAGGCCCCGGCGCTGGCCCAGGCCATTGCCAAAGGCATGGGCCGCACTGTGGGTGAGCTGCGCACCCTCGGACAGGCAGGTCTTTTGACGGCAGACTCAGTCGTAAAAGCTTTGCAGGCCCAAGAAAAAGCAGTTGCTGACCTGTTCAACAAAACTGCCGTCACCATCGGCAACAGCCTGACTGCACTCGATAACTCGTTCACCCAGTTCGTCGGCAAGATGGACCAGGCTTCCGGGGTCAGTGCGGCGATTTCATCGAGCATCGTCAGCGCTTCTAAGGCTATGGACACGCTGAGTTCTGGTTCTGTATCAACCGCAACCACGCTGGCGCGTATTACCAGCGTTGCAGAGACGTTGGCATATGTCTTGGGTGCTCGGGTCGCCTTGTCTGCTGGGCAAGCGGTTGTCGCGTTTGGTGCCGCTACCGTGGCATCTGTGAAACAAGCCGCTGCGTTGGTGGCTTCGTCTGCGGCAAGCCAGCTGGCTTTGAAAGCTGAAGCTGAGACGGCCCGACAAACGCTGCTGACTGCTGAATCCAGGCAGGCAGATGCTCTGGTTTTGATGGAAAGGGCCAAACTTGAGGTAGTGGCGGCTGAGCAAAAGGTTGCTGCTGACCGCCTGCGTCAACAGTCGGAAATCAACAACCTCAAGTCTATTCAGACTGTTTTGGCTGCTGAGGTAACACTTGAACAGCACCGGCTGAAGGCTCAGATCACAGAGCAAGGTCGCGCACTGGCTCGCAACCGGATGGCTGCGTCTCGCCTGGATGAAGTGGCCATCATCAAGCAGATCCAGCTTGCGGAGTCGCAGCTGGCAGCTACCACAGTCGCTACGTCCGCGCAGATTCAGGCGGCCTATGCCGGCCGATCTGCGGCAGCGGCTGCCTACAGCGAAACAACCATTGCTGCGAACGCGGCAGTGCAGGCTTCAAATGCGGCCACAGCGGCTGCGACCGGTGCAAGTGGTGCAATGGCCGTGGCTGCCACCGCCGGACGCGCGCTTATTGGCCTTCTGACTGGCCCTGTTGGCATGATCGCCATGGTCGGTCTGGTGGCGGCAAGCTTCTTCTCGTTTGGCGGCAGCACTGATGAAGCGACAAAGGCCCTTGATGCTCACGGCCTTACCGTTGCAGAAGTTACGCAGAAATACGAGCAGTTGAACGGTGCTCAGCGGCGTCTCAAGCTTCTTGAATGGGTGGATGAGCAGGCAGAGGGTGTAGACAAGGCGAGAGACGCCTTGCAGCGGTACGCTGATGCCGAAAAAGTGATCGGGCTTGGCGGTGGTGTTGCCGAAGAATTTCGCAAGATGGTGGAGCAGGTCAGGGCCGGTAGTCGGGATCTCGACAGCGTCACCGAGTGGCTCAAGAGCAATATCAATCTTGCGCCCGAATACGAAAAGTCGCTATCCAAAATTGCTGTGCAGTACGACGCAAGCGTCAAGCGAAATGAAGATCTTGCGAACATCCTCAAGGCTGTTGACGGCGAAAACAAGAATGCGGTGCAAAGCACAGAGGCGCTGCGGGCCGCACAGGCTTCAAGTCAGGAACAGTCGAAAGCCCAGGTTGCCAAATGGGAAGAGTACATCGCAAAGTTGCGTGAAACCCGCGACCTCTTCGGCGCAAACAAGAAAGCCCAGGCTGAGTATGAGGCCAGCAAAATGGGCCTCAACGACAAGCAGCGCGAGGAAGCCAGGCTTGTAGCATCGCAGATCGATGTGATGGATAAGTACAAGGACGCGGTCAAGGAAGGCGACAAAGCCAAACAGGCATCTCTTCGCAAAGAGTTGGAAGCAATCTACACCCGGCAGCAAGCTATGGAAGATGCGGCAGCTGCTGAGAAAAAGCTTCAGGAGGAGGCCAACAAGGCTTCGGAAGAAGCTGCAAACAAGAAAATCAACGACATGCGGCGCGTTCTTGAAGCGGCGAATCGCGTGTTCAATGCAGCCGCAAACTTCTCCAGTAATTCTAGCTTTCTGACCGGTAAAAACATGCTCCTGGTTCCCCAGGAGCAGCCCGACATTAAGGGTCGCGGCATGGTTTTGCCTGGTGCGCCGACTCCGGTTACCAGCATGGTACCCCGCAAGACGCCACAACAGCTGGCAGCCGAACGGCTGGCCCAAGTCGATGTTACAACCGATCCCAAAAAGCAAAAGGCAGAACAGGCCTACCGCGAAAATGCCGGCATGAAAGTCTTGGATCAGGCGCGGCAGCAATACGCTGTGCTCAAGGAGCAAAGCACGCTCATCGGCTTGCAAAAAGGTCAGATGGACAAGCTGGGCGAGGCCGGTAAAGCCTTGATCAAGTGGGAGCAGGAACTGGCGGACATCAAGTCCAAGAAGACGCTGACGGCTGATCAGAAATCCCTCTTGGCAAGCCAGGAAAAGATTACGGCGGCATTGAAGCTAAACGCTGCGCTCGAAAAAGAAAACACGCTGCGCAAGCAGGCGGAAGAAGACGACAAGGCTGTAAAGGAGTTTGGCAATAGTTCCAGGCGTCAACTCACGCTCGATCAGCGCGGCTTGGATACACCGCTTCTAAATGCCTACTCCGGTGACCAGGTAAAGCAGCGCTATCTGGAAATGCTGTCGATTGAGCAGGGCTACCAAGACCAGCTTGAAGATCTTCGCCAAAGACACGAAGCCAAGGATATTACTGACAGCGCTTATGACCGCGAGACAGCGATTCTGAATGACGCTTTGGCAAAGCGCCTGGGCATGCAAGAGAAATACTACGCCCAGGTCGACCAGTTGCAGCAGAACGGCACCGCAGGCGCGCTCAGTGGCTTCGCGTCACAAGCAGAAGCGTCGATGGACCTGTACAGCAACATGCAAAGTGTAGGCGCCCAAGCGTTCAACGGCCTTACCGACATGATTGTGCAGTGGGCCGAGACCGGCAAGCTGAACGCCAAGGAGTTTGCGGCCACCTTCATCCAGTCGATTGGCACTTCGCTGCTGTCTTACGCGGCGGCGCAAGTCGCAATGGCAGGCTTGAACGCATTTACAGCAATGATCGGCGTTCCGTTTGTGGGCCCTGCGATTGCGCCTGGAGCTGCGATTGCAGCAGCAGCTGCTGCTGGCGTGCTCATGACTGCCGTAGGCTCTTCCCTTTCCGGTCAGGCCCACGCCGGTATGGACAACATTCCGCGTGAAGGCACCTGGTTGCTCGATGGTGGTGAGCGCGTACTCAGCCCTGCCCAGAACCGTGATCTGACGGGCTACTTACAGCGAGCGAACAGTGCCGAGCCAGCACCCGGATCAGCAGGGCCAGGGAATGTCTCCATTCATAACTACGGATCGAACCAGGTCGAAACTCGTCGGGAGGGTAACGACTTACAGGTGTTCATTCGGGAGGCGAAACGGCAAATCGCCGGCGACTTGGCGCGGGGCAATGGCGATATCACCAGGGCGTTAACAGGTGGATTTAATGTGCAGAGGAAGCCGCGATGAGTATTTTAAAGCGGCTCTATGCGAGCGCCGGCCCGGAGATCATCCACGAAGTCCTCCAGATCACCGACGGCATCAGCACGTTCTGGCTCACCAAGGGCTGGGACGAGCTCACCGTCACGCTGGAGTCTGGCGAGGTGGTCACTTGTACGCCGTGCGGAATGGACCTGGCGTTGCCGGCGCGCAATGACGACGGCACGCAGGATCTGCAATTTGCGATCAGTAACATCGATGGCGTGGCGTCCAGGCTCGTGCGCGAGTCACTGGCTGCCGGCCGCACTATGAGCCTGACCTATAGGGCTTACACATCGGACGACCTCGGGGCTCCGGCCCATGCCCCGCACCGATTCCGCATCAAAAACGGATCGGTAACGGCAACTCAGGTCAGCTTCACGGCCGGATACTTCGACCTGCTCGACACGGCCTGGCCGCGCAACCGCTACACCCTCAACCGCTACCCTGGACTTCGCTACCTATGAATACAGACAAATACACCCTCGGCCAGTACGTCGAGGGCGGCCGACTGTGGCCGCATGTTGACTGTTACGGGCTGGTGCTGGAAGTCCGGCGCGATTTGGGGCTGCCGGCCTGGCCGGACTGGTCGGAGATGCGCAAGGCCGACGGCGGGTTTGCCAGTGCCTGCAACGAGATGATCCGGACGGCGGTGACGCCTTGCGAGCCCGGGCACGGTGCGGTTGTCGCCGCTTACCGGGGCCGGGTGCAGGATCACGTCGCCATTGTGCTGGAAATCAACGGGGCGCTTGAAGTGCTGGAAATCAACCCGCGCCGCAACGTCACGCTGACGCCTCTTCGCAGGTTCGAACGCAAGTTCGTCAAGGTGGAGTACTACAGATGATCAGGATCTACCCGAGCCGGCTTCACGGCGAGCCACTCGAAAGCCATCCGGTCACCAAGCCATTCCCCTTGATCGACTGGCTGAAAACCTTGGCGCCGGACTTCACCCTGGAGCGCGAACACCCCATCTGCATTGATGTCGACGGCGTAACGCTGCCGGTTGATGAGTGGGAAGGCTTTGTCGTCATGCCTGACGCCGACCTGCGCATTTATCCCGAGGCACGCGGTCTGGGTGCCGGTGCTATTGCTGCATGGGCCGCCCTGGCCATTGCTGTCGTGGCCATTGTCCTGGTCCTGACCATGAACACTCCCGGCGCAACAACGCCGGGCCAGGGCGACACCATTGACCTCAACCCTGCGAAAGCGAACAGGGCGAAAGTCAACGAGCCGGTGCGAGAGATTCTCGGCCGGTTCAAGGTCTATCCGGATTATGTTGTCCAGCCGGTCAGTCGGTTCGTGAACCGTAACGAGTTGCACACCAGTCTGTGCCTGTGCGTAGGAGCCGGAACGCATACGATCCTGCCGAGCAGCATCAAAATCGGCGATACGCCCATTGCTGCATTCGGCACCGACGCCAGTTACACAATCTACGGACCCGGCGAGAGCCTGGCAGCCGATCCGCGCGCACAAAACTGGTACTCGGTGGGCGAAGTGGGCGGCACTGATGCTGGCACCTCCGGGCTCGACACCGCGTCGACGGCATCCGGCGGCACGTCCGTCATTGCTGACGCCCTGGTGCTGGGCGGCCTGAGTGTCAGTCTTGCCGGCGAAGATCCAGAGTTCCCCGAGGCATGGGATGCGGGCGTGACGGTCACCATGCGCACGCCGAACAGTTACACGGTGTCGAGCGTGGGCGCTTACGACAGAATCGCCGGCCCGCTGGAAGACCTGGCGCCCTTCGCAGGGATGAAGGTCACGCTATCCACGGACATCGACTATGACCTGGTGGTGGCGAACTATTCGCCATACGTTCCACCCGTTGCCGGCTCTGGCGGTTCGCCGTCATCCGTACAGGCCAGCGCTGCGCCTACCCGATACGACTTTTCCGGGGCCAACTCGGTGACCTGGACACTGACCTATCGGGGCGTCACGCGCACGATCAGCCTTGCATCGAACTACGTGAACATGTCCGGGATTGTCGCGGCCATCACTTCGCAGCTCAGTGGCATGGGCCTTACCGCCCAGGACAACTCAGGGCGGCTGCTGATCGCTGAGCCGGCCAGCCCGTACAAGGGCGGGGTTATCTCGCAGTCAAGCGCGCCTGTCGCCCTGTTTGGTGTAGGGCCGGCCTACACAGTGGGGTCGGCATCCTCCGGTGGCTCTGCTGAGCAGCAGGCCTACATCGAACTCAACTATGAGAACGGTACGCCATTTGCCGGGCTTGAAGACGGCATGCAGCGGATTGCGCTCGGCTATCGTGGTCACCGCTACAACATCACGGCAATCGACGGGCTGACGATGACCGTGCAGCGCCTGACCGATACTGGGGTTGTTGACACCGGCTGGTCAGGGTTTGCGGCTCGCACGCTGCTGGATTTCTCGCTGGGGTCTGATGGCACTCTGGACGTGAACTGGCTCGGCCCATTCATGGCCACGCCGGAGCAAGAGCTTACCCTGCGATCCGAGTACGACCTTCACTTCCCGGGCGGGCTGGCCTGGTACAAATCGAACGGGCACCGCCGGGCGGCCACGGTCACAGTGTTTGTCGAGTGGCGGGACGCATCGATTGGTGGTGCCTGGACAAGAATCACCCATGAGATCACCGAGAACAGCGAGGACGCCTTAGGAATTTCGTTCGCAGTTGACTATCCGTATGCCTTGCGCCCCCAGTTCAGGCTGCGCCGTGCATCGCCAGAGGATGGCGGGAACACGCGGGACACCATCTATTGGTACGGCCTGCGCTCGCAGCTGGCCGCGCCGACGGCGTATGAAGGCGTGACTACAATCGCGCTGACAATCCGCACCGGTGACCGCTTAGGCGCACAGTCCGACCGCCGCGTCTCGCTTGTGGCTGAGCGGCTTTATGAGGGCGGTACCGGGCGGTCGATCAGCGATGCCGCGATTCATGTGCTCTCGAGCCTGGGCATCAGCGCCGACGAGGTCGACATCGACAAGCTGCTGGAACTGGAGGCGAACTACTGGACGCCACGGGGCGAAACCTTCGACTTCGAATACACCGATCAGTCTTCGGTGCGAGAGGTCCTGCAGACCATCTTCGCCGCCGGCATGAGCCACCTCACACTGACCGAAGGCCTTATCAGTGCAATCCGAGAGGGCGTGCAACCGCCCAGGGGCACCATCACCAACCACGAACTCGTTGAAGAGCTGACGGCCAGCTTCACAGCGCCCAGCATTGATGATTTCGACGGGGTCGACGTCAAGTATCGGGATGGCAATACATGGAGCGAGGAGACGGTTCCTTGCCGAATGAGTGTCGACAGTCCGGGACTGAAGGTCGAAAGCATCACGCTTGATGGGGTGCTGGATCGGGACAGGGCCTGGCGCGTAGGCATGCGAGCCCTGCGCAAGCACATCTATCAGCGCTGGTCGTACTCAGGGAAAACCGACCTTGAGGCGCTGTGCTATGAGCGCATGGATCATATCGTGCTGGCTGACGACATTCCTGGAACCTCTCAGTCTGCGCTGATTGTGGCGGCTGAGCAGGCTGGCGAGACGATCGTGCTGCAGGTCAGCGAGCCGCTGGACTGGAGCGTCGAGAATCCGCGGATCATGATCAGGCGTCATGACGGCACAGCCACACCGCTGATCGTGCCGAGCTTCATGGATGAATACCTGATGAGCATCCCGGCCAGCGCCTTGGACTTCGACCTGGTCACCGACTTATCCATTGAGCCGGCACGCTTGCTGTTCGCCGCATCAACTCAGGTCGGCTACAGCGCAATGATGAGCGAGATCAGCCCGAGCGATGACGGCTCCTGTGACTTCTCCGCCATTGAATACAGGGATGATTACTACCTGGACGACGACAACTATGCCCCTAGCTGACCCAATACCCCTGGTCGCGTATCCGGCCGGGCTACCGTCTCCTTTGCGTGACGGGTACGGCTTCACGCCTACCAGCCCATTGCGCCGCTCTACAAAGATGTCAGGCCGCACGCAGACGCGCCGGGCCTATAAAAGCGTGCCGACGGTGGCTGCTGTTCGCTGGATGTTCAGCAGCTCAGAGGCCTTGGCGTTTGAGTCGTGGTTTGATGAAAAAATCGACTCCGGTGCAGCATGGTTTGAGTGCCCACTGCTTGTGCCTGGCGGGATGGGCACATACAAGGCCCGATTCGTCGATATTTACGAGGGGCCGACCCTGTTCGGTGTCGACCACTGGTCATTCACTGCGAATCTTGAGCTGTGGGAGCGGCCAATTCTGCGCGGCGGCTGGAGCGACTTTCCCGACATCGTGATTGGTTCGCCGATCATCGACATAGCAATCAACGACGAATGGCCGGAATAGCCAGCCTGACCGGAATTTAAACCGAAACCATTTTCACGCGGCCAGTTTGCCGTGCGATTCCCTGTGCCTGGAGTTCACACATGGCCTACAACACCGGAAACCCACTGGGCTCCTCAAGCCCAAAAGACCTGTCCGATAACGCGCACAATCTTGATATTGCAATGAATGGCCCGGCGCTTTCGTTTACCGACCGGTTTGGGGTTAGCCGTTACTCTATCGTGAAGCTGAATACGCTGATTGCCACTGCCGTTGCGGAAGTTGATCCGATCGTTACTGCTGCAAAATCCTCCGTCAACTCAACTCGCGATGCTGCCAATGCGGAAATGCTCCAGACAGCCGCCGATCTAGGCGACGACCTCAACAACAAGCGCTACCCAACTTATGCGGCAATGATCGCCGATCCTCAGGTGCGAGACGCCGTAGTGGCGGTTGTTGATGATGATCCCGACTCTACGAAAAACGGCTGGTACTACTGGAGCCTGGCCACCAGTGAGTGGCTCCGGTTCGAGGATCAGCCGGCGTCTACAAGCGCTCTGACATCGGCAGTGCCGCAGGTTGAAGTGCTTCCGCGGTTCGTTCCAATTGCAGTCGATGAGGATGAAAAAGTGCCGGTATGGTTGGCGGATGGCGCACTGGAAGCGCTTGGTTTCGGTCCTGGGCTTTCAAAAGACGTGGCTTATATTGCCGGCACGGAAAGCGTGCCCACCGCAAGCAAGTTGGTGCCTGTTTTCACGGATGAGAACAGAAACGTGCCGATCTGGCTGGAAGACGGGCTTCTTGCCGCGCTCGGCCTGAGCCCAAGCCTGATCGCCACCTTAGGGCTTGACCGAGGATTTGCGCCGCTCAATCAGCCAAGTGCATCGCAACGACCAGCAAGCACTGACGGTCGCTCCCTGTATTCCTGGCGCTCCAAGGTGGCGAAGATCAAGAAGGCTGTAACCGGTCAGGTTCGACTACTGCTGACCGGCGACAGCTGGACTGAGTATGTCGCTATTCCCCAGCAGCTCGCCACATTGCTGTATGGCGATCTTGGCAAAGCCGGGGAGGGCTGGATCAGCGTCAACGGCACCTACATGCTCAACGGCCTCACGCTTGCCAAGACCGGCTGGACGCTCTATGACGCCTCGACCGGTGCGGTTCCGGCTTACGGCACCGGTGTGGATGGCATGTACATCACCGCCACCACCACGACAGCCACACTGGCCATCGGCAGCGCAAAGGCTACGAACTTCGACATCTATTATCGAAAACACGGCGGCACCTTTCGCTGGCGTGTAGATGGCGGCGCATGGACTGCGGTAGTGGCCGACACGTCGGGTGGACTGGGCAAGGTCAGCATCACAGGGCTGGCTGATGCAGTGCATAGTCTTGAACTCGACACTACTGGCAACGCCGGCACGGTGGTCATCTGCGGTTTTCGCGCCTCAACACCGGCAGCGGTCGGCATTGAATTGCTCAAGGCTGGTAATGCCGGCCTGGACGGTGAGCAGCTTGCACGCTTCACCAGCAATATCAGCCCGATCGCCGTCGACTTCGCTCCGGACGTAGTGGTTGTGATCCTGAGTACGAACGACTACCGGCGCACCTCTTCGACCGTCGAGAAATACATCGCCGCCCTTGTCGAGCTCGTTAGCCAGTATCGCATTGCCTCACCCGACGCGGCCTTCATCTTCATTGCGCCGGCCGACTCGAACGGTGTTGCGATTCGACCGCTGACCGATTACCGAAACGCCCTGTACACCTTCTGCATCGCCAGCGGCCACGAGTTCTACAACATGAACGAAGAGTGGGCCTCATACGCGAAGATGAATGCATTGGGCATGTGGGTCGATGACCTTCACCTGAACGACAACGGCGCCTATGCGCTGGCGTCTCGACTCTCTTCCAAGTTCCTCAAATAAGGGGCCTACATGACCACTGTTCTCAAGCTTTCCGGCGTCACCCTGCCGGGCTCTGCATACCCGAAGCTGCGCGACTTCGTTGCTCCGGCCTTTCCAGATGCTGCCGGCCTGGTCGGCCTGTACACCTTCGGCTCTCGCAGCGAAATGAATCTGGTGAATCATGCAAACCCGTCGCTTCCCCTGGTTGCGCACGGAACTTTGCCCACCAGCGACGATGGCGTGGTGGTGTCGAAGCTCGGGTATTTTGACACCAGGCTTGCTCAGGACGATGAATACACCGTCATCGCGCTGTGCCTGCCCCTGTTGGCCGCCAGCTACAACGACGGCCAGCTTCTCTATAACAACTACATGAACGGCGCGGCCGTGCAGGGCGAATCGATTGCGCTGTTCGGCAACGTCGGTACCAGCGTTCCGTCTTTCGGCACATTCCTGAATGCCACTGGCAATACGCTGGTTCCAAAGCCTATGGCGCTTCCTTCTGGCATGAGCGCATCAAGGCACGCCGAGTTTGCAGTGCGCGTGAACCAGGACGGATCTACCAAGGTATTCGTGCAGGACCAGGGCGTGCTGACCACCGGTGTTTCGACGGCTCAGGCGCGCCTGGCAGCATCAGCCGCTGGCCGAACCATGCTCATCGGGCCGGGCTATCTCAGCGCCTCAAGCTGGGCTGGAAACCTGACGGTGAAACTGTTGGCGGTCTGGTCAGGGCCGCTAACGGATCAGCAAATTCAGGACAACATTAACTACCTGTCTGGCGTTTACTCCGACCTCATCGCCGCCTGATAGATAGAAGTACGCATTACCGAAACCCGCTACTGAGCGGGCTTTTTTCGCCTGGAGAAACTCATGCTGAAACAAATCCGCGCCTCGGCAATTGCCCAGGCGCTCGCACTGCTGCCTGCGAAAATGTCTGGTAGCCGTGCTGAGCAGATGCTGCTGAGCATCGGCCTGCAGGAAAGCCGTTTCGAACACCGCCGGCAGATGGGTAATGGCCCAGCTCGCGGGTTCTGGCAGTTCGAGAAGGGCGGCGGTGTCCGTGGCGTGCTGCTGTACTCGACCACCAAGGCTCTGGCCATTTCCGTCTGCCAGGCACGCGGCGTTGCACCGAGCGCCGAGGCAGTGCACGCCGCGCTCGAGCACGATGACGTGCTGGCTGCTGTATTTGCCCGCCTATTGCTCTGGACCGATCCGGCGCCGCTGCCGGCAGTGGGTGAGGTCCACCAGGCCTGGGCTCTGTATATCCGCACCTGGCGCCCGGGCAAGCCGCACCGCAACACTTGGGATGCCTTTTATATGCAGGCGATGGAGGAGCTGGCGTGATCGCCCCGGCCACTGCCGGCGCCGGCCGGCTCTGGCTGGCAGCGGCCGGCGTGCTGCTGGCCATCGGCCTGGCATTCGGCGCGCTTTATCTGGCCTATGACCACGGCCGTTCAGTCGAGGCGGCAGACTGGCAGATCCGATGGAATGCCAGGGACGCCGGTGACCAGCAGGCTTGGGCGCTGGCCCAGGCCGCCGAGCGAGAGAAAGAACAAACCAGGCAGCACTCCATCAATAAGGCGATTCAAGATGGCCAGAAACTCATTGACCAGGCTCGCACTGATCTTGCCGATGCTCGCGCTGATGACAGCGTGCGCCGGGCCGCAGACGACCTTGCCGCCAAGCGTCAAGGCAGCAGCCATTCCTGCACTGCCGCTACAAGCGCAGCAGCAACCCGCGCCGTCATGGTGCTTGCCGACGTGCTCAAGCGCGCTGATGAAAGAGCGGAAAATCTGGCGGGATATGCTGATGAAGGCAGAGCAAGGGGAGTGACGTGCGAGCAGGCGTATCAGGGGCTGCGATAATGAATACTGATAGACGGTATGCACCACTTCGGACCATTTGGTTGCATGGCGTAATGTCGGGTTGCCATAATGTTGCGCCAAGGATCGGATTGGATCCAAGAAAAGGAGTTGGCCAGTGGCAACAATCAAAATCGAAGCTTTGCAATTCCGTTTGACGTCTGGTGAGCAAGCCTTCGTGTCGGGGCTTAACCTTTCCAGCACGCACGCCCTTGAGGGGTATGTGCATTTTGAAGCCGGCGAAGAGGAATTTGTTTCCTGGGATCTGGATGGCAATCCAAGCAATAAAGATGAGGCTTTCCAGCTTTCGCCTCAGTCGGTCGACGGCGCCGAGTTCCAGGACCTGAAAGAGACAGCAATTCATCTTGCTCCTGGCCGAGTTCGCCAGCAGCTTGGCTACGCCTGAGTAGCTGATTGAGCGAGAACAAAGGGTCGGCCCCGCTGCACTGCAAAAGTGCAACCTGACCCACTAAGCCGGATTCTTGCATCCGGCTTTGCAGATCGGCATTTAAGGCTGATCAGGAACATACCCGCCGCTTGAACAGCACTACAGTCCCGCCTACATAGGGCAATGATTCGGGGCTTGTTTCCGGATGTGCTGTCAGCGTGTTGTTGCGATAGATGGCCGTGGCGCTGGGGTTAGGCGGCAGGAACTGGCTGACTTCGCTCACGAACATGTCGGCGCGTTTGCCCTCGAACAGCACAGCCGCTCGTTCATAGCTTTGGCTGGTACCGATGAACGGTATGATCACTGCGTTCAGGTCTGCCGGTGCGGGATTCTGCGGCAGGTCGACGGCGTGCGTTTCCTCAGTACCATCGGGACGGATGATCATGTATTCGGTAAGCATATGAGGCTCCATAGGTTCCTGGTGCACCCAGGTCGGGTGCGTTAGTGAAACGACCTAGGTGTGACCGGCGAAAAACCATGGTTCAGGGCCACTTCCATGCATCCTTCTTACTGCTTGATGATTTCAGTCTGATTACAGAGTGACCAGTGGTTGCGCTTACTGTGACTTGGGAGGGAGGCGGTCGGGCTGATGCTGCTGGTGACCGGCTGCACGTCGCAGCCCAGGACCTGGCCAGCCGAGCCAGTTGCACCTCCGAATATACCGGAGCTACCGAACGAGGCGAGGCAGCCAGACGCGCCGCCCTGGTGTTATCAGACCTGCTCAGCCGGGCTGACAAGAGAGCGGGAGAGCTGGCAAAGGCTTATGACCGGGCAAGAATAGCTGGGCTGGCTTGCGAGAGGGCTTATGGCTCACTCAGCCGGTGAATCGGGAAGCTATATAAAGGAGGGGATTTGTTTCGGCAGGACGCCGGGGAAGGGTGCTGTAGCAATAATGTGTCACACACGGCGGCACGGTGTGACATGAATCGTTAAAACCGAACGGTTATGACAGGTGCGGGCGCCGTAACCTACTGAATTAAAAAGTATTTAACAGTACCAGCATGATTTAGGTTCCAGCGTCGCAAGACGTGAGAGTTCGAGTCTCTCCTTCCGCACCAACCCAGGTTTCGCAGGCCTTCGCCGGCTTGCGCAAACCCTTGAAAAGCCCGCCTTGTGCGGGCTTTTTATTGCGCCGGGTTTCGTGATCTTTCGGCACCAGCCACACTTTCTCAGTCCATTATTCAGTACGTTCTGTCAGGTATGTTGGCTGAGAGTCCTGGCGTATCCTGCTGTGCCGACCAGGCCTTGTCAGTACTCAAGTCTTCGAATGGGCACGCTGCCGCGCTTGTATTGCTGATAACCGGTGTAAGGAAGGAGGGCTGTGTCGGCAACGCCTGACGCCGCCATGTCTAGCAGGATAGAGAATGCTGTCCAGTGAGGTCCTGATCGCGCAGGGCCATTCAGATTGCAGAACTGATACGCGACGCCGCTGTAAATCCGGGGGATCTGATGGCAGTCGGTCTGCCACTTGGCCAGGTCGTCCACGGCTTTCGATTCATTCGACACTGTACGAACGGTTCCGCACCCGCTCAGCGCTATGCCAAGTGCCAATCCAATCCATGGTTTCATTAGGGGGCTCCTGTTCTGGAATGTCCCGATAATAGCAGTTTCGGTTTTCTGACCGATCCGGCTTTTCTGCTGGAAAAATGAGATGGGCAGGCGGCGCGGGCCTGAGCGGCATTCTGAATTATGTGGCGTTGCGGCGGTCAATATTCATACGAACCACCGTTGCCTTCGTCTATAGTTGGCCAGATCACATTCTGGCAAGGAAGTCTCATGTATTCGAAAATCGAGTTGCAACGCGTGCTTGAAACCGCCTTTCTGCCCAGTAAGTGCCAGTGCGCCAGTGTGGCCAATGACAGTTTGTCAGTGAAGCTCATCAATCCTCATTCGGGCGAGATCGAGTTGTATGTGGCGAAGATCCCACTGTCTGACCTGGCCACCAGTCGCTCGATTGCTCAGGTCGTGCTTTCGCTGAAAGAGCAAAGGGATCTGATGGCGCAGATGACGCTCTCCATGCGGCGGCTGGGGTAGAGGCATACAAAAGGCCCGCCGCGGTCAGAAAGAGGTGGCGATGGCTTGAGCCAATTGCATGTCAGACAGTAATGGCGCGCCGTAGGTCAGGCGGTAGTGTCGAGAGGCTTGCTCAAGCTGGGCGCCACGAATCTCGCCATCAGAACCGATGAATGCCAGGGCGTCGCCCTTGGCGGACTTGAACAGATCGGGAATGCTGGATGTGGCGGCCGTCGCTCCCGAGACGATGACAGCCGGCACTACCGTGGTGAGCATCAGTGCGGCTTGAAACGGGTTGTTGTTTTCGGCTGCCATTACGGGTGTGCCGAACAAGGCGATGACAGCGACTGCCAAGGGTTTCCACGCGCTCATGCTTTGATCTATCCATGCCGGTTTGGAATGGTACGGTATCAGGTCGGACGTGGGTCGGTCGCGCTAAGCCCGGAACAGGGCTCTGTTGCCGGTCTTTCGGTGGCCTGTTTGGCGGAGTGCTTCGGCTGGAGTGGTGTCGATTCATGACGCCTGTGCCACAGAAGAATGGTAGGCGGAAGGTTATGCCATCAGGTCGTCCTGGCATTGGCTTGGGTCGGGTGCAAGTGCTCGACAGGATCTTTTAGCGCGTTGAACATTACATTTCTCTTGCGCTGAAGAATTTGGCCCTTTAATATCAGCGGCTTAGGAAATGCACTGGGTGCTTTTCCTTTGCGGCAAGGCAGGTTTCAGGTCGTTACAAGGCTTCACAAGGCTTCACAAGGCTTCTGCAACGCTGCTGGAAGGCTCCCGATGGGTGAGTTTCTCCATGCGATATGGTGGGCGTAGCTCAGTTGGTAGAGCACAGGATTGTGACTCCTGTTGTCGTGGGTTCGATCCCCATCGTCCACCCCATATTCAAAAAAGCGCCAGGTCCATGACCTGGCGCTTTTTTTTGCGCAGATTTTGTGTTTCCGGGTGTAGAGGGCACGCCCTCTCGGCTTTGCAACCGATGCTATCCGTCGAACGGTATGAGTGGCCCAGGCACCACGAGCGGGCGGGTTGGCGCATGGCTACCTGCTGTCCGGGCGCGTGCCAGAGGGCTTTTTGAGGGGTTTGCAGTCAGGCTTCGGCCTTTTGTCGGCAGCAGGGCCACATCCTCTTTACTTGAGCTTTTTAAGCAGGGTGACTTCTTGAGTTTGACCCACTAGAATGCATGCCCTTGATTCTAGGGTCGGAAACGCCGGCTACCGTCTGTGCAACGAGGAATATCCATGCAAGTTTCTGTTGAAAACACTTCTGCTCTTGAGCGCCGCATGACCATTGGCGTGCCTGCCGAGCGTATCGAGACCGAAGTCAGCAAGCGTCTGCAACAGACTGCACGCAAGGCCAAGATCCCGGGCTTCCGTCCAGGCAAGGTGCCAATGAGCGTGATCCGTCAGCGCTACGAAGATGGCGCTCGTCAGGAAGCGCTGGGCGAACTGATCCAGGCCACCTTCTACGAAGCCGTGGTCGAGCAGAAGCTGAACCCCGCTGGCGCGCCTTCGGTCGAGCCTAAATCGTTCGAAAAGGGCAAGGACCTGGAATACGTCGCCACGTTCGAAGTGTTCCCCGAGTTCACCGTTTCGGGCTTCGAGTCGATCAATGTAGAGCGCCTGTCGGCTGACGTGGCCGACAGCGATCTGGACAACATGCTGGAAGTGCTGCGCAAGCAGAACGTGCGTTTCGAAGAAACCGACCGTGCCGCGCAGACTGACGACCAGGTGAACATCGATTTCGTCGGCAAGGTCGACGGTGAAGTCTTCGCTGGTGGTTCGGCCACCGGTACCCAGCTGGTTCTGGGCTCCGGCCGCATGATCCCGGGCTTCGAAGACGGCCTGGTTGGTGCCAAGGCCGGTGAAGAGCGCGTGCTGAACGTGACCTTCCCCGAGGACTACCAGAACCTGGAGCTGGCCGGTAAGGCCGCCGAGTTCACCGTGACCGTCAACACCGTTTCCGAGCCAAAGCTGCCTGAACTGAACGAAGAGTTCTTCAAGCTGTTCGGCATCAAGGAAACCGGCATCGAAGGTTTCCGTACCGAAGTTCGCAAGAACATGGACCGTGAACTGCGTCAGGCCATCAAATCCAAGATCAAGAACCAGGTCATGGACGGTCTGCTGGCGGCCAACCCGATCGAAGTGCCAAAAGCGCTGCTGGAAAACGAAGTCAACCGTCTGCGCGTGCAGGCTGTTCAGCAGTTCGGCGGCAACATCAAGCCTGACCAACTGCCGGCCGAGCTGTTCGAAGAGCAGGCCAAGCGCCGCGTCGAGCTGGGCCTGATCGTGGCTGAAGTGGTCAAGCAGTTCGACCTCAAGCCTGACGAAGCCCGCGTTCGTGAAATGATCCAGGAAATGGCCTCGGCCTACCAGGAGCCTGAGCAGGTCGTGGCCTGGTACCTGAAGAACGAGCAGCAACTGAACGAAGTCCGTTCTGTTGTGCTGGAAGAACAAGTTGTGGATACTGTTTTGCAGAAAGCTAGCGTGACCGACACCTCGGTCTCCTACGAAGAAGCAGTCAAGCCGGTACAAGCTCCACAAGCCGACTGACTTTCTCCTTTCGTTCGATAACACACACAAGCCAGCCTTCGCGCTGGTTTGTGCGTATTGAAGACTCGACTATTTGGGAGTGAATGCAGGACATGTCCCGCAATTCTTATTTTCAGCAGAACCCTGACATCCAGGCCGCTGGCGGCCTGGTCCCGATGGTTATCGAGCAGTCCGCCCGTGGCGAACGCGCGTATGACATCTATTCGCGCCTCCTCAAGGAACGCGTCATCTTTCTGGTCGGCCCGGTAGAAGACTACATGGCCAACCTGATCGCTGCGCAGCTCCTGTTCCTGGAAGCGGAAAACCCGGACAAGGATATCCATCTCTACATCAACTCGCCGGGTGGTTCGGTCACGGCTGGCATGTCGATCTACGACACCATGCAGTTCATCAAGCCGGACGTTTCCACCATCTGCATCGGCCAGGCCTGCAGCATGGGCGCCTTCCTGCTCGCGGGCGGCGCCAAGGGCAAGCGTCACTGCCTGCCGAACTCGCGTATGATGATTCATCAGCCGCTGGGCGGTTTCCAGGGGCAGGCCACGGATATCGACATCCATGCCCGCGAAATCCTGCACATCCGTCATCGTCTCAATTCGTTGCTGGCCGAACACACCGGTCAAGACCTCGCTACCATTGAGCGTGACACCGAGCGCGACAACTTCATGAGTGCGGATCGCGCTGCCGAATACGGTCTGATCGACTCGGTCATCACCAAGCGCGAAATGCCTGCCTGAGCAACCGGGCTATAGGCGGTCCGTGCAACTGACCGCCTGTGGACTTGAAAAAGCCCTCGATAGCCTTCATCTTGTGTTGCAAGCCTAACGGATTGGATCGATCGAATGACTGACACCCGCAACGGCGAGGACAACGGCAAATTGCTCTATTGCTCCTTCTGTGGCAAAAGCCAGCATGAAGTGCGTAAATTGATTGCCGGCCCCTCGGTCTTTATCTGCGACGAGTGCGTCGACCTGTGCAACGACATCATCCGCGAGGAGGTGCAGGAAGCACAGGCTGAAAGCAGCGCGCATAAATTGCCTTCGCCTAAAGAAATCAGCGGCATCCTTGACCAGTACGTCATCGGTCAGGAGCGTGCCAAAAAGGTTCTCGCAGTAGCGGTGTACAACCACTACAAGCGTCTGAACCAACGCGACAAGAAAAATGACGACGTTGAACTGGGCAAGAGCAACATCCTGCTGATCGGGCCTACCGGCTCGGGCAAGACCTTGCTCGCCGAAACCCTGGCGCGCCTGCTCAACGTACCGTTCACCATTGCCGACGCCACCACACTGACCGAAGCCGGTTACGTGGGCGAGGACGTGGAAAACATTATTCAGAAGCTGTTGCAGAAATGTGATTACGACGTAGAGAAGGCCCAGATGGGCATTGTTTATATCGATGAGATCGACAAGATCTCGCGCAAATCCGACAACCCGTCCATTACCCGTGACGTGTCCGGCGAAGGCGTCCAGCAGGCCCTGCTGAAGCTGATCGAAGGCACCGTGGCTTCCGTGCCGCCTCAAGGCGGTCGCAAGCATCCGCAGCAGGAATTCCTGCAGGTGGATACGCGTAACATCCTGTTCATTTGTGGCGGCGCCTTCTCGGGTCTGGAAAAAGTCATCCAGAACCGCTCGACCCGCGGCGGCATCGGCTTCAACGCCGAAGTGCGCAGCAAGGAAGAGGGCAAGAAGGTCGGCGAATCGCTGCGCGAAGTCGAGCCGGACGACCTGGTCAAGTTCGGCCTGATTCCCGAGTTCGTCGGGCGTCTGCCGGTCCTGGCGACCCTGGACGAGCTGGACGAAGCGGCATTGATGCAGATCCTGACCGAGCCGAAGAACGCGCTGACCAAGCAGTACGGCAAGTTGTTCGAGATGGAAGGGGTTGACCTGGAATTCCGTTCCGATGCGCTCAAGGCCGTGGCCCGCCGCGCGCTGGAACGCAAGACCGGCGCCCGTGGCCTGCGTTCGATCCTCGAAGGCGTGCTGCTCGACACCATGTACGAAATCCCGTCGCAAAACGACGTGAGTAAAGTGGTGATCGACGAAAGCGTCATTGAAGGAACCTCCAAGCCGCTGTTGATCTATGAAAACAACGAGCCCACGGCCAAGGCTGTTCCTGACGCGTAACACCGTCTTGCTGGCTGCGTGAGCGTTGAAAAAAGGGGGCCTTCGGGTCCCCTTTTGCGTTTTCGCTCGCCTGATACAGCCTGAACGAGGGGCGTGTCAGGGCGGTGGTACAGCCCGCTGCCTGGCAAGCCGTGCAAGGAATGGGAAGGCAGATCACAACTATTACCGTACCAAGACACTAAGGCTTGTTTTTTTCCGGTACTGCCCCCATCTTGGTCCCAAGCTCATTCCATCTGTCCACGGCCAATTGGCCGCTGTAGAGGCGAAATCATGAAAACCACCATCGAATTGCCTCTTTTGCCATTGCGTGACGTTGTGGTTTATCCGCACATGGTTATCCCGCTGTTCGTGGGGCGCGAGAAGTCTATCGAAGCCCTTGAGGCGGCGATGACGGGTGACAAGCAGATCCTGTTGCTCGCGCAAAGAAATCCGGCTGACGACGATCCCGGCGAAGAAGCCCTGTATGGCGTCGGCACCATTGCCACCGTGCTGCAACTGCTAAAACTGCCCGACGGCACCGTAAAAGTGCTGGTCGAAGGTGAGCAGCGCGGCTATGTCGAGCGTTTCATCGAAGTTGACGGCCACTGCCGGGCCGAAGTCGCGCTGATCGACGAAGTCGATGCGCCTGACCGTGAGTCCGAAGTGTTCGTGCGCAGCCTGCTGGCCCAGTTCGAGCAATACGTGCAATTGGGCAAGAAAGTCCCTGCCGAAGTCCTGTCGTCGCTCAACAGCATTGAAGAGCCGGGCCGCCTGGTCGACACCATGGCCGCGCACATGGCGCTGAAGATCGAGCAGAAGCAGGAAATCCTCGAAATCATCGACCTGTCTGCCCGTGTCGAGCACGTGCTGGCCCTGCTGGATGCCGAAATCGACCTGCTGCAGGTCGAGAAGCGCATCCGTGGCCGGGTCAAGAAGCAGATGGAGCGCAGCCAGCGCGAGTACTACCTGAATGAGCAGATGAAGGCCATTCAGAAAGAGCTGGGCGACGGCGACGAAGGCCACAACGAAATCGAAGAGCTGAAAAAGCGCATCGATGCTGCTGGCCTGCCCAAGGACGCCATGACCAAGGCCACGGCCGAGCTGAACAAGCTCAAGCAGATGTCGCCGATGTCGGCAGAGGCCACCGTGGTGCGCTCCTATATCGACTGGCTGGTGCAGGTGCCGTGGAAGGCCCAGAGCAAGGTGCGCCTGGACCTGGCGCGTGCCGAAGAAATCCTCGACGCCGACCACTATGGCCTGGAAGAGGTCAAGGAACGCATTCTCGAGTACCTCGCCGTGCAGAAGCGGGTCAAGAAGATCCGTGGCCCTGTGCTGTGCCTGGTCGGCCCACCGGGCGTCGGCAAGACCTCGCTGGCCGAGTCCATCGCCAGTGCGACCAACCGCAAATTCGTGCGCATGGCCTTGGGCGGCGTACGCGACGAAGCGGAAATCCGTGGTCATCGCCGCACCTACATCGGTTCGATGCCAGGAAGATTGATACAGAAAATGACCAAGGTAGGGGTGCGCAACCCGCTGTTCCTGCTCGATGAAATCGACAAGATGGGCAGCGACATGCGTGGCGATCCGGCCTCGGCATTGCTTGAGGTGCTTGATCCGGAGCAGAACCACAACTTCAACGATCACTACCTGGAGGTCGATTACGACCTGTCGGACGTGATGTTCCTGTGCACCTCCAACTCGATGAACATCCCGCCGGCTCTGCTGGACCGCATGGAAGTCATCCGTCTGCCGGGCTACACCGAAGACGAGAAGATCAACATCGCCGTCAAGTACCTGTCGCCCAAGCAGATCCAGGCCAACGGCCTGAAGAAGGTCGAGCTTGAGTTCGAAGACAAGGCCATTCGCGACATCATCCGCTATTACACCCGCGAAGCCGGTGTCCGTGGCCTGGAGCGTCAGATCGCCAAGGTCTGCCGCAAGGTGGTCAAGGAGCACACCCAGGAGAAGAAGTTTGCCATTCGTGTCACGGCCGAGAGCCTTGAGCACTACCTGGGCGTACGCAAGTTCCGCTACGGCCTGGCCGAGCAGCAGGATCAGATCGGCCAGGTGACAGGCCTGGCCTGGACCCAGGTGGGCGGCGAGTTGCTGACCATCGAGTCGGTTGTCGTGCCGGGCAAGGGCCAGTTGATCAAGACCGGTTCGCTGGGCGATGTGATGGTGGAGTCGATCACCGCCGCGCAGACCGTGGTACGCAGCCGTGCCAAGAGCCTGGGGATTGCCTCGGACTTCCATGAAAAGCACGATGTGCATATTCACATGCCCGAAGGCGCCACGCCCAAGGACGGCCCGAGTGCAGGTGTCGGCATGTGCACGGCCCTAGTGTCAGCGCTGACCCAGATTCCGGTGCGTGCCGATGTGGCGATGACCGGTGAGATCACCTTGCGGGGGCAGGTACTGGCCATTGGTGGCCTCAAGGAAAAATTGCTGGCCGCACATCGGGGCGGAATCAAGACCGTAATCATTCCTGAAGAAAACGTACGCGATTTGAAGGAAATTCCTGACAACATCAAGCAGGACCTGCAGATCAAGCCTGTTAAATGGATTGACGAAGTCCTGCAAATTGCGCTGCAATACGCGCCTGAGCCCTTGCCGGATGTGGCTCCCGAGAGAGTGGCAAAGGACGAGAAGCGCGAGTCTGACTCTAAGGAAAGAATTAGCACGCATTAAGTCTGGGTGGCCTTTCTTGACAGCTTTTTGGAGCGCTTGATATAAAGCGGCTCCTTCAAGCGGATGCATGCAGGCCACTCAGCGCACGTTTTGCTTAAACCAAAAACTTAGAAACATACTCCATATAGAGATAAGGGGACTTAGCGTGAACAAGTCGGAACTGATTGATGCTATCGCTGCATCTGCTGATATCCCGAAAGCTGCTGCTGGCCGTGCGCTGGATGCTGTGATCGAATCCGTCACTGGCGCTCTGAAGGCTGGCGACTCTGTTGTATTGGTTGGCTTTGGTACGTTCTCCGTCACCGATCGTCCTGCTCGTGTAGGCCGCAACCCGCAAACAGGTAACACGCTGGAAATCCCGGCGGCCAAGAAGCCGGTGTTCAAGGCTGGCAAGGCGCTGAAAGAAGCCGTCAACTGAGCTTCCTGAAGCGTTGATGCGCGCGCGGGTCCGCGATTGTTCGCGGACCGCTTGCGAAGGGTTCGAGACCCTATGCTTCGCGATTTACGAGAAGGCGCATCCTCGGATGCGCCTTTCTTCTATCCGCTTTCTACCCACGCTCCGCGGTTGGTTCGTGAGTTCAACCGTTCTGGGGGACGCATGCTGCAAAACATCAGGGACAATTCACAAGGCTGGATTGCCAAGACCATCATCGGCATCATCGTTGCGCTGATGGCCCTTACGGGCATCGAAGCGTTGTTCACTTCCTCCAGCAGCAAGCAGAACGCTGCCGAAGTGAATGGCGAAGAGGTGACCCAGGCCGAACTGGGCCAGGCCGTCGATATGCAACGCCGCCAACTGACCCAGCAACTGGCTCAGCAGTTGGGTCGGGATTTCGATCCTGCGCTGCTTGACGAAAAACTGCTGCGCGAATCGGCCCTCAAGGGCCTGATCGACCGCAAACTGCTGCTGCAGGCAGCGGCAGACGACAAGTTCGCCTTTTCCGAGGCCGCAGTCGACCAGCAACTGTTGCTGACACCTGAATTCCAGGTCGACGGCAAGTTCAGTGCCGATCGCTTCGACCAGGTCATCCGTCAGCTCGGTTACAGCCGCTTGCAGTTCCGTCAGATGCTGACCCAGGAAATGCTGATTGCCCAGGCGCGCGCCGGCATCGCAGGCAGTGCCTTCGTCACCGACGCCCAGGTCGAGGCCTTTGCCCGGCTCGAAAAGCAGACCCGCGACTCTGCCATCCTGACCGTACCGGTCAATGCCGCAGCCGTTTCGGTCAGCGAGGATGAGGTCAAGGCGCACTACGACCAGCACGCCAAGGAGTTCATGAGCCCCGAGCAGGTGGTGCTGAACTACATCGAGCTGAAAAAATCGTCGTTCTTCGACAAGGTGCAGGTCAAGGACGAAGACCTGCAGGCGGCCTATCAGAAAGAAATTGCCAACCTGAGCGAGCAGCGTCGTGCCGCGCACATCCTGATCGAAGTGGGTGGCAAGGTCGACGACCAGCAGGCCAAGGCCAAGCTGGAGGAAGTGCAGCAGCGCCTGGCCAAGGGTGAAGATTTCGCCACCCTGGCCAAGGAGTTCTCGCAGGATCCGGGCTCGTCGAGCAAGGGTGGCGACCTGGGTTATGCCGGCAAGGGCGTCTATGACCCGGCCTTCGAAGAGGCGCTGTACGCCTTGAACAAGGACCAGGTCTCGCAGCCGGTGCGCAGTGACTACGGCTGGCACCTGATCAAGCTGCTGGGCGTCGAGGCGCCATCGGTGCCAAGCCTGGCCAGCCTGAAAGACAAGCTTACCGCCGATCTGAAATCCCAGCAGGTCGAACAGAAGTTCGTCGAGGCCACCAAGCAGTTGCAGGATTCGGCGTTTGAATCGTCCGATCTGGCGCAACCGGCCCAGGATCTGGGTCTGAAGGTTCAGACGACTGCACCGTTCGGTCGCGAGGGCGGTGAAGGCCTGACGGCCAACCGTGCCGTGATCCAGGCCGCATTCAGCCCTGAAGTGCTGGAAGAGGGTGCCAATAGCAGTGCGCTGGAGCTTGATCCGGACACCGTACTGGTCGTTCGCGCCAAGGAACACCTGCAGCCGCAACAGCTGCCGCTGGCTGACGTGAGCGCATCGATCCGTACCCAGTTGATCAAGGAAAAGGCCAGTGCTGCCGCCAAGGCCAAGGGTGAAGCCCTGCTGAGCGGTCTGCGCGACGGCAAGATTCCATTGGCCGAGCGTCAGGACGGTATCGAGTGGAAAGTCCTGGAGGCGGTTACCCGTGGTCAGGAAGGTGTCGATCCTGCCGTGCTGCAGACCCTGTTCCGCATGCCCAAGCCTGAAGGTCAGGACAAGCCCGAATACGCCAGCTTGACCGCTGCCGATGGTAGCTACGTGATTGTGCGCCTCAAAGGCGTCAACCAGGCCGCCGCACCGTCTGACGCAGAGAAGGCCCAGTACCGTCGCTTCCTGGCATCGCGTGCCGGCCAGCAGGATTTCGCGGCCTACCGCGCCGAGCTGGAAGAAAAGGCCAAGATCGAGAAGTACTGAAGGCCGCGGTGAGCGGCCAGTTTCAAGCCTCAAGCTGTAAGCAGATCGTGTTGATTCAACAGGCCATTCAGGTCAATGCGATTCGCTTGCAGCGAGTAGCTTGCAGCTCAAAGCCCGCATAAAAAAGGCCGCCCCGAAGGGCGGCCTTTTTTATTGCAGGGCAAGCCGTCGCTTACTCTTCGATATTGCCCATCGCGGTGGTGTTGAAACCGCCGTCGACGTACATGATTTCACCGCTGATGCCCGACGCCAGGTCCGAGCACAGGAAGGCGGCGGCATTGCCGACTTCGTCGATGGTCACGTTGCGGCGCAACGGGGTCTGTGCCTCGTTGGCAGCCAGCATCTTGCGGAAGTTCTTGATGCCCGAGGCCGCCAGGGTGCGGATTGGGCCTGCCGATACCGCGTTGACGCGGGTGCCTTCGGCGCCCAGGCTGCCGGCCAGGTAACGCACGCCGGCTTCCAGGCTGGCCTTGGCCATGCCCATCACGTTGTAGTTGGGCATGGTGCGCTCGGCGCCCAGGTACGACAGGGTCAGCAGGCTGCCGTTACGGCCTTTCATCATTTCACGGCCGGCCTTGGCCAGGGCGATGAAGCTGTAGGCGCTGATGTCGTGGGCAATGCGGAAACCGTCACGGGTGGTGGCGTTGGTGAAGTCGCCATCGAGCTGATCGCCCGGCGCGTAGCCGACCGAGTGGACGATGATGTCCAGGCCGTCCCATTTCTTGCCCAAGGCTTCGAAGACCTTGGCGATCTCTTCGTCGCTGGCGACGTCGCAAGGGAAGCACAGCTCGGGATTGGAGCCCCAGCCTGCGGCGAACTCTTCGACACGGCCTTTGAGCTTGTCGTTCTGGTAGGTGAAAGCAAGCTCTGCACCTTCACGATGCATGGCGGCAGCGATGCCGGATGCGATGGACAGTTTACTGGCGACACCGACGATCAGGACGCGCTTACCGGCGAGAAAACCCATGTGTTGTTCCTCTTCAGGTTAATCGACAGCCACTGGCGCCATGAAGGCGGCTTCCAGCAGCTGCTGTGTGTAAGGATGTTGCGGTGCGGCGAAAACAGCCTCGGCTGCACCTTGTTCGACCACTTTGCCTTGCTTGACCACCATCAACTGGTGGCTCAGCGCCTTGACGACAGCCAGGTCATGGCTGATGAACAGGTACGTCAGGTTGTACTTGAGTTGCAGCGAGCGTAGCAGCTCGACCACCTGGCGCTGCACGGTCCGGTCGAGCGCCGAGGTGGGCTCGTCCAGCAGAATCAGCGCCGGCTTGAGCACCAGGGCCCGGGCAATGGCGATACGCTGCCGTTGCCCACCGGAAAACTCGTGAGGGTAACGGTGGCGGGTTTGCGGGTCCAGCCCCACCTCCGTCAATGCCTCGATAATGGCCTGTTCCTGCTCGGCCACCGTGCCCATGCCATGAATACGCAGGCCTTCACCGACGATTTCAGCCACCGACATGCGCGGGCTCAGGCTGCCGAACGGGTCTTGGAACACCACCTGCATCTGCCGGCGCAGCGGGCGAACCTGTTGCTGCGACAACCCTTGCAAGGGCTGGCCCTGGAACCGGATGGCGCCCTCGCTGGACAGCAGGCGCAAGATCGCCAGGCCCAGGGTGGACTTGCCCGATCCGCTTTCCCCGACAATGCCCAGTGTCTGGCCCTGCGGCAGGCTGAAGCTCACACCGTCGACGGCCTTGACGTGATCGACGGTGCGCTTGAGCAGGCCCTTCTTGATCGGAAACCAGACCCGCAGGTCCTCGACCTCAATCAATGGCTTGCCAGGCACGGTGTCTACAGGTCCGCCGCTGGGTTCGGCATTGAGCAGCGTCTGGGTGTACGGATGCTGCGGAGCACGAAACAGTTCTTCGCACGATGCCTGTTCGACGATGGAACCGCGCTGCATGACACATACCCGATGGGCTATTTGCCGCACAACATTCAAATCATGGCTGATCAACAGCAGCGCCATGCCCAGGCGGCCTTGCAGCTCCTTGAGCAATTCAAGGATTTTCAACTGCACTGTCACATCCAGCGCAGTCGTGGGTTCGTCGGCAATCAGCAGTTCAGGCTCGTTGGCCAGGGCCATGGCGATCATCACCCGCTGACGCTGACCGCCTGACAGCTCGTGGGGCAGGGCCTTGAGGCGTTTGCGTGGCTCGGGGATGCCCACCAGCGCCAGCAGCTCCAGGGTGCGCTCAGTGGCCGCCTTGCCGGTCAGGCCCTTGTGCAGCGCCAGCACCTCGTTGATCTGTTTTTCCACCGAGTGCAGCGGATTGAGCGAGGTCATCGGTTCCTGAAAGATCATGGCGATGCGGTTGCCGCGCAGGCGGCGCAAGTGCTTTTCGTCCAGCTTCAACAGGTCCTGGCCGGCATAGCGGATGCTGCCCGACGGGTGGCTGGCAATGGGGTAGGGCAGCAGGCGCAGGATCGAGTGCGCGGTCACTGACTTGCCCGAGCCGCTTTCGCCGACCAGCGCCAGGGTTTCGCCACGACGAATATCGAAGCTGATGCCCTCGACCGCCCGCTGGCGGGTGTCGCCCGTGACGAACTCGACCGCCAGATCGCGGATTTCGATCAGATTGTCCTGGGTCATGTCATTTCCTTGGGTCGAAGGCATCGCGGGCCGATTCACCGATGAATACCAGCAGGCTGAGCATCAGGGCCAGCACGGCAAAGGCGCTGATCCCCAGCCACGGGGCCTGCAGGTTGGCCTTGCCCTGGGCGACCAGTTCGCCCAGCGACGGCGAGCCGGCCGGCAGGCCGAAGCCGAGAAAGTCCAGCGCGGTCAGGGTGCCGATGGCGCCGGTGAGAATGAACGGCATGAAGGTCATGGTCGAGATCATCGCGTTGGGCAGGATGTGCCGGAACATGATCTCGCCATTGCGCATCCCCAGGGCCCTGGCGGCGCGCACGTATTCCAGGTTGCGCCCGCGCAGGAACTCGGCGCGCACCACATCCACCAGGCTCATCCACGAAAACAGCAGCATGATGCCCAGCAGCCACCAGAAGTTGGGTTGTACGAAGCTGGCCAGGATGATCAACAGGTACAACACCGGCAAGCCCGACCAGATCTCCAGGAAGCGCTGGCCGACCAGGTCGACCCAGCCGCCATAGAACCCTTGCAGGGCGCCGGCAATCACGCCAATGACCGAACTGATCAGGGTCAGGGTCAGGGCGAACAGCACCGAGATGCGAAAGCCGTAGATGACCCGTGCCAGCACATCGCGGCCCTGATCGTCGGTGCCCAGCAGGTTCTCGCGCGATGGCGGGGCGGGAGCCGGGACCTTGAGGTCGTAGTTGATGCTCTGGTAGCTGAACGGAATCGGCGCCCACAGCGTCCAGCCGTCCTTGGCCGCCAGCAGGTCCTGGATATACGGGCTCTTGTAGTTGGCTTCCAGCGGGAATTCGCCGCCGAAGGTGGTTTCCGGGTAGCGCTCCAGCACCGGGAAGAACCATTGCCCGTCGTAGCGCACGGCCAGCGGCTTGTCGTTGGCGATCAGTTCGGCGCCCAGGCTGAGAATGAACAGCGCCATGAACAGCCACAACGACCACCAGCCACGCTTGTTGGCCTTGAAACGCTCGAAGCGGCGACGATTGAGAGGGGACAACGGCATATCAATGCTCCCTGCTTTCGAAGTCGATGCGCGGGTCGACCAGGGTGTAGGTCAGGTCGCCGATCAGTTTCACCACCAGCCCCAGCAGGGTGAAGATGAACAGAGTGCCGAACACCACCGGGTAGTCGCGGTTGATGGCCGACTCGAAGCTCATCAGGCCCAGGCCGTCGAGGGAGAAGATCACCTCCACCAGCAGCGAACCGGTAAAGAAGATGCCGATGAACGCCGATGGGAAGCCGGCGATCACCAGCAACATGGCGTTGCGAAACACATGGCCGTACAGCACACGGTTATTGCTCAGGCCCTTGGCCCTGGCGGTGACCACGTACTGCTTGCTGATCTCATCGAGAAAGCTGTTCTTGGTCAGCAGGGTCAGGGTCGCGAAGTTGCCGATCACCAGCGCGGTGATCGGCAGCACCAGGTGCCAGAAGTAATCCAGCACCTTGCCGGTGGTGCTCAGTTCGTCGAAGTTGTTCGAGGTCAGGCCACGCAGCGGAAACCAGTCCAGGTAGCTGCCGCCGGCGAATACCACGATCAGCAGGATGGCGAACAGGAACGCCGGAATGGCATAGCCGACGATGATCGCCGAACTGGTCCAGACGTCGAACTGGCTGCCGTGCCGGGTCGCCTTGGCGATGCCCAGCGGAATCGACACCAGGTACATGATCAGCGTGCTCCACAGCCCCAGCGAGATCGAGACCGGCATCTTCTCCATGATCAGGTCGGTGACCTTGGCATCGCGAAAGAAACTGGTGCCGAAATCCAGTTGGGCGTAATTCTTGATCATGATCCACAGGCGTTCCGGCGCCGGCTTGTCAAAGCCGTACATGCGCTGGATTTCCTCGACCAGGGCCGGGTCCAGGCCTTGTGCGCCGCGGTAGTTGGAGCCGGCCACCCCCACTTCCGAACCGCCACCGGCGATACGGCTGGTAGCACCATCGAAGCCTTCGAGCTTGGCGATCATCTGCTCGACCGGGCCACCGGGCGCGGCCTGGACGATGACGAAGTTGATGATCAGGATGCCCAGCAACGTGGGGATGATCAGCAACAGGCGCCGAAAAATATAAGCCAGCATGTCAGCGTTCCTCAGGCTTGGCATCGCCTTCGGGCGACGGGGGCGGTGCGGCCGGAGGGGCCGGCTTGACGTCCGGCCTGGCCCACCAGCTGCTCAGACCGATATCCGACAACGCCTTGGCCTTGGGGTGCGCCAAGTGGTCCCAATAAACGATCCGCCAGCTCTTGATGTGCCAGTTGGGCACCATGTAGAAGCCCCACAGCAGCGTACGGTCGAGGGCGCGGGTGTAGGCCACCAGGTTCTGGCGCGAGTCGGCCCGGATCAGGCCGTCGACCAGAGCGTCGATGGCCGGGTCCTTCAGGCCGATCAGGTTGCGGCTGCCGGAGCGGTCGGCGCTGGCTGAGTGGAAAAATTCGCGCTGCTCGTTACCCGGCGATGACGATTGCGGAAAGCTGCTGACGATCATGTCGAAATCGCGCGAGCGCAGGCGGTTGACGTATTCGGCCACGTCCACGCGGCGAATCACCAGTTCGATGCCCAGGTCGTTGAGGTTGCGCTTGTAAGGCAGCAGCACGCGCTCGAACTCAGGCTGCGCCATGAGGAACTCCAGCTTCATCGGCTGGCCTTGTGCATCGCTCATCCGATCATTCTGGATGCTCCAGCCGGCCTCCAGCAGCAGTTGGTAGGCACGGCGCAATTGCGGGCGGATCATGCCGCTGCCATCGGTGGCCGGGAGGCTGAACGGCTCGGTGAAAACCCGTGCCGGCACCTTGTCGCGCAGCGGTTCGAGCAGTTTGAGTTCGTCAGGTCCCGGCAGGCCGGTGGCGGCCATTTCCGAGTTGTCGAAATAGCTTTTGGTGCGGGTGTAGGAGCCGTTGAACAGTTGCTTGTTGGTCCACTCGAAATCGAACAGCAAGGTCAGTGCTTCGCGCACTTTCGGGTCCTGGAACACCGGCTTGCGCAGGTTGAAGACAAAGCCCTGCATGCCCTGCGGGTTACCGTTGGGCAGTTCTTCCTTGATCAGGCGCCCTTCGCGCACGGCCGGAATGTCGTAGGCGGTGGCCCAGCTCTTGGCGGTGTTTTCCTGCCAGTAGTCGAATTGCCCCGCTTTCAGACCCTCCAGGGCCACGGTGTTGTCGCGGTAATAGTCATAGGTCATGACATCGAAGTTATACAGGCCGCGGTTGATCGGCAGATCCTTGCCCCAGTAGTCCTTGACCCGCTCGTAGCGCATCGAGCGCCCCGGCTTGACCTCGGCCACCTTGTACGGTCCGCTGCCCAGCGGCACCTCCAGGCTGCTCTTGGTGAAGTCGCGGGTGGCCCAGAAATGCTTGGGCAGCACCGGCAACTGGCCGAGGATCAACGGCAGCTCGCGGCTGTGGTTGTCCTTGAACTTGAACAACACCCGCAGCGGGTCTTCGACGATCACCTGATCGACCCCGGCATAGTAGGCGCGAAACATCGGCGCGCCGTCCTTGATCAGGGTATTGAAAGTGAATTCGACGTCTTCGGCGCGCACCGGGTGGCCGTCATGAAAGCGCGCTTCGGGACGCAGGTAGAAACGTACCCAGGTGTTGTCCGGGGCCTTTTCGATCTTGCTGGCGATCAGGCCGTATTCGGTCAGTGGCTCATCCAGGCTTGAACGCGCCAGGGTGTCGTAGATCAGGTCGAGGTCTTCGGCCGGCACGCCCTTGCTGATGAAGCTGTTGAGGCTGTCGAAGCCACCCCGGCCGGCCTGGCGAAAAGTGCCGCCCTTGGGGGCGTCAGGGTTCACGTAATCGAAGTGCTTGAAGTCGGCCGGGTACTTGGGCGCTTCGTCGTATAACGTCACGGCATGCTGGGGCGCAGCCAGGGCCGTGCAGGCCAGGGTGGCCAGCAACAGGCCGCCTGCCTGCGCGAGCAGCAAACGCATCGGGTTCATCGAGAGTTCTCCAGAGGCTTGAGCCACCATGCCCGCAGGCCCAGGGTGTAGGGCGGGGTTGTGACCCTGGCGAAGCGATCACGCCAGGCCAGACGATGGCTATTGAGGTACCAGTTGGGAATCATGTAGTGCCCGGCCAGCAGCACCCGGTCCAGGGCGCGGGCGGCCGCCACCTGGTCTTCACGGCTTTGCGCGGCCAGCAGCTGGTTGAGCAGGCCGTCGACCACCGGGCTGTTGATGCCGGCGTAATTCTTGCTGCCATTGACGGCGGCCTGGCTGGAATGAAAGTACTGCCACTGTTCCAGCCCCGGGCTCAGGGTCTGCGGCAGGGTCATGAGGATCATGTCGAACTCGAACCGGTCCAGGCGCTGCTTGTACTGGGCGCGGTCCACGGTGCGCAGCCCGGCCTCGATGCCGACGCGGCGCAAGTCTTGCACATAAGGTTGCAGGATGCGCTCAAGGTTGGGGTTGACCAGCAGAATCTCGAAACGCAACGGTTGCTGTTCGGCATTGACCAGGCGTTGCCCGGAAAACTGCCAGCCGGCTTCGTTCAGCAGGCTCAGGGCCTTGCGCAGGGTTTCCCGGGGCAGGCCGCCGCCGTCGGTGCGCGGCAGCTCGAAAGGCTGGGTAAACAGGCTGGCCGGCAAGCGCTCACGATACGGCGCCAGCATCAGCCATTCCCGCCCGCTCGGCACACCCGTGGCGGCAAATTCGCTGTTGGGGTAATAGCTGGCCGAGCGCTGGTAGGCGTCGCTGAACAGCGCCCGGTTGGTCCATTCGAAATTGAACAGCAGGCCCAGCGCTTCACGCACCCGGTCGTCGCTGAAAGTCGCGCGACGGGTATTGAAGAACAGCCCCTGGGTCTGGGTCGGAATCCGGTGCGGGATCGCCGCCTTGATTACCTGGCCGTCTTTTACAGCGGCAAAATTGTAGCCATTGGCCCAGTTCTTGGCCTGGTGTTCGATATAAATGTCGAATTCACCGGCCTTGAAGGCTTCGAAGGCCACCTCGCTGTCGCGATAGAACTCGACCTCGACCCGGTCGAAATTGTATTTGCCGCGATTGACCGGCAGGTCCTTGCCCCAATAGTCCTTGACCCGCTCGAACACCAGTTGACGGCCCGGCTGCACCTGCGTGATGCGATACGGCCCGCTGCCCAGGGGCGGCTCGAAGGTGGTGAGGCGAAAATCACGGTCCTTCCAGTAGTGTTGCGGCAGGACCGGCATCTCGCCAAGGCGCATGATCAGCAGCGGATTGCCGACACGCTTGAGCACGAAGCGAATGCGATGGCGATTGAGAATGTCGACCCGCTGCACTTCCTGCAATGCCGTACGGTATTGCGGGTGGCCGTCCTTGAGCAATGTGCGCCAGGAGAACGCCACGTCATAGGCGGTGATCGGGTGACCATCGTGAAAGCGTGCCTCGGGGCGCAGGTTGTAGACCACCCAGCTGCGATCCTCGCTGTATTCGACACTGCGCGCAATCAAGCCATAGCTGGAGGTGGCCTCGTCGCCTGACGGATCATACGGGCCGGTACCGACCATCAACGGTTCGTTGAGCTCGTTGACACCGTACTGCAGGAAATTGCCGGTCGCGACCGGGCTGCTGCCCTTGAGGGTATAGGGATTGAGGGTGTCGAAAGTGCCGAATGCCATCATCCGCAAGGTGCCGGCTTTCGGCGCCTCGGGGTTGACCCAATCGAAATGGGTGAAACTGGCCGGGTACTTGAGGACGCCAAACTGGGCGTAGCCATGGCTTTCGCTGATGGCGGCGCTGGCGTTCGAGCTCAAGCCCAGGCTGATGGCTAACAGGATGGGACGTATCACGATCCATACGGCTTGGGCTTTCAGGGCGCTAACAGTAACAGCTTGTCGGGGCCTGCAAAAGACCGCGCGCGCCCCGCAGGCTTTGGCGGGGAGGGCGCGCGGGTCGATCAATGCGGCAGGTAGACGGTCAGGGTCTGGCCGGGTTTGAGGGCCTGGCCCGAGCGTGGGTTCCAGCGCTTGAGGTGCTTCATCTCGACATTGAAGCGCTTGGCCACCAGGTACATCGAGTCGCCTTTCTTGATCTTGTACTGCACCGGCTTGCCTTCCTTGTCCACCGCCGTGCTGGCCACGGCGGTGGCCTTGGTGCTGCTGCGGGCCGGGGCGGCCTTGGCGGTGTCCTGGATTACCAGGGACTGGCCGATCTTCAGGCGATGGCCTGAGAGCTTGTTCCAGCGCTGCAGGTCTTCGACATCGACCTTGTTGGTGCGGGCAATGGTGGTCAGGTTGTCGCCGTTCCTGACCCGGTAGGTGCGCGAGCGCCCCGGCTTGTCTTCGCTGGCCACCACGTCGAAGGCGGGTTGGGCGATGCCGCCCGGTTGCCCGGGAATGTTCAGCGACTGGCCGATCTTGAGGGCATTGCCTGCCAGGCGGTTACTGCTCTTGAGCGAGCTGACCGACACCTGGTAACGCTTGGCCAGGCTGTCGAGGGTGTCGCCACGACGAACCCGGTAGTGCTGCCACTCCATCAGCTCGGCCGGTTTCAGGTTCGGCAGGTTGGCGGTGACCAGTTGCGCCTTGGCGGTCGGCACCAGCAAGTGCTGCGGACCGTCGACGGTCATGCGCTTCTTGAAGGCCGGGTTAAGCTGGATCAGCTCGTCTTCATCGATATTGGCCAGGCTGGCGACGCGCGACAGGTCGACGCGCTTGTTCACTTCGACCACTTCGAAATACGGCTCGTTGGCGATCGGGTTGAGGTTCACGCCGTACGCGGCCGGGGTCAGCACCACCTGCGACAGGGCCAGCAGCTTGGGCACGTAGTCGCGGGTTTCCTGGGGCAGCGGCAGGTTCCAGTAGTCGGTGGGCAGGCCAAGTTTTTCGTTGCGCTCGATGGCCCGGCTGACCGTGCCTTCGCCGGCGTTGTAGGCCGCCAGGGCGAGCATCCAGTCGCCGTTGAACATGTCGTGCAGGCGGCTCAGGTAGTCGAGCGCGGCGTTGGTCGAGGCCTGGATGTCGCGGCGCCCGTCATAGAAACTGGTCTGGCGCAGGTTGAAATAACGCCCCGTGGACGGAATGAACTGCCACAGGCCGACTGCCTGGCTGCGGGAAATGGCCATCGGGTTGTAGGCGCTTTCGATCACCGGCAGCAGGGCCAGCTCCAGCGGCATGTTGCGCTCTTCGAGGCGCTCGACGATGTAGTGCATGTACAGGCTGCCGCGCTCGCCTGCGTTTTCCAGGAACGAAGGGTTGTTGGCGAACCATAGGCGTTGCTGGTCGATGCGCGGGTTCATCTCGTTGCTTTGCTGCAACTGGTAGCCCAGGCGGATACGCTCCCACACGTCCTGCGGCGCGGCCTGCGGCGAAGGCGTGGGGGCGAAGATCGGCTTCTGCTTGATGCCTGCCGCCAGGTTGGGCTGGCTGCGCCAGGTCGAGGTCGTTTGGGTGTCGGGCTCGACGTGACCGGTGGTCTGACAGCCTGCCAACAGCGCGCTTGCCGTCACCGCGATGGCTTGAGCCAGGCGCGTCAATGTGTCGGAACTCGCGGGTTTTCCAGTAGATGACGACATTGTCCGGGGTGTATCCAGGCAAAAATGTCGGGCGATTCTAGAAAGCGCGCCGCCACTGGTCAACCTTTAGGGAACTTTGAGCGGCCAGGTGGTCACCTCAGAACCCGTTTTTCCAGGCTCGCAGGCTGGCGAAAACCGCACAGGGCGACGTATTGTCCTTGCCGCTCCACTCGTCAGCTTTTTCTTTAACGGATGTTACATGGGCCCTGAGAAACGGATTGGTCAAGTGTTCCAGTGCCAGACTTGAGGGCAGGCTGATGCGGTTTTCGCGGCGCAGCTGGGTGACCTGCTCGAAGCGCTCGGCCACGTCAGGGTTGTCCGGCTCCACGGCCCTGGCAAAGCGCAGGTTGCTCAAGGTGTATTCATGGGCGCAGTACACGGCCGTGTTGTCGGGCAGGGCGCCCAGGCGGGTGAGGGCCTGGTGCATCTGCTCGGGCGTGCCCTCGAACAGGCGTCCGCAGCCGGCGGCAAACAAGGTGTCGCCGCTGAACAGCAAGGGCTGGTGCGGGTCGCTGTGGTAGAAGGCGATATGACCTGCCGTATGCCCGGGCACCAGCAGTACATCGAAGCTCAGGCCCAGTGTGCTGATCTGGTCATTGTCGGCCAGCGCCACATCACGGGCCGGAATGGTTTCACCGGCCGGCCCCGACACGCGTGCGCCAGTGGCCTGCTTGATGGCAACCACGCCACCCACATGGTCGTTGTGGTGGTGGGTGATCAGGATGTCGGTCAGTTGCCAGCCCGGATTGTGCGCCAGCCAGTCGAGCACCGGTGTGGCGTCACCCGGGTCGACCACCGCGCAGTGGCGGGTTGTCGGGTCTTGTAACAACCAGATGTAATTGTCACTGAAAGCGTGCAAGGCGTGGATCTGTATCATGGCGCAGTTCGCTTGGCGAGAAACAATAGTGCATCTTAGGCACTGCACGCATACACGTCGAGCCGTCAGCTCCCGGAGGAAACACAACGATGACCGATCAAGCGTTTGCCCAGGCCGACCCGCAATGGCTGGCATTGACCCAGGCGGCCCGTGAATGGTTGTCCGGTCCCCTGGGGCACATGCTGGTCGAAGAAGAGCGCCGTGTCGTCGAAGAGGAACTGGCGCGTTTCTTCGGTGGTTACCTGGTGCACTACGGGCCCAATGCCCAGAACCCGCCGCTGGCGCCGCAGGTGCAGCGCACCGTGCGCCTGGGGGCGCCGTTGCCCGGCATGGAGATTGTCTGTGAAGAACAGGCCTGGCCCCTGAGCGAGCATGCCGCTGACATCGTCGTGCTGCAGCATGGCCTGGATTTCTGCCTTTCACCCCATGGCCTGTTACGTGAGGCGGCCAGCAGCGTGCGCCCCGGCGGACACCTGGTGATCATCGGCATCAACCCCTGGAGCACCTGGGGACTGCGCCGCCTGTTCAGCCGCGGCGCCCTGCGCAAGGCGCGCTGCATTTCACCTTCGCGGGTGGCCGACTGGCTCAACCTGTTGGGTTTTGCGCTGGAGAAGCGCCGCTTCGGGTGCTATCGTCCGCCGTTTGCATCGGCCAACTGGCAGGCGCGCCTGCACGGGCTGGAAGCCTGGGGCCACAACAACCAGGCACCGGGCGGCGGATTCTATCTGCTGGTGGCGCGCAAGCTGGTCGTGGGCCTGCGCCCGCTGCGTCAGGCGCGACGCGAGCCTGTGAGCACGCTGATCCCGATGCCGCTGGCCAAGGTCAGTCGCGACGGTTGCGAGCCCTGAGGCTGGCCCGCCCAGGCCCTGTATTTGAAGTATTAGCTGGGAAAACATTGATGAGCGAATCGGTTGAACTGTTTACCGACGGTGCCTGCAAGGGCAATCCCGGCCCGGGTGGCTGGGGCGCGTTGCTGGTCTGCAAGGGCCAGGAAAAGGAACTCTGGGGTGGCGAAGCCAACACCACCAATAACCGCATGGAGCTGACCGGGGCCATCCGTGGTCTGGAAGCGCTGAAGCGTTCCTGCGAAGTGACGCTGGTCACCGACTCGCAGTACGTCATGAAGGGCATCACCGAGTGGATGACCAACTGGAAAAAACGCGGCTGGAAAACCGCCGCCAAAGAGCCGGTCAAGAATGCCGACCTCTGGCAGCAGCTTGACGAGCAGGTCAATCGGCACCAGGTCAAATGGCAATGGGTACGCGGGCACATCGGCCATCCGGGCAACGAACGCGCCGACCAGCTGGCCAACCGTGGCGTCGACGAAGTGCGCGCCAAGGCCTGAATGCACACGGGTGCGGCATCGCCTGGCTCTGGGCGGCAACCGTCACATCCGCTGAGTCTGTACCGCCGCCATCGCCGACAGGCCGTCTCCCACGGTCAGGTGCCAGGCATGAGCCCTTGGGCGACATCAATCCTGTGGGAGGCGGCTTGCTGCGGGCGGCGATCCGACGATGAGGCCAGCAAGGACGATATATCTGCTGCGTCTGTTCCATAGCCATCGCCAGCAGGGCTGTCTCCCACAAGTTGCGCTGCACTGACGGGCCTCTGGAGGCCATACATGCACGGCTGAAGCCGCTTGCCACTCGGCCCACCCCACGCACTGCTTCGTAACCCCATGTTAAGATCGCCGCCTGCACAAGAGGCAACGAACCATGACATTGCAAAATACCGATAACCGTTCGATCGTGCTCGACACCGAAACCACCGGTATGCCGGTGACCGATGGCCACCGCATCATCGAGATCGGTTGCGTCGAGCTGATCGGTCGTCGCCTGACCGGCCGGCACTTCCACGTCTACCTGCAGCCGGATCGCGAGAGTGACGAAGGCGCCATCGGCGTGCACGGTATCACCAACGAATTCCTGGTCGGCAAGCCGCGTTTTGCCGAGGTCGCCGACGAGTTCTACGAATTCATTCGTGGCGCGCAACTGATCATTCATAACGCGGCGTTCGACGTTGGCTTCATCAACAACGAATTCGCCCTGATCGGCCAGGCCGACAAGACCGACATCACCCAGTACTGCACGGTCCTCGATACCTTGCAGATGGCCCGTGAGCGTCATCCTGGCCAGCGCAACAGCCTCGACGCCCTGTGCAAGCGCTATGGCGTCGACAACTCCGGCCGTGAGCTGCACGGCGCCTTGCTCGACTCGGAGATTCTCGCCGACGTCTACCTGGCCATGACCGGTGGCCAGACCACCTTGTTACTGGCCGGGCAGGGCACCGAGAGTGGTGATGGCGACTCCAGCCGACCCAGTGAAATCCGGCGCTTGCCGGCCAGCCGCCCGGCCTCGCGGGTCATTCGCGCCAGTGAGAGCGAGCTGGCCGAACACGAGGCGCGTCTGGCCATCATCGCCAAGGCGGCCGGGGCGCCGGCATTGTGGGTGCAGATGCAGGAGGCCGGTCAGTCGGCAGTCTCCTGAACGACATCTGTGCCATGCCCAATCTGGACATCCGTCTGGCGGACGAGACGTTCGAGGATTATCTGCTCAACGGCCAGTTCGCCTTCATGGTGCACGGCTATGCCGATGCCAGGGTCGGTGAACCGGTAGCCGCCTGGGCCCTGGAAACAGTCGAGCCCTTCGAGAAGGACTACGGCCTCGACTGCCCGCAATTGTGTGACCGGCGCCAGTCCACCCAGGCCACGGTGCTGGTCGCCTGGCTGGGCGAGCACGCCGTGGGACACATTGTGCTGCGCGCGCACTGGAACGGTTTTGGCTATATCGACGAGTTGGCCGTGGACCGGCCGGCGCGGCGCCTGGGGGTGGCGCGCTCGTTGCTGGAAAGGGCGCGGCAGTGGAGCCAGGCGCGCGAGTTGGCAGGGGTGGTGCTGGAAACCCAGAACAACAACCTGGCCGCGTGTCGGTTGTACGAGACCTTCGGCTTTGTGGTCGGCAGCGTCGATCACCTGTGTTATCGCGGCATCGACCCGCAGACGCGTGAAACCGGCATTTTCTGGTACCTGATCTTCACGTCCAACTGAGTCACGGCAGCGACTCAGTGCGCTGTTGGCTATTAGCGGATACGGGTTAGCTTGACGCCATTCTGCACCAGCTCGAACTCGTCACCCCCCAGGTGATTGATGCGGTCTCCGATCGCCAGGCGGTAGGTGGTCACTACATGCGCGCCACCTTCGGCATCGCTGCGTGCCTCCTGGAATTCATGCATCGGGTAGACGCGCCCTTCGGCATCTCTTGCCTGAAACTGTCCGACCATAACTGCAGCCATTTGCCTTGAACCTCTGTAAGAACCGCGAACATTGCGTGTGAATCGCGCCTGTAGACCACTAAAAGGCCTTTGAGTTCGGCAGCCACGCTGTCCTTTTCATGACTGAAAAGAAAAGCACAGGCTTCATACAACTCAACCAGCGTTTCATCTATAACTCATAGTCTTCACCCCCCCTTCGCAGCAGGAGTTTCCATGAGTCAGGTGCATTCTATTGCCGTTCTGGTCGGCAGCCTCAGAAAAGATTCGATCAACCGCAAAATCGCCTTGGCCCTGGCCGAGCTTGCCCCCGCAAGCCTGAAGCTGAACATTGTCGAAATCGGCGACTTGCCGCTGTATAACGAAGACATCGACGGTGAAAACCCGCCAGCCGCCTACAGCACCTTTCGCGAGCACCTGGCGAGCGCCGACGGCGTGCTGTTTGTCACCCCCGAATACAACCGCTCGGTGCCCGGCGCCCTGAAAAACGCTATCGACGTCGGCTCGCGCCCCTATGGCAAGAGCGCTTTCAGCGGCAAGCCAGGCGCGGTCGTCAGTGCCTCGCCGGGTGCCATCGGCGGCTTTGGCGCCAACCACCACTTGCGCCAGTCGCTGGTGTTTCTCGATGTCGCCTGCCTGCAACAGCCTGAAGCCTACCTGGGCAACATCGGTGCCGGTTTCAATGAAGACGGTACCCTGAACGAACGCACCCAAGGGTTTCTGAAGACATTCATCGACACCTTCGCCGCCTGGGTGGAAAAAAACCGCAAGTCCTGAAGGCAGCCATATGTACGGCAGCCTTGCATCACACTCTGGTTAGGCTCCTTTTTCATTTTTCGGCCATCCACACGCTGCGTGCGTGTGCGGTGGCCTTTTGTGCAAAAGGAACGCTGCCATGTCACCCACCCCTTACTTTCATGTCGAGTCGCTGCGCGACAGGTTTGCACACAACCTGCGCCACGCCAGGGACCAGGGAACCCTCGATGCCTTTGAGCTGAACTGGCTGCTGTCCCTGGACGGCCTCAAGGCTGCTGCGCCTGACGCCGCCGACGCGCCTGCTGTCTACACCTTGTTGCTCGAGGATGGCTCGCCGGTGCCCCTGGGCCTGGCCTCGGCCCTGCTGATCGTGCGTCGGCAGCAAGCTGCCGAGACACTTTATCTGGACACCCTGGCCTGGGGCCTTGAGCGCTTCACTGACCGGGCAGCGCTTGCAGAGCGCTTGAAGCAGCGCTTTGCCGTGCTTGCCGGCCGCGAACCGGTGTTCGAGTACCAGGTACTCGGCTCGCAGGTCTTGGCACCGCGTATGCTGCGCATCGTCGATCACCAGGCGCAGATGCTGAGCGAACTCAGTCGTGAACTGGAACACTTGCCGCAGTGGCATGACGCGCCGGCATCCACCGACCTCAAGCACGACGTCGACAGCCGACTCGATGACTTCTGGCTTGCCCACGATGCGCATGGGGTGAACCGCCGCACGCGCTTCGCCCAAGCCCTGGCCGACGCCTTGACCCACCAGGCCTTCGAGGCGCAGCACGCCGGGCACTCGTGGGCCGAGGCATTGGTGCAGGTGGGCACGCGGCTGCTCGATACTGCCGCGCCGGTCCCGATCAGTCGGCTGGCGGTCAGTGTGGGCGGGCAGGGACCGTTCAAATTGATCGGCCTGTACCTGATTCATCTCGGCACACAGGGCGATGTGCTGTACTGCCCCGCCAGGGGATTGCGCTATCTGAGCGACTGGCCAGCCCTGGTTTCGCTGGCCAGCAGCGAGGCCGGGCGCGCAGAGTTGCAGGGGTATCTTTCCCTGGATGATCAGGCGTTGTGGCCGGCAACCGGTGGGCTTGAGGTGCAGGCCTATCCGTTGAGCGCGCCGCTGTTCCTGGACAGCATCGACGCGCTGGTCGCGTTGCAAAAGCGCAATCTGGATCAAGCTTTCAGGCGCGCTCGCCGTGAGCCGCAGGAACAACAGGCCATGCTCGACGACGCCCTGGATGTACGCAGTCTGCTCGATGGCCGCCTGCCTTTCATCGAAGGCAGTCGGCGCTGGGCGGCAGCGCCTTCCTCCTTTGCCAGCACCTGGCCGCTACCGCCGTCGGCGCAGACCCAGGTACCCGCTGCCCCGCATGAGCCTGCGGCCATCTGGCTGGAGCAGGTCAACCGACTGGTCACGCAGCTGGCTGCGCTTGATGACCGGCGGCCGCGGCTGGAAAGCCTGGCCAGGCAGGCGCTGAGCCCGTGGCTGGCGGTGCTGGGTGCGCCTGAGCCGTTAAGTGCAGCGCAGATAGAAATCGACTGGGTCGAAACCGGTGGCGACAATCACGAAGACAACCACGTCGGCGTACAGCCTGCTGCGCCGGTGGTCACTGCGCAACGGCTGGGCCTGATCGACCTGCTGCTGGAGCACATGAGCGGTGCCCGCCCGGGGCCCTTGCCGACCGGCAGTGCAGCGTTTGGCCAGTTGCCAGTGCATGACAGCTGGCAACCCCTGATGGCCTTCAACCGTCCGCTGCTCGACCACCTGCTGGCCCGCGCCGCCGGGCGTCTGCACGAACTGTGTGCCAACAGTGTCGAGGCCTTCCAGTCACATGCGTTGCGCCAGGGGCACACCCAGACACTGCCGGGCCAGACCTTGTGCACCCTGCGTGAAGCCCTGTTACGCCTGGAACTGGCCGTGGCGCGCCGTACCGAGTCGTTTCCGCTACTGCACGCCGACTGGCTGCAGCATGTGCTGGACCACCCGCAGTCCACGACGCGTCCGGCCCTGGGGCATGCGCAGGTCGAGGCCAGGGCGCTGATCCTGCTGGCCGATGGCCGGGCGCTGCCGCTGGCCATGGCCGATGCCTGGGTCATCAGCCTGGCCGGTCAGCCACAACAGGCCTTGTTGTTCTGGTCATCGATCACCGGCCTGCAACCTCTGGCCTCGATGCACGCGCTTGAACAATGGCTCAATCGGCGCATGGCGCCCCCGGCCGGACGGGGACGCTGGCTGGCGCTGCTTGATGAGCCTGACCGCCGCCACCTCGATGAGCAGTTGGGGGCAGGTCATTCGTTCCGTTTGCAGCGGGCGCCGGAGAACGGGCATTTCATTCGCCGCATGCAGCACGATGAACAGCAGCGCCAGCAACAACGCGTCGACAATGCCCTGCAACAGGCCCGCAGCCAACGACTGGCGGCCCCCCTGTGCCGGCGCTACATCGACCTGGCCGGTGAGGATCGACGCTTGCTGGTCTGTCTGGATAACCTGGCCCTCCGCATCCAGAACAAAGTGCTCCTGGCCATGCTGCCGCCGTGGTTGCGCTCGGCCTCGATGGCCGACATGGACGTCTATGCCGACCTGTTGAGCCGTTACGGCCATGACGTAGATCGCAACGAAGACTTTCTGAGCGGTATCGCGTCGCTCCACGGCTTTGCCCGTCAGCACCTGCTGGTCGCCCTGGCCCGTGATTTCCCCGATGGGGCGCCGGACCCGCAGCGCATTATCGTGACCGTGACCCATTACATTGCGGCCCCGGTGCCGCTGGGCAGCATTCCCTCGGCCATCCCGGCCGCCACGCAGGTCGACAGTGAAAGCCTGGTGGATTTCGCCCTGAACCACTTCGCCCACCTGCAGGGCGCCAGCCTGAGCGTCAGTGTGCCGCCGGACATGACGCACCCGGCCGGGCTGACAGCCGGCTATGTCGCCGCGCTGGTGCATGAACTGGACCTGGGCATGCACTACCGGAGGCTGTTGACCGAACGGCTGGCACCGACCGATCCGCACTACCCGCAGCGCCGGGAACGTTTCATTCGTCAGGTGCCGACCCTGCTGTCGTTGGTGGCGCTGGAAATGAAAATGCAGGGCTCGCTCAGCCCGACCGCCTTCGATTTCATCCAGTGCATTCTGGAAATGCCCGACAGCCAGGCGCGTCAGCCGGTGCACGGGTGTGACATCGTCTTGCGCCCCTTGACCCTGGTGCCACGCCCCGACATGGCGCCTGATCCGGTGGCCTGCCTCTACCTGATCGCGCCGCTGGACACCCGCAAGGGGCCGGTGGTGCTGCATGCACTGTTCAACGCGTCGTTCTGCTTCAAGGAATTTCGTGACCTGGACGATCTGTTGGCGCAGTTGCGCACGGTGGCTCCCTTGCAGCGGTTGATACTGGACCGGGTGGCGCCTGTCGTGCGCAAACGCTATGAAAACGATGGCCTGCATGAGGCGCACATTCCCTGGAGCACCGAGTCGTTCAGCGACGTGCCACTGGTCAGGCCCGCGCAGGTCGCCTTGGGCACCGAGGTGCTGGAGGGCAATGCCCTGCGGCACCTGTTCGAGGCCACCCTGCAGTTGTTGCAGGACTTGAGCCGCAAGCAAAGCGTCACCAGTGCCGAAGCCGACTGGGCGTCGTTCGTGCATGTGCTGGCGCTGGGGGTCGAACAGATCCTGGCCTTCGTGCCCGGCAAGCTGGGCCTCTTGTTGGCCGCCTGGCAAAGCCAGGCATTGTTCCGTGCGTCGGCCAGTGCTGCCTACGAGCGGCATTGGGGAGAGGCGCTGTCCGAGTTCTCGGCGGCACTGGGCATGCTGGTGACGACGCGTCATGAAGAGGCCGACCCGGCGTTGCGCGACCCACGCCGGGAGCCGGCCCTGGACTTTCCGGAGTTTTCCTGGCGCCATTCGGCATTGACGCCCGAACTCAAACAGCGACTGCGCCCGTTCGAGGTGCATGACATCGAGTTGAACAGCCTGCACCGTGATGCCTTGTTGAACCTCTATCAGGACCCGGTCACTGCACGCCAGTATGCCGCCGTGGCCGGGCAGGTTTATGAGGTCGCCCTGCAGCACAGTGGCTGGCGGATCACTGGCGGTAGCGGCGACGGTCCTGCCATTCGCCTGGACAGTCACCAGCAATGGGAACTCGATCTCGGACAGGGCTTGCGCGGCGGCGGTTTGCCGGATCGCACGGATGAGCATCAGGAGCTGCAGGACCGCATTGATGAACTCATGATCGTGCAGGCCAGTGGCATCACTGAAATCCGCAGCCGGTCCCGTGATCACGCCCGGCAGATCAACCTGGCGCGCTACCAGGCCCTGGCGTACCTGCGCAATGTGCTGTTCAACCTCAACGTGCCGTTCGCCGAAGGCTTGTCCGCGCCGGTGCAGGCTGTATTGCGTGACTTCTTCGGCGTACCGGTGCCGGGCATGGTGCTGATCGACAGCCTGAGGGCGCGGGTCAGCGAGCTGTTCATGGCGCTGTCGGAGCCTTCGCTGTCGCCCCTGGATTCCATGCGTTTCGTCACCGGTGCCCTCCAGCCAGGCCGCGAGACCCTGGCCGCCTTTGTGATCGTCGGCGATCCACAGGCGCGGTTTTTTCTTGGTCCGATGTTCTTTGCCACACCGCCCTATCGCCTCGTGGAGGGCCCGCCTGGCAGTCGGGCGTTCAATCCGGGCGATCACTTTCGGGCCATGGCCCTGCTGCACGAGATCTCCCATCTGGTCCTCGACACCCATGACATTGCCTATCTGGATGCCAGCGCACCGCCGCTGGAGCGGCTCGATGAAAGCCTGCCGGCGTTGGCTCACTACAAACAGCGTCTGCAGCAACTGCGCCAGTCTTCGCTGTCGCACCGGACGCCGCCAGGGCAGTTGTTCCAGGTCAGGGAAGCCGGCGGCATGCGCGATCTGCGCGTCGAGGATGGACCGGCCTTTGCGGCTGTCCTGTTGCTCACCGGGCAGCCCGACCTGCCGGCTGCCCGTCGGGAGTTTTTCGCCAACCCGCATGCGAGGCGCCGGATCATCCTGGCCAACGCCGATTCGCTGACCATGCTGGTCAGCCTGCTGGGGCAGCAGCGCTGGCGCTGAATTATTGCCTTATGTAGCGCAGCACGCGCGGTACCTGTCGATAGCATCCCGGTTCTTTTTGCCGGCTCCGTCATCACGCCTGTGGCGGGTGCCGGAGCCGGCCAGACCCTGCAAAAGGAACCTTGCATGTCCGCTGTCGAGACACCCTATTTTCATGGCCCGGCGCTGAAAAAGCGCTTTTCCCTGCACCTCAGGCAAGCGTTGAGTACTTCACAGATCAGCGCAGACCAACACGACTGGCTGCAGGGGCTGCTCGATACGCCAGACCACGATGCCACGTTACCGAGGCTGCGCGTTGAGCGCCTGGTCAGCGAAACAGGCCTTGAACTGGGCGCCGAACTGACCGCAGCCTGGGTGATCAGCGATCCCTTGCTGCCGACGGCGCCCATCTTCCTGCACACCCTGCTGTTCGGGATCGAACGCTTCGATGATCGTACCCGACTGAACGCAGCGCTCATCCAGCGTTTTCTGGGGGGGCGTTCGGCGGTCCTGGAGGTCGAGCATGTGCCAGATGATCCCTTTACGCGCCGGGCGCAGGCGATCCTTGAGCAGCAGGCCGCTCATCTTGACGCCCTGAACCGCCAGCTCGACGACCTGCCATCAATGCAGACGGTCATCGCCCGCAAGTTGCAGGATGAAATCCAGTCCCGGCTGCAGATCGACATCGATGTTTTCCAGCACCCGCTGCAACTGCTCAGCGAAACCGGCCTTGAGGGGGTTCGGGTCGTGGGTACGCAAGCCCTGGCCGAGGCGGCGTTTGTCGACCATGGGGCTGGCAGCGTGACGCCACGGCAGTTTCTGGGGCCCCGGGGCGAGCTGTTGAGTGAGGCTCAGGCCTTGCCCTGGCAGTCGGCACTGACCGCGGCCGGCATCGACCTGGATCGGCCTTATCAGGTCGCGCTGGATGAATACTGGAACGCGCTGCGGGCCGATGGCCTGACGGTGCGTGAATTCGTCACAAGCGCCCTGGCCGACGCGTTTCGTCACGGTCTGTTGCACGCCCGTGCTCGCCAGCAATTGAGCGAGCTGGAACTGCGGCGTCTGCGTGACACCGCATTGCGCAGCGGTGGCGAGGCCGGTCAGGCCTGGCAGGTGTCGATCATGGTGAGCGGGCAGGGCGCAATAAAGCTGTCGGGTCTTTTTCTTCTGGAACTGATCAATACCGAACTGCCGGGTTTGTACCTGTTCTCTTCGCGCTACGGGATACGACGCTTCGCCAATCGCCAGCAACTCGAAGCACACTTTCGCAGTGACCAGGGATTTGTCGAGGTCGTGCATTTCACTTCGTTGAACGAGCATGGTGCCTTGCAGGCAACGGGAATCGAGCATGTGCGCCTGGACCTGATCGAAGAGTCGTTGTTCACCCGGCAGCTCGAGTCGATCATTGCCTTGCAAAAGCGCAGCCTGGCGCACGTGCTTGATCTACCGGCCATCGAGCACAAGCGCGCTGCCGTCCGGGTGGATGACGCGCTGGACATCCGCGCGCTGCTGGATCATCGCCTGATGGGCGTGCATGACAACACGCGCTGGGCCGGTGGCCAGGGCAGCTTCGAGAAACGCTGGGCCTCGGATCTGGAGGACGGCAGCGACGACCATCCGTGGCTGATCGACTCGCCCATTCTCATTTCGCCGGACTCCTGGGGCCAGCAATTAAGGGTCCTGGACCTGTTCGTCGAGCGCCAGGGCCAGTTCTACAGCGGCGTGGGTGGCTGCATGCGCGAAGTGCTGAATGGTTATCTGGCGGTGCTGGGCGACGCGCACCCGGATGCCCGCGACCTGTGGGTTCAAGTCGCTGGCATGGGCAACGTCCGGCTTGTTTCCCTGGCGCTCGAGCGGCTCAGCGGGCACTTATCCGAACCACTGCCTGGCGATGCCAGGGTATTGAGCGGCACAACCGAACATACGATACAGCGTGTGCCGGAGCTGCCCGTCGCGCTGCTCGAACAGATCCTCACACAGGCATGCAAAGTGTTTGCCGAGCGTTATAAGCTGCACCTGCAGCGCTTTTTCTCCCGCCCCCTGCGCTGGCTCGACACCCGGTTGCCTTTGCCGATGCAGGGCGTTCAGATTCGTGATTGTGCACTGCACCTGGAGTTGGCCATGGGGCTGCGCGTCGAAGATCCCGACTTGCCGAGCCTGGAGATCTTTCGTCAGGCCCTGGATCGACCGATCGCTTACCTGCGCGCGGCCCAGGGTGAGCAACGAGTCGTGGTCAACCAGGTTCATCTCTCTTTTGACCCCGGCCAGCCCGATGTGCTGGTGCATGACATGCTGGTCCTGCACCGGGCGGCAAGTCCCGGGCATTACGTCGCGTGGTCGTTGTGCGCGGGGCTTGCCACGCATGCTTCGCTGCAGGCGCTAGAGGATCACCTGGTCGCCGACTTTGCCCGGCCGGTGGCGCGTGCGGCCTGGATGAGCCAGCTCGGCCAGGCCGACCGGGCCCGCTTGCAATCTTGCCTGGACAGCCAGCAGGGCCCCTTATCGCTCAAGGTGCTGTTGCAGCCGGTGGAAGGGCATTTCATCCAGGCCTTGCAGCAGGCCGATATCGATCGGCAATGCCAGGACGTGGCGCATGCCCTGCGCCAGGCCCGGCGCTGGAAGCTGCCAGCCGATGAACTGCGCAATACCCTGCAGGCCAGAGAGTACGATACAGGCAACCGACAATTACTCGACCGGATCGGGATCACGCTGCAGGTGCTGCTTTCCGATGCCTTGCTGCCGGCCTGGGTCAAGCAGGCCACGCTGGAGCAGTTGTTCGAACTCAGGCGCATCGTCCAGCACTGGTATGTGGCGTGTCATTCAGGCAAGGATTTTCTCTTTGATATTCCGGAACCGCGTGAGTACGCCCGCACGAAATTGCTGGCCCGGCTGCAGGCCGACTTTCCCGGGCACGCCCTGAGCCCCGACCGAATCAAGGTGACCCTGACGCATTACACCGCAGCGCCGGTGGCGACTGGTGAGGTTCCCCAGGGCTTGCCTGCGGCGACGACCCAGGTGAGCGCCAGCCTGACCGACTACGCCATCGAGCGGTTCTCGGCCAGCCAGGGTGGCCTGATTTCGGTCTCGACAAACGAGTCAGGCGATCTGCAGGACGCGCTGACGTCTGCCTACCTGGAGCAACTGATCCGCGACCTGGATATCTCGACCCATTACCGGCAGCTCTTGAGTGACAAGTTCTCGCCCGGCGATCCCGATTATGCCGTGCGCCTGAAGTTCTACGCCGAGCAGATACCGCCCCTGGAGCTGCTGCGTACCTATGCCATGCGCATCGTCGACGACCTGAGCGAGCAGGGTTATCGCTTCATCGAAAATGTCTTGAGCATGCCCGATGGCACGGGGCGGCTGCCGGTGCTGGGGCACGACATCATCATCAGCCCCTTGCAGTTGCAGGCGGCTCCCGGTCTGCCTGTAAATCCGGTGCTGGGCGCGTTCATCATTGCGCCCCGTGCACCGCAGCCGGGCCCGTGGTTGTTGTATGCGTTGTTCAACGCCGATTTCCTGCTCAAGGAGTACGCTGATGCCGACGCCTTGCTGAACGATATTCACATGCATGCGCCCATGCAGGCCTTCATTCTCGATCGCCTCGACCCGGCAGGGCGTCGGTTATACGACAATGGTGGGTTCATGGAACCGCATGTGCCATTCAGTACCGAGTCGACGCTGGATGTGCCCTGGTCGACTCCGCAGCCGGTTGCACTGGCCGTGGCACCGCTGCAGGGCAATGCGCTGCAAGCCTTGCTCGACAGTGCCGGGCAGGTCCTGCAATGGTGGTTCGACCAGTTGAGTGTGACCAACCACGAGGCTGACCGCAGCCGTACACAGTTTCTCTGGGCACTGGGTGCCGAGCAGCTTCTGGCCTTGTTGCCGGGGCGCCTGGGCGCGCTGGTCGGTGTGTGGCAGAGCCAGGGCCTACTGCACGCTTCGGCCCTCGACGTGGTGCAGGAAAACTGGGGCAAGGCGGCGTCCGAGCTGCTGGCCGGCCTTGGCGTGCTGATTTCTGCGCGGCGTGCCAGGGAAGAAGAGATGGCCGAGCCTGAAGTGATGGACCCTGAAGGCGTGCCCGTGATCACCGACAGGCAGCCTTCGCCGAACTTCGAGTCGTTCGGCTGGGGCAATAACCGCATGACGTCGCAGTTATGGTCGCGGCTGCGCCCGTTTCGGGTCCATGAAGTGAACCTCAATACGCTGTCCAAGGACCCATTGCTCAATGTCTACCTGAACCCGGCCAATGACAGAACGTATGTGCCCCTGGCCGGCGCGGTCTACGAGGTGGCCCAGGACGAGAATGGCTGGTACATCGTCGGTGGCGACAATACGGGGCCGCGCATTACCCTCGATTTGCAACAACAGTGGCAACTGGATCTGCAAGGCGGGCTCAGAGGCGGCGGCGGGATCGTCACCCGCATACAGAGCAGCCTGGTCGAGGCCGAAGTGGAACACTCCCTGCTCGTCGAGGCGCGCGGCATGGCGGAGATTCGTCAGAAATACCGTACTCGGGCCCAGGATATCGTCGAGGGCCATGCGCAGGCGCGCCAGTACCTGGAAAACTGCCTGGACAATCTGGCCTATCGTACCGCTGACGGTGGCCATCATGAGCAGGTCACGGCCCTCCTGGCCGACTTCTTCGGCGCCCCCCACCCGGACACCCGTCTCTACGACACTGTCGACAGCGTGGTCAGGCGGCTGTATGGCGAATTGATGGACAGTTCCCTGTCACCGTTCAACTCTCAACGCTTTATCGTCGGTACCCGCAGGACCAATGGGGAAAATACGCTGGCCTTCACCTTTCTGACCGAGCCGCAAAAGCGCATCTACCTGACGGAAAAATTCTTCATCGAGCCGGTGTGCCGGCTCAAGCCCAGTGTGACAAGGCGCGGTAGCTTCCACCTGGGGGCGCATTTTCGCTCGGCGGTTCTGTTGCATGAACTGTCGCACTTGTATTGCGCCACCGAAGACATTGCCTATGTCGAGGCGCACATGCCGTTTGTCGACCTGCTCGAAGACAACTCGGCCTATCGCCATGCGATGAAGGAGGACATCGTTGTGCACCAGAACGGCCTGTCCCATCGCACCTCCGCAGACCGGCTGTTTCGCATTCACCAGCATGACGGCACCTGGAAAGACCTGGGCAAGCGCGACGGCAAGTCCTTGCGCAGGATTCTGGACATCACCGGTACAAAGAGCCTGTCACAGGCACGCGATGTGTTCTATGCCGATGTCGAGAAGCGTACCGACGTCATGCTGGCCAACGCCGATACGGTGGCCCTGCTGGTCACGGTGCTGGGGCGGCACAAGAAGGTGCCGTAGCGATTGGCAGTACCGGGCCGCATGCCTGTGAGCCCGGTATCGGCTGCGCGCTCGGTGGCTACGCCAGGTAATGGCGCAGCTCCCGGGCAATCAGCAGGCGCTGGATTTCGCTGGTGCCTTCGTAGATCTGGGTGATGCGCGCATCGCGGTAATAACGCTCCACCGGGTAATCCTCCAGGTAGCCATAGCCACCGTGGACCTGCATCGCACTGGAGCACACCTGCTCGGCCATCTCCGAGGCAAACAGTTTGGCTTGCGAGGCTTCTGACAAGCAGGGCAGGGCGGCGCTGCGCAGGCGGGCAGCATGCAGTACCAGTAGCCGGCTGGCATTGATGCGCGTGTGCATGTCGGCCAGCAGGTTGGCCACGCTGGGGTGCTCGATGATCGGCTTGCCGAACTGCACCCGCTCGCGGGCATACACCAGCGCCGCCTCGAACGCCGCGCGGGCAATGCCAAGGGCCTGGGCGGCAATGCCGATGCGCCCGCCTTCCAGGTTGGACAAGGCAATGGCCAGGCCCTTGCCGCGTTCGCCCAGCAGGCTGGACGCCGGGATGCGGCAATCGGTCAGGCTGATGGCGCAGGTGTCCGAGGCGCGAATGCCCATCTTGTGCTCGCGCCGCTCGACATTGAATCCTGGCGTATCGGTGGGCACCAGGAACGCCGACAGGCCCTTCTTGCCCAGTGCCGGATCGGTCACTGCAAAGACAATCGCCAGCTGCGCCCGCTGGCCATTGCTGACGAACTGCTTGGCACCGTTGAGCACCCAGTGATCACCGTCCGCTTCGGCCCGGGTGCGCAGGTTATGCGCCTCGGAGCCGGCCTGCGGTTCGGTCAGGCAAAAGCAGCCGATGGCCTTGCCGCTGGCCAGCCGTGCCAGCCAGGTGTTTTTCTGCTCGTCATTGCCGTAATTGAGGATCGGCCCGCAGCCCACCGAGCTGTGCACGCTCATCAAGGTGCCGGTGGCCGCATCGGCGGCGGAGATTTCCTCCACCGCCAGGGCGTAGGCCACGTAATCGATATAACTGCCGCCCCACTGTTCCGGCACGATCATGCCCAGCAGCCCCAGGTCACCCATGCGCGCCACCAGTTCATCGTCGATCCACCCGGCCTGCTCCCAGGCCCGGGCGTGCGGGGCGATTTCATGGCGGGCAAAGTCCCGGGCCATGTCACGGATCATCACCTGTTCTTGACTCAGTTCGAGGTCATGCATGATCAGTTCTCCGACTCGGTGAAAAAACGCCGCACATCTTCATCCTTGAGCGCCTGCACCGTGGCCGGCTGCCAGCGCGGTTGCTTGTCCTTGTCGATGATCAGCGCGCGCACACCCTCGATCAGGTCGCCATGTTCGAACCACTGGCGGTCCAGGCTCAGCTCCAGCGCAAAACACTCCTGCAAGGACAATTGTCGACCCCGGCGCAGCAGTTCCAGGGTCACGGCCATGGCCAGTGGCGAGCGGCCCTGCATGATTCTGGCCGTGTCCAGCGCCCATTGCCGGCTGTCGGCCACGCTGACCTGCTGCAATTGCTCGATGATGCTGGCGATGTCGGGCAGGGCGAAAAAATGATCGATGGCCGGCCGCAGCCTCTGCAACGGTGGGTCGGGCAAGCGCTGGCTGCCCAGGCGGGCCATGACCGCCTGCAAGTCCTTGAGCGGGGTGGATTTCCATTTCAGGTGATCGAGCATGTGGTCCAGGCGCCCCAGCGACTGGCTGGGCATGTGCCAGTCGGCCAGCCCGCAATACAACGCGTCGGCCGCGCCGATGCGGGCGCCGGTAATCCCCAGGTACAGGCCCAGCTCACCGGGCAGGCGCGGCAGGAAATAGCTGGCGCCGACATCGGGAAAATAACCGATGGCCACCTCGGGCATGCCCAGTGAACTGCGCTCGGTCACCACCCGCAGGTCGGCGCTGTGCACCAGCCCCAGGCCACCGCCAAGCACCAGCCGGTCCATCAGCGCCATTATCGGCTTGCGGTAGTCATGGATGGCCAGGTCCAGCGCGTACTCTTCTTCGAAAAACCGCAAGTGCAGGTCATGACCACCGGTGTAGCTGTCGTACAGGGCGCGAATGTCACCACCGGCACAGAACGCCTTGTCACCGGCGCCGCGCAGCACCACGGCATACACGTCGTCATCCTCGGCCCAGGCCTGGAGCTGCAGCTTCAGCGTGCGGACCATCTGCAGGTCCAGGGCGTTGAGCCCGGCGGGGCGATTGAGCACCAGGTGGCCGATATGGTTGCGCACATCGATCAACACGGATTTCTCGCTGGCCTGCGCCGCAGTGCGCGAGGGTGAAGCCGGTGAACTCATGACGAACTCCTTGTTCTGTTTGTTTTACGATGCCGGACTGCAGGACCGGCCGGGCGGCTACCCGCTTCAGCCGGGAAGGGCGCGCCGCCTTCTAAAGCGGGTAGCCACAGCATAGCTGTAAGTCCGGACACCCTCTGGTGCTTTACACCCGGTCAGGCTTAACTGCGTTCAGTGCCGGGTTTTTGCCCGCGTGGCTGAGTATTCCGGCCCTTGCCAATGTCACACCCCTGAATCCACACGGTCTGCTGGTACAAAGCCTGCCCATGAAAGACAAATACGCGCCCCGCCAGTGGCAGCCCCACGAGCGCCCGACCATGCCGGGCTCGCCTTCAACACCCTTGCACCCCACGCACAAACGCTGGGCCTATGCGCTGGTGGGCGTGATCGTGGCGCTGACCGGCGGGCTGGGCAATGCCCTGGTGGTCGCCAACCTGCCGTACCTGCAAGGCGCGCTGGGCGCGACCTCGCAGGACATTGCCTGGTTGCCGGCCGCCTACATCATGACCAACGTTTCGATGAACCTGCTGCTGGTGAAGTTCCGTCAGCAGTACGGCCTGCGGGCCTTCACCGAACTGTTCCTGGTGCTGTACGCGCTGGTGACCCTGGCGCACCTGTTCGTCAATGACATCGATTCGGCGATTGCCGTGCGCGCCGCCCACGGCATGGTCGGTGCGGCGCTGAGTACGCTGGGGCTGTACTACATGATCCAGGCCTTCCCGCAGAAGTGGCGGCTCAAGGCCCTGGTGCTGGGCCTGGGCACCGCGCAACTGGCCACACCCATGGCCCGGCTGATTTCCGAAGACCTGTTGCAGATTGCCGAATGGCGCGGCCTATACCTGTTCGAGCTGGGCATGGCCATGCTGTCGCTGGGTTGCGTGCTGATGCTCAAGCTGCCGCCGGGCGATCGCTTCAAGGCTTTCGAGAAACTGGATTTCCTGACCTTCGGCCTGCTGGCCAGTGGCGTGGCGCTGCTGTGCGCGGTGCTGTCGCTGGGGCGCATCGAGTGGTGGCTGGAAGCACCCTGGATCGGCCTGGCGTCGGCAGCATCCATCGCGCTGATCTGCGCGGGCCTGGCCATCGAGCATAACCGCCGCAACCCGCTGTTGATCACCCGCTGGCTGGGCAGTGGCGCGATCCTGCGCCTGGGCCTGGCGGTGGTGCTGTTTCGCGTGGTGCTGTCGGAACAATCGGTCGGGGCGGTGGGCTTTTTCCAGACCCTGAACCTGGGCAGTGAACAACTGCACGGCCTGTACCTGGTGATGCTGGCCGGCAGCATTGCCGGCCTTGCGGTCAGCGCCCTGACCATCAACCCTGCGCACCTGGTCAAGCCGTTGCTGATTTCACTGGCGATGATGGCGGTCGGGGCGTGGATGGACAGCGGTTCGACCTACCAGACGCGCCCGGAAAACATGTACCTCAGCCAGTTCCTGCTGGCCTTCGGTGGCACCTTCTTCCTGGGGCCGACGCTGGTGATGGGCATCAGCGGCGTATTGGCCAATCCGCGCAACATGGTCAGCTTTTCGGTGCTGTTCGGGATCACCCAGAACCTGGGCGGCCTGATCGGCTCGGCAGCGCTGGGCACGTTCCAGGTGGTGCGCGAGAAATTCCATTCCAGCCAATTGGTCGAGCACCTGACCTTGTTCGATCCCTTGGTGCAGGCCCGTCTGCAAGGCAGCGCAGCCAGCTATGCCGGAGTGATTGCCGACCCGGCGGCGCGCAATGCCCAGGCGATACGCGCACTGTCGAGCACCGCCACCCGCGAGGCCAATGTGCTGGCCTACAACGATGTGTTCATGCTCATCGCCCTGATCGCGGTCCTGACCATGCTGTGGATCACCGTGCGCGTGCTCTGGCTGAAAATGACCACCCGACCTGTCGCGCCGCTGTCGGCGGCCCCCGTACCTTCAAGTAGTGCGCAAACTTCATGAACGACATCACCCGCAACGACTCACCTGCATCCACTCCGGCCTCGGCGACGACTCCGTCCGGCAGTCCGCCGCCGGCGCCGTTGACCTCGCCACCCACCAGCCGGCCGCGCTCGACCCGCGCCCGGGTGCTATCCACCACCGTGTTCGCCCTGATCGCGCTGGGCGGCATCCTGATCGTGTTGTATGCCTGGCAACTGCCGCCGTTCACCAGCCCGATACAGAGCACCGAAAATGCCCAGGTGCACGGCCAGACCACCCTGATCGGCCCGCAGCTGAGCGGCTATGTGCATGAGGTGACCGTGCAGGACTTCCAGCACGTCAAGGCCGGCGACCTGCTGGTGCGCCTGGATGACCGCATCTACCGCCAGCGCCTGGAACAGGCCCAGGCCCAGGTCGGGGTGCAGGAGGCGGCGCTGGCCAATAACCTGCAGCAACGGCGCAGCGCCCAGGCCACCATCGTCCAGCGCGAAGCCAGCCTGCAAAGCAGCCTTGCCCAAGGCCAGAAAGCCGCCGCCGACCTCAAGCGCAGCCAGGCGCTGGTCACCGACGGCTCGGTGTCACGCAGCGAACTGGATGTCGCCCGCGCCGCCGATGCGCAGGCCCGGGCCGCCATTGCCGAAGCGCGCGCCGCCGTGCAGATCGCCAAAGAAGACTTGCAGACCGTGATCGTCAACCGCGACTCGCTGACTGCGCAGGTCGCCAACGCCCAGGCGGCCGTGGAACTGGCGCGCATCGACCTGGACAATACCCGCATCACTGCACCGCGCGACGGGCAACTGGGGCAGATTGGCGTGCGTTTGGGCGCCTATGTCAATTCCGGGGCGCAACTGATGGCTCTGGTGCCCGACACACTGTGGGTGATCGCCAACATGAAGGAAACCCAGATGGCCCACGTGCGGCTGGGCCAGCCGGTGAGTTTTACCGTGGACGCGCTGAACCACCAGAAACTGACCGGCCGGGTCGAGCGCATCTCGCCGGCCACCGGCTCCGAGTTCAGCCTGCTGCCGGCCGATAACGCCACCGGCAACTTCGTCAAGATCGCCCAGCGCATCCCGGTGCGTATCAGCGTGGACGCCGGACAGGAACTGGCCAGGCGCTTGCGCCCGGGAATGTCGGTGGTGATCAGCATCGACACGGCCGGCGAGGGCACGCAGGATCAGCGCTGAACAACACCGCCGGTATCACTCGAACAGCATGATCCGGCTGTTATGGGCCAGTACCATGCATAGCCAATGCTCTCAGGCACCAAGGCCCCGGCGCAGGGCGACGGCGGAGTATAGGCGGGCAGATAGAGCAGGGTGAGCGGTTTTACTCAGGCTGCGCAGGCACGTTCGCCTTTATGTGATTGATGTACCAAAGCCCGGTTCAGGCTTGGGGCTTTGGTACACGGGCGTGTCGATTACTGCAAGTGAACCTTGAGTTCCTGCGAGGCCTGCAGCATGGCCGAACGCACGGCCGGCACCTGGCTGACCACGTTCAGCAGGCCGTAGTCGTGAATCATGCCGTTGTAGCGCACCGAAGTGACCGGTACGCCGGCCTGGTCCAGCTTGCGCGCATAGGCCTCGCCTTCGTCACGCAGCACGTCGGCGCTGGCGGTCTGCACCAGGGCCGGTGGCAGGCCTTTCAACTGCTCTACCGAGGCCCGCAGTGGTGAGGCATAGACCTCGGCGCGCTGCTTGGGGTCGGTGGTGTAGTTGTCCCAGAACCACTTCATCATGTTGCGGGTCAGGAAATGGCCTTCGGCAAATTGCTCATACGAGCCGGTCTCGAAACTGGCATCGGTGACCGGCCATAGCAACACCTGGTACTTGATGGCCGGGGTCCCCTTGTCCTTGGCCATCAGGCTGACCACTGCCGCCATGTTGCCACCGACACTGTTGCCCGCCACCGCCAGACGCTTGCCGTCCACGCCGATGTCCTGGCCATGCTCGGCCACCCAGCGGGTCGCGGCATACGCCTGGTTGATCGCGGTCGGGTAGTGCGCCTCGGGCGAGGGCGTGTAATTGACGAACACGGCCACCGCGCCGGAGCCCTCGACCAGGTCGCGCACCAGCCGCTCGTGGGTCGGGAAATCCCCCAGCACCCAGCCGCCACCGTGGAAATACATGAACACTGGCAGGGTGCCCCTGGCGCCAGCGGGCCGCACGATGGTCAGGCTGATGTCCTGACCATCGACCGAAATGGTCTTTTCGCTGATGTTGGCCTTGGGCAAGGTCAGCTTGACCCCCGCCTGGGCACCGGTCAGCACGGCGCGTGCCTCTTTTGGCGAAAGCTGCTCGATAGGCTTGCCGCCCCCGGCGTTCAAGGCGTCGAGGAATGCCTGGGTCGTGTGCTCGACACCGCTGTCGGCGGCGAACGCGTGACCCATCGACAGGGCGAGCAGGGAGCCTGCGAGTGTTTTGCCAAAGATGTTCATGGTCATTTCCTTGATTGAATTAATGCGTAGTAAATACTTGCGCGCTAAATATGCGGCTAACAATTTAGCTCGCTTATATTTAGCTCGCAAGGTTTATTTTCAGGAAATGTCCGTATCGAGGTTACCTATCGGATTAGCAGGGATAATCTGTCGCCTTGGCACCCTGTCAAGGCGGATCGCTGTTGCGCAGCACACACTGGACCTGTGGGAGGCGGCTTGCCGGCGACCGGCTGCGTAGCAGTCGTAAATGTGCGGCGTTTCGCAGATGTCTGCGAGCGCTTCGCACGCGGTCGCGAATGGGGTCGCACATTCAATGTATCAGTGGCTGGCAGATTGCACTCGCGACCGTTGGTCGCTCCTACGGTATGAGCCAAGGCGGATCGCTGTTGCGCAGCAAACACTGGACCTGTGGGAGGCGGCTTGCCGGCGATCGGCTGCGTAGCAGTCGTAAATGTGTGGCGTTTCGCAGGTGTCTGCGAGCGCTTCGCACGCGGTCGTGGTGGTCCGGCATGGCACCAGAGCCCCCTCACACAATGACCTGGATGGGTCAGCTAACGGCCTCGCACCTGCACCGCCAGATGCTCGCCCAGCCACTGCAGGTACTCGCTGATAGCCGCCTCGTCGCGTGTGCAATATGACCACTTCAGGTGTTTTTTCACGGTCAGAAACCCGGCGTCCTTGAGGATCGCCAGGTGCCGGCTGGCCGTGGGCTGGGCGATGTCGAGCGCTTCGGCAATCAGCGTCATGCACACGCCGAATGCCACCGGGTCCGCTGACCATTGCTGATTGAAGTGGACCTGCGGTTGCGCCAGCAACTGAAGGATCTTCAAGCGTTGCTCGCTGGCCATGGCGGTGATTTGTCTTGATCGGTTCATGCCTGGCATCATATCGTCATTTAGCTAAATGACAATATGGAGAAGGCCTCATGCTTGATTTACCGAACACCCTGATGGTCGAAGGCAGCGCCGTACGCTGGGGCAAGATGGGCCAGGGACCGGCGCTGGTGGCGATCCACGGCACACCGTTTTCATCCCAGGTCTGGCGCCGGATCGTGCCGCTGCTGGCCGACCGGCGCACGGTCTACTATTTCGACCTGGTCGGTTACGGCCAGTCCGAACAACGCGCTGGCCAGGACGTCTCGCTGGCGGTGCAGAACCGTGTGCTGACCGCGCTGTTCAAGGCCTGGGGCCTTGAGCGTCCCGATGTCCTGGCCCATGACTTCGGCGGCGCCACCGCACTGCGCGGTTATTACCTGAACGGGCTGCGCTATGCCTCGCTGACGATCTTCGATGCCGTGGCGCTGGCGCCCTGGGGCTCGCCGTTTGTCCAGCATGTGCGCCTGCACGAGCAAGCCTTTGCCGGTATGCCCGACTACATGCACCGTGCGCTCCTGCACGCCTACTTGCAGACGGCTGCGCACCAGCCGTTGTCGGCCCAGGCGCTGGACATCTACAGTGCGCCCTGGCTCGGAGCGGTAGGGCAACCGGCCTTCTACCGGCAGATTGCGCAGATGGACCAGAGCCATACCGATGAAATCGAGGCGCTGTATGGCCGGCTCGATTGTCCGGTCACCGTGTTGTGGGGTCGCAATGACCAGTGGATTCCCTACGCCAAGGGCCAGGCGCTGGCCCGGCTGATCAGCGACCGTGAGTGCATCCTCATCGACAACGCCGGTCACCTGGTCCAGGAAGATTGCCCGGAGGCGATTGTGGCGGCGGTGCTGAAAAGTCTTTAGCTACGACAGACGCGCGTCTCGCTCAGCCTGTGACGTCGGCTTGAAGCGCAAAAGCGGCAACGCAGGGCCTGTATCTTCGTCTTTACCGCAGGGCTCTTTATGTCTTGAGTAAACGGTATCGGGGTTTAAAACACCCTCCCACCGTAAACAAACGTGCCGCACGACGGTCTGACCCAAAACGCAAGCCCGCGCCCATGACGTTGAAGGACTAACGAATGCTCCAGACTTCACCCACCCCAATCCCGTCCGGCACTGTTGCGAGGCCACAATGATCGAATACCGTGGATTGACGTTTGAGGACGCTCGCCCCGCGGCCAGCGACGCGGACATCGCGCAACTGGAAGCCACGCTCGGCGCACGCCTGCCGGACGACTACCGGCAGTTTCTCAAGACCTGCAACGGCGCCACGCTGGAATACGACGTGGTCGCGGTCATGGCCAACGAAGATGAAGAGGTGCTGAGCTTCTCGCTGTTCGGACTGGTGCCGGGCGAAGGCTACGAATTCAACCCCTACGAGCTGGAGCAACTGCGCCTGGATCCCGACTTCCCCGAGGCCGGTCTGCTGCCGATCGGCCGCGATGGTGGCGCAAGCTTCCTGCTGCTGGACCTGCGTGACGGTCGTACCGACGTTGCGGCCATGGTTGCCGGCCTGCCGGCCTGGACCGGTCGGCGCCAGCAAGGCGATGAGTTCGTGGTGCTGGCCGAGTCCTTCAATGAATACCTGGAGGCGCTGCACCTGTCCGAAGAGCGGGTGGAGGACCACATCAATACCTTCATGATGACCCCTGACAGCATCGAGGCCACCTTGACGTGGCTGGACCGGGACAGCCCGGGCTGGCGCAAGCAGTACAAGACGCTGTGGAATGCGCGGGTGGTCGACAGGCCGATCTGAGGCGCTTCTTTTGGGTAGATGACAGCCTGTCTTGACAGGCTGTCGATCCATCCAGCCGGCCAGGCACGTCGCTCAGCGGTCGCTCGAAGGCGGCCCGTAAAGCTCGGTTTCCCAGTCTTCGAGCGGCGGCGTCACCTCGAATGAGGGGTCGCAGTATGACCTGAGGTAGTCAGTCGCGCGTTTCTGCGCGTAGGTGAAGTTGAGCACGTTACCCTGGTCATCCATCTCGATGACGTTGGCGAAAATCGCAAAGACCATCTCGATGGCGCTCGGCTCATTGCCGTACAGGTCGAGGTACTCCACGCCCTTGAGCATGTAGTGGCTGCCACTGGCCATGAAATACGCGAAGGTGCTGAGGGCGCCGCTGAAGTCATTGCTTGGCTTGATCATGTTCATTGTCTTGAGGGGGTTCTGGATTCAAGTGTTTCCCGGCATCTGTCCGTCGCAGGCATGCCGGGTAAAACACACTTATGTCAAAGGTCCTTCAATCGATAAAGACCCTGCTCATGGGAAACCTTCAGTCCGGCGCGTTGCAGGTTGCGTCGACTGCGGGAACCGGCCAGGGCGGTGGCGGCGACCCAGTCGCTTCCCCGCTCCCGGGCCAGCGCTATGCGATGAGCGATCAGGGCCGAATGATAGCCACGACCCTGCGCCTGCTTATGAGTGACCGCCGTGCCCAGGTAGGCCACGCCGTTGCTGGCCAGGTACAGTGCCGCGCCCGCCACGACCTCTCCGGCCTCCTTGATCACGAGTATTTTCAGGGCGCCGCCGGGCCCTTTGCCGGTAAACGATGCCTGATTGACGGCCAGCAGGGCAGGCCGGGTATGAAAGCCGCTGGCATGCAGCGCCGTAAAGGCCGTCAGGTCCGGCCCCGTGGCGTGTTCAATGTCGACGTTGTGCGCATTGACCACCGCCTGTTCGATCGGTGAGACAAGCTGCAAGTGCGTCCAGCCTTTCAAACGCTCCAGTTGACGGCCTGCCATCAGGCAACAGGGTGCCAGTGACTTGGGTGCACCTGTGAGGGGCGTCACGGTTGACTGTGCGCTTGACCGGACAAGCCGATCCACAAGGGCTTCGACGTCTGCCTCGCTGCTGGCGTAGACCCGGTTGAGCATCGGGCTGGGGCTGGCCTGGACATGAAAGCCTTCCAGCCCGCCGCTGGCAAATACCCAGGCGCCATAAGGATTGCCGGCGATGTGCGTCAGGTTCTCTACACGCGTACGCAGGTACTCCTTTTCGGCGGTCTCGATTGCAAACGCCAAGGCGGTGTCCATTGGCATACTCATGTCCCTCAGGGCTGGAGAGAGGTAAACGATACGCTTGCGTTACGACGTTTGTACACGCAGGTGCGGTAACGTTACCGAGTGCCTGAACGCTTTATACCCAGCGTGTAAGACAGGGTAGCCCTGGTACTTGCCGTATTGACCGTGCATCCCGCGCCATACAGATTTTTATGGCCTGACCTCTGCGCCAGGGATCAATGCTTCTAAACTCAAACAGGGTTCAACGGGCGTGTCCTGCTCAATAAAATCAACAAGCTATTTTGTATTTGATGAGAGCAAAGCGATGCAAGCCAATAACGTGGCACTGGTGACCTATCGCGGGCATTGCGTGGAAAATGTGCATCGTGCCCATGTGGCCGTGGTAGATGAAGCAGGGCGCCTGCTTTACAGCTTTGGTGATCCGCAGCGGATGACGCTGGCGCGTTCAGCCGCCAAGCCGGCACAGGCCCTGGCAGTGATTGAAACCGGTGCCCTTGAGCGGTTCGGCTTCGACGAGGCGGACCTGGCCTTGATGTGCGCTTCACACAGCAGTGAGCCACGCCATATCGAACGGGCCTGGGCCATGCTGCGCAAGGTCGGTGCCGATGAGTCGGATCTGCGTTGTGGGGGTCACCCGGCTGTTTCGGACACCGTCAATCGGGCCTGGATCAAACGCGACTTCATCCCCACGGCCTGTTGCAGCAATTGCTCTGGCAAGCACGCCGGCATGCTGGCGGCTGCACTGGCGTTGGGCGAGTCTTTCTCGGGTTACAACGAACCGGTCCATCCGCTGCAGGCGCATGTCAGGCGTGTGATGGCCGATGTCTGCGAGCTGCCGGTGGAAGCCGTGGAATGGGCCGTCGATGGCTGCAACCTGCCCACGCCCGCCTTCGCGCTCGACAAGCTGGGGCTGATCTACGCCAGGCTTGCACAAAGCGCTGACGCGGCGCACAAGGGCGAGCCTTTGTCAGCACGCGGCCAGGCGCTGACGCGGATTTACCGGGCCATGACCACGTACCCTGAAATGGTGGCCGGCGAAGGGCGTTACTGCACGGACCTGATGCGCGCCTTCGAGGGCAATGTCGTCGGCAAGACAGGGGCTGATGCCTGCTACGGACTGGGCGTACGGGCCTCGGCGCAGACCCGGCGCCTGGGCGCATCAGGCGCGATCGGCCTGTCGGTCAAGGTCGAGGACGGCAACACCCAAGTGCTTTACCGGCTCGTCTGCGAGATCCTTGAACGCCTGGCTATCGGCACCGCACAGCAACGGCAATTGCTGGACAAGTACCATCGGCCGCCGATGCTCAACACCATGGGCCAGGAGACCGGAAGCGCCCGTTTCATGTTCGACCTGCAGCGTCACTGAGTGGCTGCAAAGACGGGCTTTCAGCGCCCGGCCGTCTGCTCGATCAGCAACTGCCAGTTGCGCGCTTCCTGCCAGTCCGCGCCAAAGGGCAGTTGAATCCAGTAGGGCTCATAGTTGGCACCCTGTAACTGCACCCCCAGGGTGAAGGTGTGCGCCGTGGTGTTGGTCGTGGTCGAGGTGGAGCGTGACTTGCCCCGACCCAGCACACCGAAATGGCCGTTGACGCCATAGACATTGCGCCGGTCATGCTCGGTGGTGGTGTGCGTGGTGCTGCTGGAGATCACCTGTTCATTGACCACCACCTGCTTGACCACCTGCGGCGCCGCCATCAGGGCGTGGCGATTGCCCAGTTCCGGCACCAGCGCATAGAGCACCTGGCTGTCGGGAAACACGCCGAGCATGCGGCCGTTGCGACAGATCCAGCGATACGGCCCCAGCGCCTGTTCTTCCAGGAACACCCGGCCCGATTCCATCCGCGCCTCGTCGACCTGCTGCCAGGCCCGATTCACTGCCTTCTGCTGCGAGCGCCATAGCAGCGGCATCGGCGCGTAGAGCACCCATGAAAAACACCAGATCAACACCGCATAGATCGGCCCGCCAATGTAGTGCCCCTGCCAGATCCACTTGAGCATCCAGTAACCGCAAAAGATCGCCTGGGCGATCATGAAGCGCTTGGTCAGCTTCTGGCTGCGCTGCTTCAAGGCGCGCTCGGCCTGTTGCGCCTGCTCGAAGGCTTCGGCGAGCAAGGCGGGTGTTTCGGTAAGGGTGGTTGCGGGGAGGGTGGAGTCCGGTTGAGACGACATGGGGCATCCTGCGCAGGGGGAACGGGGTCAAGGTTTAATGGGTGGGGGTTAGAGGGGCCGCTGGAGGTGAAGTTGCAGAGGGCGGGCAGATATTGGTTTTACATCTGGAACAGGCCATGCATTCACCCTTTGTCATCGGCTGACATAACGATACGATGCCGTGCTCAAGCTCCAGGGTAACGAGAGGAACCACCCAATCTTGTTTACCTGAGCCGTATCGATGTCTGTTTTCATGGCATGCGGTTTACCTTGTCATCATGCCTGGTGCACCGGTTTTCGGTGTTCACCGTCATCTCGCGCTGTTCGATATACCTGAAAGGGAAGTGGGTCTATGAAGTGCACGCTGTTGTTATTGTCCGTCTTTTTAATGCTTGCAGGCTGTGCGCCGAGTTCGCAGTCTCCGGCTGTGCCAAGCCCGCTGCCGCCTGTCATCACTGACCCCGTCGAGGCTTCAGGGGACACCGCGCCCGCCACCAATGAAGTCGATGTGTTTTACGGCACCAACCGCCAGGCGCTGGCCGGGGATTGTCGGTTTTCAGGCGCACGAAGCAGCGTCGAAGCCTTGTCGTACGGCAAGTGTCGGGTTTCGTTTCCGCCTGATCACAGGGTCGGGATCATCGAGTCGCCTTTCTTTGACTGGATGAAATCCAACCCCGACGATCACGTGATGATCAAGAACGGGCGGCGCCTTGACCGCGAACAATTCAACCAGTCGCTGGCACTGCGGCTGGGAGAGCGCGGAGCTTCGCTGATATTCATACACGGCTACAACGTGAGCTTCGAGGACTCGGTAAAACGTACAGCGCAATTGGCGTATGACCTGCAGTTCAAGGGTGCGCCGCTGTTGTTCAGTTGGCCCTCGTCGGGCAGTGAAAGCCAGTACCGGGCGGATGAAAGCGCCATCGCCCAGTCCTATCCGGCCGTGTATGACTTTCTGAAAGATCACCTCGAAAATCCTGGCGTCAAGAAGGTCTATATCGTGGCGCACAGCATGGGCAATCGGGCGTTGACCCAGGCCTTGTTACGGCTGTACTCGGAGTCGCCTGACCTGGCGGCAAAACTGCAGGAAGTCGTGCTGGCAGCGCCTGATATCGATGCCGGTGAGTTTGCTGACAAGATCGTCCCCGAGTTGCGCAGGCAAGGCGCTCCCGTGACCCTTTATGTCTCTGCCAACGACAAGGCGCTGGCGCTTTCGCAAGTGTTTCACGGGGCGGCGCGAGCGGGCATGTTTCGCAAGCCTGTGGTGATTTATTCCGGGGTCGAGCTGATTGATGCCAGCGCCTTGAGCACCGACTTTATCGGTCATTCTTATTATGGCGACAAGCTGTCCGTAGTGGCCGACATGTATTACCTGTTCAAGGGCGCCAAGGCGGCTGACCGGTTCAATCTTCAGGTGGTCACGGCACCGGGTGGTCAGTACTGGGAGTTCAAGCCTTAGGCACAAAAGGCGGCGCGAACTCGCGCCGCTTGTATTCACCAGGTGGTCGGTATATCCCAGGCCAGCAGTCCGTTCGAGCAACGCCCCCAGAGGCGTTCGCCGGACGGGCTCCATTGCAGCTGCGCCAGGTCCTTGCAGCCGGAAGCATCGGCTTGCAGCGTCAGTGACCGACCGTTTTCCAGGTTCCAGACCACGATGGCTTTATTGTTTGCGCCGGTGCCCAGGGCCAGCAGGCGCCCGTTGGGCGAGCCTGCCGCCGTCTTGAGCGAGTCCTGGTCAGGCAGGGTCAGCGAATAGCGCACCTTGCCGCTGGCGACGTCGACCACATGCAGGCCGGGGTTGCGGCGTTTGCCGTCCATCAACACAAAGCCGACCGCAATCCAGCCGCCCTTGACCGAGCCGAACGGCGGCGGCGTCCATTGCGCCATGCCGGTGTCATCGCTGGGGTCGACCTCACCGAAGCGGCGCGGCAAGCGCACGGCACGCAAGACCCGGCCAGTGCGGCTATCGAGTTCGGCCAGCCCGTCGCTGTCTTCGATCCACTGATTGGCTTGCACGCCGTCCCAGCGCACCGGCTTGATCTGCGTATTGGTGCGCATGGAATGACGCATCACGTCCTGGCGCAGTGAAGCCAGGCGTAGCGCGTATTGCCAGGGTGCGCCATCGGCGGCCGGTTGTGCACCGGGCTGCCAGATCGACAGGGTGTCGCGACGGTTCCTGACATCGTGGCGGTAGGCCAGGGGCACGCCCTTGCCGTCGGGGAAATAATCAACGTTTTTGAGCAGCTCCGGTTTGTCGAACACGATCGGGTGCCTGGCCAGCCGCCGGGTGGCGGCGTCGAAGTGCAGCACCTGCCCGTCGGCCACCATGTAGGCCGATTGGCCGCGCTCATCACGCGCCATGTGCCATTGGATCACCGTGTCGTTCGGCGTCCAGATCACACGCGGTTCCTGACCATCGTCCGGCGCCCAGTGCAGCAGCGCACGCGGATAGCTGCGCACCAGCAGGGCGCTGCCATCGGCCAGTACGAGCATGTCGTCGGGGTTTTTGGTAATCAGCAGTGCTTGCGCCTGCAGCGTCCTGGCCTGCGGGTCGGGCAGGGTCAGTTTTGGCTCTGTGACCAGACGGCGTGGCGCTGCCGGTGGCTGCCATTGCCCGGCATCGAGCCCGAGCTGCAAGTTGGCGCCGGGCAGCGTATTCAGTGCCGTATAAACGGGACTGAACACCGCCTCGGGCACGCTGCTGCGGTGCAGGCGCTTGGGTTGGCCAGGGCTGAAAATATTGAGGTTGGCCAGCTCGCGCACCTGATGGGTGAAGCTTGCCTTGGGGTTGGCAAACTCGTCCTTGCGTGTCAGGTACACCGCCGTGGCCGGATGACCCATCACGGCATCGAGCTGCATGACCCGCACAATGACCCGGCTGCTGCTGCCGCCCGTCGCACCGTAGGTGCGTTCGGCATTGCCGTACCAATACCGGTACGGCTCGGTCAGTGCCGCCGTACGCGCACTGCCGGGTTGAAAGCGCAGTGTGCGTTCGATGCTGGCCAGGCGCCCGGGAATTTCCGCTTCGGCCAGGGCGCCGTCGCGTACGTCCTGCTGCAGCCTGGGCAGGTCGGTTTTGCTCACCAGTTGGTGCACCAGGTCCGGTCGCCGTGCAAACAGTACATCGCCCCAGCCTTCATCCAGCTCCGACAGCGGGCTCACACCAGTCTGCTCCTCCAGGGGGCCGACCGCTGCCAGGGCCGAGACCACCACCGGCAGCACCTGGGCGTAGGGCAGGGCCACGAGCATTTCCACCTCGGCCAGCCGCTGTCCGCTTTTGGCCAGTTCCGGCGATTGCAGGGCGGCGGGCAGCCCTTGCTCAACGGTTTCGTCAGGACCTGGCAGGATCGCCCAGTCTTGTGGCAACGAGACGGCGTGACTCAAGCCGCTCGAGCCGAATGCGGCCACCCATAACGCATACTTCCATACGCCTGCGCACTTCATGTGTCTTGCTTCCTTGGTCGTGCAGCGTTATTCATTCGCCGTGGGTCGGGGTAGTCAGTTGCTAAAACTCATGATGATCAAGATCACCAGCGGAACCACCACCGCCGCGACCTGTACCACAAGGGCAACCACCAGCCAGCGCGGCCAGCGGCGGAAAAAACCGTAGATCGCGGTGACCAGCGCCGACACCAGGTTGGTCAGCCACAGCACGCCAAGCACCAGGGGGCCCGAGATATTGATGGGCAAGGAGGCGCTTATCATCAGCACATACAGCGCCATGAAACTGCCAGCGATCAGGACGAGGATCGAAGAGATGCCGACCCAGCGGGTCAGTCGCGATTTTCCGGAAGGCATCATGCCGCAATCTCTCCAGGGGCAGGGGGATGTATTGAATCGTGGCACTAGGACACCGGTGCCGCCGGTTTTATCCTGCACGCATTAAGTTTGACTGTCGCATCTGATTTGAACGGAGGCTGCAATGCTGAAGGTCTATGCCTATTACGTGGAGACACTCGTGTTCAGGTTCTCGGTCGGCCCTGATGATATTCCCCAGACGCCGGCCTGGCTCGAGACTGAGGATTTTCCGCCGCTGTCGCCGCGCGCGGCCATCGAGACGTCCAGGCTCGTCGTGCTCGACATGCTCAAGGATTATCCTTATGCCGAACCTGAATTTCATGCCTGCGCCCTGAAAAAGACCCACGACTCTGACAGGGGATGGTGGTACTACGAAGTCGAGTGGATGGTGTACCCCCCGGAATACGGCGACCGCAGCAGCCTGACGGTGCCGGTCCTGCTCAATGGGCGAGTGCCGGCCTATGACGTCTTCGACTACGAAGACCGTGCGCTTGCCTGGCAAGGCTGACGGTGTGCATTGACCTGACAGGAGCAATAATCATGAAACAGACACTGACTGTCCGCGCCGTGCAGGCGCTGATGTTCAAGGCCAATGGCGGTATCCCCAACCATCCGACGCTGCCCGTACTGATTTACCCCGAGGCCATGCGCGTGACCGGCAGCGATCCGGCGTCGGTATTCGAGCGCATCTTCGCCGCCAACGGCTGGCCGCCGCAGTGGCGCTACGGGGTGTTCGATTACCATCACTACCACACCCGTGGGCACGAAGTGCTCGGCGTCCATGCCGGCCATGCGCGGCTGATGCTCGGCGGCCCGAACGGCCACGTGGTCGAGGTCAAGGCCGGGGATGTGCTCTTGCTGCCGGCAGGCACCGGGCATTGCAACCTGGGCGCCAGCGAGGATTTCGAAGTGGTCGGCGCCTATCCACCTGGACAGGAGGGCGATATCAACCGCGACCCGGCCACGCCTGCGCAGATCGAACAGATCGCCCGGCTGGGATTTCCCCACACAGATCCAGTGCTGGGCGACCAAGGCGGGGTGGTGGAGCTTTGGCGTTGATTTCCCCTCCAGCACTGAGCTAGGAGCGCGTTTGCCGGAATGCCGGACCGCCGCGACCGGCTGCGCAGCAGTCGTAGATTTTCAGCGTTTCCGAGATTTCTGTGAGCGCTTTGCGCTCAATCGCGGGCAGAGCGCGCGCCTACAAGCGGTGAATTCAATAGCCAGTAAAATCAGTAAGTTATCTTGTTTGATGAGCGCACAGAATGACCTCACGCTTAGCCTTGAACTACCCGGACATCCAGCGCCTGCTCCAGGCGCTGGATACACGGGAGCGCCGGTCACTGGCCACCCGCATCGTGCTCTGGGCCGCGCAGCAGGCCGGCCTCGATCCTGACACTATGCGTGCATTGTTAGCCCGCAATCAGCCTGAACCCTTCGAGGCCCTGTGCGCTGAACACGAGGAGCACTACTTCGAATTGGCCGAGCGCGGCGATGACCGTCACCCCGTGTTTTTTGCCAAGGCCCGCGCGTACAGTGCCGCTGCCTTTCTGGTGCGCGGCGTGTGGGACGAAGCGGTGTACGAGTCGACGTTCGCCACCGAACATGCCCTGTTGATCGACGATTTTTTATAGCGGCGCGCACAATGCTGCCCTGATGACCCACTGTTCCAGGCCCGGCGCCAGACACTCTCAAGGAAACAACCATGGTCCCGTACAAAGAACTCTTCGCCACAGGCCAGCGATTCGATGGCTTCGTCAAGACAGGCTTGCCGGCCGAACTGACCGCCACGCAGCACTTCGCCGACAGGATCCGCCGGCCCGGCGAACTGTCCACGGCCACGCAACAACGGCTGACGGCCATTCAAGGCACCTATCATCTGCTGATCGCCGGCGAAATATGGTGCCCGGATTGCCAGATCAACGTGGCCGCCTTCGATTATCTCTGCGAGGTGCAGCCCGCGATTGACCTGGCGATCGTGTCCAGAGGCCGTGCGCAGAACACGTTGCAGACTGAACTGGGCCTGGAGAAGATTGCCATTCCGCTTGTACTGGTGCTGGACGAACACTTTCGTCTGATCGGCCAGTTTGTCGAACGTCCACAGGGGGTTGTAACGGATGGCGGCGAGCAGGCGTTGCGTGAGTACAAGATGGGGAATCATATGCAAGACAGCATTATGGAGGTGCTGGCAATGATTGAGATGTTCGAAAAGCAAGCGGTTTGATTTTAGGCCTTAGATAAAGCTATCAATGGTTTGCAAGCGTCAGGCGATCGGTCTTTGCGATCATTTTGAGTCCTGTAAAACGGCGATTTTGCTGATGCAGTATGGCGGACGGCATCTGACCCGCGTGGGGAATGCAGGGTCAGTATGAAGTTTATAGTTATGACCCATCACGTTTGTGTGGTGATTCGCCACGCTAGCCAAACCCTGCTCCAGAATCCTGTCGTCCTGGGCACCTGCTGATTTGGCAGCGAGCGGCGGCAAGGTTAGCGAACCGGGGTGGTCCGGGTATTGGATCTGAATTGACCGCCGTAGGAGCGCGCTCTGCCCGCGACCGGCTGCGCAGCAGTCGTAAATTTGTGGCGTTTCCGAGATTTTGCGAGCGCTAGCGCACTCGGTCGCGGTGGTCCGGTATACCGGCAAGCGCGCCCCCTACTGGCTCAGGCCGTAAAGCCGCCATCGACCATCAACTCGGCACCGGTCACAAAGCCGGCCTCGGGGCTGGCCAGGTAGGCCACGGCGCTGGCGATGTCCTGGCCTTCGCCATAGCGGCCCACGGCGATATTGGGGCGCACGAAGTCGGCCACCGGACCCTCGGCCGGGTTCATGTCGCTGTCGGTCGGGCCGGGGTGCACGGTGTTGACGGTGATGCCCCGTGGTCCCAGGTCGCGCACCAGGCCACGGCTGAAACCGGTCAGCGCGCCCTTGGTGAGGGTGTAGGCCGAGGCGGTGCCGAAGGCCGCGTACTGCACCATGGAACTGCCGATATTGATGATGCGTCCGCCATGGCCCATGTGCCTGAGGGCTTGCTGGGTAGCAACAAACACCCCGGTCACGTTCACCGCCAGGATCCATTCGAAGTCCTCGAAAGCGATGTCTTCGGGGGCGCCCAGTACGCTGATACCCGCGTTGTTCACCAGAATGTCGACGCGGCCAAACCGGTTGGCGACCTCATCGATGGCCGCACGCACCGCCTGCGGATTGCCCGCATCGGCCGCCAGGGCCAGCGCCTGGCCGCCGGCGGCCACGATCTGGTTGACCACGGCGTCGGCGCGTTCAGGCGAGGCGTTGTAGGTAATGGCCACGGTGGCACCGTCGGCGGCCAGGCGTTTGGCGATGGCCGCGCCGATGCTGCGCGAACCACCGGTGACAACGGCCACTTTGCCGGCAAGAGGAAGATTGACTGTATTCATGATGAAGCCTCGGTAGGTGAAGTTGATGAGGCTATGAGACGCTTTTCATTCTTTCGCCAGTAGCGGGTAATGACTAGAATCACTTTCAATCAATGCTTGAAGGTGAGTGCAATGGAGACGATGGGCAACTTGGTGTCTTTTGTGCGCAGTGCCGAATCAGGCAGTTTTTCTGCTGCGGCCCGTCGTCTTGGGCTCACGCCGGCGGCCGTGAGCCGTAACGTGGCGCAGCTGGAAGCCAACCTTGGGGTTCGTCTGTTCCAGCGCAGCACGCGCCGCCTGACTCTGACCGAAGCCGGCGAGCGGTTCCTGGCGAATGTCGGCTCGGGGCTCGAAAGCGTTCAGGCCGCCATTGCGGACGTTGCCACGCACGCCGGCCAGCCCGCCGGCGTGCTGCGCCTCACCGCAGCCCCTGGGTTTGGCTGTGATTTCCTGCTGCCGCTGATGCCCGGGTTCTTGCAGCGCTACCCTGACGTGACGCTTGAGTGGACGTTTGAAAACCGCCAGGTCGACCTGATTGCCGAGGGTTTCGATGCCGCCATCGGCGGCGGCCTCGAGCTGGCGCCCACCCTTGTCGCCCGGGACATTGCGCCTGCGCATCTGATTCTGGTCGCAGCGCCCGCTTACCTGTCGGCACAAGATCCTGTCCGTCGTTTCGAGGACCTGGCCACGCTGGAGCATGTGGCCATGCGTTCGGTGCAGACCGGCAGAATCAGAAGCTGGATACTGCAAGGACCCGACGCTCAGAAAAGACCGCTGGACCTGACGCCACGGCTGCTGGTCAACGACCCGCAAGCCCTGCGCCAGTGTGCCCGGCTGGGCCTGGGCGTGGCCTTGCTGGCGGTGCCGGATGTGCTGGCGGACCTTGAAAGCGGCCGTCTGCAAAGGGTGCTGCCGGACTGGTCTGTGGATGCCGGGCAGATCTCGCTGTATTTCTCCAGCCAGAAACTGCTGCCGGCCAAGACACGAGCGTTCGTCGATTTTCTGGTCGGGCAGGCGCGGGAACAGGCGTGGGCCACCCGTTTGAATGCGCGATAAGGCGAGGCAGCGCATCCATGCCTCAACGCCCTGGCGATCGCGCAGGCCGAAACGCCACTGTTGCGCCCAGTGCTTCAAGTTTGGCAATCAAGTGGTGCAGTGAGCGCCTCACGCCACAGGCCACCTGAAATTCAGGCGCTTCGACCAGGGCCAGCGCGTCTTTCAACGCCAGCCCGCGGCACTGGCTGACGAGCTGCACGACCTTGAGCTTGTGAGGGCCCAAGGCGGTCACGATCAAGTCGCCGCTCGTAAAGTCGTCCGGGTCGCACGGCACGTCATCAGTCGGCAGTTCTTCCTCAAGCTCGGCCTGCTCGACGCGTGCGTCGAATATCTCGCGCCAGTATTCATTCACAGAACCGGTCGCGGTGCGCACCCGGCGCTCGGATTCAAGGTCATCGTCTGTCACCTCGGCCAGGGCCTGCAGCAGGCGCCCGAACGTTGTCAGGTCCGGCGCAATCTGCAGCGCGTCCCAGCGTCCGGCCCCATGCGGCGCGGTGTACACCGGATAACCGCTGTCGGCCTCGCCTGCGGCAATGAACAGCGGATCGTCCAGCCCGCTCAGGGCAATGACATACCATTGCGGATGCCACCCGCCATCGGCCTCGGACACCAGGCTCTCGCCGGTCAGGCCTTGGGTGCGAAAGCCCGATTGAAACGCCTCGAAGCGATCAGGCGTTGCATAGTGCATGGGCAAGAGCAGGTCGCCCACCACCGTGCCCTGGGCCAGGAACGTGTGAAGGGCTTCGGGAAATGGCTTCATGGGCGGCAGGTCCTTGCGTGGGGTGAGGTACAGAGGGCGTTCATGACACTGGCGTTTGCCATGCCGGTTTTTTGTCCTCCTGACTGTCGAACGTGCGACGCGCCTTACGGAAGTCCTCGACGTTTTCAACCACCCAGATCCAGATGGGCGACATGCGGATCAGCAATTCCATGCCCAGCGGTGTCAGTTCGTACTCCACGCGCGGTGGAACCTCACCAAACTCTTGCCGAAGCACCAGGCCATCACGCTCCAGAGCACGTAGCGTCTTGGTCAACATGCGCTGGGTCACCCCCGTCATCTGCCGTTTTATCTCGGCATGGCGCATTTTGCCGTACACCCCCAAGGCATGCAGGATGCCAAATGACCAGCGGCTGCCGGCATGCGTAAGGACTTCGCGCCTGACCCCGTCATCCTCTTCCCTGAGCGTCTGGCAGATGGCCTGTGCCTGGTCAAGCACCCCATGATCGATCATTGCTCCCCCTGGTATCACCGGTGTGCCTTCTTCTGAGCGCTGCGCAAGTGTGCAAGCATTTGCGCATCTTACAGACAACAGGTTTCAGGAGCAGTCATGACCGAAGTCACCCCGCTTTCCCCCCAATCCATTCTCGTTCTGGGGGCCGGCGAGCTTGGCCTGCCGGTGCTGCGCAATCTTGCGCGGGTGTCGAAGCGCTCGCCCGGCTCCAGCATCGGCGTCCTGCTCAGGGAATCGACAATCCACACGCAGGTGCCTGAGAAAAAGGCAGAAATCGATGAGCTGCGCGGTCTGGGCATCCAGATGGTCGCTGCCGATCTGGTAAATGATTCAATCGAGCAACTGGCTGAAATCTTCGCACGCTTCGACACCGTCATCGGCTGCGCCGGCATGGTCGCCGGTCGGGAAACGCCGATGAAGCTGGCTACCGCAGCGCTCAAGTCCGGTGTGAAGCGCTATTTCCCATGGCAGTTTGGCGTTGACTACGACGAGATCGGCCGAGGCAGTCCCCAGGACCTGTTCGATGCCCAGCTTGATGTGCGCGAGTTGCTGCGTGCCCAGGACCAGACCGAATGGGTCATCATCTCGACGGGCATGTTCACCAGCTTCCTGTTCGAGCCTGTGTTCGAGGTCGTCGATCTTGAGCACGACGCGGTGAACGCCTTGGGCAGTCTTGACAACAGTGTGACGCTCACGACCCCTGACGACATCGGTACGCTGACCGCCGACATCGTGTTCTTCGAGCCGCATCTGCGCAATCAGATCGTCTACCTGGCCGGCGACACAGTGACGTACGGGCAGGTGGCGAGCCTCCTTGAGCGGGTGCTGGAACGTCCATTCAAGCGCAACGTATGGACCGTTGAACAGCTGATCCAGGCACTGGAAAAAGACCCTGCCAATCACATCAAAAAATACCGCGCCGTATTCGCTCAAGGCAGAGGCGTGGCGTGGCCCAAAGCGGCGACATTCAATGCGCAGCAGTCGATTGCGGTCACCACCGCCGAGCAGTGGGCCCGCACGCATCTGGCCGGTTATCTAGCACACCAGCAGGTCGCGCCCCAGTCACGCTGACGTCACCACGCGCTGGTTGATGACGCGCCATGCAATAAAGACGGCCAGCATCGGCGCCAGGGCAAAGAGGCCAAACAGCCAGGCCGCAGCATTGGCGACTCCCTCGGTGCCGCCCGGGTCGGTAAGGCCGGCCACGTTGGCCACCATGCCGGCCAGTGCTGCGCCGAGCGCAGTGGCGAACAGCTGTACGGTGGTGATGGACGCCGCTGCCAGGTTCTGCTCGCCGGCCGGCGCGACCTGAAACACCTGAGTCAGCAGGTGCGGCCATACCATGCCCACGCCTGAACCGATGGCCACCAGCGCCAGGCAGAGCGGGCCGAGGGCAAGCCCGTTACCGGTGCTTTCACGGGGTATCAACACGGCAAGCGTCAGCATGCCAGCCACACCCAGCAAGGGGCCCAGCAGCATCGCGTAGCGAACGTGCCTGGCGCTGACGCCTGCGCTGGCAATGGACCCCAACGTCCACCCGGCCGCCATCAGCGCGGCGAGATACCCGGCCATCAGAGGCGACTGCTGATGCAGCACCTGAAGAAAAAGCGGAACGAATATTTCACCGCTGGTGACGGCCACCGCCAGCAGCGACATCGTGGCATAGAGTGCGCCCAGCGCCGTTGTGCTGCGCAGGGCTCCGGTCGGCAGCAACCGCTGCCGGGCGCGGTTTTCTGTACCGATCAACAAGGCTGTCAGCAACCCGGCGACAGCCAGCCCGGTGAGATTCCAGTGCAGGGCAGCAGAGACGCTGCCGAACGAAACGGCAAGCACGGCCGCTGTCAGGAGCACGAGTTGGGCAAGCGGTAGCGGTGAGCGTTCGGCCTTGGTCGTGCCGCGCCTGGGCAGCACCACCACCGCCAGTCCGGCGAACAGCAAGGCGGCGGGTACCAGCGACCAGAACGCCGCGCGCCAGGCGCCAAGTTCGGCAAAGAGGCCGCCGACGGCCGGACCGACCAGGGTGGCCACGCCCCACATACCGGACACCAGCGCCATTGCCCGCGGCCATAACGCTTGATCGAACACCTGCCGGATCATGGCGTAGGAAAGCGCGAACAAAAAACCGCCGCCCAGACCCTGGACAAGACGGCCGCCGAGCATGACCGGCATGGACGGGGCCACTGCACACAGGAGCGTGCCGATGGTAAACACCAGCGTGGCGATGACGTACGCGCTGCGAGGCCCCGCCGTGGCCAGCAATTTTGCCGCCAGCGCCGAGCCGAGGATGGAGGCGGCGACGAACAGGGTGGTGTTCCAGGCATAGTAATCGAGGCCACCAATGTCCCTGACCACCGATGGCAGGATCGTGGTGGCGATATAGACATTAATCGCATGCAGCACAACGCCCCCAGCCAGCGCGAGTGAGCGTACGCCATTGCGGCCCGACAGCAAGGCAGCCCAGCCCGATGCAACGTGATGCTTATCCATGTGTATTCCTTTCCAGGTGTCACCGCATGCGGCAAATGAAGCCTTGCCAAGGCAAGGTGACACTCCTTATAAAACCTCATGTATAGATGAGGTCAACAGGGGAATCCTTCATGATCGATGTGAGCGTCGCGCTTTCGGTCGGGCAACTGGCGCGCCGATGCGGGGTGACGGTTGCGACCGTGCACTTCTATGAAGCCAAAGGCCTGATCCAGGGGCAGCGCAACGCCGGCAACCAGCGGCGTTACCCTCGCGATACACTGCGCCGGATTGCGATCATCAAGATTGCCAAGCGCGCAGGCGTTCCCCTGTCGGCGATAAAGGACGCGCTGGACGGGCTTCCCCCCGGGCGAGCGCTGACAGCCAGGGACTGGGCTCACCTCTCCAGGCAGTGGCGAGACATGCTTACCGAGCGCATCGACAGCCTGACCCGGTTACGCGATCAAATCGATGGCTGCATCGGCTGTGGCTGCCTCTCCATGGATGACTGTCCGCTGCGCAATCCGGGTGATCATTTGCGCGAGCAGGGAGAAGGCGCGGTGCTACTCGAACAGTCCTCATTGCAGGCGCTGGAATGAGTCGACGCCCATTGCATCCAATAACATCAGCCTCCTTTAGCCGCCTCTGTGTGGCGGAGATAGAAAAATGAGCATTGACTGGATCAGCTTCACGCCGTGGACTTCGTTGTTCGGAGGGGCTCTGATAGGGCTGGCCGTCAGCGTGTTCGTTCTGGCCAATGGCCGAATCGCTGGCATCAGCGGCTTGCTGGCCGGCGTGCTGCAGCCTGGCAGTGAGGGCTGGAGCGAGAAGGCCCTGTTTCTGCTTGGCCTGCTGGTTGCGCCAGTGTTGTGGGGCGTGTTCACCGTCTTGCCGGTGATAGAGATTGATGCACAGTGGCCAGCCCTTATCGTGGCGGGCCTGCTGGTCGGCGTGGGCACCCGTTACGCTTCGGGCTGCACCAGTGGTCACGGCGTGTGCGGGATTTCCCGATTGTCGCCTCGCTCCATCGTGGCGACGCTGTGCTTCATGGCCAGCGGATTTGCCACGGTGTACGCCAGCCGCCACGTACTGGGCGCTTGAAGATGATCAGGTTGACCTCATTTGTTGCGGGCGTGCTATTTGGCCTGGGCCTGCTGTTGGCCGGCATGGCGAATCCGGCCAAGGTGCTGGCTTTTCTGGACATTGGCGGAGCCTGGGATCCGTCGCTTGCGCTCGTGATGGCCGGCGCCATTGCCGTGGCGGTCATTCCGCTGAACTGGGCGCGCACGCACAAGCAGTCTTTGCTGGGCGCCCGGATGCAGCTACCCGTGAAGCGCGAACTGGACGCCCGCCTGATCGGTGGCAGCCTGGTATTCGGTGTCGGGTGGGGCGTGGCAGGCATCTGCCCCGGCCCCGCGATTGCCATTGTGCTTACCGGGCACTGGCAGGCAGGTGTATTCCTGTTGGCCTTGCTGGCGGGTATGTATGTGTTTTCTGCTCTGGAAGGCCGGCGCGTTACGTGATCAGGTAAAGGCGTGCCTCGAAACACGCCGGGTGGTTTCCATTCAATGATCTGTGGCCATTGCTCCTTTATGGCTTGATGAACCTTTGCATCGAACACTGAGGTTTTGCGCATGGCATGTCAGGTTCGGCCCGCCACAGGCGAAGACACGGCAGCGATCAGCCGTGTAGTGATCGCGGCCCTTCATGAATCAAATTCGCAGGATTATGCACCTGACGTTATCGCTCGGGTCGAGCGCAGCTTCAGCCCTGAAGCCATCAGCGCGTTGCTCGATAAACGTCAGGTTTTCGTCGCCGTGTCAGGGTCATTGATTGCCGGCACGGCAAGCCTCGACGGTGATGTGGTCAGAAGCGTTTTCGTTGACCCTGCCTATCAGGGGGCAGGGGTCGGTCGGCAGTTGATGAATGTCATTCATGCGGCTGCTGCCAGTGCCGGAGTTGGCACTTTACGTGTACCGTCCTCGATGACGGCGCAGGCATTCTATGCGGCACTGGGCTATCGGAAAATCCACGACGCGTTTTATGGCGCTGAGCGGACGATCATTATGGAAAAACAGCTGGGGCGTCAGTGCTGACGTGTCTGTTCAGGCGGCAGCCCCTGCACATGTCGAGGATGCAGGGTATTTCAGGCCAAAAAGAACCACAGGTGCAAGGGCCACTGCGTCGAACAGGATAAGCCCCTTGAATTCACCACTCTCGCTACCCTCAGAGCAGGTCACACCATGAGCCTTTACGTCATGCAATCCTGCCCCCGCTGCAGTTCTGCCCAATACGTCAGGCCAAAGCAAATGCTCATAGGCGCAGCAAGCCCGAAAAAGCGCTTCAACGGCGAAGAAAGAGCAGGCTATCAACGCCTCGATCAGCTGGCTGTTGATGAATGCAAGCCTGACCTTATGAACGCGCCGCCACTGGAGCAGTTTGTCGATGGCTTTTATTGCGATCAATGCGGGGTGGGTTTTGTGGCAAGCGAAATAGTACAAGATGCCGCACCCTCATCGCTCTGAAAACGGTGGTTCAAACGGCAGGTTGAAACGGCCAGCCATCAAGCTGGATATGAGCTATCTCGCCCTTGGCAGCCTTACTCACTCATCACCCATGCGGCTCACACCCTTATGACTTCTATCGACCCGTTGTCGCTCCAGCGCATCACCACCGCTCACGGCACGCCCGAGGGCGCGGCGTATTTCGATGCCGAAGAAAGCATCGTCCATGATGTGTTCGCCGACCGCATTGCCTTCCAGACCCGCTTCATGGACAACCGCAGCTATGAGGTCAGCATCGCCGGGGGTGAGGTCTGTGTGCGCATGACGCGGCTGGATAACTACCGCCGTGGCCACAAGGCCCGGATGATCGATGACGACATGGATGAAGACGACTGGGAGGAACTGGCCACTTTGTGGCAGCGCTTGAGTCAGGATCTGGATCCTCAGCTGAAAATACCACCCCTGGATATAGCCGATGCGTTGGCCGACCTGTTCGATTGCCTGTTCGATGAGGACCGGGCGCAGGCGCTGGTTGAAAACCTGCCGGCCGCTGCATCGCAGACGGCGTGGAACCGGGCCTGGAATCAACTCGCCTCAGCGCTCACCGAGGCGGGTCAACTGGCTCATTTCGAATGGAAGGAGTGGGCGTCCGGTGGGGTCAGCGCCGTCAATGAGCTGGCACCGCTGCGGCTGGCAGGTCTCGAAATCCCCGTGCCGGATGCCAGGACAGTCAAGGCGGTCAACCAGGCCGAAGACTGGGGGCGTGCCTTGCTCCAGTACTTCAATACGCACCTGGAGTCCCATGATTTGAAGCTGCTGGCGCTGGGCACTCACTTTGATGAGTACCAGGCCTTTGCCTGCCTGCCCATGAACGGACTGGGGCTGGTCAATGCGCTGGAGATCATGGGCAGGCTGGGCATTGTCCATAAGTACTGAGATGAGCCGAGTCACAATCAGGCGTCAAGGACCGGCCATTGGGTAGTGTTTGATACGGCACTCATGGCTGTGGCCATCGCCTTTGCAAACACCATCCAGATAGCGATAGTCGATGCGCACAGACTGCCCCTTGCCTGGCCACTGTCGGCGTGGAAGGGTGCGTTGGTAATCGGTGGTTTCCGGGGTAAACGTGAGGGTCGCGCCTTGTGCCGGGCACTCCACCGTGGCCGATGCGGGGTTCACCTTCAAGACCTGGGCCTTGAGTTGCGGGTACGGCTGCTTTACCACCTCAGTGATGCGCAGCTCCATGCGGCAAATCTGCCAGGTCGAGGCCTGCACGGGGCCGCACAACAGGAAGAAGGGCAAGACCAGGAGCGCATGGCGCAGTGGATGACTGTTCATGATTGATCCTCATAGCCAGGCATTGTCAGACCTCGATTCACAAGATGGAATATTGCCGCGATGACACGCCTGGACCTCATTCCAGCAACGCATAAGCCTTATCCTGAAGCGCGATGCCGATCGCCTCGTACCACCGGGCTTCGACCTCGCCAACGACCTTATCGCTCACACTGAAGCTGCCATGAATATCGACAAAGGCCGAGGCCAGCGTCTTGGGGATCAGCTCATGGTCTTTATAGTGCGTTGTCAGAAAATCAATGGCCAGAAACAACGCCTCGACCTCTTGCTTGCACAGCGGTTGCCGGGTGCGGATTTTTACCGGGAGTGAGTGTTCTCCCAGCAGCCTGGCGTACACCAGATCAAGGGCTTGCTGGACGTTCATTGCGTTCTCTTGTCAGGTGTTATCAGGTTTTTACCAAGCGCTCAGCAATTGAAGACCGGTGCGTAGCGTTCCTCGCGTTTCTTGAAATGAACGGGCGCCATGGGGATTTTTTCACCGTTAACGAAGATATCTGGAAAAGTGAGGGTGAAGTCATCCATATCGCCCTGACCCAGTGCGGTGCCCTTGAACCCTTCGTGGAATTGCTTCCTAGGATCAAAGCCGGTCTTCAGTTGTTCAATGCTGACAGGATAGGTTTCCCCACTGGCGAGCGTCACCGTAACGATGGGAGAGGCCGCACTGACCCACAGTGGCGGATCGGTCTGTTTGTAAGCCGCTTGGCGTTGCTCGGGTGTATTGAGATTACGCAGCCGTGGAGGCGTGTAGAGGCGACCGAAAAGACGCAGTTCAGTGTCCGTGGAGCGCTGCTTGTCCGGCCAGCTCACCGCGCCCGGCGGTGCTGCATAGACCAGCACATGCACCCAGTTGAGTTCTTCTGATAGTGGCGCGTAGCTCATCGCGGCCTTGGGACCCGGACAGGTACGTGACAGCAGGGCGTTGGTGCCCACCGGTGAGTCCGGATGCAGATAGGGCCCGGTGCTGCATCCCGTCAGCAAGGCCAATGACACGGACAAGAGGTAAGGCTTCATGAGACCTCTGCGTTGGGTTGTTGTCGTTTCACTCATGTGTCCTGTGGGTCAATTCAGTGCAACTGACCGCGCAAACCCTCGCCAGTTCTTGGTAGAAGGGACGAATAGCATCAGGTCTCCACGACTGCTGAAGCAGGCGATCATCATGGCGTCAGGTTGAGGCAAGGCGTTCTCCACAAGGCAAACCTGCGCCAAAAGTATTAGGCTCACGGCTTTCTCTGGATGTGAAGTATCCCTGCATGACGGCCTTCTACCTCAAGTTGCTCATCACCCCCGCGCTTATGCTGGCCATCTCGCTGGCGGCCAGGCGCTGGGGCACTGCGGTCGGCGGGCTGCTCTCGGGGCTGCCCATCACCTCGGCGCTGGTCATGCTGTTTCTCAGCCTGGAGCAGGGCAGCGCCTTTGCCCTGATGGCCGTGCCGGGGGCATTGGCCGGGCTGGCGGCGATCCAGGCGACGTACCTGTTCTACTGGTGGGTGACGCGCCATGTGTCGGCGCTGCCCGGATGCCTGGCCGCCCTGGTGGTGTATGGTGCTGTGGCCTGGCTGATGAGCCGCCTGGGCGTACTGACCCTGTCGATCACTGTCGCGCTGCTGCTGGTGGGCTTGATCATCGTCTTCACCACCAGACAGGCGCGAACCCAGGCTGCAGCCTGCGTGCCGGTGCCGCGCTGGGTGATTCCGATGCGCATGGTCACGGCCACGTTGCTGCTGTTGGCGATCACCGCCAGCGCCACCTGGCTGGGCCCGGTGGTCAGCGGCCTGCTGGCGCCGATCCCGGTGATTGCCTGGCCGCTGGCGGTGTTCGCCCATGTGCAGGGCGGGCGGGGTGAGCTGACAGCGATCATCCGGGGCAATGCCATTGGCGCGGTGGGGGTGGTGGGGTTTTACCTGACGCTGCAGCATTGCATCGTGCAATGGGGCGCGTTGCTGTCGATTGCAGCGGCCGTGGTGCTGGCGGTGGTGGTCACGGCAATGCTGGCCAGGGTGTTGGCAAAGCGCTAGATGCCCAACCGGTGTGTCTGACCGGCACCAAAGCGGCACGCTGTCGCGCGGCAAACACCTGATATGTAGAAGGTGATCTTCGGCGCATTGTGCATATTGCGTGCAGCCTCTTTTTCAGACGTTGAGGGGGCTCAGACCAGGTCTGCAGGCGCCATTGTCAAAATGATCTTGCCGACGTTTTCTGCTGACTCCATCCGCCGATGAGCATCGGCGGCGCGTGACAGTGCAAAGGTGCTGTCCACGACCGGCGCAAGGCCTGTTGCTTCGTCGAAGCGTTCCAGCCAGTGCGCGCGAAAGCGCTGGATCATGGCGTGCTTTTCTGAGGGAGTACGCGATTTCATCACCGTGCCGATGATGCGCAGGTGGCGATAGAGGATATCTTGCAGCGCCACACTGACCTGGCCACCGCCGCCCAGGATACCGACCTGGATCAGTCGACCGCCGTAGGCCAGTGAGGCCAGGTTACGGGCGAAGTAGGGTTCGCCGACAAAGTCGATCACCACATCGACACCGCGCCCTTGGGTGTTCTCGGCGATCACTTCGGCAAAGTCCTGAGTCGTATAGTCAATGACGACGTTGGCGCCCAGGTGCTCGACCTGCGCCCGTTTCCGGCCTTGCGCCGTGGCGTACACCGTGGCGCCTGTAGCATGGGCCAGTTGCACGGCCGCCGATCCCACGCCGCCGGCGGCGGCATGGATCAGCACCGAGTCGCCAGGCTTGAGCTGCGCCAGGTGCATCATGGCCTCATGGGCCGTGACGAAGACCTCGGGAATGGCGGCAGCCTGCACGTAATCCAGCGACGCCGGAACGGGCATGGCCATGCGGTAGTCGATGCGCGCCTGCTCGGCGTAGGCGCCGCCGCCCACCAAGCCCATGACCCGGTCACCAACCTCGAACCCCGTCACTTCACCGCCTTTGGCGATCACCTCGCCGGCCATTTCCAGGCCCATGATCGTCGAATCACCAAAGTTCGGATGGCCGTAGCCGCCGGTTCGATGGGTCAGGTCGGCACGGTTCACGCCGGCGGCATGGACGCGCACCAGCAAGTCGGTCGGGCGCACTTCAGGCTCGGGCACATCCGCCAGTTGCAATACATCAGCAGCGCCGAAGGTCTTGAGGTCGATGGCTTTCATGGTCGTGTCTCTCCGATTCGGTAAATGGGTGTTCAAACCTGGCTGATGAATTTGTTCGTCAGATAGTGCTCGATGCCTTCGATACCGCCTTCCGAGCCATGGCCGCTTTCCTTGAGGCCGCCGAAGGGCAGTTCGGTGGCGACGATGCGGTACTGATTGATACCGATCATGCCGGCCTCCAGCCCGTCGGCCACGTCGATGGCGGTGCGGGCACTGGCGGTGAAGGCGTAGGCCGAAAGGCCATAGGGCAGGCGGTTGGCTTCCTGGAGGCCATCGTCCAGCGTGTCGAACGGCATCAGCACGGCAATGGGCCCGAAGGGTTCTTCGTGCATGATGCGGGCGGTCATGGGCACATCGGCCAGCACGGTCGGCTCGAAGAAAAAACCGTCACCGTCCAGGCACTTGCCTCCGGCCAGCACACGTGCGCCCTTGGCGACGGCGTCGGCGACCAGTGCCTGCATCTTGGCCAGTTGCCGGGGGTTGGCCAGTGGTCCGACCTGCGTGCCGGGCGCCAGGCCGTCGCCGATCTTCAAAGCCTGCGTGGCGGTCACGAAGTGATCGACAAAGGCGCGATAGGCGCCGCGCTGGATCAGAAACCGTGTGGACGAGATGCACACCTGGCCGGTGCCACGAAAGCGGTTGGCCACGCCTTCGACGGCGGCTTTTTCGATGTCGGCGTCTTCGAACACCAGCACCGGGCCATGCCCGCCCAGCTCCAGGGTGATGGGCTTGACACCCTCGGCCGCCCGGGCCGACAACAGCCGGCCGATGGGCACGGAGCCGGTAAAGGTCACCTTGCGAATGACAGGCGAGGCAATCAGGTGGCTGGACACCTGGTCCGGCACGCCGAACACCACCTGCAGTACGCCTTTGGGCAAGCCGGCATCATCCAGTGCGCGTGCCAGGGCCAGTGCGGTGGCGGGGCTTTCTTCACCTGGCTTGAGGATGACACTGCAGCCGGCCGCCAGGGCGGCCGAAAGCTTGCGGGCCGGGGTGATGGCCGGAAAGTTCCAGGGCGTGAAGGCCGCGACCGGGCCGATGGCCTGGCGTTTGACCATCTGCAGCACGCCGGGACGATTGGCCGGCACGATACGGCCATCGATGCGTCGGGCGCTTTCGGCAAACCATTCGAAGTACTCGGCAGCGCGGGTGACTTCATCCAGGCTTTCGCCCAGCGGCTTGCCTTCTTCCAGCGTCATCTGCCTGGCAATGTGAGGGGCGCGTTCCAGGATGAGCTCGGCCGCGCGCTTGAGCACCTTGGCGCGCTGGGCCGGTACGGTCTGGCGCCAGGTTGCAAAGCTGCGCTGCGCTACCTGGAGTGCATGATCAAGGTCGTCTGCGCCGGCCAGTGGCACGCGCCCCAGTTCACGGCCAGTGGCCGGGTTGACGACGGCGGCGGTGTCGCGCCCTTGGGCGGCGATCCATTTACCCTCGATAAAAAGATAAAGCGGGTCGTAAGCGGTATTCATGACACGGGCCCTCTGTGGGTTGGCAAGCGTTCGGCGCCTGGCTGGCGGCCTGTGCAATCCAGTTTATGGAGGACCGATCGTTTGATTTAGCCGCCCGCGAGGGAATCAGTGTTGTGGCGGGCGGTAATATCGAGTGCTGCGGGGAGGGTGTAGCATTCGTGGCCATGGTTGGATGGCACGCACGTCTTCAAGGGAATACAGATGCAATCAGGTCGGCAGGAAAGTCGCAATGGATAAGCTTTCGAACATGTCGGTGTATGTGAAAGTGGTCGAGATGGGCAGTTTCACGGCGGTGGCCAACCATCTGGACTCGACGGTCGGCAATGTCTCGCGTGCCGTCACCGCCCTTGAAAGTGCACTGGACACGCGCCTGTTGCAGCGCTCGACCCGGCGCCTGTCGGTCACCGATGCCGGCCGGCGCTTTTATGAGCGGTGCACGAAAATCCTGGCCGATCTGGAGCAGGCCGAAGCCGAGGCCAGCAATGCCGCCCTGCAGCCCAGGGGCACATTGCGGGTGCATTGTGTGCCAGGGCTGGCGCGGCAACTGGTGACCCGGGCGGTGCTTGATTATCGCAGTCAGTTTCCGGACGTCACCGTGGACCTGTTGCTGTCCCAGCGCATGCCCAACCTGTTGGAAGACCAACTGGATGTGTCGATCCTGATTGCCCGGACGCTGCCGGATTCGGCCTGTGTCAGCCAGAAAATCGGCGTCAGCCATTGCGTGCTGGTGGCATCCCCGGCGTATCTGGCGCGCCATGCGGCCCCGGCGACGCCTGATGAACTGGGCGATCATCAATGCCTGTTACTGAGCACCGTGGACTATGGGCGTGATGAGTGGCAACTCAAGAGCCGGGCCGGTGAGGCGACGTTTGTCCACGCAGGGCCCGGTTTCAGTGTCAATGACATGGACGCTATGGCCGTGGCGGTTCGAGAAGGGGCGGGTATCGGCTTGCTGGCCGGCTTCAGTGCCATCGAAGACTTGCGCTCGGGGGCGCTGGTGCGGGTGTTGCCTGAATACCACACGCATGAGCGCAACGTGTACGCCGTCTACACGTCACGGCAGTTTGTCGATGCCAAGATCACGCGCTTTATCGAGACGCTGAAGTTGCAGGTGGGCACGCGGTTGGCCGAGATTGTCCAGCAACTCATTCCTTAGTGTTCTGTTGTATCGGCGCCTCCGCTTGCCGGAATGCCGGACCACCGCGATCGGCTGCGGCAGCAGTCGTGAAAATAGTGGCCTCACCATCGCAAGAAGGTCCTTGCGGACCTTGTCGCCGGCAAGCGGGCTCCTACCGGGCCACCTGTGTGCTGCGCGACAGCGCACAGGTGGCTATCGGTCCTGCTGCGACATCACCGCAGAGCGCACCGGCAGGTGGGCATATTCCGGGTTCTTTTTCAGCAGGCGGCGCACGCTCTGTTGCTGTCGGTCTTCCACGCACACGCCAATGCTCGGCGCCGGTACGTCGCAGCTGAACAGCGCCAGCAAGCCACAGTTCTTCACGCCATACACCGCATCGGGGTGTACCAGCGACGAGCAGCCGTAGGTCATTTCACCGAGGTAGTTGATGGCGCCCTGTTGCACGGTAAAGCGCAGGGGTCTGGAGTAGGGGCCCATTACACCGCGCCGCGAGCCCAGGCTATGGACTTCGTAGTGGCCCGGCGGCAGCCAGGCGGTGTAGTAGTTCTGCGCGCCCCAGCCCACGCTTTTGCCGGTGTCGAGGTTGAGAAACTCGATCCAGGTGCCGTAGGGGCCGCCTTCGGCCAGGGCGCCGGTTACCAGGCCTGCGTTGTCGGCCGAGTAGACGGAAGAGTCCAGCCTGACTTCATCGGGCATCGTGGCGCAGCCCCCTATCATCCCTAAAAGCCCTATGGCCAGAAGTTGTCGCATCAATTGACCCCCTTGTCTGGAACCTCGTCGCCTTGCGCAGGTCCAGTGCACCTGGACAATGGCGAGGTCGTTGGAACACTCCGAATGGCATCGTCGCGCGTATCAATTCTTTCAAGGACGACTCATGGTCACCTTCGACTCCCGTTTTCTGCATTCATTCGCCCTGCTGGTGGGCAGCGCCGTCTTGCTCGGTGGTTGCAGTTTCAACGGCACCTATCCCGATGCCACCGAGGCCGACGCGGCCAGGCTGCGCTTCATCAGCGGCATGGACAACGTCACGATGGATGTGTTCGATGCGGCCCATTGCGGCGGGCAGACCACCGGGTTGATGAATAACCTGTTCTCGGCCGACACCCGGCGCCGCGCCGGCATGAGCATTGCGCCGTCCAGCGACGACGAACCCTACCTGGAAATTCGCCTCAAGCCCGGCAACGAAGTACTGCTGCGGCCCAACACGCTCAGCACCGGCAGCGTGTGCACCAACGCGTTCAACTTCGTGCCGCAGGCCAATGCCGAATACGAGCTGACCTTTTCCTGGCGCGACCGTCAGTGCGTGTCGTCGCTGATGCGTCTGCATGCGCTGAACGGTGAGGTAGTGCGCTCGCCGGTGCCGCTGTTGAACAACGGCCTGCCCAGCTGTGCCGGGAGCAACCCGGTCTTCCCGGCGGCGCCCACGCTGCTGCCCGATACCCCGGAACGCACAGCCATGATCGCGCAGATCATCGACGACAGCGTGACCGAACAGATGAAGGCCGAGCTGGCCGTCGGCAGCGAAGCGGACCGTACGCGGCTGATCGAGAAAAGCCTCAAGGAACGTCAGCAGAAGATCACCTTCACCTTGCCGCCGGCCTACTGGACCGAGTACCGGCAGAACCTGCAGGCCTATACCCAGGACGTGATGGCCAGCAAGGCGCGTGCCCTGCAACTGTACAAGGACGACTACCGCACGCGCCTGCGCCAGCTTGATGACGCCGAGCTCAAGCGCCTGCTGCCTGACAGCGACAGTGCCGATGAAGGCCGGATCCTTGAAGTCAACAGCGCCAGGACCCAGTACTACCGTGCGCTCACCCAGGATGTGTTCAAGCAGGGCTACAGCGATCATCTGTCGCGCATGGCCGACCTGGATAGACGCTACGGGGTGTGCGAGCGCCTGGTCGATTGCTGGAAGAACTGACCGCTTGCCGGCGTGGCGTTTTCATCCTCTAATCGAATGAAATTCCCGCACCAGCCCCGAGGTTATTCGCTGCATGGATGAACTGCGCAAGATCGACCTCAACCTGCTGCTGGCCCTGCATGCGCTGCTGACCGAGCGCCACGTCACCCGTGCCGCGCAACGCCTGCACCGCAGCCAGCCGGCGGTCAGCCATGCGCTGGCGCAGTTGCGTGCGCACTTCAACGACCCGTTGCTGATTCGCCAGCATGGCCAGATGGCGCTGACTTCACGGGCGCAGGCGCTGGCCCGGCCGCTGCAGGAGGCCCTTGGCAGCCTCAACGGTTTGCTGGCGGCGGCCGATTTCGATCCGGCGCTGGCGCAGCGTCGTTTTCGGCTGTCGTTGTCCGACTATGCGTCGCGGCTGGTCCTGCCGCGGCTGGTCGGGCATTTGCGGCAGGTGGCGCCGGGCATTCATCTAGCGATCAGCCAGGCCAGCCGCGAGACCGTGCTGGCGCAGTTGCTCGACGGTGAACTGGACCTGGCGCTGGGGCTGTTCCCGGCGGTGGCTGACGATGTGCGGGTGCAGGATCTGTTCGAGGAGCGTTTCGTCAGCCTGGCCGACAAGCGAGTGTTGCCGCGCAGGGGTGGCCTGGCACTGGACGACTGGCTGGCGCGACCGCATGTGATGCTGGCCATGCGGCCCGATGCACAGGACGAGGTCGAACGGGCGCTGGCAGCCAAGGGGCTGCAACGCGAGATCGTGCTGGTGATGCCGCACTGGAGCGCGGCGGTCGAGGTGCTGCCCGGCACCGACCTGATCCTCACGGTGGCGCGCCGCGCCATCGGTTCGCTCAAGGCCTACAAGGGCTTGCGTGAGTTCAAGCCGCCGCTGGCGCTGGCGCCGTTTGCCTATCAACAGGCCTGGCATCGGCGCAAGGACAGCGACCCCGGCCACCGCTGGTTGCGCGAGGCAATTCTGGCGTGCAGCCAGCCGACAGGTCGGGCCGAGTCCGCTACTTGACGGTCTGCGCCGGGTTATCGCGGATGGCCGCGCCGGGCGTGTATTGCACCAGCAGCACCCCGCCCAGAATCAGTACGATGCCGGCCAGCCGGGGCAGACTGAGAGGTTTTTCGGTCAGGCCCATCCAGCCGAAGTGGTCGATGATCACCGACACCAGAATCTGCCCGGCCACCACCAGCACCAGAAAGCCCGCCGCGCCCAGCTTGGGGATCAACGCCGCGGCCGAGCCGACATAAAACGCCCCCAGCACGCCGCCGATCCAGAACCACCACGAACCCTGCAACGCCCGGTTGATGTCCGGTGCAGAAATGCGCAGCACCAGCAGCAGGGCGATGATCACGATCGTGCTGAGGGTCAGCGAGGTCAGCGCCGCCCATAGCGGATGCCCCAAGGCCCGCCCGACCGCCGCGTTGCTGGCGGCCTGGAACGGAATCACCGCCCCGGCCATGAAGGCCATGGCCGTGGGCATCAGTGTGAGAAGTACGGTTTTGCTGAACATGGTTCCATCCCTGTGGGTTGCCTTGAAGGAGGGCAGCGTGGGGGATTGACACGGCGAATGGAAATCGAAAGGGTGCACCAGGGGTATTCATCGCATGAATGATCAGAGGCGCAGCAGGGCTCATGCGCGACCGTAGGTTGCTCCCGCCAATCACGCAGGAGCGACCAACGGTCGCCAAGCCTGTCTATCAGGTGAATCACCGCACGCTCAGAAATCCCAGCGCGTGGTCAGCATGAAGTTGCGTGGCTCGCCATACGCCGCCGAGTTGTAGAAGCCGATATTGGTGTAGTACGACTTGTCGAACAGGTTGTTGGCATTGAGCGTGGCCGACAGGTTTTCGCTGAACTGGTAGCGGGCCATGGCATCCACCAGCCAGTAGGATTCCTGTGAGAATGACTCGTAGCCGCCCTTGGGCGAGTTGTAGATGTCTTGCCAGGCCACGCTCTGCCAGCGCGCGCCGCCGCCGAGGGTGAGTTTGTCCAGGCGGCCGGTCAGTTTGTACGAGGTGTACAGGGTGACCTGGTCTTCAGGCTCGAAGGTCGAGATCTTCACGTCGTTGTCGTCGCGCACGATTTTGTGCGTGTAGCCGGCCTGCACCTGCCAGCCGGGCGCCACTTCGCCGGAGACTTCGACCTCGTAGCCCTTGGTCACCGCCTGAGTGCCCTTGAAGGCGTAGTTGGACGGGGTGGGCTGGCGGTTGTTGTACTCGTCGTCGGACACCGAGCGATTGTCTTCATGGATCTCGAAGTACGCCGCACTGGCGTTCAGGCGCTTGTCGAAGAACTCGGCCTTCAGGCCCAGCTCGTAGTTCTGGCCTTCGTCGGGTTCGAGGATCTTGTTATCACGGTCGCGGTTCCAGTTTTCCTGGGGCATGAAGATGTCGGTGTAGCTGGCGTAGACCGAGTAGGTGTCGTTCAGGTCATAGATGGCGCCGACATACGGCACGAAACGCCCGGTTTCCTTGTACGACGGCGTCAGGCCGGTCAATTGGTAATTGACCACGCGCCCGCCGAGCAGCACCTTGAGGTCGTCGGCCAGGTTCAGGCGGGTGGTGATGTAGGCACCGGTCTGGCGCACGGTGTCGTCGATGGTCTGCGCCTGCTCGCCCCAGTCCGGCTCGCGGAAGTTGCCGTGCCAGTTGTTGAAGTCGACCACGTTGGGGCCGTAGGGGGTGTAGTTCCAGAAGCCCTTGCCTTTCCAGTTCGAGGTGGCGATGGAGCCGCCCACCACCAGCTCATGCTCGCGCCCCAGCAGGCTGAACGGTCCACTGAGGTAGAGGTCGGCCGAGTCGCTGACGGTTTCGCCGGTGTACTTGCCGGGGGTGATCGAGGAGGTGCCATCGGCATTGGGGGTGCTGCCCTGGATCGAGCCCATCACCGCGTGGTAGCCGTTGATCTTGTGGTCCACCTGCAGCTTGGCGACCCAGCCGTTGTCGAAATTGTGCTCCAGCATGGCGAACACGGTGCGCGTGTACTGCTCCCAGCTGCTCCAGTCGGCGCCGTTGTTGAACGAGCGCGAGACATGGTTGCGCTCGCCGTTGGCGTCGATCAGCGGAAAGCTGCCCGACCAGGTCGAGGCCTTGGGCAGGCTATCCTGGTAATCACCCCCCACGGTCAGCATTGTGTCCGGCGACAGGTCGAACTCCATGATGCCGTAGTACACCGGCGTCTTGCGCGAGTAGCGGTCCATGAACGAGTGCTTGTCCTGGTAGGCCGCCACCGCACGGCCGCGCACGTTGCCGGTCTCGGTCAACGGGCCGCTGACGTCCAGCTCACTGCGGTAGTTGTCCCAGGAGCCGGCGCCCAGGCTGGCATGGCCCTGGAAATCGGCGGTGGGCTTCTTGCGCACCAGGTTGATGGTGGCGCCAAGGGAGCCAGCACCGGTCAGCAAGCCGGTCGCGCCCTTGAGCACCTCGACGCGGTCATAGATGGCCATGTCGCTGAGGGTATTGCCGGCCGAGTAGGCGACGTTGCGCGCCGTGGACGGAATGCCGTCGTACTGGAAATTGTTGATCGAAAAGCCGCGCGCGTAGTAGTTGCTGCGCTCGGTGTCGAATGCCGAGACGGTGATGCCCGGGGTGTGGCGCATCACGTCGTCGACGCTGTTGAGGCCGAAGTCGTCCATGTGCTGGCGCGTGACGACGGTGATCGACTGCGGGGTTTCACGCGGTGACAGCACCAGGCGCGTGGCCGTGGCAATCGTGCCCGGTGTGTAGGACCCCGAGCCCTCGGTGATGGTCCCCAGTTCGTTGGAGACGATCTGCGTCTGCCCCAGTTCCACCACCGAGGCGTCCTGACGGGCAGCGCGAAGCGAATAGCGCCCGTCGTTTTCGCGAATGGCCTGCAGGCTTGAGCCAGACAGCAGGCGCGCCAGGCCCTCGGCGGCAGCAAAGCGGCCCTCCAGCCCGGTGGTGCGCTGCCCACGCGTCAGTGCCGGGTCGAACGACAACACCACGCCCGTCTCGGCCGCAAAGCGGGTCAGGGCCGCGCCCAGGTCGCCGGCACTGATGTGGTACTCGCGCACGACGGTTTCGCCAGCGTGCACCTGCACGCCGGCACCGGCCGTCAGCAAGGTCGAGCAGAGCAGGGCATGGCGAAGGCTGGTCGCCAGGCGACCGGGCTGTGAAGGGCGTTTCATGTCGGGTGGTTCTCGTGATGAAAGTGGGCAAGGTGGGACGCGCAGCGCCCTTTGCCCAATGAGTCGAATGAGAACGAGAAAACCTATCATCTGCGCTGAAGATAATTTCAGCGGGCCGTGACCGTGACCCAATAGCGCGTGTGCTGCTCAATCCGTACCGGCAGGCTGGTGCTCAGTGCATGCAAAGCCTGATCGGTATCGCTCACGGCAAATGCACCGCTGATGCGCAGCCCGGCCACCGCCGGATCACAGTGCAGCCAGCCCCGGCGATAGCGGGCCAGCTCGGCGAGAAACGCATCCAGGCGCTGGTCGTTGGCCACCAGCACGCCCTTGGCCCAGGCATCTTGTCCGGGGTTGAGCGGCGCTACGGCGTCGGCCTGATGCCGGTTGAAGGCGCACTGGGTGCCGGTGGCCAGCACCAGGGGCTGACCGGCCAGAGGCGTGATGCGCACCTGATGCTCGAAGACCGCGACATGATCCTGCTCACCTGCGCGGCGCACTGAAAAGCGGGTGCCCAGGGCCTGTACGGTGCCGTACGGAGTCTGCACGAAAAACGGCCGGCCGGCGTTGTCCGCCGCCGTGGTGATCAAGACTTCGCCCTCGCGCACCACCAGGCGCCGCTCGCTGGCGCTGTAGGCCATGTCCACGGCGCTGGCGGTGTTGAGCTGCAGGTGCGAGCCATCGGGCAGGGTCACCTGGCGCTGTTCGCCCGTGGCGGTGCGGTAGTCGGCCATCCAGCCTGAGGTCTGTGCCTCGCGGTAGCCGCCATAGCCGAGCAAACCGGTGCCGGCGGCCAGCGCAAGGCCCTTGAGTACAGAGCGCCGGCCGATCTTCTGCGGCTGCCCGGCCAGGCTCAAGGCACGCCCGGTCAGCCCGGCCGGCATCCCGTGCAGGCGTTGCTGCACGCCCTGTACCTGTTCCCACGCCCAGCGATTTTCAGCGCACGCCTCCAGCCATTGCCGCCAGGCGCTCTGGTCGGCATCGGTCACCGCCTCGCCTTGCAGGGTGGTAAACCACTGGGCCGCCTGCCGGATGGCGGTCATCTGCCGCGAATCCAGAGTGGTCATGCGCCGCCGTCGACCACGCCCAGGCTGAACAGCACGCAATGCTGTGTGGCCTTGGCGATGTAACGGTTGATGGTCACCACCGAAACGCCCAGTTCGGCGGCGATGGCGCTGTAGGTCATGCCGTCCAGTTGCGACAACAGGAACGCCCGGCGCACGTTGGCACCCAGGCCGGCAAGCATGGCGTCCAGTGCGCACAGGCTTTCCAGCAGGATGGCACGGGTTTCTTCGCTGATGGTCGCCGCCTCCGGCTGCTCGGCCAGCGCCTGCAACCAGGCCCGCTCCAGCCGCGCACGACGAAAATGGTCGATCATCAGGCGCCGTGCGATGGTCGCCAGATAGCCCTTGGGTTCACGTACCGCCTCAAGCTGCGCCTCACCGTTCCGGGCGGTCAGCACACGGATGAAGACATCCTGCACCAGGTCTGCGGCCAGGTCCCGGCACTCGACACGCGGGCGCAACCAGCCAAAGAGCCAGCGATGATGATCGCGATAGAAGGTGTCGACCTGCTGTTTGAAAGGAGAATGGCTTGGCATGGCGCCCAGGGATAATGTAATTAGGATTCATTATCATTATGTGAGGCGCCGGGAATTTTCTGCAAGGTGGGGACGGGAAGTATTTCTGTGCGCTGCCCTCGGTGCTGCTGTGTCTGGACCGTACAGCAAGGCCAGGTTGACGTATCAGTCCAGATAAGGCGTCACGCTGTCTTCGAGGGTCTCGATCAGCTCAGGGTCCATGAAGCGATAGTCATCGGCAATGTCCAGGCAATGCAGCGGCTTGTATTCAAGCAGGCGGGCATAGTCGGCCTGGAGGCGGTGCAGGTGCTTGCGCTCCATCACAAAAATGATGTCGGCCCAGCGGATGTCCGCAGGACCAATGGGTTTGCGTGCGTTGGGGCTGGTGCCCGCCGAACGGGCATCAAAGCCCGGACGGCGGCGCCAGATCGCCTCTGCAGTAGGGCTGCGCCACTGGTTGCGGCTGCAGACAAACAAAAGGTTGGTCACGCGTACTCCAGCCATTGACGGTTGTTGCGAACGGGGTAGCTCATGCCGAGCTGGCGAGCCCTGGCCAGCTTGTCGGAGCGGGTGTACATCAGCTTCCACTTCTTGGGCGGTTTGAATGTTTGTGTACGGACTTTCTGGTCGTTGTTGTGCTTGCAGGCCTGGGAGCGTCTCCAGGCGCGGGTTCTTTGCATGGTCTTGTCCTCGTGAATACCGGGTTCAGCAGCCGCGGTAATACGAGTTGGCATAGGGTAAGCGTAAATCGTGACCGGAGCCAGAGTGATTCGGTCTGCCCGGCCTCACGCAGTGGTACGCTCTGCCGGCTTGCAGCGGCCGTCCCGGTCCGCTCGGAATGTCAGGGAAAAGGCGCGTCAGATGCGAGCACGCAAGGCAGCACGGTTACTGGTGATCAACCCCGCTTGCGAGGTCTTGTTGTTCAGGTTTGTCCACACCCAGGACGCCCTGGCCGGCACCAGCCACTGGGCCACCCCCGGTGGCGGCCTCAAGCAGGGCGAAAGCTTTCAGGCGGCCGCGATCCGTGAACTGCGGGAAGAAACGGGTATCCGGGTTGAGCGTGTCGATGCGCCGGTGGCCGATCGCCGGGTTTCATTGATGCTGCCCGATGGCGAGACGGTGCTCGCCGTCGAGCAGTATTTCGTGATTCATGTGCAAGACCAGACGCTTTGCAGTGCCGAATGGACCTTGCACGAGCGTAAGGTGATGGCGGAGCACCGCTGGTGGTCCGCTCAAGACTTGCGGGCGACAAAGGAAACGGTATGGCCTGAGCGGCTGGTGGGTCTCCTGGTAGAGGCCGGTGTGTTTGCGCCTGTGTGAGTCCATGCCCGTGATCGGCTCAGACCCTGAAGCGTTCGACCTGGCTGCTCAATGCCTGATAGAGCCCTGAGATCTGCCGCGACTGACTCTGTACTTCATCCGACATGCTGCTGACACCGTCGGTCTGTTCTTTGAGGGCCAGCAGGTTTTCGCGGATGTGGTGCGAGGCCCTGGCCTGTTCATCGGTGGTCTGTGCCGTGTGCGTGGCCATCGTCTGGACCCGGTCGAAGGAGGTGCTCAGGGTGCCGAAGATCGTGATGACCTGATTGATCTGCTCCATGGTCGTGCGGGCATTGTCGCGGCTGCTGCGGATGGCGGTACTCGACTCGACCACGCTGTTCTTGAGGCGCTCGATCATGGCCTCGATCTCGCGGGTGCTTTCCTGGGTGCGCGTGGCCAGCGTGCGCACCTCGTCGGCCACCACCGCAAAGCCGCGCCCCTGTTCGCCGGCCCGTGCCGCTTCGATGGCCGCGTTGAGGGCCAGCAGATTGGTCTGATCGGCGATGGTACGGATCACCTCCAGAACCGACACGATCGCGGCCGAACTCTGCTCCAGGTCGGTCGAGCGCTCAAGGGCCTGCTCGATATCGGCCACCAGCCGTTCGATGGACTGGTTCGACAGGTTGACCGCGCTGACGCCTTCATGGGTCAACTGGCTGGAGAGGTTGGCTTCGTCGGCCGTGCCTTTGGCCAGGTTGGCCATCTGCTGGTTCGAGGCATTCATCTGCTGGCCGGCACTGACCATGGCGTCGGATGAACTGACCAGCCCTGCGCTGATGCGCCCGGCCTGTCGGGAAACGGTGTCGAGCTGACCGGTCATGCCGCCCAGCGTCACCGACTGGGTCTGGATGGCGCTGATGATCGCCCGCAGGTGTTCGACAAAGCCGTCGAACTCACGGGCAAGGTCCCCCAGCTCGTCGCGGGCGTGGAAGTTGATGCGTTGGGTCAGGTCGCCGTTGCCTTCGGCGATTTCCTTGATCCGCCGGCTGATGCGCTGCACGTTGCGGGTCAGCCGCAAGGGCATGTAATAACCCGCCAGCAGGGCGATCACGAAGGCGGTGACAATGACCGCCACAGCGATCTGTTCATAGGCAGCGATGCGTGCCTGTACGGCCTCTTTCTGGCTGCGTGCATGCACGTTGGTGGCTTCGCCGGCCTGGTCGAGCACTTTGCGAATGGCGGCAAATCGCTCTTTGGCCGTGGTCCTGGCCTGCAGGCGTGCGGCCTGGTCTGCGGAGGAGGGCTGGGCTGCCCGGGAGGCGGCATTGACCGACTGACTGGCTTGCAGCCATTCACTGTAGAGCTGATCGAAATGGGCAAACGGCTTCAATATCTCGGGCTCGCCGGCAAGGAACCCCCGGAATTTCTGAAAGCGATCGTTCACCTGCTGGGCGTTTTCATCAAAATCGGCCTGGTTTTTTTCGGCGTTGCCTTCAGCGTTCATCAGCCGTTCCTGGGCAACCAGGGCCTGGTAGATATCCCGATCGGCATTGAGCACCACGGAGGCGGCTTCGAAATAGTGGTCTGTCTGGCGTTGCATCGCCTCTTGCTGCAGGCGTGTCATCGACAGCATGAACAACAACAGGCCCGCAAGGATCAGGGCCAGCAGTGCTATCGGCAATATCATCTGGACGCGTATCGAGTGCAGGCGCATAGAAGGCCCCTTGTCTGCGTATTGTCGGAATCAGCACGAAAGTGAGTCTAGGTAACGCAAGCGAACTGCGCCAAAAGGATGTCGTAAAAGACTCAGGTGAGGGCGCGGCGCGCCAGGGTGCAACGCTGTCGCGCAGCAGGCATGGGGCAGCAGGATCCCGGGAGCGGCGATCCGCTTCAGCCGTGAAAGGCACTTGCAGGCTGTACTCGCACGCCCCCCAGTCACTACCATCGTCTGTTTCATGCAGGAGACGCCCATGCACCGTCTGGCCAAACCCACCGATTACATGTTGACCGACATCCTCGGCCGGCCAACCTACACCCTCCCCTGGGAGCACCGGCTGTGCCCTGGCAATCCTGCCGACGACCCCGAGGAGGGTGCAGCGCTCTACAATGACTTCATTCAGGCACAGGCCAACGGTCAATCGACCCCCACGCCGCAACAGCAAGTGGCCGAGCTGATCGACTGGACCCTGCGCACCCCGGGTGAAGCGGCGCGCCAACTGGCGGCGGACCTGGCAGCGGCCTATCTGGGCCGGTTTCGTTTTCGCCTGGAGGACCTGGAACATTGGGATTCGGAAACCAAGGCCTTCCGTGCCCTGTTGGTGTTTCATAACGAAGACCTGCGCGCACTGTCTGCGGCCCGCATCATGGCTTTGCGTAATCGCTCAGGCCAGCCTTGAGGCGTCAGGCATGATGAAGGTTGTCGCCGGGCATTGAACCTCTCGTGCCTGTGCCTGCTCTGACCCTGCATGGCGCAGCGCCGGCCTTATGAGGCCGACGCTGCCACAGCGTTCATTTCACTACCTTTGGAGAATCCAATGTCCCAGACCGCTTTGGTCGTCGGTGCCAGCGGCATCGTTGGCAGCGCTATCGTCCAGCTGTTGCTGGAAAACCACTGGCAGGTCGCGGCGCTGTCGCGCAAGCCCTCCACCGTGGCCGGGGTGATTCCGGTGGCCGCCGACCTGCAGGACCCGGCCTCGCTGAACCAGGCGCTGAAAGACGTGAAGCCCACCCATGTGTTCATCACCACTTGGTCGCGCCAGGCCACCGAAGCCGAGAACATTCGCGTCAACGCGGCGATGGTGCGTAACGTGCTCGATGCCGTGCGGCCGGCCGGCAGCGTGCAGCATGTGGCGCTGGTGACCGGGCTCAAGCATTACCTGGGCCCGTTCGAAGCCTATGGCAAAGGCACCTTGCCGCAGACGCCGTTCCGCGAGTCGCAAGGGCGGCTGGACGTCGAGAATTTCTATTACGCCCAGGAAGACGAAGTCTTTGCCGCCGCCGAGAAAGACGGCTTTACCTGGAGCGTGCATCGCCCGCACACCGTCACCGGTGTGGCGGTGGGCAATGCCATGAACATGGCGACCACCCTGGCCGTCTATGCGTCTATCTGCAAGGCCACCGGCCGTCCGTTCGTATTCCCAGGTTCCAGGGTCCAGTGGGACAGCCTGACCGACATGACCGACGCGCGTCAGTTGGCTGCGCAGCAGCTCTGGGCGGCGACCACGCCGGCGGCGGCCAACCAGGCGTTCAACATTACCAACGGCGATGTGTTCCGCTGGCAGTGGATGTGGGGTCGCATCGCCGAATATTTCGAGATCCGGCCGGCCGACTTCCCGGCCCAGCCTTCGCCGCTGGAAACCCAGATGGCCGACGACCAGCGTGCCTGGAGCGAGATCGTGCGTGAGCACGGCTTGCAGGAAGCCGACATCAGCCGCCTGGTTTCGCCTTGGCACACCGATGCCGACCTGGGGCGTCCTATCGAAGTGGTCACCGACATGTCCAAGAGCCGCCTGCTGGGCTTCACCGCCTTCCAGGCCAGCGACCAGGCGTTCTTCGACGTCTTTGACCGCCTGCGCCAGGCACGCCTGATTCCCTGATGTACTGCGCGTTTAGTAGGAGCGCGCTTGCCGGAATGCCGGACCACCGCGACCGGCTGCGCAGCAGTCGTAAATTTGTGGCGTTTCCGAGATTTTGCGAGCGCTGCGCACTCGGTCGCCGGCAAGCGGGCTCCTACAGCAGTCGGCAATCTGACTGCCTGCGCCAGGCACGCCTGATCCCCTGATGTACTGCGCGCTTGGTAGGAGCGCGCTTGCCCGCGACCGGCTGCGTTAGCAGTCGTACATTTGTGGCGTTTCCGAGATTTTGCGAGCGCTGCGCACTCGGTCGCCGGCAAGCGGGCTCCTACAGCAGTCGGCAATCCAGCCGTTAACCGTTGGCAAGCCGTAGCCGCTGTCGCAACGCTTTCAGGGCCGCCTCCGCATACCAGGTTTCCACCCCGACCGGCACTGCCTGGCCGGCGCTGGCATTCAGCGTCACGACAGTGCGGATGTGCACGCCCGCCAGCAATTGCTGAACCTCGGCAAGCTGGCGCGCGGTGCCCGTCAGCCACCGGGCGTGCTCGGGCGACAACAGCGCAAAGGCCTCGGGGTAGGTGCAAGCCAGCGCCTGGCGCAGGTTAATCAGCGCCGCCTTGTCGGAACGATCAAATGCCGGCCCCAGCACATACACCTGGCCAGCCGCGGTCATCAGGTCGTATTTGTCCTGCAGGTACTCATCGACGCTCATGACGCTGGCCACCACGTCCACCTCGCCGCTGTGGACATTGACCAGATGAGCATTGACCCCGACCAGGCAGCGCATCGACTCTTGATTCAGCACCCAGTCCTCGGTATTGCAGCGCACGATCCAGTAATCACCCCGGGGCGAGCGCTCGCATGACTGGATTGCGTAACGCTCCGGCTCGCCTTCATGCAGACGCTCACTGCCGGTGTACAGCGCCAGGACAATAGCCTGGGCCTGTTGCGCGCTGACAGGTGAAGAGGGTGTGTTCATACGCGCCTCAAACAATACGGCTGACATTATCGCGGTCCAGCAGGCCGCGCTCTGCCAGGGCTTGCAGTCGTTCGATCAGCAGGCTGCGCTCGGCCCTGGAGGTGGTGTGGTCGACCACGTGGTACTGGCGGTGGCACCAGAGGTTCAGCTGCCGCAACCAGAAGGCCATGCGTTCAGGCTCCTGATCCAGGCGCGCCAGCAAAAAGGCCACCTGTTGCCATTGCGGGCGTACACCGAACAGGGCAATGCGTCGGGCCGCCGGCAGGTGATGCCAGTCCCTGGCCAGGCGCGTATCCAGTTCATGCTTGATCGTGGCCCAGGCCAGAGCGTCCAGGCCGGCAATGGCGGCGTTGAATACGCCCTCGGCCGAATCATCCAGCGCGTTGAGCAACTCGGGCAACTGGTCTGCACCCAGCCGGCGCACGATGATTTTCCTGACGCTGGCGCAGGCGCCCTGCAACGCCTGCACCTGCCAGTGCCCGGGAAGCTCGACGTTCAATTCCGCCGCCAGGCCCAGCACACCCAGCCACTCACGCTTGCCGGTGGGCAGTGGCTGCGCCAGACGTTCGCTCAATACTGCACGGGCATCGACCTCATTGCGTGCCGCCATCCAGTGCGCCAGGTTGCGGATCGAGGGCGCGGCATCAAGCAAGGCCGTGCGCAGCACGGGCTTTGGATCGTCGAGCAACGGCAGCAAAGCGCGCATCGCGCAGACCCGGACTTTGGCCCCCGGTTGCGCCAGTGCGCCCAGCAGCAGTGGCCGGGCGTCTTCGACCGGCAAGGCCTGGCAGGCGGCGATGGCCAGCAACCGCACCGTGACCTCGCGATGGGCCAAGGCATCGCGCAGCAGCGCCTGCGGTGCCGGGTCACTGTCCAGCAACAGGCTGAACAGGTAGCACGCCGCCTTGCTTTGCCGGGTCAGAAAGTGCGCATGCACCTGATCGCGATTTTCCGGCAGTTGCAAGACCGCCCGCACCTTCGTCAGGACCGGGCCGTGGTCGGCGCGGTGCCGGGCGGCCAGGGCCATCAATGGCTCCAGCGCCCACAACAAGGACTCGGCGCACGATGGCACCAGGTAATGCACCACGCCCTGGACCGCCAGTTCGCGTATCTGCGGCACCCAGTCGTTCTGGCGCTCGATCAAGGCGTTCAAGGACTCGGGGGAGGGCTGCTCGCACAGCGTGCGCACCGCGATCTCGCGGATGAACCCGTTGCGATGGCGGCTCAGCTCGACCCAGGTGACCCCGGTCCCGACCTGCTCGATCAAGCGCAGCGCCTCCAGGTGATGCTGGCCCTGCCAGTCCGGGGCCGGTGTCTTGCGGGCATTCAACCTTTGCAGCCAGTCTTGTATCGTGTTCACGCTTCAATCCTTTTTTGCGCTTGTGGGCGTCTGTGGTGCTAAGACCGCAATGACCCTTCAAGTTCAAAACCGGCCCATAACCCAGCGGGAAACGCCCCTCATGCCTGACGACGCCTGGACCTTTCATCTGTTCGCCGCCACGTTCAGCAGCGACCTGGCGGCACGTGAGTATGCCTTCGAGCAGTGGGCGCCCGAGCCGCCGGCATCGGCCACCGATGCCCAGTACAGTGCCTGGGAAAACAGCAATCCGACCTGGCGGCTGAGGGACGAACTGGCGTTCCATATGGATTCCGATTTTGTCGAGCTGGTCGATGATGCCGACTACGTCAAATCGCAGATTCACGACGCGTCGCAGCAGCAGGCCTTCAGTGCCCAGGCGGCGCGGTTCAGTCATTTCATCCTGGTGGGTATCAATGCAATCTGGGGTGACCGGCGTTCTCCATCGACCCAGGCGGATTGGCGTTTGCCCCAGAGCACGGCCACCGTCGAGTACCTGGGGCTCTATAACCCGGCAGTGGAGTAGCCGCGTGTCATGAGCGAGGCCGAGCCCGATTCCGGCGCCTGGACCTGCGCATTGAACTTACCGTTGCTTGCCGGCGTCCGTAGCTCAGTTACGAACCTCTCAGTCTGCCCCACGCACAAGGAGTCTGTGTCATGTCCTCAATGAAATTCGCCAGTATTGCACTACTCACGCTTGTGATCAGCGGATGTGCAGGTCCTGCAAAAAATCAGGGCAATGACATTCAGCAGGCTGCCGAGCGCTTGGTAGGGCAGCCCGCGAAAACGGCCTTTGACCTGTTTGGCAAGCCGGACCACGGCATGGGGCCGTCTTCGTATGGCAGTGGCGGTTTCTACGCCTGGAACCGGCTGCAGACGCATGTGGGCCCGGACAAGGTCTTTGTCCAGACCGGCACCGAATACGTCGGTGAGCAAACGACCTACGCGGTGATCGGCGGTGGCGGCGCGACCGGGATCATGCCGGTCAACAGTACCCCGGTGTACCGCCCGGTCGGTTACTACGAGAACGAGACGGTCATCGACTATTTCTGCAACATCACTCTGTTTACCGATGCGCAGGACATCATCACCCAGGCCAGCGTTATCGATTGCGCCAACAAAAAGTAAACACCGCCACGCGTGTTCAAGGATGCCCCATGCAGTATGAATTCCCCGAAGTGCTCAACGACCTGATCGACTACTTCCTGCTTGGCGACCTCAGGCGGTTGCAGCGCTTCAAGGATGAACAGCAACTGGATGACGACCTGGCTGCCGAGTTCATCAGCAATGACAGCGGCGACCGTGCCGTGCTGGAGGGCGTGCTGATTCCGCTGGCAGGGGTCGAGAACCACCCTTACACCGTGCTGTTCACCCTGGACGACACCGAGCCTGAGCTGCTCAAGCCGAGCAGCCGTTTGCAGCACCGGCGCGACGGTTATGTGTTGCAGGTCGAAAGCGGTCGTGTGCATCTATTCACCTGGCGCATCCTGCAGGATTTTACGCCTGTGGAAGTGGAGGACTTGTTGCAGCGCTACGCCGATCCGGCGCAGGGCCGGCCGACCATCGAGGTCGCCAATGGCTGGTATGAAGTGCAAGTGCTGGCCGGCGAGATTGAACGTGAAGGGAGCCTGCAACCGGCGTTCGAGTTTGTCCTGAGCCTGCGCGAGGGGCCGCTTCAGGTACAGGGTGTCGACATCAACTATCGCTTTGCGGTGCAGTGGGAATAGAGCCGGTGGCGTGGCCGCCGAAGGTGCCCTCGAAGCTCGTTCAGTGTTGCAGGCGATGCCGCTCGATAAACGCCCTGGCCTGTGCAGACCGACGAATCTCGGTCCATTGCAGGTGCGCAAAATCTGCCTGTTCGCGCAGGCGGGCAAACTTCAGTCGGTTCTTGCTGAAGGTCGACCATGACCAGAGCAGGATCGAATCTCTGGACAAAAATGCCATGCGCAGCGATTCGCGGTTGCCGTGGGACAGTCGTGTACGCCGTAGCCCTCGGTGCACGGTGCGCCACAGCACCCGTGGGAACACCGTCCAGCGCCCGTAGTTGAGCCACACCACATGGGTAGCCCGTGACCAGAGTTCATCGCGCACGGCGCTGTAGTTGCCATCGGCGACCCAGCAGTCGCCCCGGGTCGCGTCGATGACTGCCTGCCGGAACTGCTCGGGCGCCACGGCCTGCCAGTGCGGCCCCCAGTACAGCGCATCGAGTTCGATCCAGGGGCACCCGGCGGCCTGCGACAAGGCCTGGGCAAAGGTCGATTTGCCGGCTCCACTGGTGCCGATCACCACGCAACGCATGTTCACCTCGACCCTGTAGTGGCAAAAGCCGGCCAGTGTAGCGCGTGTCGTGGCGATCGTGATCTCAATAGGCGTAGCGCAGGGTGGTCATGACATTACGCGGTGCGCCATACAGACCGGCAGCGGTGGTGGTCAGGTATTGCTTGTCGAACAGGTTGTTGACATTGACCGCCACCGACATCGACGAATTGACCTGATAGCGTGCCATCAGGCTGGCCAGGGCATAGCTGCTCTGGGTGGTGGCGTAGCTGAGGTTATAGCCGGTTTCACTCTGCCAGTTCAGCCCGCCGCCTACAGTCAGTTTGTCCAGTGCGCCGGGCAGCCGGTAGGTGGTGAACAGCTTGACACTGTTGCGCGGGATTTCGGTGACGATACGCTGGTCGTCATCGTTGAAGCTGACGCTGTAGGAATAACCGCCGCTCAACTGCCAGCCGTCGAGAAGCTCGCCGTTGAACTCCAGTTCGACGCCTTCGCTGGTGGTGCCGTTTTCAGCCTTGTAGGCCTGGAAGCCGTTGGGTTGCAGCAGGTTGCCGTCGGCCACGGCGAGGTTGTCCTGCTCGACCCGGAACAGGGCCAGGCTGGTGTTCAGGCGGTTGTCGTTGAAACTGGCTTTTACCCCCACCTCGTAGCCGGTGCCTTCCTGTGGATCCAGCGACGTGCCCTTGACGTCGCGGATGCTGGCGCTTTGTGGATTGAAGATTTGCGTGTAGCTGGCGTAGGCGGTCCAGGTGTCGTTCAGGTCATAGACGAAGCCGGCGTAAGGAATGACGATACCGTTCTCGGTGCGCTCGGTCTTGCTGTTGCTGCCGCTGTACAGCCAGTCCTTGCTTTCACGGTTCCAGTCCACCACACGGCTGCCGAGGATCAGACTGGCCTTGTCGGTCAGGTGCCAGCGTGAGGTCAGGAAGGCAGCGTACTGGGTTTCGGTCAGGTCGCTGGCGCCGGTCTTGGTGAACGACGGCTTGGGCGACTGGCCGTCCCAGGTGTAAATGTTGTCGATCGTGCCGGGGTAACGGCTGCCCGGACGCTGCCAGCCGCCGTAATTGGGCGTGCCGCGCTCTTCCAGGCGCGACAGGGTAATACCGGTGATCAGTTCGTGCTCGCGGCCCAGCAGGTTGAAGCCACCCGTGGCGTAGGCATCGAGGTTGTCCTGGGTCGGGGTGGCCTGCCAGCGGGTCGGCATGATGTAGCCGCCGGCACCGGTGGCCGGGTTGATGGCGCCGTCCATGTAGGTGACCACGGTGTCATAGTCGTTGCGCGCATGGCTGTATTCGAGCTTGCCGCTCCAGCCATTGGCAAACTGGTGTTCGACCGAAGTGAACACGGTGCTTTGCTCGCGATCGTAGTACGACCAATCGGGCGCGCTGTTGAACGAGCGCTTGATGTCGGTGCGCCCGCCATCGACGGTGAACAGCGGAAAACCGGTGCGCATCGGCGCATTGGCATGGGTGACCTGATGGCTCAGACCCAGGGTCAGCAAGGTCGAGTCACTCAGGTCAAGCTCGGTGATGCCATAGAACGTCGAGGTGTCCTGGCTGAAGCGATCGACCCAGGCGTGCTGGTCTTTCTGGTCGACGACCAGGCGTGCGCGCAGAGTGCCGCTGTCGTTCAGTGCGCCACCTACGTCGGCGCTCAGGCCGTAACGGTCCCAACTGCCGGCCTCGGCCGAGAGCACGACTTGCGGGTCAGCGGTGGGGCGCTTGCGGATCAGGTTGATGGTCGCCGACGGGTTGCCCAGGCCGCTGATCAGACCCGTGGCGCCCCGCACCACCTCGACTCGGTCGTACATGGCGGTGTTCTGCGTGTAGTTATCCATGCGCGAGGAGGTCGGTACGCCATCAATCTCGAAGTTGCTGATGGCAAAGCCGCGCGAAAGGTACGAGGTGCTGTCGGCACCGAGGCTTTCACGAATCACGGTGATGCCGGTGGTGGCGTCCAGGGCATCGGTGAGGGTGTCGAGCTTCTGATCTTGCAGGCGCTGACGGGTCAGCACAGTGACCGATTGTGGAGTCTCCTTGAGCGACAGGTTCAGGCGCGTCGAGCTGCTGGAGGAGTCGGTGGTATAGGACCCGGAACCTTCGGTGGTCGAGCCTGGCGCCTTGCCGGAAATGCTCACCGCCCCCAGCTCCATCGCCGTGTCGCCGGGGAGCGCCCGCGCCACCAGCACGAAGCTGCCATTGCCCTGCGGTTGTGCTTGCAGGCCGCTGCCGGCCAGCAATTGCTCAATGCCTTGCTCCACGGTGTAGCTGCCTTGCAGGCCGGGCGAGGTCAGGGCATGGGTCTGGCTGCTGGCGAACGATAACGTCACTCCGGCAGCGACGGCGAACTGGCTCAATGCCGTGCCCAGCGGGCCTGGGGCGATATCGAAACGGCCGGCCTGATTCTGCTCGGCGGCAAAGCTTGCCGGGGCCATCAGGGGCAGGGCGATCAGGCCGAACAGGGCCAGGTGGACGGCGCGGGGCAAAGGGAGACGGGACATCGGATTTTCCTGGGTTGGCGTGGCACACATGCGGTCGTTTTCGCCGCTTCAGTGCATGGCCGCATGAGAATGAAAATCAGCAACCCTTGAGCGAGGTTTTTTGTTCGCCTGCCTGTCGCCCGGCTAAAGCGCAGCAACCATGCGACCGGTGTAGGAGCGCGCTTGCCCGCGACCGGCTGCGTTAGCAGTCGTGAATTTGTGGCGTTTCGCAAATCTTGAATGCATTCACAGTCGTAAATTTGTGGCGTTTCCGAGATTTTGCGAGCGCTGCGCACTCGGTCGCGGGCAAGCGCGCTCCTACCAGGGAAATCTGATAGTCAATAAAATCAGTAAGTTATTTTGTTTAATCAGCGCGCCTTGAACGGCGAGACAATGGGCACGTTCGGCCCCAACGATTGTTCATACCGCCTCGATCGACACCCAATACCGCGTCAGGTAGCGCACGTGCACCGGCAGTGACAGGGCCAGGTTTTCCAGAATGACATCGGTATGGTCCAGATCGAACCCGCCCGATACCCGCAAGTCGGCCACCGCTTCGCTGCACCGCAAGACACCGGGCCGGTAGCGCTCAAGCTCCACCAGCAGATCGGCCAGGCGCCACTCCAGTACCATCAACCGACCCTGCAGCCAGGCATCGCTATGGGCGGGCAGGGGCGTGGGTTTACCCAAGTGGGCTTGATCGAAGCGCGCCTGCTGGCCTGCCTCCAGGCGCAGCACACCGACAGGGTTAGCTGACGGGCGCAGTTCCACCGCCTGTTGCAGCACCCGTACTTCGGTTTGCGCCGCTTCACTGCGAACACTGAAACGCGTGCCCAGGGCGTGAACGCTGCCTTCGGGCGTGTGCACGACAAAGGGCCGTCCGGATCGGTCTCTGGCGGTGTCGATCAGCACTTCGCCGTGATGCAGGCGCACTTCGCGCAGGCTGGCGCTGTAGTGAATGTCCACGGCGCTGTGGGTGTTGAGGTGCAATTGGCTGCCATCGGCCAACTGCACCTGACGCCGCTCGCCCTTGCCGGTGCGCAAGGCTGCCAGCCGTGCAGGCAAAGGCTCGATGGCATCAAGTCCCCAGCCGGTGGCCCCGAGGGCCAGCAGCAGGCCCAGCACCTTGGCCACCGAGCGTCGCCGTGCGCGGGCGCCGGCCAGGGTCGGCAGGGCTACCTCCTGAGGCAGCCCGCCCAGTTGGTGCTGCAGTTTCTCCACGCGCGCCCAGGCCTGGACATGCCGGGCATCCTGCTCCAGCCAGGCCTGCCAGCCGCTGCGGTCGGCCTGGCCTGGCGCGGCAGCACTGAGCTGCACGTACCAGGTGGCCGCCGCTTCAAGCACGCTGCGATCCAGCACGGCTCAGTCCTCCACCAGTAACAGGCACTCGGTCATGGCGCGGACCATGTGTTTCTTTACCGTTGTCACCGAGACCCCCAGCCGTTCGCCAACGGCCACGTAGCTCAAGCCCTCCAGTTGCACGGCCAGGAAAATCGAGCGGGTGCGCTCGCCAAGGCCATCGAGCATGGCGTCCACGGCCGTCAGCGTCTCGATGATCGACAGCCGGGTCTGCGGCGAAATATCCAGCGCTTCCGGGCGCAGCATCAAGGTATCCAGGTACGCCTGCTCGACGGCCCGACGGCGAAACCTGTCGATCATCAAGGCTCGGGCAATGGCGCTCAGGTAGGTACGCGGCTCACGGATCACCTCCACATTGCGCGCCGTCAGTACCCGCATGAAGGTGTCCTGCGCCAGGTCCGCCGCATCGCTCGAATGCCCCAGCCGCGCGCGCAGCCAGGCATTCAGCCAGCCGTGGTGTTGCTGGTAGAGGTGGTGCAGCGAGGAGGAGTCGAGTGCAGACATGGCAGCCGTGTATGTGAGAATGATTCTCTACATTGTTGGCGTAAACACGGGTGCTTGACAAGGGCGGCGTTCAGAACGTGCTTAATGTGCCCAAGCCTTTACCTTTCGCGCCACCGACGACTTGTCGAATGGCATCCAAAGGCACGTCACACCATCTCCAGTCGCTGCTTGCGCATCGGCGCCGGCCAGGCCAGGTCGATGTCGGCCAGGTCCTGAGGGCTGAGCACGATATCGGCGGCTGCGACGTTCAGGCGAATGTGCTCGGGGTCCACGGCCTTGGGAATGGCGATCATGTTGTCCTGGCGCAGCACCCAGGCCAGGCTGATCTGTGCCGGGGTGGCGTTATGGCGCCGGGCGACTTCTTGCAGGGCCGGGTGCCAGAGCAGGTCGCCGCCCTGGCCGATCGGGCAGTAGGCCATCAATGGCAGGTGGCGGTTGGCGGCCCACGGGATCAGGTCGAATTCGATGCCGCGCTGCGACGGGTTGTACAGCACCTGGTTGGTCGCGCAGCGCGGGTCGTCCAGGGCCAGCAGGTCCGACACATCGAAGTTCGACACGCCCCAGGCGCCGATCTTGCCTTGCTCGCGCAGGCGCTCGAAGGCCAGCACGGTTTCGAACAAGGGATACTGGCCCGGCCAGTGCAGCAGGTACAGGTCGATGTAGTCGGTGTTCATGCGCCGCAGGCTGGCTTCGCACGCCTTGGGGATGCCCTCGGTGCTGGCATTGAAGGGGTAGACCTTGCTGACGATATACAGCTTGTCGCGCTGGCCGGCGATGGCCTGGCCGACGATTTCTTCGGCGCCGCCGTCGGCGTACATCTCGGCGGTGTCGATCAGCGTCATGCCCTGCTCGATGCCCAGGCACAGCGCGGCAATTTCTGCCGAGCGCTGGTGGTTCTTTTCACCCATGTGCCAGGTGCCCTGGCCCAGCGCCGGGACCGTCTTGCCTGTCAGTGTCAAAGTGCGCATTGATAAAAACCCCAAGCCAGTCGAACGATGGCCATTGGAGGATCAAACCGCGATCAGGTTCAACCCGCCAAGGGCCGACATTTACACCCGGAACGGCTTGAGCCAGCCATTGAGCTGCTCGCTCAGGCGTGCCAGGTTCACGCTGGCGGCACTGGACTGCTCGGCGGCCAGCGCAGTGCCTTGCGACAGTTGCGCGGTCTGGGTGACATTCTGGTTAATGTCGTCGACCACATGCGACTGTTGCAGGGTAGCGCTGGCAATCGAGGCGTTCAGGCCATTGAGGTTACGCAGTGCCTGGCTGATCGAGGTCAGGCTCTGGCCGGCCAGGTTGGCCTGCTCCAGGGTCAGGGTCGAGGCGCGGCTGCTGTCACCGATGACTTTCACCGCGGCATTGGAGTGGTGTTGCAGGCGTTCGATCATGGCCTGGATCTGCGCCGTGGATTTTTGCGTGCGCTGGGCCAGCAGGCGCACTTCATCGGCCACCACCGCAAAGCCGCGACCCTGTTCGCCGGCGCGTGCCGCCTCGATGGCTGCGTTGAGGGCCAGCAGGTTGGTCTGGTCGGCGATCGAGCTGATGACCTCCAGCACGCCACCGATCTGGTTACTTTCGTCCGACAGCGTGCGCATGACCTCGACGGCCTGGTCGATGGTGGTCGACAACAGCTGGATCTGGCGCAGGCTGCCGTCGATATTGACCAGCCCCTGCTGAGCTTCGGACTCGGCATTGCGCATTTCACTGGCGGCATGCTCGGCATTGCGCGCCACGTCCTGGACGCCGTAGGTCACCTGGTTGACCGCCGTGGCCACCAGTTCCATCTGCTGTGACTGTTGCTGGCTGCGCGCCTGGGCCTGCTCGGCGCTGCTGCCCATGCCTTGCGAGGCTTCGCCCAGCGCCACCGCCGACTGCTGCAACTGGCGGATCACATCGCGCAACTGGGCAATGAAGGTGTTGAAATGCTGGCTCAGCAGGGTGATCTCGTCACTGCCCCGGGTTTCCAGGGTGCGGGTCAGGTCACTTTCGCCGCTGGCCACATTGGCCATCGCCTGCACGGCCGCCCTCAGCGGCACAACGATGCTGCGCACGATCAGAATCACCAGCAGGGCCATCAGCACGCTGATTGCCAGGCAGACCAGGGCGGCCTTGATCATCTGGCCCTTGAACTCGACGGCGACGTCGTCGACATACACGCCTGAACCGATGATCCAGCCCCAGGGGCTGAACAGTTGCACATAAGAGGTCTTGCGCACCGGCTCGCTGGCGCCGGGCTTGGGCCAGCGGTAATCGACGATGCCCGAGCCCTGGCGCTTGGCCACGCTGACCATCTCGTTGAACAGCGCAAAGCCGTCCGGGTCCTTGATGCCGGACAGGTCCTGGCCTTCAAGCTTGGCATTGATGGGGTGCATGACCATGACCGGGCGCAGGTCGTTGATCCAGAAATAGTCGTTCTGGTCATAGCGAAGCCCGCGTATCGCGGCCAACGCCTGTTGCTGGGCGGCCTCACGGGTCAGAGTGCCGGCCGTTTCCAGGCCGTGGTAGTGATTGAGCAGGCCACTGGCGGTCTGCACCACATGCATGGTTTTCTGCGCCTTGGCCAGGTACAGGTCGTCGTGGATCTGCTTGAGCAGCGCAGCGGCCAGGATGAACAGCATCAGGACACAGACAACCAGAATCAGCCATAACCGCCGGCTGATGGAAAGATGGCGCATGCTCATGGCATCGACCCTCGTTTGTTATTGTTATGCAGGTAAGAGCCCGAACAGCCCGAGGCGCTTATTGAAGGCTGTCGACCTATCGTGACCAGAGTTGAGCGATGGGTCACGAAATTTCTTGTGTGTTGTGGCTACGACTTTGGTCGATAGCCAAAGGCTTACACGCGCTGACGGCATTCGGCCATTTGCGCAGGCAACGTACACTCGTAAGATAGGATCCAACAGCCGCAGCCAAGGAAGCGCTACGGTGATCAAGGACGATCGACCATTGCCAGGACGGCTGCTGACAGGATGTCGGATGGTCATGTGCAAACAACCCGCCTCGGCGGGTTTTTGCGTTTGTGGGCGTCAAGAAAAGCAGGCTACCGACTGACATTCTCGGGTGGTAGGCTGAATGCCATTAAAGAAGCGTCGAAGAGAGGCGTACATGACTTTGAATGTGTGGGCGCTTTTATGGCTTGCGGTGCTGGTGCCCGTGTTGATGTTGATTGTACGCCTGCGAGCGCGCAAACGTATGTTGCGGAATTTGAAAGACGCTCTCAGCGCTCCCGCTATTTTCAATCCTGATTCAGCCCACGAGGTGTATCGCGAAGGCGATGGTAAATACTTCGGTATTGACATAAAGAACGGCACGGTTCTTTACATTCATCAGGTTCGCAAGGGGCAGGTGGATGTGATCGGTATGAATAGCGGGGACTGGACTCACCACGAGGTGGAAGGCTACAGGCTTCGCCTCTACACGAAATTCCCACCGTTTGGGTGTATCGAATTTACCACTGCCTGGGCGCAACGCTGGTTTGACACCTTGGGTGCGATGAAAGATAAACCGTCCATGACGACGCCGCTTTTCTCGACCTACATTGACAGCCGCATCGAACCGCTCGAACGCGACAACAAGATCCACATTTCCAGGACAGGTATGCAAAGTACTGCCGCCTAGCCGGGGAATGATCTTGTAGCGCGGGGGCGGCCATCTGTCTCTGCCGGCATTCCGGCAAGCGCGCTCCTACGCCACTGGCCACGCTTGCGGATTGACCAGGTTGGCAGGCCGCTTGCCTTGCAGCGCATCGATCAGGTTGCCCACCGCGCAGGCGGCCATGGCTTCGCGGGTTTCGTGGGTGGCCGAGCCCATGTGCGGGGTGGCCACCACGTTGTCCATCTGCAGCAGCGGCGAGGCGGGGTCGAGTGGTTCGCGTTCGAACACGTCCAGCCCGGCGCCGCCGATCTGCCCGCGTTGCAGGGCCTCGATCAGCGCCTGTTCGACTACCACCTTGCCGCGTGCGATGTTGATCAGGATGCTGTGCGGGCGCATCAACGCCAGTTGCGGTGGACCGATCAGCCCCTCGGTCTCGGCGGTCAACGGCACGGTCAGGCAGACGAAATCCGCTTCCTGCAACAACGCTTCCAGGCTGCGATAGCCGGCATTGAAGCGCGCCTCGACTGCCGGTTTCGGCGAGCGGCAGTGGTAGAGCACCGGCATGCCGAAACCGAAGTGCCCACGCTGGGCCAGGGCCTCGCCGATGCGGCCCATGCCGACGATGCCCAGGGTCTTGCCGTGCACGTCGCTGCCAAAGTGCGCCGGGCCGATGTTGTGCGTCCATTCGCCGCTGCGCACCAGGCTGGCCAGTTCCACCACGCGCCGGGCGGTGGCCATGATCAGGGCAAAGCCGGTGTCGGCGGTGGTCTCGGTCAGCACGTCCGGAGTATTGCACAGGGCGATGCCGCGCCGGTTCAGTTCATCGATGTCGTAGTTGTCCACGCCCACCGACACGGTGGCGATGGCTTGCAGGTGCGGGGCCAGGTCCAGCAGAGGAGCATCCAGCCTGATACTGGCGCCCAGCAGGCCATGGGCGTGGGGCAGGGCGGTGCGCAGCCGGGCCAGGCCGTCGCGCTTGGGGTCTTCGATCAGCGTGACCTCGGCGTGCGCCTGCAAGCGGGCCATCAAGGGTGCTGACAGGGTCTTGTACAGCACAACATGTTTTTTCATCGTCAGGCTCTCCGCCTCAAGAGTGCGCCGAGGCGCGCTGGGTGTTGGATTCGTGACGGGCCGGCGTGGCCTTGTTATCGGGCCGCAGCATCAGCGTCAGCAGCACCGAGACCAGCAGCGCACCGCTCATGAACAGGTACGACGCGCTCAAGGTGCCGGTCACGCCGTTGAGGTAACCCACCAGATAGGAGCCGGCGAACGAGCCCAGGGCGCCGAGGCTGTTGATCAACGCCATGGCACCGCCGGCGACGTTGGACGGCAGGATTTCCGGGACGATGGCAAAAAACGGACCATAGGGTGCGTACATGCAGGCGCCGGCAATCACCAGCAGCGTGTACGACCACCAGAAGTGCTCGGTGCCCAGCGCATAGGAGCCGTAGAAGGCGATGGCGGCGATCAGCAGTGGTGGCCAGACGAACGCCTTGCGTTTTTGCGTCTTGTCCGAGGCCCAGGACACCACGACCATGCCGATCACGGCTGCCAGGTACGGCAGCGCCGACAGCCAGCCGGCCTCGACCATGTCCATTTGCATGCCTTTTTTCAGGATGGTCGGCAGCCACAGCACAAAGCCGTAGACCCCGATGCTCCAGCAAAAATACTGCGCCGCCAGCAGCAGCACCTTGGGCGAGCGAAAGGCTTCGGCGTAGTTCTTTACCGGCTTGATGCCCACTTGCTCGGCATCCAGTTGCGCTTGCAGCTGGGTTTTCTCGGCTTCGCTCAGCCATTTGGCCTGGGCGGGGCGTTCATCCACCAGGCGCCACCAGATAAAGGCCCAGATCACCGCCGGCAGGCCCTCGATGATGAACATCCAGCGCCAGCTGAAATGCGCCACCAGGTAGCCGGACACCACTGACATCCAGAGCATGGTCACCGGGTTGCCGAGGATCAGCACGGTGTTGGCCCGTGAACGCTCGGCGCGGGTGAACCAGTAGCACAGGTACACCAGCATGGCCGGCATCACCGCCGCCTCGACCACCCCGAGCAGAAAGCGGATGGCAATCAGCATGTAGGCGTTGGACACCACACCGGTCAGGGTCGCCAGGCTGCCCCAGAGGATCAGGCTGACGAAGATCAGCTTCTTCACGCTACGCTTCTGGGCATAGATGGCGCCCGGCACCTGGAAGAAGAAGTACCCCAGGAAGAACAGCGCGCCGAGCAACGACGACATGCCCGGGGTGATGTGCAGGTCTTCGGCCATGCCGGCGGCGGCGGCGAAGCCGTAGTTGGCGCGGTCCAGGTAGGCCAGGCTGTAGGTGATGAAAACAATGGGCATGATCAACAGCCAGCGGCGTTTCAGGCCGGTGGCCTTGGCACGGTCAAGTAGCTTTTCCATTTTGATATTCCTGTGTTTCTTGTTGTTGTCAGCAGGCCAGCAGGGCCGGTTGTGCCCTGGAGGGGCATGGCGGTCAGGCCGGTTGTTTTAACGGGTGTGAAACAGGCGGCCAGGCGGCGTCGAGCGCCGCGCGTCCCGGCAGGCCTTCCATGTCGCCGCGACTCTGTACCGCCAGGCTGCCGATCCAGTTGCCGCGGGCCACGGCCTGGGTCAGGTCCTGGTGTTCCAGCAGGGCGCTGATCACCCCGACAGCAAAGCCATCGCCGGCGCCCACGGTGTCGACCACCTGGCTGACCGGCACGCCGGCCACACGGCCTTCATCGGTGGGGGTGCGGTAATAGGCGCCTTCGGCCCCCAGCTTGATCACCACGGCCTTGACCCCGCGTTCCAGGTAGAACGCCGCGATGTCGCGCGGGTCGTCATGGCCGGTCAGCACCTTGCCTTCGGCCAGCCCCGGCAATACCCAATCCGCCAGGCCGGCCAGGGCGTTGATCTCGCGCACCATGCAGGCTTTGTCCGGCCACAGTGACGGGCGCAGGTTGGGGTCGAACGACACGCTGCGCCCGGCGTCGCGCATGCCCTGCATCAAGACATGGGACAGCTCGCGACAACTGTCCGACAGCGCCGCCGGGATACCGGTGGCGTGCAGGTGCCGGGCCTGGAACAGGCGTGGGTCGATGTCCTTGGGCGCCAGGCGGCTGGCCGCCGAGCCCTTGCGAAAGTACTCCACCACAGGGTCCGCACCGCCCAACTCGCGGGACTTGAGCTGAAAGCCGGTGGGCAGGTGTGCGTCGGTCTTGACGTGCGCGCAGCTCACGCCTTCGCGCTCCAGCGTGTCGACCACAAAACGCCCCAGCGAGTCGTCACCGACCCGGCTCAGCCAGGCTACCTTGAAGCCCAGGCGTGCCAGGCCGATGGCGACGTTGCTGTCGGCGCCGGCGATGCGTTTTTCAAAATGGCTGACGCCGGCCAGATCGCCCGGCTGCTCGGCAACGAACATGGCCATGGTTTCGCCGAAGGAGAGGATGTCGATCTCAGCCATGATGAGCCACCTGTGCGGGTTGAACCGGTGCCGGCGGCGCCAGGCGCGCCAGCAGGTGGACCTGGCTGAGCGTCACCGCCTGTAGGTCGTCGCCTTGCAAGGGGTACTCGATGGCACGCGGTACGGCGGCAGGCAGGTGCGCCAGCACGGCGCGCCAGTGCGGCAGGTCGGCCTCGGTCGGTGGCGTGGCGACCAGCCGGCCGTCGGCCTTGCGGGCCACGGCCTTGAAGTGCACGTAGCGCACATGGCGCCCCAGTTGCTCGGCGGCGTGCAGCACGTCCTGGCCCTGCCACTGCCAGTTGCCGACATCGAAGGTCATGGCAATGGCGGGCGTGAGCGATTGCACCCTGGCAAAGAATGCGCAGAACGGCGCGATCAGGCCGCCGTGGGCGGTCTGGTCGTTTTCGACCAGCAACTGCACTGGCTGGCGCGCCAGTTGCGCACTCAGCGCCTGCACGTCGCACGCCGGGGTGAAGTGCCCCAGCGATACTTTCAGCCATTGCGCGCCACAGGCTTGCGCACGTTCAAGGGCGGCGGCCAGTGCCGGGTTGGGCTGCGCCTGGTCGGGCAGCCACAGCTCCAGAGGGGATGAATACAGGCATTCCAGCCCTTGTGCGGCAATGGCATGGGCCAGGGCCGGAAGGTCTTCGCGGGTGAACAGCTCTTCGCGCAGTTCGATGCGCGACACGCCACAGTCGACCAGCAGCGGGATAAAAGCCGCCTGCCCGCGTTCGCGCACCACGCTGGCACCGAAGCTGGAAAGGCTGATGGAGACGGGGTTCATGTGCATTGTTATTGTCCTCTGAAACCGGTTTCATTTTGTTTCGTGAAAGGGGCTGGTGAAAAACGGCGGATGGCGCCCCGGTTTGACCGTAGCAGGTGTCAGGGTCGCGGTCGGGTCGAGCCGCGTTCGATCAGCCGGGCGGTGAAATCCAGGTGCCGGGCCGGGTCTTCGTTGCCACGCAGCCGGCCCAGCAGGCACTGGAACGCGGTGACGCCGATCTCGTGGGTCGGTTGCGCCAGGGCGGTGATGCCGCTGCCCACCAGGGGATACCAGTCCAGTTCGTCCAGGGCGATCAGGCCGATGTCGTTGAACAGGTCGCAACCCAGTTCACGCAAGAGGCGCGTGCAGGTCAGGGTGGCGACGCCATTGGCGGTAAACAGCGCCTTGGGGCCCGGCCCTGGTGCGGCGAGAAACGTACGCAAGTGGTCGCCCAGGTGCTCGTCGGTCTGCAATACCTGGCCGCGCAAGGCCGGGCGCTGGCTGATCTGCGCCTTGAAGGCCGCCATGCGCTGGGCGCGCGAACTGGTGCCGTCCTGCTGTTCGCTGATCAGGAGGATGTCGCGATAGCCATTGCCTTCAAGGTGATCGATGGCTTGCTGCACGGCGGCGACGTTGTCCAGGCCGATCAGGTCGCTGTCCAGTTGGTCGACGTCACGGTCCACCAGCACCATGGGCAGTTCGCGGTGCAGGTCGCGCAGCTCGTCGAGGTGATGGCCCAGGGTGTTCACGATCAGGCCTTCGATGTTGTACGAGCGCAGCGCCGCCAGGTGCAGGCGCTCCTGCTCGTCGTCGCGGTCGGTGTTGCACACCACCAGGCTGTAGCCGTGGCGGCGGCAGGCGGTCTCGACGCCGTGCATGACAGCAATGGAATAGGGGTTGCGGATGTCGGCGACCAGCATGCCGATCAGGCGGGTGCGGCCGCGCTTGAGGCCACGCGCCATCTGGTTGGGGCGGTAGCCGAGGGTGTCGATGGCCTGTTCGATGCGCAAGGCGATGGCATCGGACAGCAACTGGCGGTCCTCGCCAATGAAACGCGAGACGCTGGCCTTGGACACACCGGCCAGTTCGGCCACATCGTTCATGGTCACGCGCATGCGTGGCGACGCCGGAAAACTGCCCACAGTGAACACCTTTTGTCTTTATTGGCGGGTTCTGAAAACGGTTTCAGAAGACACCAATGCGGCGCTTACGTCAACACAATGTCAGATGAACGGTGTGCCGTGGCGTATCACTGCAGGAGGCTATCGATCAGGTCGCGTGTGGGTCCAGCTGGTACATCTGGTCCTCTGCAAAGAAATACTCATCGCAGTTATTGCCCTCGCCGCTGCGGTCCACCACCAGAAAATCATCCTGCGCCTGCAGGCTCAGCACCGGGTGATGCCACACGCCACGACCGTAGTTGATGCCTTGTCTGCCATCGGTGATAAAGGCGCGCATCAACGCAGGATCCGGCTCGTCACCTGCCGGCGCCACCACGATGACAAAGCGGTTGCCCAGCAACGGGATAAAGGCCTGGCTGCCCAGTGGGTGGCGTTCGAGCATGGTAATGGTCAGCGGCCACGGCAGCGCCTGGGCACGGAAGATGCTGATGATCGCCTTGTCGTCAGGGGTGGCGGTCTGCACCTCGGCCAGGCGGTGATAGCGCTGGGTTGAACCGTTGTTGATTGCAAAATGCGCGCTGCCTTCGGTTTCGATCACCTCGCCGAAAGGGGCGAAGGCGTGTTTGGTCAAGGGTTCGATGATCAGGCGGCGCATGGGGATTCTTCTGTGGATAGAGATAGGTAGGAGCGACCAGCGGTCGCGAAAAGCCTTGAATCATCCGAGGCTTTTCGCGACGCCCAGCAGCCGCAACCGGCTCACGCCGCCATCGGGAAAAATGTTCAGGCGTACATGGGTGATCGGACCCAGGTCCTTGATCTGTTCGTTGAACACATGCTCGGCGTGCATGCTCAGCTTCTGGCTGGGCAGCAGTTCGCGCCAGAACAGGCTCTGGGTTTCGATCTGGCTGTCGGTGCCGCCCTTGACGAATGCGCCCTGGATCGAACAGCTGTCGGGGTAGTTGCCCTTGAAGTGCAGGGTGTCGACGATCACTTGCTCGATGACGCCCGGATGGCCCAGCGCGACGATCACCCAGTCGTTGCCGGGGGTGCGGCGGCGGGCGGTTTCCCAGCCGTCGCCCATGTTCACGCCGCGGCCGGGGTTGAGCAGGTTGCCCATGCTGCCGTAGTGCTCGTCGGAACAGGCAATTGCCCGCGCGCCGTTGAGGGCCGAGGCCAGGTCCAGGGTCTGTTCGACGTCGACGGCCGACCAGTCACGGTAGGGAATGCCGTGCACCCGCAGGCGGGCAACACCGCCATCGGGGTAGATGTTCAGGCGCAGGTGGCTGAACGGCTGGCTGGCGTCGATGGCGTGGTAATGGTGACTGTTGCCCTGCAGGTCGACCGAGGGCAGCACTTCGAGCCAGTCGGTACTGTCGTCCGGATCACCGTCGGCCAGAAAGCAGGCTTGCAGCGAGGCCGAGGGCGGGTAGTTGCCGGTGAACCAGGAGGTGTCGATGTCGACGCCTTTGATCACCCCCGCCACGCCCAGGCGGATGACTGCACTGTCGTAGCCCTCGAAGCGTTTGCGCCGCGATTCCCAGCCGTCCATCCACTTGCCGTTGTCATCGAACACGCCTTCTTTCCACACGGCTGCGTGGGGCTGGAACAGGCGGTTGGCGTCGGCAAACCAGTCATCGGTCACCGACAGGATACGCGTGCCCAGACGGGCATCGGCCAGGTTGACGTATTTCTCGAACGGGGCAGCGTGGACTTTCATTCGGCAGGACCTTATGCAAAGGGGCGTGGACGGAACGCAATACCTTATGCAATTTGTTTGCCTGCCTTGAGGTTTCAATGAGAAAGCCCCGGTTTACGGGGCTTGAAGGGATGTCGGGTTTGTTTATGTGGTCTGACCAGTCATACCTTTGTGCGCTGTAGCAGGTCTGTCCTGAAAAGCAGGCACCAGCACGGTGCATGCTGTTTGGTAGGCGCTGCTTTAGCAGCGAATGGCGGTGCCCGGTTCCCGGCTGAAGCCGGTCCTACCGGGTAAATGCCTGGCTGAACGAGGTGTCGATGATGGTGCGGGTGTCAAACGGCTTGGGCAATGCGCCGGTCTGTTGCAGAAAATCTGCGGTGCCCTGGTAGTCCTTGGCGGCCTGTTCGTCCACCGGGCCTACGGTCATATTGGCCTGACCGATCCAGTGGCGTGAAACGGCCGGATCAAGGTTGGCTTTTTTCGCCCACTGGTCGGCGTAGGTGTCCTTGTTGGCCTCCACCCAGGCGCGGGCCTTTTGCAGGCGGCCCAGGAAGTCGGCAATGGCTTCACGCTTGGGGTCGATGGCATTGGCGTTGGCGGCGATGCTCGACAGCCCTGGCATCAGGTCGCGGGCGGTGATGATCGGCTTGGCGCCGGAGAACACCACCTGTTGGGAGATATAGGGTTCCCACACCGGGAAGGCGTCGATGCTGCCACGCGGGAAGGCGGCGGCGGCGTCGATCGGCATCAGTTTGACGAACTCGACGTAGTCATGCGGCAGGCCGGCCTTGTCCAGGGCGCGCAGGGTCAGTTGCTGGCTCCAGGCGCCGGGCCAGTACGCGACCTTCTTGCCCTTGAGGTCCTGAATGGTCTTGACCGGCGAATCCTTGGGCACCAGCAGGGCGATGGTGTCCGGGTTTTGCCGCGAGACACCGATCAATTTGACCTGCGCGCCCTTGGCGGCCAGGAAGATAAAGCCCGAGTCGCCGAGAAAGCCCAGGTCCAGCGCGCCGACTTCCAGCCCTTCGGCCACCGGCGCGGCCGACTGGAAGTGCTTCCAGTCCACGGTATAAGGTGCATCCTTGAGCACGCCGGAGGCTTCCATCGAGGCGCGCACGTTGTAGTAGTTCTGGTCGCCGACGCGCAGTACGGTCGGCTCTGCGGCCTGTGCGCTGAGCACCGGCGCGGCGATGGCCAGCGCCACCAGGCTGCGGCGCAACAGTTGAATCAGGTTCATGGGACTTCTCCAGGTCAGCCGGCCTTGCGCGGTTGCAGGTGGGCGATGTGTTCACGGATCGCCGGGATCAGGCCCCGGCCATAGAGTTCGGCGTCGGCCAGCGGGTCGAAGCCGCGAATCAGAAAGGTGCTGGCGCCATGCGCCCAATAGCGTCCCAGGGCAGCGGCGACCTGCTCGGGCGTACCGACCAGGGCCGTGGAATTCCATTGCGCGCCGGTCAGCCGTGCCACGCCGGTCCATAGCCGTTCGTCCAGCACCTCGCCGCGCCGGGCGGCGGCCAGCAGCCGTTGTGAGCCGGCATTGCCTGGCGCATGGCCATGCAGTGGCAGGCCGAAGCGCTCGCGGTTGTCGCGAATGCGTTCGAGGATTTCGGCGGCGCGCTTCCAGGCCGCTTCCTCGGTGTCGGCCACGATGGGCCGGAACGACACCGAGATCCGTGGGCTGCGGCCTTGCGGCTGGGCCATGCGCCGCAGGTGCTGCACATGCTCGGCAAAGTCGGCCAGTGGCTCGCCCCAGAGCATGTAGGTGTCGGCATGGCGCGCTGCAACCTCCAGCGCCGCTGGCGACGAGCCGCTGAAATAGATAGGGATGTGCGGTTTCTGCCGGGGACGTACATTAGGCAGCGCGCCCTTGAAACGGTAAAAGCGACCTTCATGGTCGACCGGCCCGGCAGCGGTCCAGATCGCCTTGAGGGCCTGCAGGTATTCCTCGGTGCGCGCATAGCGCTGGTCATGATCCAGCCAGTCGCCGTCGCGCTGCTGGTCGGTGTCGCTGCCACCGCTGATGACATTGAGCGACAGGCGGCCGTTGCTGAATTGGTCCAGTGTGGCCAGTTGCCGGGCGGCCAGCGGCGGGGCGATCACGCCGGGCCGGTAGGCCAGCAGAATACCCAGGCGCTCGGTGGCAGCGGCGATGAATGAACTGACCACGGCGCCTTCGGCACCATTGGAAAAATAACCCACCAGCGCCTTGTCGAAGCCGGCCTGTTCATGGGCCTGGGCAAAGCGCCGGACAAAGTCGGCATCCACGGCGTCGCCCAGTGGCTGGTCCACCTCGGCACTGGGGGTGGCGGTGATCATGCCGATGATTTCGACGCTCATGTGACGCTCCTTCGATCGCGGCCAGTCGTGTGTACGGTAGGGTTTTGCTTATAAGCAAGGCGCAGTGGCCTCACCAATGCTTATAAGATTATTGGCAATACGAGGCGAAGGGAAATTCGTTTTGGGTATAAGCTAATATTTTAAAAATGCATTAAGTGATTACGTTTTTTTGTCTTAAATGCATTTTGTGATGGGCGATGCAGTGTTGAAACTTCATCGCCGGCAAGCCGCCGCCCACACAAACGGTGCTAAAGGCGGCTGTCGCAAGGCACATCAGGTACGTGCGTGCACGCACTGGCCGGCCGACCAGGTCTGGCGCACCACGCGGTCGTCGCCCAGGGTCATGAGCACGAACAGCGTTTCCTCGATCGAACGGGCCTGCGCCAGCCGGTATTTGAGCAGCGGCGTGGCGTGGTAATCGAGTACTACAAAGTCGGCCTCAAGCCCCACGCGCAGGCTGCCGATCCGGTCGTCCAGGCGCAGGGCGCGGGCGCCGCCCAGGGTCGCCAGGTACAGTGCCTTGAACGGGTGCAGTTGTGCGCCCTGCAACTGCATCACTTTGTAGGCTTCATTGAGTGTCTGCAGGATCGAAAAGCTGGTGCCGGCGCCGACATCGGTGCCAAGACCCACATTGACCTTGTGCCGTTCGGCCATCGGCAGGTTGAACAGCCCGCTGCCCAGAAACAGGTTGGAGGTGGGGCAAAAGGCAATCGCCGAGCCGGTCTGGGCCAGGCGTGCGCATTCGGCCTCGCACAGGTGTACGCCGTGAGCCAGCAGCGAGCGCTCGCCCAGCAGACGGTAATGGTCGTAGACATCCAGGTAACCGCTGCGCTCGGGAAACAGCGCCTTGACCCAGGCCACTTCCTGCGGGCTTTCACTGATGTGCGTCTGCAGGTACAGGCCCGGATATTCGCCCAGCAAGCGGCCGGCCATGGCCAGTTGCTCAGGCGTGCTGGTGGGCGCAAAACGCGGGGTGACGGCATAATTCAGACGGCCCTTGCCATGCCAGCGTTCGATCAACGCCTTGCTGTCGGCATAGCCCGATTCAGGCGTGTCGGTCAGGTCGTCCGGGGCATTGCGGTCCATCATCACCTTGCCGGCGATCATGCGCAGGTTGCGCCGTTCGGCGGCCTCGAAAAAAGCATCTACCGACGCCTTGTGCACGCTGCCAAAGACCATGGCGGTGGTGGTGCCGTTGCGCAGCAGTTCCTGGATGAACCGCTCGGCCGCGTCAGCGGCATGCGCCGGGTCGGCAAACTGCCGCTCGCACGGAAAGGTGTAGGTGTTGAGCCAGTCGAGCAGTTGCTCGCCCCAGGCGCCGATCATCCCGGCCTGGGGCAGATGGATATGGGTGTCGATGAAGCCTGGGGTGATCAGCGCATTGGCGTGCTCGATCACGGGCACCTGCGGATCAAGGCCCGGCAACAGCTCGACAGCCTGACCCACGGCGGTGATATGACCCTCTTCGACCAGCAGCAGGCCGTCTTCGATATAGACGTGGCTGGCCTGCACGCCGCACTCGGCAGGGTCGGCAACGCTGTAGAGCAGGGCGGCGCGGTGGGCGGTGCGGCGGGGCGAAGCGCAGGTCATATCGGTCTCGGTGAGCAGGCTCAAGGCAAGGGTCGCAGCTGTGATGCGGGCCGGTGGATGAAGTTCCGCTGTGCAGCAGGGTCAGTTGCAGAGCCTGCGAAAGCTGCCGGGGGTCATGCCGACCACTTTCTTGAATGCCCGGCTCATGTGGCTCTGGTCGAAGAAGCCGCAGGCGAATGACGCTTCGGCCAGGCCGGCACCGCGGCGCAGCAGCTTCTGGGTATGCGCAATGCGTTTCTGGATCTGGTAGCTGTGCGGCGTCACCCCCACGCATTTCTTGAACACGCGGATCAGGTACAAGGCATCGAGGTTGACCATCTGCGCCAGTTCTTCCAGCGACACCGCTTTGTCAAAGTCATCTTCCAGCTTTTGCCTGATCTGTCTGACCGCATGCGGCTCGCGGGTATCGAGGGTCACGACCGGCGCGCCGCTGCGTTCGAACAGCTGGGCAATCAGGTCCAGCAGCAGGGTTTCCCGCTCCAGGCCGGAAGGGGTGTGTTCAATGAGCCGGTGCCGATGCAGAAACACCCTGGAAACGTCAGGCGTCTGGTTGATCGCGGTCTGGAACAGATGAATGTGATCTTCGCCAAAACGTCCTTGAAACACCGTACGGCTGACCCATTGCGGGTCGAGATAAAGCATGCGATAGGCCCAGCCTTCTTCGCTGCCCGGCAGGCCGTCATGAATTTCGCCAGGGCTGATGGTGACCACGCTGCCGGCCCCGCCGAGTGCGTAGCGGCCACGATAGAACAGCTTTTCGGCCCCGCCGCTGATCACCCCGACCGCATAGCGATCATGCGAGTGCCGTCCGAAGGACTGGGTGCTGTAATGCGCCGATAACAGCTCGCAGTCGCCCTCCGGAATGCGCCAGAAATTGACGAAGTCCTTGCCCTTTCCAGGGGGGGCGATGTGTGGCGGCTCTTCCATGAAATGTCCAGTTTTGTGCAATACCGAGGTGCGCAAGGCTTATAGAGTGACTGGCCATTTCATATCACACGCGGTGCGGAGCGTTCAATGTCTACAAAACTGGTTATCGGGGATTTCAATAAGTCTTCATGGTCGTTTCGCGCCTGGCTGGCGCTGGTGACCGCCGATGTGGCCTTCGATACCGTTCAGGTCCGGCTGGAACAGCGCGACACCCGCCAGAACATCCTGGCCTATTCACCCTCCGGCAAAGTGCCGGCCCTGGTGCTTGATGGCATCGTCATCAATGACAGCCTGGCGATCTGCGAATACATCGCCAGCGCCTACCCGGCCGCCAACCTGTGGCCCGAAGACGCGCAGCTCAAGGCGCTGGCGCGTGCTGCGGCAGCGGAAATGCATTCGGGTTTCATCCACCTGCGCACGCAACTGTCGTTTGGCCTGCAAACCGGCGAGACCCCGGAACCGTTGACGCCGGACACGCAAGAAGACATCCGGCGGATCTTCGCGATCTGGACCCAACTGCGTGAGCGCAGCGGTTCGCACGCGTTCCTGTGCGGCGCCTTCGGCATTGTCGATGCGATGTTTGCGCCGGTGGTGTTCCGTTTTCGTCGCTACGGCATCGAGGTGCCGGCATCGCTGCAAGGGTACGTCGATCAGGTGCTGGCCTGTGCGCCGGTGCAGCAATGGTTAAAGCTGGCCGCGCAGGAAGGCTGAAGCGTCTCCCCCGATGGGCTTGATGGCGGACACCCTGCGCGGTGCTCCGCTGTGTCGAGCCAGCAGACTGACTGTAATAAAGGAAAGCAAGGATGAGTGTTCATACCGTCAATGCCAGGGATGCCGGGCGTCATGGTCAGGTGTTCGATGTGATCGGCATCGGTTTCGGCCCGGCCAACATTGCCCTGGCCATTGCATTGCAAGAGCTGCAATTCAGCGGCACCCGGCTGTTTCTCGAGCGCCATGCCGGCCCCCGCTGGCAACCGGAAATGTTGCTGGCGGGCAGCGATATCCAGAACCATCCCAGCCGCGACCTGGTCACGCCACGCAACCCGCGCAGCCGCTACACCTTCACCAATTTCCTGTTCGAAAACGATCGGTTGTTCGAACACCTGAACCTTGGCCTGGAGTTTCCGCTGCGCAGCGAATTTGCCGAGTACGTGCGCTGGGTGGCCGGGTTCTTTGCTCATGAGGTGGCCTACAACCAGGCGGTGACCTCGATCCAGACCGACTCCGCCAGCCAGTTGTATTGCGTGACCACCCAGGCCGGCGACCGATTCTATGCCCGTTCGCTGGTGCTGGCGCCCGGCCGTACCCCGGTAATCCCCAAGGCCTTTGCCGGCTGTGCCGAGGAGCGGGTGTTTCACCTGACCCGGTATCTGGGGCGCCTGGAGCAACTGTCCCGGCAGGGCGAGCTCAAGCGCGTGGCGGTGGTGGGCGGCAGCCAGAGCGCCATCGAGATCATCCTGCACCTGCGTCATACCTGGCCGCAGCTGGAGATCATCAACGTGCAGCGCGGCTATGGCTTTCGTCTCAAGGACACCAGCCCGTTCAGCGAGCATGTGTATTTCCCGGCCTTTGTCGACCAGTACTACTACAGCTCGGCCGACGCCAAGCGTCACATCAATCGGCACTTGCACTACACCAACTATTCGGCCGCCGATGCCGATGTGATCGGCGAGTTGTACGTGGGCATGTACGAAGACCGTCTCAAGGGCAAGGAGCGGGTCACCATCAAGGGTCTGCATGAAATCCAGAGCTGCACGCCCGACACACACGGCTACACGCTGAATGTGCTCGACACACGCGACCAGACCTGCGAAGCGCTCGACAACCTGGACGCGATTGTCCTGGCCACCGGCTTTCGCAACCTGGGCACCGGCGAGCAGGACGAGCGTTTTCCGGCCGTGCTCAAGGACCTGGCCGAGTGCCTGGCTTGCGATGCGGATGGGGTCATCCGTATCGGGCGCGACTACAGCCTGTCGGCCCGCGAAGGCTGCAGCCTGCCGGCGCTTTACCTCAACGGCTTGTGCGAATCCTCCCACGGTTATGGCGATGCCGGCTCTTTCAGCCTGCTGTCGTTGCGCGCCCGGGATATTTTCACCTCGCTCAATGCTCGCCTTGGGCTTGAGCCGGCGGCGCAGAAAAGCGCCTGAGCGGATTCGATTTTTTCATGAGTAAGCAAGCGATGGATAGTTCAGTAACGGATGGGCACAAGGTATTTGCCGAAGCCGAGTCGCAGGCACGCAGCTATTGCCGCAGCTTTCCGGTGATATTCGACCGTGCCCAGGGCAGTCTGCTGTATGACGTGCAAGGCCAGGCGTACATCGACTTTTTAAGCTGCGCAGGTTCGGTGAACTACGGCCATAACCCGGAACCGGTGAAGGCGGCGCTTATCGATTACCTGCAAGACAACGGTATCCAGGGGGCGCTGGACATGCACAGCCGCGCCAAGCAGGCGTTCATCCAGGCGTTCCGGCGGATCATCCTCGAACCGCGGGCGCTGGCCTACACGATGCAGTTCACGTCGCCGACCGGCACCAGTGTGGTCGAGTCGGCGATCAAGCTGGCGCGCAAGGTCACCGGGCGCCGGCATGTCGTCAGCTTTACCAATGGCTTTCACGGCATGTCCGGCACGTCCCTGGGGCTGACCGGCAGTCGCGACAATCGCCAGCCCGGCGTCGATCCTTATGTGTTTCGCCTGCCGTATGAGCACTATCTGCCGGGGCTGGATTCGATTGCCTACTTCGAGCGCCTGCTCAACGACAACAGCTCGGGGCTGGACCTTCCGGCGGCCGTGATCCTGGAAACCGTGCAGGGCGAAGGTGGCATCAACATGGCCTCGGCCGAGTGGCTGCAACGCCTGCGGCAGCTGACCGCTGCACACGACATTCTGTTGATCGTCGACGATATCCAGGCCGGCTGCGGCCGCACCGGGACGTTTTTCAGCTTCGAGCCGTCCGGCATCACACCCGACATGGTCTGCCTGTCGAAGTCCTTGAGCGGTTATGCGCTGCCGTTCGCGCTGCTGCTGCACCATCCGGAGCTGGATCAATGGCGGCCCGGCGAGGACAACGGCACTTTCCGGGGCAACAGCCTGGCGTTCGTGGCCGCGACCCGGACCCTGGAAACATTCTGGTGCGACGAGCGGCTGGTCGAGCACATCAAGGTCAGCGAAGCCCACCTGCAACGCTGGCTGGGCCAGGTGAGCGAACGCTTTGCGGTGCACATCAAGGCCATACGCGGTCGCGGGCTGTTTTATGGCATCGAATTCCACGACGCCTCGCGGGCGGCCGAGGTGATGCGTGCCTGCTTCGAGCGCCACCTGATCATCGAGCGCTGCGGCCCCGAGGACCAGGTGCTCAAGCTGATGCCGGCGCTGACCATCGATACACCGACCCTGCACACCGGGCTTGAGCGTCTCTTCGCGGCCATGCACCAGGTGCTGGGCCGCACGGGCAGCCAGGCGCCAGGCAATGATCTCGACACGCTGCGTACGACCCGGGAGGTCGCTGATGTCAACTAACAACAATCGGGCAATCATCGAACTGACCCTTGGCGGGCTGATGCTCAGCCTGTCGGCGCTGGCCGTGGCCTTTGCCAATATCGGCGCAGGCGGGGCAGGGTTCTATCGCATGCTGTTTGCATCGATCCTGTTCTACCTGTTGCTCAAGGTGCGCAAGACTCCGGTGCTGCTCAGCAGCCTGCGGGCCCAGATGTACACGGCGCTGGCCGGTGTATTCCTGGCCATCGACCTGGTGCTCTGGCACCAGAGCATCTATATCGTGGGGCCCGGCATCGGTTCGATCCTGACCAACTGCCAGGTGTTTTTCATGACCTTGCTGGGGCTTTTCCTGTTGAAGGAAAAGCCGTCGATCTACTTTGTGATTTCCATCTGTCTGGCGTTCGTGGGGCTGTACCTGCTGCTGATGCCGGAAATGCGCAGTGCGCTGGGCATCAAGGGCGTGGTGTATGGCGTGTTGTCGGGACTGGCCTATGCGATCTGCGTGTATTTCCTCAAGGTCAACACCCAGTTGCCGGACGGTGGTGGCGACAAGATTGCGCAGATGCTCAACCTGAGCCTGTGGGCAGCCCTGGTGTTGCTGGTGTATGCGTTGCTGAATAACGAAAGCCTGGCAATCGTCGACACACAGACCTTGTGGATGCTGATCATCTACGGGGTCCTGGTGCAGTTTGTCGGCTGGTTGCTGGTCAACCGCTCGATCGGCGCACTGAGCCTGGGTCTGGCCGGCCTGATCCTGCTGCTGGAGCCGGTGATCACTTATTTCATTGATATCACGTTGTTGGGCAAGGCCAGTTCGGCCGTGCAGATCGGCGGGGCGCTGTTGACCATCGTGGCGGTGTACATAGGCTCGATCAAGCCGCCGCAAATGGCCCCTGATGCCGCCGCGGCCGAGACCGTGTAGGCCGGCAGTCCTTTGCAACCCTGTACCGACGGACGCTGTGCGCAGACCCCCGAAGGCCTGCGCACAGGCATTTGCGGCGCAGCAACAGTTGGTCACTAACCTCGCAAGAGTTTGCGCCAATGCTTCTACGCTTGAGATACACTGCGCCGCTTGTATCGAGTCTGTAGTTGCGAAGGAATCAAACGATGTTCAAGGCTCCCGACAGCCTGGCCGAGCAAATCGCCCAACATTTGGCCGAACGGATCATCCGTGGCGAACTCAAGCCTGGTGAGCGCATCCAGGAGCAGAAGGTCACGCAGTCATTGAATGTCAGCCGCGGCTCGGTGCGCGAAGCCCTGCTGATCCTGCAGCGCCGCCACCTGGTGGTGATCCTGCCGCGTCGCGGGGCCCAGGTGACCGCACTCAATGCCCATCACGTCACCAGCCTGTGCACGCTGATGAGCGAGCTTTACATCCTGCTGGCGCTGGAGGTGGCCGAGCGCTGGCAGCAGCAGAGCGACCTGCAAGCCTTCGTGATCATCCAGCAACGCCTGCAGGCCAGCCATGACCGCCAGGACGTGCAGGCCTTCGTCGAAGACAGCTTCAGCGTGATGCGTGCGGCGTTTCCGTTTGCCGATAACCCGTACCTGCAAGAAACCATCGAGAACCTGCAACCGTCCATGAGCCGCAACTATTACCTGGCGCTGGAGCAGCGCAAGGCCGAGATGGGCGACTTTCTCGAGCTGTTCGCGCAACTGCTGCATGCCGTGATCGACCGCGACCAGGCGCGCATCCGCAGCGTGCTCAAGGCTTATGGCCAGCGCAACTGCCAACTGGTGCTGGCCGCCCTGGCGGCGGACTGACGGCATGCGCCTCAAATGCATCAAGCTCGCCGGGTTCAAGTCCTTCGTCGACCCGACCACGGTGAATTTTCCCAGCAACATGGCGGCCGTGGTCGGTCCCAATGGTTGCGGCAAATCCAACATCATCGATGCGGTGCGCTGGGTCATGGGCGAAAGCTCGGCCAAGAACCTGCGCGGCGAGTCGATGACCGACGTCATCTTCAACGGCTCCACCAGTCGCAAGCCGGTCAGCCAGGCGAGCATCGAGCTGGTGTTCGACAACAGCGATGGCACGCTGGTGGGCGAGTATGCTGCCTACGCCGAAATCTCCATTCGCCGCAAGGTGACGCGCGACAGCCAGAACACCTATTTCCTCAACGGCACCAAGTGCCGGCGCAAGGACATTACCGATATTTTCCTCGGCACCGGCCTTGGCCCGCGCAGCTACTCGATCATCGAGCAGGGCATGATCTCCAAGCTGATCGAAGCCAAGCCCGAAGAGCTGCGCAATTTTATCGAGGAAGCCGCCGGCATCTCCAAATACAAGGAGCGCCGCCGCGAAACCGAGAACCGCATTCGCCGCACCCAGGACAACCTGGCGCGCCTGAGCGACCTGCGCGAAGAACTCGAACGCCAGCTTGAGCGCCTGCATCGCCAGGCCCAGTCCGCCGAGAAATACCAGCAGTACAAGACCGAAGAGCGTCAGCTCAAGGCGCAGCTGTCGGCTCTGCGATGGCAGGCCCTGAACGAGCAAGTGCGCCAGCGCGAGGCGGTGATCGGCGATCAGGAAGTTGGCTTCGAGGCCCTTGTGGCCGAGCAGCGCAATGCCGATGCCGGCATCGAGCGCCTGCGCGATGGTCATCACGACCTGTCGGAACGCTTCAACCTGGTTCAGGCACGGTTCTACTCGGTGGGCGGCGACATTGCCCGCATCGAGCAGAGCATCCAGCATGGCCAGCAACGCCTGCGCCAGTTGCAGGACGACCTGCGCGAAGCCGAACAGGCACGCCAGGAGACCGAGTCGCACCTGGGCCATGACAGCACCTTGCTGGCGACCCTGAACGAAGAGCTGGAAATGCTCGAGCCCGAGCAGGAAATGACCGCTGCTGCCGCCGAAGAGTCGGCCATCGCCCTGGAAGACGCCGAGAGCGCCATGCACGGCTGGCAGGAGCAGTGGGACCGTTTCAATCAGCAATCGGCCGAACCACAGCGCCAGGCCCAAGTGCAGCAGTCGCGCATCCAGCAGCTTGAGCAGACTTTGGAACGGTTGGCCGAGCGTCAGCGAAGGCTCGGTGAAGAGTTGCAGGTGTTGGCCGCAGACCCCGAAGATGCCGCGATCCAGGGGCAGGAAGAAGAACTGGCAATCCGCGAGTTGACCCTCGAAGACCTGCAGCTGGGCGAAGAGCAGGCTGTCGAGCGGCTTGAGCAATTGCGCGCCACCTTGCAGCACGCCACCGAGGATCAACAGCAGGCCCAGGGTGAACTGCAACGCTTGCAAGGGCGTCTGGCCTCGCTGGAAGCCTTGCAGCAGGCGGCGCTGGACCCGGGCACCGGCACCGCCGAATGGCTGCGTGAGCAGCAGTTGAGCGAGCATCCGCGGCTGGCCGAGGGCCTGAGCGTCGAGGCCGGCTGGGAGCTGGCGGTCGAGACCGTGCTGGGGGCCGATCTGCAGGCGGTGCTGGTCGATGACCTGGCCGGCCTGGACCTGGCCGGCTTCAGTCAGGGCGATCTGCGCCTGGTAAGCCCGGCACGCGCTGCGGCGAAGGGTTTGCCCCCGGCCGGCAGCCTGCTGGACAAGGTCGACAGCGCGCTGGACCTGTCAGGCTGGCTGGGGCCGATACTGGCCGTGCCCGACCTCGATGAGGCCCTGCGCCTGCGCCGTACATTGCAGGCCGGGCAAAGCCTGATCAGCCGTGACGGTTATTGGGTGGGGCGTGATTTCCTGCGGGTGCGCCGTGCCGACGAGACCCAGAGCGGCGTGTTGGCACGTGGCCAGGAAATCCAGCGGCTGGTGGTGGAGCGTGACGCCCGTGAAGCGACCCTGGCTGATCTGCAAGAGCGTTTGCAGACCCTGCGTGAACAGCAGGCGCAGCAGGAAGAACACCGCGAAACACTGCGTCGGCAGTTGCAGGATGAGCACCGCCAGCAAGGTGAGCTCAAGGCGCGCCTGTCGGCGGCCAAGGCCCGTGCCGAGCAGTTGACCCTGCGCCGTGTACGGCTGGAGCAGGAGCTGGCCGAACTGGCCGGGCAGCGCACCCTGGAGCATGAAAACCTGGGCGATTCGCGCCTGCAGTTGCAGGAAGCGCTGGACGCCATGGCCCTGGACACCGAACAGCGCGAGGTGCTGCAAGGCCTGCGTGACAGCCTGCGCGAGCGGCTTGATCGGGTACGTCAGGAAGCACGCCAGCACAAGGATCGCAGCCATCAGTTGGCCGTGCGCCTGGGCTCGCTCAAGGCCCAGTACGACTCGACACATCAGGCGCTTGCGCGCTTGCGCATGCAGTCCGAACGCCTCGATGAGCGCCGCGAGCAACTGAGCCTGAACCTGGAGGAGGGCGCCGCGCCGCTTGAAGAGCTGCGCCTGAAGCTTGAGGAATTGCTGGAACGGCGCATGGCAGTCGATGAAGAAATGCGCGTGGCCAAGAATGCGCTCGAAGACGCCGACCGTGAATTGCGCGAGGTCGAAAAGCGTCGCACCCAGGCCGAGCAGCAGTCACAGCTGTTGCGCGGGCAACTGGAGCAGCAGCGCCTGGACTGGCAAACGCTGAGCGTGCGACGCAAGGCCCTTGAAGAGCAGTTGCACGAGGACGGCTATGACCTGGACGGGGTCATTGCCACCCTGGCGCCCGAGGCCAGCGAACGCGAGGCCGAGCAGGAACTGGAAAATATCGGCGCGCGTATCCAGCGCCTCGGCGCGATCAACCTGGCGGCCATCGACGAGTACCAGCAGCAATCGGAGCGCAAGCGTTATCTGGATGCCCAGGATGCCGATCTGGTCGAAGCCCTGGACACGCTGGAAAACGTCATCCGCAAGATCGACAAGGAAACCCGCAACCGCTTCAAGGACACCTTCGATCAGATAAACAGTGGAATCCAGGCCCTTTTTCCAAAAGTTTTCGGGGGTGGCTCTGCTTATTTGGAACTGACGGGCGAAGATTTACTCGATACAGGGGTGACAATCATGGCGCGTCCCCCGGGCAAGAAGAACAGCACCATCCATTTGTTATCCGGCGGCGAGAAGGCCCTGACGGCATTGGCCCTGGTCTTTGCGATCTTCAAGCTCAACCCGGCGCCGTTCTGCATGCTCGACGAAGTCGATGCACCGCTGGATGACGCCAACGTGGGGCGCTATGCGCGTCTGGTAAAGGAGATGTCTGCCACGGTGCAGTTCATCTATATCACGCACAACAAGATCGCCATGGAAATGGCCGATCAACTGATGGGTGTGACCATGCACGAACCGGGGTGTTCGCGGCTGGTGGCAGTCGATGTGGAAGAAGCCCTGGCAATGGTCGAGGCCTGACGGGGGTTTGCAATGCAGGAACACCGAGGGTTTTTTGACGTCAGGTGTGCGTTACTTACCGATTCTTGACTCACAGGTGGAATAGACGGTGTTAAGTTGCTTGAGGTCGTGCTAGTTTAATCACCACTTTTTTTATCGTCATCGTGGGCAAAACGCCAGTTAGAACATAGACTTGGCTCCGCGTATTAAAGGGGTTTAGGCCCTTGTTTACAGAATCTCTCATTAGAGGCACGGGATTACATGGAAATCGGTCTGCGCGAGTGGCTGATCGTCATCGGCATCATTGTCATCGCCGGTATTCTCTTTGACGGCTGGCGCCGCATGCGCGGCGGCAAGGGAAAATTGAAATTCAGGCTCGACCGCAGCGTCTCCCATACCGCGGATGAGGACGATACGCCATCGTCCGCCGATCTGCTGGGTCCTCCCCGCGTGCTGGACACCCATAAAGAGCCGCAGCTTGACGAACACGACCTGCCTTCGGTCAGTGGCGAGGCGCGTGAGCCGCGACGTCGCTACAACGACACCCGAAAGCGCAAGGACGAACCGGCGTCGGGCAATCTTGACCTGGTGGATGACGGCCCGAGCCTGTTCTCGGCCCGTGACGACGAGGTTGTCGAGGACAAGCCTGCGGTGCGTGCCGCAGCCACTGAAGACAAGGACCAGGTGCCTCTGGAAGAAGTCCTGGTCATCAGTGTCATCTCCCGTGACGAAGGCGGCTTCAGGGGGCCGGCATTGCTGCAGAACATCCTTGAAAGCGGCCTGCGTTTCGGTGAAATGGACATCTTCCACCGTCACGAAAGCATGGCCGGCAACGGCGAGATCTGGTTTTCGATGGCCAATGCGGTCAAGCCCGGTGTGTTCGACCTGGACGATATCGACCATTTCAGCACCCGTGCGGTGAGCTTCTTCCTTGGCTTGCCAGGTCCGCGCCATCCCAAGCAGGCATTCGATGTCATGGTCGCGGCCGCGCGCAAGCTGGCGCACGAACTCGACGGCGAGCTCAAGGATGATCAGCGCAGTGTATTGACGGCGCAGACCATCGAACACTACCGCCAGCGTATTGTCGAATTCGAGCGTCGCGCACTGACTCAGCGTCGCTGAGTGCCTGGGCCGGGCGCGACAGGATGAACCGCGCCCGCGTCCACTCATCTTCTTCTACTGATCGAGCAGCCCCGGCTGCTCTTTTGCTTTTTGAGAGAACCCGACCATGAAGGCCGCCGAAACCCGAATCCTGGAACTGCGCACGGAACTGGATCAGCACAATTACCGTTATCACGTGCTCGACGAGCCCAGCATTCCGGATGTCGAGTACGACCGCCTGTTTCATGAGCTCAAGGCGCTGGAAGCCGAGAACCCGCACCTGGTAACCCCTGACTCGCCGACCCAGCGGGTCGGCAGCGCGGCCCTGACAGCGTTTACCCAGGTGCGCCACGAAGTGCCGATGCTCAGCCTGGGCAACGCCTTCGAGGACGATGACCTGCGCGACTTCGATCGCCGCGTGGGCGAGGGGCTGGACCTGCCGGCGGGTGACCTGTTCGGCGCCGGTGCCACGGTGCAGTACAGCTGCGAGCCCAAGCTCGACGGCCTGGCCGTGAGCCTGTTGTATCGCGACGGTGCGCTGGTACGGGGCGCGACCCGTGGCGACGGCACCACCGGTGAAGACATCAGCGTCAATGTGCGCACCATCCGCAATGTGCCGCTCAAGCTGCATGGCAGCGGCTGGCCGCCGTTGCTGGAAGTGCGCGGCGAAGTGTTCATGTCCAAGGCCGGCTTTGAAAAACTCAATGCCAGCCAGCTTGAAGCGGGTGGCAAGGTCTTTGCCAACCCGCGCAATGCGGCGGCCGGCAGCCTGCGCCAGCTGGACTCGAAAATCACCGCCAGCCGCCCCCTGGAGTTCTGCTGCTACGGCCTGGGCCAGGTGTCGGCAGACATTGCCGACACCCACGTCGGCCTGCTCAACCAGCTCAAGGAGTGGGGCCTGCCGATCAGTCGCGAATTGCGCCTGGCCAACGGCGTCGAAGAGTGCCTGGCCTATTACCGCGACATCGGCGAGCGGCGCCTGAGCCTGGCCTACGAGATCGATGGCGTGGTGTTCAAGGTCAATACCCTGGCCTCCCAGCGCGAACTGGGCTTCCGCTCGCGCGAGCCACGCTGGGCGATCGCTCACAAGTTTCCGGCACTCGAAGAACTCACCGAACTGCTGGACGTTGAGTTTCAGGTAGGCCGCACCGGCGCGGTGACGCCGGTGGCGCGGCTCAAGCCGGTCAAGGTGGCCGGCGTGATCGTCTCCAACGCAACCTTGCACAACATGGATGAAGTGGCGCGCCTGGATGTCATGATCGGCGACACGGTGATCATTCGCCGGGCCGGCGATGTGATTCCGCAGGTCGTGCAGGTGGTGACCGAGCGCCGTCCGGCTGATGCCCGCCCGGTGCAGGTGCCGCAAACCTGCCCGGTGTGCGGCTCGCATGTCGAGCGTACGCAGTTGATCAAGCGCAGCAAGGGCAAGCAGACCCTCAGCGAGGGCGCGGTGTATCGTTGCATCGGCCGGCTGGCCTGCGGCGCGCAGCTCAAGCAGGCAATCATCCACTACGTGTCGCGCCGGGCCATGGACATCGAAGGCCTGGGCGACAAGACCATCGAACAACTGGTCGATGAAAAGCTCATCGGCTCGCCTGCCGACCTGTATGCCCTGCAGTACGAGCAGATCATCGACCTGGAAGGGTTTGCCGAGGTGTCCAGCAAAAAGCTGCTCAAGGCCATCGACGACAGCCGGCAGCCTTCGCTGGAGCGCTTTATCTATGCGCTGGGCATTCCCGATGTGGGCGAGGGCACCGCCAAGGGCCTGGCCCGCGCGCTGGGTTCGCTCGAAAGGGTCAAGCAGGCCTTGCCGCAGGTGCTCACCTACCTGCCGGATGTCGGTCTGGAAGTGGCGCATGAAATCCATAACTTCTTCGAGGACGAGCACAACCGCAACGTGATCGATGCGTTGCTGGGTGAGCGTGGCCTGCAATTGCAGGAAGAGGGTGAGCTGGGCGCCGAGTTTGCCGCCAGCGCGACCCTCGACAGCCTGCTCGACAAACTGCACATCCCTTCGGTCGGGCCGGGCGGGGCGCTGAAGCTGGCCGAGCGCTTCGGCACGCTGGACAACGTGATCGAGGCCGACTGGCTGGACATGCGCCAGGCCCTGGCGGAAAAACAGGCGAAATCGGTGCGCGAGTTCTTCGATGTGCCGGCCAATGCCGAGCTGGCCAGGACCCTTGAGGCCCAGCTCAAGACTTTCGGCATGCACTGGCAGAGCGAGAAAAAGACCGTCGAAGGCCTGCCGCTGGCCGGCCAGAGCTGGGTATTGACCGGCAGCCTGGAGCGCATGAGCCGCGACACTGCCAAGGACAAGCTCGAAAGCCTGGGCGCCAAGGTGTCCGGCTCGGTGTCTGGCAAGACCCACACCGTGGTGGCCGGCCCCGGTGCCGGTTCAAAGCTGACCAAAGCCAATGAATTGGGGGTCAAGGTGCTCGACGAGGACGCGTTCATCGAGTTCCTGGCCGGGCAGGGCATCGATTTATAAACCGCTTGGCTTGCCAGTCTTGTATCGACGGAACCCCTGTAAGTGGCCATGATCTAGTCATGCAGGCCACTAGGGGAAATCCGCCATGTTTCAATTTTTCGAGCAATTGAGTTCGCGTATCGCTGCGCCATTCATCGGTGAAACACGGCGCAACAGCAAGGTCTGGTCATGCCGTTGCGGCCAGTCGGTGTTTTTTCCCAATACCCGGTGCCTGGCCTGCGAGGCCGCACTGGGGTATCTGCCCCAGCAGAGCCGGGTGGTGGCGCTGGAGCCGGCCGGCGAGCCGGACACCTGGCGGCTGAGTGACGAGCCAGGCATCGGCCTGTACCGGCGCTGTGCCAACCTGCAGACACCTGCAGCATGCAACTGGTTGTTCCCGGCGCATGATCTGGGCGAGTTCTGTGTGGCGTGCAGCCTCAACCGTACCATTCCCGACCTTGCGGACGTTGAAAACCACGAGCGCTGGCGCAAGGTCGAGACCGCCAAGCGACGTATGGTGGCGCAATTGATCTCGCTGGGCCTGAAGGTTATCCCCAAGTCGGTGGACGAAGAGCGCGGTCTGGCGTTCGACTTCATTGGCGTCGACATCGAGGGCCGCAAGCCCACCACCGGCCACGCCAACGGCCTGATTACCCTGGACATCAAGGAAGCCGACGACGCCCACCGCGAAGCGGTGCGCGTGCAGATGCGCGAGCCCTATCGCACCTTGCTGGGCCACTTCCGTCACGAAGTAGGCCACTACTACTGGGATCAATTGATCGCCAATACGCATTGGGAAGAGGGCTTTCGCGGCCTGTTCGGCGACGAGCGCGCCAGCTACGCCGAAGCGCTGGATCGCCATTACGAGCAAGGTGCGCCGGCCGACTGGCAGGCACACTCGGTCAGTGCCTACGCCACCATGCACCCGTGGGAAGACTGGGCCGAAACCTGGGCGCACTACCTGCACATGATGGACGCTGTCGACACCGCCCTGGGCTTTGGCATGAGCGCCCGGGAAATGGAACTCGATTACCAGCCGTTCCCGCTCGACACTCTGTACGACCCGCAGCACCCCAGCGGTCCTGCATTCCTGTCGTTCGTCAACGCCTGGATCGAACTGGCCGGCATGCTCAACGAACTGTCACGCAGCATGGGTCAGCCGGACTTCTACCCGTTTGTCCTGCCGCCGGCCGTCATCGCCAAGCTGCACTTTATCCACTTGGTGATCCAGGAAGCCGGCGGCAAGGCCGATGAGGTGCTGCAAGCGGCTTGATCCGCGCTGTGTAGAACCGGCTTCAGCCGGGAAGCCGACGACGCAGACCCTGCGGCCGAGCCCTTCGCTGCTGAAGCCGGTCCTACAATGTTCACAAGTACTTGACCCTCTTCGAAATTTTAATCGCGCCAGAGGTTGTAACTTCGCGCCAGACCGGTACAATGGCGCGGCTTGCCACTGGCAAGTGTCGTTATGGTGGCCCCATCGGTCCCCTCGCAACGATTACCCGTGAACCTGGTCAGATCCGGAAGGAAGCAGCCATAGCGGGAACATTGTGTGCCGGGGTGTGGCTGGTGGGGTTGCCACCTTTCTCTAAGTCTTGGTTCTGCCAGAACTCGCGTCAAATACCCATAAGTGTGACAGCGTCCAGAGACGCCAGGCCGTGCAGCGCAAGCGCCGTGCCATCTCGTTTATTGCGTATCCAATACCTCACGCTATGACCCCTTGGCTATCGCCGTCGATCACGCGTTCAAGAAGCGGAGCTATTCAGTGCATGGCTCGTCCCCTGGATGTTCACATCTGGGTGAAGCCCAAGGGAGCGAGCAGCAAGGATCTGGTGTGTCAAGGCTCAGTTCTTCAATGAAACCTGCCTTGCGTCGATTTTCAGAAGGCTAAGGCGCTTGAGCAAGTCCATGATGTTCGCACGCGCGGATCCTTCGTTAGCCAGGCGCAGACGCTTGACGCCTATGAACGAGTCACCCACGCCGGCCGTGAAAGGGGTACGAATGATTTCGCGCATGATCACTTTGTCGGTGCTCGACTCTATCAAGGTGTATTCAACTTCGCTGGTCACTTGAAAATCCAGTCCGAATATAGGCTGCTCGACGCGCAACAGGTTGGCACGCAGGGCGTAAGGGGCTGAGCTTGTACCAAGCAAATTGGCATTGGCGAGCGATTGCTTCAATGCCGCGCCAAAATCCGGTGCGTCGATCTCCGAAGTCCACATCGGGTTGGTCTTATCCCCACCATTGACCTCGGTCAGGTTGACATTGTTTTGCAATGTCGGGTCGTAGGCATTTGTCCTGGCCTGATCGGTCGGTACTGACATGCCCGAAATCTGGGCTGGCGAGGCGCATCCCGTACAAAGAGCGATAAAGGCTGAAACCAGAAGCAGGCGAAGATAAAGCATCAAAGAAGTCCTTTTGAATGTGAGGTTCTGCGGTTGCGCAATAGTAGCACCGGGCTGTTTTTCAACCTGGATTCTGTGCATGACGGCCCTGTCATGCTGGAAAGCTTATGGTTGCATTTGCAATTATATTGGCTTATTCCTGTACGCCTCTGACCCGTGCGCAAGGAATCTGCCGCAATGGATATCCCGTCTTCACAAACCACGGCACCACCGGCCCTGGCTACCCAAGTGTGCATTCAGCGAATCGATCAATGGCATCTGGACAGTGTCGGCAGCACCCACTCGCCTTTGTCGAGCATTGCCAGCGCCCTGCACCGCCTCAGGCACGAGCCGCCCACCCGTGGTCGCTTGCACGTAGTCGACGACCGCAGCGAAAACCCTGGCACCGATGCACTCGCCAGCCTCTGGCCGCGCTGGTTCAGCGATCAGGCCAGCCAACAGCAGCCGGTGTTCTACCAGACCCGCTCGGCCACCTCGGCGCAGGTATCGATGCTGGCCAGCCAGTTGGGTGAGCGCGGCATCCTGCTCAACGACATCGAGTCTTCGCCTTCGCGCTGGGCCAAGGGCGCGCATCCCTGGCTGCCGCTGTGGCTGGCGGCCAATCGCGATTGCCTGCCCTACGACCCGGCCTGTGGCGCCGAAGCGCTGGCCATCCTGGGTGGTGCCCTGCAGGCCCTGTATATCGAGGCGCAGCCGGTCGTGTGCTACATGACCCTGCACGATGAGCCGGGCGAGGGCGCGGTATGTGACCGTCGTCAGGCCTGGCAGGGTTTGTATCGCTTGTCGTCGACCGCAGCAACGAGCGGCGCGCGGATCCGCCTGCTGGGTGCCGGGCGAATGCTGCGTGAAGTGCGGGCTGCCGCACGTTTGCTTGAGCAGGACTGGGACGTGGCCTGCGAGGTCTGGAGTGCGCCCAGCTACACCCGGTTGGCGCGCGAGGCCGAGGCGGCGCAGCACTGGAACCGTCGTCATCGCGACCAGACGCCACGTCGCAGCCATTTGCACGATTGCCTGGCGGCCAGCCATGCGCCGGTGCTGGCGGTGACCGGTTATGCCGGGTTTGTGGCCGCGCAGATCGGCGCCCATCTGCAAGCACCGTTCAGTGCCCTGGGCGCTGATAGCCTGGCGCCCGGCCAGCGCCTTGATCGGCATTGGCTGGTGTTCAGTGCCCTGCAACTGCTGGGGCGTGAAGGGCCGTCAGACGCGGAAAGGCCGGAGCAGGCCCGGCAACGCTACCGTTTGTTCTGAAGGTGCTGGCGGGCCTTGCCGATGGTCGTTTCCAGAGCGGCGGCAAAAGTTTGTTGCTGCTCGTCATCGAAAGCCGACAGAAACAGCTCGTTGACTGCCTGTTCGTACACCGCCCACATACGTTTGCGCAGGCTGCGCCCGCGGTCGGTGATGCAGGCCGTGGCGCCACGGCCGTCTTCGACTGCCTTGATGCGCTGCACCAGCCCGTCCTTTTCGAGCCGGTCGACCAAGCGGGTCAGGTTGTAGCGCTCGATGGCCATGACGTCGGCCAGCTCGTGCATGCGTCGGCAGCCATCCGGGCCGCTCTCTATACCCCACAAGGCGTCGTACCAGGCGTATGGCGGGAGTTTTTCATCGGCCAGGCGCCGCTCGATTTCACGGATCAGACTGCGGTGGGCACGCACGAAATTGAACCAAAGGTCGGCAGTGGGGAGGACGGCCATGCAGGCTCCAGAAAGGATGGGTCAGTAATTGCAGTTGCAATCATACCGGCGTTAGCGATAGATTCAATTGCAACTGCAATCAAATGGCCGGACGCATCGACGCTGGCCGCTGCCTGTCCAGGAGGATGTCCGATGGCGCAAAGCTACCTACCCCGTGATGCCGACCCCCAGGAAACCCGCGAGTGGCTCGACTCGATCGCCTCGGTGGTCGAGGCCGAAGGCCGTCCGCGTGCGCATTTTCTCATCGACCAGTTGCTGGACTTCGATGTGTCGTTGCATGGTGACTTTCATGGTCGGGTCACCACGCCCTACGTCAACAGCATCAGCCCTGAGCGTGAGCAGCCTTATCCGGGCGACCTGGCAATGGAGAAGCGCCTGAATGCCTACATTCGCTGGAACGCGCTGGCCATGGTGCTGCGCGCCGGCAAGCACTCCGGCGTGGGCGGGCACATTGCGACCTATGCCTCGGCGGCGGTGCTGTACGACGTCGGCTTCGAGCATTTTTTCCGTGGCCGCACCGAGGCCTTCGGCGGCGACATGGTTTATATCCAGGGCCATTCGTCACCGGGCATCTATGGGCGGGCTTACCTTGAAAGGCGGCTGGACGAAACGCAGCTCGACAACTTTCGCCGCGAGACCGACGGCGCGGGCATTTCGTCCTATCCGCATCCACGGTTGATGCCCGATTTCTGGCAATTCCCCACTGTGTCCATGGGGCTGGGCCCGATCACGGCGGCGTATCAGGCACGCTTCATGCGCTACCTCGAAAACCGCGAGCTCAAGGCGCATCAGGGCCGTAAGGTCTGGGCCTTTCTGGGCGATGGCGAGATGGACCAGCCCGAATCGCTGGCGGCCATCTCTTTGGCCGGGCGCGAGAAACTCGACAACCTGATCTTCGTGGTCAACTGCAACCTGCAGCGCCTGGACGGCCCGGTGCGCGGCAATGCCAAGGTGATCCAGGAGTTCGAAAGCCTGTACCGCGCCGCCGGCTGGAATGTGATCAAGGTCATCTGGGGCGGCGGCTGGGATGCCTTGCTTGAAAAGGACAAGAGCGGCCTGCTGCGCCAGCGCATGATGGAATGCGTGGACGGCGACTACCAGACCTACAAGTCGCAGAACGGCGCCTATGTGCGCGAGCACTTCTTCGGCAAATACCCCGAGTTGCTGGAACTGGTCAGCGACCTGAGCGACGAACAGATCTGGAAGCTGTCGCGTGGCGGCCACGACCCGCTCAAGGTCTATAACGCCTACAGCGCCGCCATGCGCCAGAAAGGCCGGCCTACGGTGATCCTGGCCAAGACGGTCAAGGGCTTCGGCATGGGCGAGGCCGGCGAAGGGCAGAATATCAACCATCAGCTCAAGAAAATGGGCGCTGAGGCGGTCAAGGCGTTCAGCGACCGTTTCGGCCTGGAGCTGTCTGAAGCGCAGTTGGGTGAAATGCCGTACCTGCGCCCGGCGCCCGACAGCCCCGAGGCGCGTTACCTGCAAGCGCGGCGCGACAGCCTGGGCGGGCATGTGCCGGCGCGCCAGGCACAGGTCGAGCCGCTGCGCATCCCGCCATTGTCGGCCCTGGCCGGCCAGCTCAAGGGCACTGGTGAACGGGCCATTTCCACCACCATGGCCTTCGTGCGCATCCTCGGCACCTTGCTCAAGGACCCGAATATCGGTCGCCTGGTGGTGCCTATCGTGCCTGATGAGTCGCGTACCTTCGGCATGGAAAGCCTGTTCCGCCAGATCGGCATTCATTCCCATGTCGGCCAGCTCTACACCCCGCAAGACGCCGGTACGCTGTCGTACTACAAGGAGAGCACCGACGGCCAGATCCTGCAGGAGGGCCTGAACGAGTCGGGCGCCACCTCCTCGTGGATCGCGGCTGGCACTGCATACGCCAACCACGGCGTCATGACCCTGCCGTTCTATATCTTCTATTCGATGTTCGGCTTCCAGCGCGTGGGCGACCTGCTCTGGGCGGCCGGCGATGCCCGTGTGCGGGGCTTTCTGCTGGGCGCCACGTCGGGGCGCACCACATTGATGGGCGAAGGCCTGCAGCATGATGACGGCCACAGCCACGTGATGTCGGCCACCGTGCCGTGCTGCCTCTCTTACGACCCGACCTACAGCTACGAGCTGGCGGTGATCGTGCACGACGGCATGCGGCGCATGTTCGTCGAGCAACAGGATGTCTATTACTACATCACGGTGCTCAACGAAAACTACGCCCACCCCGACATGCCCGAGGGCGTAGAGGCGGGCATCATCAAGGGGCTGTATCGCCTGCCGGTCGAGCGTGCGGTCAATGGCGCGCGGCATGTGCAACTGATGGGCAGCGGGGCGATTCTGCCCGAGGTGATTGCTGCCGGCGAAATCCTGGCGCAGGACTACGGCGTCAGCAGCGAACTGTGGAGTGCCACCAGCCTGACCGAGGTCCGCCGCGAGGCGCAGGCGGCAGAGCGCTGGAACCTGCTGCACCCGCTGGAGGCGCCGCAGGTGCCGTATGTGCGCCAGGTGCTTGAGGGTCATCCGGGGCCGGTGGTGGTGGCCACCGACTACATGAAGATTCATGCCGACCAGATCCGGCCCTGGCTGGGTGATCGACGTTTTGTCGGGCTGGGCACCGACGGCTTCGGCCAGTCCGACACCCGCGAAGCCCTGCGCCGGCACTTCGAGGTCGACCGGCAGTTCATCGTGCTGGCCGCGCTCAAGGCCCTGGCCGATGACGGCGTGATCGAACGCCAGGTGGTGGCCCAGGCCTTGGTCGACCTGGGCATCAACGCTGAAAAGATCGACCCGGTCAGCGTCTGATCCGGCCCGCCAGATCAGCAGGCAGGCGTGGAGGCGGGCAAGCCGTCTTCACGGCGCCGCCGCGCGCAACCGCGCCTCAGCGGGTATCATGCAGGCCTGTCCACCGCGAGCCTGCCTTTATCCATGTTCACCATCACCCGCCTGGAAAATCCCCCGCCCGAGTCGATCAAAAGCCAGATCATGCAGATGGTCATCGATTATGTGACCGACATTGGCATGGTCGGCATTGTGCCGAGCAACCCCCTGTACCCGCTTTACCAGTACGGCGTCGGCTTCGAGGTCAATCGCTACCAGGAAGCCATGGACGGCTCGCTGGGGTTGTCGGTGGAGTTGATCCTGGCGCTGGACGCCGAAGACCCGGCCACGGTGATCGGCTTTCTGTTGTACCTGCCCTATGAAGACGATCCCGATGCCTGCGCGGTGGCCTACATGGCCGTGCTGGCCAACCGGCGTCGCCAGGGTGTGGCGCGGGGCATGTTGACGGCCATGCTGGCGCGCTATCCGCATGCAGAACTGGCCTGCTTTGCCAGCAAGGTGCCGTGCTTCGAGGCCTTGGGCTTCCAGGTATTGGGCGCACGCGGCCCGCAAGTGCTGATGAACACCCGCGACCACGCCTCGAACGGGCGCCTGGCAGTGCTGGATGTCGAGCCGATCTACCGCAGCGAGGAAGTCATGCAGATCCACACCTACCTGCTCAACCAGCAGGGCCGGCGGGCGATGAGCGACGCCGAGAAGAACCGCGACCGGCACCTGGACCGCCTGGCGCGCCAGGCCGATGCGCTGGTGGTCGAACGCTTGGGCGAGGGCGCCCTGGCCCCCGCCCAGCGCCCGTTACGCCTGGTGTAGACGCTCGGCCCACCACGCATTCACATCGAAGCACGGGCAGGCCTTGATGAACTCGTCGGGCGTAATCTGCCCGTCGCCATTGCGGTCCGGCGACAGGTCGCGATGGCCAAGCAGGCGTGCCTGCGGGTAGCGGGCCTGCAAGGCGCTGAGCAATCGGGCCAGCGTGTCGAACTGCAAGGCCGTGAAGTTGTTTTGCGGCCGGTTGGCAGCATCCACGCCACCGGCCAGGCAGATGCCGATGGAGCGGCTGTTATAGCCTTTGACATGGGCGCCGGTCTCGCTTTCGCGCCGGCCCTGTTGCAGGCGGCCATCGCGGCAGACGACATAGTGATAACCCACCGCATCAAAGCCGCGTTGCCGGTGCCAGCGATCAATGTCTGCTACGCCGATATCGAGTGTCGGGGCAGTGGCCGAGCAGTGCACGACCAGCAGGTCGGTGCCTTCGCGGTCTGGCAGGCGCGGGGTGTCGAGCGGGGTGGTGAAGGTTGGAAAGGTCATGAACGGGCTTCCTTGGAGTGAGAGGAAGCCCTGACTGAATAGAAAGCCTGAGCCTGTGTCTGTCAGGCAATTCTGCAATAAAGGGCGAAACGATTACCAAAGGAGATCATCCCCTGCCTTGGCGCGCCAAGGCGGCACGCTGTCGCGCAGCAAGCACAAGTGATTTTTTAAACTCAATATAATGAGTCAGTTATTTTTTTGGTGAGAGCGGGCTCTGTCCGCGACGCCAGCCTGATCGGCCTTGCGTCTACGGCGTCTCATTGCCCGGCAGGGCGGTGTAGCGGTCGACGATCTGCTGGAGTTCTCCGGACATCTTCATCCGCAACAAGGTGCGCAGGATTTTCTGTGCCGGCAGGGCCGGGTCGTTGCGGATCATGCAGCCGGCCGGTTGTTCACTGATCAGCGACACGATCTTCAGGCGCCGCCTGGCCGGCAGCTCACGGTTGACCCAGTCCATCGCCAACTGGCTGCCCACCGCATAGTTGTAGCGCCCGGCTACCAGTTTTCTCAGCACTTGCTCTTCATTGCGGGCGTCTTCACGCAGCAGGTTATGGTTGTCGAACAGGTGCTGCAGTTCCGGGTAGGTGTAGCCCAGCACGGTGCCGACCACTTCATTGTCGAACTGCTCGGGGTAAGGGCCTGCAGTTTCCGGCGAGGCCAGCAGCATGTCGCGCTGGGTCAGGATCGGCAGGCTCCAGAAATAGTCGCCCGACAGGCTGCTCAGCCAGGCAGGCGAGGTGTAGCAGCGTATGTCGATCTCTCCCAGTGCCAGGGCAGTCTGTACACGCAGGCGTGGTAGCACATGAAACTCAGGCGTGCGCCCGACCTGGCGCGCCAGGCTGTGCATGATGTCAAACAGGATACCGGTGGTCGGCTGATGGCCTTCGATGTGGATCAAGGGCATCGACCAACTCTCGGACACCGAAAACCGCAGCGGCGGCTCGTTGGCGGCACGGACGGGCAGACCTGCCAGCAACAGGCTCAGCAGCAGGCTTTTCAGCGCTATGACGCCTGTGTGCAGTGGATTAAAGCGCATGTCCGTACCTGTTCCTGTAAAGGCAGAATCGTGCACGGACGCAGCTTGAGTGTCCAGCAGATGCAATTTCAGCCTTGCTCCGCTAGCATTAGCGGTCTTTGTCTCCCCCTTCGCGACGGTTTTCGATGAGTTATCAGGTTCTTGCACGTAAATGGCGTCCGCGCTCGTTCCGCGAAATGGTCGGCCAGACCCATGTGCTCAAGGCTCTGATCAATGCCCTGGACAGCCAGCGGCTGCACCATGCCTACCTGTTTACCGGCACGCGCGGGGTCGGCAAGACCACTATTGCGCGCATCATCGCCAAGTGCCTGAACTGCGAGACCGGCATCACCTCGACGCCGTGCGGCACCTGTTCGGTGTGCCAGGAGATCGACGAAGGCCGCTTCGTTGATCTGATCGAGATCGACGCCGCGAGCCGCACCAAGGTCGAGGACACCCGCGAGCTGCTGGACAACGTGCAATACGCGCCCAGCCGTGGACGCTTCAAGGTCTACCTGATCGACGAAGTGCACATGCTCTCCAGTCACTCGTTCAATGCCTTGCTCAAGACCCTCGAAGAGCCACCGCCCTACGTCAAGTTCATCCTGGCGACCACCGACCCGCAAAAGCTGCCGGCGACCATCCTGTCGCGCTGCCTGCAGTTTTCACTGAAGAACATGACCCCCGAGCGGGTGGTGGAGCACCTGAGCCATGTACTGGGCGCCGAGAACATTCCGTTCGAAGACGATGCCCTGTGGCTGCTGGGTCGCGCCGCCGATGGCTCGATGCGCGACGCCATGAGCCTGACCGACCAGGCCATTGCCTTTGGCGAAGGCAAGGTCATGGCCGCCGATGTACGCGCCATGCTCGGGACGCTGGATCACGGGCAGGTGTTCGATGTGCTGACCGCCTTGCTCGAAGGCGACGCCCGTGGTGTGCTCGAAGCCGTGCGCCACCTGGCCGAGCAAGGCCCGGACTGGAGCGGTGTACTGGCTGAAATCCTCAATGTGTTGCACCGCGTGGCAATCGCCCAGGCCTTGCCCGAAGCGCTCGACAACGGCCATGGCGACCGCGAGCGGGTGCTGGCCCTGGCCCAGGCGTTGCCCGGCGAAGACGTGCAGTTCTACTACCAGATGGGCCTGATCGGCCGCCGCGACCTGCCGCTGGCGCCCGACCCGCGCGGCGGGTTCGAAATGGTCCTGCTGCGCATGCTGGCGTTCCGCCCGGCCGACAGCAGCGATGCCCCGAGCCAGCCACTAAAGCCAGTGGGGATCAGCCAGGCCAAGGCTGATTCCCGCCCAGCGGTAGCCCCGGCACAGAACCACGCTGCAACACAAGACAACACTGCCCAGCCCGTTGCTCCCGCGCTGCAGCCGGCCCCGGTGGCGGCGGCTGACCCCCGGCCTGCACCGGTGCCTGAACCCGAGCCGGTCGAGGACGTCGACCTGCCGTGGAACGAGCCCAAGGCTCCTGCTCCTGCTCCCGCACCAGTCGCCGCACCAGTCGCCGCGCCAGTGGCAGCGGAGCCGGTGCTGGAAACCGTCGCCGAGCCGCCCGAGCTGACCCCGATGCCGGCCCCGACGCCTGCCAGCCCGGTGCCCGATGCACCCCAGGTGGTCGAGCCGGCTGCGGTGGCAGCCCCGACCCCGGACCGTGGCGCCGGCGGCCTTGAAGACATTCCGGACAGCGCCTACCTGTCTTCGGCCATGGCGCACGATGACGAGCCGCCACCGGACGACGATTATGTCGAGCCCGAGGTCGACATCGACCCGGCCTCGTTCAGCTACCTTGATGAGCTGGCCCACGAAAGCGTGCAGCACCAGGAAGCCCCGGAGCCCGAACCGGAGCCGGCCGCGATGCCCGCCACGGGGCTGGCGCTGCAATGGCTGGAGATTTTCCCGAAGCTGCAGATCTCGGGCATGACCGGCAGCATTGCCGCCAACTGCACCCTGATCAGCGTCGAGGGCGACCGCTGGCTGCTGCACCTGGACCCGGCGCACAGTGCACTGTTCAACGCCACCCAGCAACGTCGCCTCAGTGACGCATTGAACCAGTACCATGAACGCCCGATCCAACTGACTATCGAGCTGATCCGCCCCGAGCAGGAAACCCCGGCCCAGGCAGCTTCCCGCCTGCGGGCCGAACGCCAGCGCCAGGCGATAGCGTCGATCCAGGGCGATCCGTTCGTCCAGCAGATGATGCAGCAGTTTGGCGCCGTGATCCGGGAGGATACGATCAAGCCTGTCGATGCCGAGGCGCAATCTCACTGACAGAGCGTGCACACTGAACGGGTGCGCGCACTTACCATCCCTTGAAGGAGACACCCCATGATGAAAGGTGGCATGGCTGGCCTGATGAAGCAGGCCCAGCAAATGCAGGAAAAAATGGCCAAGATGCAGGAAGAACTGGCCAACGCGGAAGTCACCGGTCAATCGGGCGCAGGCCTGGTGAGCGTGGTGATGACCGGTCGTCACGACGTCAAGCGCATCTCGCTGGATGACAGCCTGATGCAGGAAGACAAGGAAGTGCTGGAAGACCTGATTGCCGCCGCCGTCAACGACGCCGTGCGCAAGATCGAACAGGCCAGCTCGGAAAAGACTGCCAGCATGACCGCTGGCATGCAGCTGCCACCGGGCATGAAGCTGCCGTTCTGACGGCGCTTTTTGTGCGGTTGAAAATGCCAGGCGAATGTCCTGGCATTTTTTTGCCTGCCACAAATGCGGGCACTTTGATTGAGCGGGATCGAACGCCAGCGCTCAGGCAGGGTCTGCCTTATAGACCTTAACCTTCAAGAGAGCGCGTCATGACTCAAGAGATGATCCTCAACCAGCGCATCGTTCTGGCCTCGCGACCAAAAGGCCGGCCGACCCCGGAGAACTTCCGCCTGGAACGCGAAGCCTTGCCGGAACTCAAGGGTGGCCAGGTGCAATTGCGCACCCTGTACCTGTCGCTTGATCCTTACATGCGCGGGCGCATGAGTGACGCGCCGTCCTATGCCGACCCGGTGGAAATCGACGCGGTGATGGAAGGCGGGGCGGTCAGCGTGGTCGAGCAATCGCTCAATTCCAATTTCGAGCCTGGCGATCTGGTCGTGGGCCAGACCGGCTGGCAGACTCACAGCATCCATGATGGCTCAGGCCTGGTGAAGCTGCCCAGGGACCTGCCCAGCCCGTCGATGGCTGTGGGTGTGCTGGGCATGCCCGGTATGACGGCCTATATGGGCCTGATGGACATCGGCAAGCCCAAGGCCGGTGAAACCCTGGTGGTGGCTGCCGCTTCCGGCGCGGTCGGCTCGGTGGTCGGTCAAGTCGCCAAGCTGCACGGGCTGCGGGTGGTCGGTGTGGCGGGTGGCCCGGAAAAGTGCCGCTACGTGGTCGAAGAACTGGGTTTTGATGCCTGCATTGACCATCGCGGCGACAACTTTGCCGCTGAACTGGCCGAGGCCTGCCCCAAGGGCATCGACATCTATTACGAACTGGTGGGCGGCAAGGTGTTCGAAGCCGTGGTGCCGCTGCTCAATGCCCGGGCGCGTATCCCGCTGTGTGGCGTTATCGCCCAGTACAACGCCCAGGGTGAGTCGCAAGGGCCGGACAAACTGCCGTTGCTGATGCGCACCTTGCTGACCAAGCGGGCCCGTATCCAGGGCTTTATCGTGTTCGAGGAATATGGCTCGCGCCGCCAGGAATTCATCGACGCCATGACCCCGCTGGTCACCTCCGGACAGATCAAATTCCGCGAAGATGTGGTACAGGGCCTCGAGGCGGCACCTGAGGCCTTTATCGGGCTGCTGGAAGGGCGCAACTTCGGCAAGCTGGTGGTCGAGGTTTCGACGCTTTGATTGACGCTGACGACAAGGCGCGGGTATAAACCGCGTCTTTCGATTATTTGGGACTTTTCTTCATGAGCTTCAGCCCCCTGATTCGCCAACTGATCGATGCCTTCCGGGTGCTGCCCGGCGTCGGGCAAAAGACCGCCCAGCGCATGGCCTTGCAGTTGCTGGAGCGTGATCGCAGCGGTGGCTCGCGGCTGGCTTTGGCATTGAGCCAGGCCATGGACGGGGTCGGTCACTGCAAGAGTTGCCGCACACTGACCGAAGAAGAACTGTGCCCGCAATGCGCCGACCCGCGCCGCGACGACACCTTGTTGTGTGTGGTCGAAGGGCCCACCGACGTCTATGCGGTCGAGCAGACTGGCTATCGTGGACGTTACTTCGTACTCAAGGGGCACCTGTCGCCGCTGGACGGCCTGGGCCCGGAGGCCATTGGCATTCCGCAGTTGCTGGAGCGCATCGCCGCGCAAGGCAGCTTCACGGAAGTGATCCTGGCCACCAACCCGACCGTGGAAGGCGAAGCCACCGCGCACTACATTGCCCAGTTGCTGCACGACAAGGGCCTGATCGCCTCGCGCATTGCCCACGGTATTCCATTGGGCGGCGAGCTGGACCTGGTCGACGGCGGCACCCTGGCGCACTCGTTTGCCGGCCGCAAGCCTATCGCGCTGTAACGCCCTTACCGGCCGCAAAGCTATCGCGCTGTAGGAGCGCGCTTGCCCGCGACCGGCTGCGTTAGCAGTCGTAAATTTGTGGCGTTTCGCAGATGTTTCAGTCGTAAATTTTCAGCGTTTAATCGATTTTTGCGAGCGCTGCGCACTCGGTCGCGGGCAGAGCGCGCTCCTACAGCTCTGATGTTGCGCGATCCCCTACAGCCCATAGCCATTCCACTGGGTGGCGAGCTGGATCTGGTCGACGGAGGCACCCTGGCGCACTCGTTTGCCGGCCGCAAAGCTATCGCGCTGTAGGAGCGCGCTTGCCCGCGACCGGCTGCGTTAGCAGTCGTAAATTTGTGGCGTTTCGCAGATGTTTCAGTCGTAAATTTTCAGCGTTTAATCGATTTTTGCGAGCGCTGCGCACTCTGTCGCGGGCAGAGCGCGCTCCTACAGTTCATCCAGGGCAAAGCGGGTCAGGCTGAAGGTCGGTACTTGCAGGTCCTCCAGCCGCCTGGAACCGCCCAGTTCCGGCAGGTCGATAATGGCCGCTGCCTCATGCACCCGGGCGCCCATGCGGCGAATCAGGTTGACCGCCGCAATCAGCGTACCGCCGGTGGCAATCAGGTCATCGAACAGCACTACGCTATCGCCATCGCACAGGCTGTCGGAATGCACTTCCAGAAACGCCTGGCCATATTCGGTCTGGTACGCCTGCGACAGCACGTCGGCGGGCAGCTTGCCCTGTTTGCGAAACAGTACCAGCGGCTTGTTCAGTTCATAGGCCACCACCGAACCGATCAGGAAACCGCGCGCGTCCATCACGCCGATCTGGTTGAAGTCGGCGTCGATATAGCGATGCACGAAATGGTCGATAACCTGACGCATGGCCTTGGGCGACTGAAACAGCGGGGTGATGTCGCGAAACACTACGCCAGGCTTGGGAAAGTCCACGACAGGGCGGATCAGGGATTTGATGTGGATGTCGTCAAAAGTCATACGGGCAATCCAGGGCAAGGTAGGCCGACAGTGTAGGCCGGCCAGCCCTGGATCGCACGTTTCAGCTTTCCATGGCACCGCCCGCCAGCGCGCAGAGCTGGATCGGGTCAAGGATCTGGATGTCCTTGCCCTCGGCGGCAATCAGCGCGTTCTGCTGGAAGCGGGTGAATACCCGTGACACCGTCTCGACCGCCAGGCCCAGGTGATTGCCGATCTCGTTGCGCGACATGCTCAGGCGGAAATGATTGGCTGAAAAGCCCCGCGCCCGAAAACGCGCCGACAGATTGACCAGAAAGGTCGCGATACGCTCGTCGGCGGTTTTCTTCGACAGCAACAGCATCATCTGCTGATCGTCGCGGATCTCACGGCTCATGACGCGCATCAACTGGCGCCGCAACTGGGGCAGTTGCACCGACAGTTCGTCCAGGCGCTCGAACGGGATTTCACACACCGACGTGGTTTCCAGCGCCTGGGCCGAAACCGGATAGGCTTCGGCGTCCATCCCGGACATGCCGACCAGCTCGCTGGGCAGGTGGAAACCGGTGAGCTGCTCGGTGCCACCGTCGCTGATATTGAAAGTCTTCAGGGCGCCGGAGCGCACGGCGTACACTGATTCGAAGGTGTCACCCTGGCGAAACAGAAACTCACCTTTTCTCAACGGGCGGCCACGCTTGACGATCTGGTCCAGCGCGTCCATGTCTTCCAGGTTCAGCGACAGGGGCAGGCACAACGGCGCCAGACTGCAATCCTTGCAATGAGCCTGATTATGAGCACGCAATTTGACTGGCTCGGACATCACTCTATTCCTTGTGGGATAAGCACACACAGGATGTAGGGTAACTCAGGGTTAGTAGCTTCGACCAGCGTAGGAAATGTCATGCAAGTGACCTGTCGTTCTCAAATGACCCGGGAAAAGCGTTGAATAGTCTGCGGGCTGAGGTAGCGGTCAAACAGCATGCACACCGCGCGCACCAGCAGTCGCCCCGCAGGCAACACCCGTATTCCCCGGTCATCCAGCACGATCAGGCCATCGTGGTGCATCTCGACCAGGCGCGGCCAGGCCTCGCTGAAATACCCGCGAAACTCGATCATGAAGGCCGCTTCGATCTGGCTGAAATCCAGCTCGAAATGGCAGATCAGTTGCTGAATGACAGCCTGGCGGATGCGGTCGTCTTCGTGGCAGACCAGCCCGCGCTTGGTGGCCAGTTGGTCGCTGGCCAGTAAGGTCTGGTAGTCGTTCAGGTCGCTGCTGTTCTGGCAGTACAGGTCACCGATCTGGCTGATGGCCGACACCCCCAGGCCCAGCAGGTCGCAATGCCCGTGGGTGGTGTAGCCCTGGAAGTTGCGCTGCAGTGTGCCTTCTTCCTGGGCGATGGCCAGCTCGTCGTCGGGCAGGGCAAAGTGGTCCATGCCGATGTAACGGTAACCGGCGCGGGTCAGTTGTTCGATGGTGCCCTGCAGCATGTGCAGCTTCTGCTCGGGGGCCGGCAGGTCGTGTTGTTCGATGCGCCGCTGGGGCATGAAGCGCTCCGGCAGGTGAGCGTAGTTGAACACCGACAGCCGATCCGGCTGCAAGGCGATGATCTCGTCCACGGTGCGGGCAAAGCCTTGCGGCGTCTGCAAGGGCAGGCCGTAGATCAAGTCGATGTTGACCGAACGAAACTGCAGGGTGCGCGCCGCTTCGACGATGGCGCGGGTCTGCTCCAGGCTTTGCAGGCGATTGACCGCTCGTTGCACCGCCGGGTCCAGGTCCTGCACCCCCAGGCTGACCCGATTGAATCCCAGTTCGCGCAGCAGGCCCATGGACGACCAGTCAGCCTCGCGCGGGTCGATTTCGATGCCGTAGTCACCCGAGTCGTCATCGAGCAGGTGGAAATTGGCCCGCAGGCGGGTCATCAGCTGGCGCAGCTCATCATGGTTGAGGAAGGTCGGTGTGCCGCCGCCCAGGTGCAACTGCTCGACCACCTGGTCGGGCGCCAGGTGACAGCCGAGCATCTCGATCTCATTGCCCAGGCGCTGCAGGTAGGCCTGCGCCCGGCTGCGATCCTTGGTGATGACCTTGTTGCAGGCGCAGTAGTAGCAAATGTTGGCGCAGAACGGAATGTGCACATACAGCGACAAGGGTCGGTGCGCCTTGCGGCTGTCGCGCAGCGCATGCAACAGGTCGAAGGCGCCGGTCCGGGTGTCGAACTGCACGGCCGTGGGGTAGGAGGTGTAGCGCGGGCCGGCCAGATCGTAACGACGGATCAGGTCAGAATCCCAACGAATGACATCGAGCATGCGGGCATTCCCCTGGAGAGCTGGCAAGGCGCGAGTGTAGGGGCGGGGCGTGCGCAAGGTGTTGATATGGGTCAAGGCGCCGGCATGCGGCCTGTCGCTTGACCAGTGGCACACCTTGGCAGCCTCGACCAAAAGCCCGGCAATGCTGCACATGCCGCTCAGGTCAGGCCGCTGCACACTGGTTGCTGGCAAGCCTTTGTCTAACAAGCCGGGATACCTGAATGAAAACTATAAAATCCAACCCGATCGATAAAACCTCTGTTTATGTCTGTGCCGGCCTGGTCTCGGGCGCCGGTGCACTGTTGCTGAACGTGCTGCCGGTGCTGTTCGGCGCCTTTGCCGAGCGCTTCGGGCTGGGCGAGCACCAGCTCGGCAATCTTGCCCTGGCCATGAACCTGGGCTTTGGCGCCCTGGGCCTGGCGTCGTTGCTGTGGATTCACCGGCTCAGCTGGCGAATCATCTCGGTGCTTTCATCGGTCCTGGTGATTGGCGCGGTCCTGTCTGTGCTGCGTGATCCGTCTTATGAAGCGCTGTTGGTGATCATGGCCCTGGCGGGGGCCGGCACAGGGGCCTTGTACGCGCTGGCCATGACGATCTTCGGTGACAGCTCGCAGCCCGAGCGGGCGTTCGGCTTCAAGCTGGGCATCGAAACCATTCCGGGGGCTTTTTTGCTCATTGTCCTGCCCGTGGCGATTGCGCCTGTCTGGGGCTTCGAGGGCATGTTGATCACCATCGCGCTGGCCATGGTGGTGATGGGCATCGTGCCGCTGCCCTGGGTGCCGCGTCGCAGCGAACGGCAACGTGAGGTCGAGAGTGGTGCTGCCCCCGTCGACTGTCCGCAAAGCCGCGCCATCGTGTGGTTGAGCCTGGTGGCCAGCCTGGTCTTTTTGACCGGGATCATGTCGGTATGGGCCTTTCTTGAGTTGATGGGCAAAAAGACCGGGCTGTCGGCCGACACCATCGGGGCGGTGCTGGCGCTGGGCTTTCTGATCAACGCCGGCGGTGGCTTCATTGCCTCGGCGCTGGGGCTCAAGGCCGGGCGCTTCATGCCGGTGGCGGTCGTCGTCCTGGCCGAACTGCTGGGCCTGGTGGCGCTCGCCCAGTTTTCGTCCCTTACGGCCTATGTGGTCGGGGCACTGTGCTTTTTGTTCTCGATCAGTTTCGTGCTGGCCTACACCTTCGGGGTCATGGCCGAGTTCGACCTCTCGGGCAAGCTGGTCGCACTGGGCGCGCTGTGCCTGTCGCTGGGCGCGGCATTCGGTCCGGCCATCGGCGGCTTCCTGATCGAGCAGTTCGGCTATCCGGCGGTGCTGGTGTTCTCCGGCGCCTGTTCGGTGGTGGTGCTGGCGGTCTATGGCGTTGCGGTGTTGAAAGTACAGCGCACGCTAAAGCATGTGCAAGATCCTGAAGCGGCCGTGCTGTCGAGGTTTTGACGTGTGTTGCAGTAAGGATGACTGTTTCTGACCGGTCTACCCGCGAGTTGGCGCGCTCCATGCTTGTCCATTCTGCACAGGTAATTTTGTTACCTATTCACGTGAATAATTGCCTTTTTTAAGGGCGTGTTCTGGAGAAAAGATGCATGAGTGGTCAAGCGCTGTCGGCCTGGAACGAAAATGTGCATGCGGCCTGTGGGCGTTTCGAAACCCGCTATGACCACTGCCAGAGCCTTTTCATCGGTGAAATAAGCACCACGCGGGTGGGCAGCACGCCGGTCGCCCACATTCGCAGTAATGCCAACGTGATCGCCAAGGCGGGCGGAACAACCGCCTGCGACTCGGCCGAAAACTGTTTCCTTGTGCTACAGCGGCAGGGCGAAATGACCATCGAGACGGGCGACCGTTTCCTGGACCTGCGCGCCGGCGACCTGGCCCTGCTCGACTCGGCCCAGGCCGTGAAAATGATGCCCAAGGGCTTGTTCTCGCATGTGTCGATTCACCTGCCGCGCGAGCTGTTCAAAGGCCTGGACCGCCCGCGCTATGGCAAGCTGTCGACCGCGGGCGTCTGTGGTCAGTTGCTGGGTACCCTGGTGCGCCAGGTGGCCGCCGGCGAGCTGGCGCACTGGTCTTGCCCGCAAGACGGCGATGGCCTGCAAGGGGCGCTGGTGTCGTTGCTCGAGTCGGTGCTGGAGTATCGGGTCAGTGATCACTCGCCGGGCCTGCAACTGCATGAAGTGCAATCGATCATCCTGCAACGGCTCGACTCACCGCGCCTGACCCCGGCATCACTGGCTGAGGAGCTGGGTATTTCCAGCCGCCAGTTGTACCGGTTGTTCGAGGCGCGCGGTGACAGTGTCTGCCGCTATATCCTGCGTGAGCGGCTGCTGAAGGCCGCCCAGGACCTGCGCGATCCGGCGTGCGCAAACCGCTCGATCACCGACATCGGCACCTATTGGGGGTTTGCCGACTCGGCGCACTTCTCCAAGACGTTCAAGAAGCAGATGGGCATCACCCCGAGTGCCTACCGAAGCGAGTCGCGCTGAATCGGCACGTCTCAATGCCCCATCAGCCATCGCTGATGCGGCCCCGGCAGGCTCCACACCCCGAACAGCATCACCAGCATGCCACCGGCCACCCGCAGGCCACGCTGGCGCAGCAGGCTGCGGGCGCGTTCGGCACCCAGCCCGGTCAGCAACAGCACCGGCATCGTGCCCAGGCCGAAGGCCAGCATCAGCGCGGCGCTGATCAGTGCATTGCCCTGCAGGGCCGCCCATAACAGGATGCTGTACACCAGCCCGCACGGCAGCCAGCCCCAGAGCGCCCCGACCAGCAAGGCGCGGGGCACGCTGGTGATCGGCAGCAGGCGACCGGCCAGCGGCTGGATGCGACGCCACAGGCCGCGGCCCAGGCGTTCGATATGGGTCAGGCCGTGCCACCAGCCGGCCAGGTACAGGCCCATGGCGATCAGCAGCAGCGCGGCGATGATCCGTAGCACCGTGGCGCCCGGGCCGTTGGCCACCGCATGGCCGAGCAGGCCGGTGAGCAGTCCGGCGACGCCATAGCTGGCCACCCGGCCCAGGTTGTAGGCCAGCAGCAAGCGGGTGCGCCGGGCCGGCGCCTGGATGCCCAGGCTCATGGCGCCCATCAGGCCGCCGCACATGCCGATGCAATGCCCGCCGCCCAGCAGGCCGAACATCACGGCCGAGCCCAGCAGGGCCAGCAGTTCAGGCATGAGGGTCCGGCTCCTTGGATGGCGGTGTTTCCTGCAGCGCGGCCTGGTGCCCGGGGTCCTGGTCGTCGAACAGAATGCTGTGCGCCGGGCTGTCCAGGTCATCGTACTGACCGCTGTCGACGGCCCAGAAAAACACGTAAATGGCGATGGCCACCAGCAGCAAGGCGGCGGGAATCATGATGTAGAGCGCAGGCATGTCGGCTCCGTGACAGACGTTGATGGGGCAGTGGCCGGCACGCGGCCCAGGCGCAGGGCATTGAGCACCACGGCCAGGGAGCTGGCCGACATGCCGAGGGCGGCCCACACCGGGGTGATCCAGCCGAGCGCGGCAAAGGGCAGCATCAGGCCGTTGTACAGCCCGGCCCAGAACAGGTTCTGCAGGATGACCCGCCGCGTGCGCCGGGCCAGCGCCAGGGCGTCAACCAGTGTCTGCAGGCGGTTGGAGAGCAGCACGGCGTCGGCGCAGGTCTTGGCCAGGTCGGTGGCCGAGCCCATGGCCACGCTGATATCGGCAGCGGCCAGCACCGGTACATCGTTGACCCCGTCGCCCAGCATCAGCACCTTGCGCCCGGCCTGCTGCAACTGTTGCAGTTTTGCCAGTTTGTCGCTCGGGCTCAGGCCGCCCAGGGACTGGTCGATGCCCAGTTCGGCAGAGACCTCGGTCACCCTCGGCGAGCTGTCGCCAGACAATAACAGCGTGTGCCAGCCGCGTGCGCGGCAGGCCGCAAGCAGGGCGTGGGCATCGCTGCGCAGACGGTCATCGAGCACCAGCCAGGCCAGCGGCCCTTGCTGATTGCCCAGCAGAAGCCATTGCCCACCGGTTTCGGGTGGCGCCGGCAGCCTGCTGGCACTCAAGGCGCAGACAAAGGCCGGCTGGCCGATGCGCAGGCAGTGGCCGTCGACAAAACCTTGCAGGCCAAGGCCTGGATGACTGTCGACCTGTTCGGCGGCCTGCGGTGCCGGGCCGAACGCGCGGGCGATGGGGTGCTCGGAGCGATTTTCCAGCGCGGCGGCCAGCGCCAGGCAGGCCTCGGCGTCGACGTCGGCCAGCGGCAGGATACGGCGCAATTGCAGGCGACCTTCGGTGAGCGTGCCGGTCTTGTCGAAGATCACTGTGTCGATCTGCGCCAGGCCTTCGAGTACATGGCCACGGGTCAGCAACAGGCCCAGGCTGTGCAGGCTGCCGGTGGCAGTGGTCAGAGCCGTGGGCGTGGCCAGCGACAGGGCGCAGGGGCAGGTGGCGACCAGCATGGCCAGGACGATCCAGAAGGCGCGGCTGTCATCGAGCTGCCACCAGAGCGCGCCGATCAAGACGGTGGCCAGCAACGACACCAGCAGAAACTGTTGCGCGGCGCGGTCAGCCAGCAAGGCCAGGCGCGGCTTGTCGGTCTGGGCGCGTTCGAGCAGGCGTACGATGGCCGAAAGCCGCGTTTCGCCACCCAGGGCCTGCACCTCGACGGTCAGCGGGCTGTCGCCATTCAGTGTGCCGGCGGTGACGGCATCCGAGGGGCTGCGGGGTTGTGGCAGGTATTCGCCGGTCAGCAGCGATTCATCGAGGCTGGAATGGCCTGCGATGATCTGCCCGTCGGCGGGCACGACCGCGCCGGGCAGCACCAGGACGCGATCGTTGAGGTGCAGTTCGCTGAGCAGGATGCGTTGCGGCTGGCCGTCGCGGTCCAGGCGCAGGCAGGAGACTGGCAGCAGCTTGATCAAGCGTTGGGTGGCGGTGGCTGTGCGCTGCCGGGCCCGACGCTCCAGGTAGCGACCGCTGAGCAGCAGCAGGGCAAACATGCCCACGGCATCGAAATACAGCTCGCCACTGCCGGTCACCGCCGTCCAGACCCCGGCGCCATAGGCGGCGCCGATGGCCAGCGACACCGAGACGTCCATGCCCGGCCGCCGGTGGCGCAGGTCGCGCCAGGCGCCGCGAAACAAGGGCGCGCAGCTGTAGAAGACGATGGGGGTGGTCAGGAACATCGCCACCCAGCGCAGGATGGTATGCAGCTCCGGGCTCAGGTCACGGTTGAATTCGGGCCAGGTGGCCATGGTTGCCATCATGGCCTGGAACCACAGCAACCCGGCGACCCCGAGGCGCCGCAGGGCCTGGCGGTTTTCCCGCTCCAGTTGCTCGCACGCCGGGTCCGGCTGCCACGGATGGGCGACATAGCCGATGCGCCGTAGCCGCTCGATCACCTGGCTCAGCGGCAACGCCCCGGACTGCCAGCGCAGGTGCAGGCGATGGGTGCTGAGGTTCAGGCGCGCTTCGATCACCTCGGGCAGGGCGCGCAGTTGGCGTTCGATCAGCCAGCCACACGCGGCGCAACTGATGCCTTCGATCAGCAGGGTGGTGTCACTGAGTGTGCCGTCCTGACGCACGAAACCCTGCTGGACGTCGAGGCGGTCATAGAGTGGCAGCTCGTCGGGTAACGGCGCGGGCAGGTCCTGCGGGTTGCTCGAGGCGATACTGCGGTGGCGGTAATAGGCCTCCAGCCCGCCGGCGACGATAGCCTCGGCCACCGCCTGGCAGCCGGGGCAGCAGAACAGGCGGGGTTCACCAAGGACCACCGCGCTAAAGCGGCTGCCTGACGAAACGGGCAGGGCGCAGTGATAACAGGACGAGATCATGAAGCCCCTGCCTCGATGCTACGCGGTCGCGAAAGGGCCGGCATGATCGAACCATCCGTCGGGTTCGACGTGCAGCCTTCGCGACCGAGGGTCGCTCCTGCGACAGACCTGGCAATCAAGGAGCAGCCTGCAACGGTTCGTCGCCCAGGATCAACGCCTGTCCCGGTTCGATCATCTCTTCCTCGAACAGCCGCCAGGTGCCTTGAGCGTCCTGGCCCAGCACTTCGACAAAACGCCGCCCTGCCAGGCGGTCGTCGAGCTGGCCGACATACCGCCCGGTATCACCGAGGCTGCGGTTGAGCACCAGGCGCCGGTCCCTGGCCGGCTGGGTCGGCGACAGCAGGTTCAGGTCGACCTGGGGCGGCAGGCTGTCGCCGCTCAGGCGCAGCTCGACCTCGCCGGTCAGCTCATCCAGATGCAAGCGGGCCTGAAGGTTCAATCGACGGGCCAGCAGTTCGCGGTCCAGCGAGCGGTTGATGCCCTTGCCGGCCTCGTAATAGTTGTCGCTGACCAGATTGACCGGGTTGTTCACGGCAATCACCACCAGGCTCAGGCTCAGGGTCACCGAGCCGCCCAGCAGACCGAGGATGAACCAGGGCCAGCGATGCCGATACCAGGGAGAAACACTCATGCACGATCCTTACTGACGAACCTGGGGGCCGGTGAAGCGACTGCGGACCTCGACACGCTGCGTGGAGTCATCGATGTCCCGGGCAACAAAGGTCACCTCGTTGCTGCTGGCCGGCACCGCCTGCGGGGCGCTGGACAGGCTGACCACCAGGGTCTGGCTGGCGCCGGCCGGTACATGGAGTTCTCGCGTGCCGTGCCATTCCAGGGCCGGCAGGCCGGTGGCCTGCAATAGATAGGTGTGGGCCACCTGATCCTTGTTCAGCACTTTGAGGCTGTAGACGTTCTCGATGTGCCCCTGGAGGGTTTCACGGTACAGCATGCGGTCCTTGCTGACATCCAGGTCGGTCAGCGGGCGCAGCACGAAGGCACCGGCCAGCAGGCCGATCATCAGCAACAGCACGGCGGCATAGCCGATCAGGCGCGGGCGCAAGGTCCGGGTAGTGTGCCCGGCCAGGTTGTGTTCGGTGGTGTAGCTGATCAAGCCGCGCGGGTAGTCCATCTTGTCCATCACGCTGTCGCAGGCATCGATGCACGCCGCGCAGCCGATGCATTCGATCTGCAAGCCGTCGCGAATGTCGATGCCGGTGGGGCATACCTGCACGCACAGGGTACAGTCGATGCAGTCGCCCAGGTCCTGAACAGACTTGTCAGTGTCCTTGCGCCGCGCCCCGCGTGGTTCGCCCCGGCGCGGGTCGTAGGAGACGATCAAGGTGTCCTGGTCGAACATCACGCTCTGAAAGCGCGCATACGGGCACATGTACACGCACACCTGTTCACGCAGCCAGCCGGCATTGATGTAGGTGGCCAGGGTAAAAAACCCGACCCAGAAATACGCCCAGCCATCGGCCGCACCGGTGACCAGCGCCAGGCACAACTCGCGAATGGGTGAAAAGTAGCCGACGAAGGTGATACCGGTGACCAGTCCGATCAGCAGCCACAGGCTGTGTTTGGCGGTCTTGCGCAGCAGCTTGTTGGCGCTGGCGGAGGCGTTGTCGAGCCGGATACGCTGGTGGCGGTCACCTTCGGTGATCTTCTCGCACCACATGAAGATCCACGTCCACACGCTTTGCGGGCAGGTGTAGCCACACCATACGCGACCGGCATACACGGTGATAAAAAACAGGCCAAAGGCGGCCACGATCAACAGGCCCGACAACAGGATGAAGTCCTGCGGCCAGAACGTGGCGCCGAAAACATGAAACTGGCGCTCGGGCAGGTTCCACCACACCGCCTGGCGGCTGTTCCAGTCCAGCCACACGGTGCCGAAGTACAGCAGCAACAGCAGCGCTCCGCCGATCATGCGCACGTTGCGGAAAAAACCATTGAAGGCCTTGGTGTGGATTTTCTGGCGGGCCGCATACAGGTCGACGCTGCCAGGGTCGTCAGCGGCTGGCGGGGTGATGTCGTGTAGCGGGATTCGACGGCTCATCGCAACGTCCTGCGGCTGTTCGAAAAGGCCGGTGACAGCAAGGATACGCCGGGCCTGTAGGATTGACCTGCGACACGGGGTCGCGTGATGGGATCAGTGCCTTTCACACGGTTTAATGATCACGGCACTTCAACCGTCTTGTCCTGGCGCGACAGGCTGTAGATATAGCCGGCCAGCACATGCACGCGGTCATCGCCCTGAATGGCTTTTTGCGCCGGCATCTGGCCCATGCGGCCCTTGGCGATGCTTTCCTGCAATTGCGCAAAGCCGGTGCCGTACATATAGGCCCCGGGCTGGGTCAGGTCGGGGGCGCCGAGCAGCGGATTGCCCTTGCCTTCGGCGCCATGGCAGGCGATGCAGGTGGCGGCGTAGCGTTGCTGGCCGGCCACCGGGTCGAGCTTGAGGCCCTCGGGCAGCGGCCGGCCGAGGCGGGTGAGCAGCCAGGCGGCGAGGTCGTTGACGCCTTGCTCGCCCAGCACCGGCCCCCAGCCGGGCATCACGGCGCGGCGCCCATTGAGAATGCTGGTCTTGATCGACTGGGCATCGCCGCCCCAGCGCCAATGCTCGTCGGTCAGGTTCGGAAAACCGTAGGCGCCCTTGGCATCCGAGCCGTGGCACACCGAACAATTGGCAGCAAACAACCGGGCGCCCATCTGCAAGGCTTCAGGGTCCCGGGCCACAGCCTCCACCGGCATGGCTGCAAAGCGCGCAAAGATCGGTGCGTACTGTGCGTCGCTACGGGCCATTTCCTTTTCCCATTCATGCACAGCGCTCCAGCCCTGCTGGCCATCAGCAAAGCGTGTCTGGCTGCCGGCGTCGAGCCAGGCATAACCTGGGAGCAGGCCGCGCCAGTTGCCCAGCCCCGGGTACAGCAACAGATACCCGAGCGAGAACACAATCGTTGCAATGAACAGCTTGAACCACCATGCCGGCAGCGGATTGTCGTATTCCTCGATGCCGTCGTAGACATGGCCGGTGGTCTGCTCGCCGGGCTCCTTGCGCTCGCCCTTGCGAGTGGCCAGCAACAGCCAGGTCAGGCCCGCCAGCGTGCCCAGGGTCAGGACGGTGATGTACAGGCTCCAGCCGCTGCTCATGCGTCGGGTGCCTGCGGGCCTTGCGGTTTGCGCGCTGGCACCGGCTCATCGGCAAACGGCAGCAGGGTGGCCTCGTCGAATGCCTGTTTGCGCCTCGGGCTGAACACCCACAGCGCCAGGCCCACGAAAGCCAGCAGCACCACCAGCGTGCCCAGGCCGCGAATCGTTCCGATGTCCATGTTCGTCACCGTTTGCTCTTGATGTGCACGCCCAGGCCTTGCAGGTAGGCCACCAGCGCATCCAGTTCGGTCTTGCCCTGCACGGCCTTCTCGGCGCCGGCAATGTCGGCATCGGTGTAGGGCACGCCCAGTGTGCGCAACGCCTGCATCTTGGTCGCGGTCTGGGTGGCGTCGACGGGCTTGTGGGCCAGGAAGGGGTAGGCCGGCATCTTCGATTCGCGCACCAGGTCCCGGGGGTTGATCAGGTGGATGCGGTGCCATTCATCCGAGTAGCGCCCGCCGATGCGTGCGAGGTCGGGTCCGGTGCGTTTGGAACCCCACAGGAATGGATGATCCCAGACGCTTTCGCCGGCCACCGAATAATGGCCGTAACGCTCGGTCTCGGCCCGGAACGGGCGGATCATCTGCGAGTGGCAGCCGACACAGCCGTTGGCGATGTACACGTCGCGGCCTTCGAGTTGCAGCGCGGTGTAGGGCTTCATGCCCTCGACCGGCGTGTGGGCAACGTCCTGGAAAAACAGCGGCACGATCTGCGTCAGCCCGCCGATGCTCACCGCCACGACCATCAGCAGGGTCAGCAGGCCGATATTCTTCTCGACGATGTCGTGCCTCATCGCGGCGCTCCCGGCACGCTGATAAGCGCCGTTTGCGCCGCCACGTGCGGGTCGCCAACGCGAATCGTGCGCCAGGTATTCCAGGCCATCAGCAGCATGCCGCTGGCAAATAAAGCGCCGCCGATCAGCCGCACCACATAACCGTTGTGGCTGGCCACCAGGGTGGCGACGAAGCTGTAGGTGAGGGTGCCGTCGGCATCCACCGCCCGCCACATCAACCCTTGGGTAATGCCGTTGACCCACATGGCGGCGATGTACAGCACCGTGCCGACGGTCGCCAACCAGAAATGCGCATGGATCAGCGTGATGCTGTGCATGGCCTGGCGGCCGAACAGCGGCGGGATCATGTGGTAGGTGGCGCCAATGGTGATCATCGCCACCCAGCCCAGGGCGCCGGCATGCACGTGGCCGATGGTCCAGTCGGTGTAGTGCGACAGGGCATTGACCGTCTTGATCGCCATCATCGGGCCTTCGAAGGTCGACATGCCGTAGAACGCCAGGGCCACCACCAGAAAGCGCAGGATCGGGTCGCTGCGCAATTTATGCCAGGCGCCCGACAGGGTCATCATGCCGTTGATCATTCCGCCCCAGCTGGGCACCAGCAGAATGATCGACATCACCATGCCCAGCGACTGCGCCCAGTCCGGCAGCGCGGTGTAGTGCAAGTGGTGGGGGCCGGCCCAGATGTACAGGGTGATCAGTGCCCAGAAATGCACGATCGACAGGCGATAGGAGTACACCGGCCGCTCGGCCTGCTTGGGCACGAAGTAATACATCATGCCCAGAAAACCCGTGGTCAGGAAAAAGCCCACGGCATTGTGCCCGTACCACCACTGCACCATCGCGTCGGTGGCACCGGCATAGATGGAGTACGACTTGAACAGGCTGACCGGCAGCGCCAGGTGATTGACCACATGCAGCATGCCGGTGACCAGGATGAACGCGCCGTAGAACCAGTTGGCGACATAGATGTGCGAGGTGCGCCGTTGCGCCAGGGTGCCGAAGAACACTGTGGCATAGGCGACCCAGACGATGGCCAGCCAGATTGCGATGGGCCATTCCAGCTCGGCGTATTCCTTGGTGGTGGTGTAGCCCAGCGGCAGGCTGACAATGGCCGAGGCGATCACCGCCTGCCAGCCCCAGAAGGTGAACGCGGCCAGCCGGTCGCTGAACAGTCGCACTTGGCAGGTGCGCTGCACCACGTAATAAGAAGTGGCCATCAAGGCACAGCCGCCGAAGGCAAAGATCACCAGGTTGGTGTGCAGCGGGCGCAGGCGGCCGAAGGTGGTCCACTCCAGGCCGAAGTTCAGTTCGGGCCACACCAGTTGCGCGGCGATGAACACGCCAAGCCCCATGCCCACGATGCCCCAGACCACCGTCATGATGACGAACTGGCGGACCACCTTGTAGTTGTAGGCGGTCGGGCTGATTGCTGTAGTCATTGATACCGGTTCCGGACTTCTTGGCAGGTGATGGGGTGTGCTTGCCGCTCGGTGGCCCCCGCACCCGACAGTGACGAATGGGCGCTATGGAAATTTTGCTCGCGTCCGGCCCGGGCTTTTTTCAACGCCGATGGCCAGGCGCAGCAGGTTTTCCCCCCTCTGGGTCGGGTGCAGACAGTGGACTCATTGCCTGGGGCACGCAAGCTTAATGCCGAACCCTCGGCGAGGGAAGTTATCGGCCAGTGACATAGCGCCACAGCGCTTACAAGCGAAGCGGTAGCGTGCTTTTCGCCGTCGTTGTCAGGCGATGGCAGCTAATAGCCACCTGTTACGTTCGTCGGCTTTTGATGAAAGATTGCTGAACATCATCGCGCTTCTGCCCCTCAACTATTGCGTCCATTGCACGCAGGACGATTTGAAATCCACGCTTTTCATGGAGAAATCAAGCATGGCCACGTCACCGCGCACCCCGCTTCACGGTCTTTTCATTCACACACTTTCGAATGTCCACAGCACCGGGCAACGCGGCAACCAGGCGGTGATTCCCGGCCACGCTTGAACACTGACCGATACCTGATGACGAGAATGAGGAAAGAGCATGTTCATTCATAACAAGCGTCTGCAATACACGGTTCGCGTGGCTGAACCCAATCCGGGCCTGGCCAATTTGCTGCTCGAACAGTTCGGCGGTGCCCAGGGCGAGCTGGCGGCTGCCGCCCGCTACTTTACCCAGGGCCTGAGCGAAGAAGATCCGGGCCGCAAGGATCTGCTGCTTGACATTGCCACCGAAGAACTGAGCCACCTGGAAGTCATCGGGTCGATCATCGTGATGCTCAATCGCGGAGCCAAGGGCAAGATCGCCGAAGGCGTCGAGCAGGAAGGCGAACTGTATCGCTCGCTCAATGGCGCCGGTAACGACTCCCATATCACCACCCTGCTGTATGGCGGTGGGGCGCCGCTGGTCAACTCGGCCGGCGTGCCCTGGACGGCCGCGTACATCGACACCATTGGCGAGCCTACGGCAGATTTTCGCTCCAACATCGCCGCCGAAGCGCGGGCCAAGATTGTCTATGAGCGGCTGATGAACGTGACTGAAGATCCGGGCATCAAGGATGCACTGGGCTTTCTGATGACACGGGAAATCGCCCACCAGTTGTCGTTCGAAAAAGCCCTGCACGCCATCCAGCCGAACTTCCCGCAGGGCAAGTTGCCAGGCAAGCCGGAATTCAGCCGCACCTATTTCAATCTTTCCCAGGGCGAGCCCACTGTGCGCGGCCCCTGGAACGGCGAGGAGTTCGACTATGTCGAGAATCCACAGCCGGCGGTCGACGGCGGCGATGGCCTGGCCACCGTGAACCTGAGTGCCGAAGACGAACAGACGCTGATGAACATGAAGCTGCGCACCCGATCCGACCCGGCCAGCCTGCCGCTGACCGGCGCCGAACTGGGCAGTGGCCTGGTGCAGGGCAAGACCCCGGACGAGTCTTTATAAGGAGCCTGCCATGCGCAAGAACACCTTCACGTTACTGCGTACCCGGCGTACGCACGACACGCTCGATAAATCATTACGGACCTTCAGTCTGCAGGCGATGGAAATGAAATCGGTCTTCAGGACCACCCAGCTCGTTCATCAAGTGCGCGGCCTCAACCTCTGGCCGTTGCTGAACGACTGACCCCCAGGCTTCATGCGAGACCTTGCCCGCAGCGATGCGGGCTTTTTTGTGCGCGAACGATGGGCGAGCCGTTGTCTTGCTGTCAGGCTGTGCCGATCGGCAAGGCGATAGGCCAGACGAGTCATCATCAATAAAGAGGCAGGCATGAGTAACAGCCAACACACCGCATGGGCGCACGCCAACGGCTGGCTATGGACGGCAGCCGTCGCGCCGCAGGCGCAGTCACCCGTGACCCTGATCCTGGCACACGGCGCCGGTGCGCCGATGGACAGCGGCTTCATGAACACCATGGCCGACCTGCTGGCGCAACAGGGCATCAACGTGCTGCGTTTCGAGTTTCCCTACATGGCGCAGCGGCGCACCGGAGGCAGCAAGCGCCCGCCCAATCCGCAGGCCCAGTTGCTTGAGCACTGGCGTCAGGTGCATGCGTTGGTGCGCGCCCATGTGCCGGGACGGCTGGCCATCGGTGGCAAGTCGATGGGCGGACGCATGGCCAGCTTGCTGGCTGATGAGATTTTGGTCGATGCGCTGGTGTGCCTGGGGTATCCATTCTATGCCGCCGGCAAACCGGAAAAGCCCCGGGTGGCGCACCTGGCCGGGCTGCAGTGCAGGACATTGATCGTGCAGGGTGAGCGTGACGCGCTGGGCAACCGAGAGACGGTGCAGGGCTACACGCTGTCGCCCTGCATCGAACTGCACTGGCTGCCCACCGCCGACCATGATCTCAAACCGTTGAAGGCTTCCGGCCTGAGCCATGAGCAATGCCTGGCGCAGGCCGCTGAGTGCATCGCCCACTGTTTGCAGCCTTGAAGCGTCATGATTCGCACTGCACCGAAAAACGACCCCGGTTGACCTCGAAGTCAACCGCCGAAATGCCGAAGTCGAAGCGGCCTTGCACGCGCCCATGCCGAGGATCGACCGCCAGCAAGGTCAAGCTGCCGCTCTGCAAGTGGGCTGAATGGTAAATCACGCTTTTCGAATGCGGTGCCTCGTTATAGACCACCCTGATCGGTGAGTCGCCCACCAGCGGGTAGGTGCCCGGCGCAAGGTCGCGATCAAAGAACAGACCGATACTGGTGCGCCGTTGGCCGACCTTGCCTTCGGCGATGATTTTCCAGATCCAGTGGTCGGCAACCTGCGAAAGCTCGGGCCGCAGCATCAACCGTCCAGTCAGGGAACTGACCTGCAGGGGCTGGCCATTGATGAAGGCCCGAAAATGATCACCCGCCTGTGGGGTGGGTAACGCTTGGCCTGAGATGGGGACGAGATCTGACATGGCGTAAATCTTGATTGGATGCGATGGTGAGAAAGGCGCTGCCACAACGGCAGCGCCCCTGAAATCATGGGTCAACCTGTTGTTTCTAGCGGATCGCGACAGCCAGGGTGGCCTTGTTGTGCAGCAGCTTGGACTCCACACCTACGACCAGGTTTTTCACCGCGTACCATTTCCAGCCGACCAGGTTCTGGGTGGCCACGGTCGAGGACCAGTAGATGGCATTGCCCATCGGCCAGCGATTGCCATAGGCGGCATGGATCTCGCGCAGCTCGTTGAGCGAGCACAGGCGTGCACCCTGACTGGCTGCCGCATTCGACATCGCGGTAAAGCTGCCGCTGCCCAGGCCTATGCAATGGATAACACCGGTGACGCTGACCTCGTAGCTCAGGGTTTCGCCACGGCTGTCACTGACCTCGATACGGGTCGTGCCTTTGCCGCGCACCGTGACCAGCCCGTTGCCATCGACCCTGGCCACCTGGGTGTCCAGGGCTCGATAGGTGTAAGGCGCCTGGCCTCCTTGAGCAATGCGTTGCACTGTGGTTCCGGCCGGCAGGGTCGGTAGCAGGTCCGGGTGACCCGGGATCAGATACACCTTGCCGCTCAGGGTCACAGGCGTGGTATTCAGGATCAGCCCCTGATACACCGACAACCACAAGGGCGCCGACTCGACCTGCCGGCCTGCGCGCGACACGGTGTAGAGCACGGTGGCAGACTGGCCACTGCTGGCCACGATCAGGGCCTTGGGCACGTTGAACAGCAACTCGGCAGCGCTGCCCACCACTTGTTCCACCGTGTCGTGGTTCGACGCGCCACGCCATTTCACCACCACTCGGTCTTGCGGGCCCATGCCGGGGTAGCGTACGCGGACCGTTGCGCCGGACTCGGGGATCTGCGCAGGCACCAGCACCCCGTCGGCACCGACGGTGTCCATGCCGGGGGCCGGCAGGCTGTCCAGGCCCTGACGAATCTGTAACTGCAAGGTGTCCGAGGTCTGGACCTGGCCGTCGACCCGGTTGACCGTATAGCTGATCGCCACCGTCTGCCCGGCATTGGCAATCACCAGGGCATACGCGAACACCAGTTCCAGCGCCTTGCCGGCCTCGGCCTCGGTGATCAGTTTTTCCTGACGGTCACTGCCCTTGGGGCCTTCCCACTGCAAGGTGACCCGATCGCCGGCGCGCAACTGGGCACTGGCGTCGACTACGCCGGTGGCGCCACGGGTGGCCTGGGCGGGGTCGAGGACGTTGCCCTGGGCTTCCTTGATGCGGGGGGGTGGGAGCGGCGGCAAGGCCTTTGACCTGACAGTGAGGGTCTTTTTGATAGACACCGCTGTACGACCCTCGCGTTGCACGTCGTACCAGACCTCGACCGTGCCATTGAGATTGGCTACTACAAAGTTTTTCGGGACTCTGAAAATCACCTCTTTGTTGACCGTACCGCCATTGATCACAGTATAGGTGCTGTAGGAGCCTTGGGCGGTGCGTCCATCCCAGCGCACGGTGACCTTGTCGCCCACGGCCATGGCCGGGTAAGGCAGCACGCGCACCACGGCTTCAAGCACTACATCGTCCGGGTCCAGTACGCCGTTTTCATCGACCTTGTCCACGTTCGGGGCTGGCAAGGGATTATTACTGTCGATATCCACCAGCAGATTGAGTACCGGCGACTTGAAGAAATCCCGCTCATGAGTGGTCACTGTGTAATGCACTTCCAGTGTCCCGCCGGCCAATGCAACGACCTTGTCATCGGGGACCACGAAAGCGAGAGTCTTGCCGACATCATCCTGATTGAGGTTCTTGAGTTCCTCATGCGTGACAGTGGTGCCGCTGGCGGTCTTGCCCATCCACACCAGGGTGACGTCATGCCCGTCGGCCATGAAGTAGTAAGGCGGTATTTGCACCTGGACATTGCGTTGGGTCGGGTCGAGCAAACCGTCCACAGCTGCAGGCACGATGGGCAACGCCAGTTGCTGAACCTCGCCCAGAATGCTCAATGGCAGGCTTTTGGAACGCAATTGCGCACCCGAGGCCTTGCTGACTGTGTATTTAAAGCGGGCGCGGCCCTGGGCGATGGGCTGAAACTGCGCGTTCGGAATCAGGAACTCGATGAAACTGCCCGGGATGCTGACGGCCTTGGACGCTGTGTAGGGTGCCAGCGGTATCCCCTCGGCTGTATTGCGTTCGGCAATGAAGTTGATGGTGTCGCCGATCTCGATATCACGATGCGACAGCACCAGGGTCTGCACATCGGCACCGGCCAGTTTGTCCAGGTCCAGCTCCATATTGGGCGCTTGCGGTGCAATCGGTGCCGGCAGGGTGGAGTTGCCGGCCTCGACCTCGACATACGTCGGGAAGGAAAACCGCGACCAGTTGTTGACCACATCGCGCAGGTCATAACGCACCACGATGTTTTCCGAGTCGCCGGCTTCGATCACCGTTTCCCTCGGGATATCAACCACCACCGCGCGCCCGACCTGTTCGGCGCGCAAGGGTGGCACCTCGATTTTGATGCCATGCCAGTACACCGAAAGCACATCGCCTTCGACCATATTCTCGTAAGCCTGAACCGTGACCGAGACACCCTCCGGAGAAGTGATCAGGCCTGGAGGGTTAACGATGGGCAGCGCCAGGTTTTCGTTTTCATAAGGCGTGCCCGGGTCAGGGTCACGGCCACCGGGGATGGAGAGTTTGACGGTGACGGTGGTGCTGGGGGAGTGTTCGGGAATGCCGCCCGGAAAAGGCGTATAGACATACCGAACGGCAGGCGTGCCTGGCGTCAGCCAGCGGGTATCGACATAGAGCGAAAACATACCGTTGGTGTCCGGAGCGTCCGGGGAGTGTGTATAAGAGTCAATAATTTCTTCATTGTCGCCCCAGTAAAGATCGAGACGATCTCGTTGGCTTAGAAGCAAAGGACCAATCAGGACTTCAAGAGGTTTTGACGGATCCGCTATGTCAACATCGCCGATACCCTCGGAGTAATGGCTGAGAATATGGGGGGCAGGCAGTAGGGTTGAAGGCACCAACGCATTCATTTTATGAGTTCCTTGATGGGAAAGAGGGGAGCGCTTATCCCCTCTCTAGAAAGTTAAAGGTTGCAGACGCCGCCATGACGCATGTCAATGAAAATATTGACACGCTTGGAGTTTCCTTGACCGTTATCACTTCGAACCTGGAAGCTGGCTTCGATATGGCCAAAGCAATGCCGTGCCAGAATGTCGCGAGGCACAACCAGGTTATAACCGTTGTCGACTTCATTTTGAGTCAGGCTTGCCGAGGTGTGCGACCACTCAAACTTCTTGGTGCCGCCTACGAGACTGTCATACGCTTCATAGTTGAAGACAATGACATGCCCTTCTTCGATGTTGATATACGGTTTGATGTAAATCGGTGTGCCTTGAGCACCGTTTTCACGGTCAATGGCTCCGCCCGCATTAAGGTTTGTGAACTCCGGTGCGTCCGGACCATCGGGGCCGCCCGGAAGTTCATCTTTGGATTGAACGACAATGCCTTGCTCCAATGAGGTGGAGGTGTTTGGATTGCCAGTGGCCGTCACCGTGTAGTACACCCGAATATCATTGCCAGTGCCGACCGGTTTGAACAGCGTGTTCAGCGCGGTCAGAAGCAGAGGGCGGCCCGCAATCACATCCGTATTGGTAATGACGTAGGGTTGTTCGAGTACTTCGGCGCCACCCCAGTAAACGGTAATGATGTGTGAGGCCTTAAAGGAGGGATTCCAATTGATCAGAATCGTGGCGTTCAATTCAAAGTCATTGACGTCAATAAAGTTGTCGGCATTGCTCGGTGTGCTGCTGCCACCTCGAACAGTTGGTGTGTCCGGCATGCCGGGCACAGGCAGTTCAATGTTGACATTGACTTCAAGCTCAATGGATACACCGACGACCTGGCCGCCTCTGATAACGTTGTATTTGAGTGAGCGAATGCCGTCTCTGGCGGCTTCGATGGTGGCGTACGGCACATCGAAAAAAAGAATAAAAGGTTCTTCCAGATCCTCTGGTGCAACGGGTACTGGCCCGAGAGACTCGGTCCCCCAATGCAGCAGAATCTGATCACCTTCTGTCACCAGATCGGAGACAGGAATCTTGACCTCGACACCAGCACGGGCGTCGGCATGGTCGATGAGGCCATCGTAGTTATCAATCACCGGAGGAGGCAGGTCAGGCGTGATTTCGGTCAGAAACAGCGGAATGGTCACTTTTCCCGAGTCAGCAGAAATATTGCCTGCCCGGTCGGTTACCGTGTAATAGGTGGCGCCTGCCGGACTTGGCAGGCTGGTCAGAAAGGCCTTGGTGAAAACAACATCAATCGACTGGTTTTCATCTTCTTCACCGGTCAGCGTAATCTCGGGGCCTGCTACGCCGCCCCAATAAGTCTTGATGACGTCGCCTTTTTTCAGGCCGGAGTAGCCGAAAATACGACCCGTCAGGACATCGCCCATATCACGCAGTTCTTCAGCCGTCAGGCCGTCTTTGGCTTGTTCCGGAAAATCCATGTAACCCAATTGATGGGTGCCTGGAGGCGTCCGATCAACCACGATAGTCATGGAAGGAGAATGAGAGGGGATGCCACCCGGAAAGCCGATGACTTCATAATCTAGCGTATAAGGCCCGTCTTCTTTCAATTCGCTGTCGACGGGGATGTGCAATTGCAGAATAGTGCCTACGGGAGGCACAGTTTCGAAAATCTCTTTAATGCCTACTAATTTTCCGTTGAGGCGTAGTTGATAACTGTCTTTTGGTCGTGCACCTTCCCAGAGTGCAAACTCCACAACCACATCAGTCTCAAGATCAATGGTCTTGATCAGGCCGTCGCCAGGGTCGGCAACCGAGACAGTGGGTAGGGTCAAGTTGTTATCTTGGTTGGTTCGAGGGCTGCGAGCAATGCGTTCGGTTTGTAGTGTTTTCATTGTGTTTCCGAATGATAGTTTTAAAAAATATAGGGCTCAGGCGTCCATTAAGTAAAGGCTTGATGTTGCAATACAGCGCCTGTGAAGGATGGAGTGCAATGGCTCTCATCTGCTAATTACGTAATAGCACTGCTCCTTCGATGTCAATGGGGATGGTGTGAAAATAACTATTTTTTTGAAGCGCTGACTAAAGATTGAGCAGTCGGTCTGTAAGACGGTTTTTTGCTGTAGGACATTTGCATGCGTTTCTTAGGAAATGGACTACATAATTCTGTTTTGTAGGACCGTCTGTAGGGGGTTTCTGATGAGCAGAATAGGGGCTCGTTAGCGTGGAGGTGAGTGCATGTTGGGGCGTAAAGGTTTTGGTTTTTTGGGTTGGAAGTGTCAAGTGGGTATAGGGGCTGTGGCAGGCCTGGTGTGCATTCCCGTATTGGCGCAGCAGAAAGAAGAACAGAAGATTATCGATAATGAGGAAGTTGTAATTGGTGCGTCTGATCCAGCTTATTCCTACCGGGTAAACAATAATTCTCGCTTTTTGGCCAGTCAGGCGACGATCACTAGGTTAGTGGCGGTTGATTCAACTGTCCTACTGACTGAGGGGACGGTCGTTCTAAAAGGCGCAAGCGTAGAGAGCGCGCGTGAATTGCAGGTAGCAAGGTCTTTTGTTCGAAATGATGGAATTGTGGGGTTGGCGATTCTTAATGTCGCTAAAGCCAGTATTTCAGACAGTGAGCTGGCAGGACTTGGGGCAGGGTTGGCGGCTGATAAAAGTTCGGCAGTACTGGTTAATGTCAAAGCAATTGGTCGTAAAGATAACGATGACAACTGGTTGGGCTGGGGGCTGGGAGTGATTGGCGCAAATGTGGAAGTCAGGTCGGGCAGTCATATTTTGGGTGATACCTACAGCGTGCATATTACACAGCCTGATTTTGATCCTGCGAAAGCTGACAGCCATCTGCTTGTCGATGCTTCTCGTCTTGAAGCCTTGGGCGGTGCAACAATCAGGGTTGAAGGTCGAGATGGGTTTACGCATAGCGCCGAGATAGATATTCAGAACCAGTCAACACTGCTGACGGGCAATGGCAACCTGCTGGAGAGTCTGAGCAATACCACGACCCAGTTCAGGGTCGACAACAGCATTCTCACCGGCCACCTGGTCGCCGATGACACCAGCACCCTGAATGTCACGCTGCAGAACCAGGCGCGTCTGACAGGCAATATCGTCAACGGCAACGAGCTTTCCATCCATTCCGGGGGGCATTGGACAATGGTGGATGACAATGCCATCAAGTCTTTGACCCTGGACCGGGGAACCGTGGATTTTGGCGGCGGGGACTTCAAGACCTTATCGCTGGATCACCTGACCGGCAGCGGCACCTTTGCCATGCGCATCGACCTGGACCAGGGCGATGGCGACCTGCTTGATGTACAGGGGCAGGCCTACGGTCAGTTCGGGCTGCGCATGCGCAATACCGGTACGGAAGTCATCTCGCCTGAACTTGAACCATTGCTGCTGGTGCACACCGAAGGCGGAAATGCGCAATTCAACCTGGTCGGCGGCCGGGTGGACCTGGGCACCTATTCCTACCAGCTGGAGCAACAAGGCAATGACTGGTTCATCGTGGGTGAAAACCGCACGATCAGCCCCTCGACGGCCAGCGCGCTGGCGCTGTTCAATGCCGGGCCGACTATCTGGATGAGCGAACTTTCGACTTTGCGCAGCCGCATGGGCGAGGTGCGCACCACAGGGCTGGGCGGCGGCTGGATGCGCAGCTATGGCAATCGCTTTCAGGCCACCACCGGCGACGGCATCGATTACAAGCAGAAGCAACAGGGCTTCAGCCTGGGGGCGGATGCACCGGTGCCGGTCAGCAACGGGCAACTGTCGCTGGGGGTCATGGTCGGTCACAGCCAATCGGATCTGGACCTGAGCGCTGGCACCCGTGGTGAGGTGGGCAGCGTCTATGTCGGCACCTATGCCACCTGGCTGTCGGATCAGGGGTATTACCTGGATGCGGTGCTCAAGCTCAACCGCTTGCGCAACAAGGCCAAAGTGGCGATGAGCGACAGCACCAAGGCCAAGGGCGACTATGACAACACCGGTTTTGGTGGCTCGGTAGAGCTGGGGCGGCATATCAAGCTGGCGGACGACTGGTTTGTCGAGCCTTATGCGCAACTGGCCGCCGTAACCCTCAAGGGCGAGCGCTATCGGATGGACAATGGCCTGCAAGCCAGCAACAGCCAGACGCGTTCGATCCTGGGCAAGGTGGGTACGTCGGTGGGTCGCGACATTGCGCTCAAGGACGGCGGGGTGTTGCAGCCTTATGTGCGCGTGGCGCTGGCTCAGGAGTTCTCGCGCCACAACGATGTCAGGGTCAATGACAGCCGCTTTGACAATGATCTGTCCGGCACGCGGGCTGAGGTGGGGGCTGGCGTGTCGGTCTCGCTGTCCGAGCGTCTGCAACTGCATGCCGATTTCGACTACATGAATGGCAAGCAGGTGAAGCAGCCTTGGGGGACCAATGTCGGGCTGCGCCTGGCTTTCTGAGGTGACTGAGTGAAAAAAGCCCCCGGCGAGCGATCACCGGGGGCTTTTTATGGGTTTAACAGATGCCTTTAGGGGGTCTTTTGGGGTTCGACAAGCACCTGCACAAAGGGCGATGTACCGATCAGCTCTTCGGCACGCCAGACCTCATAGTACATTTCCAGCCGGCCGTGCTGCTCAAGGCCGATGGCTCTGTAGTCAATACAGGGTGACCAGACGGCGTGGTGAGCGATCGTGTCATGAAACAGGGTGTTCGAGCACGTGTGAGCGCCCCAATGCATGACGATGACATCTTCGCGGCGCATCATCGGCGAGCCGGGAATCAATACGGTGACGCCGGCCTGGACCTGCGCCTGGCTGACCGATTCGGGATTGGCGTTAGCGAGACGTGGTGGCTTGAGGCTGATAGAGATCTCCGGCAGATTCAGCAGTGAGCGAGGGGCGTCCAGATAGCGCTGAAGGTAGAGGTCGACGGGTTTTTCTTCTTCCTCGTCCTCGTCCTCATATTCAAATGTCTGCTTTTCTTCACCTTCACCTTCACCTTCACCTTCACCTTTCGCTTCTTCCTCTTCTTTACCTTCGTTTTCGTTTTCGTTTTCGGGTTTTATTTCAGGTTTTGGATTGTTGGTTGGCTCGTCTGCCGGGGGTGTTTCTTCCATGGTTGGCTCACCTTGTAACTATCAAAGACTTTTTCATTAAAGTGATTGTTCGTGCAAAAACGTCAGTCAATGCTTTTAAGTGTGCTGGCTTGAGCGTCGGGTGGCTTGAATGCAGGCAGGCCCGTGTAAAGGTGTTTTTCGGTCAAAAGCCTAATGCTCCTGTCAATCGCTGGATTTAAGGCGTGTCACCTGCGGGGTCGCAGGCAGGCTTAGTTTAAATTGGAAAATCCTCTGTGGTTGACGCTGCTGAAATACCAGAGAATTCGTACAGGCAGTTTACGCAATGTCCCGCACTCAAAAGAGTGCGGGAGTCTATAAGGCTGTATTCAAGTGAGTGTAGGAATATTCTCGAACTTCGCTGTAAGCCTTGCAGGCCGGGCCAGTCGCGACTGATTACCGGCACGGTCAGTGACGTGATAGGTGAATTCGATTTCGGCACTGTTCAGGCCTTGCAGAAACTCTCGGCTGAAGTCGATCTGCATCGGCCGGGTATTCAGGTCGTCATGGCTGACCCTGTGTGCAGGGCCTTGAGTCCCATTGCACAGCGTCTGCACCGTGTCACCCTCGGCCATGTCGGCATAGCCCGGCACCTGGGCTGTCAGTACGTCGCCGAAATTGATGCCCAGGAACATCAAGGGTGCCAGCAGCGTGGCGCCAGGAGCGGCTCGATCCACTTTGATCTGCACGGACGGCGCGTCCGTATGTTGCAGGCTTTTGTCATTGGTGGCCCGATAACCAAAAGCGTAGGTGCCATCATGCTCAAGGTGCTCAATCGCAAGCTCCAGGGTCATGACATCGCCGGGATGTTCTTGCTCGGTCTTGGCACGCCGCTCATCTACTAGCTGGCCATTCAATATCAACTGAACGAAGTAGCCTGTTTGCATGTGTTCCCAAATTACAATGTCTACCTTCAAAGGTTTATCCAATGCTGCGACGGGTAATAGTCCGTCAGGAAATGCGGTTGCCGGGACAAGCGGTGAGGGGAGTTCAAAGGTTTTCATATACTGTTCTCTTGGTTTTTAAGTGGTCAGTAAGTGCATTGGAAATGCCTGTTATTAAACCGTCAGGTTCACAGGCCAGGCCAGTCGGGACTGATTGCCGGCGCGGTCAGTGACGTGATAGGTGAGTTCGATTTCGGCACTGTTCAGGCTTTGCAGAAATTCGCGGCTGAAGTCGATTTTCATCAGCTGGGTGTTAAGATCGTCGCTGCTGGTAATGTAGGTGGGACCTGATAAACCGTTGCAAATGGTCTGCAGCGTATCGCCCACGGCCATGCCCGCATAACCGGGTATATGCGCGCTGAAGGGTTCATGAGTGTTTGAAAAGATCAGAGGCGCCAGAAGCGCAGCGCCTGGGGCAGTACGGTCGATTCGGATAGTGGTTGCAGGAGAGTATTCAGGCACCCCACCAGGAAATCTGATCGTACTGTAAGCTACCGTATGCACGCCCTCGACATCGAGTAATGCCAAGGGAATAGTTAGGGTCAGTAAGCCTTCAGGAACAGGATGAGGAAGTGCAGCTCGCTTTCCCACCGATAAGCCGTTGAAGACAAGCTGATAAGCGTCGGTGGGTTGTGCATATTTCCATACGGGAAACTGCACGATCACATCATCTTTCAGATCCGATAGCTTGATAAGACCGTCTGCTTCTGCGACAGGAATGACAGGGGGGGTGAAAAAGTGATGAGTGAGTTTCATGTGCTGCTCCTTATGTGATATCAAATCCATATGACTTAATTTGCTAATTGAGTAGGTTTGAATTTAGGCCCTGCTTGTCTGGCCTGATTTCGAACTAATCGTCTTGTCAGTCACCTGTCAACCCGGTTGAGTGAAATTGCACCCTGTTTAACAAGTTTTAGGAAATGTCCTGCAGATGCCAGGATTTGTTTTTATGGAAATGTAGGAATTGCCCGCGTGCTCAACGTCGGTTCATTAGATTTTGTACGAAAAGCCATGCGGTTAGAGTGGCTGCCATGACTCGTTGAAGACCCGCATGACTGAAGTGGCGGTACGTTTTATCGGATACCAGGATCTGTTGCCGTTTCACCACGGCTCGTGCTGAAATTGCTACAGACCTTGGTAAGCGGAATAAAAGGCTTTTTCTTACATCGCCAAGTTCACAGGCTGGGCCAGTCGCGACTGGTTGCCGGCACGGTCAGTGACGTGATAGGTAAATTCGATCTGGGCACTGGCCAGGCTTCGCAAAAACTCACGGCTGAAGTCGATTTGCATCAACCGGGTACTCAGATCATCATTGTTAATGATGTGCACAGGGCCAGGCACGCCATTGCAAAAGCTCTGGAGCGTATCGCCTGCGGCCATGCCGGCATAGCCTGGGATATGCGCGGTGAGTGTGTCTTGAGTGTGTGGAAAGATGAGGGGCGCCAGAAGAGCGGCACCTGGGGCGGTGCGGTCGATTCGGATAATTGTTGCAGGCGAGTCAAATACATCGCCGCCTGGGTAAGAGGTTACTCGATAGGCAATACGATGATTGCCCTCTGATTGCAGGAGTGCCAAAGGGATTGTAAGACTGATCAAGGCTCCCGGTACTGGATCAGTAAAGTGAGTGAGGGGGCCTATGGCCAGGCCATTAAATGCAAGCTGATAAGCATCATAAGGTTCCAGACCTTCCCACATAAAAAAGTGCATGCCCAGATCTTGCGTCAGATCAGAAAGTTTGATTAGGCCGTCTGCTTCTGCTGCGGGTATGACAGGGGCTTTAATGTTAGGGTTGCTGGCAGTTCTCATATCTTTTTCTCATGAAATCTCAAATCAACATGACCTGAGTTACGAATTAAGTAGGTGTGAAGTCAGGCCCTGTGTCGCTGGCCTGATTTCGAACTAATCGCCTCGTCAGTCACCTGTCAACCCGCCTGAGTGAAACAGCACCCTCTTTGAAAACATTTGGGAAATGTCCTGCAAGCACCGGGGTTTGTTTTTTTATGGCGATGTAGGAACGGCCTGCATTCTTGAAGGCCATTCATTAAACCTGCGCAATAAAAAACCCCACCAGGCGTACACCTGAGGGGGTCTTTTACAACCGTAGAGCCTACCGGGCACCTCTAAAAACTACCTGCGTTGCCATCGCTGCGTTAAAAACAGGCTCAAAATGCTCATTTACAACTCGTAAAGTCGGCCGCGACTCCGACCGTTTTTCGCCTGTTTTTGCCTTACGCTGACTGCCTCGCCTACGTTTTTAGAGGCACCCTACCGGTTGAACCGTTCCACCAACGAATACTGCGAATGCGCAGTATGGGTCAGTTCGGCACTGAGAACGGCCGAGCGCTGGGCGCCGTCGGAGGTCTGGTCGGCCAGGTCGGCGATATTGGAGATGTTGCGGCTGATCTCGTCGGCCACCGAGCTTTGTTGTTCGGTGGCGGCGGCGATCTGGGTGGCCATGTCGGTGATATTGGCCACGGCCTCGCTGATGCCTACCAATGCCTGGTCGGCTTCCAGCACGCGGGCCACGCCTTCTTCGGCCTGGCGGTGGCCGCTGTTCATGGTTTGCACGGCGTTGTTGGCGGTCTGTTGCAGCTTGGCGATCAGGCCATGGATTTGTCCGGTGGACTCGGTGGTGCGCTGGGCCAGCTGGCGCACTTCGTCGGCCACCACCGCAAAGCCGCGACCCATTTCGCCGGCGCGTGCCGCTTCGATGGCGGCGTTGAGGGCCAGCAGGTTGGTCTGGTCGGCAATGCCCTTGATCACATCGACCACACCACCGATTTCGTCGCTGTCCCTGGCCAGTTGGGTCACGGTCAGGCCGGTTTCGCCGACGGCGGTGGACAGGCGCTGGATCGCCTCGCGGGTTTCGCCGGCGATGTCACGGCCCCGCCGGGTCAGGTCATTGGCCTGCTGCGTGGCAGTGGCGGTGCTTTGCACATGGCTGGCCACTTGCTGGGTGGTGGCGGCCATCTGGTTGATGGCGGCGGCGACCTGTTCGGTCTCGACGCGCTGGCGTTCCAGGCCCGCGGAGCTGGCGTTGGCCAGGGCATTGGATTGCTCGGCCTGCAGGTTCAGGTGCTCGGCGGTGTCCTGCAAGCGGGTCAGGCAGGTTTTCAGACGGGCATCCTGGCTGAGGATCGACATTTCCAGACGCGCCTGCGGGCCGCGGCTGTCGGTGTACATCTGCGCGATCAGCGGGTCGGAAGTGGTCTGTTCGGCCAGGCGCAGCAGGCGCTTAATGCCCCGTTGCTGCCAGCCCAGGCCGATCAGGCCCAGCGGCACCGACAGGGCGGCGGCAAGGATAAAGCCCCACCAGGAGTTGAGCAGCACGCCGATCACGAAGCCGATCTGGCTGATCAGGATGAAGGGCACCCAGTCCTGCAGCACCGGCAGCCACTTGTCACGACCCGGTACGGCGGACTTGCCGGCGTTGAGGCGTGCATACAACGCCTGGGCGCGGCGGATCTGCTCGGCGGTCGGCTTGACGCGCACCGATTCGTAGCCGATCACCTTGCCGTTTTCCAGGATCGGCGTCACATAAGCATTGACCCAGTAGTGGTCGCCGTTCTTGCAGCGGTTCTTGACGATCCCCATCCAGGGCTGGCCGGTCTTGAGCGTGGCCCACATGTGCTCGAACACCGCGGGCGGCACGTCGGGGTGGCGCACCAGATTGTGTGAAGACTTGAGCAGTTCCAGCTGGCTGAAGCCGCTGATCTGCTCGAAGGCGTCGTTGCAGTAGGTAATCACGCCTTTGGTATCGGTGGTGGAGATCAACCGTTGTTGGGCTGCAAATGTCCGCTCACGCTGCGTGATGGGCTGATTGTTACGCATGGGTATTCGATCCTTCGATCCAATAAGGCTTTGGCGAGTTATCGGCACCCCCTGCAGAAAATTGAGGCGTCGATCATGCAAATGCTTGCCAGGGGTCAGTATTCACCGTTCCAGCATCGGGTAGGCGAAGAGCGTGAAATGCACAAGGTTGAGGCAAAAGTGCGCACTCACCGCCGCCCATAGTCCTCCGTAACGCCAGGCAATGCCATAGCCGATGCCCGCCAGCATGGCCAGTATTGTCCAGGCCCAGCCGCCGCCGACATGCGTCAGGCCGAACAGCACCGCTACCCCCACAATGGGCAACAGGGCAGCAGCCGACCCAGGCCGTGTAAAAACGACTGCGCTTGGCCAGCGCCGGGTGCAGGATTGCAGTGCACGCTGCAAGGCGCCTTGCAGGTAGCCGCGAAACAACAGCTCTTCGGTCAGGCAGACCAGCAGCAGGTTATTGAGCAACCATAAAAGGCTATAGGGTGGCCATTTGGGCGCCCAGGTCGTGACGCCCGTGACGCAGGCCAGCAGCAGGCACAGGCCGGTGATTGCCAGCGCCGCCCACAAGGCTACTTTCAGCGTGCGGCGCGCATCGACCGGCTGCCAGATCCACGGGCAGGCCAGCAGGATCCAGAAGCCGATCAAGGGCTTGTCCAGGTTCCAGTAGGTGGTGAAGGGAAACGCTTGCGGGCTGGAGCGGTTCATGGCCATGAGCGGCGCATTGTCGAAACCGGGCAGCCAGTGCAATGCCAGGCCCAGCCCGGTGGCGATGAACACGGCATGCCCGGCGCCGCGCAGGGCAGCGGGGTGCGTGGATCGAACCGCAAACGCGGCGAGACACAGGATCAACAGGACGCCCAGGACCGGTGGTTCAAGCCCACCATGGGACAGGGCCAGGCTGTAACCCAGGCCCAGCAGGATCAGTGCCGTCCAGCGCGATGCGATCATATGAACCACCCGAATAAAAGCGGGCGATTCTAGCCACACGCGGCGTTGGGTCAACAGCTGGGAAAAGGCTCGTTACCACTTGGTGATAACGAGCCCTTGGACTCAGGCAGCGATCAGCTGACGCAGTACGTAATGCAGAATGCCGCCGGCCTTGAAGTACTCCACCTCATTGAGGGTGTCGATGCGGCACAGCAGTTCGAGAGTTTCCCGGCGGCCGTCCTCGAAGGCGATGTCCAGTTGCAGGTTCATGCCGGGGCGCAGTTCGGCCTCGGTCAGGCCGCTGATGGCCAGGGTTTCGCGACCGGTCAGGCCCAGGCTCTTGCGCGTGTGTGGCGCCTTGAACTGCAACGGCAGCACGCCCATGCCCACCAGGTTGGAGCGGTGGATGCGCTCGAAGCTCTCGGCAATCACCGCCTTGACTCCCAGCAGGTTGGTGCCCTTGGCCGCCCAGTCGCGGCTGGAGCCGGTGCCGTATTCCTGCCCGGCCACGATCACCAGTGGCGTGCCTTCCTGTTGGTAGCGCATGGCAGCATCGAAGATTGGCAGCTTTTCGCCTGTGGGCACATGCAGGGTGTAGCCGCCTTCTTCGCCGCCGAGCATTTCGTTGCGAATGCGGATATTGGCGAAGGTGCCGCGCATCATCACTTCGTGGTTGCCGCGCCGCGAACCGTAGGAGTTGAAATCCCTGGGCTCGACACCTTGCTCACGCAAGTAGCGACCTGCCGGGCTGTCGGTCTTGATATTGCCGGCCGGGGAGATGTGGTCGGTGGTCACCGAGTCGCCCAGCAGCGCCAGGATACGCGCGTCGCGCACGTCCTCGACGACCGGCAGGGGGCCGGCGATGTCTTCGAAGAATGGCGGATGCTGGATGTAAGTGGAGTCGGCCTGCCACACATACGTGGCCGCCTGTGGCACTTCGATCGCCTGCCACTGCGCGTCGCCTTCGAACACCTGGGCGTATTCCTTGTGGAACATGGCGGTGTCGACCTTTTGCACGGCCTCGGCGATTTCCTGCTGGCTGGGCCAGATGTCGCGCAGGTACACCGGTTGCCCGTCGCTGCCCTGGCCCAAGGGTTCGCGGCTGATGTCGATGCGCACGTTGCCGGCCAGGGCGTAGGCCACCACCAGCGGCGGTGAGGCCAGCCAGTTGGTCTTGACCAGTGGATGCACGCGGCCCTCGAAATTGCGGTTGCCGGACAACACCGAAGCCACGGTCAGGTCCGATTGCTGGATGGCTTTCTCGATAGGCTCCAGCAGCGGGCCGGAGTTGCCGATGCAGGTGGTGCAGCCATAGCCCACCAGGTCAAAGCCCAACTGGTCGAGGTACGGGGTCAGGCCGGCGGCTGCGTAGTAGTCGGTCACCACCTTGGAGCCGGGTGCCAGCGAACTCTTGACCCACGGCTTGCGCTGCAGGCCTTTCTCGACGGCCTTCTTGGCCAGCAGGCCGGCGGCCATCATCACGCTGGGGTTGGAGGTGTTGGTGCAGGAGGTGATGGCGGCGATGACCACCGCGCCGTTGTTCAAGTGATAGCGCTGGCCGTTGTATTCATAAGCGATACCATCGGTCACTTGTTCGGCATTGCCGACCGCCACGCCACCGCCGCCTTCGCTTTCCAGGCGGCCTTCCTCGACCTTGGCCGGCTTGAGTTGCAGGCCCAGGAAGTCATCGAAGGCCTGCGCCACCGCAGGCAGTGGCACGCGGTCTTGCGGGCGCTTGGGGCCGGCGAGGCTGGCTTGCACTTCGCCCATGTCCAGCGCCAGGGTGTCGGTGAAAGCAGGTTCCTGGCCGGGCTGGCGCCACAGGCCCTGGGCCTTGCAATAGGCCTCGACCAACTCGACGGTTGCGGCAGGGCGCCCCGACAGGCGCAGGTAGTCCAGGGTGACGTCATCGACCGGGAAAAAGCCGCAGGTGGCGCCGTATTCCGGGGCCATGTTGGCAATGGTGGCGCGGTCGGCCAACGGCAGGTCGGCCAGGCCGTCGCCATAGAATTCGACGAACTTGCCGACCACGCCTTTCTTGCGCAGCATCTGGGTGACGGTCAGCACCAGGTCGGTGGCGGTGATGCCTTCCTTGAGCTTGCCGGTCAGCTTGAAGCCGATCACCTCCGGAATCAGCATCGACACCGGCTGGCCGAGCATGGCGGCCTCGGCCTCGATGCCGCCCACGCCCCAGCCCAGCACGCCCAGGCCATTGATCATGGTGGTGTGCGAGTCGGTGCCCACCAGGGTGTCGGGGAACGCATAGGTGTGGCCGTCTTCTTCTTTGGTCCACACGGTGCGGCCCAGGTACTCCAGGTTGACCTGGTGGCAGATGCCGGTGCCCGGCGGCACCACGCTGAAATTGTCGAAGGCGCTCTGGCCCCAGCGCAGGAACGCATACCGTTCACCGTTGCGCTGCATCTCGATGTCGACGTTCTGCTCGAAGGCGCCGTCGGAAGCGTAATGGTCGACCATCACCGAATGGTCGATCACCAGGTCCACCGGCGACAGCGGATTGATACGCTGCGGGTCGCCGCCGGCCTTGGCGACGGCGGCGCGCATGGCGGCCAGGTCGACCACGGCGGGTACGCCGGTAAAGTCCTGCATCAGGACGCGGGCCGGTCGGTACTGGATCTCGCGGTCCGAGCGGCGTTCTTTCAGCCAGTCGGCCAGTGCCTTGAAATCATCGCCGCTGACGGTCTTGTCATCTTCCCAGCGCAGCAGGTTTTCCAGCAGCACCTTGAGCGACATCGGCAGGCGGTCCAGGTCACCCAGGGTGCGGGCGGCTTCGGGCAAGCTGAAGTAATGGTAGGTCTTGTCTTGGATCGCCAGGGTTTTCCGGCTTTTCAGGCTATCGAGGGAGGGCATTGGAGGCTCCTTGAACAGTAGGCAGGCGTCCTGGCCGAAGGGCGTTCGTTGACGTCCTTGTGAGCATCAGGACCTGAGCGGCGGCGCAACACGGTCAGTGCGCCAATTCCCGTACTGAGGGTGTGGACCCTTGAGCTGCATCAGAGGTTCCGGTTTGGGCTATCATGCGCGGCTTTGATTGCCACAGGCCCTGGAGCCGTCCATGAATACGCTGTTTATGCATTGCCGGCCCGGCTTTGAAGGCGAGGTCTGCTCGGAAATAGCCGACATCGCCGCCCGCCTGAACGTGGCCGGTTATGCCAGGGCCAAGGCCGACACCGCCTGCGCCGAGTTCATCTGCCTTGAACAAGGCGGCGCCCAGCGCCTGATGCAAGGCCAGCGTTTTGACCGCCTGATCTTCCCGCGCCAGTGGGCACGGGGCGAATTTGTCGAACTGCCGGAAACCGACCGTATCAGCGTATTGCTCGAACACCTGAACGCGTTTCCGGTGTGTGGCAGCCTGTGGCTGGAAGTGCTCGACACCAATGATGGCAAGGAGCTTTCAACTTTTTGCCGCAAGTTCGAGGTGCCGCTGCGCAAGGCCTTGCTCAAGGCCGGCAAGCTGCGTGAAGACCCCGCGCTGCCGCGTTTGCTGCTGACCTTCAAGAGTGGCCGCGAGGTCTTTCTGGGCCTGGCCGAGGCCGATAACAATGCGATGTGGCCGATGGGCATCCCGCGCCTGAAGTTCCCCCGCGAGGCACCCAGCCGTTCGACCCTCAAGCTTGAGGAGGCCTGGCATCACTTTATCCCGCGCGACCAGTGGGACGAGCGTCTGTCCGGCGACATGACCGGCGTCGACCTGGGCGCCGCACCCGGTGGCTGGACCTACCAGCTGGTGCGTCGCGGTATGCTGGTGACCGCCATCGACAATGGCCCGATGGCCGAAAGCCTGATGGACACCGGCCTGGTGCAGCACCTGATGACCGACGGATTCACCTGGAAGCCGCGCCAGACCGTGGACTGGATGGTCTGCGACATCGTCGAAAAGCCGGCACGCAATGCCGCCTTGCTGGAAACCTGGCTGGGCGAGGGCTTGTGCCGCGAGGCAGTGGTCAACCTCAAGCTGCCGATGAAACAACGCTACGCTGAAGTGCGCCGCCTGCTGGAGCGCATCGAGGACGGCTTCAAGGCCCGCGGCGTCAAGGTGTCCATCGGCTGCAAGCAGTTGTACCACGACCGTGAAGAGGTCACTTGCCATCTGCGTCGCCTGGATCTGCGCAAGGCTTGACCTGCCCTCAGACGAGGCGCCACACCGCTCACCTGTTTTTCGGAGTAAACGATGCCTGACCCGATCGAAACCCCCACCGCCGATGCCATCCTCGATGCCACCGGCCTGAATTGCCCGGAACCTGTAATGATGCTGCACCAGAAAGTCCGTGACCTGGCCGCTGGCGGTTTGCTCAAGGTGATCGCCACCGATCCCTCGACCCGCCGCGACATTCCCAAGTTCTGCGTATTTCTGGGCCATGAGCTGGTGGACCAGCAGGTCGAAGGCAGCACGTTTCTGTACTGGATTCGCAAGAAGGCTGATTGACAGGCCCGGCCACCTGCCTGAAGGCCTGTTCCCGTTCCCACGTCGTACCCACGGAGTCACCCATGCACATCGTTGCTGACGAAAACATTCCGCTGCTCGACGCATTCTTTGCCGGGCTGGGCACGATCCGCCGCCTGCCGGGCCGCGCCATTGACCGGGAGGCCGTGGCCGATGCCGATATCCTGCTGGTGCGCTCGGTGACCCCGGTCGACCGCGCCCTGCTCGAAGGCAGCCCGGTGCGCTTTGTCGGCACCTGCACCATCGGCACCGATCACCTGGACCTCGACTACTTCAGCGAGGCCGGTATCCAGTGGTCCAGCGCGCCGGGCTGCAATGCCCGGGGCGTGGTCGACTACGTGCTGGGCAGCCTGCTGACCCTGGCCGAAATCGAAGGCGTCGAGTTGCCCCGGCGCACTTATGGCGTGGTCGGGGCCGGGCAGGTCGGGGGGCGCTTGATCGAGGTGCTGCGTGGCCTGGGCTGGAACGTGCTGGTGTGTGATCCGCCGCGCCAGCAGGCCGAGGGCGGCGACTATGTGAGCCTGGACGAGATCATCCAGCGTTGCGATGTGATCAGCCTGCACACGCCGCTGGACCGGGCCGGCGCCCACCCCAGCTGGCACCTGTTCGACCGCCCGCGCCTGGAGCGCCTGCGCCCGGGCACCTGGCTGATCAACGCCAGCCGGGGCGCGGTGGTCGACAATCAGGCACTGTACGAGGTGATGCTTGACCGCGAGGACTTGCAGGCGGTGCTGGATGTCTGGGAGGGCGAGCCGCAGGTTCATGTGCCGCTGGCCGAGCTGTGCACCCTGGCGACCCCGCACATTGCCGGCTACAGCCTCGACGGCCGCCAGCGTGGCACGGCGCAGATCTACCAGGCGTTGTGCACCTTTCTGCAACAGCCGGCCAGCATCCAGTTGCAGGACCTGCTGCCGCGCCAATGGCTGGCGCATGTCGGCCTGGACCGCGAGGCCGACCCGGCCTGGGCCCTGGCCATGCTGTGCCGCGGTGTCTATGACCCGCGCCGCGATGACGCCGACTTTCGCCGCACCCTGGAAGGTGACACCGACAGCCAGCGCCAGGCGTTCGACGCCTTGCGCAAACACTACCCGCCGCGCCGCGAAATCGATGCACTGAAGGTCAGGCTCGAAGGCGAAGGCACCCAGGCGCTGGCGCAGGTGGTGCAGGCGCTGGGTGCCCGATTGGTGTGACGCCTGGCCTCAGGCCTTGAGGTGGTCATCCACCGATTTGACCGTGCCGTAGCCGAACTCGAAGGCCGCCATCATGGCGGCATGCACATGGGCAGCCGGCACGGTCACGTCGTTGAACGTCAGGTCGAGCGTGGCGCAGGCATCGTGCAGCACAGTCACCGGGTAGCCCATGTCGGCGGCGGCCCGCACGATGGCATCGATGCACATGTGGCTCATGGCGCCGACCACCACCAGGCTTTCGACACCCTGTGCGTGCAGTTGCTGTGCAAGGTCCGTTTCACGAAAGGCATTGATGTGGTGCTTGACGATCACCGGCTCGTCGCCGACCGGCGCCACGCCAGGCTGAATCTGCACGCCGTCGGAGCCTTTGACGAACAGCGGCGCCTCATCATCGACAAATTCATGCTGGATATGAAACACCGGCACGCCCGTTTCCCGTGCGTGGGCAATCACGCGTGCCGCCTTGGCTGCCGCGGCTTCTATGCCCGACAACGGCAGCTTGCCGGTGGGCAGGTATTCGTTTTGCAGATCCACAACGATAAGGCCCTGTTGCATGTTTGAGGCTCCTGATGAATGAGCAGCATAGAAAGTAGTGCTCGTGGGCTGGCCTGCCAGACCAAGAGTGCACGACGGGCAATCTCAAGGCCGCAGGCTGTTCGAAGTGCCTATTGTTGTGGGATATGCAGATCGACAACAGTGGCCTGAATGACATATATCGATGTAATCGGGCCATACAGGGTTTGACCCATACGCTGCCAGGCGATAGGTTCGGGCCACGATTGGATGATCCGGAGTGCCGCCCATGCCTGCCGTTCGCGTTGCCGTGCTTGCCTATGACGGTGTGAGCCTGTTTCACCTGTCCATTCCCGGCATCGTGCTCGGGGCGGTCGAGCTGACTCCCGGCGTGGCCCACTACGAGGTGATGTACTGTGCCGAGACGCCGGGCAGGGTGGTGAGCGACCAGGATGTCGGCATCGATGTCGCGCATGGGCTTGAGCTGATGCAAACCTGTGAGGTGATCATCATTCCGGCCTGGAGCGACCCCGACGTAGCGGCTTCAGCAGCGTTGGTGCAGGCGCTGCAGCAGGCGAACGCGCAGGGCAGGCTGATCGTCGGCCTGTGCCTGGGCGCCTTCGTGCTGGGTGATGCCGGCCTGCTCGACGACAAGGAAGCCACCACGCACTGGATCGCCCGCGATGCTTTTGCCCGGCGCTTCCCCAAGGCCCGTTTTCGGCCGGAGGTGCTCTATGTCAATGCCGGCAACATCATGACCTCGGCCGGCACCGTGGCCGCCATCGACTGCTGCCTGCACCTGATTCGCCAGCGCCACGGTGCCGATGCCGCCAATCGCACCGCCAGGCTGCTGGTGACGCCGGCGCACCGGCCGGGCGGCCAGGCCCAGTATGTGGAGCAGCCGGTGCCTGAACTGGCGTCCGAAACGCGCTTGTCCGAGGTGCTGGCCTGGGCCCGCGCCAACCTGTCCGGTCCGCTGTCGCTTGATGACCTGGCCGGGGTGGCGCGCATGAGCCGGCGCACCTTCACGCGCCGGTTTCGCGAGGCCACAGGCAGTACCGTGTCGCGCTGGGTGAGTGCCGAGCGCGTGGCACGGGCGCAACAGTTGCTGGAAACCACGGACCTGTCGGTCGAATGCATTGCTCAGGAGGCCGGGTTTGGTACGTCGCTGTCCTTGCGCCAGCAGTTGCGTGCACACCTGGGCACTTCGCCGTCCGATTATCGGCGGATGTTTTTCCGCGACAGGCACGCGCGCTGAGCCTTCGTCTGGCGCATAAAAAACCCGACACAAGGGCCGGGTCATAAGCTTGGGTATAGCATCAGTCTTCTTTGTCGGGTGTTACCCAGTGCTTGTCGCATTCCTGGCAGGCGGCCTGCACCATGGCTTCGGTGATCAGGACCTCGCGGCCGTGCTCGTCGACAATTGCGCCACCCACGGGAAGGCTGGGGGTGGCCCGAATGACCTCAACTTGATTGCCGCTGGTTTGCAAGCTCATGGTCTTTCTCCTTCATCAGATGTCGCAGTCAAGGTAATCACGCTTGATGAACGCGCCGTGACGCCGCGATCATTCAAGTGCGGTAGTGCAGCAGAACAGGCTGTAAACATCCAGTGCCTGCTTAGACCGATCGGTTCCGGTGTCTCTGCAATGTCGTCATAACCACGTAGGGTGGCTGACGCAGGTGCGCAAGTGCCAGTAGTCTAGCCTTGCCTTATATGTGATACGACAGATGGAATTGAGTTCATGGTTTTTGCGTTTTCCGGTGATTCGCGTCAGGCCCTGAGCCTGGCCTGGCGTTTTATTTCACCTTACCGCTGGCGCATTGGCGCCGCCTTGCTGGCCCTGGTGGTGACCGCCGGCATCACCTTGTTCATGGGCCAGGGCATCAAACTGGTGGTCGATCAAGGATTCATGACCCGCTCGACCGAATCGCTCAACGAGTCGATTGTGCTGTTCGTGTGCCTGATCCTGGGCCTGGCCGGCGGGACGTTCGTGCGCTCCTACCTGGTGTCATGGACCGGTGAGCGTGTGGTGGCCGACGTGCGCAAGGCGGTTTTCAACCATCTGGTCGATTTGCACCCCGGCTTTTATGAATCCAACCGCGGTTCGGAGATCCAGTCGCGGCTCACCGCCGACACAGCCTTGCTGCAATCGGTGATCGGCGCCTCACTGTCAATGTTCCTGCGCAGCGCGTTGATGGTCATCGGTGGCATCGTGCTGCTGTTCATCACCAACCCGCGCCTGACCAGCATTGTCGTGGCCTTCCTGCCGCTGGTGCTGGCGCCGATCGTGATCTTCGGCCGCCGGGTACGGCGCCTGTCGCGGCAGAATCAGGACCGGGTTGCCGAGGTCGGCAGCTACGTGGCCGAGGCCCTGGGGCAGATCAAGACCGTGCAGGCCTACAATCACCAGCCGCAGGACCGCGAGCGCTTTGCCGGCACGGTCGAGCAGGCTTTCGAGGCTGCCCGCCGGCATATCCTGCAACGCGCCTTGCTGTTCACTCTGGTGATCGGCCTGGTGCTGGGGGCCGTGGCGGTGATGCTGTGGGTCGGCGGCATGGATGTCATTCACGGACGCATCACCAGCGGCGAACTGGCCGCCTTTGTGTTCTACGCACTGATTGTCGGCACCTCGTTCGGCACCATCAGCGAGGTGATCGGCGAACTGCAGCGGGCTGCCGGCGCCGCACAGCGCATTGGCGAATTGCTGCAGGCACGCAATGAGATACAAGCACCGCTGACGGTCACCGACCGTTTGCCGGCGCGGGTCAGTGGTCGCCTGGCGCTTGAAAATATTGGCTTTGCCTATCCTTCACGGCCGGAGCGCAAGGTGCTTGACGCGCTGAGCCTGACCATCGAGGCTGGCGAGACCCTGGCCCTGGTCGGGCCTTCCGGGGCGGGCAAATCCACGCTGTTCGACCTGTTGCTGCGTTTCTATGACCCGCAGCACGGCGAGATTCGCATCGAGGGCGTACCGCTCAAGCAGCTTGATCCACACGAGTTGCGCCGTTGCTTTGCACTGGTATCACAGAACCCTGCGCTTTTTTTTGGCAGTATCGAGGACAACCTTCGCTACGGCAGGCCCCAGGCCAGCGACGAGCAGGTCGAGGCGGCTGCGCGTATTGCGCATGCGCATGAATTCATCCAGCAGATGAAAAACGGCTATCGCACGCATCTGGGGGAGGGTGGGCTGGGCTTGTCCGGCGGTCAACGGCAACGCCTGGCGATTGCCCGGGCCTTGCTGGTCGATGCACCGATCCTGCTGTTGGACGAGGCCACCAGTGCGCTGGATGCGCAAAGCGAGCACCTGATTCAACAGGCCCTGCCGAGCCTGATGAAGGACCGCACCACGTTGGTGATCGCGCACCGCCTGGCCACCGTGCAGAACGCCGATCGCATTGCGGTGATCGATCAGGGGCGCCTGGTGGCCGTGGGCACGCATCGGCAACTGATCGCCAGCAACCCGCTGTATGCACGGCTGGCGGCGTTGCAGTTCAATGCCGAGGTGTGACGGATGCGCGAACCGTAGCAGTCGGTTCGCGGTTCAGCTTGCCGCTCGAGGCCTTAACGGTATTCGCACAGGTAGGCGGTGTCGACGCTGACTTTCAACTGGAACTTGCTGTTGGCCGGTACGTTGAAGCGGCTGCCAGTGGCAAAGGTCTGCCAGTCGCTGCTGTCAGGCAGCTTGACGACCAGTTCACCGGAAATGACGTGCATGATTTCGGCCTGGGCGGTGCCGAACTCATATTCGCCTGCGGCCATCACACCGATGGTGGCCTGGCCTTCGGCCTGGCTGAAGGCGATGGATTTGACGGTGCCGTCGAAATACTCGTTGACCTTGAACATGGCGGATCCTTGAAGAATGGCTGGAAAAGGGCGGCCAGTATGCCCAACCCGATTCTTTACGTCATCCGCTGCAAAGGTCTTGCAGGGCGCTAGTTAGGCAGGATCAGTGGCATCAGCCTGGCCGTATTGCGCGCATCGACCAGAGCGCGGTGCTGCTGGCCGCTGAACTGCATGCCGGCCAGTTGCAAGGCGCTGTTGAGGCCCACCGGGCGGTGCAGTTGCCGGGCCTGGGCAAAACGCTGCTTGAGGTTGACATAGGGCAGTTGCTGCAAGGCGCTGCTCAACTTGTGGTTACGCCATTCTTCCTGCAATTGCTTGTGGTCGTAGTCGCCCCAACTGGCCCAGCCCACGACGCGGGCCCGGTGGTGACCCAGCCAGCGTTCGAATTGCAGCCAGACAGCGGGCAGCAAGGCCGCGCTGTCAATGTCGCCCTGGCTGATGTGAGTCAGCTCGCGGCAGAAGTGCGTCAGCAGCGGCCTTCTGACCGGGCGAACGAAACGCTCGAAGTGATCCAGTTCGCGTCCATCCTGATTGACCAGGGTGGCACCGATTTCGATGATTTCCATTTCTGCGACCGGCCAACCTCCTTCCTCGGTGGTGGCTTCCAGGTCGATCACCAGCCAATGCGGCATGTTCAAGCTCCCATCCATCGGTTCTATACGCAACAGGTGCGTCCAGCGTAGCCAGATTCGCGTCTGTGTGCGCAGGTATGTGTTACATCGACTCTCAAGCGTATCAAAGGTGCTGCCACTGGCCGTCACCGATGTAGCCGGAGTTGTCTAACCGGTCAAAACCGCATAGCGTGTACAGTTTTCCACGCGCCTTGAATCATGAAGCCTCTACGCTCGTTTCTTGCTGTTCTGGCGCTGGCCCTGGCGACCTTGTTGCCGGCCGGCGTGCAGGTTGAGGCTGCGCAGGTCGTGCGCATCGGTGCCGTGCATTTTCCGCCTTATGTCGTGCGGCCGGAAAATGGCCAGGGCCAGGATCTGCTCGCTGAACTGGTGGCCGCGTTGAATCGCCGCCAGCAGGCTTATACGTTCGTCGTGGTGCCGGCTTCGGTCACCCGGCGTTACCGCGATCTTGCCCAAGGGCGGGTCGACATGGTGGTTTTCGAGAATCCACAGTGGGACTGGCAGGGCATTGCCCATGTCAGCGTCGACATGGGCCTTGAGGACACTGAGGTGTTCGTGGCCCGGCGGGTACCGGGCCGGCAGCAGGATTATTTTGCCAACCTGAGCGACAAGCACCTGGCGTTGTTCAGCGGCTACCACTACGGATTTGCGCGTTACAACGCCGACCCCGGCTATCTGACGTCCACGTTCAATGCAACACTGACCTATTCGCACGAGAGCAATCTGCTGATGGTGGCGCGTGGGCGGGTGGACATTGCGCCCGTCACTCGTTCGTTTCTTAACGATGCACAGGTGCGCCATATTCTTGCGGCCGATCAGTTACTGGTGTCCGAGCGTGTGGATCAGGTGTACCGGCACTTTGCGTTGATACGCCCGGGCGGCGCGATAACCGCCGAGGCGTTCTCCGGGTTGCTGCGCGAGGTGCGCGACAGCGGTGAAATGGCCAGGATTTTCGAGCCCTACGGCATTCGCGTGGTGATAGAACCCCGCGCCCTGCCGGTCGAGGTGCCTATGGGCAACAAGGCTCGGGTGACCGTCAAGCCCTGAGCGAGGCGGCGATGCCCAGGCGGCGTCAGCGATCCTTGGCCTCCTTGGCATCCATTTCGGCGTTGCGCTCGCGCACGCGTTTGAGTTGATCTTCGGTCAGTGGCAGTTTTTGCGCCGTGTCGCGCAACAACATGAGCCCGCCAACGATCGAGCCGATTGCAACGATCAGAATTAACCAGGCATACCAGGGCATAACGCGCACTCCTTCTTGTTCATGTCGGTTTGAGCCATTGCGGTGTCCGATGGTTCCCAGTGTAGGCTGGCCTTGCGTTTTGCATGACAGCCTTGAAGGCGGCAGATCCCCGACAATGGCAAAAGCTGATCATCGGGTCCCGTCGCCGCTGATGTTCGGCTACAATACGCGCCGATTTCGACCAGCCTGAGAACCCGCTAATGTCCGCCTGCCAGACCCCAGTCATCGTTGCCCTGGATTTTCCGACCCGTGACGCCGCCCTCAAGCTGGCCGATCAGCTCGATCCCAAGCTGTGCCGGGTCAAGGTCGGCAAGGAGCTGTTCACCAGCAGCGCATCGGGCATCGTCGAAACCCTGCGCGAACGCGGCTTCGAGGTGTTCCTGGACCTGAAATTCCACGACATTCCCAACACCACCGCCATGGCGGTCAAGGCCGCCGCCGAGATGGGCGTGTGGATGGTCAACGTGCATTGCTCCGGTGGCCTGCGCATGATGCAGGCCTGTCGTGAAGTGCTCGACCAGCGCAGCGGCCCGCAGCCCTTGCTGATCGGTGTCACCGTGCTGACCAGCATGGCACGTGAAGACCTGGCCGGCATTGGCCTGGACATCGAGCCGCAAGAGCAGGTGCTGCGCCTGGCCGGCCTGGCACAGCAGGCCGGCCTGGATGGCCTGGTGTGTTCGGCCCAGGAAGCCCGTGCGCTCAAGGCCGCGCACCCGGCCTTGCAACTGGTGACGCCCGGCATTCGCCCGGCCGGCAGTGCGCTGGACGATCAGCGCCGCATCCTGACCCCGCGCCAGGCGCTGGAAGCCGGCTCCGACTACCTGGTCATCGGCCGCCCGATCAGCCAGGCCGCCGATCCGGCCCAGGCGCTGCAAGCGGTGGTCGCCGAACTGGCTTGAGGCCAATTAGGCTGTCCCCGACCGCTGCAACCCGGTAGGAGCCCGCTTGCCGGCGACCGAGTGCGCAAGCGCTCGCAGAAGTTGATTGAACGCCACTATTTTTACAAGCTGCGCAGCAGTCGTAAATTTGCAGCGCTCCGAGATTTCTGCGAGCGCTTCGCACTCGGCCGTTCCTGCAACGTAAGGACGCCTGACAGACCAATGAGCCTTTTCCCTTCAGTTCCGCCGAGAAAGCTGACTTGAGCGGGCAGGCCCGGCTGCTTTAGATTGACGGCTCATTGATTGTTCGGATGGACCCATGTCGATTCCAACGCTGTATCCGCAAGCGCTTCGTCCCGGCGATGCCGTGGCCCTGGTATCGCCGGCCGGCCCGGTGCAGGCCCAGAGAATCGAGGCCGCCGCCGCTGTGCTCGAAGGCTGGGGGCTCAGGCCGCGTATCTACCCGCATGCGCTGGACCGGCATTCGTTCCATGCCGGCACCGATGCCAACCGTCTGGCCGACCTCAACCAGGCCCTGAACGACCCCGAGATTCGTGCCGTGATCTGCAACCGGGGCGGCTATGGCGTGCAGCGTATTCTGGCAGGCGTCGACCTGTCGGCCGTGCGCCGCGATCCGAAGTTGGTCAGTGGCTTCTCCGACATCACCGCCTTGCACGGATTGCTCTGGGCCCAGGCACGGCTGGCCTGTGTACATGGCCCGGTGGCCAATCAGATTGGCGACAGCCCGACACTCGCCGCCGGCCTGCGGCAGGCGCTGATGAGCACCGAGCCTGTGCAGCTCAAGGCGGATCCACGCGCCGGCACCGGCAGCGTGCGCACTGCCGGCAGCGCCCGGGGCCTGCTGCTGGGGGGCAACCTGAGCATGCTCAGCACCTGCATCGGCACCCCGTTCATGCCCGACTTGAGCGGCGCCATCCTGCTGCTCGAAGACGTTGGCGAAGCGGCCTATCGGGTCGATCGGCTCATGACCCACCTGGGCAACTGCGGCGTGCTGCAAGGGCTGGCCGGCGTGGCGCTTGGTGATTTCAGTGTGCCGGAGCAGGCTGCCGGCAGCATCACCCCGGCACAGGTGCTGCTCGAGCGGCTGGGCGAGCTGGGCATTCCGGTACTTGGCGGCTTGCCTGTCGGGCACGGCAGCGTCAATGTGGCCCTGCCGCTGGGCACCGAAGCGGTGCTGGATGCCGATGCTGGCACCTTATGGGTCAGTGCCGGCACCCGCGCCTGAACAGACCGTAATAAGGTGGCGAGCCATTTTCAGGGCCCGCCACCGGCCTGAAACATTCTGGAAACGACCTCCATATAGCTTATTGCTACTACTCCTGCATTCCCTGCTTGTATGGCTGCTTGTCCGTTGCGACCCTGCACGGATATTGAATGTTGCTGTAACACATCTTTCTAATGGGAACGGGATGCTATGAGGTCGACCGGATTCACTCATCTGGGGATGGCAAAAAAACTGGGCCTGGGTTTTGGCCTGGTGTTGCTGCTGACGGCACTGGTTGCGGGCATGGGCGTGTGGTCCCTGCAGCGCGTCAACCAGCATTTCGACGGGCTCAAGCAGATGTCAACGCTCAACAGCAGCCTGCTCGATGTGCGCCTGCTTGAGCAGGACTATGCCCTGCACAACGACCCCAAGGTCGCCGAACGCCTGCGGGTCGAGGTCGATGCACTCAATGCGCGTGCCGAGGCACTCGCGGCCGCGTTCCCGGCCAATGCGGTGGTGATGGGTCAGGTGCGTCAGTCGCTGGTCGACTATCGCCGCTCGTTCGATGCCTTTGTCGACATCAACCAGAGCAAGGACCTGGCGCTGGAAATGGCCAACTGGTCGGTCTCCAGCGTCGCCAACAACCTTGAAGTGCTGCAGAACGGCCTGGCCGACGATGGCGCCTGGACGCTCAAGGACACTCAGGGCAAGGAGGGTGCAGCGTTCATCGAGCAGGCCGGCAAGGTCAGCCAGGTCTCCCGCTTGATGCTGCAGGCCATGGACGAAGCCCGTGTGCGCCTGGACAAGAGCCGCCGCACCGGCGCGGGCGAGGAGGTGCGCACCGGCACCATCGAACAGGCCGAACAGGCCCGTGCCCTGGCCGACGAACTCAAGGGCGCGATCAGCGACCCCGGTTACCAGACAGTGATCAACGAGGTCAGTGGCCACATTGCCAATTTCAACGACCAGCTCAAGCAATACACCGACCTGCTGGCCCGGCAAGCCGAAGTGTCCGGGCAACTGGCCGCCAATGCCCGGCAGGTAATGGAGCAGGTGCGTCAGGTGTATGCCGCCGAAGACCAGTCGATGCAGGCACAGATCAATCTTGGCAGTTGGCAGATTCTCGCCGGCTCGGTGCTGGCATTGCTGGTCGGCCTGATGGCGGCCTGGCTGATTACCCGCCTGATCGTGGGGCCCCTGCGCCAGGTGATCGGCCAGGCACAGCGCATTGCTGCCGGCGATTTGAGCGGCAATCTCCAGGTAGAGCGCCGGGACGAGATCGGCCAGTTGATGCAGGCCATGCAGCAGATGAGCAGCGGCCTGAGCCGGATCGTCAGTGGCCTGCAGGCCGGGATTGAACAACTGGCCAGCTCGGCCCATGATTTGTCGACGGTGACTGAGCACACCAACCTGGAAGTCAACAGCCAGAAAGAAGAAACCGAGCAGGTGGCCACAGCCATGAACCAGATGACCGCCACTGTGCACGATGTAGCGCGCAATGCCGAACAGGCCGCGCTGGCGGCCCAAAGTGCCGATGAGAAAGTCGGCACCGGCCAGGCGGTGGTGCGCCAGAGCCTGCAGCGTATCGAGCAGTTGGCCAATGCCTCCTCGGCTGCCAGCCAGAGCATTGAAAACCTCAGCGCCCAGGTGCAGGACATCGATCAGGTATTGGGCGTGATCAAGAGTGTGGCTGAGCAGACCAACCTGCTGGCCCTCAACGCCGCCATCGAGGCGGCCCGCGCCGGCGAGCAGGGGCGTGGCTTTGCCGTGGTGGCCGATGAGGTCCGGGCCCTGGCGCGTCGTACCCAGCAGTCCACGGCCGAGATCGAGCAACTGGTGGCCAGCCTGCGCAACGGTGCGCGCGTGTCGGTGGAGCAGATCCAGAGCAGCAGCGAGCTGGTCAGGCTGGCCGTCAGTGATGCCCGCCAGACCGAAAGCGCTCTGGGCAGCATCGCCACGGCGGTCTCGACCATCGAGCAGATGAACCAGCAGATCGCGGCGGCCGCCGAACAGCAAAGCTCGGTGGCCGAAGAAATCAACCGCAGCGTCACCAGCATTCGCAGCAGTGCCGACCAGTCGGCCCTGGCGATGCAGGGCAACGCTACCTCAAGCGTTGAGCTCGCCGCCCTCGGTGCCCAGCTCAAGGGCATGGTCGGGCATTTCCGGTTGTAGACGATTACCCGCCGCCTTGGCGCCGCGCCAAGGCGGCACGCTGTCGCGGGCAGAGCGCGCTTGCCGGAATGCTGGACCACCGCCACCGCCACCGCCACCGCCACCGGCTGCGTTAGCAGTCGTAAATTTGTGGCGTTTCGCAGCTTTTGCGAGCGCTGCGCACTCGGTCGCGGGCAGAGCGCGCTCCTATCGTCCTCGGGCATTGAGGATCAGCAGTGTCAGCACGCCCGCCACGATCCCCCAGAACGCCGATCCTACCGAAAACAGCGTCAGGCCCGAGGCGGTAACCATAAAGGTGATCAGCGCCGCCTCCCGCTCGCCGGGTTCCTGCATGGCCACGGTCAGGCCGTTCATGATCGAGCCAAACAGCGCCAGCGCGGCAATCGACAGCACCAGCTCCTTGGGAAAGGCCGCGAACAGCGCCGCCAGGGTGGCGCCATACAGGCCGGCAACGGCGTAGAACACCCCGCACCAGATAGCAGCGGTATAGCGCTTGCTCTTGTCTTCATGCGCATGCGGGCCGGTACAGATCGCGGCGCTGATGGCCGCCAGGTTGATGCCGTGCGAACCAAAGGGTGCCGCCAGTAGCGAAACCAGGCCGGTCACGCTGATCAGGGGCGAGGAGGGCGTGTCGTAGCCGTCGGCCCGCAACACTGCCACTCCCGGCATGTTCTGCGAGGCCATGGCCACCACGAACAGCGGAATGCCGATGCTGATGGTCGCGGCCAGCGAGAAGCTCGGCGTGGTCCAGACCGGTGTGGCCAGTTCCAGCGCAAAGCCACTGAAGTTCAGCAGGCCCAGCACGGCAGACAGGCCGATGCCGACCAGCAAGGCGGCCAGTACGCAATAACGGGGCGAGATCCGCTTGATGATCAGGTAGGTGAAGAACATGCCCAGCACCAGGCCGGTGCGATGCTGGGCGGCAATGAAGATTTCGCTGCCGATCTTGAACAGGATGCCGGCCAGCAGGGCGGCGGCCAGCGATGCCGGCAGGCGGCGTACCAGGCGCTCGAAACTGCCGGTCAGGCCGCACAGGGTGACCATGACCGCGCAGGTGATAAAGGCGCCAATGGCCTCGGGGTAACTGACCCCGCCCAGGCTGGTGACCAACAGCGCCGCCCCCGGCGTCGACCAGGCCACGGTGATCGGCGTACGGTAGCGCAGCGACAGGCCGATGCTGCACAGCGCCATGCCCATGAACAAGGCCCACAACCACGAAGAAATCTGCCCACCGCTCAAACCGGCGGCTTGTCCTGCCTGAAACATCAGCACCAGCGAACTGGTGCAGCCGGTCATCATGGCAATGAAGCCGGCCACCACCGAGGACAGCGAAGAATCTGCCAACGGGCGCAGGGGCGTTTTCAGGGCGGTCTGGGGCATGCGGGGCTTTCCTTGCAACATACGAATGACGAAGGCGCCCAGCCTAAACCCGGCAGTTACACGGCGTTACGATACAGCGAAGGGCGTATTGGGCCGTACAGTTGTTCACTCATTTGCCGGCCGCGCCCGGCTGCAGGGTCTTGCCCAGCGCCTGGTTGACCCTCAGCCAGCCCTCGACCGCCTCTGGTCCGGCTTCGGCGAACACGCGCTGCAACAGCTTGACCTGTTCACGGCGCAAGGCTTGCTCGAACGCCTGCCCTTCAGCGCTCAGGCTCAGCAGGCGCTTGCGCTTGTCGGTCTCGGGCGCGGTGCTGTGCACCATGTCCATGGCCATCAGCTGGCGCAACGGCATGTTCAACGCCTGCTTGCTGACGCCCAGTACGCCGAGCAATTCCTTGACGCTCAGGTCCGGGTGGCGGGCGATGAAAAACAGGATGCGCTGGTGCACGCGGCTGAAGCCCTGGCGGGCCAGCATCTCGTCGGCCTTGGCCGTGAATGCCTGGTAACCGAAGAAGAACGCTTCCATGGCCAGTTGTTGGCTGGAACAGTTTTTAAGGTCAAGCATATTGACGTATCTACCGCTGGCCACGTAGTTTGGTCAACCAGTTTGACGTATTTTCCTTCTGCTCGGCTACCGGTGAACTGTCATGGCTTTTTCTGAACGAGTGTCACGTCTCAAAAGTTCCTTGATCCGCGAGATCCTGGCCGCTGCCCAGCGCCCGGAGGTCATGTCCTTTGCCGGTGGCCTGCCTGCCGAGTCGATGCTGCCGGCGATGGACTGGTCGGCCATGCCGGTCAGTCTTGGTCAATACGGCATGAGCGAAGGCGAGCCGGCGCTGCGCGAAGCGCTGGCTGCCGAAGCCCGGGCGCTGGGCATCGATTGTCAGGCCAGCCAGGTGTTGGTGGTCAGCGGTTCGCAGCAGACACTGGACCTGGCCGCCAAGCTGTACATCGACCATGGCACTGAAATTCTCATGGAAGGTCCGACCTACCTGGCCGCCTTGCAGATTTTCCAGCTGTTCGGGGCCGATTGCCTGACCGTGCCGGTAGAGGCCGAAGGTCCTGACCTGGCGGCCTTGCGTCAGCGCCTCGAACAGCACTCGCCGGCCTTCGCCTACCTGATTCCGACCTTTCAGAACCCGTCCGGGGTGCGCTACAGCGAGGCGCGGCGCGAAGCGGTGGCCGCCTTGCTCGATGAATTCGGCGTGACCCTGATCGAAGATGAACCCTACCGCGAGCTGACATTCGATGGTGCCAGCGCGCGGCCGATCGTGGCGCGGCTGCGTCGTTCAAGCTGGATCTATACCGGCACGGTGTCCAAGACCCTGCTGCCGGGCCTGCGCGTCGGTTACCTGATCGCCAGCCCCGACCTGTTCCCGCACCTGCTGCGCCTGAAGCAATCGGCCGACCTGCACACCAACCGTATCGGCCAGTGGCAGGCCCTGCAGTGGATCGGCAGCGCACGTTACAACGACCATCTGGGCGTGTTGCGCCAGTTCTACCGTGAGCGCCGCGATGCGTTCGAGGTGGCCCTGCAAACGCATTTTGCCGACCTTGCGAACTGGAACACGCCGCAGGGCGGGCTGTTTTTCTGGCTGACCCTCAAGCGGCCGCTCGATACCCGCACCTTGCTTGACGCAGCACTGGCGCAGGACGTGGCGTTCATGCCGGGCGAGCCGTTCTTTGCCGATCCGCAGGCCCATCATGGCCACTTGCGGCTCAATTTCAGCCATATCGATCCGGCGCGCCTGGATGAAGGTCTCAGACGCCTGGCGGCGGTCATTCGTGCGGCGCATTAGTCGCGGACAGTACCAGCCGCCCTGGCGGCGCAACGCCGGCAGGGGCGACTGAATGCATGGATCAGACGGCGCCGAAGCGCTGGTCGAGGTAGGCGATGATGACCTTGGATTCGTACATCCAGGTGACCTTGTCGCCTTCCTGGATACGCAGGCAGGGCACCTTGATCCGGCCGCCCTCGGTGAGCAGGGTCTGGCGGTCGGTCTCGTTGTTCTTGGCATCACGCAGGGCCACCGGCACATTGAGGCGGTGCAGGGTGCGGCGGGTCTTGACGCAGAACGGGCAGGCATGGAACTGATACAGGGTCAGGTCCCGGGCGGCCTTGTCGACCTCGGCCTGGGCCTCGGCGCTGCGTTTCTTGCGGGCCGGACGGGAAACGGCATCGCCAAGAACGATGAGTTGGCCAAGACCAACCCGAAGGGCTTTCATGAGCACGGGCGTACCTCTTTGGGGCGGGGCCGGCGCCAGGGCAGAGCGCCCGGCACCGGTGCCTGTCATTTGATCAGGCTGAGAAATTCACTGCGTGTCGCGGCATTGTCGCGGAACTCGCCGAGCATCACCGAGGTGATCATCGAGGAATTCTGTTTCTCCACACCGCGCATCATCATGCACATGTGCTTGGCTTCGATCACCACGGCCACGCCCAGTGCACCGGTCACCTGTTGCACGGCTTCGGCAATCTGGCGGCTGAGGTTTTCCTGGATCTGCAGCCGGCGGGCGTACATGTCGACAATGCGTGCAACCTTGGACAACCCCAGCACCTTGCCATTGGGGATGTAGGCCACATGGGCCTTGCCGATGAAGGGCAGCAGGTGGTGTTCGCACAGCGAGTACAACTCGATGTCCTTGACCATCACCATTTCACTGGCGTCGGAGCTGAACAGCGCGTCATTGGTGACTTCTTCGAGCGTCTGCTGGTAGCCACGGCACAGGTACTGCATGGCTTTGGCCGCCCGCTTGGGCGTGTCGCGCAGGCCTTCACGGGCAACGTCTTCGCCCAGTTGGCCAAGGATGGCGGTGTAGTTGTGTTCCAGTGTCACGGGAATGTGTTTCCGTATGGAGAGCGATCAGGCGCACATACTACCCGACCCATGCGGGCAGGTGTATGGCCGCTTGTGAAACGCCGGGTTTGTATCGGTTTGCTTACCATGCAGCGACCAGAACGCTACCTACTTTTGCCTGCTCGGGCAGTCTCAGGTGCAGATCATCCTGATTATTGCCGGAGAGTGGAAAGCCCATGTTGAGTCGAGTCGCAAAAACAGCCCTGTTTGTCGTCGTGTTGTCGTCAATGTCCGGTTGCTGGCCATTCTGGGGGCCAGGCGGTCATGGTGGGCAGGGTGGCGGGGGCGGCGGTCACCATCAGGGCGGTCCTGGCGGTGGCCCAGGCGGTGGTGGCCCGGGGCCGCGCTGAGCCTGGCAAGGGGTGTGTTATTCGTCGCGCCCCTCAAGCATGGTGCGCTTGAGCAGCACATACAGGGCACCGGCACCCCCATGCCGGGCCTGGCATGAGCAGAAGCCCAGCACTTGCGGGTGCTGGCGTAGCCAGGTGTTGACGTGGCTCTTGATCATCGGCCGCTTGCCGTCCAGGCGCTGCGCCTTGCCGTGGGTCACGCGCACGCAGCGCACTTCCAGTTTCGTGGCTTCGGCAAGAAACGCCCAGAGGGTTTCGCGCGCCATCTCCACGTTCATGCCATGCAGGTCCAGGCTGCCCTCGAAGGCAATCTGACCCAGCTTGAGCTTGCGCATCTGCCCTTCCTGAACGCCATCACGCGCCCAGTGCAGCACATCTTCGGGGCCCACATCGATGACGAACTGGTCGGACAGGCCGTCAATGGTCAGGGTCTGCGTGCTGGCCACGGCCGACTGGCGCAGTCTGTCCAGTTGACGGCGGTCGGCCTTGGGCTTGCCAAGGTCGGCATGTGCATGCCGGATCGGTTTCACACCGCGCATTTCGTTGTGAAAGAGGGAAAAGTCATCGTCTGGCATAAGGGGCCTTGGGCGGGCTGTTGCAGCGTCAACAGCCCGAAGGGATCAGATCAGGTCCTGGGTCACGACCACAGTGGCGAAGTTGTCAGCCATGATAGCCATCTCGGTGCGGTGTACCACTTGTGCACTGACGACACCGTCGGGGCCTGGCAGGTCGCGGGTGGCGCAGGCGTCGTCCACCAGGGTGCAGCGGTAGCCGTAGTCCTTGGTGGCTCGCACCGTGGTGCTGATGCTCGAGTGGCTCATGAAGCCGCAGACAATCAGGTCCAGATGGCCAAGGCTCTGCAACAGCTCGTGCAGGCCGGTGCCATTGAAGGCGTTGGGCAGGCGCTTCTCGATCACATGCTCACCTTCAAGTGGCAGCAGCTCCGGAATCAGTTTGCCGCGTTCGCCCTGCGGGTCGAACAGGCCGCCTACCGTGCCGAGGTGGCGAATGTGCACGATGGGGCATTTGGCCGCACGGGCCTTTTCGACCAGCTTGCCGATATTGGCCAGTGCCTCCTGCATGCCGCTCAGCGCCAGAGGACCGCTGAGGTACTCTTTCTGGGCGTCGATGATGATCAGCGTGGCATTGCTCAGGCTGGCCCGGGCATGCACCCGTCCGCTGAGTTGAAACATGGTCTTAAGAGAGGGCATCAGGGGCTCCTTCAAGTGGGGCTTTTGTCACATTGTCCTCTGGTCGAGCGGTTCTGTGAATCGCCACAATTGAAAGCCGCGGTTTTAGCGGCCTGCAGGACAGGGGAACAAGCACTGGATGATGGCTGTTTGCCTTGATGGAAGGGGTGCAATGGTAGACACTCTGCAGCTTTCCGTCACTCACTGCTGTTAGAATCTGGCGTCGTTTTCTCAGGAGCTTGCCCATGATCACTTCCCGCTTGCGCACCGTGCGCGATCATATCCGCTGGGCTGTCAGTCGGTTTCATGAGGAAGATGTGTTTTTCGGTCACGGGACCGACAATGCCTGGGACGAAGCCCGGCAACTGGTGCTGGGTGCCTTGCACCTGCCCTGGGAGATCGCCGACAGCTACCTGGACTGCCGGCTGGAAGTCGATGAAGTCTGCGAATTGCAGCGCCTGATCAAGCGCCGTATCGACGAGCGCGTGCCCACGCCTTACCTGCTGGGCGAGGCCTGGTTCTGCGGCATGTCGTTCATCGTCGATGAGCGCGTGCTGATCCCGCGCTCACCCATCGCCGAACTGATCGAAGAACGCTTCGCGCCCTGGCTGGCCCAGGAACCTGCGCGCATCCTCGACCTGTGCACCGGCTCCGGTTGCATCGGCATTGCCTGCGCCGAGGTCTTCCCGCAAGCCGAGGTCGTTCTGTCCGACCTGTCGTTCGACGCCCTTGAAGTGGCCAACCAGAACATCGAGCGTCATGGACTGGACGAGCGTGTCTATACGGTGCAGGGCGATGGTTTCGCAGGTTTGCCTGGCCAGCGCTTCGACCTGATCGTGTCCAACCCGCCGTATGTCGATGCCGAAGACTTTGCCGACATGCCCGACGAGTACCAGCACGAGCCGGAGCTGGCCCTGGCCTGCGGCGACGACGGCCTGAACCTGGTGCGGCGCATGCTTGGCGAGGCGGCCGACCACCTGACCGAAAAAGGCTTGCTGATCATCGAGGTCGGCAACAGCCAGGTGCACGTGCAGGCCTTGTACCCGCAGGTCGACTTCACCTGGCTGGACTTCACGCGCGGTGGCCATGGTGTGTTCATGCTCAGTGCCGAGCAGTGCCGCACGCACCAGGCCTTGTTCAAGTCGCAGGTTTAAGCCGGCCCGGCGCACCGGGTGCTACCGGTGTGTCGCGATCCAGATCAACAGGCCGGCCTGGAACACCGCAAAGGTGACCAGGCAGGCAATGGTGAAGCGCAGGCTGCTGTCGTCACGCTTGTATTTATTGACCCTCTGTTCATGCTTGCGGATTTCGGCTTCCTGCGCCGCCAGGTTCTGCTCGGCCTTTTCCAGCATGTGCGCAGCGTCGATAACCTCGACGATCTGCACCTTGTCATTGTTCCAGGTGTTCTGCAGGTTGCCGACCTGCACCGCCTTGATGCTGCCCTTCATGTGCTGAGTGTCTTCGTAGACGACTTCAAAGCCCTGGGTGCGCAGGAAATGATCGCGGCGATTGCGGGTGTCCGGGTTCAAACCGTCCTTGCTGGCCAGTTCGACGCCTTCGAGCCTGTAGGTCGACCAGCGCTTTTGCGCCCAGTGAATGGCGTGGGCGATCAGAAAGCGTCCCAGCCCCCGGTTCCACGGCTCGACCTGCAGACCGGACTCAGGCCCGAATCGCACCACGCGCAATTGGTGATCAGCCCACACGTCCAGGTGGTTCTGCTCACGGCGCACGCGTTGCCCCGGCAGCTGGATATTCAGGCGCAGCAGGCTCAGTTCCCGACTGTGGCGTTCGGCGCGGCCGAACTGCACGAAGCGCAGAGGACGCCCGCCGGTGGCGCGATCGGTGGGCAAGGGAGCCAGGCGCAGCATCTGGAAATGCTCGGGCAGCACCTCTTCCCAGGGCTGCGGCGGTGCGGCGGGCTCTTCAGTGGCGGGTTTTTCAGCGGTTTCAGTGGCTTGGGTCATTCACGGCAATCCTGTCCACGGCCGTGCACAGCGCACACACAGCCAGTGCCTCGCTATCGGCCGGTTCGCCCGACTCTTAAGGGGCGTTGGTCGGATTGACGCCAACATTCTGTTGCATTGACGTCACCTCTGCGATGAAGGCCAGGATATGCCGGGTCAGTTCGCTGGCCAGTGGCAGCTTGGGGTTGCGGTAGGAACGCAGTTGCTGCTCCAGGTCATTGGGCACGATGCGCAGCACGTGATTCATCCCATCGATCAGCGCCAATTGCGCCTCAGGCCGTGCCTGGTGCAACAACTGCGCGTCCTCGACGCTGACCTGGATGTCGTTGCGGCCCTGCACGATCAGCGCCGGCACTTGAATGCGGGCAAACGCGGCGGCCGGGTCCTGGCGCAACAGCGATATCAGATAAGGCTGCACGCTGGGGCGAAACACCACCTTCAGGTCATCAGGCACCTGCGGGTCGGTGCGCCCGGCCTTGAGTGTGTCGAGCAATTCATCGCTGCGTTGGCGCAGGTTTTCTGGCAGGCGTTCCTGCAACTGCTCGCGCAGCACCTGATCCACGGGGCGCCCGGTGCCGCCCACGGTGATGATCGCCGCGGCTTGCGACCGGCTGGCCGCCAGGGAGGCGATCAGTGCGCCTTCACTGTGACCCAGCAGAATCAGCGGGCCCAGGCGCGAATCCTGCTTGAGCTGGCGCGACCAGGCCAGCACGTCGTCAACATAACCTTCGACGCTGAGGTTGCGTTCGTCGGGCGTGGCTGCCTTGCTCGCGGCCACGCCACGCTTGTCATAGCGCACGCTGGCGATGTTGTACCGCGACAAGGTAATGGCCAGTTGCTTGAGGCTGTCGTTGCGACCGCCTTCGGGGTTGTTGCCATTGCGGTCGGTCGGCCCGGAGCCGGCGATGATCAGCACCACCGGCACCGGCTGGTCCGAGCGTGGCAGTAGCAAGGTGCCATACAACGTGCCATTGCCGGTCTGCAGGCTGATGGGGCGTTGCAGCACGCTGGGCGCGGCGGCCTGGGCCAGGCCGGCCAGAAACGTCAAGGCCAGGCAGAGCAGGGCGGGCAAGGAGCGATTCAGGGAAATTCCAGGGTGCATCACAAGGCCATCATGAGGGAGGTATCGCTTGGACGCGCAGCGCCTGCGAAGGTTCGTGGGTGAACTGTACGACGAGCCTGCGTATACTGCGCGCCTGCTTTTCTCGAACTGGTTTTTCTCGGAGCCCTCGCATGTCCGGCAACACTTTCGGCAAGCTGTTCACTGTCACCACCGCCGGTGAAAGCCACGGCCCGGCGCTGGTCGCTATCGTCGATGGCTGCCCGCCGGGTATCGAGCTGTCGCTGGACGACCTGCAGCGCGACCTGGACCGGCGCAAGCCCGGCACCAGCCGGCACACCACCCAGCGTCAGGAAGCCGACGAAGTGGAGATCCTCTCCGGCGTCTTCGAAGGCAAGACCACCGGCACCTCGATCGGCCTGTTGATTCGCAACACCGACCAGAAGTCCAAGGACTACTCGGCAATCAAGGACCAGTTCCGCCCGGCCCACGCCGATTACACCTACCATCACAAGTACGGTATCCGCGACTACCGTGGCGGTGGTCGCAGTTCAGCGCGCGAGACCGCCATGCGCGTGGCGGCCGGCGCCATTGCCAAGAAATACCTGGCCAGCCTGGGCATCACCGTGCGCGGCTACATGAGCCAGTTGGGCCCGATCCCCATCGCGTTCAAGACCTGGGACAGCGTCGAGCAGAATGCCTTTTTCTCGCCCGACCCGGACAAGGTGCCGGAACTGGAAGCCTACATGGACCAGTTGCGCCGCGACCAGGATTCGGTCGGCGCGCGCATCACCGTCGTGGCCGAAGGCGTGATGCCCGGCCTGGGCGAGCCGATCTTCGACCGTCTGGACGCTGAGCTGGCCCATGCGCTGATGAGCATCAATGCGGTCAAAGGCGTGGAAATCGGCGCCGGCTTCGCCTGCGTGGCCCAGCGCGGCACCGAGCATCGCGATGAACTGACCCCTGAAGGCTTCGTGTCCAACCAGTCCGGCGGCATCATCGGCGGCATTTCTTCGGGCCAGCCGATTGTCGCCCACCTGGCGCTCAAGCCGACCTCCAGCATCACCACGCCGGGTCGCTCCATTGATGTCGACGGCCAGTCGACCGAAGTGGTGACCAAGGGGCGCCACGATCCGTGCGTCGGCATCCGTGCCACGCCGATCGCCGAGGCGATGATGGCCATCGTGCTGCTGGATCACCTGCTGCGCCATCGCGGTCAGAACGCCGATGTGCAGGTCACCACTCCGGTGCTGGGCCAGCTGTGACACCTGCCGGCCCAAGAGCCACGGCGTGACGCCGGTTGCCAGCGGACAGCTGCCTTACTGGCGGCTGTCCGGGTTCTACCTGTTCTATTTCGCCTTGCTGGGCTCTACGGCGCCCTTCATGGCGCTGTATTTCAGTCACCTGGGGTTTTCCAGTGCGCGCATCGGCGAACTGGTCGCCATTCCGATGCTGATGCGCTGCATTGCCCCCAATCTGTGGGGCTGGCTGGGGGACGTCACCGGGCGTCGGCTGGCAATCGTGCGTTTCGGCGCGGCTTGCACGTTAGTGACCTTCGCCCTGATCCTGGTCGACAAAACCTATGCCTGGCTGGCCATGGTCATGGCCTTGCATGCGTTCTTCTGGCATGCCGTACTGCCACAGTTCGAAGTCATCACCCTGGCGCACCTGCGTGACCAGCCCTGGCGCTACAGCCAGGTGCGGGTCTGGGGCTCGGTCGGCTTTACCCTGGCGGTGGTGGTGCTGGGCGCACTGCTGCAGCACTTCAGCCTGGACCTGTACCCCTATCTATTGCTGGCGATCATCACCGGTATCGCCTTGAGCAGCTGGCTGGTGCCCAATGCCCAGCCAGTAGCCGGTCCCGTGCGCGTCGATGAGGGCGGCCTGTGGCGGCAACTGACCCGCCCTGGCGTGCTGGCCTTTTACGTCTGTGTGGCCTTGATGCAGCTCAGCCACGGGCCTTACTACACCTTCCTGACCCTGCACCTTGAGCATCTGGGCTATGGGCGTGGCGCCATCGGCCTGCTCTGGGCGCTGGGTGTGGTGGCCGAAGTGCTGATCTTCATGGTCATGGGCCGCATCCTGCAGCGTTTTTGCGTGCGCAAGGTGCTGGCGGTCAGCTTCATGCTGGCGGCATTGCGCTGGCTGCTGCTCGGCCAGTGGCCCGAATACCCGGCTGTGCTGCTGTTTGCCCAGTTGCTGCACGCCGCCACCTTTGGCAGCTTTCATGCCGCCGCGATTCACTTCGTGCAGCGCAGTTTCGGAGCGCGCCAGCAAGGTCAGGGGCAGGCGTTGTATGCGGCCCTGTCCGGTACGGGCGGTGCTCTGGGCGCCTTGTATGCAGGTTACAGCTGGAACACCCTGGGTCCGGCCTGGACCTTTGCCATCGCCAGCCTGGCCGCCCTGACGGCGGCCTGCCTGATTGTTGCTGTGCGCAAGACGCCGCCTGGCGAACCTTCAACCTTTCATTAAGAGCCGCAGCGGTTCCTGCTGATCACGGCCTGCAACCTATAAGGAATTGCCCCTATGAGCAGCCTGTTCGTTTACCACACCGACTGCCCGGAGATGCCGCAAAAGGTGCTCAATCACCAGGAAGACATCGCCGCCACCCTGGCCGAGCGAGGCGTGACCTTTGCGCGCCTGCAGGTGCCCGTGCCGATCGTCCCCGGTGCCGAGGCGCAGGCCGTGATCACCGCGCTGCAGCCGCAGATCGACGCGCTCAGGGGCGCCGCTGGCAATGAGGCGTTGCCACAGGTTATCAGCGTGGGCCGCGATCATCCGCAAAAGACCGAGCTGCGCGAACAGTGGCTGCAAGAGCAGTTTCACGAGGCCGACGAAGTGCGTTTTTTCGTCAGCGGTCGTGGCCTGTTCTGCCTGCACGTGGATGACTATGTGTATGCGCTGCTGTGTGAGCGCAACGATGTGGTCTCGGTGCCGGCCGGCCTGCGCCACTGGTTCGATCTGGGGGAGCATCCGCATCTGGTGGTGATCCGGATCTTCAGTTCGGCAGGGGGTGTGGCACGCATGACCGGCGATGACATCGCCAGCCGCTTCGCAGGTCTCGACGACTGACTTTTTGCTGCCTCCAGGCGCCTGGATGTCAGTGACATCCCATGCGCCGGTAGGACCTGATCTGTCTGGAGGTCAGTCTTTCCTGTTTGTTGCGCGCCAGGGTTTTCAGCGTGTTTATTGGTGTAGGTTCATGTCTGTAACCCAGTCGCATCCCTTACATCAAGGCTGCCCGGACGCTGTGATTCGCGATGGCAGCCCAACGCAGTGCCAGACACGACATGAACTTACTGATACAGCAAATGGTGAGCAACATCTCCGAACGTGATGGCCGCGTGGCCATCGAAAACGCACTTCAGTGGCTGCGGCAGGAATGCCGTTGCGAACGGGCCTTGTTCTATCAGTTCAAGAGTGCGTCATTACTGACCCTGGTGACCTCCAACGTCGATGACGCCTGGAGTCGTTTCTACCGGCAAGGCCAGATGCTGACCGAAGACCCGGTCATCCGTTGTTACCGCAACCGGATGGGCTTCATCGACTGGCGTGATGCGTTTCGCCAGTACCCGGCATCCACCGCCTGCCAGGACATGGCTCAGCGCTGCGCGTTGCTGCCAGCGCAGTCCTATGGCTATACCAGCCATTGCCGGGGCATGAACGGGGTCGTCTCGGTCTGCACCCTGGCCGGCCTGAACCGAAATCCAGGCAGCGAAGACAAATACCTGCTGAGCAGCCTGGTGCCGGTGTTGCACATGGTCGGGCACGGCGCGCAATTGCGTGCGCATGGACTGACCGACCGCGAGCTGGAAATTCTGCGCTGGGCGCGAGAGGGCAAGACCCGTTGGGAAATCGCCGCGATGCGTGAAGTCGGCGAAGCAACGATCAAGTATCACTTCAAGGCCATCTACAGAAAGCTGGGCGTCGCCAATCGGGCACAGGCAGTGGGCGAGGCCTTGTGCCGCGGATTGATAGGCTAGCCGTTTCAGCACAGCTGCGGTGCAGAGACAACAGGCTCTGGCAGGCAAAAAAATGCCGTGAAAGCACAGGGCGATCACGGCGAGATCGAAGGAGCAGGGTGCAGAAGTGCAACGCCGTCACTGACGGCCATGCAGGTTCAACGGGTGTGGTAGGTCGGCAGGTCGAAACGGTGCTGGCTTTGCAGCATGGTGATCGCTGGCAGCTCACTGGCCTGGGCAGCCAGGTCGCGACGGATGGCGCTGATCAGCCATTCCAGTTGTACCGGGGTGTGCAGTTGGGCGTAGGACACACAGCGACGGGTCTGGTTGCCGTCGTGGTCGCGCAGGGTCAGCAGAACGCCGCCATCAGGGCGGGCCTGAGTGGTAACAACATAGTCGGAAAAGACCGAGGCGAATTTTTCCTGGATAAAAGTCATGTCTGGCGGCTCCATAGGTCATGGTATTTCAAGCGTGACCTAGTGGTTGCAGTGTCTGTGCCAGCATGAGGTATTTAAAAAATAGCTTATAAAACAATGACTTATAAATAAGGCGATTTTTCATTCTCGTGCAAAATGCATGAATGCCCCTCGTGCATCCTGCATTTTGCCGGTCGTAGGACCACCGTTCCCAAGAAAAAGTGCCGTGTTTATTTATCTATCAGCGTCATAGATCGTGCTGCTTTGACTGGCGTCGAACCGCTGGAGAGACTGACGGTCACTATCAGCTACGCCTCGCTTGTTCGAGTTATCAGGAGTGTTTCATGACCGATGCCCATCGTAATCCCCCTCAAGTAATGACCGATGAGGAGACCGCCGAGTTTGCCGAACAGGTATTCGACGTCGCCCGCCAGGGCAATGCGCTGATGCTCGAGCGTCTGCTGGACAAGGGCTTGCCTGTCAACCTGCGCAACCACAAGGGTGACACCTTGCTGATGCTGGCCAGTTATCATGGCCATCTGTCGGCCGTGCAGGTGTTGCTCAAGCACCAGGCCGATCCTGAAATCCGTAACGACAACGGCCAGAGCCCCATTGCCGGCGCGGCCTTCAAGGGTGACCTGGCAGTGGTCCAGGCACTGGTCGAGGCCGGCGCCAACGTGGAAGGGGCTTCAATCGACGGTCGCACGGCCTTGATGATGGCGGCGATGTTCAATCGCACGGCGATTGTCGATTACCTGATCGAGCGCGGCGCCAATCCACAGGCCTGCGATGCCCGTGGCGTCACGGCCCTGGGCGCCGCGCAGGCCATGGGGGCGGCAGATACGGCCGCTCAATTGGCCGCGATGCAGCGCTGAGGTGACAACGCACGATAGAGCCGCGCCGGGTTTCCCGCTATCCTGCGCGGCTCTTTTTGCTTGTCCAAGGATCGCCCATGAAAGATTCACTCGTCGAACTCATCACCAAGGTCAGCTCCGGCTGCCTGGGCGAACAGGAAATCCTGCAGATCGCCGACGAAGCCACCCAGGCCTTCGCTGACCCGGCGGCCTTCCTGGCGGCCAATCCCGAGATCAACTACGACGACAGCTTCCCCATTCCCCTGGGCGAGTGGGTGGTGGTCGGCAGCCTGCCAGAGACCGTGCTGTTCCAGGCCGACACTTACATGGACCTGTTCAGCCAGATCATGGCCTCGTTCGGTCCGCAAGTGTCGTTCAACATCAAGCCCAAACAGTTGGCCAAGACCGAGCCGCTGACAGCCTTGAACCGCATCCAGATCCAGTTGAGCAGCATGAACAAGGAAATGGGCGGCTATGTACTGATGAATTTCAGCCAGCCACTGGATGACGAACTGCAGGCCGTGCTGGTATACGGTTGCGACGAGCAACGCGTCGTGGAACTGGCCGCCAGCGCAGGCATCCATGCCGCGCCGGCGCTCAAGGCCTTGCAGAACGCCTGAGTTCAGCCCAGCGCCGTGTCCAGAAACATCATCACCGCAAAACCGCCCATCAGCCCCAGCGTGGCCGAGGTCTGGTGGCCGTTGCGGTGGGTTTCCGGAATCACCTCGTGGGACACCACGAACAGCATGGCACCGGCCGCCAGCCCCAGGCTGAGCGGGTAGGCCAGGGCAAAGCCGCTGGAAATGCCCAGGCCGACCATGGCACCCAGGGGTTCCATCATGCCGGAGCCCACCGCAATCACCATGGCCTTGAGTGGCGACAGCCCGATGGTGCGCAAGGCCAGGGCTATGGCCAGCCCTTCAGGGATGTCCTGGATCGCGATGGCGCTGGTCAGGGGCAGGCCCACGTTCATGTCGCCCCCGGCAAAGCTGACGCCGATCGCCATGCCTTCGGGCAGGTTGTGCAGGGTAATGGCCAGTACGAACAGCCAGACCCGGTTGATACGCTCGGCATGCGGACCCTGGCGACCGACGCTTTCATGCTCGTGGGGGGTGAATTTTTCCAGGCCCAGCATCAGCATTACGCCCAGTGCCAGCCCGGCCACCACCGTAGCCGCCGCCAGTGCGCCACTGTCGGTAATCTCGCGGGCGGCGGCCAGTCCGGGCAGGATCAATGAAAACGAACTGGCCGCCAGCATCATGCCGGCGGCAAAGCCAAGCATGATGTCCTGGGTGCGCTGGGCAATGTCACGAAACACCACGGCCATGATCGCGCCCAGGGCCGTGGCGACAAAGCCGGCGCTGCCACCGATCAGGGCATGTTCCAGATTGACGCGGTTGGTGCCATTGAACGCATTGTAAATACTGGCGATGCCCAGGCCGACCAGCATGACAAGAATCAGCGCAAAGCCCAGGCTCAGCAACGGGGCAGCCTGCACCTGCGCAGACCAGGTCGAGCGCAGCGTGCGCGATGGAGCGGGTGTAGGCATGAAAGACACCTTTCACAAATTCACGAATCAGGAGGGCAAGCGCAGCCCGTGGAATCTCGATTTCGGAGCCTTGCGCGGCCTGTTTGGTTCAATGGAAACCTTTTGTCACCTTCGGGTTCTGTAGTGGAACAGGTCGACGGCCTCCGGCAGACCTCGATCCCGCCGCCTGTATCAACGACTTTTCAGGAGCAGCATCATGGGTGCGACGTTCAATAGCCTGGTTGGCTTGATCATTCTGGCACTGGATATCTGGGCGATCCTGCATGTGCTCAAAAGCAGTGCCGAGGTCGGCATGAAAATCCTCTGGGTGTTGCTGATTGCACTGTTGCCGGTGCTGGGCCTGATCATCTGGGCCATTGCCGGTCCGCGGGGCCATTTGCGGTACTGAAATGACCCGCTGGTTGCAAGGTCGGCGCCGTGCGCACGCCCACCTTGCAACCCCTGTAGCGGCGTTGCAATGACCCGTTACCGTAAGCCTTTATGTTTCCACGTAATTTTCACATCGCCTGACTCATCATCCCCGGCTATCATTGCCGCCCGCCCGAGTGCGGCGGCAATACACCATGGAGGGGTGGCGTGGCGCGCCTGGAACCTGTTCATGGCTGCGCGCGACACTTCCTGTTCACTTCAAATAACCTGATTCCTACGGATCCTACGACCCATGGCCAAAACGGACGCCTCTGCTCGGCATGCCTTGTCTCGCTTGCATAAACCTACAATAAAGGCCCATCTGGTCTACACCCTGCTCAGCGGCCTGGCCCTGATGCTGATGTACACCCTGTTGCGCATCGGCCTGCTGGTTTACAACCGCGAGATGATCGGCGAAACGCCGATGTCGACGTTCCTTGAAGCACTGCTCAATGGCATGCGTTTTGATCTGCGTCTGACCATCTACCTGCTGATTCCGTTGTTCTTCGCGGTGTTCAGCGTCCGGGCCATGAGTGCGCGCGGGTTCTTTCGTTTCTGGTTGACCCTGGTCGGCAGCATCACGCTGTTTCTGGGCCTGGTGGAAATGGACTTCTATCGTGAATTCCACCAGCGCCTCAACGGCCTGGTCTTCCAGTACATCAAAGAAGACCCCAAGACCGTCCTGAGCATGCTCTGGTACGGTTTTCCGGTGGTGCGCTACCTGCTGGCGTGGGTGGCCGTCACCTGGCTGCTGAGCCTGGTGTTCAAGGGCATCGACCGTCTGACGCGTCCCAGCCAGAGCACGTTCTCCAGCGTCGGCAGTCGTTCGGCCGCGCCCTGGTATACCCGGGCCATGGTGTTCTTCGTGATTCTGCTGGTCGCCGTCGTCGCTGCGCGTGGCACCTTGCGTCAGGGCCCGCCGCTGCGCTGGGGCGACGCTTATACCACTGATTCCAATTTCGCCAACCAGTTGGGCCTCAACGGCACCCTGACGCTGATCACCGCTGCCAAGAGCCGCATGTCCGAGGACCGTGACAATATCTGGAAAGCCACGCTGGCGCAGGATCAGGCACAGCAGACCGTACGCGACATGCTGCTGACCCCCCACGAAAAACTGGTCGAACCCGGCCTGGCGGCCGTACGTCGCGATTTCACGCCACCGGCGCAGAACACCCTGCCGATCCGCAACGTGGTGGTGATCCTGATGGAAAGCTTCGCCGGCCATTCGGTGGGCGCGCTGGGCAGCAATGCCAATATCACCCCGTACTTCGACAAGCTGGCCCAGGAAGGCCTGTTGTTCGACCACTTCTTTTCCAACGGCACGCACACCCACCAGGGCATGTTCGCCACCATGGCCTGCTTCCCGAACCTGCCCGGCTTCGAATACCTGATGCAGACCCCCGAAGGCAGCCACAAGCTGTCCGGCCTGCCACAGTTGCTCAGTGCCGGTCGCAACTACGATGACGTGTACGTCTATAACGGCAACTTCGCCTGGGACAACCAGTCGGGCTTCTTCAGCAATCAGGGCATGACCAACTTCATTGGCCGTGGCGACTATGTGAACCCGGTGTTCTCCGATCCGACCTGGGGTGTTTCCGACCAGGACATGTTTGATCGTGGCGCCCAGGAACTCAAGGCCCGCCAGGGTGGCAAGCCGTTCTATGCCTTGCTGCAGACCCTGTCCAACCACACCCCGTATGCGCTGCCCGAGCAACTGCCGGTCGAGCGCGTGACCGGCCATGGTTCGCTGGATGAACACCTGACCGCCATGCGTTACTCGGACTGGGCCCTGGGCCAGTTCTTCGAAAAAGCCAAGAAAGAGCCTTACTACAACGAAACCCTGTTCGTGGTGCTGGGCGACCACGGCTTTGGTAACAACCGCCAGTTGACTGAAATGGACCTGGGCCGCTTCAATGTGCCACTGCTGTTGATTGCTCCGGGCATTCAGGACAAGTTCGGCAAGCGCAGCAGCACCGTGGGCACCCAGGTCGACGTGGTGCCGACCATCATGGGCCGCCTGGGTGGTGCGACGCGCCACCAGTGCTGGGGACGCGATCTGTTGAACCTGCCTGAGGGCGACAAGGGCTTCGGTGTGATCAAGCCGTCGGGCAGCGAGCAGGTGGTCGGTATCATCAGCGGCAACCGGATCCTGATCGAGGCGGTGGACATGCCGGCCAAGGTGCTGACCTACCGCCTGGGCGCGCAACCGTCCGCCGAGCTGGTGCCCGATGCGGCGGATGCCGAAGCGCTCAAGCTCAAGCTTGAAAGCTTCCTGCAGACCGCCACCAAGAGCCTGCTGGACAACTCGGCAGGCGTCGAGGCCAGCAAGAACTGACCGGCGTTTGACCTTGCGTTGGAAAAGGCCCCTCGGGGCCTTTTTCATTGGCGTTCAGAAAAGAATGATCCGTTCCTTCCGGTCAGTCACTCGAGGTCTGTACTGCTCTTCATCAGGCGGGGTTGTGCTGGCTGATGGTGGTGTTTCCGGGAGAGAGGTTCCGACCCTCTTCAGGCGGGCTTGCTTTGCCAGGACAAAGTGGCCCGGCCCGGACTGATGGTCGTCAGGCGCAGATTCCTGCCTTTTGCCGGTGCAAGAATGACCGGTCACGACTTCAAGACCTTTCCGGTATAAAACCTTGGTTCTGGATTTGAACGAACCCGCGTGCTTTTTGGTCAAGATCTGGTAAGCCAACGTCTGGCTGATTGTGGAGGCATTGATGAAACAATGGGCCGTTTCGTATTTCGATAAAGATGGTGTAGCGCAATGCTTGAATGTCGATTCGCAGCAGCTCCCGACACCTGAGCAGGCTGCCCAATTGCTGCGCCATAGACTGTTTCCGGTGACTGATGAGCTCGACCTCAACGACCTGGATGGGCGCACGGCTGAACCTACGCTCAAGACCCTCAAGGACCATAACAGCGTCCAGATCATTTCCATCAAGGAAGTCTCTGAGTGATCTGATCAAACATGCCTCTTGGCAGGTGACTCACGATAGGACTACTCTGCAAGCGGGGCCGGTTACAAGGCCCCTTTCTGTCGATGTCCGGTCTGGTGCAGCCCGGAATCGCCACGCTTCATGCTTGATTGCCAGCGGTGCGCAAGGCCCCGCCAAGGCGTACCGCCAGCGTTGAAACTCTATCTATCGTTGCATAGGAGGACGTTTCATGAGCACAGCCCATTCGGAAGATCTCAGCACCCACGTGCTGCGCTGTATGAAAGAGGGCGGTTTTGATTTCGCCCGCATCCATCCCATCGAGTTCTACGCTGTGTTCCCCGATGAAAAACGGGCTCGCCAGGCTGCGCAGCAGTTTCGCGGCGAATCGCTCAATACCCAGATCAATGAACGTGAAGACGGTGCCTGGCACTTGCAGGTCAGCAAGGTCATGTACGCAACCTACGACGGCATTGGTGATTTCGAGCAAGACCTGCAGACCGTGGTCCTGCCGCTGGATGGCGAAGTCGAGGGCTGGGGTGTCAAGCACGAACTCAGGCGTCTGAACTGAACAAGGAGGTCTATTGCAATACGGCGGCCGGCCTGCCAGCGCTCAGGGGCCGGCACAATGCCCGGGCAAGGGCAAAGCACCTTGACGGTGCAGTGGTAAAACCAGGCGACAAAAAAAAACCACTGCAAGCAGTGGCTCAAAAGGGAATCCGGTCAACAATCGGGTGCAACACAGAATCGGTCGGGGAGGGCCGATGCCTTCTGTAGTTGCGTAGGGCAATTATGGCGAACTAATGGCCACCCCGATAATCAACTCTCTCTATGCGGGTCATAGATTCTACGTGCGCAATGCCTGCGAATGAGGCGTCCGTGAATCTTCAGGCCGGTTTGTGCACAGGGATGGTGCGTTAAATGTCTTGCTCATTCGTAAATAATTGATAACAAAGGGTTTATGCCGGTGGCACGAGGCTTGCGAAGGCCTGTGTGCCCTGGGTGACAAGGAGTACGGCATGATCCGCACCTTTTATGATGAGATGTACGATGCTGGCGGCCTGGTTCGCCCGCATTACCGGGAATTTGCCCGTTGGCTGGGGGACGCGCCGCCAGAGCTGCTGGCTCAACGGCGCCGTGAGGCCGATTTGTTGTTTCATCGCGCCGGTATTACTTTCACGCTCTATGGGGACGAGCAGGGCACCGAAAGGTTGATTCCCTTCGATACGATTCCGCGCAGCATTCCGGCCAGTGAATGGCGGATTGTCGAGCGCGGCTGCATTCAGCGCGTCAAGGCGCTGAACATGTTTCTCGCTGACCTGTACCACGACCAGCGCATCATCAAGGCTGGTATCGTTCCGGCCGAGCAGGTGCTGGCCAATGATCAGTATCAGTTGGCCATGCAGGGCCTGGATCTGCACCGGGACCTGTACTCGCACATCTCCGGGGTTGACCTGGTCCGTGATGCCGACGGCACCTATTACGTGCTCGAAGACAACCTGCGCACGCCCAGCGGTGTGAGCTACATGCTCGAAGACCGCAAGATGATGATGCGGCTGTTCCCTGAGCTGTTTGCCGCGCAGCGCATTGCGCCGATCGACCACTACCCGAACCTGCTGCTCGACACCCTGAAAAGTTCGAGCCCGCTGGATAATCCCAGTGTCGTGGTGCTGACGCCGGGACGCTTCAACAGTGCGTTTTTCGAGCATGCCTTTCTGGCGCGGGAAATGGGCGTCGAGCTGGTTGAAGGCGCTGACCTGTTCGTGCGCGACGACCGGGTGTTCATGCGCACCACCTCCGGCCCGAAGCCGGTGGATGTGATCTACCGGCGCCTGGACGATGCCTTCCTCGACCCACTGGCATTCAAGCCCGATTCGATGCTCGGGGTGCCGGGCCTGCTATCGGCCTACCGCAGCGGCAATGTGGTGCTGGCCAACGCCATCGGCACCGGTGTGGCAGACGACAAATCGGTCTATCCGTTCGTGACCGACATGATCCGCTTCTACCTGGATGAAGAGCCGATCCTGAAGAACGTGCCGACCTGGCAATGCCGCAAGCCGGCCGAGCTGTCTCATGTGCTGGCCAATCTCAAGGACCTGGTGGTCAAGGAAACCCAGGGCTCCGGCGGCTACGGCATGCTGGTCGGTCCGGCTTCCACGGCTGCCGAAATCGAAGCCTTCCGCGCGCGCCTGATTGCCAAGCCGCACGCTTACATTGCCCAACCTACGTTGTCCCTGTCGACCTGTCCGACCTTCGTCGAGAACGGCATCGCCCCGCGACACATCGACCTCCGTCCATTTGTCCTGTCCGGCCGCGAAACCCGCGTGGTACCCGGCGGGCTCACCCGGGTGGCCTTGCGTGAAGGCTCGCTGGTGGTGAACTCGTCCCAGGGTGGCGGTACCAAGGACACCTGGGTGGTCGAGGATTAAGGATGCCTGCCTATGCTTAGTAGAACTGCCTCAGACCTGTTCTGGATGTCGCGTTACCTGGAGCGGGTCGAGAACCTCGCGCGGATGCTTGACGTGAGTTATTCCCTGTCGTTGATGCCCCAGGATGGACGCGGCGACGGGCTGGATGAAATCGCCATGCCGTTGTTGATCACCGGCACCCTGGACGCCTATGTCGAGCGCCATGGCGCCTTGCATGCCGAGCGCATGCTGCATTTCTTTGCGCTGGACGCCAGCAATCCGGCCAGCATCTACAGCTGCCTGGGCGCGGCGCGCAGTTGCGCCCACGCGGTGCGCGGGCGCATCACCGCCGACATCTGGGAGAACATCAATTCCACCTGGCTGGAGATTCGCGGCATTGCCCAGCAAGGGCTGACCCGCTATGGGTTGAGTCGCTTCTGTGAATGGGTCAAGGAGCGCTCGCACCTGTTCCGCGGCGCCACCTACGGCACCATCATGCGCAACGATGCCTTCCGCTTCATTCGGCTGGGCACCTTCATCGAGCGCAGCGACAACACCCTGCGCATGCTTGATGCCCGCTACGACATGCTTGAGCTGCGTGGTTCGGATGCCAATGCCGCCGCCGACAACTCCGCCGCCGGCTATTACCAGTGGAGCGCCTTGCTGCGTGCGCTTTCCTGTTTCGAGGCCTACACCGAACTGTACCGCGACGCGCCGGATGCGCGGCATGTGTCCGAACTGCTGTTGTTGCGTGCCGATACGCCACGCTCGTTGCTGGCTTGCCTGGAGGAGATCGACGAGATCCTCACCAGCCTGCCCGGCGACAACGGCCGTCCGGCCCAGCGCCTGGCGGCAGAGCTGCATGCGCGCTTGCGTTTTACCGGCATCGACGAGGTGCTCGATGCCGGGCTGCATGAATGGTTGAACGGCTTCCTGCCACTGGTGGCCCGACTGGGCGATGCCATTCACACATCTTATCTGGAGGCTGCATGAGACTTTCCATTAGCCACGAGACCAGCTACTGCTACGAAGCCCAGGTCCGCGCCAGCATCCAGTATTTGCGCCTGACACCTCACGACAGCGAGCGCCAGACGATCCTCAGCTGGCAGTTGAGCCTGCCGCGCCCGGTGCGCGCCCAGATCGACCCGTATGGCAACATCCTGCATGTGCTGACCCTGGACGAGCCGCATGAAGCCATCAAGATCAGTGCGCGCGGCCAGGTCGAAATCGACCCCGACCGCGAGTGCGAGCACGAAAGCCAGTCGCCGTTGCCGTTTCTGCGCACCACGCACCTGACCGAGGCGGACGCCGCGTTGCGTGAGTTTGCCGCCAGCCAGAGCCAGCAGCGCACGAACCGGGACGGGTTGATCGACCTGATGCACGCCCTGAACCAGCACATGATCTACACGCCGGGGGCCACCGAGGTCGACACCACCGCTGCCAAGGCCTTTGCCGGCCGCAGTGGCGTGTGTCAGGACCATACCCACGCATTCCTGGCATGCGCGCGCAGCCTGGGGGTGCCGGCGCGTTATGTGTCGGGTTACCTGTGCAGTGAAGACAGCGACCATCTGTCCAGCCATGCCTGGGCCGAAGCCTGGATCGATGATGCCTGGTACAGCTTCGATGTGACCAATCAATTGGCGATGCCGGAGCGCCACCTGAAAGTGGCCGTCGGCCTGGACTACCTGGATGCTTGTCCGGTACGCGGTATGCGCCGTGGTGGCGGCTTCGAGCAGATGCATGCGCGGGTCGTGGTCGAACCGGCAGAGCCTGCCCCTGTGCAAAAGCAGACTCAGTCGCAAACCCAGGTTCAGATTCCAGCGCAGAAACAGTCACAGAAGCAGCATCAGTAAACGCCGGGCAGGCCGGGGGCATGATCCCTGGCCTGTCAGCCTTGTTCGCGTGCGGTGCAGGTCATTCGGCAGGATCGTCGGTAGTGTCGTAGAGGGCGTTGTGCAGCTCTTCGTAGTTACCGCCGTTGATCACGCTGAAATAACCGGCATTGCGCAACTTGTCCTGGGCGCGACTGGCTTTTTCATCGCTGCTGGAAAAAACCACGAAAGCCGAATTGCGATCGTTGAGCACCAGTTTCATCTGGTTGACCAGGCGCCGATCATCGACGCGCACCGCATTCAATACGGTGCCGGCGTCGTACTCGATCTGACTGCGTACATCCACGGCAAGTTTGCCTTCCTTGAGCGCGATCACGGCCCCGGCCTGGTCGACCACGCCGGCCTGTGCCACCACGCTGCAGCCCAGCAAGGCAAGCGCTATCCATTGACGCATGCACCGATCTCCTTGATCACCTGCAAAGAACCGGTGGCGCGCCATGGCGCGTTGCATGCCTCAACCGAACAGACGACTCAGGTTCGGTACGATCAACACCAGTATGGTTGCAAACAGGATAATCCCCGCCTGACGAAATTTCGAATCATTGAGCATGGCTGACTGCCTTTTGTTGTTATTCCCGAGCGACATCAGCCAACCGGCTTCCTGTCTGGAATCGGCGGGCTGGCAAAGGGTGAAGCCATCAGCAGGTGGCACGGCTGGTGATCGGGCCGGTTGTGGCAGCGCTATGAAAATCATTTATTGCGCCCCTGCCCAGATACAGATTTAACCTTAGAGGCCTTGTTTCATAAGGCTTAGAACCCTTTGGTATCTAAAGCTGCTGGCTAATCTCAAAAAATTATCAGCGCGTACTTTTTGCCTTGCTGACCCCTTGACTAGACGCCTTGACTGCAACGTACACCTGTCTGACCGTTCGTCAGTCAGCATTGTCAGAATGTGACTTGCTACACAGGGTTTACAGGGTGGCGCAAAAGCCAGAGGCAAACAGGCTTGCCTGCGACAGTGCTTTGTCTGTGAGCGCAGCCGGGGCCGATGCCCTGCACCTTGATTTGCGAGGGTTATCAGGGCAGGCTTGGCGCGTCATTTACCCTCCCTTACCGTTTCAGGTCTTTTTCATGTCGTTACGTATCTGCATCCTGGAAACCGATGTGCTGCGTCCAGAACTGGTCGAGCCGTATCAGAGCTATGGCCGCATGTTCGAGCGGCTGTTTGCCAGTCAGCCGATCGAAGCGCAGTTCGTTATCTACAACGTCATGCAAGGGGATTATCCGGCCGAAGACGAGCGCTTCGACGCGTGGCTGGTGACCGGTAGCAAGGCCGACTCGTTTGGCAGCGATCCCTGGATTCAGGTGCTCAAGGCCTACCTGCTCAAGCTCTATGAGCGTGGTGAAAAACTGTTGGGCGTCTGCTTCGGCCATCAGTTGCTGGCCCTGTTGCTCGGTGGCCAGACCGAACGGGCCAATGGCGGTTGGGGTGTGGGTATCCACCACTATCGTCTGCAGGCCGCGGCGCCCTGGATGACACCGAACCTGGATGACCTGACGTTGCTGATCAGCCATCAGGACCAGGTTACGCGCCTGCCGGAAAACGCCACAGTCATTGCGTCCAGTGACTTCTGCCCGTTTGCGGCCTACCACATCAATGACCAGGTGCTGTGCTTCCAGGGGCACCCGGAATTCATCCATGACTATTCAAGGGCGCTGATGCACATTCGCCAGGAATCATTGGGCGAAGCGTTGTACCGCACGGCGCTGGCCAGCCTGGAGCATGACCACCATGGCACCACGGTGGCCGAATGGATGATGCGTTTTGTGGCCTACAAGCCTGAGCTGGCCGTTGATTCTATAGCCAGCCTGAGCGCTTGAAACTTGCAAACAGCGCCGCACAGCCGCCAACGATAACGCCCATTACCATGAAGTAGCCGTAATGCCACTTCAGCTCCGGCATGTTCTCGAAGTTCATGCCGTAGATACCGGCGATGGCGGTAGGGAAAGCCAGGATCGCCGCCCAGGCGGCGAACTTGCGCTGCACCAGGCTTTGCCGCGATGACTCCAGCAACAAACCGATCTCGATGGTCTGGCTGGCGATGTCGCGCAGGTTGGCGATGTCTTCCATCTGCCGTTTGACGTGGATTTCGACATCGCGAAAGTAGGGGCGCATATTCTTGTCGATGAATGGGAAGTCGAGTTTTTGCAACTCCTCGCCCACCTCGACCATTGGCGCCAGGTAGCGCCACAGGCGCAGCAGGTCGCGCCGCAGGCTGTGGATGCGATGAATGTGCGAATCGCTCATGACGCCCCCAAGCACGCTTTGCTCCAGCGCTTCAAGCTCGGTATGAATGGCCTCGGTCACCGGCTGGTAGTTCTCGGTCACGAAATCCAGCAAGGCGTACAGCACGAAATCCTCACCGTGCTCGAGCAGCAGCGGCCGCGCCTCACAGCGCTGCCTGACCACGCTGTAGGACTTGGAGTGACCGTTGCGTGAAGTGATGACGTAGCCCTTGCCGGCAAAGATATGGGTTTCGACGAACAGCAGCCGGCCTTCTTCCCGGATCGGCGCATACGTGACGATGAACAGGGCGTCACCGAAGGTTTCCAGCTTGGGCCGGCTGTGCACCTCCAGGGCGTCCTCGATGGCCAGCTCATGCAGGTTGAATTGCCTTTTCAGGCTGGCCAGTTCGTGCGGGTCGGGCTGTTCCAGGCCGATCCAGACAAAGTGGCCGGGTTTGGCCGCCCAGTCCGCGCCTTCATCCAGCGTGATATTGCTGACTTTGCGACCTGCACTGTAAACCGCTGCTGCCACGACTCGGCCCATACGTATATCGCTTCTTCCAGAGGGTCTCGGCGCCAGGGAGGTCTGTACGCCCGTTGATCAGATTGTGGCGCCGGTCATGAGTTCGGGTGGGCACCTCTAAATACTGGAGCTGTTCACCCTGTGAGGGCAGGCCTTATATCAGCCGCTGGCGGTCTTTTTCGATGGCGGCATCCAGGGTGTGCAGCAAGGCGTCACGGACCTTGAGCTTGGTCTGCGCGTGGGCCTTCATGTTGAGCTTTTGCAGGTGGGCAGCGACCTGGCGGGCTGTCTCGTGCAGCGCCTGGCTGTCAACCACCTGATCGAGAAAGCCGGCTTGCAGCGCCTGCTGCGGGTTGAACAGTTCGGCGTTGATGACCGCCCGGTTGAAGGCCGACTTGCGCAACCGGTCACGTGCCAGCTCGATGCCGGCATGATGCATGGTCATGCCGATCTGGACTTCGTTGAGGCCGATATTGAAAGCCCCTTCGACGCCGATCCGGTAATCGGCCGACAGCAGCAGGAACGCGCCCTTGGCAATGGCATGCCCTGGGCAGGCGACCACGATGGGGAAGGGATGGGCCAGCATGCGCCGTGCCAGGGTCGAGCCCTGTGCAACCAGGTCGATGGCGGCCTGGGGGCCTGAGGTCATGACCTTGAGGTCATAGCCACCCGAGAGGATGCCCGGCTGCCCGGTGAGAATCACCACGGCACGGTCCTGCACAGCCTGGTCGAGCGCTGCATCGAGGGCGTCAAGCACCGCCGGTGACAGGGCGTTGACCTTGCCGTTGTTCAGGGTCAGCGTGGCGATGCCGTCTTGCAGGTGATACGAGACCAGGTCGGTCATGGCGCAATTCCTTGTGATCGTGAGCGAGCGCAGACGTTAACCATCCGGCGCAGGCAGGTAAAGAACTGACTCACCGGTCATGACCCGCCTGGCGAGCCATGTCTGCAAGGTGTTCTCAAGGGCGCTCTTAAGGTTCGATATCGTTGAAGCCGCAATACTCTTCCCACTCCATGCCCAAGGCTTCGGCCACCTGGCGGTGCGCTTCCAGGCGCATGCTCTTGAGCTGCTCGGGAGACTCTGCGATCAGTTCAAGCGCCAGCTCCCAGGGCTCGATGCCCTGTTCTTCAGCGCTGTCTTCAAATGCCCATTGCACTTGCTGTTGCTGTTCCTTGGCACTGAGCTGGCTGATCTCATCCTTGAGCGTGGGATGGTTCGCCAGGTATTTGCTCAGGGCGGCTTGATGCCATTGATCCAGGTTCATTACGGGGCTCCTCACAGGCGGCCGGATGCGCAGGCGCGAATCGCGGCGGGCATTGAAAAGGCGCCATTATCAACGACGGACGCCGTCTGGCAAGACTGTTGAGCAGAGGATGGCTATGCCATGGCGCCGGCACCGTTCGTCTGTCCATGGTGCACCTTCGTCTCTGGAGCGGTTCCCATTTGGCACAGAGGTTTTATTCCTGTCACGGAGGTGCATATGACTGCTACAAGACCCCAAGACCAGAAAAAGGGTGACGTGGGCTTTGATCCTGAATCGCCGGATCTCGAGGACCCGCAAGTTGATCCGACAGAACCTGCCAAAACCCCTGAGAAAGAGTCACCGAAGGGCGATTACCCGCCCTATGACCAGCCAGAGAAATAAGCCTTACGGGTTGGCCTGCAAATACTCGAGCAGGTCTTCCATGCGCTGATCATTGCCAATCCACCACAGCTTCATACGGGTGCCCGGAATGACGCCATCCGGATCCTTGACGAAGCGCGCGATGTTTTCACGGCTCCAGACAATGCCTGAAGCGTGCAAAGCATCGGTGTACTTGTAGTCATCGGTCTGCCCCGCCTTGCGGTCTATGACGCCATTGAGCTGAGGGCCGAAGGCTGCGCGTGCGGCCGGGCCTATCTTGTGGCAGCCCGAGCACAGTCGCTTGTACACCGCCTGTCCTGATTCAACATCACCCGCGCCATGGGCGATGCCGGTCAACAGCAGGGTCAGCACAAGCAAGAGGGTGTTCTTCATCGGTACTTATCGGACGTTGGGGCGGGTAGGCATGCTAACCCAGGCATACGAACAGGAGAATGGCCTGCGCCGGTGCAGGCCCTGAAGGTCATTGAAAAGCGTCTGGTTTCAGGTCCTTGATGCCGGACTGTATCCCGCCGCGATCCGGTCCAGATCACCCCAGGGCAAGGTGTAAGGTTCTACGCACCGGCATCCCTTCATATGGATGAAAGAGGATGTCTTCTCGGCTTCAAGCTGATGGGCCCGACAGGACCTGCATATCACGATGCCGCGGTCGATCTGCCAAAGCGAATGCCACTTCAATAATCGTTCTGAGCTGCTCATTGGCCAGTACCGTTCCTGCGGCGATCGTTCGCCTTACAGAGCATGGACCGTTTTCAGACCAATAATGTTCAGAAATAAAACCTGTCGGGAGCCGAATGAAGGTAATACATAGCCTTCATTGGCGTTATTCAGTGAATGCGGGATCGATCCAGACCGTGAAATGACAGGCACTGCCGTGGCTATTCTTTGATGTGCCCCAGCGCCTTGAGGTACAAGGTGACCGTCGTACCTGCGCCAGGTGCGGTTCGCAGCCTGACGGCACCGCCTGCGGTTTCGGCAAACTCGCGCACCTGGGACAAGCCAAGACCTGTGCCTTTTCCTCGTTCCTTGGTGGTGAAAAAAGGCTCGAAGATTTTATGGGCAAGATCAGCAGGCATGCCGGGTCCGTCGTCGGTAACGCTGAGCGCCAGATAATCGCCTGCGGACAGCGAAACGTCATCCTCGACAAACGCCAGGCGGGTGGCGATACGGACACGGCCCGCAGCGCCCATGGCATCGCGTGCATTGCTCAGCAGGTTCAGCATCGCGGCATTCAGTTGCGCCTCTTCGCAGAGCACCACCGTGTTGGGGGCCAGCAAATCGAACGTCAGCTTGACCCTGTCTGTGGCTGCCCTCGACAACACACCACGCATCGCATCGATACGGGCACTGACGTCGATACAGACCAGATTAGGACTGTCCTGGCGGACACTGGCCAGCAGATGGCCCACAAGCTGACGGCCCTGGTCGACCGCTTGCAATCCGGTGTCGCTGAAGCGCTCGACATCTTCCGGCCGCCTCGCCCGCAAACGGATCATCTGCAAACTGGCGCTCAGCGCCTGCAGGATATTGTTGAAGTCATGCGCAATGCTGGCCGTCACCATCCCCAGCGACGACACGCGTTTGGCATGATTGAGGGATTGTTCGGTCAATTGGTTAAGAGCCTTGGCCTGGGCGAGTTCCTTTTCCAGCCGCTCTGCCCGATGCTCTCGTTGATCCCGAAGCAAGCGCAGTTGCAACAGCGAGGCGGTCTGCCGAGCCAGTGCCTGCAATGCGCTCTGCTGCGCGTCCGTCAGCGTTCTGGGCCTGGTATCGATGACACAGACCGTGCCCAGCGCATGGCCCCGGTCGTCGATAATCGGAGCGCCGGCATAAAAACGAATATAAGGCGGGCCGAGCACCAGCGCGCTTTCCTGGAAGCGTGCATCCAGCCGTGCGTCTTCGACCATCAGGACATCGGTCGGCGCCAGAATGGCATGCGCGCAAAACGCCAGGTCACGGTGCGTTTCCCTGGCGTCCAGCCCAACGCACGCCTTGAACCACTGGCGCTCCCGGTCCACCAGCGAGACCAGCGCGATAGGGGTGTCGCACAGCGCGCTGGCGAGCATCACGATATCGTCGAATTCTGCCTCGGGTGCCGAGTCCAAGACCCTCAAATGTTCCAGCGAAAGGGCTCTTTCATCCTCGTTCGAGGGGAAGGGGGCGGGGCTGTGGGACATCGGTACACCCATCAGGACGAAGAAAAAGCCGAGCGATGATGCTGTTTGCAGCGTTCGCGCAGCAAGGGATTGTTTGTATCCGCCACCGTAAGCGAGGCGAATCAGCCGTAGACGTTGTCTTCCTGGGCCTTTTCGATGAACAGGTCCTGCAAGTCGCCCTCGATTGCCTCGCCATTCATGCTCAGCGTGAACTCACCTTCCAGATCATTGGGGAAATGAACGCCATCCAGTGTTCCCAGGATCACGGACGCACTGTCTGCCATCACGATCTTGAGAAAATCAATGACCTCCATTCTTTGCGAGTCGTTCAATGACGCCAGCGCATTTCGTGCCTTGCCATAGGCATCCTGCTGGTTGTCGGCAGGTTGGGTGAGTGACGTCTTGTAGTGCAGGAAGTTTTCTTCGAACAACTCGCAGAACAGGGCGTCTACGAATTTCTTGTCATTCATGGGCTGTGTTCCGGATTTTTGGGGGGCTGGAGGACGGGATGGCTGGCGGCCTGCTCATCAGGTATTGGCAGAGCCTAGGGATGGGGGCGGTGCAGGCGGGTAGGCCGCGGTGCAAAGGCGCTATTTCGGCCTTGAACGAAGCCCGGGCTCAAACGCCAGAAACAAAAAAGCCCTGAAATCTTATCGAAATCAGGGCTTTCTTGTTTGCCTAATATGGCGGTGAAAGAGGGATTCGAACCTGCCTGCACTCTATTTCAGCAAGCCCAACCCCCCGTTTTACGTGGCCTGTAGGCAGATTGTGAGCATGAGTCTGATCCCCATGGCCGTCCCCGTGAGTGATAGCGCGCCGTGAGAGAGCCAGACGAGAAACAGGCCAAATAGGGGGTGAAATTGAAAATTCAGGTTGAGGGTCTGAGGTAGGTAATAAAGGTCAGGTTTTTTTCTATATCTCTACAACCCAATAAAACCAAGGGTTTCAGAGAATCCTGAAAGGTATTTTTTTAGTCGGCTCAGGTATTTTTGGGTCAGTCGGGAAAGGTCTGTCGGTATTTTTTTAAGTCATTGATTTATAAGTATTTTATTTTTAATGACCTAGATAAATACTTTTCCCGACCTATTCCAGGTCAGCCCTGAAAGCCACGGCCTGTAAGGGCTTGAGTGCTACTGACTACCCGTCCTGACTTTCCTGACCATGTTTCGCAGGGTCTCCTGAACTTGTGTTTTTTCAGACAGTATTCCTGGGCTCTCCTTCGCATCGTCAGCGGTGTTGGTCCAGGTGATTTTGTGCAAAGCATGAAAACCGCTGCAGCCCTTGTGTGGCTTGACTCTCAGGCTTTATTGTCACTATCCCCGCATACGGTTTGGCGCTCTCTTTTAGAGTCGTGCCGATTTTGAAAACTGCACCTTTCGCCGGTTTTCCAATTTTTCACCCACGCGGGCCGGGCCTTCCAGGAATTGACCCACCGGCGCCGGCCTGTAGCGCGCTGTGCAACGCGATGACATTTTTCTGCAAAACCTTGCACGCTGTGCAATAGCCGCTTCTCTGCGCAACCCCACGGCCGGCGTGGGCTGGAGCATCGGTTGCACCACACCTCGGGTTTGCACAAAAAAGGGACACAAAGCCCGTCGGCGGGAGGGGGATAAGTGTTTTTATTGCAGTTTTTTTTTTCGAGAGGTAAATTTAAAAAAACTGAAAAAGTTGCTTGATATGGAAATAAATAATTTGGAAGGGAAAAGTTGCTTGTACTGTAAAAAACAGCGGCCTTTCAGTGATGAGCATGTCATGTCCGTTGGCTTGGGGGGAGATGATGATAGATATGTTTTGCAAGATGTCGTATGCAAATTCTGTAATTCCGTAACATTCTCTAAGCTTGAGCTGGTGCTTATGAGAGAGTCCTTGATAGGTTTGGCTCGTTGGCAAAGCCAAAGATTTGGAAGAGATAAAGCGCCGGTTAAATATCATGCCGATAATACTGTTCTTATAGATAGTGTTAACGGGGTTTTGTTAGAGGCGGTTTTTGCTTCCGAAGGGGCGTTTAAAGTACTTCCGCAAGCAATTTTTGTTGGTGGAGATGTTATTGTATACTCTGCGGCTAACTCGCGTGAATTCGTTAGCTTTCTGAAGGTTGCAAACTCTCTGGTTCAGAAGGGGGAGTTTTTTACTGTTGAGAAAGATAAGAGTGGCATCAAACCAAAATTTGTTGTTAGTTCTTATAGGCTAGATGGCGGTCGTGCTGAGCTTTTGGATGTTACAAATCACCTCCAACCCCCTAAAGAAAAGGGGCTGTGGCTTGAAATTGTGCCGGATTTGGTATGTGAGAATATTCCATACCATAACCGGTTTTATCAGCGCTCTCGTGGCAATATAGTCCTAATTAAAAAGGATTCTGACGAGATTGGTAGCATCTTGGCATTGCTAATGTCTGATATTCCAAAACGCTTGATAGAAATAGAGAAGGCATCTGAGGAAGAAGTAGTAGGAGGGAAGATACATTCTCGCTCCATGTGGAATGCAGAGTGTGATCGCGCCATAGCTAAAATTGGGATGAATTTTGTAATTCATCAAATGGGGGAGAGATACGCTCGCCATAAAAATTTTAATAGAATAAAGTCAGCTATCCTTACTGGAGAGCCAAGTATTCCGCTTAGTTTTATTCCAGATAAAATGATATCTGAAATTATGTCTTTTGCTCCCCCTGATAATCATATAGTTTTTGTGGTTACTGGGAAGGTTGGGAGAAAAAAACCATATGCTCATGTTTTCTTTAGATTTTACGGTTTGGGTGTCAACTCTGTGTCTTTAGCAGGAAAAGTAACTCCAGAGGACTATGATGGAACAATTTATTTAATAAATTACAAGGAGAATTTCATTTCTAGGTTTTCATTAAGGGAGTATGTTCTAAATTATAACTCTGGTCTGATGAAAGTCATGGTTGAACACGGATATATGGGGTAGTCTTTTGCTTTTGCGGTTGGCAGTGGTTGGTTTATTGGTGCTGGAGTCTAGGGTTTTCTTCCTGTCCTGAGTGAAAGCCGATACCAGGTATCTGGCATCGGCTGTTTATGAACTATTAAAAAATACAAAGTGAGTGAAATGGCTGAGAATTTTTCAGAAAGATATAAGTGGCCTTGGTTGTTAATTTTCATTTATATTATTGTTGTTATAGGGGCTTATGTTATACAGTTTCATGATCATGAGTTTTCTCTTGATCCATCTGAGTGGGGGACGTTAGGTGATTATTTTGGAGGTTTGCTAAACCCCTTGGCATCATTAATGGCTCTTTACTTTTTGATTAAAACTTATTTATCGCAAAAAGAAGAGCTTGCAGCGACAAAAAATGCTCTACAAGAAAGTGCAAGACAACAGGGTATCTCTGCAAGTGCGCAGGAGAACCTAGCAATCCTTCAAGAGAAAAGCCTTGTTGCCTCTGAAAAACTTATGATTGCTCAGGTAACTGGTTTGGAAATTACATCTATGTACGAGGATATAAGGTTTTGGTGTTTAGAAATGGATAAGTGTACTGTTGCAATGGGTAATAATCGCGCTACGTTTGACTTGCATGGCAAAAATCTGTTCACGGATGAAGATATTAAGCATTATAGAATGCAATGTTTAAATCGTGTTCTAAAAATTCAAGATGAAATAACTACGGTCAGGGCCGGTCTAGCAAAATATAAGGCCCCAGCTCAATGAGCTTGATTTGGTGTTGTGAGAGCGATGAGTGATAGAAAAGCCCGCACATGGCGGGCTTGAGAGCTGAAATCTGTAGTCGTTATGCAGCTCTGTCAGCTCTTGTTCCACTGCACACTCTGCATTGCCACTGCTGGCAGCGCTCCGGCCGTGACGGCCTTGAAAATCCCGGTGTTCTCATTGGCGTACGGGGTGAATACGATCTCTCCCGTCACGTTCTGGACGGCTCCGGCGAACTTCGACGCGGTGCCCATCCCCAGGGTCGCGCCTTCGCCATAGGCGTTGGCGGTCGGGTCATACCAGCCGACCTTGTCATAGGTGTTCGGCGCAAACACCACACGACCATCGGGCGCCAGGGCGCCGCCACGGAACTTGGCGCCGGCAACCGGGGCTGGCACGGTGTACAGCGTGTTCGACCTCCAGCGGTAGATCGCGATGTTGGCGGCCGTGTAAGGCACGCACACCACGTCACCGTTGGCCAGCTTCACAGAGCCGTGATAGGCCGCCGTGGTGAGACCGGTCGTAAGCGCTCCATAAACCCCATTTGGCTAAAGATGGATAAAGCGCTTAGCTGTGAAGTCGAGGCTCGCAGTTCCACGGCAGCAAGGCTTCGTAATCCTCTACCGATGTCGCCGTTGGCAAACGTTCAAGTGCCTGGCGCAGCCACGCATAGGGCTCCTGGCCGTTGGCTTTGGCAGTCTCAACCAGGCTGTACAGTTGAGCACTGGCCGTCGCGCCTTTGGGCGTGTCGCTAAACAGCCAGTTCTTTCTTCCGATCACGAAGGGGCGGATCGCGCGTTCTGCCGCGTTGTTGTCCATCGGCAAATACCCTTCCTCGACGTATCGCTCCAGCTTGCTCCAGTTACTTGTGAGGTAACTGATGGCTTTGCCCAGAGCATTCTGAGCGGTGACCTGGGGCTGCGTCTTTTCGATCCAGCTTTTCAACTGAGCCAGTATCGGCAGGCTATGTTCGTGACGGCCGTTTTTACGGTCAGCATCGCTACTGGCCTTCAAGTCGCGCTCGATGCCGTAAAG
>NZ_QFFU01000067.1 GCF_003131185.1 Pseudomonas ovata | reverse complement strand
CCGGCCCTCACAGCGGAGCGCTTCGTGCCTGACCCGTTCGGGCAAGCCGGCGAGCGGGTCTATCGCAGCGGTGATCTGACCCGTACACGGCCCGATGGCGTGGTCGATTATCTGGGTCGCGTCGACCATCAGGTGAAGGTGCGTGGTTTCCGTATCGAGCTGGGAGAGATCGAGGCGCGGCTGCTGGAGCAGGATACAGTGCGCGAGGCGGTGGTTCTGGCCCAGGAGACGCCAGGCGGCAAGCAACTGGTGGGCTATGTGGTGCTGGCGCAGGAGATTGGCCTGGCGAGCGACGAAGTCTTGTCCAGGCATCGTGACGCACTGAAGGCTGCGCTCAAGTCGAGCCTGCCGGACTACATGGTGCCTGCATATCTGCTGTTTCTGGACGTTCTGCCGCTGACACCGAACGGCAAGCTGGATCGCAAGGCCTTGCCGTCACCGGATGCAAGCCTGTTCCAGGCGTCGTATGTCGAGCCGGGTACGGTGCTGGAGCGACAAATCGCGGCGATCTGGGCTGATGTGCTGAAGCTTGAGCAGGTGGGGCTGAACGATAACTTCTTCGAGTTAGGGGG
>NZ_QFFU01000066.1 GCF_003131185.1 Pseudomonas ovata | reverse complement strand
GGGTTTGGCGAAAAGACCCGCGAACTGGACGATTTAAAACGGCGCGGGCCGCTTGAGGTGGAATGGATTAGGCACATGATCGAGTCCCGCACGAATCACGCCCTGGAGCAGGCCGGATCTGAAAGCCGTGTCGATCGTCGATCGCTGGTCGAGCAACAGCGCGCAGCGCTCGCCGCCGGCGACCAGCTCCGCGCCGATCAGTTGGACCGGCCAGCAACCGTTCACGAAGGCCCTCGTGTTACCCAAATACGGCGTGAAGCGGCCCGTGCCGGCCGAGCGCCGTTAGGCGTGCTGGATCGTGCGGCGGTAAACGACGACATTCACCAGCTCGTGGCCGAGCGAAAAGAGCTTGCCCGGGTTTCTGCGCAGATCCTGGACTTTGAAGCCGCGCGACTTGCCAGAGAGCAAATGGACGCTTTCAGGGCCGGGCCTGCGCTGGCTAAGCCATTCAAGAGCCAGGAAACCCTACATCACCTGGAAAAAGCCGCTGTGCTTGCCCAGCTCACCGCAGAGGTGCGAGCAGACAAAACTGTTCTCTACAGGCTCAATCATGACGCTGCTTTCACCGATACGGG
>NZ_QFFU01000065.1 GCF_003131185.1 Pseudomonas ovata | reverse complement strand
TCAGCGTCGGCAACAACCTGCAGCTTAATGGCGCGACCCTGCGCGACAGCGTCGGTAATGATGTCAACACCACGCTCAATGGCCTGGGCAGCACCACGGGCGTGCTGGTCGACGCGATCGTGCCGGTGGTGGGTTCGGTCGGCCTGCCGGCCGATGGCAGTTACAACGCCGACGATATCCTGAGCTTCACGGTCAACATCAGCGAAGGGGTGGTGGTCGATACCGCCACCGGTACGCCGCGGCTGGTCTTGACCGTGGGCAGTGCGACCCGCTATGCCAGTTATGTCTCGGGCGCCGCCAGTGGCGCGCTGGTGTTCCAGTACACCGTGCAGGCGGGCGACACCGCCGCCAGCGGCCTGGGCATCGGCAGCACCCTGGACCTCAATGGCGGCAGCGTGCGTGATGCGGCCGGCAACAACCTGACCCTGAACCTCAATGGCCTGGGCAGCGCCGCCGGTGTGTTGGTGGATACCACGGCACCGACCGCCAATAGCATTGCTCTGGTCGATACCAATCCGACCACCAGCAGTACGGTCAACTACACCGTGACCTTCAGCGAGGCCGTCAGCGGCGTGGACAGCGGCGACTTCGCGCTGGCCTTTACCGGCGGTGTCAGCGGTCGTATCGCCTCGGTCACCCAGGTCGATGCACGGACTTACCGTGTGCAGGTTGACAGCCTGACCGGCAACGGCAGCGTGCGCCTGGACCTCAATAGCAG
>NZ_QFFU01000064.1 GCF_003131185.1 Pseudomonas ovata | reverse complement strand
GGCTGGAACGACATGTCGCGCGGCGCCACGCACTGGATCGAAGGGGCGGACGCGGCGGCGCAGGAAATCGAGCTCAAGCCACTGCTGTCCGGGGTGCGCACCGAGGACGAAGGCCTGTTCGTGCTGCAGCACCAATACTGGCAGCAGACCATGCTCAAGGCCCTGGCCGCCGAGCAGGCGGCCGCTGGTGAACAGATGCAGCAGCCTCAACAGACGCTGATCCCGGTGGAGGCTGTGCAATGACCATCACCTACGAAGCGGTGCGCGACTTTCTCTACCGCGAAGCACGCCACCTGGATGACGCCGAATGGGACCAGTGGCTGGAGCTGTACGCGCCTGATGCGACCTTCTGGATGCCGGCCTGGGACGACAACGACACGCTGACCGAGAACCCGCAGACGGAAATCTCGCTGATCTGGTACGGCAACCGCGGCGGGCTGGAAGACCGGGTATTCCGCATCAAGACCGAGCGCTCCAGCGCGACGGTCCCCGACACGCGCACCTCGCACAACCTGAGCAACATCGAGGTGCTGGAGCAGGGCGATGGCATCGCCAGGGTGCGCTTCAACTGGCACACCCTGAGTTTTCGCTACAAGACGGTCGACAGCCACTTCGGCACCAGCTTCTACACCCTGGACATCCGTGGCGAACAGCCGCTGATCAAGGCCAAGAAGGTGGTGCTCAAGAACGACTATGTGCGTCAGGTCATCGACGTCTATCACATCT
>NZ_QFFU01000063.1 GCF_003131185.1 Pseudomonas ovata | reverse complement strand
TTCCTTGGCCTGCCAGCGTTGCCTGGAAACGTCACGGCGCAGCTGCTCTTTTGAGTGCCGCTCCATTTCGCCCAGACGCGCCTGCCCAATCTCGCGCAGCTCCACGTCGCGGCGTTTCTTGGCCGCTTTCTGCACGCGCTCGAAGACGTAGCCCAGACCCAGATCGTTCCAGAACAGTTTGGTAAACCGGATTAACACGCGTGTGCGTACCAGGTGCAGGCCGTTATCGTCCTTCTCGTCCAGGCGCACACGCTCGATGCGCCGGTACACGTAGCCGACGGCATCCATAGTCTTGAACAGCCGGCACAATGCCGGCGCAGAAAGACCAGCATCCTTCGCGATATTGCACTGGGTATTGAGCACATAGCGCCCGTTGGCCGGGTCGATATAGCCCAGCACACTGGTGGCCAGGTCCAGGCGAACCAGCAACTGCTCGGCTACCTGCTGCAGGGCTTCGAATTTTTCCCGACGCGTACGCCGGTCACCATGCACCCGGTCCAGGCGGCGCAGGTACTGGCCACGGTTCTCGACCATATGGCCCAGCCGGTCATGGGCTTTGCGAATCAGGGGGTTTTTGAGCTGTTGCTCAGTGAGGTAACGGGGTGCGGCATATTGATCGGGCAGAGCCCGTGCCGATCGGCGCAAGGCCGAATGAGGATCAGAGGGGGCGAGCCGTACGGCTTTGAGCCGGCTCATGGCTGGACATCCTGACCAAGGTGGCCACCGAATTCAGCCTTGCATGAAGCAAAGGGGGT
>NZ_QFFU01000062.1 GCF_003131185.1 Pseudomonas ovata | reverse complement strand
TTTCTGTTCGGCAGCCTGAATGCCGATGTCTTGCCGCTGGTCGAGCACCTGGGTGAGTCGGCCAAGATCATCGACATGATCGTCGACCAGTCGCCCGAGGGCCTGGAAGTGCTGCGCGGCTCCAGCAGCTACATCTACGAAGGCAACTGGAAGCTGACCGCCGAAAACGGCGCCGACGGCTACCACGTCAGTGCCGTGCACTGGAACTACGCCGCGACCCAGAACCAGCGCAAGCTGCGTGAAGCCGGCGAAGAGATCAAGACCATGAGCGCCGGCAGCTGGGGCAAGACCGGGGGCGGCTTCTATTCGTTCGACAAGGGCCACCTGTTGCTGTGGACGCGCTGGGCCAACCCCGAGGACCGCCCGGCCTTCGAGCGCCGCGACGAACTGGCGCGCGACTTCGGCCAGGCCCGCGCCGACTGGATGATCCAGAACTCGCGCAACCTGTGCCTGTACCCCAACGTCTACCTGATGGACCAGTTCAGCTCGCAGATCCGCATCGCCCGGCCGATCTCGGTGAACCGGACCGAAATCACCATCTACTGCATCGCGCCCAAGGGCGAGAGCGCCGACGCGCGGGCCAAGCGCATCCGCCAGTACGAAGACTTCTTCAACGTCAGCGGCATGGCCACCCCGGACGACCTGGAAGAGTTCCGCTCGTGCCAGACCGGCTACGGCGGCGGCACTGGCTGGAACGACATGTCGCGCGGCGCCACGCACTGGATCGAAGGGGCGGACGCGGCGGCGCAGGAAATCGAGCTCAAGCCACTGCTGTCCGGGGTGCGCACCGAGGACGAAGGCCTGTT
>NZ_QFFU01000061.1 GCF_003131185.1 Pseudomonas ovata | reverse complement strand
GGGGTTTTTTCATGGGCAAGTACTCTACGCAGTTCAAAATCACAGTCGTAAAGGACTACCTCAGCGGCATTGAGGGGTTTCGCAAGGTCGCCAGGCGACATGGCATCGATTTCAGCCTGCTGCGCCGCTGGGTCGCTACCTATCAGTCGCTGGGTGCTGCCGGATTTAGCTCTCGAGGGCACCACTACAGTCCGGCCTTCAAGCTTTCTGTCATTGAGTGCCGGCGTGAACAACAGCTCTCTCTGCGAGAAGTCGCAGCCCGGTTCGGCCTGGGTTATTCCTCCTGCGTAGGCATTTGGGAGCGTCAGTACTACAGTGGCGGTCTTCCAGCCCTGCGTGCGTCCAAACGAATGAGGAACATCACCATGTCCGAGAAACCATCTGCTCATGAGGTCCATGCCCAGGATGACGACTCGAAAAGTCTGGAACAGCTCAGGGCGGAAATCGAATACCTGCGCGTGGAGAATGCGTACCTAAAAAAGCTCGAGGAGGTGAAGAAGGCTCAGAGCCAGAAGCCTCTGCCAGGGAAAAAACGCTCATCGTAGAGGCGTTGAGGTCTGCGTTTCCTCTGGAGGTCTTGCTGCAAGTGGCCAGTCTGGCGCGCAGCACGTTCTACTATCAACTTGGCGCGCTTCAAAAGCCGGACAGGCATGCTTCACTGAAAGCGAAGATCCAGGCGATCTACGACCTGCACGAGGGGCGGTTTGGCTATCGCCGTATTGCCTTGCAGCTGCAAAAGACAGAAGCGGTCAGCGAAAAGCTGGTGCAGCGTCTGATGGACAGGATGGGGCTGAAATCCCTGGTGCGGGTCAAGAAATACCGTGCGCATCGAGG
>NZ_QFFU01000060.1 GCF_003131185.1 Pseudomonas ovata | reverse complement strand
TCAGCATGTTCGGCCAATTGCTGCAGGTACACCGGGGGAAACACTCCGATCGTCACCCCGTGCCGGTGCATCTCGGCATAGGTCTGCTCGGGCAGCCACAGGTTATCGTCACGCACCAACACCCGGGCACCGTTGATCAACGGGTGCATCCAGCCCTCATGAGCACCGTCGAAAGCGAATGACATGAAGTGCAGTTCACAGTCTGATGCGCAGGTTTCATAGCGCTCCGCCGTAGCCCGAATGTGCGACACCAGCGGTCCATGAGCGACCGCGACCCCCTTGGGCTGGCCCGTGGAGCCTGAGGTGTAGATCACGTAGGCCAGGTTCTCAGGGGCCAGGGACACCTTGGGAGCAAGCTCGACAACCTCGCTACCGACTTCGAAAAGATCCACGGCAAGACTTGGCAAGCCCTCGGGAATCGGCAACTGCTCCAGCAAATCACTCTGGGTCAGCACCAGTGCTGCCGCACAGTCCTTCATCATGTACAGCAGGCGGTCCTCTGGATAAGCCACATCCAGCGGCACGTAGGCACCGCCAGCCTTCAGTACTGCCAGGAAGGCCACCATGATCTCCGCCGACCGGCGCATGGCGATGGCCACCCGCACCTCGGGGCCGACGCCCAGCTTGATCAACTGGTGAGCAAGGCGGTTGGCCTGCGTATCGAGCTGCCGATAGGTGAGTGTCTGCTCGCCGAAGATCACCGCCACTGCATCGGGCGTGCGCAGTGCGTGGTCTTCTATCAACTGATGGACATAGCGATCGCTCGGGTGGTCCTGGCCGGTCTGGTCCCAGCGAGCCAGGATCGCTGCGTGCTCCGGCCTATCGAGCATGGACAGCTCACAGACCCGCTGCGTGGGCTGCTCGCAGATCGATTTCAGCAG
>NZ_QFFU01000006.1 GCF_003131185.1 Pseudomonas ovata | reverse complement strand
TGCCGCATGCCTCTTCGGTAGCAGACTACGAAGCGCTGCTGCCGTGGAACTGCTCGCCAGAGATGCCACGGTAAACCTGATCCCTGCTTTGCGGTAGGTGGGGATCATGGATCGGATACAAATAATCCAGCCTACTTTCCTGCACCAGTCCGTCCGCATCGGCTTTAGAGGCCAAGGTTTTCATAAAAAAAGCTCACCAAAGTACTGTGGAATTATTTCTTGTTACTGATCAAAGTACTTCTCATAACAACTGCAAATACCTGAGCGCATCATCATTTAAGCTCAAGCCATGCCAGAAGGCGCAACGCCATCCGTTAGCCGACTTTCCGCATTCAAATTCATAGCTTTCGAGTCGATGAAGCTCTGTTTTTATGCTTGCCAAGCTAGATCGATCTGGAAGAAAAGTCCTTATGCCATTGATCAAGACCCCCCATTGTGTCGTCAGATATTCATCGATTCCCGCCCGTCTTAAGACATTGTCGATGTGCCACTGAACAACAGCAAGCTGACTTCCGACCACATTGTAAGGTATTGGTGTCAGCAGTGGCGCATTCCAATCGGGTTCAAATCGTACAGAGAGGATCTTGTTGTTTGCAAAGTAGTCAAAGTATGGATGCAGAGGGCGTTCTCCTGCGTTCACACCTCTAAACGCATTGCTTCTCTTGTTGTTGCATCTATCACAAGCTGGCACTAAATTTTTTGAATAAAATGAGAATTCTGCATAATTTGCTTTGGGCAGGTAATGATCCAAGGTCCCCAATGCGTCTCGCCCACACACGGGGCACACGCCGTCAAGTTGAGATCGCAGCGTCGCAATGAAATTTAAGACGGATGGTGGTGCTTTATAAATTTCGTTAAGGTCTTCTTTTAGTGGAAGGTATGACGCATCCTCGGCGATACCCCAAGGATCACCATTGCAAACATCATATGCTTGATAGCGCTCAGCAATATCAGCTATGCGATGCACAATTGCCTTGGCATTTCCCTTTCTAGAGTGCTGCAGAAAGCTGAGAAGCAAACTATCTTGAATGACGGGTGGATCTACTTTCCTCATTTTATTGCTCCATCATCCTTCGCAGGCGCATGAGAGCTTCGGCACTCAATTCCGAAGAGTATTTATTAAGCGCCTCCGAAAATGTATTACTCTCTTGCTCGGCCAACTCTAACAATTCTTCATAAAGATGGTGGGGCAGATCGTCACCAAATACCTCATTAGAGATTGATGCGACATTGGCTCCTAGCGTTTGCATGCGCGGTTTTCTTACTGTGAGCACTCCTTCTTCATTACGCATCACATGCACCTGAGCACTTTGAACTTCTCGAACGACAAATGGGGAATGTGTGGCGACGAATGCTATGGACCGTGTGCCGTTCAGGATTTTATTTAGGCTACGCATAAACCTTGATATAAGGTTCGGATGCAGAAAATTCTCCGGCTCATCAATAATCAGCGCGGATGCCGGCCCAGAGTTAGCTAGTGCAACCAATATGAATTTTAGAAAGGCCTGCTGACCCAAGCTAAGTTTACGTTCCTTTCCGTGCTTATCGACAAACCTCAATGACTGCCTAGAGGCGACATTTGCTGCATTATTTAAAATGCGTTGCTCCCCGCCACGCTTCCACTCTGAAAATGGCATATAGTCTACATCGTACGACGCAATTATTCCTGACTCTCCCAGCCTATCTTTTTTCATTGGGACAAGAACTTCAAACTCACTGAATTCAGTGCGCAAAATATCCGAGAGATGGTTAAGCAAAGCACCTTGAGCATCATGTCCCCGGGCCACGTCAACAAGCAACGTAGTGGCAGAGTCCTCGCCTTGCTTCCGGGGACTTGCTGGATTGAATGTAAAAATCCTAGCTCTCGCCAGCCCCTCCTTTGAAGAGGGAGAGAACTGTCGAACAGAGGCAGTGTGAATAAAGGCTATAACTTGATTCAGTTCGGGGCGATTGATGATTTCAGCAGATCGACTTTCCTTATCTGCCAAAACTTTTGAGAGCTTTGCGAGCGCCGAAGTTTTGCCACAGCCATTTTGTCCAATGATGACTGCGATCCGTCCTCTAAGAAAATTCTGGCTGTCAAACTGGAAATCGAACTGGGCCTGCGGGCCGGCTCCCTTCAACACAACATTGAAGGGCTGACGAGCATCAGCATCAAGTTCTTGCAAACCTTGCAATATTCGCTCAGCCTTGCGATAAGCGAAGTAGGCTTCGCTTGATCTAATCATCGCATGAGTGAACACTTCTTCTTTATAGAAATCGTGCCAACTATTTATGAAGGACCGGCTTTTAGTCGTTGCCACATCTTGTAAGCCAGATAGGACTTTCCTTGCCTGTGGCTCACCTAGCGTCCGCCGCAAAAAGCTATATGACTTTGCATCTATCAGCAGAGTGCGGAATGGTTTTTTGATTTCGCGGTGGTAAATTTCAGGTTTTTCAGGCGAAAGCAGACTGCCAACAGCTTGAAAGAGATCTTTTTCTCCTTGAATTGCACACCTCCCTTCAAGCCAATAAATTTGCCCTTGTTTATCGCGATAACCTATAGAGCATGCTATAAGATAGCCGAAATCGTTAAATTTACGGGCCAGCGGAACAATGAATGCTTCCGCGTTGGAGTTCTCCGCGAAGCTCTCATCTAAAAGGAATGAAGTCAGTAGCTGGTTTGGGTTAGCGTTAGAGTTCTTTTTTGCTGGCATTCCAAGATCCATCTTAACTTGGGCGGGCTGCGACATTATAAGCGCGAGCGGCCTACTGATATTGTCTGAAAAAAGCGGTGTACTTTCTGAACTGCGGACAGATTTACCGGGATGACTGTCTGTCTCTGGCGGTTAGCCGGTCAGTCGTGAATTACCGCTCCTCCTAAAAAAATGCACGCGACTCGCCAGCACCGATAAAAATCTCTGACCAAGTTCATGTCAATTTTCCCTCAAGCGACTAGCTGAAATGAGGGGCGAATACGCAAGCTGTCTATTTATTTTCCCAGATTTCTTAAGCGTCCATTCATCAATCATGTCGGCCCAATCCTGCAACATTGCTCGACGCTGATCGCGGTACTCGGCCTTGTTGTAAACGGCGCGCACGCCTTTCTGCTCGTGCGCGAGGCACTTCTCAATCCAGTCGGAGTTGTAGCCCGCCTCATGCAGCAGCGTGCTGGCCGTGCGTCGCAGGTCATGGGGCCCGAATTTGCCTAATGGCACCCCTTCCTTTTGCGCAAGGCGATAGGTGAGCGTCAGTACTTGGTTGATCGTGGCCGCACTCATTGGCAAGTCAGAGTCGTAGCGTGACGGCAGAACGTACTCAGAACCTCCAGCCAGGGTCTTCAAGGCGATGAAAAAATCCAGAGCCTGACGGGACAGGAACACCAAATGAGGGTTTCGGCGCTTCATCCGCTCTTTGGGGATCGTCCATAGCGCCTCGCTGAAATTGATTTCACTCCACGTTGCGTTGGTCAGCTCGCTCTTGCGCACCATCGTCAGCAGAAGAAGCTTGGCTGCGGCGCGAACCGACGTCGCGGTACCAATCCTGTCCATGTACTGATACATAAGCGCGATTTCATCAGGCGTCAACGCCCGGTCGCGAGGCTCGAATTTGGCGATGCTGGCAGACCTTACTAGATCCGCAGGGTTTTCAAGCTTCTGACCACGCTCAATGGCCCAACGAAAGACCTGCAGAACGATCTCACGCGAATGGACAGCGGTTGCAGGCGCACCCCGCTCTACTATCGCGTCGGTCAGTGCCCGCAGATCCTCATGAGTGATTTCAGCGAGCTTCTGATTGCCAAACTTCGGCTTCAATTCGCGCTCATAGACTGACCGGCGCATATCTCGTGTCGAGTCCGCTATCTGATAGCCGCGCAGCCATTTTTCAGCCCAATCATCAAAGGTCTCTGCGCCCTTCGTACGAGCCTTCGCACGCGCCTTCTCCTTAGCAGGCGACTTACCTGCGGCGATCATCTTCTTCGCCTCCCCTAGCCGCTCACGTGCCTCTGCCAGGGTGATCCCGCCCAAGCCATAACGACCGAACGTGATGGTCTCCTGTCGGCCATTGATGGAGTAGTTGTAGCGGAAGGAGATTGAGCCGGCCGGTGTAACCGCTACGTACAAGCCATCGCGGTCAATCACTTTGTAGAGCTTGTCTTGGGGCTTGAGGTTTCGAAGCTTGGTATCAGTGAGCATGGCTTCCATTAATTCCATGAAAAAATACCATGCTCTGAAAAGCGCGGAAGAATGGGGCTTAACCCCAGTAAAACGGGCCTCTTGGCTACCTCGATACCATGCCCATCCTGAAACAAGGGACATGGTATCAAGCGTCATGCATGGCATCGGATGCAGTTGGTACCCCGTACCATGCCATAAAAAAACCATGCTTGGCGATGCAGAACGCTACCTGAATTTGCCAGACCCAAAAAGCCAAAAGCCCGCAATTAAGCGGGCTTTTGGGCATTTTTTGCTAGATCGTGCCCGGCAATGCCGGACGCGGGATCATTCCCACTCAATCGTCGCCGGCGGCTTGCTCGACACGTCGTACGTCACCCGCGAGATGCCTTCGATCTCGTTGATGATGCGGCCGCTGACTGTTTCCAGCAGTTCGTAAGGCAGGTGTGCCCAGCGTGCGGTCATGAAGTCGATGGTTTCCACCGCCCGCAGTGCGACGACCCAGGCATAGCGACGGCCGTCACCGACCACGCCTACCGATTTCACCGGCTGGAACACAACGAAAGCCTGGCTGACCTTGTGGTACCAGTCGGCTTTGCGCAGTTCTTCGATGAAGATGTGGTCGGCGCGGCGCAGCAGGTCGGCGTATTCCTTCTTCACTTCACCGAGGATGCGCACGCCCAGGCCCGGGCCCGGGAATGGGTGGCGGTAGACCATGTCATACGGCAGGCCGAGTTCCAGGCCCAGGCGGCGGACTTCGTCCTTGAACAGTTCACGCAGGGGCTCGACCAGCTTGAGGTTCATTTCCTCGGGCAGGCCGCCAACGTTGTGGTGCGACTTGATCACGTGGGCCTTGCCGCTCTTGGCGCCGGCCGACTCGATCACGTCGGGGTAGATGGTGCCCTGGGCCAGGTACTTGATGTTGTCCAGCTGGCTGGACTGGGCGTCGAACACGTCGATGAAGGTGCGGCCGATGATCTTGCGCTTCTTCTCCGGGTCGCTTTCGCCGGCCAGGTTGTTCAGGAACTGCTCTTCGGCGTTGGCGCGGATGACCTTGACGCCCATGTTCTCGGCGAACATGGCCATCACTTGCTCACCTTCGTGCAGGCGCAGCAGGCCGTTGTCGACGAAGACGCAGGTCAGTTGGTCGCCGATGGCCTTGTGCAGCAAGGCCGCAACCACCGAAGAGTCGACGCCGCCGGACAGGCCCAGCAGCACGTTGTCGGTGCCGACCTGGGCGCGCACCTGGGCGATGGCGTCTTCGGCGATCTTCGACGGTGTCCACAGGGCTTCACAGCCGCAGATGTCGAGGATGAAGCGCGACAGGATGCGACCGCCCTGCTTGGTGTGGGTCACTTCCGGGTGGAACTGCACGCCGTAGTAACCGCGGGTGTCGTCGGCCATGCCGGCGATCGGGCAGCTCGGGGTGCTGGCCAGGATGTGGAAATCTTCCGGCAGCCGGGTGACCTTGTCACCGTGGCTCATCCAGACGTCGAGGCCGAACAGGCCGTCGGCGTCGATGTGGTCTTCGATGCCGTCGAGCAGGCGGCTCTTGCCGACCACGTCGACGCGGGCGTAACCGAACTCACGCAGGTCGGACCCTTCGACCTTGCCGCCCAGTTGCTCGGCCATGGTCTGCATGCCGTAGCAGATGCCGAACACCGGCACGCCCAGGTCGAAGACCGCCTGCGGGCAGCGCGGGCTGTCGGCTTCGTGTACCGACTCAGGGCCGCCGGCGAGGATCACGCCCTTGGGTGCGAACTCGCGAATGGCTTCATCGTCCATGTCGAACGGATGCAGTTCGCAGTACACGCCGATCTCGCGCACGCGGCGGGCGATCAGCTGGGTGTACTGCGAACCGAAGTCGAGGATCAGGATGCGGTGCGCGTGAATATCGAGGGCCATGATTCAGTCTCGTTTAAGTCAATCAGTAACAGTCGTGATTCAGAAACAACTCGGGGCTGAATAAAACAGCCCCGGTTGCTTGACGATTTGCTTGAAGGCTCAACCTACGCGGTAGTTCGGCGCTTCCTTGGTGATCTGCACGTCGTGGACGTGGGATTCGGCCATGCCGGCACCGGTGATGCGGACGAACTCGGGCTTGGTGCGCATCTCTTCGATGGTCGCGCTGCCGGTATAGCCCATCGAGGAGCGCAGGCCGCCCATCAACTGATGGATGATCGCCGACAGCGAGCCCTTGTAGGCGACGCGGCCTTCGATACCTTCAGGCACCAGCTTCTCGGCGCCTTCGGACGAGTCCTGGAAGTAGCGGTCCGAGGAGCCCTGGGCCTGGGACATGGCGCCCAGCGAGCCCATGCCGCGGTAGGCCTTGTAGGAGCGACCCTGGAACAGTTCGATTTCGCCCGGAGCCTCTTCGGTGCCGGCGAACATCGAACCCATCATCACGGCCGAGGCACCGGCCACGATGGCCTTGGACAGGTCACCGGAGAAACGGATACCGCCGTCGGCGATCAGCGGAACGCCGGTGCCTTCAAGGGCTTCGGCGACGTTGGCAATGGCGCTGATCTGCGGCACGCCGACACCGGCGACGATGCGGGTGGTGCAGATCGAGCCCGGGCCGATACCGACCTTGACCGCATCGGCGCCGGCTTCGACCAGGGCCTTGGCGGCAGCGCCGGTGGCGATGTTGCCGCCGATGACCTGCACTTGCGGGTAGGTCTGCTTGACCCAGCGCACGCGGTCGATCACGCCTTTGGAGTGACCGTGGGCGGTGTCGACCACCACCACGTCGACGCCGGCGGCCACCAGGGCGGCTACGCGCTCGCCGGTGTCCTTGCCGGTGCCGACTGCCGCGCCTACACGCAGACGACCCTGGTCATCCTTGCTGGCCAGCGGGTAGGCCTTGGCTTTTTCGATGTCCTTGACGGTCATCATGCCCTTGAGGGCGAAGTTGCCGTCGACGATCAGGACCTTTTCCAGGCGGTGCTTGTGCAGCAGCTCGCGCACTTCGTTCTTGTCAGCGCCCTCACGGACGGTGACCAGACGCTCTTTGGGGGTCATGACTTCGCGGACCGGGATGTCCAGGCGGCTTTCGAAACGTACGTCACGCGAGGTGACGATGCCGACCAGGTCGCCGTTGTGCAGCACCGGGACACCGGAGATGTTGTGCAGGCGGGTCAGGTCGAACAGGTCGCGTACGGTGGCGTCGGCCTCGATGGTGATCGGGTCCTTGACCACGCCGGCTTCAAACTTCTTGACCTTGCGCACTTCAGCGGCTTGCTGGTCGATGGTCATGTTCTTGTGGATGATGCCGATGCCGCCTTCCTGCGCCATGGCGATGGCCAGGCGAGCTTCAGTGACGGTGTCCATCGCTGCAGAAACCAGCGGGATGTTCAGCTCGATGCCGCGGGTCAAACGGGATTTCAGACTGACTTCGTTGGGAAGCACCTCGGAATAACCGGGTACAAGGAGAATGTCGTCAAATGTTAAGGCTTCTTGACTGATACGCAGCATCGCGGGGGCTCCCGAGCGGGAAAATTGGAAGCGCGCCATTATACCTATACACACCGGCCGGCTCAATGCAAAAACTCGGCCTGTTTGACCTCATGTCTACAAGCGCACCTTGACCCAGGACACCGGACGGTCCAGACGGGCGGCAAACTCGTCGAGAAAGCGCTGTTTGAAGCCGGCCGCCAGCCAATCGTTGAAAATAAAGCCCAGGTTGGAAAAACCGCACGGGTCAAGAAACAGAAAGCCGTTGATGTCGTCTTCATGGCGGCACAGCGGGCAGATGAAGTTGTCGGTGTGCCGCGGCATCCAGTCTTCCAGGCTTTCGAACAGCGCCTCGCCGACTTCCTTGCGGCACTCCGGGCAGCCGGCTTCTTCGGCAAAGCCGTCAAGCGGGGTATAGATGCAGCGCTTGGTGACGATCTCCAGGCCATTGACCGCCTGACCGAACGGCAAGGCTTCGGGGTTTTCCACCACCTGGCGGGCGCCTGGGGCAATGGCGTAGGCCATGCGGTTGCCGCTGCGCCCGCAGGTGCTCAGCTCAGGCTCGACCACGTCCAGCGTGACCAGCCAGCGCAGGATCTTGCGTGCCATGGCCTCCCGTGCCGGGAAGCTGGAAATTTGCGGGACGATGATGCTCTGGCTGTTCATGGCGGCGGCTGTCGTGCAAGGAATCAAGGGGCGGCAGCTTAATCGCCCGCCGGTTCAGGTCAAGTGACAATCAGCCTAGCCGCTGAAGTAGCGCATGATCAGGGCGATGCCGCTGACCAGCACCAGCCAGGTGATAAACCGCACGAACGCCTCACGCGACAGCTTCAGGGTCACGCTGCGCCCGATCCACGAACCCAGCAGCATCGCCGGCAGCAGGCAGGCGGCCAGCACCAGCAGCGGGATCTCGGCATACACCCCGGCCACCGCGAACAGGCCCAGGCGCACCACCGTGCTGCAACTGATCAACGCCCCCTGGGTGGCGCGCACCTGTTCCTTGGCCTCCAGCCGGCCATTGAGGTAGATGGCATACAGAAAGCCACCACTGCCGAACAAGGCCCCGAACAGGCCACCTACCGTGCCCATCGGTACAGCCCAGCCGGCGGCGAGCTGGCTGGGCCGCACCTTGACCGCCAGGCTGTACAGGGCATAGGCGGTGACGAACAGCCCCATCAGCAACAGCAGCACATCGGACTTCAGGTTAAGCAGAAACACCACGCCCAGCGTGCAACCGACCGCCATGCACGGCAGCAGGCGCAGCAGTTCGGCCTTGACCACCGAATGGCGCGCCGGCAGCAGGTTGCCCAGCGCCGCGATGAAGTCGAGCATGACCAGCAAGGGGATGATCCGCGACAGCGGCATGAAGTGAATCAGGAGGGGACCTGCCACCAGGGCGGTGCCGAAGCCGGCGATGCCGAACACGATGTAGGCGCCGACGATGGCCAACTCGATCCATAGCCAGTCCAGCGGCGAGAAGCCCAGTTGGGCGATCCATTGCAGTGTGTGTTCGATGACCACGGCTTCCTCCCTGACAATGACTTTTGGTTCAATCTCTGCCGTGCGCTGTCGCTCAAGAAAGCCCACTGGGTCTGCGCCACAACACTGCCGCGTTGCACCGCAATACCTGTTTCGTCTGTACCGCAGCCATCGCGGGCAAGCCCCCTCCCACATCGATCGCATTAATGATGCGATCCGCGACATTGCCAAGGTATGCATCTAAAGCCATGCGCGATAAAAGCACCAGTGGTGGGCAGGCGGCAAATCGCTTTATGATGCCGGCCATGATCAAAGACCCTTTTGCAAGACTCGGCCTGGACCGGGAAGTCCTCACTGTCAGCCAGCTCAACGGCCGTGCCCGGGTGTTGCTGGAGGACGTGTTCAGCAGCATCTGGGTCGAGGGCGAGATTTCCAACCTCTCACGCCCGGCCTCGGGGCATGTGTACTTCACCCTCAAGGACGCCGGCGCCCAGGTGCGCTGCGCGCTGTTTCGCCAGAATGCGGCGCGGGTGCGCCAGGCGCTCAAGGACGGCCTGCAGGTCAAGGTGCGCGGCAAGGTCTCGCTGTATGAAGGCCGTGGCGACTATCAGTTGATTCTCGACACGCTGGAGCCGGCCGGTGATGGTGCGTTGCGCCAGGCCTTCGAGGCCCTGAAGGTCAAGCTTGATGAAGAAGGCCTGTTCAGTGCCGAACGCAAGGTCGCCCTGCCCTTGCACCCCAGGCGCATCGGTATTGTCAGTTCGCCCACGGGCGCGGTGATCCGCGACATCATCAGCGTGTTCCGCCGCCGCGCGCCGCAGGTCGAGCTGACCCTGATCCCCACCGCCGTGCAAGGTCGCGAAGCCATCGGCCAGATCGTGCGTGCCCTGCAACTGGCCGATCGCCAGGGCTTCGATGCCGTGATCCTGGCCCGGGGCGGCGGCTCGCTGGAAGACCTGTGGTGCTTCAACGAAGAAGCAGTGGCACGCGCCATCGATGCCTGCGTCACACCGATCGTCAGCGCCGTGGGCCACGAGACCGATGTGTCGATCAGCGATTTCGTCGCCGATGTCCGTGCCCCGACCCCGTCGGCAGCCGCCGAGCTGCTGGCGCCGGACGCCAGCGACCTGCACCGCCGGGTCGAGAGCCTGCAACGCCGGCTGGTCAGCCGCATGCGCGAAAAACTCATGCACCAACAGCTGTTGCTCGACGGCCTGTCGCGGCGCTTGCGTCATCCCGGTGAACGCCTGCGCCAGCAAGCCCAGCGTCTTGATGACCTGGACATGCGCCTGCGCCGGGCCTTCGACCACAGCCTGCGCAAGCAGCAGACCCAGGTGGCGCACCTGCAAAGCCGCCTGGCGGCGCAGCACCCCGGTCGGACCCTGGCCTTTCTACGCCAGCGCCTGGACACCCTGGCCGAACGCTTGCCACGGGCGATTCGTGAACAGCTCAAGGCCAGGCGCCTGCAGTTGCAGCATCAGGTGCAGACCCTGCAAGTGGTCAGTCCCCTGGCCACGCTGGGACGCGGCTACAGCATCCTGCTCGACGAACGCGGTCAGGCGGTGCGCCGTGCCGACCAGACCCATACCGGCCAACGCCTGACGGCGCGCCTCAGCGAGGGCGAATTGCAGGTGCGCGTCGAAGACAACCACCTGACGCCCGTGACCCTTTCTCTTCTGGACTGACTTGCCGATGCTACGTTTTATTGCACCGTTGCTGGCCCTGTTGTTAAGCCTGCCCGCCCACGCCGACAGCTTTATAACCCGCACCCTGAACAAGCCGGTCCCCGGCGGCGTTGCGGTCATCGACCTGGGTGGCGGCGCCCAGCCGCCCACCGCCACGTATGAAGGCAAGCCGGTTCTGGTGGTCAAGGAACAGGACACCCGCTGGCTGGCGATTGTCGGCATTCCCTTGACCGTCAAGCCGGGCAAGCAGCAGGTGCTCAGCGGCAATCGCGCGCTGCCCTTTACCGTCGGCAGCAAGAAATACAAAGAACAGCGCATCACCTTGAAGAATCAGAGCCAGGTGACGCCCAACGCCGAGCAGACCAAACGCTACGAGCGCGAGCTGGCCGAGCAGTTGCAGGCCTATCGCAGCTTCAGCCCCGGCACACCGAGCAACCTGATTCTCGACAAACCGGTCAACGGCCCGCTGTCGAGCCGCTTCGGGGTGCGCCGCTTCTTCAACGGCGAAGAGCGCAACCCGCATTCGGGGCTGGATTTCGCGGTACCGGCCGGTACACCGGTCAAATCGCCTGCCGCTGGCAAAGTGATTCTGACCGGCGACTACTTCTTCAATGGCCAGACCGTGTTCGTCGACCACGGCCAGGGCTTCATCAGCATGTTCTGCCACTTGTCGAAGATCGACGTGAAGGTCGGCGATGCGGTGTCTCGCGGCGGCGTGGTCGGCAAGGTCGGTGCTACAGGCCGCGCCACCGGGCCGCACATGCACTGGAATGTGAGCCTCAACGATGCCCGGGTGGACCCGGCGATCTTCATTGGCGCGTTCGAGCCGTAACAGCGGCTTTACCGCCAGGGCGCCTCTCACTTGCGCCCTGGCGTAGCGACCAGCAATAAAAAATTGTTTCATGGTCGTTTAACGCTAAAAAAATTCGCCATAAGTGCATTACAGAAGATTTCTATCAATTTTTTCCGGGTGCTTGCCAACATTCACCCCAATGAGTACGGTTGGCCACATGAAAACCTCTCACACCCTCATTCTGTTGCGCCAGCACGCCTGCCTCGACCTGGTCAGCGCCCGACTGCCAGGCTAGATCGCGTCGCCTCGCCCTGCACCACATTCAATTGGTTGGCCGCCTCTACCACGGCCCATTCAGTACAAAGGATCAGCCCGATGACCATGCTCAAAGACCCTTCGAAGAAGTACCGTGCCTTCGCGACCATCGACTTGCCGGATCGCACCTGGCCTTCGAAATCCATCACCCAGGCGCCTATCTGGTGCAGCTCTGACCTGCGCGACGGCAACCAGTCGCTGATCGAGCCGATGGACGCGGTCAAGAAACTGCGCTTCTGGAAAACGCTGGTGAGCATCGGCGTCAAGGAGATCGAAGCGTCGTTCCCGTCCGCCTCGCAGACCGATTTCGATTTCGTGCGCACCCTGATCGAAGACAACCACATCCCGGAAGACACCACCATCCAGGTGTTGACCCAGGCCCGTGAAGACCTGATTGCCCGCACCTTCGAATCCCTGCGCGGCGCGAAAAAGGCCATCGTTCACCTGTACAACGCCACCTGCCCGTCATTTCGCCGCATCGTGTTCAACCAGGACAAGCAAGGCGTGAAGGACATTGCGGTGAATGCCGCCAAGCTGTTCGTCAAGTACGCCGCCCAGCAGCCTGAAACCCAGTGGACGTTCCAGTACTCGCCGGAAACCTTCAGCGCCACCGAGCTTGAGTTCGCCAAGGAAGTCTGCGACGCGGTGATCGAGGTCTGGAACCCGACGCCCGAGCACAAGATCATCCTCAACCTGCCGGCCACGGTCGAAGTGTCGACGCCGAACATCTACGCCGACCAGATCGAGTGGTTCGGCCGCCATGTCAACCGTCGCGACAGCGTGATCATCAGCCTGCACACCCACAACGACCGTGGCACCGGCGTGGCCGCGACCGAGCTGGGCCTGATGGCCGGCGCCGACCGCGTCGAAGGCTGCCTGTTCGGCAACGGCGAGCGTACCGGCAACGTCGATTTGGTGACCCTGGGCCTGAACCTCTACACCCAGGGCGTGCACCCTGAGCTGGACTTCTCGGACATCGACGGCATCCGCAAGGTGGTCGAGGAGTGCAACCAGATTCCGGTGCACCCACGTCATCCGTATGTGGGCGACCTGGTGCACACCGCGTTCTCCGGCTCGCACCAGGATGCGATCCGCAAGGGCTTCACCCAGCAGAAACCGGACACCCTGTGGGAAGTGCCGTACCTGCCGATCGACCCGGCCGACATCGGCCGCAGCTACGAGGCGGTGATTCGCGTCAACAGCCAGTCGGGCAAGGGTGGCATCACTTACCTGCTGGAACAGGAATACGGCATTTCGCTGCCGCGCCGCATGCAGATCGAGTTCAGCCAGGTGGTTCAGGGTGAAACCGATCGCCTGGGCCTGGAAATGACCGCGCAGCAGATCTACGCCCTGTTCAAGCGCGAGTACCTGCAGGCCAACAAGCCGTATGCGCTGATCAGCCATCGCCTGCAGGAAGAGAACAACATCAGCAACGTCGACGCTGAAGTGAACGTCAATGACGAGACCCAGCGCTGGAAAGGCAAGGGCAACGGCGCGCTGGAAGCGCTGGTGTCGAGCCTGCCGGTGGCGGTCGAGATCATGGATTACAACGAGCACGCCATCGGTGCCGGCACCACGGCCAAGGCAGCGGCCTATATCGAATTGCGCGTCAACGGTGAACGTGCCGTGCACGGCGTGGGCATCGATGAAAATATCACCACGGCCAGCTTCCGCGCGCTGTTCAGCGCCCTGAACCGCTCGCTGAGCCAGTCGCCAGGCAAGGCCGAAGCGGCCTGATACCTCCCCCTTCTTCGCCCTTTCTGCACCCACTCGGTGCAAAGGGCGAAGATTGTGGGGTGATAATGCCCCACCTCGGTGCATCTTGCATTTCTCGCATACCCCCCGCAGATTCGGCATAAGGCACGGCAAAAACGCTGTGATAGCATTATGTCCTTAAACGATTCAGGTACCTGTGTTCGGCCCCATGACCTTTTGGCGTCATCGGATCAGGCTTGAGCCTTGCCGCTTTTTTGCTGTACTTCATTTCCGACACTTCGATGACTAGCGCACGATTTTCCATTGAAAATCCTGCACGGAGCGACCTGCCGTCTATTGAAAAATCATCAGCTGCGGCCTTGCCGGGCTGACCCTGCCCTCCACGGAGCGACTATGCCCAAGGCTTCCCATCAAGACCTGCGCCGTAACTTCCGCGCACTGACCTCTTCCAGCACCTGCTACCGCACCGCCTCGGTGTTTGACCCCATGTCGGCCCGCATTGCGGCGGACCTGGGCTTTGAGGTCGGCATCCTTGGCGGTTCCGTGGCGTCCCTGCAAGTATTGGCCGCGCCAGACTTTGCCCTGATCACCCTGAGCGAATTCGTCGAACAGGCGACCCGCATCGGTCGCGTGGCACAGTTGCCGTTCATTGCCGATGCCGACCACGGGTATGGCAACGCCCTGAACGTCATGCGCACCGTGACCGAGCTGGAGCGTGCCGGCGTTGCGGCGCTGACCATCGAAGACACGCTGCTGCCAGCCCAGTTCGGCCGCAAGTCCACCGACCTGATTCCGGTCGACGAAGGCGTGGGCAAGATGCGCGCCGCCCTGGAAGCGCGTTGCGATGCCGAGCTGTCGATTTTCGCCCGTACCAACGCGACCATCCTGCCGGTCAGCGAAACCATCGATCGCATGCAGCAGTACCAGGCCACGGGTGTGGATGGCATCACCGTGGTGGGCGTGCGTGATTTCGAGCACCTGGCGCAGATCAGCGAAGGCGTGACCGTGCCGCTGATGCTGGTGACCTATGGCAACCCGGCCCTGCTGGACAACCAGCGCCTGGCTGAAATGGGCGTGCGCGTCTGCGTGGATGGCCATGCGGCCTACTTTGCCGCCATCAAGGCCACCTACGACAGCCTGCGGGCCCAGCGGCAGATCACTTGCAGCACCTCAGAGATGAGCGCCACCGAACTGACCCACACCTATACCCAGCCCGAAGACTATGTGCAGTGGGCGCGCAAGTTCATGAATGTGAACGAGTAACCGAGTACGCAACGAAAAGCCTTATCGCGCAGCAAACACCCGATCTGTAGGAGCGACCAACGGTCGCGAAAAGACCCACATAATTCACTGCGGCCTTCGCGACCGCCGGTCGCTCCTACGGACATGACTTTCATGCCGATCAGGCCTTGGTATCAACACTGCCACCGATCAGTTCCAGCAGGCTGGCCTGCAGGGTCTGCAGGTTGGCGCTGGCGGCGATGATCTGTGACTGAATGGCCATCGACTGCTGGGCCTTGGTGTCGTCGTCGGCACTGCCTTTCTGCACAGCGGCCAGTTGCTCACGCAGTTTTTCCAGCATTTCCTGGGTGTCTTCGATCTGCTTCTTGATCTGCTCGATCATCTGCTCTTTGGGCGATCCACCCGAACTCTTGCTGGCCTCGCTGACTTGGGTCCCGCTCATGTCAGCGGTGATTTTTTCAGGGGCAGCGGTCTTGGTCTCGTCAGTCTGAGCAGCGTCCGGCTTCTTGATCGCTGCAGTGAAGGCACTGTTGTAGGTGCTCAGCGAACTGGTGTTGATGGTCGTCATGACGAACTCCTTTCAGGTATGGCATCTGTATCGGCCTGCCCCCGAAAAACTGCACTTGTTACTGAATATTAAAATCGTCAGCATCTCGCCACGCCGGAAAACGTGTCCGATAGGCTGCCAGCTCGACCGCGTCGAGCGTCACCTTGAATACGCCATCCGCCTCGCCCGCGTTGAACAGGCTTTCACCCTGGAAATCCAGCACCTGGCTGTCGCCGGTATAGGCCAGGCCCTTGCCGTCCGTGCCAACACGGTTGACCGCTGCCACATAACACAGGTTCTCGATGGCACGGGCCGGCAGCAAACGGTTCCAGTGCAGGCGCCGGGCGCCCGGCCAGTTAGCGGTGTACAGCAACAGGTCAGTGTCCTGGGCGTCACGGCTCCACACGGGAAAACGCAGGTCGTAGCAGATCAACGGACGAACCCGCCAACCCTTGAGCTCGAAGGTCACCTGCCGCTCGCCCGGGCTGAAATGCTCATGCTCACCCGCCATGCGAAACAGATGGCGTTTGTCGTAATGCAGCAGCTCGCCATCGGGTCGCGCCCACAACAGCCGGTTACGGTGGCTGCCGTCGGCGGCACGCACGATGACACTGCCGGTGATCACCGCCTGAAGCCGTGCGGCCTGAGCCAGCAGCCATTGAGCAGTCGGACCGTTTTCGGCTTCGGCCTGTTCGACCGAATCCATGGTAAAGCCAGTGGTGAACATCTCCGGCAGGATGATCAGGTCCGCCCCTTGCGCCTGATCCAGCAGCGCCTGGAAATGCGCCAGGTTGGCCTGCCGGTCGTGCCAGGCCAGGTGGGTCTGCACCAGGGCAATGTTCAATGCGGGCAAGGTATTCAGATCGCGCATAGTTTTTCCGCTGCCTGCAGCAGCGTCTCCTCACGCTTGGCAAAGCACAGTCGGATCAGGCGCTGGCCCTCAGGCGGGCTCTGGTAGAACACAGACACCGGAATGCTGGCCACGCCATGCTCGCGGGTCATCCACGTCGCCATGTCGACATCATTGAGGTCCGGGCGGATCTGCGAGTAATCCACCAACTGGAAATAGGTGCCGCCCACCCGCTCGAAGCGCAAGCGTGAAGCGGCCAGGTGATCGCAGAAGAAGTCGCGCTTGGCCTGGTAGAACGCCGGCAGCGCCTCGACGTGCTCTGGATGCTCGGCCATGAAATCGGCCAGCGCATATTGCAAGGGCGTGACGCTGCAGAAACTGACGTACTGGTGCACCTTGCGCAGCTCAGTGGTCAAGGCCGGGGGCGCGACCACATAACCGGTTTTCCAGCCCGTGACGTGGTAGCTCTTGCCGAACGAACTGACCACGAAGGCGCGGGCATACAGCGCCTCGTGGGCCAATACGCTTTCATGTTGCCGACCATCGAACACCAGGTGCTCGTAGACCTCGTCGCTGATCAGATAGATATCGCGCCCGGCGATCAACGCCGCCAGCCGGTCCAGGTCGGCGCGGCTGAGCAGTGCACCACTGGGGTTGTGCGGCGAGTTGATGACGATCAGACGGGTGCGCGGGCTCAGGGCATCGCTGAGTTTCTGCCAGTCGATGGCAAAGTTCTGCGGATCAAGCTGAACATGCACGCAGCGGCCACCGGCCAGTTCTACAGAAGGCTCGTAGCTGTCATAGCAAGGGTCGAAGATGATCGCCTCGTCACCGGGGCGGATCACGGTTTGCACGGCGCAGAAGATGCCTTGGGTGGCACCTGGGGTGATGGTCACTTCGCGCTCGAAATCGACCTTGACGCCATAACTGCGCTGGATCTTGGCAGCCACTTGCTGGCGCAAGGCTGGCAGGCCGGTCATGGGCGAGTACTGGTTGTGGCCTTGGGCAACATGGCGGCTCAAGGCATCGCGCAGTGCCTGTGGCCCGTCAAAATCAGGAAAACCCTGGGACAGGTTGAGCGCCCCGGTTTCGGCTGCGAGCTGGGACATGGTGGTAAAGATGGTGGTGCCGACATTGGGCAGTTTGCTGTCGATCATTGAACACCTGCTGTAGGGAAAGCCTTGGGGCTCACCCTACAACAGCTGCAATCAGCAAGCCACCAGGACCGGCTTTGGCCGGGAACACATACGCAGCCACTTTCGCCTCGTGCGATTCGCAACAAAGCCGCTCCTACTCACTAATGCCGATCAGCCAGGGGGAATTTCGCCACATGCTGAACATGTGGGAGGGGCCGATCGGCGCCCAATCTGCTCGCGATGAGGCCCGTAAAGTCGCTACATGGGCAGCGCCAGCAGAGCCTCCCACAGTCTTGTGCCAGGCAAAAAACCCAAGGCTACATTAATCCTGTGGGAGAGCCCCCACCCACCAGACCGCGTTGCGGTATGGCGATCAGGGCCAGCCAATCACATGAGACAACACAAAACTCTGTGGGAGGCCCGAAATTCCCCCTGACTGATCGTCATTACTCCTGCTAACGCTTGTCGCGGCGCTTCTTGTCGGCTTTCTTGTGGTGCGACATCAGGCGGCGCTTCTTGTTGACCTGGCGGTCGGTCAAGGTGTTCTTGTTGCCTTCATACGGGTTTTCACCGCCCTTGAACTCGATACGGATCGGCGTGCCGACCAGTTTCAACACCCGGCGATAGGTGTTCTCAAGGTAGCGCACGTACGACTTGGGCACCGCATCGACCTGGTTACCGTGGATCACGATGATCGGCGGGTTGGCGCCACCCAGGTGGGCATAGCGCAGCTTGATGCGGCGGTTGTTGACCATGGGCGGTGCGTGATCGCTGACGGCGTCTTCGAGAATCTGCGTCAGGCGGCTGGTCGGCCAGCGGGTCACGGCCGACATGAAGGCGTTCTGCACCGACTTGTACAGGTTGCCTACGCCAGTGCCGTGCAGCGCCGAGATGAAGTGAATGTCGGCAAAGTCGACGAAGAACAGGCGGCGTTGCAGCTCGATCTTGACGAAGTCGCGCTCACCCGGGGTCATGCCGTCCCATTTGTTCAGGGCGATGACCAGGGCACGGCCGGACTCCAGGGCAAAGCCCAGCAGGTTCAGGTCGTGGTCGACCACGCCTTCGCGCGAGTCCATCACGAAGATCACCACGTTGGCGTCCTTGATGGCCTGCAGCGTCTTGACCACCGAGAACTTTTCGACTTCCTCGTGGATCTTGCCGCGCTTGCGCACCCCGGCAGTGTCGATCAGGGTGTACTTCTCTTCGTTGCGCTCGAACGGAATGTAGATGCTGTCGCGCGTGGTGCCGGGCTGGTCGTAGACGATGACGCGGTCTTCACCGAGCATGCGGTTGACCAGGGTCGACTTGCCGACGTTCGGGCGACCGATGATGGCGATCTTGATGCCATCCTTTTCGCTCGGACCCGGAATGCGCTTGGCTTCCTGGCCTTCGGCGACTTCTTCGGCACCTTCAGGGTCGATGACTTCCTGCTCGTCCCACTCCAGGTCCTTGAGCACCAGGTCGAGCATCTGGGTGATGCCGCGACCGTGGGCACCGGCCACCGGAATGGCGTCGCCCAGGCCCATGGGGCTGAACTCGGCACGGGCCAGGTGTTCATCGATATTGTCGATCTTGTTGGCGATCACGAAGCTGCGCTTGTTGCGCTTGCGCAAGTGCTCGCCAATCATCTGGTCGGCGGCGGTGTAGCCGGCCTTGGCATCCACCAGAAACAGTACGACATCGGCTTCTTCGATGGCCATCAGCGACTGCTCGGCCATCTTTTCATCCATGCCATGCTCGTCACCGGAGATACCACCGGTGTCGATCAGGATGTAAGCGTGCCCCTGCCATTTCGCCTCTCCGTATTGGCGATCACGGGTCAGACCGGACAGGTCGCCAACAATGGCGTCCCGCGACCGGGTCAGGCGGTTGAACATGGTGGACTTGCCGACGTTCGGTCGGCCCACCAGGGCGATTACGGGAACCATGCGGCTCTCCACTACGTTATTTCAGAAAATACAAAAGCCGCTGCGAGGCAGCGGCCAGAGTGCGAAACAGTCCCCGAAGGCACTGCTGCCCTGCGTGAGCAAGGCAGGCCGGGGCGATCAGCCCCGGCCCGATCCAATCATTGCTTGATGGTCAGGGCTTCGAGCTTGCCACTGTTGCCATACACGTAAATCATGTCACCAACCACCAGCGGACGCGCCCGCAGGCCATCGCTGTCGATACGTTCACGGGCCACGAAACGACCGTCGACCTGGCTGAGCAGGTGCAGGTAACCTTCAAGGTCGCCTACCGCCACGTAGCTGGAAAACACTTCCGGCGCGCTCAACTGACGACGCGCCAGCGAATCATTGCTCCACAGCGCCGAGGACGAACGCTCGTCGATGCCTTCGACCGTACCGGACGCCAGGCTGACATAAGCGCTGCCAAAACCCTGGGCCACACCGGCATAGCTGGAGGCATCACGCTGCCACAGCACCCGGCCGCTATCCAGATCCAGACCGGCAACGCGGCCCTGATAGCTGGCTACATACAGTGTATTACCCGACAGCAGCAGGCCACCGTCGATGTCCACGACCCGCTCCAGCTCCGAACGGCCTTGCGGGATGGCGATGCGCTGCTCCCAGACCGGTACGCCGTTGCTGATGTCCAGCGCCACGACCTTGCCGGTCGACAGGCCGGCAATCGCCAGACGGCTGGTCACGATCGGCGCGCCGGTACCACGCAGGGTCAGTACGGCTGGCGTGCTTTCGTAGATCCAGCGCTGGGCACCGGTGTAGGCATCCAGGCCGATGACGCGGTCGTCCTGGGTCTGCACGACCACGACGTCGCCGTTGGTGGCCGGAGGTGCCAGCACTTCGCTGGTGACCTTGGCACGCCATTTCTCTTCACCGGTGCTGGAGTCCAGCGCGACCACGTCACCGCGGACGGTGCCGATGGTCAGCACGCCGTAACCGACGCCGACCGCACCGGACACTGGCAGGTCGAGGTCCTTTTCCCAGAGTTTGTCGCCGGTCAGGCGATCCAGGGCAACCACTTCACCGGTCACGTCAGCGGCATAGATGCGATCACCGTCGATGGCGGGCACCAGCATGTTCCAGGTTTCACCCTGGCCGTCGCCGACCGAGTGGCTCCAGACCTTCTGCAGGGTCACTTCTTCCTTGAAATCGGTCAGTTCTGCCGGCGGCAGTTCCTTCTTGCTGTTGCTGCTGCAACCCACGGCCATCACGGCCAGGGCCAGCAATGCTGCATGTTTCCAACGAATCACGTCACGCATCCCCTTTGGCCAGATCGTCGAGCTTTATTTGCAGGCCACCCACTGCGGCGTCTGGCGACAGTGCAGTCTTGGCCTTTTGGTAAGCAGCATGTGCCTCATCGGCACGACCCAACTGCACCAGCAGGTCGCCCTTGAGTTCTTCACGACTGGCCAGGAACGCCTTGTCGGCATCGCCGTTGAGCAGTTTCAGTGCATCTTCAGCCTTGTTCTGCGCCGCCAGGACACGGGCCAGGCGCTGACGGGCCAGTTCGCCCAGCGTCGCGTTGGCCGGCTTGTCAGTCACGGTTTTCAGCTCGGCAACGGCATCATCCAGCTTGCCGGTGTCGACCGCGACCTTGGCCACGAACAGGCTGGCGTACTGTGCATAGGCGGTACCGCCGTATTCCTTCTTCAGCTTGCCGGCCACCTCGGCGACACGCGCAGGGTCGGCATCGCCGCTGGGCGTCAGGGCTGTTTCCAGCAATTGCTGGTACAGCACCGAGGCATTGGAGGCCTGCGTGCTCTGGTATTTTTGCCAGTACTGCCAGCCAAAGACCACCACCAGCGCCAGCAGACCACCTGTTACCAAGGGTTTGCCGTTGCGCTGCCACCAGTCCTTCATTGCTGCCAGATCGTCATCTTCGCTACTCGACACCCCAATACTCCTGATTCGTCGCTAATTCGGCTGTTTGACCGCTCAAGCCTGCGCCAGGCAGGCCGCCAGGTGCTCAGGCAGAGCGTCCCAGGCAATATTCTGTTGTTCGCCCTGCCCGCGCAGCGGCTTGACGCCGATCTGCTGGCCGGCCAGTTCTTCTTCGCCAAGGATCAGAGCATACAGCGCGCCGCTCTTGTCGGCTTTCTTGAACTGGCTCTTGAAGCTGCCGGCACCGGCATTGACCTGCAGACGCAGCTCGGGCAAGCGGTCGCGGACCTGCTCGCTCAGGGCCAGGGCGGCCAGCTCTGCCGCTTCACCGAAGGCGCAGAGGTAGACGTCGACCTGACGGGCGATGTCTTGCGGCACCTGCTCAAGGGTTTCGAGCAGCAGCACCAGGCGCTCGATGCCCATGGCAAAGCCGACACCGGTGGTGGGCTTGCCGCCCATCTGCTCGACCAGGCCATCGTAGCGCCCGCCGGCACAGACAGTGCCCTGGGCGCCGAGCTTGTCGGTGACCCACTCGAACACGGTCTTGCTGTAGTAATCCAGGCCGCGCACCAGCTTGGGGTTGATCACGTACGGAATGCCGGCCGCATCCAGACGCGCCTTGAGGCCATCGAAGTGCAGGCGCGACTCGTCGTCCAGGTAATCGGCCAGCTTCGGCGCGTCGACCAGCAGGGCCTGGGTAGCCTGGTCCTTGGTGTCGAGGATGCGCAGCGGGTTGCTCTTGAGGCGACGCTGGCTGTCTTCGTCCAGCTGTTCGTGACGCGCCGAGAGGTACTCGACCAGTGCATCGCGATAGCGGGCACGGGCCTCGCTGGTGCCCAGGCTGTTGAGCTCGAGCTTGACCGCATCGCGGATGCCCAGTTGGCCCCACAGGCGCCAGGTCAGCACGATCAGTTCGGCATCGATGTCCGGGCCGTCGAGGTTGAAGACTTCGACACCAATCTGGTGGAACTGGCGATAGCGGCCTTTCTGCGGGCGCTCGTGACGAAACATCGGGCCGATGTACCAGAGCTTCTGCACCTGGCCACCGCCGGTGATGCCGTGCTCGAGCACCGCACGCACGCACGCAGCCGTGCCTTCGGGGCGCAGGGTCAGGGAATCACCGTTGCGGTCGGCAAAGGTGTACATCTCTTTTTCGACGATGTCGGTGACTTCGCCGATCGAACGCTTGAACAGCTCGGTGAACTCGACGATCGGCATGCGGATCTGCCGGTAGCCGTAGTTGTCCAGCAAGCGCGAGACCGTGCCTTCGAAATAGCGCCACAGCGGGGTCTGCTCGGGCAGGATGTCATTCATGCCACGAATGGCTTGTAGAGACTTACTCACAAAAAATCCTTAGCAATCTTGGTTAGCCGCGCACGATGACCGAGGCGTCAGCTTGAACTTTTTCGGCCGCTTTCTCGCGAATCAGGCGCTCGAGTTCGCTGACCAGGTTCTCGTTGCCCAGCTTCTGTGCCGGCTTGCCGTCGATGTAGATCAGGTTCGGGGAGCCACCGGTCAGCCCGATGTGGGCTTCCTTGGCTTCACCCGGACCGTTGACCACACAACCGATGACCGCCACGTCCAGCGGCACGAGCAGATCTTCGAGGCGGTTTTCAAGCTCGTTCATGGTCTTGACCACATCGAAGTTCTGCCGCGAGCAGCTCGGGCAGGCGATGAAGTTGATGCCACGCGAACGCAGGTGCAGCGACTTGAGGATGTCGTAGCCGACCTTGACCTCTTCGACCGGATCGGCCGCCAGGGAAATGCGGATAGTATCGCCGATTCCTTCGGCGAGCAGCATACCCAGCCCCACGGCGGATTTCACCGTGCCCGAGCGCAGGCCACCGGCTTCGGTGATGCCCAGGTGCAAGGGCTGGACGATCTGGCGGGCCAGCTGGCGATAGGCTTCGACGGCCATGAACACGTCCGAGGCCTTTACGCTGACCTTGAAGTCCTGGAAGTCCAGGCGATCGAGGTGCTCGACATGGCGCAAGGCTGACTCGACCAGCGCTTCAGGGGTTGGCTCGCCGTATTTTTTCTGCAGGTCCTTTTCCAGGGAGCCGGCGTTGACGCCGATGCGGATCGGGATGCCCCGGTCACGCGCAGCGTCGACCACGGCCCTGACCCGGTCTTCACGACCGATATTGCCCGGGTTGATGCGCAGGCAATCGACGCCAAGCTCGGCCACGCGCAGGGCGATCTTGTAGTCGAAGTGAATGTCGGCAACCAGTGGCACCTTGACCAGTTGCTTGATGCGACCAAACGCTTCGGCGGCATCCATGTCGGGCACCGAGACCCGCACGATGTCGACGCCGGCGGCTTCAAGACGGTTGATCTGGGCGACGGTGGCGGCGACATCGTTGGTGTCGCTGTTGGTCATGCTCTGTACGGCAATCGGAGCATCGCCACCGACCGGCACAGACCCGACCCAGATCTTGCGCGATTCTCGACGTTTAATGGGGGAATGGCCGTGCATGACTTATTGCCCTAGTTTCAGGCGAGCAGTTTCGCCTGTGGTAAATGGAGCCACATCGACAGGCTGTCCGTTATAGCTGACCTCGGCCCCGCGGGCATAGCCCAGGCGCACCGAAAGCGGCGGCTTGCCGCTGACCTCGAGGGTTTCGCCCTTGAGCTTGAGGCCGCTGGCCAGCACCTTGCCGTTGGCATCGGTGACCTGTGCCCAGCAATTGGCGACAAACTTGACACTGACACGGCCAGAGCCCGGCAGGATCGGCGCAATAGGCTCTGAGGTTGCAGCGACCGGCGCCGATGGCGCAGCGATGGCGGGCGCACTGGAGGCCGGTGAGGTGACATTGGTCTGTGCTGCAGGCGCCGCGGGTGCTGGCGTGGCAGGCGCGCTTTCAGTGATGGGTGTCGAAGGCGTCAGCACCAGGGGCGAACTGCTGCCATTGGCGGCTTGCGGCGCAGGCGTTTCAGTCGGCGGCTCGTCCAGCTGGTGAATCTGGGTGGTGCCATCGGCGCTCTCGACCTCGACATGCTCAAGGTTCAGCCCGGCCACGTCCTTGCCACGCAGCGAACCCTGGTCCTGCCACCACAGGAAACCGCCCCCCACCAGCACCAGCAGCAGAATCAGGCTGACGATACGCAGAATGTTATGCGACAGGCGTACCGGCTCTTCGATACGGCCCAAGGCATGCACTTCACTGCCTTTGCCATCCGTGCCGGTGTACTGGTCGAACTGGGCGACCAGTGCTGCCTGGTCCAGCTCCAGCAGCTTGGCGTAGGCGCGGACATAACCGCGGGCGAAGGTGTGCCCGGGCAGCTTGTCGAACGCGCCATTTTCAAGGTGGGCCAGGGAATGGGTGGTGAGGTTGAGCCTTGTGGCCACATCAGGCAGCGACCAGTTCTGGCGCTCACGGGCCTGGCGCAGGGTTTCCCCTGGATTCATACCATTGCCTGTTACAACTTCGGGATGCGCCACTTTCATCATTGCTCCGACAGGTATTGCTGATATTCCGGCGTACCGGGATAGAGTCTTTTCAACTGCAGCCCGTAACTGGCTGCGGTATTGCGATCTTCATGGACCCTGGCCAGGCGTATGCCGAGCAACAGGCTCCGGGCGTTCTGCTCGCTGACCTGGCTGAAGCGCTCATAGTAATCACGCGAGGGCACATATTGCCTGTCTTCGTAGGACAACTCAGCCATTTCCAGCAACGCGCGTGGCTGGACACGGTTCAGACGCAGGGCACGGATGAAAAATTCACGCGCCCGCTCACGCTCGCCCAGCTTCTGCGCCGTCATGCCCAGGCTTTCGAAGACACGCGAGCGCTCAGGATACAGATTGTCGGCCGCCGCTTGTTCAAAACGTGCGTAGGCTTCCTTGTAGCGTTGCTGCTCGTACAGAAAGCTGCCGTAGTTGTTGACGATGCGCGCATCGTCCTTGCTGGCGGCAATTGCCTTGAGGAAGTACTGGTCAGCCAGTTCCGGCTCCATTTCGGTCTGGAACACCAGCGCCAGTGCGGCGTTGGCGTCCGGATCGTTGCGGTCCAGGTCGAGGGCTTTCTTCAGGGGCACCTTGGCGCGCTCGGTCTGGCCTTGCTGAAAATACCCAAGGCCCAGTTGCACATACGCCTTGCGCGCCTGGTCACGTCCCTTGCTGGTGGTCAGCGGGTCGACATCGCCCGATGTCACGCAACCTGTCAGCAAGAAGACGAAACTCAACAGCAACGAAGCGCGCACAGACATAGGGTCCCTCTCGGTCAGGTTCGCATTCGGGTTCAGGAGGCGGCGCTGTGTCCCTGCGCAGCCTCGGCATTGACCTCGCGAACCGCGATGTAGCGTTCGCTGCGTCGCGTGCGGTCCATGACCTGGCCAACCAGTTGCCCGCACGCCGCATCGATGTCTTCACCACGGGTGGTGCGCACGGTCACGTTGTAGCCGGCCTGGTGCAGCATGTCCTGGAAGCGCCGGATGGCGTTGTTGCTCGGCCGCTCGTAGCCGGAATGCGGGAACGGGTTGAACGGGATGAGGTTGATCTTGCAAGGGGTGTCCTTGAGCAACTCGATCATCTCGCTGGCATGCGCCGGCTGGTCGTTGATGTCCTTGAGCAGGGTGTACTCGACGGTCAGCACGCGCTTCTCGCCCAGCGTCGCCATGTAGCGGCGGCAGGACTCGAGCAGCATCTTCAGGGGGTACTTCTTGTTGATCGGCACCAGTTTGTTGCGCAACTCGTCGTTGGGCGCATGCAGCGAGAGGGCCAGGGACACGTCGATGTGCTGGGCCAGCACGTCGATCATCGGCACCACGCCCGAGGTGGACAGGGTCACCCGGCGCTTGGAGATGCCATAGCCCAGGTCGTCCATCATCAGGTGCATGGCGGCCACGACGTTGTCGAAATTCAGCAGCGGCTCACCCATGCCCATCATCACCACGTTGGTGATGGCACGGTCGACGGTTGCCGGGACGCTGCCAAAGGATTTGTTGGCAATCCACACCTGGCCGATGACTTCGGCGGCAGTGAGGTTGCTGTTGAAGCCTTGCTTGCCGGTGGAGCAGAAACTGCAATCCAGGGCACAGCCTGCCTGGGACGAAACGCACAAGGTGCCACGTTTGCCCTGGGGAATGTAGACGGTCTCGACACAGCTGCCGGACGCCACGCGGACCACCCATTTGCGGGTGCCGTCGGTGGAAATGTCTTCGCTGACCACTTCGGGGCCGCGAATCTCGGAGCAGGCCTTGAGCTTTTCGCGCAAGGCCTTGCCGACATTGGTCATGGCGTCGAAATCATCGACGCCAAAGTGGTGAATCCACTTCATGACCTGACCGGCACGGAAGCGTTTCTCCCCGATTGACTCGAAGAATTTTTCCATTTCCGGCTGAGTCAGACCCAGCAGGTTGGTTTTACCAGTCGTCACGATCATGAATTCACCCTTCGCTCGTCGGCCGTGGCTTAGCGAGCGGTTACTTCGGTAGCAGCGAAAAAGTAAGCGATTTCGCGAGCAGCAGCGGCTTCGGAGTCCGAACCGTGAACGGCGTTGGCGTCGATGGACTCGGCGAAATCAGCGCGGATGGTGCCGGCAGCAGCTTCTTTAGGGTTGGTAGCGCCCATCAGCTCACGGTTCAGAGCGATGGCGTTCTCGCCTTCCAGAACCTGAACGACAACAGGACCGGAGGTCATGAAGGCAACCAGGTCAGCGAAGAAACCGCGCTCGCTGTGCTCGGCGTAGAAGCCTTCGGCCTCGGCCTTGGACAGTTGCTTGATTTTCGAAGCGACGATGCGCAGGCCAGCGTCTTCGAAGCGAGTGGTGATCTTGCCGATCACGTTCTTGGCAACGGCGTCAGGCTTGATGATCGAGAAAGTGCGTTGAACAGCCATGGTGAAACTCCAGAAGCAGAAATTAAATCGAAAAATTAAACCCGCGAATTATACGCGGGTTCAAGAGTATTGCCTAACTTGGTTGCGTTACAGAGGCTGACAGGTGTCAGTCGGCCTCTTCGATCCATAACCCCTGGATCGCTTCGAGGACCTTTTCCCCGCCACGATCCGGAATATCGTCGAATTCCGGAAGCGCCATCACCAGATTGCGCAGCTTGACGAAATTCACCATCAGCGGATCGACATCCGGATGCGCTTCGGCCAGCTGGATGGCGATTTCCTGCACATCAACCCATTTCAGAGCCATGATTTTCTTCCCGGATCAGTGCGGCGCTTCGGCAGCGTGGTTGAGCGAGTATTTCGGAATCTCGATGGTCAGGTCTTCATCGCCGACATTGACCTGGCACGCCAGGCGCGACCGGGCTTCAAGACCCCAGGCCTTGTCGAGCATGTCTTCCTCGAGCTCGTCGGCTTCCTCCAGCGAGTCCAGGCCGTTGCGCACGATGCAATGGCACGTGGTGCAGGCTTTCACGCCACCGCAGGCGCTCTCGATCTCGATGTGATGCTCATGGGCAAGCTCCAGGATGTTCGTTCCGGGCGCCACCTCAAAGACTGCTCCTTCCGGACAGTACTTCTCGTGCGGCAGAAAAGTCACCAACGGCATCAGTTATTCCTCGATCTCATTCAGGTTGCGTCCTGCCAGTGCGGCTTTTACCGTCGAATCCAGGCGCCTTGCAGCAAATGCATCGGTCACCTGCGACAGACGCCTTGTCTGTTGCTCGATGGCCAGGCCATCGGTGCCTTGCATCAGCTCACGTAATTCATCCATCTGCAGCTGGATGGCCAGCCGCTCTTCTTCGTCAAGCAGGCGCTCACCGTCGGCCTCCAGCGCGCCCTGCACCGCTTCAAGCAGGCGCTGGGCATCAACCTGTTGCTCGCGCAATACGCGAGCGACCTTGTCCTGGCCGGCGTTCTGGAAGGAGTCCTTGAGCATGCTGGCGATCTCGCCATCGGTCAGGCCGTAGGACGGCTTGACCTGAATGCTGGACTCGACGCCCGAGCCCAGCTCGCGCGCCGCGACACTGAGCAGGCCATCGGCGTCGACCTGGAAGGTCACACGGATCTTGGCAGCACCGGCGACCATGGGCGGAATGCCACGCAACTCGAAGCGCGCCAGGGAGCGGCAATCGCTGATCAGCTCGCGCTCGCCCTGCAGCACATGAATCATCATGGCCGTCTGGCCGTCTTTATAAGTGGTGAATTCCTGGCCACGCGCCACCGGGATCGTGGTGTTGCGGGCGATGACCTTCTCCATCAACCCACCCATGGTCTCCAGCCCCAGCGACAGCGGAATCACGTCCAGCAGCAGCAGCTCGCCGCCGTCGCGCTTGTTGCCGGCCAGGGTATCGGCCTGGATCGCCGCACCAATGGCCACGACCTGGTCAGGGTCGATGTCGGTCAGCGGCTGGCGACCGAACAGCTCGGCCACCGCATCGCGCACACGCGGCACACGGGTCGAGCCACCGACCATGACCACGGCCTTGACGTCATCGATCTCGATATCGGCATCGCGCACGGCGCGGCGACAAGCCTTGAGGCTACGCGCCACCATCGGCTCGATCAGTTCGTTGAAGGCTTCGCGGGTCAGCACGGCACGCCAGTCGCCGTACGCGACCTCGGCGGACGGCGCATCGGTCAGCGCTTCCTTGGCGGCACAGGCGGTCTGCAGCAGATTGCGCTGGGCAGATGGCTCAAGGTCCGAGGACAGGCCGGCACCGCTGATGATCCACTGTGCGATGGCATGGTCGAAATCGTCGCCGCCCAGCGCGGTGTCGCCACCGGTGGCCAGCACTTCGAAGACACCGCCGGTCAGGCGCAGGATCGAGATATCGAATGTGCCGCCACCCAGGTCGTAGATGGCGACCACGCCTTCGGCGTTCTGGTCCAGGCCATAGGCCACGGCCGCCGCTGTCGGCTCATTGAGCAGGCGCAAGACGTTCAGGCCGGCCAGACGCGCAGCATCCTTGGTGGCCTGGCGCTGGGCATCGTCGAAATAGGCCGGTACGGTGATGACCGCGCCCACCAGTTCGCCGCCCAATGTGGCTTCGGCCCGCAGGCGCAGCACCTTGAGGATGTCGGCCGACACCTGCACCGGGCTCTTGGCACCCTGCACGGTGTCGATGAACGGCATGTGCGACTCGCCCTCGACGAACCGGTACGGCAGTTGCTCGCCCAGTTGCTTGACGTCGGCAATGCCGCGCCCCATCAGGCGCTTGACCGAAAGAACCGTGTTGAACGGATCAAGAGAAGCCGCCGCCTTCGCCGCGTGCCCGACTTCGACACGATCGGCGTGGTAGCGCACGGCCGACGGCAGGATGATCTGCCCGCTCTCGTCGGCCAACGGCTCGGAAAGGCCGCTGCGCAAGGCAGCAACCAGCGAATTGGTGGTGCCAAGGTCGATACCGACAGCCAGACGACGCTGATGCGGTTGAGGACTCTGGCCGGGTTCGGCGATCTGCAGTAAGGCCATGCTTTTAGGAATAATCACAGGCGCGCGACCAGGGCCGCACGGGGTTAATCGTCGAGGCGCTCTTCGAGCTGGCGCACTTCTTGGGAAAGCTTGTCGAGGAACTGCATGCGCCGCATCAGGCGTTCGGCCTGTTCACGTTGCGCCGCATCATCCCAACAGGCGGCAAAGCTGTCGTTGAGGGTCTCCTGGGCTGCCTTGAGGCGACGCTTGAACACCGCGACGCCAGCCAGGTCGGCCTCGTCGTGCAGGTCTTCGAGCTCTTCGCGCCATTGCATCTGTTGCAGGAGAAAGTCGGGGTCATGCACCGTGACTTCAAGCGGCACCTCGTCGCCACGCAGTGCCAACAGGTAACGCGCCCGGCGCGGGGCACTCCTGAGGGTCTGGTAGGCGTCGTTGAGGTTGGCCGAGCGCTCCAGCGCCTGGCGCTGCTCCTGCTCGGGCGCATCGGCGAACCGATCCGGGTGCACGCTGCGCGCCAGTTCCCGGTAGCGGCTCCCCAAAAGATCGAGGTCCACGACAAAACCGGGTTTCAGGTCGAACAGTGCGAAATGACAAGGAGTGCCCACGATCATCGGCCTCAGACGTTGAAGCTTTCGCCGCAGCCGCATTCACCGCGCGAATTGGGATTATTGAACTTGAAGCCTTCGTTCAAGCCCTCGCGGACGAAGTCCAGTTCGGTGCCGTCAAGATACACCAGGCTTTTCGGGTCGATGATGACCTTCACGCCATGCGCCTCGACTACCGTGTCGTCAGGGTCCGCCGCGTCGACGAACTCAAGCACATAGGCCAGGCCCGAGCAGCCTGTGGTGCGAACACCCAGGCGAATGCCATCACCCTTGCCGCGCCCTTCGAGGGAGCGACGCACGTGGTTGGCGGCGGCTTCGGTCATGCTGATAGACATCGGGAACTCCTTGGATTTCGCCAGCGTTGCTGAAAGAGCGGTGTGCTTACAACAAGCCTTTCTTTTGCTTGTAGTCGCGCACGGCGGCCTTGATGGCATCTTCGGCCAGTACCGAGCAGTGAATCTTGACGGGCGGCAAGGCCAGTTCTTCTGCCAGCTGGGTGTTCTTGATGGTTTCGGCTTCGTCCAGGGTCTTGCCCTTCATCCACTCGGTGGCGAGGGAGCTGGAGGCAATGGCCGAACCGCAACCGTAGGTCTTGAACTTGGCATCTTCGATGACGCCCTGCTCATTGACCTTGATCTGCAGGCGCATGACGTCGCCGCAGGCCGGAGCACCGACCATGCCGGTGCCGACATCAGGGTCTTCAGCGTCCATCTTGCCGACGTTGCGTGGGTTTTCGTAGTGGTCGATGACCTTTTCGCTGTAAGCCATGATTCTGTTCCTCTCACATCAGGGGAGCCGCTCTGCAGGTCGCGCTTGTTAAAGGCGACCTGTCCGGATGGCGACTTTGAATTAGTGCGCCGCCCACTCGATCTTGGAGATGTCGACACCGTCTTTGTACATGTCCCACAGCGGCGAGAGCGCTCGCAGCTTGGTGACCGCCTCGCGGACTTTCTGCGCGGCGTAATCGATTTCTTCTTCGGTGCTGAAACGGCCGAAGGTGAAGCGGATCGAACTGTGCGCCAACTCGTCGTTGCGGCCCAGGGCGCGCAGCACGTAGGAAGGCTCCAGGGACGCCGAAGTGCAGGCCGAACCGGACGAGACCGCCAGGTCCTTGAGCGCCATGATCAGCGACTCGCCTTCGACATAGTTGAAACTCAGGTTCAGGTTGTGCGGAACACGAGCGGTCTGGCTGCCGTTGACGTACAGCTCTTCGAGGTCTTCGACCTGCTTGAAGAAACGGTCGCTCAGGGCCTTGACGCGCTGGTTCTCGCTGACCATCTCTTCCTTGGCGATGCGGAAGGCTTCACCCATGCCGACGATCTGGTGGGTGGCCAGGGTGCCGGAACGCATGCCGCGCTCGTGACCGCCGCCGTGCATGGCCGCTTCCAGACGCACACGTGGCTTGCGGCTCACGTACAGCGCGCCGATGCCCTTGGGGCCATAGGTCTTGTGCGCCGAGAACGACATCAGGTCGACTTTCAGCTTGGCCAGGTCGATCTCGACCTTGCCGGTGGACTGGGCGCCGTCGACGTGGAACAGCACACCGCGCGAACGGGTCAGCTCGCCAATGGCGGCGATGTCGTTCACGGTGCCGATTTCGTTGTTCACATGCATGATCGACACCAGAATGGTGTCTTCGCGCAGGGCGGCTTCGATCATCTGCGGCGTCACCAGGCCGTCTTCGCCCGGCTCGATGTAGGTGACTTCGAAGCCTTCACGCTCCAGCTGGCGCGTGGTGTCCAGGACCGCCTTGTGCTCGATCTTGGAGGTGATGATGTGCTTGCCCTTGGTGTGGTAGAAATGCGCCACACCCTTGATGGCCAGGTTGTCGGACTCGGTGGCACCGGAGGTCCAGACGATTTCGCGCGGATCGGCGTTGACCAGATCAGCGACCTGACGACGGGCATTCTCGACCGCTTCTTCGGCTTTCCAGCCAAAGACGTGGGAGCGCGACGCAGGGTTGCCGAAATTGCCGTCCATCAGCAGGCAATCCATCATTTTCTGGGCGACACGCGGGTCGACCGGGGTCGTCGCGGAATAATCGAGGTAAATCGGCAACTTCATTGAATATCTCCTTTCAGGCAGGCGCACCGCTCATTCATCTGCGTTCATTCGACGGCGGACGTTTCAATCTTACCCAGGAGCGACACCTTGCTCGTGTTCGAGCAGCGACGCTGATCCTGGCGCTGTGCGACTTCTTGTACCTCACGGCGAGTGACAAGGTCCGCCAGACTGATACCGCTAAGAAACTCGTGAATCTGCTGGCTGAGGTCACACCACAAATGGTGGGTCAGGCAGGTATCCCCGGCATGGCAATCGCCCAGCCCCTGGCAACGGGTGGCGTCAACCGACTCATTGACCGCATCGACGACCTGGGCGACCTGGATGCCGTTCATGTCACGCGACAGCTGATAACCGCCACCGGGACCGCGCACGCTCGACACCAGGTTGCTGCGGCGCAGCTTGGCGAACAGTTGTTCGAGGTAAGACAGGGAAATGCCTTGGCGCTCGGAAATGTCGGCCAGTGACACAGGACCATGTTGCGCGTGCAGAGCCAGATCGAGCATGGCTGTGACAGCGTATCGGCCTTTTGTAGTCAGTCGCATGGCATGTACCGCAGTGATTCAGAATGGGTGCAAGTATGCTATTCCCGAGTATTTGAGTCAACTATAAAACCAACCAAAATAGTCGGGTTTAGCCTCAGGAGCGGGCCGAATCATAGCAAAAATGGCGGCGTATTGACACCGATCAAGCCTGCGCCTTTTCTGGCTGGTCCTTGACGCACTCGAAGACTTCGTCCGGCAACGACGGCAATTCGCAGCCCTTGTAATCACTGCCCAGCTTGTTCAGCGCCCCGCACATGTCTTCCAGGCGAACATCCACTGCCTGCAGGTGATCGAGCATCTTGCCGATGGCCCGCGCAATCGGATCAGGCATGTCCTGGCCGACGCCGTAGGCATCGAACCCGAGCTTTTCGGCCATGGCCTTGCGCCGCGCCTCGACCTCGTCGTCGGACTTGATGATGATCCGCGCCGGAATGCCGACAGCGGTCGCACCGGCCGGCACGGCCTTGGTAACCACGGCATTGGAACCGATCTTGGCCCCCGCCCCGACCGTAAACGGCCCCAGCACCTTGGCACCGCCGCCGACCACCACGCCGTCTTCCAGGGTCGGATGACGCTTGCCGGCATTCCAGCTGGTGCCGCCCAGGGTCACGCCCTGATAGAGCGTGACGTCATTGCCGATTTCGGCGGTTTCGCCGATCACGATGCCCATGCCGTGGTCGATGAAGAAGCGCCGGCCGATCTTCGCGCCCGGGTGGATCTCGACGCCGGTCATCCAGCGACTGAAGTTCGACACCATGCGCGCCGGCAGCTTCCAGTTGCCGCACCAGAGTCGATGCGCCAGGCGGTGCATCCAGATGGCATGCATGCCCGGGTAGCAGGTCAGCACTTCAAAGGCGTTGCGCGCCGCCGGGTCCCGGTGGAAAACGCTCTGGATATCTTCTCGCAACCGCTCGAACATCACTGATCCTTCCGTTTGTAGGGTTCGCCACGCGCCACTTTCTGAGTTTCGGTCAGGATGCCGCGCAAGATGCTCAGCTCCGGCCGCTCTACTTCACCGCGCCCGTACAGGCGGCGCAGCCGGGCCATCAGGTGGCGTGGTTTTTCCGGGTCGAGAAAACCGATGGCCACCAGCGTCTGCTCCAGATGAGCATAAAAGCCTTCCATTTCATCCATGGTCGCCAGTTCGTGCTCACGCGCCACCGGCGCCTTGACCGCCTGCGGTGCCTGCTGCCCCGCCAGCCAGGCCATGCGCACTTCATAGCTGAGCACCTGCACGGCGGCGGCCAGGTTCAGCGAGCTGAAATCCGGATTGGAGGCGATGTGCACATGGTAATGACAGCGTTGCAGTTCATCGTTGGTCAGGCCGGCATGCTCGCGACCGAACACCAGCGCGACTTCAAGCCCCTGCCCCGCCTGCTCGATGACTTTTTCTCCCGACTGGCGCGGGTCGAGCATCGGCCAGGGCAGGCTGCGGTCACGCGCACTGGTGCCCAGCACCAGGCTGCAACCGGTCAGCGCCTCTTCAAGACTCGACACCACCTGGGCGCCGACCAGAATGTCATCAGCCCCCGAGGCGCGCGCATCCGCCTCAGGCGACGGAAATACCCGTGGCTCGACCAGGACCAGGCGCGACAGGCCCATGTTTTTCATGGCACGGGCGGCCCCACCGATATTTCCGGGATGGGTCGTACCGACCAGGACAATACGAATGTTGTGCAACACCGTGGGCGCTCACTGACTCAATCATGGGGCGCAAATCTTACAGAAGCAGCCTGCTTAACGCCATGAAGCCTTGCGACACCCTGTCGCGCCACTGACAGGCAAACCGTCACAACAGCTCATCTGCCGGGCGTGCGGAAGGTCAATACAGGCTGGAAATAATTTGATGCAGCCACTAGAATGCCCGGCTCTCTTTAACAACCCTAGGTGATTTATCCATGCAGCCCATGCTGAATATCGCGCTGCGCGCCGCACGCAACGCCAGCGAATTGATTTTCCGCTCCATCGAGCGCCTGGATACCATCAAGGTCGACGAAAAAGAAGCCAAAGACTACGTCAGCGAAGTCGATCGTGCCGCTGAGCAAAGCATCATTGCCGCCCTGCGCAAAGCCTACCCGACCCACGGCATTCTCGGCGAAGAAAGCGGCCTGCATGCCGGCAGTGGCGAAGGCACCGATTACCTGTGGGTCATCGACCCACTGGACGGCACCACCAACTTCGTACGCGGCATTCCGCACTTTGCCGTGAGCATTGCCTGCAAATACCGTGGTCGCCTGGAACACGCGGTCGTTCTGGACCCGGTTCGCCAGGAAGAATTCACCGCCAGCCGTGGCCGTGGCGCCGCCCTCAATGGCCGCCGCCTGCGCGTCAGCGCGCGCAAGAGCCTGGACGGCGCTCTGCTGGGCACCGGCTTCCCGTTCCGTGACAACCAGATGGACAACCTGGAAAACTACCTGGGCATGTTCCGCAGCCTGGTCGGCCAGACCGCCGGCATCCGCCGCGCCGGCGCCGCCAGCCTGGACCTCGCCTATGTCGCTGCCGGCCGCTTCGATGCGTTCTGGGAATCGGGCCTGTCGGAATGGGACATGGCTGCAGGCGCCTTGCTGATTCAGGAAGCAGGCGGCCTGGTGAGCGACTTCACTGGCGGTCACGATTTCCTTGAAAAGGGTCATATCGTGGCGGGCAACGCCAAGTGCTTCAAGGCCGTGCTGACCTCGATCGCACCGCACCTGCCGGCCTCGATCAAACGCTGATTGCTGCAGGCACAAAAAACCGGCTCATGAGCCGGTTTTTTGTGCCTGGTATGAGCCTGCTTTCCGGCTGGAGCGGATCGCCGCGCGGCCGGCCCTGCAGCCTTACTGCTGGCTGAGGATCAGCTGGCCATTCTTGTCGACCGGGATCTGGTTGCCCGGATCGCGATCCATGCGCACCTGGCCGACCTTCTCACCGACCTTGTATTTCACGTTGTAGCCCACGACCTTGTCGCTGATGTCGTTGACCGTGTTGCAACGGGTCTGGGTCGTGGTGTAGGTGTCGCGGTTCTGCATGCCTTCCTGAACCTTGTTACCCGCGTAGCCACCACCGACGGCACCGGCCACGGTGGCAATCTTCTTGCCGTTACCGCCACCGACCTGGTTGCCCAGCAGGCCACCGGCCACGGCGCCCAGCACACTGCCGACGATCTGATGCTCGTCCTTGACCGGCGCCTTGCGCGTCACGGTCACGTCCTTGCACACTTCGCGCGGCGTCTTGATCTGCTGCTTGATCGGATCGACAGCCAGCACTTCTGCATGCTCGGGACCGCTATTGACCAGACTGTAGGTGGCAAACGCGCCACCCGCAGTCACCGCAACGGCTCCCAACACGGCACCCACCAACAGAGACTTGTTCACGTGAACCTCCTGACCTTCCAAGCGCAATTTCTTGCGATTTACCCAGCCTTGGAGCAATAAAAAAGGCGCGAGTTCAACACTCGCGCCTTTTTTGGTCACGCCCGGCCCTTATGGCAGGTCGTCGACCTTGTCAGAGGTCACCGGCGGAATCAGGTCTTCACTGCTCAGATTGAGCCAGATCAGCACCACGTTGGCGATGTAGATCGACGAGTAGGTACCGGCCAGCACACCCACGAACAGCGCAATGGAGAACCCTTCCAGGTTATCGCCGCCGAACACCCACAGCGCGACGATCGCCAGCAGCGTGGAGATCGAGGTGGCCATGGTGCGCAGCAGGGTCTGGGTGGTCGAGATGTTGATGTTCTCGATCAGGGTCGCCTTGCGCAGCACACGGAAATTTTCCCGCACCCGGTCGAAGACCACGATGGTGTCGTTGAGCGAGTAACCGATGATCGCCAGCACCGCCGCCAGCACCGTCAGGTCGAAGGTGATCTGGAAGAACGACAGGATACCCATGGTGACCACCACGTCGTGGATCAGCGACACGATCGCGCCAACGCCGAACTTCCACTGAAAGCGGAAAGCCAGGTACAACATGATGCCGCCCAGTGCCAGCAACATGGCGATGCCGCCCTGGTCGCGCAGCTCTTCACCGACCTGCGGGCCGACGAACTCGACGCGCTTGACGGTGGCCGGGTTACCGGCATCGGCCTTGAGCAAGGCCTCGGCCACCCGCGTCCCCAGTTGCGGATCGTCACCCGGCATGCGCACCAGCAGGTCGGTGGTGGCGCCGAAGCTCTGCACCACGGCGTCCTGGTAGCCGGCATTGCCCAGTTCCTGACGCACCTTGCCAAGGTCCGCCGGCTGCTCGTAGGTCAGCTCGATGAGCGTACCGCCGGTGAAGTCCAGCCCCAGGTTGAGCCCTTTATGAAACCAGCTGAACAACGCCAGAACAGTCAGGAGCACGGTCAGGGCGAACGCACCGTTGCGCACGCCCATGAAATTGATCGTACCTAATTTCATGTCAGCCCCTTAAACCCACAGCTTCTTGAAGTCACGCCCGCCAAAGATCAGGTTGATCATTGCGCGAGTCACCATGATGGCCGTGAACATGGAGGTAAAGATGCCGAGCGACAGGGTCACGGCAAAGCCTTTCACGGGGCCGGTGCCCATCGCGAAAAGAATGCCGCCGACCAGCAGCGTCGTCAGGTTGGCATCAAGGATCGCACTGTAGGCGCGGTCGAAACCTTCGTGAATGGCACGCTGCACACTCATGCCATTGGCCAGTTCTTCGCGAATCCGCGAGAAGATCAGCACGTTGGCGTCCACCGCCATGCCCATGGTCAACACGATACCGGCGATGCCCGGCAGGGTCAGCGTAGCCCCCAGCAGCGACATCAGCGCCAGCAGCGCGACCATGTTGAAGGCCAGCGCCACCGTGGCGATCAGACCGAAGAAGCGGTAGATGGCCATGATGAACAGCGACACGAACAGCATGCCCCACAACGACGCGTTGATGCCCTTGTCGATGTTGTCGGCACCCAGGCTCGGACCAATGGTGCGCTCTTCAGCGAAGTACATCGGCGCGGCCAGGCCACCGGCGCGCAGCAGCAGCGCCAGCTCGGACGATTCGCCCTGCCCGTTCAGGCCGGTGATGCGGAACTGGCTGCCCAGCGGCGACTGGATGGTCGCCAGGCTGATGATCTTCTTGTCTTCCTTGAAGGTCTGCAGCGGCACTTCTTTCTCGACGCCGTCGACCGTCTGCTTGACGTAGGTGGTCACCGGACGCTGTTCAATGAAGATCACCGCCATGCTGCGACCCACGTTGCTGCGAGTGGCGCGGCTCATCAACTCGCCGCCATGGCCATCGAGGTTGATGTTCACCTGTGGACGGCCATGCTCGTCATAGCTGGCCTGGGCATCGGTCACCTGGTCGCCGGTGATGATCAGGCCACGCTCCACGGCAGCCGCCGGACGGCCGCCTTCACGGAACTCGAACATCTCGGTGGTGGCCTTGGAGTCATCCGGGCCTGCACCCAGACGGAATTCCAGGTTGGCGGTCTTGCCGAGGATACGCTTGGCTTCGGCAGTGTCCTGCACGCCCGGCAGCTCGACCACGATGCGGTTGGCACCCTGGCGCTGGACCAGCGGCTCGGCCACACCCAGCTCGTTGACCCGGTTACGCACCGTGGTCAGGTTCTGCTTGATGGAGTATTCGCGAATTTCGGCGAGCTTGGCCGGGGTCAGTGCCAGGCGCAGCGTGACAATGCCATTGAGCTCGGCGGGGGTGATTTCGAAATCGGTGAAGCTCTTGCGGACCAGCGCACGGGCCTGCTCACGCTCGGCGTCGTCGTTGAAGCCCAGTTGAATCACGTTGCCCTGCTGCGGGAGGCTGCGATAACGCACTTTCTCTTTGCGCAGCAAGGTCTTGACCTCGCCTTCGTAGACTTTCAGGCGTGCATCAATGGCCTTGTCCATGTCGACTTCGAGCAGAAAGTGCACGCCGCCGGACAGGTCCAGACCCAGCTTCATCGGGCTTGCACCCAGATTACTCAGCCAGGCCGGTGTCGTACGGGCCAGGTTCAGTGCCACGACATAGTCGTCGCCCAACGCCTTGCGCACGACGTCCTTGGCCGGCAACTGGTCTTCCTGCTTGCTCAGACGCAGCAAACCGCCCTTGCCATTCTCAGCCAGAGAAGAACCCTTGACCGCAAGACCGGCATCGGTCAGTGCCTTGGCGGCACGGTCGACATCGGCCTGGTTGACTTGCAACGCCGTGCTCGCGCCGCTGATCTGGATGGCCGGATCGTCAGGGTAGAGATTGGGTGCGGAATAAATGAAACCGATCACCAGCACCGCCAGGATCAGTATGTATTTCCACAGAGGGTATTTGTTCAGCATCACGCCGCCCGCTTAAAACGCGGGGCGCCTTGCGCGCCCCGTCGATGGTAGATACGAAACTCAGAGGGCTTTCAGAGTGCCCTTTGGCAGAGTGGCCACAATGGAGCCCTTCTGGATTTTCAGCTCAACGGTATCGGACACTTCAATCACCACAAAGTCGTCTGTCACTTTGTTGATTTTTCCGGCGATACCGCCCGCGGTCACGACTTCGTCGCCTTTTTGCAGGTTGCCCAGCAGGTTTTTCTGCTCTTTGGCGCGCTTGGCCTGTGGACGCCAGATCATCAGGTAGAAGATGACCAGGAAGCCGACCAGGAAGATCCACTCGAAACCGGAACCTGCAGGGCCGGAAGCGGCCGGTGCTGCAGCGTCCGCGAAGGCGGGGGAGATGAAAAAGCTCATTTAGCGCTCCATTTGCATAATTAGTATGTAAAGCCGGAAAAACTCGTTGTGTTTCAACCCAGAGGCGGCACGGGAAGACCGCGCTTGGCATAGAAGGCATCGACGAAGTCGGCCAATTTACCCTGTTGGATAGCCTCGCGCAAACCAGCCATCAGCCGCTGGTAATGCCGCAAGTTATGGATGGTATTGAGCATGCTGCCCAGCATTTCGCCGCACTTGTCCAGGTGATGCAGGTAAGCGCGCGAGAAGTTCTGGCAGGTGTAGCAGTCACAGGTGGCATCCAGTGGCGAATCATCATGACGATGGAACGCGTTACGGATCTTCAGTACACCGGTGTCGATGAACAGATGACCGTTGCGGGCATTACGGGTCGGCATCACGCAGTCGAACATGTCGACGCCGCGGCGCACACCTTCGACCAGATCTTCGGGCTTGCCTACACCCATCAGGTAACGAGGTTTGTCTGCTGGCATCATGCCGGGCAGATAATCGAGCACCTTGATCATCTCATCCTTGGGCTCGCCCACCGACAGCCCGCCAATGGCCAGGCCGTCGAAGTCCAGCTCGTTCAGGCCGTCCAGCGAGCGCTTGCGCAGGTTTTCGTGCATGCCGCCCTGGACGATGCCGAACAATGCCGCATCGCTCTCGCCATGGGCGACCTTGGAGCGCTTGGCCCAGCGCAGCGACAGCTCCATCGACACCCGCGCCACGTCTTCGCTGGCCGGATACGGCGTGCACTCGTCGAAGATCATCACGATGTCCGAGCCCAGGTCACGCTGGACCTGCATCGACTCTTCGGGCCCCATGAACACCTTGGCGCCATCGACCGGCGAAGCGAAGGTCACGCCCTCCTCCTTGATCTTGCGCATCGCGCCCAGGCTGAACACCTGGAAACCGCCGGAGTCGGTGAGGATCGGACCTTTCCACTGCATGAAATCGTGCAGGTCGCCGTGGGCCTTGATCACCTCGGTGCCAGGGCGCAGCCACAGGTGGAAGGTATTGCCCAGGATGATCTGCGCACCGATGGCCTCGATGTCACGCGGCAGCATGCCCTTGACCGTGCCATAGGTGCCCACCGGCATGAATGCCGGGGTTTCGACCACGCCACGCGGGAAGGTCAGCCGACCACGACGGGCCTTGCCGTCGGTGGCCAGCAACTCGAAAGACATACGACAGGTGCGACTCATGGATGATCCTCTGATGCCGATTCCCGGGGCCCCGTAGGCGCGGGATTGCGGGTGATGAACATGGCATCACCGTAACTGAAGAAGCGGTAGCCCTGCTCGATGGCCGCCGCGTAGGCCGCCATGGTCTCGGGGTAACCGGCAAACGCCGAAACCAGCATCAACAGCGTGGATTCAGGCAAATGAAAGTTGGTGACCAGGGCATCGACCACATGAAAGGGTCGCCCAGGATAGATGAAGATATCGGTATCGCCGCTGAACGGTTTGAGGATGCCATCGCGTGCGGCACTTTCCAGTGAGCGCACGCTGGTGGTGCCCACCGCGATCACCCGCCCGTCCCGCGCCCGGCACGCCGCCACGGCATCGACCACGTCCTGGCCGACTTCCAGCCACTCCGTGTGCATGTGGTGGTCTTCGATGCGCTCGACCCGCACCGGCTGGAAAGTCCCGGCGCCCACGTGCAAGGTCACGAACGCGGTCTCGACACCCTTGGCGGCAATCGCCTCCAGCAGCGGCTGGTCGAAATGCAGCCCGGCCGTCGGCGCGGCCACCGCACCGGCACGCTCGGCGTACACCGTCTGGTAGCGCTCGCGGTCCGCGCCCTCATCGGGGCGGTCTATATAAGGAGGCAACGGCATGTGCCCGACGCGATCAAGCAAGGCCAGCACCGGTTCGGCAAACGCCAGCTCGAACAGCGTGTCGTGGCGCGCGACCATGGTCGCCTCGCCACCGCCGTCGATGACGATGGCCGAACCCGGCTTGGGCGACTTGCTCGAACGCACGTGCGCCAGCACCCGATGGCTGTCCAGCACACGCTCGACCAGAATCTCCAGCTTGCCGCCGGAGGCCTTCTGGCCAAACAACCGCGCCGGGATCACCCGGGTATTGTTGAACACCATCAAGTCGCCAGGGCACAGATGCTCGAGCAAATCGGTGAATTGACGATGCGCCAGCGCGCCGCTCGGGCCGTCCAGCGTCAACAGCCGGCTGCCACGCCGCTCGGCCAGGGGATGACGCGCAATCAGGGCGTCGGGAAGATCGAAGGTAAAGTCAGCAACACGCATGATGGGGTGGGGTCGTCCAGCAGGGGCGCGAAGTTTAGCCGGTTTGCCTCGATTAGTAAAAAAGCCTCAAAAATCAGGGTTGACCGGCTGTCAGACCATCCCTATAATTCGCGGCCATTGAGCCCTGATGGCGGAATTGGTAGACGCGGCGGATTCAAAATCCGTTTTCGAAAGGAGTGGGAGTTCGAGTCTCCCTCGGGGCACCAACACAACGAAGAAAGTCCTTGATTATAAAGGACTTTTTTTTCGTCTGGCGTAAATCTGGCGTAATGCACGGAGTCGCTTTATGAAACATGGACAGTCCCTAGATTTAAGCCGATGCCCACACTGCAATATCGCCAAGCCAAACATGATCCGTGCGGGAGGCACCACGACTCGTAATGATCGCAACGAAAACCCTCGCGATTGGGTGAAGTATGAATGCGCGACTTGCGGAGGCGTGGTAATGGCTGTTGCCCCATCCTCTCAAAGCCATAACGTACAACATGAAATCACCCAATTTTGGCCTCAAGCTCAGCAGGTTCACGAAACAGTTCCCGAAAGAGCCAAAGCATTTTTGGAGCAGGCAATAGCGAGCATCCATGCACCAGCAGGCGCGGTGATGCTAACTGCGTCAGCTGTAGACGCAATGCTGAAAGAGAAAGGCCTCATCAAAGGCAATCTTAATGGTCGGATCAATGATGCTGCAGCGCAGCATTTGATTACGCCAGAGATGGCAGCCTGGGCCCACGAGATCCGACTGGATGCGAATGACCAACGCCACGCAGATGAGACAGCCGACTTACCTGACGAAGAGGCGGCGACCAAGGTCATCGAATTTGCCACCGCATTAGCTCAATTTCTCTTTGTACTCCCAGCTCGCGTTGCCCGAGGTAGAGCAAAAAAATAGCTTCAGCTTCCCAAGCTGATAACGAGGGTTCGATTCCCTTCACCCGCTCCATATTTTTCAAGGGTTGCAGCCTAGCAGCCTTATCGTTGGTGTCTGTTAAGGTGTCTGTTTCGCACTTTAACCTGTAGTCAACAGACATCCAGTGGCAAGATCTTGCCAAGCCTCCCCTCTAAAATCTCATGTCAAGCACGGCAGCGCATATTTTCACCTGCTTGCACGCTTGCTTCGAAACAAGACGCCTTGCTTCGCTACACCTTGGTTTCTCCCTGACCTACGGCGTTCTGCCGACACAATCCAAACCCCAGCGACACCAGCATCAATCCGTGCGTGCGCAAGCTCAATCCCCAGCCAGGCCATTGTCCAATTCCGCCCATAGCGTTCTTAGGGAACGGCACAACATGCCAACCTCATTTGTGCGGAGTAGCAGGCGGATGCGCAAGGTGTCTCAGAAGGGCTAAACGCGCGTCTTGAGCACCTTAGGAACCCCTTCTAGGAACAGTGATTGGTACAAAAAGTGGTACGAGCTTTCAACCATCCGAAGCCATCCATTAGCCGACTCCAATACAAAGCAGCCATTGTTTTATGACTGCTATCGGCCGATTCTGTTGAAAAAGTAGCTCCCTTGTCCGACCTGCGGCAAAATCTTTGCATTGGCCAGCAGGGAAGCACGCAGCATGATGGGACAGTTATCGAGTGGGCAGGAACGACTGTTTTACTCGTTCAATCTTGAAGATCACATTCCCGGCAATCACCTTCTGCGCAGCATTGATCAGTGCCTCGATCTGAGCGACCTCCGCCATTACCTTGCCGACTTCTACAGCCCGATTGGGCGTCCATCGATTGATCCCGAACTGATGATCCGCATGCTGATCGTGGGCTATTGCTACGGCATTCGCTCAGAGCGGCGGTTGTGCGAAGAGACTCATTTGAACCTCGCGTATCGCTGGTTCTGCCGGTTGAGCCTTGAAGATGAAGTCCCTAACCACTCGACCTTTTCCAAAAATCGACACGGCCGTTTTCGGGACAGTGATCTGTTTCGCTGGCTGTTCAATGAAGTGCTGCGTCGCTGCATGGACGCCGGCCTGGTCAAGGGCGAAGGCTTTGCCGTGGACGCCAGCATCATCAAAGCGGATGCCAGCCGGCAGCGCGGCGTACCGGGAGATGGACCGGTTAATTGGAGCGATCCATCCCTGAGCACTCGCGCTGTGCGTGAGTATCTTGAGGCACTCGATGAAGAGGCTCTGGCCGAAACGCTACCGAAGCGCCTGTCGCTGACGGATCCTCAGGCCCGTTGGACCGCTGCTCCAGGCGGCCCAGCTTTCTACGCTTACTCCACAAATTATCTGATCGATACCGAGCACGGCGTGATCATGGATGTGGAACCCACACCGGCTCATCGAACCGCAGAAGTCGAGAGCACCAAGACGATGATCGAACGGGTCGAAGCGCAATTCGACATCAAGCCGGAACGCCTTATTGGCGATACCGCTTACGGTACCGCGCCGATGCTGGCCTGGATGGTGGAGGAAAAAGACATCGAGCCGCATGTGCCGGTGTGGGACAAAACCGAGCGCAAGAGCGACAGCTTTTCGAGTAACGATTTCCACTGGAATGAAGAGGCTGAGGAATACCGGTGCCCGGCCGGCAACCCATTGCGCAGCGAATGGCGAGCCTTCAAGAATGAGCGTTCACACGTCACCAAAGCCAACACCATCATCTTCCGATCCCGGCAGACCGACTGCGCTACGTGCCCGATGAAAGCCAAGTGCTGCCCGAACACTGCGTTCCGCAAGATCGCTCGCAGCGTCCATGAAGCCGCTCGCGATGTGGCTCGGCGCATTGCAGCAACGCCGGAGTACGTGCGCTCTCGCCACGAACGTAAAAAGGTCGAAATGTTGTTCGCCCACCTCAAGCGCATCCTGAAATTGGATCGCCTGCGGCTACGTGGCATGAGTGGCGCGACGGATGAATTCACGCTGGCCGCTGCGGTGCAGAACCTGCGACGGCTGGCCAAATTTTCATCTCAAGGGCCACCAGTCACGGGATAGGTGCGCCTGCACCAAGCAAAAAACCTCAAACTAACCCAATAACAGAGCAGCAAAGGTCACCGAAGGGCCGAAAAACCACTCAATGTGGTGAGTAGGTTCTCCGGTGGTGCCCGTGCCTGAGTTCAGGTGATCTGAAAATCCGACTTTTTCAACAGAATCGGCCAATAGCCGCCATTCGTGATCCGAATCAATCCACCAAAGCGTCTCGGAATGCCGTCACCAATCACTGCGACATCTCCTGGCTACGCGCTGGCACCGCCTTGTCGAAAGGCTCGTTTAGCCCTTTGAGCTTCGCATCTAGTGCATGACCGTTTCCTCCCTAAAAACAAAACCGGCGGCGCGATCGCTGGCGCACCACAGATCGTCGGCACTCACGACCCAACGGATGCGGGCTAAGAGTTTGAACGTCTGCACCTTCACCGCTGGTGGCAGGTCCAGTGCAACCGATGTCTCATGCGCACGCCCATTTCCTTACATTGAAGATGGCTGCCGCGATTCCAATTGGCAGGGAGATGGTAGGCCAGCACCGACCGACATGGTTTCCAACCTCGCAAGAAAAGGCCCCAAAATCAAGGCCTAGTGCGGGGGGAGACTGAACGTAAATGGCGATTGCTCTCACCGATCCGCAAGGGCCCTAATTGGCGACTTTCGCCCATTAGCAAATGGCAGAGACCGGCCCACTCGGATCGCTGATAACGGATGGCATCGTCAAAAAATTCTGAATGAATCGCATTTTCTTTGAAATCCACGAATATCTTAAATCGATTTCGATCCTCCCTGGACCATAGACACAATGCTTCCCGCTTCGTAACCTATAGCGCGGGCATGTGAAAGTGGTCGTGGTTTGAGTGTATAGCCGATGAATGACCTTTTATAAGCTTTCAACCAAATTAGAAAAATATTTGCAAATCGCTATAGCTTAACCTATTTATTAATCATGGCAGGGTAGATAATATGGAAATTGAAAGTCAAAGCACATTTGAACGCTGCCTGCGCGAAGGCATAAACATTTTTACAGGGGCGGGATTTTCTCTATTGTCGAAGGATAAAAGTGGACGCACCTTGCCCATTGGTGACGAGTTAAGAATGGAACTATTAGCTCAATTCCCCACTGCACCTAAAGCGCTTCAATTGCCTCAGCTATGCACATTTTTACTTAGATCAAAAAAAGAAGAACTGGAAAAATACATTAGATCTCGATTTGATATCGGAGAGTATAGTGATAAATATAAAAACCTAGAGCATGTAAATTTAAAGTATGTGTTCACCACAAATGTGGACAGCTTGCTTGAGTCTCTATTTGATGGAAGTCCAAATAAATATCTGAATGATGCGAGACTAAATGGTGTCAGTCTTAACGACAAGGCGGCGGTAGACTATATTCATCTACACGGAAGCGTATTGACTGATGAGTCGCCTTTAATATTTGGTGACTTGGATATCGCAAGCGCTTTTGCCAACGATCCAAATCGCTGGAACTTCTTCCGTAATCTCATGAACAGACACCCCACTTTATTTTGGGGTTACGCATTAAGGGATGCGGGAACTCTCCAGGTTTTCGCTGACTCTCTTGAAGACAGCAACAAAAAAAATTCGTGGATAATTGTGCACCCCGAGTACACCACGGATGATGAGATCCAGTACTACAAGTCTTTAGATCTCAAAATAATTACCGCAGATACGGAAAGCTTTCTCGATTATCTCAGCAAATTTAAAGATACGGGCAATACTTCTAAAACCGAATACGAAAACCCATTTCCAGAATACGCTATCCCAAGCAACGCTCAAGTAAAACATCGAGCAATCCAAGACTTCTACCAAGGCGCCACGCCGAACTGGAGTGATATTTACTCTCCGCGTGTTATAAAGCTCCGACATTATTCCGTTATCGAAGAGCACACGAATCGGGGAAGAAATGTTTTAATTACTGGAGGCCCCGCTACGGGTAAAACTACCCTCCTTATGCAATTCGCAGCTTTTCATAGCTTTAACGGCATTAAAATATTACTCTCCAATATTTCACTTCCAAAAGCTAAAAATATTTCTGCTAAAATCTCCGACACCCCGACCCTTTTGCTTGTAGACAACTTACAAAGTTCGATCGAAGCGCTAAACTTCCTTTCCACCAGAAAGAACATAAAACTAGTTATCGCAGAAAGAGACTATGCTTATCTCTCAGCATCAAGTTCAAATTTCCTACGAAAAAATATTGAAATAATAGACATAACCTCCCTCGACGAAAAAGATGCTCAGGCTGTAATCTCAAAAATTCCAGAAGATATAAAATCCCGAAGAAAATACGTACTCCGCGATGGCGACTCTTTATTTGAACTCATTGAGCGAAACTGTCGCACCCCTTCGATCAAGGAAAGATTCAATAATGTAATTGACGAGTTAAGAAAAAAAGATGACAACCTTGTTCAGTTGTTTTTGCTGGCGTGCTACCTGCACACATGCCGCAGCGTAACTTCAATGGATGTTCTCTATAGCTTTTTTGATAAAGGCCATAACGACCATAGACAACTATATGAGCTTTTAGGAATTCTCAGCAGTAGCATATCTGAATACGCCGGAGAGTTTGCCGAAAATGATCAGGATTACTTTATGATCCGATCAAATTTATTGGCCGACCATATTTCCACAATTGCTCCCGCGAAAGACCTGGCAAGAATGTTAAAAGCATTCCACAACAATGTCCCTCGCTTTTGCGTACCTAATTTTGACTCGTTCAAACGACGCGCCTACGATGCTCGTCTTTATGAAAAAGCTTTCCCAAACATCAAAGATGGTGAAGAGATTTATGATGCAATTTATCGCAAGCACGACTCCCCGTTCAACTTGCAACAGAAATCATTATATTTGAGTAGACGCGGAGAGCATCAACGAGCCTTCAGTGTTATAGACGAAGCAATTTCAAAAGGAGGCAGTCGGAATTGGTCGATCAAAAACTCTTATGCAATCATAAAATTTAAAGCAAACATAGGGCGCGAAGATAGTGCCGACGTCAGAAAAGCACTCAACGAAAGCATGGAAGCGTTGGAACAGTGCCATTCCGCTGACGTGAGAAAAGTATTTCATGCAATGTCTTACACAGACCATTCGTTACAATATTGGAAGAGGTACAGAGATGATATTTCCATCTCCTATCTTGAAAAATCCAAGTCATGGCTGAGTGAAGAAGCTGATGCGGAGAATCGAATTGGAAATGTATCAAGGCTTCTGAAACAGGTAAATATTGCGCTATCCACCGCCAGGTAGGTTGACAGCCAACAACTTGGGCGGTGATTTTTAGCTTAAATTGCCGCCCATGCTCTCTTCGGAATTAACCGTTATACGATAGATGAGATTTTCTATTGACGGCACAATCGATAATTCTAGTCAGTGAGCGCACTGAACACCCAAGTCAACCGTCTCGGCCCGTGGTGAAAGCCACATATCTGCGGATTACTGCGAGGGGCATAGTATTCGATAGCCCATGGTGCCTAGCCGAGCCTATGCTTTCGGCCGTGAGCTGCCCTCCACGAAGACAGCTATGGGTCGACAGCAGCCTTTCATAAACGGCAGTTTTTGGCCGGGGGTCTGCCCAATCCACTCCCCCGGCCCTCCCTGCCTTTAATCAGAAACATCAGCCAGCGCTTAGGCTTAGCGCGCCTCAAGCTGGATACTCAAAAAAGCCCACCCAACGCCGCTGGCTCCCAGTTCATGATCACCAGTTCACCACTCACACCTGCCTGGCTGGCTGGTTCGCTGGTTGCTGGTCGTGTAACGGACGTCCAAGGTCTCGAAGTGAAACCCCTCGAACACCTGCCGGATGTCAGGATGGTCATTAATGCTGACCATGACCTTACCTATGCACCGCCGCATGAAGTCGGCCATAGCGTGGTACTGGTCAAACCCAAAGTCCACACCATACCCAGCGGTCTGCCAATACGGCGGATCCATATAAAGGAAGGAATGCGCTCGGTCGTAGCGTTCGGCGCATTCCAGCCAAGGCAGGCTTTCGACGTAGGTGCCGGCGAGCCGCTGCCAGGCCGCAGACAGGTTCTCTTCGATCCGTAACAGGTTGATGGCCGGCCCCGTTGTGGCGGTACCGAACGTCTGCCCACTGACCTTGCCACCGAACGCATGCTGCTGCAGGTAGAAGAATCGGGCGGCACGCTGGATGTCGGTCAAGGTCTCGGGCCGAGTCATCTTCTGCCATTCGAAGATCTGCCGGGATGAAAGCGCCCATTTGAACTGGCGGATAAACTCTTCAAGGTGATTTTGGACAACGCGATAGAGCGTCACCAAGTCACCGTTGATGTCATTCAAGACCTCAACGGGGGCCTTGGCTGGACTTGCAGGAAGGGACTGCGGGTTCGGTGACCGACACCGGATGTTGACGCATCCAGTGTCGGCCGCTCCTTTACTACGAATTTCTTTCAGCATTGCGGTGGCCAACAAGCCATGGCCTGTCGACCGCGAAGAAAAGTCAGGTCATCAGTCGAGCGCGCCATAGGCCTGCTCGCACGTCAGCCCCCTGCTCCGCCCTTGATCAGCATATTCCGCCAGATCTCCCGCTCTTTCGTCAGCGCGCTTGAGCACGTCGGCAAGCACCAGGACGGCGCGGCTTGCTGCCGAGCTTGCAGCGACAGTGCAGGAATGGCTGCCGGTTTGACTGGCGAGACGGCGGGCAAGGTCGTCGGCGGTGTCGCGCAGGCTGCCAGCAGTAGCGCGAGCGGCAGCAGCATCAGCCAGCGCCTGATCAATGAGTTGTTGTCCATCCTGAATCGCCTTGTTGATTGAGTGTTGTCGGGCCTGTTCTTTCTCACGCTCGCCCACCTGGGCCAGTGCCCACGCTTGCTGATCGCCAGCATCGCGTGCATTCCAGCGGGATTGCCACTCGGCGTTCTTGACGGTGCGCCCCTGGTCATACGCCAGGTACAGGCCGCCGCCGATCAGCCCGAGGACCAGCAGCACGCCGGCCAGCATGAGCCAGAGCCGGCCGGTGCCGGCAGGCATCAGCGCGATCACTTCAACACCTTGAGGGCGGTGTCATACAGCGCCTTGCGTGCCGTGGCTCCGTGCGGCACACGCCCCACTTTGCCGGTGTTGATCAGGCTGCCGATGTCCTGAAAGCGACCGGCGTCGGCCAGCTCATTGAGGCCGTGTTGATTCCACCACCAGGCGGAACACAGCGCCGCTTGCTCCGGTTGCTCCAGCAATTGCGGCTCCTGCTCCAGCGGCAGTTTCAGGTCGGCACCGGTCGTGCGGTAGTTCGACCGGCCAGTGATCTGCAACAGGCCACGGCCACGGAACCGCCAGCCATCACCGGGCTGGATGTTGCCCATTCGCGAGCCGTAGACCACGGCCGCGATTCGTTCCGGTTGTCGGGCGTACTGCGCCGCTGTGTTCTTGTCAAAGCGGGTGGGCCACGTTGCCACGAGGCCCGCCGCGCTGTAATTGAGGTTTTCGATCAGCCGGCGCAACTGCCCGGACTCGTGCCCGGCCTGGGCGATGAACGCCGCGATGCGCAGGCGGTTATCGATCTTGAAGCGGGGCATGGCCCGGTTGAGTGCCGGCACAAAGATGCCGACGACGGGCCGGCAGCTCGGCAGGATCTGCAGCAGTTGCTGTTCGGTAATGGGCATAGGCTTTCTCCAGACGCAAAAAACCCGCAATCGCGGGTTGTGGATAGATTCGTTAAATCTGATTGAGGGTTACAGCTGCACCACCTTGAGGGGTTTTTCTTCCTTCTTTTTGCTGCCTTTCGCTTTGGCCTTGCCGTCCTTGCCGCCGTTGCATTCAACCGTGGTCGACCAGCCGCCTTGGGTAAACACCTGCTCCACGCTGTCGACCAGGTACTGGCCGTCCAGTCCGATCTTGAACCCACGAGCGTCGATCACGCGCTCGGCAAACAGGTCGGTGCGACCGGGCATTTCCAGACGCACCGTGGCGGTGCTGCGATTGAACGCGGCCAGACGAGCCTTGGCCGCCGCCGTGGCAGCGGTTTCGTTCGGGTAGATATGCCGGTCGGTGTGTACCGGCGGTAGGCCGTCCGGGGCCTCGGTATTGCTCAGTTCGACCACCTTCAGGTCGCCGGTTTTCTTGTCCTTGTGCTGGGTCTTCACCGCCTTTTGCGTGGATCGATCACCGAGTTTGAAGTCGTAGCGAGTGACATCCGTTTTGGCCAGCACCACCACACCCAACACTTTGCCGGTAGTGCTCAGTTCAGACTGTCGAGGCATGACCAGCAGCTTGCCGTCGGCCACCTTTGCAGTGCAGTCGTGAAGCTTGGCAAGGCGCGTGATGAAGTTGAAGTCCGACTCACCGCGCTGATCGATACGCTCGACCTTGGTCTGAACCGGGCACACTGGCTCCCAGCCATTGCGCTTTGCAATTTCAGTGACGATCTGCGCCAGGGGCACACCTTCCCAACTGCCGGATCGCGTGGTCTTGCCGCTGCCACGCATGTCGGCGGCCTTGCCGCTGATCGTCATCGTATCGGGCGGGCCGGATACCTTGACCTGATCGACCGTGTACGAGCCCATGCGCGTGAGCGGATGGCCTTCATAGCCCATCAGCACTTCGACCTTGCTGCCGCGCTGGGGCAGCGCCACGGCCTGATCCCGGTCATCGATGCGCAATTCGAACTCGTCCGACTCCATGCCGGGCTTGTCCGATATGCGCAGCATCAACAGCCGGTCGTTGATCAGCACAGTGATGTCATTGCCGTCGGCAATGATCCGATACGTCGGTTTCATAGGGCTCCAGAAATGAGAAAGCCCCGCACAGGACGGGGCTCGTTACGCGTAACGCGGGTCAGCCGAACAGTTGCAGCAGCTCCACCGCCGGCGCCGACAGATCCGGCAGGTGAATCACAAGGCCGGCGCGATACGGCTGCGCCTGCCGGGCCAGATCCGGGTTGGCCTCCAGCACCGCTTCCACGGTGCCGTTGAGGTGCCCGTAATGCTGCTGACAGATGACATCGAGCAGATCCCCGTCAGATGTTCTGCAGGTCGTTGCCATAGCTTACAAACTCCAGAGAAAAGCCTTGTTTGCGGGGAATCCCGCCGGCCAGCAGGTTGCTCTGTTCTTCATCGACACTGAGCAAACACCAGTCGCCCAGCACTTCGCCGTAACCTGTCACCAGGTTGAGCGGCTGCAGGTTGCGCCCGATGCTGCGCAGGGTGTTAAGCTGACCAATGCCGCCTTTGTAGCCGGGAAAGATCACGCCTTTGATGCTGATCTTTTCTTCGCCTAGTCCGACCGCCTGTTGCGCAACACTGCGCCGCAAACGCTCCTGACCCGCCCACTTGAACGACGTCTGCCGACGCAGTTCGTCGAACGCTGCCGTGTCCAGGTTGAAGTAGTACGGCTGCACATTGGGGTGATGCGACTGGATGATCAGCAGGTGCGGGAAAGGCGTCACCGCCTGCGGTTGCGGGGTGGCCTCGGCGGCAAAGCTGGTGGTCGGAACCACCGTGGCCAGCGTGGGGCTGACCTGCCCCGTTACCCGCCCCACTTCCGAGGTCACCCGCGCAGCCTGCTCCTTAAACGCACCCAGGCGCTCTTGAACCTGTCCGGCTGCCGAAACGGCCGAGCTGTAGGTGGACGCCACCTGACCCACTTTCGACTGAGCCAGGCCAATGGCCCGCGTTACGCGCCCCAGCTTGCCGCCGATCAGCGGCCCCACGAACGGTATGTTCTCCAGTTCCGAGGCGGCACCGGTGATGTCACTCACCGCCCCGGTGAGCGGGGCAAGCATGCCATCCATGCTCTTCCGCCCCGCCTCGCCTGCTGCGACCAGCCATTTCAGCGATGATTGCAATTGCTCCATGTACGCCATGAGCGCTCCTTAGACGTGCGGTTGATCGTATAGCTGGGTCGAGGCCTGACGGCTTGCGACTTCGCGCTGGAACGCCTCCCAGTGCCGCTGCAGGTGCGGCAACAGATCTCGGGCCAACTGCGCCGGATCTTTCACATCGCCATCCACCCGAACGGGCATGTTTGGCGAGAATGTGAATGACTGATCGACCTTCGCGCCTGCAGCAACCGGCGGCGCTGCAGCCTTGGCCATTTCTTGCGCCGGCGGCGGAGGTGGCGCGGCCTTGGCCAGCTCGCGCACCACGTCACCCGGCGTAATGGGCGGAGTACGATCGGCAGGTTTCGCCGGCACTTCGACCGGCGCCGGGGCGCGTACTGCATCGCCCAGTGCCGGCGGTTTGACCTCGGGCTTGGGTGGCGTCGTTACGCGCAACGCATCACCCGGTGCCGGCACAGGTGGCGGCATGGCCTTGGCCAGCTCGCGCACCGCTTCACTCGACATCATGAGCGGCACCGGCGGACGTACCGCATCCCCCAGAGCCGGCGGCTTGACCTCGGGCACTGGGGGTACCGTTACGCGTAACGCATCGCCCAGCACCAGGGGAGGCGCCTGGACAACAGGCTTTATCGGTGCCGCCGGCTCGACCGCCACCGGAGGCCTTACCGCATCGCCCAACGCCGGTGCAGGTGGCGGCACTGGCTCCGGCTGTTCGGGGGCAGAGCCGAACAAGTCGCCCAGCCACTTGCCCACCGACGACTCGTCTTCCTTGGCTTCGCCGCCGTCCTTGTCCTTGACTTCATCCTCCGGCGCGTCGTCACCAAACAGCGTCTTGCCCAGCCAGCTACCGCCGAACTCGCCGCCCATGCTGCCGAGCATGGCACCCACCGCACCCCCGACCGCTGTACCGATCACCGGCACGACGGAACCGATGGCCGCGCCGGCAGCAGCGCCGGCCAGCGTACCCGCCAGGCTGCCGGCGGCCGCGCCGTAGCCTTCGGCTTTCTCGTCATTGGTTTCGGCGGTCATTGCGACGTTTACCGCCGACATGCCGGCATCCACCAGCGAACCGCCCGGCAAGCGTTTGGCCAGGTCACCGACCTTGCCCACCGCGCCCATCATCCGACCAATGCGGCCAATCTCCGGTGCCGGGGGTGGTGCCGGCGGAATCGGCGGCACAGGTGGTACATGTGGCACCGGCGGACGCGCACCAGGTCGTGACCCGGAACGCGCCCCCTGGCCACCCTCGCCGCCGTCATTGCCGCCACGTCGACCACGACCACCACGACCCCGGCGACCGCGACCGCGCCGGCCGCCGGCATCAGCCTGAGCGCCGCCACCGGCAGCACCCGGCCCGCCAATTTCTGAGGCGTTCACGACGAACACCTTCTGCAGCTCGACGGCGCCGCCTTCGCCATCACCGCCGTCGTCGCCACCCTCATCGTCGTTGCTGGCATTCTGGAAAATATCCAGCAGCTTGAGGCCGGTGCCCACCAGGCCGCCGGGCGCCTCGTCTTCACCGTCGCCGCCTTCGACCTCTGCATCACCCTCAGCGGCTCCAGGGCCGCCCATGCGCAGCGTTTTGATGCCTGTTTCTACCAGCCCCAGCACTTTGCCGCGCATGCCTTCCTCGGGCGCCTCAGCACCTTCGGCGGCCTCGCCTTCACCGGCACCCTTTTTGCGAATGGTCTTGACGCCGGTATCGAGCAGATCCAGCAACTTGCCACGCACGTCGGGCGGGTCTTGCTTGTCAGCCTTGCCCTTGCCGTCCTTGTCCTCGTCACCTTGGGCCGCGGTGCCCGGGGTGTCCTTTCCTGATGCGCTGTCGCCATCGTCCTTGTCGGCGCCGGCATCGTCGTCAGCATCAGCGGCGGCGGCTTTCTTGCCGAACGCACCGAGCCCCAAAGCCAGCAGACCCAGCACTTTGGCACGCTTGCCGCCTTTCTTGTCGTCGTCGCCATCCTTGCCACCCGTCTTTCCAGCCGCCTTGCCGGCACCCTTGCCATCGCCCTTGTCGTCGTCGGCATTCGTGACGAATACCTTCTGGACCTTGTTCGGGTCGCCGGCACCGAGCCCACCAACTTTGCCCCGGGCGATGTTGAGCAGACCCTTGCCAACAGTGAAGGCGCTGAACGCGGTCTTGAGCCCGACGAATGCGGCACCGATGGCCACGGCACCGGCGATGACCGATTGCGAGCCATCAGACAGGCGCGTGAACTCCTGCGCCACTTTCGTGATGCCCTGAGCCACTTGGTCGGTAATCGGGCGGATGGCATCGCCAATGCTGCGCATCGAGTCGTTGAGCGCCTGCCCGGTCTCGGCCCAGCGCTGATTCGACGTCTCGCGCCGTTCGGACAGGTTCTTGTCAAGAATGCCTTTCGAGTTGCCCGACGATGATTTGAGGTCGTTGTACAGAGCCTTGTTCTGCGTGTACGCCTGCAGCGCGGCCTTGACCTGCATGTCAGCAAAGATGTCGCCCGTTTTGAGCGAGTCATTCAGTGCAGTGAGCATGGCCTTGGCTTTGGCCGGATCCGTCTCCTTGTTGATCTTGGCCGTGGCGTCGGCCATTTCCTTGGCTTTTTTCGGGTCGGTCGCCGCAACGTATTTCTGTGCCAGGGCAAAGCTGGCCTCCAGCGTTGACTGACCCTTTTGCAAGCCGGTCTGCATCGACTTTTCATAGTCGATACCGGCCTTCTTGTACGCATCGACGGTGTCCGAGGCACCGATTTTGCCCATCCAGTTTTTCAGATTGTTCGCGGCTTCGTCGCTGCTGCCGGCAGACTTCATCTGCACCTGCAGGATCGCCCCGAGCTGGGTCACCGCATCCATGCCGGTAATGCCCATGCCGCCCATGTTGGCCAGCAATTCAGGGAACCACTTCGCCATGTCGGCCGCTTCAAAACTGCCAGCCTGGCCTTGGTAAGCAATCGCTTCCAGGGCTTGCTGCATGACTTTGGGGTCGCTGATCTTGGCGTTCTGCCCCAAGGCGTTGATCATCTTCGCCGTGTCAGTGCCGGTAGACCCTTGGCCGATGGCGAATTTCGCCGCCACCGGCGCGTACTCCAGCGCCTTTTTCACATCCATGCCGGCGCCGACCAACTGGTTGACCAGGTCGGCCACGTCGTTGCGCGCCATGCCGGTGTCACGCGAAGTCTGCACGACGGTCTGTGCCATCTGCGCTTCTTCGGGCTTGCCGGCCATCCCGGCCTTGATCGCAATGTCCCGAATCACTGCCTGATAGTCACCGCTGATCTTGGTCGGCACCGCGACCATTCCAGCCCCGGCCACCGCCTGGCCGATGTTCGACCTCATCGACTCCTTGCCGGCCTGCACCTGCTGGTGGCCTTTAAGCTGCAGATCGGCCGACTTCGCTTCCTTCCCGAGCCGGCGGTACTCCTGACCCAGCTTGCCGACCTGAATACCTTGCTTGCGCAGGGAGTCCAGGTTTGTGTCGAGTTTGCGCAACAGACCATCGGCCGATGCCACACCGCTGTCGTGTGCGCGCTTCCACTCATCACGCAGCTTCATCGTCTCGCCAATGATGTTTTTCAACACCTTGGCCTTGCTGCCTTTGGCCTCCAGCTTCTGGATACGGCCCTCGACCGCGTTGAACGCGGATCCGAGCGACGATGCCACAGCACCGCCGATTACAAGCGCCAGTGCCATTTTTGCCATGTGCTATTCCCCCGTGCGTGGCTCAGTCCGTGAGCCACCAGACCATGTCCGACCAGGGCATGTCCGTTATGTCAGTGGCCGAAAATCTCAGCTCCCGGGCCAGTCTTTTGGACAGACTTTTCTGGATCGAGGGATCAAAGCCCGTCGTCTTGCACCATACGAAAATAACCCGCCTGCAGGCGGGTGTAGTCCTTAAGGCGCAAGCCGTCCAGGTCATTGCAGCCAACCTCGGCCAGCGAGGCGAACAGGCTGATTTCGCGCTGTTCAGCATCGCCGCCGGCGGTTGCTTGCGCAGTACGAACGTCACGCACGGTCGGCGCACGAAACACGATGCGCTCATGAGGAATGCCGTTCAGATCTGTCTTTTTACTCAGCGTGACGGTAACCCCATCAAGCGTTACGTCCAGATAGTCAGGCTTGGGCTGTTCCTCCTGCACCAGGAAGAAATAGCCCGCCTGCACACGGGAATAGTCCTTGATGTGCAGGCTTTCCAACTCCTTGCTGTTGACGCCGGCCAGCGCCGCAAACAGATTCATTTCCGCCTGTTCTTCATCATCAGCGCCCTTGTTGGCCTGGCGAGAATCGATCACCAGCGGTTCGCGCAGCATGATGCGGCCCTGCGTGACGCCACCCAACTCGACCGGCTTGCTCAGCGTGACAAACACGCCGGCAGGGGTCGGCTCCAGGTATTTCGGCAATGGTTTGCTCATGACAGATGTCCTTGTTATTGCGAGCGAGGGGGGAAGAAAGAGGGGGCTTTACAGACCCAGGGCCTGCCGCTGGGCGGCGAGCTGGTCGACGCCGTTGATCACACGCTTCATGCCGAGCGGATCGATCTCGTACATGACGGCGCCGTCGATTTCCAACTTGTAATAGGTCAAGGCCACGGCATGCTTGACCTCGGCCTTGTCGCCGGCCTTCCAGTCGCCCATGTCGACCTCTTTGAGCAGACCACGCAGGGTGACAATGACGGGCTTGACCACGCCCTTGAGACCCTTGAAGGCGCCACGGAACACCCAGTTACCGGCGGTCCCGTCAGCCAGGCCAAAGAACTTCAGCGACTCCTTGCGCACGCCGGTAGTCGTGAAATTGGCCTCTTGCTTCTCCATGCCCATGTCCAGCTCGATAGCGGCATCCATACCACCGGCGCGGTGTTCCTCGGTCTTGATGGTCAGCTTGGGCAGGGTCAGGCTGGGGACGTCTCCTTGAAAGCTCACGCCATCCGCGAACAGGTTCATATTTGCCAGGGTTTCGGGAATCAGTGCCATTGCGTGCGCTCCTTAAGCGGCGATGTCGAGGACTTCGTTCAGCCACTGGTTCGTGACTTCGAAGCGGAAGATCGGGTTTTCTGCAGGCGGCACGTCCGTGAAACGGATATTCCAGTACACCTTGCCCTGCTCCAGCGAGCTGGCCGTGTTCAAGACAGGGTCCGCGTAAACCTCGAAATTGATGATCGCGCCCTGATTCTTGAGGTCGCGCATGAACGCTTCCAGGCCATCGGTCACATCCTTGATGTAGGTCGCGGTAATGCCTTGGTCGACGGCCCATTGATGCCCGGCCTGCACGGCATCCATGATGATGTCCAGGGTGCGCACGCGAGTGACGAACGACCATTTCGCATCACTCGACAGCGTGCGGTTGCCCCACAGGCGGTAGCCGCCGGCCCGGATAATCGTGGCCACCAAGGCGTTGTTCAGCAGGTTGGCCCGGCAGGTTTCATCGCCGGCCAGGTAATCAACCGAACGAGTGGTGCCGGTGATACCGACGAACTCCTTGTTCGACGGCGAGGCCCAGAAACCGTACTCGGCATCCGTCCAGGCCCAGAGCCCCGCCGTCCAGGCCGAGGCGGGCCCGTCAAGGGTGTCGTTCGCGGCGGTGTCCCAATACTGCACCCCCGGGTCGACCATCAGCAGGCGCTTGGAACCGAACTTGGCCGCATAGGCAATAGCCGCTTCATCAGTGGTGCCAGGGCCGTCGATGATGCCGATACCGCGCAGCTTGGCAGCCAGGGAATCCATCGTCGTAGCGACCGCCTGAGTGGCGCTGTGCTTGGGCGCGATCAACAGACGGGGCTGCGCGTTAAAGCGGCTTTTGCCATCGAGCAGGGCTTGCAAGCCGGTACGCTTGCCGTTGGCCAGTACGCCGCCGATGATGGCCGAGGTCTGCTGCGCCGGGTCGGCCACCTTGGCCACGCCACACGCGACGATCACGGCCTTGGCGCGGGTGTAGATCGCCTTGCAGGCCTTGGCCATAGCTGATTCAGCGCCGAATGCTGCAATGGCTTCGCGCTCGTTCGTGATCAGCACAAGCTCATTTGCCGTTGCTGTCGGCGTGCTGGTCGCGCCCGGACCCGGGGTGAACGTGTCCACCAGGCCAATGATAGAAGACGACGGCAACGCGATGGTACGAGCCCCGGTGTCGACGAGCGCCGTGGTAATGCCGTGATAGAAACTCATGGATGAACTCCAGAAAGCACAAGGGCCGCCCCATGGCGACCCTGTAGAAACGACAACGCCCCGGAATCGGGGCGCTTATGTGTTGCCGACAGGCTTACAGGTCTTGAGCGGCGTTGCCGACGCCTGCGATACGGGCCGTGATTTGGGCGGCGGCGGTATCGGTAATGAATTCGACACCGTCGTGATTGATCGCCAGAGCAATGTCGCGCTTGGCTTTGAGGCGAATGGCACGAACACCATTGATCGCATCACGGAAGGCCGTGGCAGCGGTCAGAATGCTGTCTGCCGCTTCTTGGGCTGTTACCCCGGACGCGACCACCAACGCCTCAACAGAGCCCGGGGCATCGCCCTCATAGCCCGCCGCTGCGAACGCCTGCGCTTCGGACGCCGCAATATCGTATTCAACGGCGCGGGAACACTCGCCCAGCACCAAAATACGCGCTGCATCGGCGGCCTTGTCGACCTGCTGCTGACCGACCGCCACAGCTACTTCCAGGGGCAGGCCCTGAAAGTCGAAGCCCACATAGGAGCGGCCCTGAAACGTGATACTGATGTCTTTGATTTGCATAAACCGGCCTTGATAGTGAGGGTTAGAAAGTGGTCAGGTTGGTCAGCACGTTGCTTTGCGCATTCGATTGCGCACCGGCGGCAAGCCCGAAGACATAACGCCCGGCGAAGCCCGAAGGGAACGTGGTGTTGTAGACCTCCAGCAGCAACGCCGAGGTCGGTGAATAGGCCAGCAACGCCGTGGCACCGGACGCATCAACGATTTCGCAATCCAGCAGCTTGACCTGCACCAGCGGCGATTGCCCGCTGACACTCCCCCGGAAAAAGGTGTTGGGCCCGCCCAAAGGTGGGTTGGTCAAGCCGGTGACAGTCGGGAAGTTGAGACTCACATCCTTGAAGGTCACGGCAGAGCCGGCCAGCATCAACAGCGCCGCCATCCAGTTGGTGTTACTGGTGCTGTTGAAATAGTTACGCACCATCAGCTTTCGTTTCGTACCCGGCACAGAGGACGTGATAAACAGCGAAATACCGTCCAGCGAGGTGTCAGTGTCGAAGATGTAATCCGACAGCAATACAGCCTGACACGACCCACCATAGGGGGTGCTGGCCACAGCCTTGTCGATGGTTTTGAACGGGGTGGCCAACTTGCCATTGTTGGCGTCAGAGCCTGCGACATTGTCGACGTAATAGACTTTCTTGTTGTTCGGGATCGCCAACAGCGCTTCGGTCACGGCGGCGTCGATACTGGCCTTTCGAGAGTTGAAGTAAGCGATCAAGCTGTTAGCGGCCGATGTCAGTTCGGCGATGCCAGATTCCAGACTCATGTGATAAACCTCAGAGTGTTTTTACGAAAAGGGTTTGCAGGGCGATAAGCCCTGCAGCATTTACAGCGATGGCGGCCAACAGGCCGTCGCGGTCGGCGTCCTGCCGCAACTCGCCCGCCTTCATCCGGTCGGTGAGACTTGCAATTTGCTGGCCTTCGACTTGATGCAACCGGGCATGCTCGCCCAGCGTGTCCTGCTGCCGTACACCGCGCAGTAACTCGTGAAACAGTGCGGTCGCCAGCGCCGCGCCCTGCTCGGCCAGATCGGCCTTGTCCGTGTCTTGTCGCCCTTCGGCCAGGCGCATGCGCTCTGTCAAAGACTCAAGCTGGCCATTGGCAGCGAAGTGCTGCCGGGCATGGCTGTTCAGCAGTTCCTGCTGTCGCAATCCGCGCAGTTGCTCGGCCAGCATGGCGGTGGCCTGCGCCGCCAGCGGCCCGGCAAGGCTCAAGCTCAAGCCGGCCCCACTGCTGACAATGGTCACGCTGTCCGCCGGCAACGCGGACAACGACAGGTCGTAAGCCAGCAGGATGCTTGCGTTCGCCGCCTTGTACGTCAGGGCCTCGGTCGGGTGCGACCAGACAGCGAGCAGCGTGCCGTCGGTCAACTTGAAACCAATTTCCCGAACCCAGAACGCGTGCGGCCCATCGGCCAGCGCAGTGATATGCAGCATCGTGCTGCTCAGCCGCTCACCGTCAGCGATGGGGTATTCAGCCACTTGCGTGACCAGGCTTTTCTGATCGGCACTGGGCGTATAGCTCGACGTGCCCAGCACGATGCTGCCGATCCGGGCCGAGACGCCGGTGTTGTCGGCGGTAAAGATCGCCGCCAAGCCGGTTTTGGTGATCACAGGTTGTAACGGGGTACTCATAGAACGGCCTCCATCGTGCCACGCACGACTGTCAGGGACCGGGTTGCACAGGCCACTTGCAGCCCGGCCTCGGCGTTGATCGGTTCGCTCTGCAGCTCGACAACCTGTCGAACCACGCCCAGCGATTGAGTGGTGTTGGCGACCTGCAGGCCTTGGGCGAACGTGTCGGCCGGTGGCAACTGCGCTTCAACCGTCTGCCGCATCAGCGCCCGTGACTGGGTGGCATTGGCCAACTGCAGGCCGCCGTCAAAACGCGCGCCCAGTGCGAACGAGTAATGACTGCGCTCGTTCTTCGTCGCATCGATCAGGGCGCGCAGGCGCTCGCCCAGTTGCGGCGAAATGATCGAGCCTTCACCGTCGCGGTTCTCGTTGGCCCAGGCCGTGATATGGAACGTATACGGTGCCGCGTTCGGGATCTGGTGCCACTCCTTGACGTCGGCATTGACCCGCACCGCATTCAATACCCGCCGGATCGCGCCAAGCGTGCCCTTGGTCTTGTGGACCGGGATCGCTTCGCGGATCAGCGCCCGGCGCTGGGCGTCGTCGTTCGCCGCTTCCCAGCCCTCCACGCGCATGGCCCAGCCGAGCCACGGCAGAAAGTTCGGCGGGCAGCGCGCCGAATCGGCAATCCCCCGAATGACCTCGGGGTCAATGCTTTGGTCGCAGGCGACTTCCAGGGCCCGTTCCAGCGGTGTCGAGTTGTCCGGCAGCAGGCTCATGGCGCCACCTGCGCGTTCAACTGAATGGCTGTGCAGTTGGGATACTGCCGCTTGTTACACGTCACCCCGTCCAGCGGCTGCAGCAGCTCGACTTTGCTGATACCCGACACATGCAGCGCGGCATAGATCGCTGACAGCGACAGCTCCCCTTCCAGACGCCGGGCCTCGGCAATGGTCTTGTCGAGGTTGGCCCGGGCTTGCGCCCTGACCACGCTCGGGCTGGGCCCTGCCTCCACCTGCAGGTTGGCCACCACCTTAAAATCAAGCGCCTGGCCGAGCAGGGAACGCGGCCGATCCGTGAGCGGGCGCACCGTTTCCGCTGACAGCGCGGTTTGCACGGCGCCGACCAACTGGGCGCCGGGCATGACGCTGTCAACCCGAGGCAGCACGGCCAGCGATACGTCACCAGGCAGCGGGTTGGCCAGCCCGGCGTCGTAATCGCAGACCAGGACAATGGCCCCTGCAGGCAACTGCGCTCTGAGTGCCGCGTTGACTTCCACCCCGACAAAGGTGGGCGAATCGACCGACACGCCGGCTATCTCGGCCGACGCGCCCAGGGCGTGGTATTCGTAGGCGCCGCGACTGCCGGCAACCGACAGCGCTTCCAGTGACAGCCGCGTCCGATAACGCAACGCCTCGTCACCTTCCATCACGGCGGCGACCGGCGGCACGGCGTTAGGCTTGGCCGCGACCAGCACCAGGCGCTTTACGCCGTAGTCGGCCGCCCGATTGTCAAGATCCGCGCCTTTGGCATAAGCCAGCAAACTGGCCTTGGCCGCCGCGTTGACCCGGGCCCGGCCCAGCATTTGCTGATAGGCCGCGACTTCCAGCAACTTGACCACGGGGTCAGACTCCAGCAGCGCCGTCCACTGATCGCCCATCTGCCCGCGAAAATTGCTCAGCGCCTCCTGATACAGCGTTTCGAACTCCAGGGTTTCGATGACATCGGGCGGGGGTAACAGGGAAAGATCGATCATGCACTTACCTCCAGGACTGCACTGCTGCCCAGGTACTGGCCGGTCAACTGCAGAGTGATCTGGCCATCAAGGACGGCTGTCACCCGCACCCGTTCCAGTTTCAAGCGCGGCTCCCAACGGCCCAAAGCGCGGGCGACTTCGGCCTGTACCGCGCTTTTCCAGCCCTCATTGACCGGCAGGTCGACGTAATCACGCAGCCGGCTACCGTAAAGCGGCCGCATCCGCCGCGACCCGAGGCGGGTTGTCAGGATGTCTTCAACCGACTGGCGCAAATGCTCCACACCGTGCCGCGCCTGGCCATTGCGGCGGTCCAGGCCAATCACGGCTATTCAGCCAGCAACTTGAGTTCAGGGTGGCCGGCGAGGTAGGCCAGCGCCTCGGCGTCATCGGCCGGCACCTCGACGCGGCCGCGCAGCACTTTCAGTTCACGGTTGTTCTGCAGGAACAGCGAGCGCGAGGTGTAGAGCGTGTCGGTGTAGATCACGGTCGCCGGGGCGGCCGGGCTGACTTCGCCGGCGGCGGATTGCTCACCATCGTCGACAGTGGTTTTTTTCACAGTGGCCATAGGGCCCTCCAGAAACGAGAAAGCCCGCACGGGGCGGGCTTGGATGGATGTTCAAATCAGTGCTTGTGATTCGGCGTGTTGCCCTTGGTGTCGATGATCGAGCCCATGCCGAGAATGTCGCCCGTTACGCGTAACGCGCCCTCGATCTGCACCGCCCCCTTGAGGGTGATATTGCCGGCCTCAATCGTTGCGGTGCCCGACTTGGCCGTTATCGCATCGTCGGTCAACACCGCCTCGGTGCTGCCCACCTTGATGTTCACGGTGCCCGTGGGCAGATCGATGGTGTAGCTCTTGGCCTGCCAGTCATAGACCAAAGAACCGCCATCCTCGAACCGCCAGACTTCGACGTGATCGCGGTTGTCAGCCTGTGCACCGGCAGCGCCGTACAAGCCCGGGTTGAACGTACCCTGAGCGGGGTCACCGCTCGGGCTGTTCAACATGCCTTGCTCGCCCACGCTGGGTGCCCGCCAGTGCCGCGACTTGCCAGCGGCCTGTGCATGCCAGCGTACCCAGGCGCTGGTCCAGCTCCCGCCATCGGACACGCGCACCCGGGCGTTCGCCAGATCCACAGCGACAACCCGGCACTCAATCGCCATGCCGGCAATCATCCGGTCGTGCTCCGCTGCTGCGAAGCTCATGGCAGGTCACCTAACTGATCGGCCGGCACATAGTCAGGTTCATGGCCTGGCCCGACATCAGGGTGAATACCCCAGACCAGCGAACCTGGTGGCTGAACTGGCCAAGGCCATTCCTCCTCACCCAGGTAAACCCCCTGCGTCCACTCGACGACCCACACCACATAGCTGTCCAGCTCCGGTCGAGACCAGTCCTGGCCAGCGCGCTCAAACTGGGCGGCTCCTACTTCGAGACCCCAGTGCTGTATGCGCAACAGGATCGCCAACTGGGCCGCGCTCCAGGCCGCCAGCTTCTGGCAGTCTTCTGTTTCAGCACCGATGATGACCCGCGCCTCCAGCCGCAACACCAGCGAAGTCTCGCCGGTACCAAGGTCAGTACCTGGCTCAAACTCAGCAACCTCGATCACGACTGCCGGCAAGTCAATGTGCTTGAGCATGTCGGGCATGGTGCCAACATAGGCCAGACCCGGCAGGTGGTTGTTGATATGTAGCTCTATAGCTGCGTACAGCTCGTCGAGCTGAAAGGGTTGGTCAGCCACGGCCACCTCGCAAATACTTCTGCAGTTCGTAGTTCATTTCTTGGGCCAGCACTTCCTGCAAGCGCGCCTCGGCCTTGCGGGTCCAGGCGTCGAAGTGAGGACGAACCTCTTCCAGCGAAACCTTGGCCTTGGCCAGAGGGAAGCGGCTGCCGTTCTCGCCTACCCAGCCCGAGCTGGGTCCATCACCGCCGGACACTTCGCTGTCCGGGTAATCGCTCGCCCGGAAGTGCTTGCTGGCCGTGCGGATCCAGATGTCAGGCTTACCGCCATACACCTTCTTGAAGAAGGCGCCTTCATACCGGCGCTTGCCAACACTCACACCCGAGCGCGACTGCCGGGGCCGGCCAGTGCGGCTGGCTTCGATGGGCTTGATCCCCATCCACAACTTGCCCTGCCCTTGGCCGCTGCCGGTGAGCGGGAACACCCGCATACGACGCCGCACCGCCGCAATGGCGATGCGTTCCTGCTGGCCGACCGCGCGGCTGATGTGTGTCTGCAACCAGCGCAGGGTCTTGTTGATCGCACGGCGCTGGGCCGCTGCTGCGGCCTTGGGCACCTGAGCGGCGAAGGTCGTGAAGGCTGCCAGATCCGCCTTGCTGGTTTGCAGGGTGATCAGGCCACCGTCAGCCGAGGTCTTGTAAAAGCTGCCTACGCTCATCGCACTTCCCTCAGTACCAGGTTGATCCAACCGGTGCCATCTGGCTCACACCGGGTGATGACATACCGCCCGCCACCGTCTTCCGGCGCAAGCTGGCAAATCAGGTTCTGTCCCTCTGCGATACCCACGACATCCGTGATGCGCACCGAATAGGTGGGCTCGCGCAGACCCGTGCGCAACTGGCCGAGCTTGGGCTGCAACCACGTTACGGTCAGAAACCCTGGCACTGGCCTGCCCTCGATCAGCGCGTCATCGCCCAAGGCATCGAGCAACTGCTGATCCATCGCTGCCACTTGGTCACGAAAGGCCATGTGGGCTCCTTCAGGTCAAAGGACCTTGGCGAAAACGAAGGCATCAGGTTCCAGCAGGCCGGCCAACACAGCGCTCTGCAGCTTCAGCCAGCGAGCACTAGGCTCTTGGGTGACCCAGCTCTTGGGGAAGCGTGCCGCTTCGACCAAGCCGCTTTCGATGGCTTCCAGATCCTGGATCGCGGCATAAAGCATGGCGTTGCGGGTGTTGGTCGCGCCGAGGATCAGGCCACCGGCCGGGACAACCGGCTGTTCATTGCCCTCCTCGTCCAGTTGCCACTCGTCATAGCCGTACAGATCGACACCCGGATCGTTGAGGTAACCCAGATAGGTCACACCGTCGGGCAGTTCCTCGGGCTTGATCATGCCCATGTCCACACGGCGGTTGTTCAGCTTCTTGAGCACCGAGTCGTTATTCAAGAAGGCATCCAGCGCATCACCTCCCAGCACGCCGACGTTGGCCGTCCGGCCAGAGTCCTTGGCAACCATGCGCCGCCATTTGCGGATGTGCGCGATAGGGTCGGAACCGTTCGCGTTCCAGCGCTCGGCGGCAGGGAGCTGGATCTTGTGACTGTCTTCCATCAGGAAGTCGATGGTGTCATCGACGCCTTCACCGATCACACGCACCTGGCCAGTAGTCAGCGCCTTACCGCACATCCATTCTTCACGACGGGTAATTTCTTCATCGAGGTCACGCAGGTCTTTGCCCAGTTGCTCGCCTGCGCGTTCCAGCGGGGTACGCGAGGAAAAGGGTGCATCGCCCGCAGCGCGCTTGAGCAGCAGCTCGGCGTTGGTCTGACGCTTGGGCTGGATGTAGGGCGGCTCATAAGCGTTGGTGCTGTAGCCAGAACGCTGCGAGATGCTGCCCGGCAGGGACGGGTGGACGAACGGCGCCATCTTGCGCTGGCCTTTGACGATGTCGATGGTCACCGTCTTGGTGCCAAAGGTTTCCGGCAGTCGGCCATTGAAAAAAGTGTCCATGAGAAAGCGACGTGGCGTCGGCATTTGCTCGACGGCTTCCAGCATGGTGAGGGTTTCAAAGATGTCCATCGGACGCTCCGTTTAACGAATGAAAATGCTAAGTGGTCGCAAAGCGGCCTTGGCCTCGGCCAGGGTGATCCCTTCGCCCAGGATGAGTCGGTTGCCCAGTACCTGCCCGGTCAGGCGGATAGGCGCCGAGGTCGCGCCGTCAGTGGTGTCGACGTCACGGTCGAGAATCGCTTTAGGATCCTGCGAGCCGTTTTCAGCCGCTGCGGTGCACAGCACGAACTCTTTCGAGTCGGTGATCTGCCCCAGGACGGCACCGCGCACCAGCACTTGGCCGGTGGCAATGACAGCGGTGTCGATGACCACGGGAAAATCACCGGCCGACAGTTCAGCCGGCTGGTAGGTCTTGCGTACGGGGTTGCTCATGGAGCCTCCTGTTAGCGGCGCGCGGCGCCGGCCACGATGGCGTTGACGGCCGTTTTACGCTCAGCCTGGGTTTCGGTACCGGTAGGAGTCGCTCCGGTCACGCCCTGTGCATCGCTCTTGATAGCGCTCAGGGAAATGCCACGATCCTGGGCGGCCTTGAACAGTTGCAGGGCTGTAGCCTCAACCGAAGAGCCGTCATCAATGGCGGCGCTGATTTCTTTCTCGAAACCCTTGCTGGCCAGGGCGTTGATGCCCTTGACCCGTTCGCGCTCTGCCGTGGCCGCTTCGCTGCGGATCGTCGCGAGGTCGGGCTGCTGGGCCTGGGCGATCTCGATAGCGTTCGGATCGGTGCCGGCAGCCAGTGCCGCACGCAGCTCTGCCGTGGTGGTTACGGTGCTCATGGTGGTTTTCCTTGGGAGTGTGATGGCCGGCTTGGCCAGTTCAGTAAGAAGGGATTCAAGCGAGCCCAGTCGGTGGGCCAGTCCCGCCTCAACGGCAGCAGCACCGACGCGCAGACCGCCGAAGTCGCCCATCTCAGGGACTTGCTCGGCCGTCACGCCCAGGTTGCGTGCCACCTTGGCGACGAACACGTCGGCCATGGCGTCGATGGTTTCCCCAACCTTGGCGCGGCCTTCCTCTGTCGCCATGTCGGGTCGCTTGTTGGGTGCGTTGCGGCTGACGATCTGATAGCGCTTGCGACCGCTGGCCGCCTCGTTCTCGACGACGGTCTCGACCACCACGCCGATGCTGCCCGCCAGGGCTGTCTCGTCGATGACGATCTCGGTGGCCGCCGAGGCGATCCAGTAAGCGGCGCTGGCTCCAATGCCGCCGATGTAGGCCACGATTTTCTTGCGATCCCGACCGGCATGGATCAGGTCGGCCAGCTCGTTGATACCCGAGGCCACACCGCCTGGGCTGTCAATGTTGAGGACAATGGCCCTGACCTTCGGGTCGTCCAGCGCCCGCTGGATATCGGTGGCCAGCACCTGAGTGCTGGTTGCGCCGCTGATCTCGGTGAACAGATTGGCATAGCGAAACACCGGCCCAATGACAGGTACGACAGCCACGCCATTGCGCAGGGTGACCCGGCGGGTTTCCTCCAGACGTTCGCTCTTGCGGGTTTCCAGCGCCATGGGATCGCCCATGCGATCCGCGATAGATAGCAAGTTATCCAGGGCATCAGGCAGCATCAGCCAAGGCTGCGCCGCAGCCAGCTCCAAGGCTCTTGGCATGATTATTCCTCTTGAGGGGTGGGCTCGGGCGGGCCTTCCAGCCCACCCTTGGGCAAAGCATGCATACCGGCAGCGCGGCGCTGGGTGACCTCGCGCACACGCTGACGGAACACTTGCTGCCAGGGTTCGCCCGTCATGGCGGCCGTTTCGAGGTCTTCGTTGCTGACCCCGATCTCGATACGCTTGCCGGCGGCATTGGCTTCTTTCAGTTCATCAATGGCCCCACGGGCGGGACCAATCCAGATGCTTTTGCAATAAGCCTTACGCTTGGCCGGTTCGGCATAGCCGGGCAGATCGATCAGCCCACGGGCCACCGCTTCGTCAATGATCAGCTCGCGGCTCGGCTGGCAAAAATCGCAGGCCAGCCACCAGCGCCGCAGGCTGTAGAAACGCCAGGCCTGGAGCATGGCGGCGCGGGCGGCGCTGTAGCTGCTGCTGTAGTGCAGCATCAGTTCATCCAGCGGCAGTTCCAGCGCCGCACCGATCTCTTTCACCACCGCCGTGAAGAACGGGTCGAACTGGGCATTGGGCCGGGCTGGGTTGGCGATCACCGGTTCTTCACCGGTGCCCAGATCCACGATTGCGCCCTCGCCCAGGGCCAACTCACCGTCGGCACTGGTATCCCCCGACTCGCCTTCGTTGGCCAGTGCGGTCATCGGTAGGTTGCCTGCAGGGAAGTCAGACGTCTTCTTGATGAACACCGTGAACATGGCCGAGATCACAGCGGCCATCAGTTCAGCGCTGCTGTAACGCTCAAGCTTTTGCAGGGGTTCCAGCACCGGTGCAAGGTACGGCACACCCCGGCGCTGACCAGGACGCTCTTTGTCGGACATGATGTGCAACACCCGGCGCCGTCCCGTTTCGGCGCCGAACACCGACAGGCGTTGCCACTGCAACGGCTGGCTGGCCAGGTGCTCACCGGGGTACCCGGTGCAAACGTGGTAAGCAACCGGCGCGCCCAGTTGATCGAACTCAACCCCTTCGACCATGTCCACGCGGTCAAGGCCGTTATTGGGGTTGGACACCCGCTCCGATTCGATCAGTTGCAAGCGCGTGCTGAAAACGCAGCCTGAGCGCTCCTGGTCGGGGCTGGCCGCAAACACATCGCCGGCCACCATGGACGACACCAGCACCAGGGCCTGGAGCTGGTAATGGTTGAGTGACGCTTCCGCATCGCACTCCCGAGGGTCATCGGCGTAGATCGACCACAGCCGATCCAACTGGCTGTTAAGGTCGGCAGCATGTTCTTCGGTCAGGCCCAGCGCCTCGTAATCCACCTGGGCGCGACAAGCGAGCCCCGTGCCGACGACATTGGTGCGCAGACGGGTGATGGCGGCACGGGCGATCAAGTGGTTGCGCATCGCGTCCCGCGAGCGGGCCACCAGCATGCGGCGCTCGCTCTTGTTGTAATCGCGTCGAGGACTGCCCAGGCCGGGGATCCAGCTGGCCATGGAACGCAGCACACGCGAAGCACCCCGCCAGCGAGTTTCCACACCGCCACCACCGCCCTGCGCCACCACCTGCTGGCCACCGACCGTGGCCTTGGCCACTTTGATCGCTTCCTGCATGAGTTGCTCGGCAGGGCTCTTACGGAATGGCCACATGATCAAATCCCCATATACGAGATACGGTTGCGACCACGGCCACGAGCGGCCGCTTGTTCGGCGGCCACTTCCTTGGCGTACTGTGCTTCCATCAAGCGCAAGCTGTTCAGCTCGGCCATCTGGACTTCCCGGTCAGCCCGGCGCAAGCGCTGGCCGTTTTTCAGGACGGCCGAGATCGCCGCCCGGACTTCGTCAAGCCGTCGCTGTGCATCTGTCATGTTGAAACCTCAGTTAGCCGACGCGGCTGCGCGTACCCCGGCCGCGTGCAGTTGCACGGCGAGGAACCGGTGCGACCGGCTGGTCGGTGTTGAAAAGGGTTGGCTGCAGCAGCTGCTGCTCCAACTGGTCCCACTCCTGATCACGCAGCAGGTGGGTCTTCAGGCTACGGGCCGCATGCAGGGCGTACACCTCGCAGTCCAGTGCTTCGTTGCGCCGCCCGGCCTTCTTCTGCCAGACCATCTTGCTGGGGTTACGCGCATGCGGTGCCAACACCTCGTTGGTCAACTGCTCGTAATAATCAGCGCGGATCTCGCTGTACCAGTGCATCCGGCCGGGGCCGCTACCCTTGAGGCGCATGCGTCCATCGATCAGGGTCTTGGCCTTGTGTGTACCGACGATGAACACCCGCAGCCCATACTTGGCAGCCTTGGTGTTGTCCTGGCTGGTGTCGCTCGATTGCGCCGGCTTGGTGAAAATCTCCTTGTCGCGGCTGTCAATCGAGGCGCCTTTGATCGCCATGATGTTGAAGCGCTGACGCTCGCGAACGTAGGCATACACGGCATCGTTGGTGTTGCCATCGGAGCTGTCGATGCTGACCGCCGACACCGCAAGGTGGGCCCCCCCCTCGGTGGGGATGGGCCGGGCAATGATCCGGTCCAGCTCCTGCCAGACCGGATCGTGCTGATCAATCGGATTGCCAGGCAACTCGCCCCAGTACAACCGCCAGGACTCTTCGCCCCGGCCCCAGCCAACGATGACCAGGGCCAGTCGGTCACCCTGTACGTCCACACCGACCGTCACCAGCAGCACGCCCTTCGGCGCGACCATTTCGGCATAAGGCTCGGCGCGTTTTTCCAGTTCATCGGTCTTGGGCGCGTTGCTCTTGTACTCGTAGCTTTCGCCCATCGAGCTGTTGGTGAAGGCGATCATCGGGCCGATGTTGCCCTGCGAGGCGGCATGTTCGGCCTGTAGCTTTTTCTCTATCAGCACCTCAAATCGCGAGCCGTAGAAAGTGGCATACAGTTCGTTGAGGATGTAGCCCGCAATCCCACGAAACTCGGCCGTGGCCACCCAACGCCCACGCTTGAGGTTGGCGTTTTTCTGGTTGTCGTCCCAGACCACCGAGCAATGTGGGCACACGTAAAAGGCGCTCTCAGGGCGCCGCTTGCCGTACACCTCATGCAGATAGGTCGGGTCCTCATCGCAATGCAGGTTGTCGAAGCTCAGTGCATGCGACTCGCCGCACTCATGACAAGGCACCATGCCGACGCGCTTATCCGACAGTTCAAGCTCGGCATCAATGGCCGACAGTCCCTTGATCGTGGGGGTGCCGCCGATGATGATCTTCGAACGCCGGAAGGTTTTCAGGCGCTCCTTGGCCAGCTTGATACTGTCCCCCTGCCCCCGCAGGTTGAGGTTGCAGTCGTCAGGTTCTTCGACCGCGACACGCGGCACCGGCGTCGACTTCACACTGGCCGGGCTGTTGGAGCCGACCATCTTCAGGAAGCCGCCCGGAAAGCGCTTGAAGTCCTGCCGTTGCTGCAGCTTGCGGCTGCGCAGATCGACCTTCTTGCGCAACCGGGGCGTGGCCAGAATCATCGGCTCCAGCTTTTCGGCCACGTACTGCTTGGCCGCATCGGCTTTGGGGAACAGCACCAGGATGGGCGAAGGGTCGAGGTCGATCCACTTGCCCAGGGCGTTGCCCAGTACGCCGGACGTCCACGCCACCTGGGCAGACTTACGCCCGACGATCTCGGAAACGTTGGGATCGTCCAGTGCCTCCAGCGGGCCACCCGGCCAGATCAGGTGCGGTGTGATATCGAACCTGTACTTGCCTGGGCGGGCCGATTCTTCCGGGGCCAGCCAACGAAACTTGTCGGCCCAGTCAATGATGCTCATGCGTGGCGGCGGTGCCCACCGGCGGCATGCCTGCTTGATGCCCTTAATCGCCGCCTTCTTCAGCGCTTTCCGGATCGTCCTGTTCGTCAAGATCATCGACTGACTCGGCATCGTCCTCATCATAGTTGGAGAGCCTCCTCAGTATCGTTTCAATGGGGTCGCTGATCAGGTGGATATCCACGTCGATGCCGTAGCGAGCAGACAGATCCGCTGCCAGGGCATCCGGGAATGTGTTGAGCAATTCAACCTTGGCCGAGGTGATCACCGCTTCGAAGCGCTGGATCATGTCGGCCGCCACCACCACCTGCTCCAGATCCTTGGCCAACGCCACTTCTTCGCGGTCGCCCCGGATCCGGTCGAGGCGATCACGGGTCGTTTCCTTCTTGCCGTTGAGCGCGGCCTGCTGCATGAGCCACTGGATCACGGTCTCGGTGTCGTAGCGGTTTTCGTTGCCACGACCCTGGCCGAACTCAAGGACCGGCATTCCGTCGCTCTGCCAGCGGGTCAGGGTCCGTTCATCACGGCCGACCAGCTCGCCCAGTTCAGCCTTGCTGACTACCCTGCCCATACATAACCCTTTGAAAAGACGGACATCCCTGTCAAAAACTCAGCTGCACGAAACCCGAGAGTTCCCGTACCCGTGCAGGGGCCGGCCCCGAGGGAGGACCCAAAAAACCGGTTTTGGCCCTGAGGTCACCCGCCCCCACCCCCTACTGCCCCGGCTCGCCGGGGGGCAGCGGCGCCGAGACGCCCAGGCGTTTTGCGGCCCAGCGTTCATAAAGCCCGATTGCCACGTCGGCGCCGGCCATCGCGGTCAGGCAACCAAATCCACCGGCCGTCCAGATCGACACCCCGGCGGCATACAGCAACATCATCGTCGACAGACCGCAGACCACGCAGGCGCCGGAGCGCAATGCAAGTCGGCGTATCAACGACCAGCCTCGGGCGCCATCCTTATCGGCCCGCCACATCTCACCCGACACCCCGCCGACCAGGGCCAAGATGATCACCAACCAAATCGGCATCTCAGCCAAGGCCTGTTGCTCGTCCGTCATAACAACCTCGAATTGAAAAAAAGAAACCCCGCCGAATGGCAGGGTTTGGAGTGCTGGGTGAACGACCCAAGCTGGATGCACAGCACGTGCCTTGGAACGCCGTTAGGCGGAAATCTCAGATAGTGGCGACTTTGTACCTGCGTTCGGAAAAACCGAAAAGGGGCGTTTAACGGTTGGTCTGAATGTGGCCAGAATCCAACAAGGATACGACCACAATACGACAACGTACCCCGACGAACGGTCAGGGCTTCGGGGCCTGCTTGAGCTGCACACTCAGCTTCCCGGCAATAGCCCGTGCGGGTCCGGCACGCAGGATCAGTATCGTCATGACCTGCTGATGCAACGCTGTGACCCAGTTGCGGTACGTACGGTCAGCACCCTCTGCAATTCCCACCTCCCGCATCTGCTCCCGAACCGTCGCGTGGTCCAGGTACCGCAGCTTGGCAAGTTTTGCGAGCCGAGGCCCACGCATGGCCGCCCCGTTAAAATTGCGCTCAAGCTCGGCCACCGCTGCATCGACTTCGCTAGCAATGCGATCAAGCCCCATACCGTCCTTGAGAATTCGTGATCCAGGCGTACCACTGGGTGGCAGCCCCTTCCATTCCATGATGGTTCCCATTTGGCTGCCTACTCCAGAACTCAGGCCGAGCCGGGCGTGCTGCTCACCCCAATGAACCATCAGGCTCTCGATCTCAGCATTCATGCCCAACCCCCTTCAATTTCGAACCCAACACACTTAAAGGCCAACCCAACACACACCCAACACACTTAAAACCTAACAAAAACAATGAATTAATAATAAATGTGCAGGGTGTGTAGGGTGTGCAGGCTTTTTTAGAGTTCGCATGGATATTTTTTTCTGTTGTTATTGCCGGATGAAATTCGTGCGCACGCGCCTGCGCGCACGACAACCCTACACACCCAACACAGCACCCGGCAGGCCGTGAAAACAGGGCACTTTTGCTGTGCAGACGATGAAACACCAACCCTACACAACCCTGCACACCCAACACACTTTCATGCGAAGTCATGCGGCCACCGCTTTCACATGGTCCCAGTTGTCCACATTCCACCCTGCCAGCCGCGCAGCAGCTCGCCAGGCCGTAACGCACGCCCCAAGATCGGCCGATCCCCATGATGGGGGCAGGGAAGCCTGGTCATCGTCAGGGAAAAAGAAGATGCCGAACCTTCGGGTGTTACGATCCGTGTAGGGAATCCCCCTGTCAGTCTTGGGCACGTCGGCACTGAGGAACTCGGCAAACCGGGTGTGGCTGACTGAGCCCTCTTTGCCTCTGCTGCACCACTCCAGGAACAATGCGTAAAGGTCGCTGGATAAACATGCTCCCCACATGTTCTGGCCGATCTCACCAGTACGCCAAAGGTGCAGGAACGCTTGCCAACCATTGCGACTCAGCGCAACCAAGCGCTGGCGAGCAGCCGTCTTTGGTGGTCGGGTGCGCTGGTCAAAATCGCCCAGATCGACCCTCAACAGCCAGCCATACAACGCTGCCACACCATCGCCATCCAGCTCACGCCCGATGGCTTTCTGCCGCTCGACTGAAAGTGTCTCAAGCGGCCACACCACCAACTGTCGCCGGTCACTGTCACTGATTGGCCATGGCAGAATCTCGTTCGACAAGAACACCGCGTTCATGAAGTTCGACTCCTCCCAACCGTTCACGAACTTCGATTCCATCCGAACAGTCTTGCCGGTGACCAAGTGCTTGATCTTGCCCACCTGGTTGTAACGTTGGTCGCGGGAAACCACCTCCTCAAAGACTGCCCACAACTTACGGCTTTGCCAGACGTTGAAGTTACCCTCCAACTGGGCCTGCCCCACCGTGGCTGCGTACTGTCCATATAGTCGGCCCATGATGTCGGCGAACATCAGGCTCTTCCCGGAGCCTTCCATGGTTGAGTGCATCAGCACTGCGGTATCCATCTTCGACCCAATGTGTTGCAGGGGATAGGCAAGCCAACGCAACAGCCATTGCCACGGCTCATCCTCATGGTTACAAAGAGATTTGATCAACCAGAGAATGTTTTCGCACGCCGCCGGGTTGTCGATGGGTTCGAGCGGCAAGCCCTCAAACGTGTTGATGTAGACCGCTGGATCCTTTGTCAGAGTCGGGTCAAAGACGATGTGATCGACGTCTACCACTCGCCGATCCGGGCTGTTCAGCCACATCTGATAGAAGTCGCCCAGGGCCATCTTCAACGCGCCCTCAGGGATACGGCGCTTTTTCTCTCTGTCCCAGACATCCTTCGTACCGTCGATATAGACATACCGATCAGTCGGAGACATGCCCAGCGCACCACCTTTCTTGCCGGCATTCTTGCGGGCACGCTCAATGTCTTTCACCTGGTCGTCGCCGATCAGCTTGCGATCAGGGTCATCGATCCACGTCTTGTACGCAGCCTTGCCGATCAGCGTCTCGAACGCCGTCTTCTTCATGCGCATGGCCTTGTCGACGTCCCACACTTGAGTGGTGCCCTCGATCAATGCGAAGCGCCGAACGACCTGCGCACTTCCAAACGCCTCCCCCTGCCCCCCGGTTGCAGGTGGCGCCGCTTCGCCGCTTTGGCCAGGCTCGCCGTTGCCACATGGGGTCGGGGGAAGATCACCAAGCGGCGGCGGGTTCGGACTCGATATTGACGAGCTGTTCGAGAGTCCCAACATGCGTGCCGCCTCTTTCACTGCACGCGCCTGGTCGCCATCATGCTCAAGCAGACAGAACACCTCGAACGCATCGTTCTTGTGCCCGTTTGCAAGTGGATCGGCGGCGTGGTGCGAGTAAACACGGCCCTCATCCTTATCCACCGTAATACCCGGCAAGCCGGTGCTTGATCCGGGGTAAAGCCACTTGCTGCCTTTTTGGATATAGCCATTGGCGCGCAGCAGCTCGGTGACGTCATGGCAACGATTGAACTCATCGATCACTGATGGCCGGTTGCCGGCCGGCGGCGAAATACGCTTGGGCTTGGCCGGTGCAGCTTTGGGTTTTGGCGCCCACGGGCACGCTGCACCGCCGTCTCGCTTGACGATGTCCCAGTTATTCCAGAGAGCTAATAGTGCATCTGGCACCACTGGCAGCCCATCAACTGGCGGGGTCCGCCATACATACGGCTTGCCTGTGCCTGGGTGGATCGAGGGGGGCAATACGTCTTGCGTTGCGCCGGCCCGTAGCTCGAAAACGGTCAGCCGCGGATACTGCGCCGCCTCGGCCCGATACAGCTTTTCACGGGCCTTGTCGCCCGACGTAGCAGCCTCTCGTGCCTTACGCATCAAGTCTCTGTGCTTCGAGCCATCCGGGTCGTTTTCATTCGGCCAGGCCAGCGCATGCTGGCTTAGCTCTACACCCTCGGGCGCACGAAACATGATGCGGAATCGTGCCGGGTTACCCACTACTGTCGGGTACACCAGAGCCAGCGCATCAAGATCGATGCCGAATTGGTCATAGAGAACCTTGCGAGTCCACTGCACGTCATCGACATCCAACGAGCAGACCCCGCTGGGCGCATGGACGACACCCATGTTGGATGTTGGGTTTTCCTTCCAGTAAGCCTCGGCGGCAACAGGATCGGTGAAGTAGCCGCCAGGCTTGTTCCAGGCAGCACCTTTCGGCCCCTTCTCACCAGGTGAGATAGGGACCAGAGCCATGTTGAGTTTTTCGATGTAGAAGCGGGCAAACGACGAGATGGGAGAAAACGCATCGATCATCGACGGCGCTCCCGCAGCGATTGGCAATCAATGCAAGTTACGCAGCCAGGCAAGGCAGCGCGACGGCGCTCAGGGATAGGTTCGTCGCAGTCGTCGCAGTAAAAAGCGCTTGCAGCCGTAGAAAGAGCAGGCTGTCGATGCAGCGCAACTGTCCGCAGATACTCAGCATGGTCGTTAGCCTGGTCGATGATGTCAGCCATTTTCACGGACCTCCAATGCTTTAGCTGCGCCGGCCATGATGCCTAACACTTCGCGGATAAGATCGTGCCCAGCCTTCTCCAAGGTCTCAACTTCATGCTCCTCCCACACGTTGTCGGCAGCGCCGTGGTGCATCGTCGCGACAAAGTGCCCAGCTCGCGCAAGCATTTCGCCGACAGCTTTCAAGGCTTCCTGGGTGGCCGGAACTGGTTCTGGCTTATACCAAACAGCCCCCGCTGGCCGCATAAGGGCATCCAACAGACGAGGGTTGTCAGTCAGTCGAATGACATCCTCAAGCTCATCGGCCGACAGCCAACGGCGCTCTTCTTCAAGGTGGAGTTTTTTCTGCAACGCATCGGGGTCAATAACCATGGCAAAAGCAAGAGCAGTTACCCCGCCCTTGTAGTCACGCCCAGCGCGGTAAAGCGCATGACGCAGTGAAAGGACTGGACCCGGGTCCGGCAATAGGTCTGTACGACTCATAACCGTAAATGCTCCTTTTACGGTGTTGCTGATCGGCAGGGCACACCCTATCCTTCAGCCACGACCGAACGTTGTGTTTGCGTGCTGTGGGCACGACGTTTCGTTTGAGCCGGTCAGAAACGCTTGTGGTGAGGGGTTCTGGCCGGTGAAGCTGATAGCGTTAAATCGTTGTCTCTGTCTTGCCGGGTTACCTGTGGAAGGGAAATTCCGGCATGACAGCTTTATGCAACCTTGGAGCCTCGCAAATAAGCCCAGTCGATGTCTGGACGGAGCTCCTCACAAGTAACCTTCCCTTGAGACTCTCGCTCAATGTCCACAGCCAAACCGGCAGCAGCCCGACGGTTGCCGTAGGACACCTGACGAAGCTGACCAACAGTTGTCTTGCAGCGCAAAGCGAAACCATCCGCTGATGGCTTGTCCAAGCTCTTCAAATATTCGTACAGGGTCATATGCACCTCCTATCGAGCAGCGAGATTAGCAAATGCTAATTATCATCGCAATAGCAAACCGTAATTTACTGTTTGCTAACAGAAAGCGATGATTCGGAGATGGATATCAAAGAACTTCGAATCAGGGCTCTGCGCCAAACGATGGGCGACCTGACTCAAAAAGATTTCGCCAACAGCCATGGCTTGGACGCGTCTTATCTATCTCAATTGCTGAACGGTCACCGGGCTCTCGGAGAAAAAGCCGCAGCAAATCTTGAGCAAAAGATTGGACTCTCCCCAGGCAGCCTTGTGGCGCCTGCGGCAAACGTCTCACCAGAAACTGAAAGACCCGCAGCGAAGCCAGTCCTCGACAAAAAGCGCCTGATGGAAACACTCGGCTTCATTACCATTCCACACTTGAATGTGGCCGCCTCCATGGGTCCAGGGAATGTCCCCGAGCATCATGTGGAGGTCATCCGCGACATCACTGTGAATTTCGATTGGCTAAAGACACAAGGCCTCGCATTTTCCAACCTCGACAATTTAGCAATCATCACCGGAGACGGGGATAGCATGGAGGGTACCTTTCGAAATGGTGACTCCCTGTTGGTGGATCGAGGCATTACCGAAATCAAGACAGATGCAATTTATGTCTTCACCCTTGACGGTGAGCTGTTCATCAAGCGCCTGCAAAGGATGACCAAAGGCTCGTTACTGATGATCTCTGACAACAAAGCGTACGAATCCATAACGCTAGAAGGCGCCGACCTGGAAAAGGTTCACATCCAGGCACGAGTGCTTTTGGTATGGAATGCCAGAAAGCTGTAACCCCGTGAAACTGTCTCGAAGACCCGCCAAACATGCGGGTCTTTTTGTATCCGCTCCCTATGTCTACTGCAGAAACATCTTCGGATAGATCGTGCACATTTCCCGTAAAACTCTTGCCACAGCCCTGACTTGACAATACTGTATATACATACAGCAAACCAAGGAAGTGCATCATGGCTAAATCCAAAACCCAATCCTCTCCTGCCCCTACCTCAATCGATCACCTGGGTGCTCGTTTACAAAAGGTAATCAACTCCCCCTCAGCACAGAAAAATCGAGAGGCGGTTATCTATAAAGCGCCTGACGAGTTACAAGACGATTGGAATCAAATTATGGAGGCGATCATCGAGACAGAGGGTGTCCATGTGACTCCTCTCGATGACGGAGGGGTACGCGTACATTGGGACGTGCCCAGCACAAACTGAAAGAGAAAAATCAAATAATTTAGCAAATGCTATTGTGGATACATTTAGCTTTTGCTAATTTTGCATTGCACCCCTCACCAAGGTACTTGCAATGCAAACTCCAAAACGTTCCACAGGCTGCCAGGTGTACCTGCACCCGGCAGCAACCAACCCCCGCGCCATTGAAGCGATCCAGCGCACTACTGGCCTGATCGTCATCGTAAGCACCAAGCGCCGCGCCGCGTTGACTGTGCCCACCTCTCCATTCGGGGGTGACGCAGCATGAAACAGATCCTTATCGGCCTCACAGGCCACGCACGCACCGGCAAAACCACCTCTGCCGATCACCTGGCCAGCGAACATGGTTTCCAGACCTATGCCTTCGCCACTCCGCTCAAGGAAGGCATCGCCGCGATGTTCGGTCTGAACGTCGAAGATCTTGAAGGCGAAGACAAAGAGCAGCTGATCCCGTGGGTGGGCCGCTCACCACGCCAACTGATGCAACTGCTCGGTACCGAGTGGGGGCGCGACATGATCAGCGCGAGTATTTGGGTCGACATCGCCGAGCAGAATCTGGATGCGCTGGCCGAGCTGGAGCCCTATGCACCTGGCTTTGTGATCAGCGATGTTCGGTTCGAGAACGAAGCGGACTTCATTCGCAAGCGCGGTGGCCTGATCGTCCACATGACGCGCAACGACGCCCCTGACGTGAACGCTCACATCAGCGAGCTGGGTGTGGCCGTTCACCCACATGACTTGGTGATCAACAACGATGGCGAGCTGACCGACCTGTACGGCCAGCTCGATCAACTGGTCATTGCCCAGCACGCTGCCATCGCATCCAAAGCCGCTTGAGGTCCGCATGAACAGGAACCTCGACTCAACCGCAGCAGTCCTGGGCCTCGGCTCCAGGGCTCTGCGCCAACGGCTTCGTGAACTGGGCATCTTGACCCAGACCGGCGATCTGGCGAGCAAGCACGTCGGCCAGGGATACCTATTTGCCGACCCGCGCAGCCGCTGGAACCAGGCGATCCACACCTATACCCACTACTCCGTCGTGATGGTCACTGAACGCGGTGTGGCTTGGCTGGCAAAGCAACTGGGTATTTCGATCAGCACGCAGGGCAAGGACGGCACCGCATGAGCACAGCACAAAACGCAATCACCCAGGCCGTAGGGGCACTGAAGCTGATCCCTATGTACCTCAACCACCCGACGATCATCAGCCGAGCCACGCTCATCGGGGCCAGTGCAGAAGCACTGACCCTGCTCGACGCGCTTCCAGCGGCTGCTACGGAACTGGCAGAAGTGTTTCGCCGCGTCGATGCGGTCGTGCAACCAGGGCAAGTCGCGTACGTGACACCAACCAAATGCCCTGAAAAGCCCTTCGGCGCGGTCGTTGCGGACTCTCACGGGCGCTTGCTGGCGATAGCCGTTGGCAAATCCAAGGAGGAGCTCGCAGAGCTGATCCGCATGCAGCTGCAAGCTCTGCCCATCCCGGCGGGGTCCGGGGAGGATCGAGTGTGAGCCAAACGCTTGATCTGTTGCGCAAGGAGTTCGCGACTCCTTGCCCAACGTTAACCGCAGTTCGCAGCCGCTACTTCACGCACATATCCAGCGACCGCTACCTGCTCCGAAAAATTGCTGCAAAGCAGATCGTCCTGAAAGTCACTCGCTTGGGCGGCTCCAGCAAGGGCCAGCCAGTTGTGTATCTGCATGACTTAGCGGACTACCTCGACAGCATCGGCGCACAAGTCGCGTGACACCGCCCATGGCGGCGACCAACTACTGAGAGACACAGCACATGCAAACAGAACACATCATTGCTTTGGGCGGCCTGATCCTAGGCTTCGCCGCTCTGACCTACGCGTTCTTCCGCGCAATCACCACGGCTCATCGACGTGGCCGTGAGGCAGGAAGCAACGAGACAACTGCCAACCTTGAGCCACTGATAAAGTCCCAAAAGAATGCCATCGCCACAGCTTGGCAGCAGACAAGCCGATTGGATGAACAGCTGGCACTGGCTCAGACCGAGCTTGAACAGTTGCGCACGGCAAAGCGACTGGCCGTAGCCCTAACACCAGGCGACATCGGCCTACTGATTCAGGCGGCCAATACCATTGACCTTGCACAGCGGACCTGGGCACCCATCAAGGGTGCCGAACCGATGGCACGCAAGGCGGGCACGTTGCACGCAAAACTGGAGACCCTGAATAGCCGTCTCTCAGCAGCAGCCACCCAAGCAGCACGGGAGCAGGCCGCATGACAGCCATGGCCCCTCCTTTCAAGCGTGTCTTCGGGCACTTCCACTTCTGCTGCGGTCTGGGCGGCGGCGGGAAAGGCTTCAATAACGCCAAGCCCATCGTCGGGAATGTCCAGGCCGAATGGCGGTGCCTGGGTGGCATCGATGTCGACGCAGCCGGCCTGCGCGACTTCCAGCAACTCACTGGCGTTCCCGGCACATTGCTGGATCTATTCACCCGCGACCAGTACACCCGCTTCCACGGCGCCGAACCACCTGCAGGTTGGCAAGAAGCGACCCCTGAAGACATCCGCCGCGCGGCGCAGAACGAGCGGCCCGATGCGGTGTTCATCAGCAGCCCCTGCAAAGGCGCCTCAGGGTTGCTGTCCGAGACGATGAGTCTGACGCCCAAGTACCAGGCGCTGAACGAGCTGACGCTGCGCTGCGTCTGGCTGATGTGCGAGGCATGGAAAGACGATCCTGTTTCGCTGATCGTGTTCGAGAACGTGCCCCGTCTTGCAAGTCGTGGCCGGCATCTGCTCGACCAGATCAACCAGTTGCTTGGGTTCTATGGGTATGCCGTGGCCGAAACCACTCACGATTGCGGTCGGATCGGTGGGCTGGCCCAATCCCGCAAGCGCTTCCTGCTCGTGGCCCGCCACATTGCGAAAGTCCCGCCGTTCCTTTATGAGCCCGAACAGAAGACCCTGAAGTCTGTCGGCAGCATCCTCGGCCGCATGCCAATGCCTGGCGATATCGACGCTGCAGGACCGATGCACCGAATCCCTTCACTGCAGTGGAAGACTTGGGTGCGACTCGCCCTTGTCGAAGCCGGCAAGGACTGGCGGTGCCTGAATGATCTGGAAATTGAAGACGGTCACCTGCGCGACCTGGTCATCGTACCGGAGGCCTATGCCGGCTATCTGTGCGTCAACCAATGGGGAGACTCAATGGGCACCGTTGCCGGCCGAAGCAGCCCCACCAACGGTGCGTTCTCGGTGGCGGATCCTCGCGCCCGGGCCGGCGCCTTGCAGTACCAGCAGTACGGTGTTCGCCGCTGGGACGAAACCAGCGGGGCGGTTATTGGCGTCAAGTCTCCAGGACAAGGGACATTCAGCGTTGCCGACCCGAGACAACCGCAAGGCACGTTCGGCAAGTACCTGGTAACGCCTTGGGATCGGGCAAGTGGCACAGTAATCGCCGGCAGCACCACAGGACAAAGCGCTTTCGCCGTACAGGATCCACGCCCAGGCATGAAGCGCGTCAAAGGCGATGCCTATATGACCGGCGGACATTACGGGGTGATCGACTGGCAAGGCCAGGCCGGGGCCGTATCGGCGAGTGCCAGGCAGGACAACGGACGATGGTCGGTCGCCGATCCGCGCATGCCAGCACCCACCGACCGCCTCACCTGCGTGATCGAATCGCTCGACAGCACATGGCATCGACCATTTACGACGTTGGAGCTGGCCGCCCTGCAATCGCTGGTCGACCCGGAAGAGCAACTGATTCTGGACGGCCTGAGCGATCAGGCATGGCGCGAGCGCATCGGCAACGCGGTTCCACCAGCAGCTGCAGAAGCGATTGCCCATGTGATGGGCACCACGCTACTGCTGGCCGAGGCCGGCGAGACCTTCATGCTCAGCAGTATGCCCGTGTGGGTTCGCCCCGTAGCAGTGGGCCTGAGCGTGTCGCACCAGGAGGCCGCATGAAAGCACACGAAGAGCTTCACGCCGATTACATCCAGTCGACCTATCGCCGCGAGGTTGTTCGCGTCTTGATCAAGGACATCAGCCACTTCAAGGCCGAACTGAAGTATGTGGTCGTCTATCACGACGGCGGCGAGCTGCTGCTGAGCGCATCGACTCTCAAGCTGGAGCAGGCGTATAGCGAACAGTTCATTCGCGTTCACAAGAATTCTCTGGTCGCCCGCAACCGCCTGCTGAGCTTTCAAAGAGAGCACGGGCTCAGCAGGAATCCAGCGAGCGTACGCCTGCTGGGTGTGACAGAGCCGGTGGCAGTTGCTCGCGGTCGCATTAAGACAGTCCGCACTGCAGTAGCCAAAACCATCAATCAGCAGCACCAGGCCGGAGAGACAGCATGACCGACATTGAACAAAGCGAGGATCTACTGGCCACCTTGCGCGCCCTGGTAACCGAGCTGCGCGCTCCCAAGGTGTCTATCGAAGACGAGCTATGGACTACCGACGATATCGCCCAATACCTGAAGCTCGCCCAGTACACGGTAGAACGGCGCGTTGTCATGCAGCCAGGCTTCCCGGCCGCGTTTCAACCATGCGCCACCGGCACCAAAGCTGTTAAGCGCTGGTTTGCCGGCGAGGTGATCAAGTGGGCTCGGCAGAACCGGGCAAAGCTGCCGAGTCCGCGAACCCCACGCAAAGCCGCATGAGCTATCAATCAAGCCTTGCCGCCATCTCGGCGGCAGTGGCGTTGTAATAGACCATCAGAGAGCGCGGATCCTTGTGACCCGTGATCCGGGCCAAATCAAGCACATCCACCTTGCGCGCAAGCCGCGTAGTTGCCTCATGCCTTGTGTCATGGAAGTGCAGATCCACAATCTTCAACTCGTCCCTCACCCTCCTGAACATTGCATCCGCAGATCCAGACTCAAGCCTGAACACAGCACCCTCCCCTGTGCGGCCACGCAACAATACTTCCAGCAGATCACCTGCCCGCTTCGTCAACGGCACGTTACGGCTGTCGCCATTCTTTGTCTTGGCCAGGTGCACGTACCGATCCTTCAGGCGAACAGACTTTAACGTCAGCCCCAGAATTTCCCCCTGACGCATGCCAGTCTCCAAAGCCAACAAGAAGACATAAGCCAGCTCTTGCTGCAGCGTGATTGGTGCAGCGCCTTCAACGTACCCGAAGCGATCTATTAGGTCCTTCTCTTCAGCAACGGTGATTCGTCGATCACGCGGCCGGCCATTAGAAGGACGCTTCACCTCCCGTACCGGGTTAATGGTGCAACACTTCCACTCACGCCTGGCAATTTCAAACACTGAAGAAAGCAATGTCATCTCCCGCCGCACCGAGGGGCTCGCAACCTGCTTCAAGCGCAGGTCACGCCACTCAGCGATCTGGTCTGCTGATATGTCATTGATCAGCAATCCGACGAAACTTAACTCGTTGTCCATCTTGTCTAGGCGCAACTCTTCCCAGCGCTGCCCAGCTTTCGTAGGGGATACGTCTCGCTTGTAGCGCATCAAAGCATCTGATAGCGTCATTTGATTACTAACTTTCGCCTTGCCGCTACCGCCCAGGATCTCTGCTTCCCGATGCGTAGCCCAAGCAACTGCTGCCGCTTTTGTAGGAAAGGTTTGGGAATCCCTCACCCCCAGCTTAGCGACCTCAGCTCTCCAGCCACCACTCCGCTTCCTGTAAGACGCCACAGCCAAACCCCTATTGGCGTAAAAATGGCGTAAAGACTATCACGCCATTGCAACCGGGCGCCTTGAACTGTCGCACTCTTTAAGTCCGAAACCCTTGCAGAACAAGACTTTGCGACGAATAGCACCGATCTGAAACTATTAGTCAAAAGTATTAAGATTCCCCCTCGGGGCACCAGCACAATGAAGAAAGGCCTTGATTATCAAGGCCTTTTTTTCGTCTGGCGTAAAGTTTCAGTGGGCATCGGCCTGCAACCTTGACCCTGCCAACAAGCCGGTATGCTGAGCCCTCCCCACGGCCTCAAGCTTTGAAAACCCCTTCTACGAATTGCAAACCGCCTACCTGATGAGCGTCACAGAGCGCCTTTATCCGGGCCACGGCCAGCATGCTTGTAAAGTCTTCCTCAGCCCTGAACATATCGACACGCGTATCAACGTTTTCCTTTAATACAATTTCGGTATAGAGCGCAGGCCCTTCGGGCAAATAGCTCAAGAGCGGCTCACTCTTTGACTTGCTTTCATCGAATGCCTTTGACTTCGAGGTAAAATTCACCACCTTGTAACCATGGTATTCAGCTTCCCCCATATAGACGTCAGCGTCAAAAAACTGAAGGCCCTGCACGTCATGGTCCAGTAACAGCCGATGAAACCTGGGGCTTATGAAGTTAGGCCCATCACTGAACAGAAAGTCATAGTTCAACAGGCGCCCGGCATCAGGCTTCGAGCCGACCCTGAATTCAATCGACACCTCCTCTTCCAGCGGTATGCCTTGTTTAAAAACACCAGGATCCTGACCGCTCAACACCGTGCAGCGAAACCAATAGCGTTCCGGATAATCATCAGAAATTTTTATTAAAAACAGTTTAGTCATCTGCAGCCCCTTGTCCCGATGCCGACTTTAATTCTGTGATACCCGAACGCTGGGAGGACCTGAAAGCAGGGCGCCAAGTGCGTGAACAAAACTGCCTTACGGCCTCGCGCCGCCTCAGCCAACCTGCATTGCATCTTTATTGAGGACGCGCAGATCCACCAGCCGTAACCGGTCGCGACCGGCGCGCTTGGACTCGTAAAGCGCGGCATCGCCCTGTTCGATCAAGCCTGCCAAAGTGGCAGGCGCCTGGTCGAACAGGCTGGCGCCGATGCTCAGGGTCACAGGCTTGGGCGTGACAAAGGTCTCGGCCGCGACCTTGTGAAACTGCTCGCGCAGCATGCTGCCCAGGGCCCCGACCTGTTCGCATGAGGCATCGCTGAGCAGAATCACGAATTCGTCACCGCCCAGGCGGGCAGCCAGTGAGCCCCGGGGCAATTCGGCGCGTATCAGTTCGCTGAGGGTGATCAGCAAACGGTCGCCGGCAGTGTGGCCGTGCAGGTCGTTGATCAATTTGAAATTGTCGATATCGATCAGCAGCAAGGCCCCCGGCCGGGCGGTGCAGACGTCTTCAAGCAGACGGGCGGCTCGCACTTCGAAGGCGCGGCGGTTATACAGCGCGGTCAATGGATCGCGTGCGGCCAGCCGGGCAATGCGCCGCTCGCGGCGGTGGCGTTCGGTGCCGGTCATCGACAGCGCGATGAGCATTACGGCCATAACGCCCTCGACCAGGGAAATCTGGATGATCTGGCCGCGCAACGAGGCGAGGTCGATCAGGGTGCCCGGCACCACAGCCGTGGCGGCCTTGACCACGTAGAACAGCCCGTGCAGCAACAGCACATAGCGCAACTGCACCGCCCCGACGGTCAACGACTGGCCATGCGGGCGCAACAGGAAGCTGGCACGCAGGCTCAGCAGCGCCACCAGCAGCGAATTGACCAGCAGCATGACCTTGGACCACGACGGATCGGCGGGCAGTAACAGCAAGGCACACCAGACCACCGCAATCAGGTACCAGGCGCGCGACAGGCGCACTTCGGTAAAGCGCGCAACGCCCAGCAGAAACAGCCCGTGCGCCACCACCAACAAACCATTGGCAAACCAGATGCCGATCACCAGCAACCCGCTGCTGCGCATCACCGCCAGGATGCAGCCCACGCTGATCGAGGCAAAGCCGGCACTCCAGAACAGCAAGGATGACTCGCGCACGCTGCGCCACTCGATGGCCAGGTACAGCGCCGCAGAAGCGGCCAGGGCAACGGTGATAACCAGCAGGGTAAGGGGATCGAGCGCCATGAATGGACCGACCTGAATGAGTGCCGTAGAGAAGGTGGATTGTAGGCGGTTGAGCGATTTTAGCAGAACCTGCCAAGCCTTAATGTTTAACCGCCATGACGTCTTGCGAAACATGCTTTTGTACCCAGTTCACAGAACCACCACGTGCTCATCCAAAACGCCAACACGCTCGCAAACCTAGTCCACTTTCTGCGGTCTACTGCTGCCACAGACCAGCGCCCTGCTGGAAACACCCCCTTCTAAGCGCAGGCATTCCATGAACAGCAAACTTGACGACACCACCCGCGACGCCATCGACTTCATCAACACGCTGTGCGAAGACGGCCTGATCGACTGGCCTATCGATTTCGAGCCTGCAGCCTTCAGCGATGCGGAGCTGGCGGAAACCTTCGGCCACTGGTTTGGCGGCCAGCGCTGGTCCGAGGCGGGCGACACGTTTGTGCAGTTTGGCCAGGACGGCACCGGGTCGATGTTTCTGCTGTGGTATTACCCCGGCTTGAGCACACGGCCACCGGTGGTGTTCATGGGCTCGGAAGGCGCAACCAGCCTGGTGGCGAATGACATTGAGGACTTTATCCGCCAACTGGCCAGCGGCAAGCAGTTCTTTGACGGCGACTGGCTGGAGCCGGATGAAGACGAAGACCGCGAACTGGACTGGCAAGCGCTGGCACAGGCTGTCGATGCCCGTTATGGGATGGGTGATGAAACGCCTGAGCAGTTGTCGGACAAGGCCCGGCGCGAACATCCGGACTTCGATCAGTGGGTAGCCCTGAAAGTCGAATAATCCGCGTGGCCCGTTATCAGGCGGGCTCGACGCGGGTCCAGTAGCGGGTCAGGTAACGCACCTTGACCGGCAGGGTCTTGCCCAGGTTTTCCAGCACCGTGTCGATGTCATCGAGCGCAAAGGTGCCGGAAATCCTCAGGTGCCTGATTGACTCGTCGCAGCGCAGTACGCCTGGGCGATAGCGGCTCAGCTCATCGAGAAACGTCCCCAGGGGCCAGTCATTGACGCTCAGCAGCCCCTGCACCCAGGCGGTCGAGCCTTCGGGCAGGTGTTCAGGCGGACTGACCCGGTTGCAATCAAAGGTCACCTGCTGACCGGCGACCAGGCGGTCGGCATGATGGATGCTTTGCAACGGCCGCACTTGCACGGCGGCGTCCAGCACCCCGACGCGGGTTTTGCCGAGCAATTGGCGAACACTGAACCGTGTGCCCAGCGCCAGGATGCTGCCCTCCTCGCTCTGGACGATAAAAGGTCGTCGGGCGGCATCCTGAGCGGTCTGCACCAGGACCTCGCCCTGATGCAACTGGATCAGCCGCTGCAGGGCACTGAAGCGGATGTCCACGGCGGTGTCGGCATTGAGCACCAGGCGTGAACCATCCTGCAGCTCCAGCGTGCGCCGTTGGTTGCCACGGGTGTGCTGCTGGGCAAGCAGTGCGCGGTACGGCACATGCTCGACGGCCAGCCAGCCGGCACCGCCCATGGCCAGCAGGATCGACAGTACCTTGAGCACCTCACGCCTTGGCCTCTGTGCAGCGCTCAGTCTGGATGACGCCGTCTGCTGCGGCACACGCGCCCACTGCTGGTGCAGTCTCTCGACCCGCTCCCATGCTGCTGCGTGCTGCGGCGATGCCTGGAGCCATTGTTGCCAGGCCAGGATACGCGCTTCATCGATCTCCCCATCGTTAAGCTGCACATACCAGGCGGCAGCCGCTTCAAGGGTCTGGAAATCCGGCACGCGACTCATGCGTTGTCGACCAGCAGCGAACACGCCACGGCGCTCAGGTAGCCACGGGGCTGGCGGATCGGCCAGGCATTACGGGCGTCCATGACCTTGAGGAAAGTGTCCCGGGCAAGGTCCGCCGCATCGGCCGGATTGCCCGACCGTACCCGCAGCCAGCCTTTCAGCCAGCGGTGGTGCTCACTGTAAAGCGGGAAAATGGCTGAAATATCAAGGCTCGACATGAGAGGACCTTGCAAGCGCTAATAATAATTGCTCGCATTGTCAGCAGGCCGTCGATTTTATGCAAGTGCCGGCCCGCGCTCATGCAGTCGCCGATGCGATTTCACACCCTGTCCAACATCCGGGATCAAACCCGCTACCCTAGGCGCTTCCATTCTTCAGCAGCGAGTCGCGCCCCTATGAATGTTCAATCCAGCAGTCTGGCCGTTTTGGTACTCGGGTTCTGCAGTGCAGTTCACGCCCAGGAGCCGCTTTCGCACCTGGATAAAGTGCAGCAGGCCGGTCAACTGACTGTGTGCACCACAGGCGATTACAAGCCCTACACGTTTCTGCGTGAAGACGGCGAGTACGAAGGCATTGATATCAGCATGGCGCGTACGCTGGCCAAGAGCCTGAACGTGCCGGTCAAATGGGTGCCGACCACCTGGAAGACGCTGATGCCGGACCTGCAGGCGGGCAAGTGCGACATCGGCATGGGCGGTATTTCGGTCACTCTGGAGCGGCAGAAGAAGGCTTTTTTCAGCAACGTTCTGGACGTGGACGGCAAGATCCCGCTGGTGCGCTGTGAAGACCAGGCGCTGTACCAGAGCATCGAGCAGATCAACCAGCCTTCGGTACGCCTGATTGAACCGGCCGGCGGCACCAACGAAGCCTTCGCCCGCACCTTTCTGCCCAAGGCGCAGTTGGGCTTTCATGACAACAACACCATCTTCCAGCAACTGCTGAACAAGCAGGCCGATGTGATGATCACCGATGCCTCCGAAGCGCTTTACCAGCAAAAACGCTTGCCGGGGCTGTGTGCGGTCAACCCGACACACTTCATGCAATACGGTGAAAAAGCCTACCTGTTGCCCCGTGATGACATGACCTGGAAAAGCTATGTCGATCAATGGCTGCACTTGAGCAAGGCCACGGGCGCCTATCAGGCCATTCTCGGTGAGTGGCTGGCCGTGCCGGCCCAGTAAAAGCCTGGATCGGACACGTCTACGACCACAGCTGAAGCGACCACCGGTCGCGAAAAGACCTGCATGATTGGCGACGGCATTCGCGACCGTTGGTCGCCCCTACGGTCTGTTCATGTCGGTCATGCGCAGCGTCCGATAAAAGCCCTCCGCCTTGAGGCCGGCGGTCTCCCACTGCGACGTCAGACAACCTTTGAAAACCTTGAATAATTTGCGATCCAATAATTTTTTAAAGACAGCGCAATCTCGTCTATGGATGCGACGATAGAGCGCTTGACACTCGAAAGGAAATCATTCGTTACATATAGAAATGAGTCTGCTAACATCGTATGACCCGTGATGAGCAAGCGATCGACACGTATCGCACCTCTGTCAATGGACCGGATCGCGACCTGAGCCGGCCACCCGATGTAAACGAATCACAATGAGAGCAGCCCTCAAGGCCTGCCAGCCCCTGTTGCGAAAGCCTTCGCCTGCGATAACGACCCGCCTTGCACCGGCGTGGTTCCGTCTGCCCTGAAAAAGGTGGCAGGCAAAGGCCTTTTCAACCTGACGCCGACTACGCCTGCTCACAGGCTGCGGTGGCCGCCAACGTTTACGCAAAGGGTCAGGATCGTCGCTTGCGATGTGTAGCCATAGAGCGTTGTGCCGTCCGGGATTTTCTTGTGAGCCGTCATAGGTGGTCCCTGTATGTTGTTGAACAAGCCGACATCGCGAAGAAAATTCCTGCTTTCTTCCCTGATTGCCTTGCCTGCGCTGGGCGTGACCGTAAACGGGCTCAGCGCCGCCGTCGCTGCCGACATGGTGGCCCCCAACCTCGAGTCTTACTCGCCGACGTTTTTCAGCCCCGCCGAATGGGCGTTCATCATGGCGGCCTGCAATCAGTTGATTCCTGCCGGTGGCCGCGGTCCTGGCGCACTGGAAGCCAACGTGCCGGTGTTCATGGACCAGCAACTGGCCAGTGACCTGGGCGGTGAGATCTACCTCGAAGGCCCCTTCGACCTGAACGCCCCCAAGACGCTGGGCTATCAGATTCCGTACCGCCCGCAGGACATCTATCGCAAGGGCATCCAGGCGGTCGAAGCCTGGTGCAACGAGAACCACCACGGCAATTTTGCTGCGCTCAAGGCCGACACCCAGGTCGAGGTGCTCAAGAAGTTGCAGGCCGGTGACCTGAAGTTCAATGCCTTTGGCGAAGACATCCTCAAGTCGCCGATGTTCTTTTCCGAAGTCCTGACGCTGGCCCAGCAGGGTTACCTCTCCGACCCGATCTACGGCGGCAACAAGGGCATGAAGGCCTGGATTGCCATCGGCTTTCCCGGCGCCCGCGCCAGCTACCTGGAATGGGTCAAGCAACACAACGTTGCCTACCCGCTGGGCCCTGTAAGCATCAGTGGCGACCGCGGCTGACCCCTTTTTCGTCAAGCGTTAGAGCGAGCAAGATTTTTATGGCAACTATTACCAATGACGAAGTCGACGTTGTCGTCGTCGGCCTCGGCTGGACCGGCTCCCTGATGAGCATCGAACTGGCCCAGGCCGGTTTGAAGGTCCGCGCCCTGGAGCGCGGTGAAGACCGCAACAACGCGGACTTCATGTACCCCAAGCCGGCCGACCAGTACGCCTACGCCGTACGCAACAAGATCATGGTCACCCCCAAGGACGGCGCCCTGACCGTGCGTCATAACATGAGCAGCACCGCCCTGCCGACCCGCAAGTGGGGCGCCTTCGTGCCGGGTACTGGCGTCGGCGGCTCCGGCCTGCACTGGACCGGTGTACTGATCCGCCCGACACCCACTGACATCAAGCTCAAGACCTACGCCGACCAGGCCTACGCCAAAGGCATCCTGCAAGACGACATGCGCATTGGTGACTACCCGTTCACCTGGGACGAGATCGAGCCGTACCTGGACAAGTTCGACAAGATCTGCGGCCTGTCGGGCAATACCGGCAACCTCAACGGCAAGATCATCGAAGGTGGCGACCCGTTCGAGGGCCCGCGCTCCAGCCCCTTTCCGCTGCCGGCGCTGGAAGACACCCTGAACTGCTCGATGTTTGCCACCGCGGCGCGCAAGCTGGGCTACCACCCCTTCCCCAACCCGTCGGCCAACGTCTCGCGCGCCTGGACCAACCCTTACGGCAACCAGATCGCGCCGTGCAATTACTGCGGCTATTGCAGCAAGTACCCGTGCCTGAACTACTCCAAGGCGTCGCCGCAAACGGCGGTCATGGACGCACTCAAGCGCATGGACAACTTCGACTACAAGGTCAACGCCAACGTCCTGAAAGTCGAACTGCACCCGGACGGCAAGACCGCCCGCGGCGTGACCTACGCCGACGGCGACGGCAACCTGGTGTTCCAGCCGGCCAAGATCGTCGTGCTGGCCGGTTTCCAGTTCGTCAATGTGCGCCTGATGCTGTTGTCCGGCATCGGCAAACCGTATGACCCGGTGACCGAGACCGGCACCATCGGGCGTAACTACGCCTACCTGAGCGTGGGCGCCAGCACCCTGTTCTTCAAGGACAAGACTTTCAACCCGTTCGCCACCGCCGGCGCCACCGGGCAGATGTTCAACGATATCTCGCCGGGCAACTACGACGGTGCGGCGCTGGGGTTCATTGGCGGCGCCAAGATCCACAGCTCGCAGGCCACCGGCACTCCGATCGGCACGTCGCTGCCGGCCGGCACCCCGGAATGGGGCCAGGGCTGGAAAGACGGCATGGCCGACTGGTATGGCCATTCGATGAAGGTCAGCATCTCTACCGGCTGCATGTCCTATCGCGACCATTACCTGGACCTGGACCCGACCTACAAGGACCCATGGGGCCAGCCACTGCTGCGCATCACCTTCGACTGGAAACAGAACGAACTGAAACTGCAGCAGCACCTGCGCGGCATCGTGCAGAACATCACCAAAGAACTGGGACCGGACAGCTACTCGGAAAGCTTCCTGGGCCTCGATTCACACTGGGACATCACCAAGTATGTGTCGACCCACAACGTCGGTGGCGCGGTGATGGGCGAGTCGCCAGAGACCAGCGCGCTGAACCGCTACCTGCAGAGCTGGGACGTGCACAACGTATTCGTGCCGGGCGGTAACGCGTTTCCACAGAACTTCCAGGCCAACCCGACGGCCCTGATCGGCGCCCTGACGCTGTTCGCCGCCCAGGCCATCAAGGACCAGTACCTGAAAAACCCCGGCCCGCTGGTGCAGGCATGAGGAGCGCACACGTGAAATCCAGACCCCGTTCCCTGCTGATCGCCCTGGTCGTGATCGGCGTCGTGCTGGCGCTGCTGGGCTGGCTGCTCGCCGGCTGGCTCAACCGCGCCGGCGACACCGGTGCGCAACTGTCGCAACCGGTGACACCCGAGTTGATCGCCAAGGGTGAATACCTGGCGCGCGCCGGTGACTGCGTCGCCTGCCACACCGCCCATGGCGGCCAGCCGTTTGCCGGCGGGCGCGGCATCGAGTCACCCATCGGCACCATCTACGCCACCAACATCAGTCCGGACAAAGACACCGGCATCGGGGGCTGGAGCTACGGCGAGTTTGAGCGCGCCGTGCGTCGCGGCATCGGTCATGACGGCAGCGCGCTGTACCCGGCGATGCCTTTCCCGTCCTATGCCCGCACCACCGACCAGGACACCGAAGCGCTGTACGCCTACTTCATGAGCGGCGTCAAACCGGTGAATCAGGCCAACAAGGCCAATGACATCCCGTGGCCGCTGTCGATCCGCTGGCCGCTGGCCTACTGGCGCACGCTGTTCTCGCCGACGCCGGAGCAGGCCGCCGTGTCGCTCAAGGCCTCGACCGAGGGCAAAGCCGCTCAGGTCGCGCGCGGCGCCTACCTGGTGCAGGGCCTGGGCCACTGCGGCTCGTGCCACACGCCACGGGCGCTGACCATGCAGGAGAAAGGCCTGGACGAAAAAGACCCGGACTACCTGGCCGGTGCCGAACTCAATGGCTGGGCGGTCCCGCCGTTGCGCGGCATGCCGCACTGGTCGCATGAAGAAATCGTCGATTACCTGGGCACCGGCCGCAACGCCAAGGCCTCGGTCGGCGGCGAAATGACCGACGTGGTCGCCAACAGCACCTCGCACATGAGCGATGAAGACCTGGGCGCCGTGGCGGCCTACCTGAAATCGCTCGATGGCAAGAAAGCGCCGGCAGCGGCCAAATCGTCCGCCAGCGAAGCGACTACCGCCAAGCTGACCGCCGCCAAGGACCTGACCCTGGGCGAGCGTCTGTACGTGGACAATTGCGGTGCCTGCCACTTCGTCGGCGGCAATGGTGCCTCGCGCATCTTCCCGCAACTGGATGGCGCATCGATCATCAACGCCGACAACCCCAGCGCGCTGATCAGCGTGATCCTCGCCGGTGCCCAGACGCCGTCGACGGCACGAGCCCCCTCGGTGCTGCCAATGCCGGGCTTTGCCTGGCGCCTGGATGACAGCGAGACCGCAGCCCTGGCGACCTTCCTGCGCCAGGGCTGGTCGAACAGCGCCAGCGTGGTGTCGGCCGAGCAGGTCAAGGCGATCCGCAGCACGCTGGATGCCGGTCATGAAACGGCCAAAACCAGCGTCGAGCCGTCCAGCCCTCAGCATTGAGGGCTGGCAGCCCGTAGGAGCGACCAACGGTCGCGAATGCCGCCCTGAATCATGCGGATCTTTTCGCGACCGTTGGTCGCTCCTGCTGATCGGCAACGCCTGGACAGACTTATTGACCCTGGCCCCACCCGAAGCGTTTACGGATCGCCCGTCGATAGGGTGTGTCGATCTGCCGAGGGACTTGTTCGATGTAATGGCGGGCATGTTCAAGACGCTCGCCCGACAGTCCGTCGAGGTAGCCCAAGGCATCCTTCAGCGATGGCAAACGTCCTTCGATGGCATCCAGCCGGGGTGGCAAGGCGGTCCAGATAATCGCATCGACTTTGCGTACCGCTGCCCACTCGGCCAACGGCCCGACCTCGGTCTTGTCGGGGATGAACACTCCGATGCCATCCTGCCGGTCAGCAGCAATCTGTTCGCGCTCGCGCAGGCTGGCGCAGGCCTGCTCGACGCTGTCCACGGCCAGCAGCGCCCACAGCACCTGGCTGGACGGTGCGTTGCAGCACAAGGCCGTGGCCAGCTCGCCCTTATCGCCCACCCGACAGAACTCGACCGGCAGCTCAGGCCCGTCCTGATACCACTCGCCCGCCAGCGGCAATGCCTCCGGCTTCCAGATCAGCGATCCCCATCCCAGGCATGCGATATTCAATGGCTGTTCCTCGATCATGACTATGAGCACGTGCCCATCACTCTGATAGGAACAAGCGGTAAAAGATTCAGCCGGCCTGCATCACACAGGTTGCCCGCGACCGCTCACCGACTCTGCGCCCAGGCCACCAACAGGTTCGGCAGCATGGGCCGGGCCACGTAATACCCCTGGATCTGATCGCACCCCCAGGTCTTGAGCAGCTCATACAGCTCGGCGGTTTCCACCCCTTCGGCCACGACCTGATAGCCAATGGTCTGCGCCAGCTGAATGATCGAGGTCACCACCGCCCGGTCCTTCGTATCGCGGCAGGCATCGCGCATGAACGACTGGTCCAGCTTGACGGTTGTGGCCGGCAACATGCGCAGGTAAGTCCAATTGCTGTAGCCGGTGCCGAAGTCATCGATGGCCAGGCGAATACCGCAATCGCGGACTCGTTCCAGATTGACCCGGGTCAGTTCGGGATTGGTGATCAATGCACTTTCGGTGAGTTCCACTTCCAGCAGGTGGGGCTCGATCGTCTTCTCGCGCAGCAGGCCGATCAACTGGTCGACAAAGGTCGAGTCGGCCATGTCGGCCGCTGACACATTGATCGACACCTGCCACTCGAATCCCTGCGCCTTCCAGTCCGCCAACTGTTCCAGCGCCCGACGTGCCACCCAGGCGCTGATCTTGCGGATCAACGGAGTCTTTTCCGCCAGCGGAATAAACTCGCCCGGGCTGATCAGCCCCAGCTCCGGGTGCCGCCAGCGCAGCAAGGCCTCAACGCCGCACAGCCGGCCGCTCGCCGCCTCGACCTTGGGCTGGTATTCCAGATAGAACTGGTCATCGCGCTCCACCGCCTTGGACAGCGAGGTCAGCAGCGTAAATGCCCGCATCTGCGCCCGATCCAGCTCGGGTTCGAAATACACCCAGCCCTTGCCGGTGTTTCGTGCATGGTCGGCCGAACTGACCAGGCAACGCAGCCAGTCTTCGTGCCAGTCACCCGGCGTGAGCCGCAACATGCCAAGCCCCGCCCGCGGCTGCAGGGGAATGCCGGAGCACTCGATGGGCTGCTCGATCTCGGCAGACAACAGCCCGATCAGTTCCTCGATCTCGCCTACGCCTGGAATCATGAAGCCAAAGCGGGTCGGGCTGATCTTGTACAGGTCACGCTCGCCAATGATGCGTTTGAGCTTGTCCTTGAGCAGCAACATGACCTTGGCAGCAAAGGGATAGCCCAGGGACTTGACGATCTCGTTGAGGAAGGTCGGCGAGATCATGTCGGCGGCGATGACCGTCACCGGCTCGCCACGATGCCTGTAGGCCTCGACGTCTTTTTCAAACTTGATACGGTTGTACAGGCCGATGCTGCCATCGACATAGCTGCTTTCGCGCAGGTCGCGGATGCGCAGCATGACGATACGGGCCAGTTGCTTGAGGATGCTCTGTTGTTCAGTGGTGAGGCCGGGGCGGGGTTTTGTGTCGATGATGCAGAACATCCCCAGCGTCAGTCCTTCACTGGTGACCAGCGGGTAACCCGCGTAGAAGCGAATGCCAGGATTGCCCAGCACCAGTGGATTGTCACGAAAACGTGAATCGACAACCGCATCCGTGACTTGAAAGAAGCCATCGGCGGCCACGGCAGTGGCACAGAACGAGTCGATCAACGGCGTCTGAGTGCACTCCATCCCGGCCTGCGCCCAGAACCACTGGCGACGGCTTTCGAGAATCGAAATCAGCGCAATCGGCACAGCAAAATGCGCCGTAGCCATCCCGATCAACTCATTGAACACCTCATCCTTGATACCCTCGAAGCACGCTACGTTTGCCAGCATCTGCTGACGCAGCGGCGTGTCCGACAGGGGGTGTATTTCGTGCTGCACGTTCCAGATACCTCATGGCTTGTTGCTATCAAGCGTCTACTGTAAGGGATTGCGCCAGGCTTTAGATAACGCTTCCAGACACAATGCACCTTTCCTTTGCACGATGCCATACGCCATCCTGTTACCCAAAATGGCTTTTCCAGAGACAACAAATACTTAACTTCACTTTCACAGGTACGCGTATATAATCGCCGCTTCCGTTGGGGAGTAACCTGCTGGCGAGCAATCGCGAGCGTTCGTATCAACATTCTCGGCTTCAGTCAGCCGTGGTACGAACACCATTTTTGGTTGGTGAGACCAGCGACACAGCACATGCTCAAGCCGGGCGCGTGTCTTTGTCGTTGACTCATAGCCCGGCGGACGTACACCGTGAACCCGATTTCCCTCATCTTCATCGCGCTTGCGATGTCTACCGACGCCTTCGCAGCCGCCATCGGCAAAGGCTCGGCACTGCATAAACCCCGCCTCTCTGAAGCTTTGCGCACCGGCCTGATCTTTGGTGTGATCGAAGGCATTACGCCGCTTGTCGGCTGGGCGATCGGCCAGGCTGCCACCGCCTGGGTCGCCGACTGGGATCACTGGATCGCCTTCACACTGCTGATCGCCCTGGGCCTGCACATGATCTACAACGGCGTGAAAGACGAGGATGAACAAGAAGAGAAGACCCGCCAGCATTCGTTTCTGGTGCTGGCCGTCACGGCCTTTGCGACGAGTATCGATGCGCTGGCCGTGGGTGTGGGTCTTGCGTTTGTCGATGTGAATATTCTGGTAGCGGCAGCGGCTATTGGTTTGGCCACGATGATCATGGTGACGATCGGGGTGATGCTGGGCCGGGTGCTGGGGACGGTTGTTGGCAAGCGGGCGGAGATTGTCGGTGGGGTGGTGTTGATGATCGTGGGGGCGACGATTCTGTTTGAGCATTTGACCGCGTGAAGACCGGCAACATTGACAATGCGCCGGCCCCCTTGCAGACAAGGCTCATTACTGGATGATCGATCTGATCACATCACGATCCTGCTGTTGCCCTTGCGGCTGGCGTTGTTGTTGCTGCTGACGTTGAAACTGCTGCAACTGCTGCCCCTGACGAATAATGTCATCGGTACTGCTGCCTGAAGACGGTAAGTTGATACTCCCAGGACGGTTTAAAACATTCTGCGGCGCCACATAATTGCCTGACTCCTGGGATCTGCGTGGCTGCTGGGCCGGACGCTCCTGCGCACGTTGCTCACGAGCGCGTTGTTGCTGTTGCTGTTGCTGCTGCAACTGCGCACGCAGCTCCTGCTGGCGTTGCTCTTCGGCGCGCTGCTCGCGCAACTGCTGGGCCCGCAGATCCTGCTCCTCACTTCTACGACGCGCTTCGAGCTCCTGCTGTTCGGCACGGGCGCGCGCCTGATCCTGCCGGGCCTGCTCGGCTGCTGCCTTGCGTTGCGCCTCGGCCTGCAGACGGGCCTGCTTGTCATCTTCAGACTTCTGCAAGCGAGCCAGGCCAGCTTGAGCCTGTTGCTTGAGACTCAACGCCCTTGGCTCGGCGCTAATCTTTTGCAAGGCAAGGTCAGCATTGTCGATAGCACAGCGATAGTCCTTTTTCCCCAGGCAGGCCTTACCGGCTGCAAGGGCCTGCTCGACCTGCTGCTGATCATGCTTGCTGCCCAACTGCTGCAAGCCGTAGGCGCCCAATGCCAGTAAAACCACCAGCCCCAGACCTGCCTTGCTGATGCGCCGTTTCGGCCTGGCCGCTTCAGGCTCAGGACTCGGGGCCGGGCTCGATGCCGGTGTTACGACAGGTGCTGCCACCGCCGGCGCCGCAGGCGGCGATGCAGGCACAGGTTGGGAAACCGGTGCCTTGGCCGGAGCGCTGGCAGGTTCAGGTACTGGAGCCGGCGAGACGACCCGTAGCGTCGGCGCAGTACGCTGTACCGCCGCCCCACAGTACGGGCAGTGATTGACCGGCCCGCACAGTGGCTGGGCACAGCCACTGTTGGCGCAGGCAACAGGAAACTTGACGGCTTTTGCTGACTGGGACATGACAGGTCGTCCTTGCTTAGTGCGCAGGCGGCGGAGGGGGTGGCACGGCAGCCTGAGGTGCATTTGCAGGAGGCTGGAACAGATATGCAAGCTCTGCAATCTGTCCGGCGCTCTGCCAGGCGGCCATGCCTTCGCGCCACAACTGACTTTCCCGGTTCACCTGTCCGCTTTGCACGTACTGCTGCAGCTGGGCGGTGGTGTAGGGCCCATAAGTGCTGCCGGCGACGCTCAGGTGGTAGCTGTATTGGGGTGCCGCCACTGGCGGTGGAGGCGTAGAGCCACTGGCTGTCGGGGGCGGGGGCATGCCGCTGGCGGGTGCAGCCGGCGCAGCAGTGGCCGGCTGCATCAGGTTCTCGAGCCAACCCTCAGTGAAGAACTCATTGCGTACAGTGACCTTTTCGCCATGGTCGGGATGAACTTCATCCAGGTAGACATCAGCACGCGAGCCGGCAACAAACTGGATGTACTGCCCCAGTACAGCCTCGGCCTCGGCCAGCAAGCGATCCTCGCGTCCAAGTGCCTGCCGCTTGAGACGTGCCAGATATTCCTTTTTCAGCAACTCGGCAATCTTGTACGGGAAAGACTGGTACAGCTCTGAAGCGCCCTTCTCGTCTACGCGCTTTTGAGCGCGGTAGGCTGTGCGGCTCATGTCTTCAAACAGTACGGCCAGGCCTGCCACTTGTGCATCGCTCAGGCGCAGTGTCTTGCTACGCACCTGACTTTCAATATCGGTGCGCTGCACGGCCTTGAAGCCGCCCTGCCGAATCGAAAACTCATCACCGATGGTGAAGTCTTCCTTGTTGATAAAGAACTCGTAGAGGTTGTTATCAAGACGCTTGAGTACGCCCAGCGCAATGGCGTGCAGGTAGAGTTTGAAGTCTTCGGCAAACTGTCGGTACTGCTCTTGCGTGAACTGGATAGGCTGAACAAACTGGCTGGTACGCTTGTGGCAGTGCAGCGGGATCGCCGCACTTTCCTTGGTGTAGCTGGCCAGGTAGGTCGGCAGCGGAGTCAACGCCGGCAGCGGGAAACCGGACAGTTCGGTGAAGCAGATCAACTTGCCCGGCATGCCGGACTCTACAAACTGGATCTGCCCGGCATTCAGGCCGGTCCCCTGGGGCAGGCACTGGCCAAGCATTGCACCGTAGATACGCTTGAATTCGACGGCGTCCTGGACGCCTATCAGGCAGGTGTAGCGATCCTTGTTGATATTGAAACCGCCCGTCAGGTTCAGTGGCGTCCAGGGCATGGCTCGCTGCAGCAACTGGCGGAATTTCTCGCGCTGTTCGTCAGGCGTCAGCACTGCCAGGGCCGTCAGGAGCGGATCAGCACCGGATGCCTGCCGAGGCAACTGCTGCACGGATTTGTTACGCAGCTTCGAGAGCAGTTCTTCCTGGCCTTCCTCGGTCTGCAATTTACCGAACAGGACTTTGGAACCACCAAAATCCTTGAATGCATCTTTCGCCCATGCGCGTACATCAGGTGTCTCAGCGCTGGGCTCGTCACCATTCTGTACCAGCTTGAGAGGAATCAGGGTCGCGTGCTTTTCCTTGATACTGGCGTCGATCTTGGCGATATCGGTATCGATGCGCTTGAGCAATTGATTGACTGCGTTACGGCCATCCTGCAGACGACCGACAAAACCATTCCATATCGGCTGGCCATTGTGATCGACCGATTCCTTGCGACCCAGCCACTCAGAGACATCGCGCAGAAGTTGTGCGGCTTCACGTGCCGCAATGTAACGCACATAGAACAACAGGCTTTCGCGCAAGGTGTCCTTGATCTGGCCCAGCACGGTATCCGCTTGCTTGTCCTTGCCACTGAGACGGGCAAACAGGCCTTTATCCGTTGTTTCCTTCAAACGCTCGAATTCGCGCGCCAGCTCGGCCGACTCCAGCTTTTCAGACAACTCGCGAAAGCGCGCCGCATTCTTGTCAAGCGCCGGGATGATACCGCTGCCTTCGTTCTCCAGACGATCCTTGAGCATTTCCACCAAGGCAAGCGTGTAATCCAGGCCCCCACGTTCATCGTCATCAAGACGGCGGAAAAGCTTCTCCGGCAAGGCGTCTTCACGGGTCAGTTCGGCCAGGCGCTTGTGCCGGTTTTCACGGATACGCACTTCATGATTGCGCTCGGCGCTGTCGACAGAACTGCCTTTTGTATCGCGCTCCAGTTGCTGCTGGATTTCCCGTACCAGGACCAGCCATTGCTCCTTGTCCGCTCCACCACTTTGCAGACGCTCGAACAAGGCTTCGGCTTTTTGCTCGATCTGTCCGGTAATGCTGATATCGCCCTCGACGTGTAGCAAGTCGTCAGCAATCTTATAGTGCGTGAACTCACCCGTGGCCACGGTCAGTTCGACGCGCGACAGAAACTCCGGCAACTCTGTGAAGGTGCGGGGGGTGATATCAAGCTGTTCCCTCAAGAACTCGTCGCGTTCCTTGTCAGTCGGACGATTGCCGCCGACGGCGGCACTGGCAATACCGAAGAAGGCCTTGAGCATTTGTTGCACCTGACGACTGAGGCGCACGTTCTGGCGGGCATCAATCTGGGTATCAAGCACTGCCTGGCCAATCGACGAATAAGCGCACGGAAAACGCAACTCGGTGTTGTCACCATAATCCTGCGGCAGACGCACGGTGTATGAGCGGATCTTGTGCTGATTCTGGTTGACCGCAATGGAACGCTTTTTGTTGGCGAAATCCTGAGACGTGAAGTCTGTGAACAATACATCAGACAGCATCTCGTAGATGTCTTCCTGATCACTGGTCTTGGCTTGAGCAATGTTGGCATTGTCAATGATGTAGACGTCATCGTACGGTCGGCTGTCGATGAACAGGTTATCGCTGGCATCCCAGTACTTGAGCAGCGGATTACCGCGCATGCAGGTTTCCAGCTCCATCAAGGCGGCATAGCCGTTGGCCTGGACGCGCTCAGTGTTGTAGGCATGAAAGCCACCTGGCAGGACAAAGAACAGGTCGACCTTGCCGGCGATATTGCTTTCCTTGAGCAGGGCCTTGGCCAGGTAACCCATGTCCAGAAACGATCCGGAGCCGGTGCCGCCGGCGGCAGAACCGGTGATCACGATGCGGATCTTGCCAGGCTCGATTTCCAGCCCGAGCTTTTTCAACTTGTCTGCCTGGGCGCCGATGTTACTCAGCAGGCGACCGATCTTGTCGCGCAGTTTGTCGCGTATGGTCGGGTATTTGTCATAAAAATAAAGCCGCGACAGCGCGCGAATCTGGCCTGCACCCTTGGACGGGTCAATTCCCAGGTGCTTGATCTTTTCCGGCGTCAGCGGAAACCACTCGGCCACCTCCCGGTGACGGTTGAGTTCATCGATGGAGTGCGTGTATTTGCTCAGGTTGAGCTGCTCGATGATCTTTTCTTCAGAGGTGAAACTCACCTGCTCAGCCAGCACGTCGGTTTTCACCGACTTCCCGTCCTGGGTCACCTCACCAGAATCAAGGTCGAAATTGATGAACTGCACCACCGGAAAGTCGGCGACCTGCTGCACCTGGTTATTTGACCCCCAGATGGCGTTGAGGATGCGTCGACGCACGCGGATATTGACCTTCATGCCGGTTCCGCCCAAGGCGATGAACAACGTCGGGTGAATCTTCTCGACGATCGGAGTGACAGGTGCGCCAGTTGGCTGTGCATTATCGTTCATTGAAAAACTCCATGAGCCTTGGCGGGCTGGCCGAGCGTTCGGCATTGATCCTGATACAAATGGCGTGCAACGGTGGCCCGTACGACCTTGATTGCACGGGTTTCACGCTTGAAGCGGCAGGGTTCAGCGTTTGGCCGAGAAAGTCATCAGCCAGGCGATCAGCGAAATCAGGGCCACCGCGCCTATGGGTGCGAAATACAACGGGGCCAGGAACTGGCCCGAGTTGATGACTGCCAGCACAGCCATGACGGCAATCATCAACAGTCCCAGGAACAGGAACCAGCCCGAGGCATTGGCGCGACTTGGCGCCACACGCTCGCGCACACGCCAGTTGGCATAAGCGTTCTTGATCACGAAGAAGATGATCGCCAGCACCACCAGTACGGCAATCCCTACCAGCGCATCACGGCTGTCGACTTTTTTCGGCCCCAGGTCCAGTGGTGCAGGAATGCCCAGCGTACTGGTGGTGGTTGTCGGAGCCGCGGTCGCAGGGGTGCTTTCGATCGGGGCTGGCAATGCACTGGTCTGAGCCATCTGAAAAACGTCCTTGGATACTGGAAAAGGTTACTTGAGGCGTACGGCGACGTCAGGCGCCTTGTCTATCAGCTGCGCGCTGAACAGGCCACGTTTGAGCGTTGCGACCTTGTTCTGTCGGGCGTCGTATACGCCGACGCGACTGAATGGTTTGAGCGGGTAAGGCTGAGTCATGCCCTCGACTGCAACAATAAAGGTTTTCTTGCCGCCCAACAGCGCTGCCAGCACCAGCAGACCGAGCAACGCAATAACAAAGGCACCCAGTAGCAGCAGAACCGGACCCAACGGATAGCGGACCTGCAACACAATCGGCAGACGGGTTGCCGAGTTGTCAGCCTCGCTGGAGGGGACGAACACGTCTGGCAAGGCATCGCCAGGGAATAGCTCGTTCATGCGCTCGATAAATGCCTGGGAAATGCGCAATTGTTGTTCGCTCAAGCGGATTTCGATAACACCGGCACGCTGATAGCCACTGGAGAAGATCACTTCGCTGGACCACTGCGATGGCAAGGGTGGTAATTGCAGGCTGATGGCCAGGGGCGCCGAACGTGCGCCTGGTTCCAGATCTGTGATCCGGTCGACCGACAGGCTTGATTGCAAGGCTTCGCCAGGCATGTCCAGGCTCATATCGATCTTCGCATCATGAATCTGGTAAGGATTGAACTGGTTTTCAAGCTGTCCCAGTAGCACCGCTGTCTTGGGTGAACTGTCGACATTGATATTGAGCACGACCGTCTGCCGGTCCGGCGCCAGTTCGGCACTGACGTCATCGGTATCCTGTACGCCCGTCGGAATGAAACGCACAGCCGAGCGGGTCAAGGGCTTGAGGCGAACATGATTGTCGTTGAGCAAACTGGCCAGTGCCGGCTGGGACAGGATCTGTTCCAGCTCGGCACTGGCATTGTTACCGTAGGCCAGTGCATAGATCATCAATCCATTGGCCTGATAGTTGGGGCCCTTGACTGGCATTTTTTGTGCGAACGCCGCGATACGCGTGATGGACGCCTCGTTATGCAGCAGGTCATAGAACTCTCGGTTCTTGAGCTGGGTTTCATTGCTGTTATTGGGGCTGTTGCGGTTGTTGGTAATGATCCACACAATCCCTTCTCGGCCTTCCAAGCCAGTCGTGATGGCGGCCAGCAAGGCTTGCTTGAAGTCGGTATCGGCATAGGCACCACCGGTCTTGCGGGCCAGGGCCAACTGATTGACGCTTTCGGCAAGCCGGGCATGGGTACCAGGCCCCCGGTAGGTCCACTGAGGCGAGGGATGAGTGTTGTCAGCCTGATTGAAACCGCCGATCACCACCTCGCTGTCACCCGCCGCCGTAGCGGCCAGCCTGGTCACCAAGGGTTTGAACGGCGAGGCGGGATCGAGATAGAACGGTTCCATCCAGCCGGAATTCTGCACCAGGAACACCTGGCGTAAGGGTTGCGCCGAGGCCTGAGCACACGCCATGGCGAACAACAGCAAGGCCATACGTGCCAGCAGACGGTTCAAGCGTTCCATCGATAAAGCGCTCCGCATGAATCGATATAAAGCCACAGGGCGTCATCGAAAAAAAACCATTGGGCATTCCAGGGCTGACTGACCAGCGCATTGAGCCCGAAGCCAATACCGCCCACCTGATCCAGACGATACTGGGCATCGACTTTCTGATCGCTTCGAAAGAATTCTTCCAGCGTACGGGTCTGATCAGCGCGCATTGACAACAAAAGTCGTTCGCCGCTGAATTCGATGAACGGATACACCACTTCGCGAGTGGTTGGCTCCAGGTTTTCGTCGTGGGTGTCCCAGGGTCTTTCCAACCGAATGTTGTACTTGAAGCTGAGGTGCCCTGTGCTCAGGCGATAGCCCTTGATCGGCTTGGAGGGATCGGTAGCACCATCGTCCAGTTGTAGATAGCTCAGGCTGTCGTCGGTAGCTACCAGTTGCCACAGACCGCTGCCATCACGAAAGGGTGGTCCCTGCTCAGGACGAGCTGTCGCGCCTGCGGGCCATGACTGCCATTCGGCCTGCAAGACCGCGCCTTGGCGCAGACTCAGATAACCATGCTCGCCTATCCATAGCAGGCGCCGTGAAGACGGATCGCGCACCGGTGCCGACAGACGGGTCATGCGTTGCGGGTCGGCTCCAGTCACCGGATAGTGCTCCCACCCGGCCGCTGTCGGGCTGACCAGCCTTACGCTGCCATCACTCATGAGCAATGGAAGCCAGGCACGCGCTTCCAGATCACCAGGGCCGGCCAGGGCTCTGCCCTCCTTGCGCTGGGTACGATACTTCAGGGTCAAGGGATCAACCTTGACCAATACAGCCCCCTCTTCGCCCCCGACCAGTAATGTGTGACCACGCTCGGCCTGCTCCAGGCTGACCGACCAGGCCCAGTTCTCCAGACGGGTACGGCCGATGGGGGCTCCTTCAGGATGCAGCTCCAGCCATTTGCCGGAGCCACGCTGCCAAAGGAACAGACTGCCTTCTCGCCCCAGGGCAAACAATGCATCACGATGACCGCCCAGATCGGCGACAAAGAAGTTCAGGCCGTTCTTGCGCGGCAGTTCAATGATCTGCTTGCTGTCGTTCAGGTCACGTGTGCCGGTCTGCAGAAGTCGCTGGAATACTGCCGCTACGGTCTGCTGCGCGACATCCAGCTGACCGTCGGCGATCACCCGCGAACCACTGCCATCCCCGTAGGGTGGCAACCAGCGCCGTTGTGCCTGCCAGGCAGTGACAGGCAAAGGGGTACCGCTGTGGGGACAGAAGCTGAAAGTCGGGGGCAGGTAGTGACCGGATACATGCGGCACCAGGCGGGCACCGGAGAGATAATCAAGATCAACCAGAGAGGGCAGCGGCTTGACGCCAGCAATACTGAGAAGGGAGAAACGGCCTTCTGGGTCCTGTCCCCAGACCTGGTCGCCAAGCTGCCAAGCGTGTACACCTTCCTTTGGGACTCTCTCCATACCTTCCTACTGATCGCTTGCTGCAAGCCTGAGCCGTAAATGCGAAACCGGCCTGGTAAATGAATGCATTTTGCCATCTTATTTTGGCGCGGGAATAATGGCACATCAAGGAGGTTTTGGCATCCTTCCCTGCATCTCTGACGCTGGTCATTATCGGTAGTACTCTTCCAGACGCGCCAGTTCTTGCTCGACGGTCCCCATCATCACCTCCCACTGCGCCTGGGTTCGCTGCCTTGCAGCGCCGTTGGCAGGGTACAGAAAGTCGACGACGCCTGAGCTCACTCGATCCCTGTTGGCAACGCCAAAGACTTCGCTCGTCAAGGCACGTGCCAGCATCTCCAGTTCCGCAGCATGATTGATCCAGCGCCAGTCATGCTTGAGTACGACTTTATCAAGCAGGATGCACTGCTTTTTGAATGTACGCAGCGCTACACCAAGCGGGCTGGTACTCAGTTGAGCGTTGAGCCAGTCACTGTCAGCCCCGGCTTTTTGCTCGGCACCGGGACCGAAGAACCATTCGCCGAACTCCATTTCTATCTCGCGAAAAGCCACACTGGCGTCCCACAGAATGTTCAAAGCCTTGTGCTGAAGAACATCGTGTTTCCAGGTGCCGTACGCGGCAAAAATCACGCCCGCAATGCCGATGGCAGCCATTGCTTCGAGCAAGGCGGATGTCGAATGAATGATTTGCCAGGCTTGTACCGGACCGACCCTGACACTGAAAAAGGCAGCCAGTACAAACACTGCCAGAGCCAGGCAAGCGCTGTAGAAACCATAGGCGTAGGGATCTTTCATGACACGCCTGCTGCTTTATTCAACGGACTGGATTGATCAACAGCACGGATGATTGATCTGAGAGTAGCCAAGCCTGATTGGCTTTGCCTTTCCTATGCGACAACAGGGCAGGTTGAACCAAACGACCTGCATAACTGCCAAATTCAGCAACCCTTTTACATGACAAGGGGGATGCAGGCGGTGGACGACAGCACAACAGCCCCCTACCCTGACCAATTCTCACTTCGATCAACAAACAACAGGATGTGTTGAATGCTTATGAAAAAGACGCTCTGGCTCGGTCTGTTCACCGCGCTGTCCCTCAGTGCTCAAGCCGCATCGCTGGATGTACCGGTCAACCTGGTAAGCGCCGACGGCGCCCCGAAACCCATTGGCAGCGTGCATATCGAAGAAACCGACTACGGCCTGCTGTTCACGCCAAAGCTGACCGACCTGCCCGCCGGGGTGCATGGTTTTCATGTGCATGAGAACGGCAGTTGCGATGCGGGTATGAAAGACGGAGCCAAAGTCGCGGCCCTGGCTGCAGGCGGTCATTTCGATCCTGAAAAAACAGCCAAGCATCTGGGCCCGTATGACAAGAATGGTCATCTGGGCGACTTGCCAGCCCTTTATGTGACGGCTGACGGCAAGGCTGACTATCCGGTCCTGGCACCGCGCATCAAGGCTCTTTCGGAAATCAAGGGCCATGCGCTGATGGTACATGCCGGTGGCGATAACCACTCCGATCATCCCAAGCCGTTGGGCGGTGGCGGTGATCGTGCGGCCTGTGGCGTGATCTGACACCCTACAGGGCAGCGTATGCGCGCATACGCTGCCCTCGGCAGGACGGTGCCAGGCTGCCTATGCGGCAGTGAAGCTGGATTTCTGAGCGGCCTGGATGGCGGTGAATTTCTGAGCTGCCTATGCGGCAGGAAAGCGGGTACTTTGCCTGATCTTCTCTTGCTGTAAAAGTGCAAATAGCCGCCTTCAGCCAATTGACGCGGCTTCCTACGAAGTACATAGCGTATTGACTTACAAAGCCTACGCTCTTGCCAAAGGCAGGGCTTGCCTCGCTTATCATTCACCGATCAAGCTCACCGCCCTTTCCCCTGATGCATCATCTCTTGAAATCACTTGTCCCATATCGAGAACCAGTAAGCTGTCAACGCACACGGCATCAGGGATGTATCGTATGAAACCCACAAAGCCCATCACCCGCGCCTTTTGTGTCGAACTGCAGCAGGAGCTGTCGATTGTCGCTGCGCGGCGTGAATACTTCTCCCAGGAACCACCCCGCGCCCGCTTCGAGTTTCTGTGCTCAAGCGAGCCGTGCCGCGCGCAGGGCGTAAAGGTCACCGGGGTGCGTTACGACGTCAAACCCCAGGACAACCCGACATTTGTCTCGGCGCACTTCCGTGCCAATCCACATTATGACCACCACGCCGATTGCGAATGGGTCGATGACAGCGACCCTGAGACCGAACTGACATCCTCAAGCGATCCGCAGACCCGGCTACGCCAGCTCAAGCGCAAGCTCGACGATGCCATCGATGTCTTCGATCCGAACCCGAAGGAGCCGGTCAAGGAAGCCGCGACGCGCGAGCGGGTTGGCAAACCGTCAGAACAGCCTGCCCCCGCAGGCCTCGTGCTGCCGCCCAAGGAGCCGGCCACCCCGCGCTACAGCGAGACCCGCACCAATAACCTGGAGCGCCTGGTGGACTTCTACCGTCAGGCCAGGGCCGAGCTGTCGCCTGAGGATTTCAAGCACCTGACGCTACGGGTTGCAGGGCAAGGCGAGGTCACGCTGCGTTCGTACTTTCGGCACATCAAGTACGCACAGGCCGGTGACAAGGACCGGGTGATGTTCGGTGGCGGGCTGGTGGAGCGTTATGGCGTCGGCTTCAAGTTCGTGTTTTTCGATCGCATCGACGGCAAGCGGGTCAGCCTGTACATCTCGCCGGCGAGGATGCAGGCCTATCGCTCCAGCCGCTACATCAACGAACTGCTCAGCCACGCCGATGAAGTGAAGTTCTTCACTTTTTTTGCTCTGGGCAACCTGGTCATGAGCCCTTCGGGCAAGAGCCTTAGCCTGGAGGTCGATGACCTGCGGCATTTGGCGATTGTGCTCGGGCCGCCCAGGGAGGACGCGGCATCTGCCGAAGAGTGAAAGAAGGACGCCATTCTGCATTGTGGGAGGGGGCTCTGCTGCAGGCAGCGAGCCGACGATGAGGCCGGCAAGGCCGATATATCTGCTGCGTCTGCTCCATCGCCATCGCCGGCAAGCCGCCTCCCACAGTCCGGTGTCAGGCACAAGATTCCGGGCGACATCAATCCTGTGGGAGGCGGCTTGCTGCGGGCGGCGATCCGACGATGAGGCCAGCAAGGCCAACACACCGGCTGCGCCTGTCACACAGCTATCGCCAGCAGCTGCCTCCCACAAGTATGCATCGAGACTTAGCTGATCGACATCAAGCCATGCTTGCCTTTTCCATGCGTCGACAGCGGAGGGGTCAGACCTTGACGATCCAGCCTTGTGGCGCCTCGACATCACCTTTCTGCACGCCGGTCAGTTCCTTGTACAGCCGCTGGGTCACAGGACCGACTTCGGTCTCGCTGTAGAACACGTGCAGCTTGTCCTTGTAGGAAATGCCGCCGATCGGTGTGATCACCGCGGCGGTGCCACAAGCGCCGGCTTCCTTGAAGGTGTCGAGCTGGTCGATGAACACATCGCCCTCTTCGACCGTCAGACCCAGGCGGCTGGCGGCCAGTTCGATCAGCGACAGGCGGGTGATGCCTGGCAGGACCGACGGCGAGCGCGGGGTCAGGAACTTGTCGTCGTGGGTGATGGCGAAGAAGTTGGCCGAGCCGACTTCCTCGATCTTCGAGTGGGTCTGCGGGTCGAGGTAGATGCAGTCGGCGAAGCTGTTTTTCTTGGCTTCGGAGCCCGGCAGCAGGCTGGCAGCGTAGTTGCCGCCGACCTTGGCGGCACCGGTGCCGTTGGGGGCGGCGCGGTCGTAGCCGGAGATCACGAAGTTGTTCGGCTTCAGGCCGCCCTTGAAGTAGGCGCCGACCGGAATGCAGAAGATCGAGAAGATGAACTCGGGTGCGGTGCGTACGCCGATGTTGTCACCCACGCCGATCACGAACGGGCGCAGGTACAGCGCACCACCGGAACCGTACGGCGGGATGAAACGCTCGTTGGCCTTGACCACCTCTTTACAGGCCTCGATGAAGGCATCGGTCGGTACTTGCGGCATCAACAGGCGCGCGCAGCTGCGCTGCATGCGCTGGGCATTCTGGTCGGGACGGAACAGGTTGATCGAACCATCCTTGCAACGGTAGGCCTTGAGGCCTTCGAAGCACTGCTGGCCATAGTGCAGGGCCGTGGAGCCCTCACTGATGTGCAAGACGTTGTCTTCGGTCAACGAACCCTGTTCCCAGGCGCCGTTGCGCCAGTAGGACAGAAAGCGCTTGTCGGTCTTGATGTAGTCGAAACCCAGATTGTCCCAGTTGATGCTTTCTTGACTCATAACGCCCTCTTTCTTTTTAGCAGACTGCCTGGATGAGTCAGGCCAAGACCGTATTCTGCCAGATGATTAGCGTTCTGAGTCTGAAATCACGCAGCCTCAACCAACCGGAACGGCCTGGGCGGCCTGTCGCTGGCGCATGTAGGTCAGGAAGCTTTCAGGGTCGCGGGTACACAGGTCGCGGGCGATGGATTTGACCTCGTCCATCGGCCAGTCCCACCAGGCCGCCTGCAGCAGCTCTTCGCGCATGGCCTCGTCAAAGCGCCAGCGGATGAACTTGCAGGGATTGCCGCCGACCACCGAGTAAGGTGCCACGTCACGGGCAACCATGGCACCAGCCGCGACGATCGCGCCATGACCGATGGTCACCCCGGAGAGAATGGTCGCCCCGGCGCAGATCCAGCAGTCGCTGCCGATCACTACATCACCCTTGCTGGGGGCGTAATCCTTGATATCGTCGAGGTTGTCGACCATGGCCGGAAACGGGTAGGTGGTCAGCCAGTCGGTGCGATGCTCGCCGCCCAGCAGAATGCGCACTCCTTCGGCGATGGACGTATAGGAGCCAATGCGCAGGACCGTGTCATCGCCGAACTCCAGCACTTCGGGAATACCGTACGTCCCGACACCGACCGTATAGCGCGGATACCGCAACCTGATCTTTTCGGCCGAACGCTCCAGTTTGTCCATGCGCCGCAGATGCTTTCTTGTTTTTCGTTCTTTCAACAGCTCAAGGAATTTCATGGGACTCCGGATAGTGAACAAGAGGCTCAGCGATGCAGTACCAGGCGTTTGAAGCGACGCCAGGTGGTGGTGTTCATGTATTTGAAAGGAATGTCGCGCAAGAGTTTCCACGCGTAGGGCTTATCGCTGACCACCGCGTACTTGAGGGCCTTGTGCAGCGCACGGGCCTTGGCGCTGGGATAATCGGGATGATCGACATAGGGCGAGAGCGCCTGCAGGTCGGCATCGAGCAGTACCTTGTACTTGCGCGACAGGTTATTGGGATGGCGCCGGTAACGGGTAACCTTCACCGGCAGCACATCGATGCGATAACCCTTGGCGGCAATACGCAGCGTGATCTGGAAGTCCTGGACCTTGATGGCCGGATCATAGCCGCCGGCGTCGCGCAGCGCCTGCATGCGGTACAGCGCCACCGGCGCGCCGACCACCACGGCGTCGCGCACCACCTCATCGAAATACAGGCACTCGACCTCATCGCGATGCTGGCACTTGAGGTCCTTGCCATCGCAGTCCATGTAGGTGATCAGCGCGCCGACAATACCGACCTGCGGATGCTGGTCCAGATACTCGGCGCGAATGCGCACCGAAAACGGCAGCATGATGTCGTCCAGGTCCGGCGTGGCCACGTACTCGCCACGGGCATGGCGCAAGCCATGATTGAGCGCGGCACTGACGCCCTGATTGGGCTGGCGGTAGAGCTGGAAAGGATACCTGGCCTGAAGGGCCTGCAGCCTGGCGTAGCTGTCATCGGTAGAGCCATCATCGACGATGATGACTTCGAAGTGTGCATAGTCCTGGGCAAAAATGCTGTCGATGGCACAATCAAGGTATTTCCCGGCGTTGTAGCAGGGAGCAATGATGGAGACGAGCGGCGCTTGGGTGGCGGCCTGTTGTTGATTTGACATCATGGTAAGTCACACATCATCAAGGATAACTGCAGCCCGAAAAAAGTGAGTGCACGACGTTGAAGCACTCCCTGCAAAAAGCAAATCCTTGTCCACTCCCTGAGACTTCAACACAGCGCTTGTACATGTAAACACCTTGAAGCCGTAAGGTACGGATTCACGACGTGTGGCGTGCCGCGATTATCGGGCTGTAATGCACGGCTTTGAAAGCAATCTAACAAATCGTTACCAATAAAAAAGCCCTGTTCACAGAACAGGGCTTTTGGGTACCGCTCAGGCAGGCCTCAGAACGCGTAAGTCACCAGCAATTCCTCGGTCACCTTGAAGTCCACCGACATCATTACGCTCAGGGCGGTGATGGTGACGATGGAGAATACGAACAGCTTGCGCGCCCAGACAGTATCGTCGACGGCCTTGTAGCCTTTCCAGGCCATGTACAGCCAGTACATGCCCATGCCGGCAGCCACGGCGAGGTAGTTCAGACCGGCATAGCCGCCGAACGTCAGCATCAGGGTCGCCACCAGGAACGCCAGGATGTACAGCAGGATATGGCGTTTGGTGACCAGGATGCCACGCTCGACCGGCAGGACCGGAATCTTCGCCGCGCGATAGTCGTTGAAGCGGAAGATCGCAATGGCATACGAATGCGGCATCTGCCACAGGCTGAACATCACCAGCAGTGTCAGGGCGGCAAAGTCGAAGCTGTTGCTCACGGCGCAGTAGCCGACCACCGGAGGCATGGCCCCCGACAGGCTGCCGATCAGCGTGCCATGCACCGACTTGCGCTTGAAGTACAGGCTGTAGAGACCGACGTAGACCACGAAGCCGATCACTACCAGCAGCGCCGACAGCGGGTTGGCGTAGGTGTACAGCAACCCCACGCCCGCCACGCCGAGAATCGTTCCGTACAGCAGGGCCAGTTTCAATGAAACCAGGCCCTGGACCAGCACACGGTTGCGCGTACGCTCCATGCGCTGGTCGATGTCACGGTCGATGCAGTTGTTGAACACGCAACCGGAGGCTACGACCAGCGAGGTCCCGATGATCGCCGCCAGAAGCACGACCAGATCGATATCCCCCTTGGAGGCCAGGAAAAAGCCACCTGCCACCGAAAGCACATTACCGAAAATGATCCCCGGTTTGGTGATTTGGATAAAGTGCTTCAGCGACATCAGGATTTCCTCACTGCGCCATCATTTCACGGTGGATGCTGAAGATGATCCACAGCGACAGGCCGACCAGGAACACGATCACCAACGCGGTGAAGACAAATGCCGTCACGTTGTTGCGCTGCGTGTTGCTGAAGTCCAGGTGCAGGAAGTAATGCAGGTGCACCAGGATCTGGATGATCGCGAAGGCCATGATGATCATGATGGTAGTGTCTTTCGGCAGAACCGGAGACATCACCAGCGCGAACGGTATGGCCGTCAGGATGATCGACAGTACGAAGCCGATCATGTACGACTTCACCGAGCCGTGGCTGTGATCGTCGGCGTGGCCGTGATCACCGGCAGAGTTATGTGGATTAGCCATTTACAGCGCCCCCAGCAGATAAACGATGGTGAACACGCCAATCCAGACCACGTCCAGGAAGTGCCAGAACAGGCTCAGGCAGCTCAGGCGGGTCTTGTTGGTGTTGGTCAGGCCCTTTTTCTGGACCTGATACATCATGATGCCCATCCAGATCAGACCACTGGTCACGTGGACGCCGTGCAGGCCGACCAGCGAGAAGAAGGCTGACAGGAAGCCGCTCTTGCTTGGACCGTAGCCTTCGTGGATCAGGTGATGGAACTCGTAGACTTCCATGGCGATGAACGCCGCACCGCACACGAACGTCAGGGCCAGCCAGGCCAGGACCTGGCTCTTGTTGCCCTTGTACAGTGCCAGCATGGCAAAGCCGTAGGTGATCGAGCTGACCAGCAGGAACGCGGTTTCCACGGCCACGAATGGCAGCAGGAAAATGTCCTGGCCCGACGGGCCACCGGCGACGCTGTTTACCATCACGGCATAGACCGCGAAGAACGAGGCAAACAGCACGCAGTCGGTCATCAGGTACAGCCAGAAGCCGTAGACCGTCATGCCACCACTGTCGTGGTGATCGTCATGCCCGTGGTCATCGTGGTCGTGACCATGGGCTCCGGAGTGAATAGCGGTATTAGACATTGTTTAAACCTGTTCCAGCGGAGACTTGACAGGAGTGTAGGCACCGTTGGCCGCCAGGACCTTGTGATGCTCACCTTCGATACGTGCAACCTCTTCGGCCGGCACCATGTAGCCCTGGTCGTCACGCGCAGCGTGAGCAACGAAGACTGCGATGGTTGCCACCAGGCTTGCGCCCACCAGCCACCAGATGTGCCAGATGAATGCGAAACCGAAGACGGTCAGCAGCAGACCCATGTACATGCCGGTCGGCGTGTTGTTCGGCATGTGGATCGCCGAATACTTGGCCGGAACCTGGTACGCAGTACCTGCGCGCTTGGCATCGGTGAAGGCATCGATGTCCTTGGCCTCAGGCAGCACGGCGAAGTTGTAGAACGGCGGTGGCGACGAAGTGGACCACTCCAGGGTGTGGCCATTCCATGGGTCGCCGGTGACGTCCGGGTTCTTGTGGCGGTCGCGGATACTGACGAACAGCTGGATCAGTTGCGAAGCGATACCACAGGCAATCAGCACGGCACCGAACAGCGCGATGTCCAGGTAGACGTTCCACTCTGGCATGTCGGTCGCGTTCAGGCGACGGGTCATGCCCAGGAAGCCCAGGGCGTACAGCGGCATGAACGCAACGAAGAAGCCGACGATCCAGAACCAGAACGCGGACTTGCCCCAGCCTTCGTGCAGCTTGAAGCCGAACGCTTTCGGGAACCAGAACGCGAAACCTGCGATGTAACCGAAGACCGCACCGCCGATGATCACGTTGTGGAAGTGGGCAATCACGAACAGGCTGTTGTGCAGAACGAAGTCAGCACCCGGAATGGCCAGCAGAACGCCGGTCATGCCGCCGATCGAGAAGGTGACCATGAAGCCCAGGGTCCACATGACCGGCGCGGTGAAGCGCAGACGGCCCTGGTACATGGTGAACAGCCAGTTGAACAGCTTCACACCCGTCGGGATCGCGATGAGCATCGTCGCCAGGCCGAAGAAGGCGTTGACGTTGGCGCCGGCGCCCATGGTGAAGAAGTGGTGCAGCCAGACCACGAAGCCCAGTACGCAGATACCGCCGGACGCGAAGATCATCGACTTGTGGCCGAACAGGCGCTTGCCGGTGAACGTCGAGATGACCTCGGAGAACACACCGAACGCTGGCAGGACCAGGATGTACACCTCAGGGTGACCCCATGCCCAGAACAGGTTCACGTACATCATCGGGTTACCGCCCAACTCGTTCGTGAAGATGTGGAAGTCCAGGTAACGGTCGAGGGTCAGCAGGGCCAGACACGCGGTCAGGATCGGGAACGAAGCCACGATCAGGACGTTGGCGAAGGTGCAGGTCCAGGTGAAGATCGGCATGTCCATCAGTTTCATGCCAGGCGTACGCATCTTCAGGACGGTGACCAGGAAGTTCACACCCGTCAGTGTCGTACCCAGTCCGGATAGCTGTAGCGCCCAGATGTAGTAGTCAACCCCCACGCCAGGACTGTATTGCAGGCCCGACAGCGGTGGATAGGCGACCCAGCCCGTCTTGGCGAACTCACCGACACCCAGGGAGATGTTGATCAGCAGCATGCCGGCGACCAGCAGCCAGAAGCTCAGGGAGTTCAGGAACGGGAAGGCAACGTCACGCGCACCGATCTGCAGTGGCAGGACGATGTTCATCAGGCCGGTGAAGAAAGGCATCGCCATGAAGATGATCATGATCACACCGTGAGCGGTGAAGATCTGGTCATAGTGCTCAGGCGGCAGGAAGCCTTCGGCGCCGTTCTGCGCCATCGCCAGCTGGGTACGCATCATGATGGCGTCGGCAAAGCCGCGCAGCAGCATGACCATGGCCACGATGATGTACATCACGCCGATTTTCTTGTGGTCGACCGACGTCAGCCACTCGGTCCACAGGTAGTTCCACTTCTTGAAGTAGGTGATTGCACCGACCACGGCCAGACCGCCCAGAGCGATCATGGCAAGGGTCACCATGACTATCGGCTCGTGGAACGGTACTGATTCCAGACTTAATTTGCCTAACATTGTTTACTCCTCTGCCCCGGCAGCTGAACGTTCGCTCTTGACCGCACCATCGGTACCGGTGACCTGTTTCTGGTCACGGATGCTCTGCTTGCTTGGCCCGTGGTTCATCCCCTCATACTTGTCGATGATGATCTGGAACAGACCAGGCGTGACAGTGGAGTAGAGTTCGACAGGGTTGCGCTCGCTAGGTTTGAGCAATGCTGCGTATTCAGCCGAGTCAAGCTGTTTAGGTGAATTCTTGACTTCGTTGATCCAGGCCTCGTAATCAGCCTGGCTGGTTGCGATAGCCTTGAACTTCATGCCGGTGAAGCCCGCGCCACTGTAGTTGGCCGAGATACCGTTGAACTCGTGGTTTTCGTTGGCGATCAGGTGCAACTTGGTGTGCATGCCCGCCATCGCGTAGATCTGGCCGCCCAGACCCGGGATGAAGAACGAGTTCATCACGCTGTCGGAAGTGACCTGGAAATTGATCGGGGTATTGGCCGGGAAGACGATCTTGTTGACCGTGGCAATGCCCAGTTCCGGGTAGACGAACAGCCACTTCCAGTCCAGCGAGATGGCCTGGATGACCACCGGCTTGACGTCGGAATCCAGAGGACGGTACGGATCGAGCTTGTGCGTCGACACGTAGGTGAAATAGCCCAGGAAGATCAGCAGGATGATCGGCACGCCCCAGACAGCCACTTCGATCTTGGTGGAGTGCGACCAGTCAGGCGTGTACTTGGCAGCCTTGTTGGTGGCGCGGTATTTCCAGGCGAAGATGAAGGTCATGAAAATGACCGGGATGACCACGATCAGCATCAGCAACGTGGCGATAACGATCAGGTTGCGTTGCTCGATACCCACCTGCCCTTTCGGGTCGAGCAGCGGGAAGCCTTCACAACCACTGAGTAAAAGCATACTCAACAGGGCCAAGTAGCCAAAAAACCTGGGGTACCTATTTTTACTCATCTCACGACCTCTAAAAGCAGCTTGCGCGGTGCTGTTGGGTTTCGACCGCCAACACTTCACCCTGCCAGTGCCGGCATATTTTTTAAAATTGAACAAGGGCCTGCCAGAACGCGGTAGCGAAACGACAAATCCGGTTTTAGCTTGGAGTCTCTTATCCTGAATGGCTGAAGGCTGCCTGTGGTGCACGACAGTCTTCTTCAGCGCGGCCATTCGGTGCGCTCTGAGGCAAGCGTTGCGCGGCCTGTAGGGTACACAGCGGCGCTCCGGGCCTCAAAAACAGCTAATCGCCAAGCCGGGCCGGACGATAACTGCGGGCGATTGTAGATATGTAAGTTTTTATTGACTATGCCTTATTTTGTAACAGTTAATCTCAGGCACGGTAACAATTGCAACATATTGTTGTCTCCGAGCCTGGTAAAACGCCCCGTCAAACGGGGCATTCCTGACTAAAGTCCTTGTAAACCATAAGGCTTACGCCGGTTACGAATGATCCCCAAGGGAACCAGCACAGCCGTCAGAACGAATGCTACCAGAGCCCACTGCGCCAGGGACAGTCCCAGAACTGGCGGATAGGGTGTGGAGCAGAAGCCGCTGACCTGAAACCCCAACGGAAACATTGAAGCCAAGGGTAGACCATCCACGATCGGTTGCAGGGTGTCGATACCACAACTGACCGCCGGATTGGCCAGCACCCAGACATGCCGGCCAGCTGCCGCAATGCCGCCGATGGCACTGAGCACGACCAGCGTTTCGAGCAGCGTCAGGCTGCGCCGGCCGGGCATTGCCGCACCGATGAAGGCGAACAAAGCGATGCCCAGCAAGGCGTAGCGCTGCAGGATACACAGCGGGCAAGGCGCTTCGCCAAGCACCACCTGCATGTACAGGGCGCCGCCGATCAGCGACAGGCAGATGATTCCCAGCAGAACCAGAAAGCGTTTCTCGCGCCTCAGGTACAACATGTTGTCGCTCATTCACTTACCTTTCGAATTGGAGTGCGGTGTTGGCCGCGATGATCGGCGTCATCTGCCGACAACTCAAGGGGTTGGGCGCTCTGCGGGCGCTTTTTCCGGCTGGATGGCACCGCAGTTGGCGCCCTTTTGGGTGCGACCATCGGACGCAGATTTCTTCCTTATATATAGAAGGCTGCGGCCTTTTGTCGCACACCCCTTATAAAGGCCTTAATGCGCTGATTTGTCGCACACCCGCCCCCATAAACGATGCGGTGATTTGCCGCAGGCTTTGCACCCCGAACGGGGCGTGGTCATTTGTCGCAGGCCTGCCTTTATAAAGAAGCCTGCGATCTTTTGCCACACCGGGACGTTGATATCGGCACTGGATTTGACGTCAACAAAGCCAAACTGCCAGTATAGATCTACATTTTTGTCGACCTGAGCCACCGGCCTGTGCCAAAAGCGTGAACCGGCTCGCGGGCCAAATCATGCCAACCCGCTATTCTCAGTCCATGGTTCACGGTCAGCTGCACAGAGATGCATTTCCTGCCTGCAGCCGTTATCCCGTGGTCGACGCCACTCCATTCAGAAGGTTCTTATGTCCACCAGGAACGTGCGGGCAGACTCTCTCTCGTTGCTGCTGTTCACCTTGCGTAGCGGCAAGCTGATGGCAATCAACCTGCTCAAGGTCAGCGAAATCATTCCCTGCCCTCCCCTGACCCACCTGCCCGAGTCGCACCCTCACGTCAAAGGCATCGCCATTCTGCGCGGTGTCTCGCTGTCGGTGATCGACCTGAGCCGTGCCATTGGTGGCCAACCGCTGGCCGACCCGGATGCCGGCTGCCTGATCGTTACCGATGTGAGTCGCAGTAAACAAGGCCTGCATGTGCAGGCTGTAGTGCGCATTGTCCATTGCCTGAGCACTGACATCCGCCCCCCGCCCTATGGCTCCAGCAATCGATCCTTCATCACGGGTGTCACCCAGGTCGATGGCGTCCTCGTGCAGGTACTGGACATCGAGAAAGTGATCCATGGCATCTCGCCGGCGCAGATCATCGCCGAGCCGGACCAGTTGAGCAGCGAAGAAACCGAACTGCTGAACACGGCGCGCATCCTGGTGGTCGACGACAGCCAGGTCGCGCTGCAGCAATCGATCCTTACGCTGCGCACGTTGGGCATCGAATGCCACACCGCGCGCAGTGCCCGCGAGGCCATGGATGTATTGCTGGAACTGCAAGGCACACCCGGCCAGATCAACATTCTGGTTTCGGACATCGAAATGTCCGAGATGGACGGCTACGCGCTGACCCGCACCTTGCGTGAAACCCCGGACTTCCAGGACCTGTACATTCTGTTGCACACCTCACTCAACAGCGCCATGAACAGTGAAAAGGCCCGGGCGGCCGGTGCCGATGCGGTCCTGACCAAGTTTTCGTCACCGGAACTGACACGTTGCCTGGTCGAGGCCGCACGCGCCGTGCAGGCCGACGCATAACGGCTGCACTGCAGGACTGACGCCGAATCAGTCAAGCCAAATCTGGTCGAATGCTGAACGTGTGGGCGGGGCCGGCCGGCAATCCGACGATAAGGCCGGCAAGGCCAAATCATCTGCTGCGCCTGTCCCATCGCCATCGCCGGCAAGCCGCCTCCCACAGTCCGGTGTCAGGCCCGATATTCTGGGCTACATCAATCCGGTGAGAAGCGGCTCTGCTGCGGGCGGCGATCCACTTCAGCCGGAAGTCTTAACGCTACGGTTCCGGGCATTCGCCCCACCTACACCCACCGGGTTACCATCAGCCTCCATAGCCCCTTCATGGAGACTGCAATGAAAACCGTCTTTGTCGTATTGCTGACCGCCGCCTGCGCCATCGGCCAGGCCCACGCCTCCAGCGCACAAGCCTGGAAAGATCTCGATAAGGCCGTCCTGGCCGGCTGCGTGAAAGCCAGCCAGCTCAAGGACGTAAAGCCTGTCGGCAACAGTGCCCGCTTCGATGACCGCACAGGGTTCGATGCCGTGCTGTTGCAAGGACGTTACCCGCAAAAGCACATGAACAACCGTCAGGGCCGTGAGCTGTGCCTCTATGAGCGCAAGACCGGCACCGCCAGCGTCACCGAATGGGACAGCATCCAGCCGCGTTGAATCGACGCTGGCACATGTCTTGCCTCGATCTTGTTCCTGACCGACAAGGTCAAGAAACAGGCAATCTTGCGCTGACATGGATGAGCCCCCAAGACAATGAATACCCGGTTTAACTGCGTCGGTTGCGGCGCATGCTGCACCGACCATCACGTGCCCCTGACCCTCAGCGAAGCTGTCCAGTGGGCGGCCGATGGTGGCAGCATCATCGTGTTGACCGAAGCCTTTCTCGACACGGGCTATGGCGTTCCCCCCGAGCAGCTGCAACATGCCACCCGCCGCTCCATCCGGGTGGCCAGCGGCCAGGCCGTCGCCTGGGTGGCAATCACCTTTGCCGCCTATAACGTCGGCCCTTGCCGGAATCTTGACGCCGACAAGCTGTGCCGCATCTATGAGCGTCGACCGCTGGTCTGTCGTATCTACCCGATGGAAATCAATCCGCACATTCCGTTGCGTCCGCAGGCCAAGAACTGCCCGCCCGAGTCCTGGGACCAGGGCCCGCTGCTGATTGTCGGCAATGCCGTGGCCGATCCTGCGCTACGCGACCTGATCGAGCAGTCGCGCCAGGCTGACCGCGATGATATCGCGGCCAAAGAGTCCATCTGCCAGCAACTGGGCATCCATACCACCGCGCTCAAGGGCAATGGTTTTGTCGCCTACCTGCCCGACATGACCGCCTTCGGTGCCGCCCTGAGCGCACCGCCGACTCTGCCCTCCCCTGCCCAGTGGACCTTTCATGTCGCCGGTGAGCAGGTGCTCGACACCTTGCAGCAGGCCGGCGCACGCCTGGCCGGCAGCGAGGCACCGCCTTACCTGTTCATCCCGCTGCAACAAGCCTGATCATTTGTAATACAGGTCGATCATGACATCGGCGTCGAAAGGGCCAGGCACGGTGCGAGTAGTCTGCCACAGCAGCTCGGCACTGAACTCGGCCGTGGCCGTCGGCGTGTCGCCGGGCAGGTCGGCCAGGTGAAAGAGCTGGTTGTAGCGCACGATTTCGTTATTGGCCGTCCGCACGATACGAATACCCAGCGAAGGGTTGGCCGTGGGCACCAGCAATTCACGTTCCAGGCTGCCGGTCACGGGCCGAAAGCGTGCGTTCAGGCTGAAGGGCGAGTCGCAGGTGCGCCGGGTGGTCAATGTGAACGGCCGACGCTCGAACACCTTGCCAACCACCACTTGGCGAATCGGCAAGCCGCCAAATTCAAGGGTTTCAGGGCTGACCTGCAACTCGGCATCACACGCGATGAAACGCAGCCCGCGCAGGTTATTGATCACATAGCTCAAGCTGCGCCCGGGCAACGGACCGGGCGCGCTGCCGCCCAGCTGGAACATGCGGTAGTCCGGCAACTCGCCCGGCATCCCCGAAGGCGGTGTAGCGCCGAATTTCTGGATAAACACCGAAAAGCCCAGGGTGAAGCGCACCCTCGGACAGGCCTCAATGTTGCTGTCGCCTTCATGGCAGACCGGTAGCACCTGTCCGGTCGGGATCCGCCCGGCAAAATGATCGACGCCTTCCAGGGTCAGGCCAGCCCGGATACCCTGGCCGATACTGAGGTTGTCCGGATTGAGGTACACGAACACTTCCTGGGCAATGGCCTGTTGCCCTTCGCGCGCGCACTCGACCTGTACCGTGTGGCGCTCGGAGCGCCAGACCACCTCGCCGTTGGGCAAGGACGCTGGAATCGCCACCGTGCTGCCCAGGTCACCGCGCAGCACCTGTTCGGCGGAACCCTGCACCGAACAGACCAGGGCAAAGCCGGTGGCAGGCCCCGACAGCCATAAAAGCAACACGGCCGAGAGCCGTTTGAGCAGGAGCATGAAGTCGAACATCAGCAGGATTCCGCAATCGATAAAGTGTCCAGCAGGCGCGCCGAAAATGGCCCCTGCCCTGTGGCGGGCGCGCAATAAGCCCGCTGGCCGCCGTAATCGGTCAGCGCCTCGAATGACAAGCGCCGGGGCCGGTCGACGGTCACCGGCCATTCAAATCGCGCCCCCGGCGCCAGCAACAGGTGATCGCTCACAACCTGCTGGTCCAGGCGCAAGGCTTGCAACGCGACATGGAACGCAGTCGGGTTGCTGACCTGCAGACGCAGGCCCTCCAAAGGCACCTGGCGCAACGACCAGCGCAATGCAGCAGCGGCCCCGGCCGGATCGCCGGGCAACCCGGCGGGGCGATAGAACACGTTGATGCGCTGGCGCACCGCGATATTCAGTTGCTGCCCGGCCTCGCTGCGCGGCGGCACCTCCAGCACGTACAAGTGCACCAGCGACTCGTGCCCGGTCGGCATGCCGACGCCGTGATAGAGCACCCGCAGCACCTGCCGCCCTTGCGCCGGCAACCGCACCAGCGCCGGGGTGACCACAAACGGCAGCTCGACACGCGGTTGCGTGCTGGCCGGATCGTCGTCGTCCCCCGGCGTGCCCAGCCAGGCCTGGAGCAGCACCTCGCGTCCGCTGCGATTGCTGACTTCAATGGCCACCTCGCTGAAGGCACCGGGAAACACCAGGCGCGTGCCGCCCAGCGACACGGCGGCCTGGGCATAGGCCATGCCGACCATCGCCAGCATCCATACGGCCAATCGGTACAAACGCTTCATTGGCACACCACCCTGAGCCGCTCATAAGCGCGCGAGGGATCGCGGGGCGGCAACTGGAACGGCGCGGCGCAGCGTTGATCGGCCCAGCGCACATACAGCATGCCGCTGTCCTGTTCACTGAGCACCAGTGCCTGGCTGGTCGGGTCGACCGTGGCCAGCACCTTGCCCTGGGCATCCTCGACCGTCGCCCCCAGTGGCAGCCTGCCGGCATCGGGGCGCACCAGCGAAAACTGCACCCGACGCCCGACCGCCGCCTTGAAGCGCAACACCGGCATCGCTCCGCGCCGAGGCACCACCTGGCCGACGGCATTGTCCAGTTCGACATCGGCACCCAGTTGCCGGGTGTCCAGGCTGATCCAGTTGCTGCGGTAGGGCTGGGCAAACGGCAGCACGGCATAGCCGTTGCCGGCGGTCTCGACCTGGCGATACGTGGCCAGGCTTGCACCGCGCACCTCGGGCACCTGGACCAGGGCGAAGGTTTCGCCCAGCGGCTGGCCGAAGTTGACGCCGCCCGCATGTGCCACCAGCGATCCGGTGCCGCCCAGTTGCAGGCTGCGGTAATCGCGGCCCTGGCTGTAGCCGGCCTCGAAGCGCCCGTACGGCACCACGGTACTGAGCTTGCCGGCGCCAAAGCTGCCAGACTGGCTGTCGTGGCCGGCCTGCACCGAGTAGAAGCTGTCGCGCTGATCCAGGACCTGCCCATTGAGCCCGCTTTGCAGGTTGTAGCCACCCTGGCTGTCACGCACGGCATTGAAAAACAGCCGCGAGGCACTGGCCGTCTCGCCCAGCGGCAGGGTCAGGCTCAGGACTACGCGGTTGTCGGCACTGCTTTCACCAGAACGGCTATAGCTCTGGTTGCGCTCGATCGACAGGCTGTAGGTCAGCCGCCCCCACATCGAATTCCACGACAGGTAGGCCTGGCGGGTCTTGCCCGGCAGGTTCCAGTAGCGCTGCTCGGAGGCGGTCAGGCTCAGCGAGGCCGCCTGGTCGGCCAGGGTCTGGGTCACGTTGATTTCAACCCGGTCACGGGCGCGGCCAATGATCGACAGGCCCTCGCGCTCGCCGGACGCCTCGACATGCTGGCCCAGCGTGCGGTACTGCGCGGTGGAATAGCGATACCCTGCCACGGCCAGCGTGGTGCGGGTCAGGTCCAGGGTGTTGGCATAGCGCAGCCGCAGGCTTTGCCCCCCCTGCCGCTGGCCACGCAGCTCACTGCTCGAATGGGTCAGGTCGGCCGACAGCGCGCCAAGGCCGGTATTGATCCCCGCACCGAGGTTGACGGCCTGATAGTCCTTGGCCAACTGCACACCACCAAAGTCGGTGAGGTTTTCGCCGAACCCGTGGATCCAGGCGCCACTGAGAAAACGGGTCGTTCGGTAAGCCCCCTCGTTGTCATCCACCTGGCCACCGCTGAGGCTGTAGCGAAAGGCACCGGCTGGCAGCATGATCGGCAACGAGGCATACGCCTGGGTAAAGCTGCGACGCCGACCGTCGGCCTCGATGACGGTGACCAGCAGGTCGCCATTGGAGCCACTGGGGTAGATATCGGTGACCTCGAACGGGCCTGGCGAAACGTTACCGCTGTAAAGCAAAAAGCCGTTCTGGCGCACCTCCACGGTCGCGTTGGTTTCGGCGATGCCACGCACCACCGGTACATAGTTGCGCTCGCTGTCGGGCAGCATACCGTCGTCCGATATCAGGGCCGCGCCCTTGAAGCGCACGCTGTCGAAGATCTGCCCGTCGCTGAAGGTCTCGCCAAGGGTCAACTGACTCTTGAGCGTTGTGATATCACGCTGCACAAAGGTGCGGTTGCTGCGAAAGCGGTAGGGCTGGTCGTCGCCCTGCACCAGCGAAGACTCGTTGCGCAACCGCCACGCGCCCAGGTTCAAGCCGTTGCGCAACCCCAGATAGTGCTGTTCGTGGCGCTGGCCGCGCTGGGTGCGCAAGCCACTGTTGAAGCTGTAGTTGATGAAGCCTGCGGTCTCGCCCTGATCCCATAGTTGCGGCGACACATAACCCCGGGCACTGCGTGCCATCAGCGCCTGGGGCACGCTGATATTCAGGCGCAAGGCGCCGGGCTGGTACTCGACACGGGCAAATTCGACCTGTGCGGCCAGGTCGAAACAGCCAGGCAAGGGTTCGGTCTGTTGTGGCAGCTTCTGCAGATCCAGGCCCAGTTCGCGCAGCATGTCCAGGCTCAGGCACGGTTCAACCCGGCCGGTGTGCGTGTTGCGCACAAACTCGACATCGCGGCGCCCGCCCAGCGATCGATTGACATGAATGTCCACCCGATAGACGCCCGGCAGCACAGCGCTGGCGCGCAGGAACTCTTCCAGGTCCGGCGGCTGGTCGCTGCCCTGGATGAACGCGGTATTGAAACGTCCGGCCCCGGTCTCGTGATTGCCGGTCGCCTGCGCGCCCAGGGCACTGACCGACAGGCTCAACCCCAGGCCGACCCCCAACGGCAGCCGGTGCGATGAAAACGATCCTGCGGCAATAGACCCGGCCAGGCGTTTGCCCGGGCAGCGAGCGGCCCGGACCCTGAATCCCTTGTTGTTTTTTATAAGCCATTCCATTAGCTGTTTTTACTCTACGTGGTGTCTCTGACGCGTCGCGCATTCCTTTGCGCAACGCATGACGGCCGAGCCCTCGCACATACGAGGTTCAGCGAGTGGATGCCTGGGTACGGGCAACCGACGGCCAGGCTCTGTACGAAAAGTCGGTGAGCGAAGGTCAGGCCAGGCAAAAAGCGGCGAGCAAGCGCAGTTGACACGTGTCAATGAGCATTGCGAGTCGATTTTTAACGCAGCATGGCCGAGCGCAGCCACTTTACGTACAGCGCCTAGGGCGAATCGACCCGACTGGCCGACACCGCCTGCGTGCCCTTCAACGTGGCCCGGTACGTTTCCTGACCGCCAAAATCGTTGATGCTGGTAAAGCGCAGCTCCAACGGCGCACTGGGCGAAGGCGACTTGATGGGCAAGCGCCAGCGTTGCCCAGGGGCAACCATGCGACTGTCCTGGCTGGCCAGCTCCCTGGCGCCCTGGTGTGCGCCGATGCGCAGCATCGACACGTGAAACGGCCCTGGATTGAACACTTCAAGCTCGCCACCGGGCAGCCATTGCCATTGCAATTGCCGGGCGGCCAGGGCGGGATCGCCGCTCAGGCCGCCCGGCCTGAAAAACAGCTTGATACGCTGGCGCACGGCAATCTGCAGGGTGTTTTCCGCCGCGCTGCGGGGGATTTCCTGGACATTGAGCCACAGCACCGATTCTCGCTCGGACGGCATGCCGTGGCCGGCATGGATGATGCGCACCAGTTGCTTGCCATCACCTTGCAGGTGCGCCAGCGGTGGAGTGACCATGAACGGCAGGTCGCTGTCTTGCGGCTGCGCACTGACGCCGGTGGGGTCGTACGGTTCGAGCCAGGACTGCAGCAGAATCTCGCCGGCGCCACTGTTGTGCACGCCCAGGCTGACTTCCTTGTCCTTGCCCTGATAGATCACGCGCGTGGTATTGAGCACGATACCGGCCTGGGCGCTGAAGACAGACAGGCACCCGAGCGCGAGCAGCGTACTGCGAAAAAAAAGAACAAGCATGCTGGCATGGGCCTCGGCTGGAAACGGCAGGGCGAGCAGGCCCGCCCTGCCTGGGGTGTTACTCGTAGTCCATTACAAAAGGCATGAAGCCGTCAGCATTGCCCGGGTTGGTGGCCGTGCCGTTGAGCACATAGACCGCCGCAAAGTCGAGCTGCGCCGTGGCGCCGCCCACCCCGTCCTTGACCAGTGGCTTGTCGATGGTTTCGACGCCGGACAGATCCATGAGCCGGTTGGCTGCATTGATCAGGCCGATGCCCACACCATCGGCAGCCCCCGTAGTGCGCAGCAGGCTTTGATCGTTATTGTCCAGCCCGCTGCCGTTGCGGGCGGCAAAGCGCATCTTGACGGTGTTGTATTGATCGGCACCGGCGCTGCAATTGACCAGCAACTGAATCGGCGTGGCCGTTTGCAGTTTGCCTTCGCTCGACAGACCAATATCGGAAAACGATACATTGCCCAGATCGACATTGATCTCACCTGGATTGGTACCCGGGCTGACACCCGTACCCGGCGCCACATCACACGTCATGTTGGTCAGGGTGCCATTGAAGATCAGCTTGCCGTTGTTGGCGGCATTGGCAGCACCCGTCAAACCCAGTGCGCCCAAGACGGCCAGAGTAATAGACAGCTTTTTCATGTTAACAACGTTCCTTGTGTTATTTCGTGTGTGCCCGCTAGTGGACGGCGAGCACTATAGAGCCCGGACTCTATAACCGATGTCAGGCGCTTCCATTTGCCGTGACAGAATCAGCAATATAAATTGCAGGATATTTCTGTAAGAAGAAAATGCCAGACGCTTAACCTCTTGAATTGGTGAACTTTCCTAGAAAGACCGAGTAAAAAGTTCAAGTAAACCTTACACCGAGGTCGTGGCGGACCTGCACGTAAAGTGTCGACCTTCACGCTGCAAATTCAAGTCACGGCATGAAGGCGGTGGCGGTGACAGCCTTATTGATAGGTAATGGTGACCACCCCGGCCGGGCTGGTGGACAGCGTGCGCGGAGCGTCCTTGGCGTGGGGCAGTGCCTGGAAATGCGTGGTAAACGGCACCGCTTCACCGGTGCAGGCGTTGTCTTGCGTATTCACATCCAGGAATACACCCGGTTGCACCTGGACTTGAAACATCGTGCCGGACGCGCCTTGTCGCCTCGACTGTTTCATATCACAGGTTGAATTAACCACTTGCCCGCGAAAAACCAGTACACCTTCTTGTGCCATGGCCTGCATGGGCGTGATAGCGGTAACCCACAACACGATCAATTGCCCCGCAACCCGCTTTACCGAATGGCTGGCTCGTGTTTCCCACCTTGACGTATCGCTGCTCATCGCCTTGCTCCGTTACATCGGGATCACTCTGCAAAGTTAAGTCGAGCGTAGGAATATTCGCCAGAACTTGCCTACAACTTCTGTAGGACATTTCCTAGAAGTTTGCACTGATGCCTGCCAGCACACGCTATATTGCGTGCCTGCCGTCCAACGTCCGACCGTCAACGGGCTATCGCCGGGGTGGAGCGTTTCTTGATAGCGGCTCAAGGTTGAGTGTTGGAGTTGCCAACTGGCGCAAGCTTTGCTGACAATTTTGACAGCGAGACGTCATTCTGCTGACCCGGCCAACCAGCTATAAAGACGCCCACGATTGCTGTTCTTCCTTCCACGACCCTTCGGCGTTTCCATCGCATGCGTACATCGACTCGAATCGTTCTGGCCATTCTTTGCATGGTGCTGCTGGCCGCTGGCGCCCTCTGGCAGCTCAAACGCCCTGCAGCCAGGCCGGCGGCGACAGCGACCGCCATTCCGGTCAAGGTAGTGAGCATCCAGACCGCCGATGTGCCGCGCTTTGTCACCGGCATCGGCACCGTGCAGTCGCTGCAAAGCGTGGTCATTCGCGCGCAGGTCGACGGCATCCTCAACAAGGTGCATGTGGTCGAAGGCCAGCAGGTCAAGGCCGGAGATCTGCTCGCCACCCTCGACGACCGGGCGATCCGCGCGGCCATGGAACAGGCCCGTGCGCAACTGGCGCAAAGCCAGGCGCAACTGGACCTGGCCCGCCTGGACCTGGCGCGCTACAAGGAACTGACCCGCGACAACGGCATTTCCCGCCAGACCTACGATCAACAACAGGCGCAGGTCGTGCAACTGGGCGCTACCGTCCAGGGCAACAAGGCCACCCTTGAAGCGGCCCAGGTGCAACTGTCCTATACCCGCATCCAGTCGCCGGTGACCGGCCGGGTCGGCATTCGCAATGTCGATGAGGGCAATTTCCTGCGAGTCAACGATGCCGATGGGCTGTTCACGGTCACCCGCATCGATCCGGTGGCGGTCGAGTTCTCGTTGCCGCAACAGATGCTGCCCCTGTTACAGAAACTCACCGCGCAAACCGATCAGGCGGCCGTACAGGCCTGGCTGGGTGATGACGTCAATGGCACGCTGCTGGGCGAAGGCCGGCTGAGCCTGATCGACAATCAGGTGTCGCCGACCACCGGCACCATTCGCGCCAAGGCACGTTTCGACAACCCGGCGCATACCCTGTGGCCAGGCCAGCTGGTGACGGTGAAAATCCAGACCGGCCTTGAGCGCAACGCACTCAAAGTCCCGCCGCAAGTGGTGCAACGCGGCATGGACCAGCATTTCGTGTTTCGCATCCGCGACAACAAGGCCGAGGTGGTGCCGGTCAAGGTGCTGTACCAGGACAGTGACATGACCCTGATCAGCGGCCCGGCGCCCGGCGATGTGCTGGTCCAGGACGGCCAGTCGCGGCTCAAGGCCGGCAGCCGGGTCGAGATAACCCCGACGCCTGCGCAGACACCGGACATGGTCCAGGCGACGGTGCAACCATGAATGACGCTTCCCAGCCAAAGCCCCCCATGAACAGCCCGGCGCACAAGGGCAAGGGCTCGCTCTCGGCCTGGTGCATCGATCACCCGGTGGCCACCCTGCTGCTGACCTTTGCCCTGGTGCTGCTGGGGGTGATCGCCTTTACCCGCCTGCCGGTGGCGCCGCTGCCGGAAGCGGAATTCCCCACCATCCAGGTCAGCGCGCAGTTGCCCGGCGCCAGCCCCAAGACCATGGCCTCCTCGGTGGCCACGCCGCTGGAAGTGCAGTTCAGTGCCATCCCCGGCATGACCCAGATGACCTCCAGCAGCGCGCTGGGCTCGACCAACCTGACCCTGCAGTTCGCCCTGACCAAAAGCATCGACACCGCCGCACAAGAAGTGCAGGCGGCGATCAATACGGCCGCCGGCCGGCTGCCGGCCGACATGCCGAACCTGCCGACCTGGCGCAAGATTAATCCGGCCGACAGCCCGGTGCTGATCCTCAGCGTCAGCTCCGGGCTGATACCCGGCACCGAACTGAGCGACCTGACCGAAACCCTGGTGGCTCGCCAGCTCAGTCAGATCGAAGGGGTTGGCCAGGTTTTCCTGGTCGGCCAGCAGCGCCCGGCCATTCGCGTCCAGGCCGCGCCGGAAAAACTTGCAGCCCTGGGCCTTACCCTGGCTGATATCCGCCAGGCCGTGCAACAGACCAGCCTCAACCTGGCCAAGGGTGCGCTGTATGGCAAGGACAGCGTCTCGACCCTGTCGGCCAACGACCAGCTGTTCAAGCCACAGGACTACGCCAAACTGATCGTCAGCTACAAGGACGGCGCGCCGGTACACCTAAGCGATGTGGCGCGGGTCATCAATGGCGCAGAAAACGCTTACGTCCAGGCCTGGACCGGCCAGCAACAGGGCGTGAACCTGGTGGTGTTCCGCCAGCCGGGGGCCAATATCGTCGACACCGTCGACCGGGTACTCGGCCAGGTGCCGCGCCTGACCGCCATGCTGCCGGCCTCGGTGGAAGTCTCGGTGCTCAACGATCGCACGCGCACCATTCGCGCCTCGCTGCATGAGGTGGAACTGACCCTGGGCATTGCCGTGCTGCTGGTGGTCGCGGTGATGGCGCTGTTTTTGCGCCAATGGTCGGCGACCCTGATCGTCACGGCCGTACTGGGGGTGTCGCTGGTGGCTACCTTCGCGTTGATGTACCTGTTCGGCTTCAGCCTCAATAACCTGACCCTGGTGGCCATTGTCGTGGCGGTGGGCTTTGTGGTCGACGATGCCATTGTGGTGGTGGAAAACATCCACCGCCATCTGGAGGCCGGCCAGGGCATGCGCGAGGCGGCAATCAAGGGCGCCTCGGAAATCGGCTTTACCGTGGTCTCGATCAGCTTCTCGCTGGTGGCCGCCTTTATCCCGCTGCTGTTCATGGGCGGTGTGGTCGGCCGGCTGTTCAAGGAATTTGCCCTGACCGCCACGGCCACCATTCTGATTTCGGTGGTGGTCTCGCTGACGCTCGCCCCCACCCTGGCCGCGATGTTCATGCGTGCGCCCAACCATGGCAGCCACGGCAAGCCCGGTTTCGGCGAGCGCCTCCTCAACGTCTATGAACGCGGCCTGCGCAAGGCGCTGGCGCATCAGCGCCTGACCCTGGGCGTGTTCGGCCTGACCCTGGCCATGGCGGTGGCCGGCTACGTGCTGATTCCCAAGGGCTTCTTTCCGGTGCAGGACACCGGCATGGTGCTGGGCACCAGCGATGCGGCGGCCGACATTTCGTACCCGGACATGGTCGAGAAACACAAGGCACTGGCGAAGATCATCAATGCCGACCCGGCCGTGCAGGCGTTCTCGCACTCGGTGGGCGCCTCGGGCACCAACCAGACCCTGGCCAGCGGGCGCTTCTGGATTTCGCTCAAGCCACGCGCCGAGCGCGATGTGTCGGCCAGCGAATTCATCGACCGCCTGCGCCCGCAGGTCAGCACCCTTCCCGGCATCGCCCTGTACCTGCGTGCCGGGCAGGACATCAACCTCAGCCCCGGTCCCAGCCGCAGCCAGTACCAGTACGTGCTCAAGAGCAATGACGGCGACCTGCTCAATACCTGGACCCAGCGCCTGACCGACAAACTGCGCAGCAACCCTTCGTTTCGCGATTTGTCCAACGACCTGCAACTGGGCGGCAGCGTCACCCATATCGATATCGACCGACGCGCTGCGGCGCGCTTCGGGCTGACCACTGCCGATGTCGACCAGGCGTTGTACGACGCCTTCGGCCAGCGGCAGATCAGCGAGTACCAGACCGAGACCAACCAGTACAAAGTCATCCTCGAACTCGATGCCCGTCAGCGCGGGCGCGCCGAAAGCCTGGCGTACTTCTACCTGCGCTCGCCCCTGACCAACGAGATGGTGTCGCTGTCGGCCCTGGCCCGCGTCAGCGCGCCGACCATGGGCCCGCTGTCGATCAGCCATGACGGCATGTTCCCGGCCGCCAACCTGTCGTTCAACCTGGCCTCCGGCGTGGCACTGGGCGATGCGGTGCGCATGCTCGACCAGGCCAAGGAAGAGATCGGCATGCCGGCGGCCATCATCGGCAGCTTCCAGGGCGCCGCCCAGGCCTTCCAGAGCTCGCTGGCCAACCAGCCGTGGCTGATCCTCGCCGCGCTGGTGGCGGTGTACATCATCCTTGGCGTGCTCTACGAGAGCTTCGTCCATCCGCTGACGATTATCTCGACCCTGCCCTCGGCCGGCATCGGCGCCTTGTTGCTGCTGTGGCTGATGGGCCAGGACTTCTCGATCATGGCGTTGATCGGCGTGGTGCTGTTGATCGGCATCGTCAAGAAGAACGGTATCCTGCTGGTCGACTTCGCCCTGGAGGCCCAGCGCAGCCAGGGGCTGAGCCCCGACGAAGCCATCTACGAAGCCTGCCTGACGCGCTTTCGGCCGATCATGATGACCACCCTGGCAGCGCTGTTCGGGGCCTTGCCGCTGATGCTCGGCTACGGCGTCGGGGCCGAATTGCGCCAGCCGCTGGGCATCGCCGTGGTGGGCGGCCTGCTGGTCAGCCAGGTGCTGACCCTGTTCACCACGCCGGTGATCTACCTGCAACTGGAGCACCTGTTCCACCGCCGCCAGAAGGCGCCTGCCACTCGCCAGGCAATTCCCACATGAGGCCTTTCGCATGCGCGTGCTGATTATCGAAGACGAACAGAAAACCGCCGACTACCTGCACCGCGGCCTCAGCGAACAGGGCTACAGCGTGGACCTGGCCGCCGACGGTATCGAGGGCCTGCACCTGGGGCTGGAAAACGAGTACGCGGTGATCATCCTCGATGTGATGCTGCCGGGCCTCGATGGCTTCGGCGTGCTGCGGGCCTTGCGGGCACGCAAGCAGACCCCGGTGATCATGCTGACCGCCCGCGAGCAGGTCGACGACCGCATCCGCGGCCTGCGCGAAGGGGCCGATGACTACCTGGGCAAACCCTTCTCGTTTCTCGAGCTGGTTGCCCGCCTGCAGGCCCTGACCCGGCGCAGCGCCGCCCAGGAGCCGGTGCAGATCGGCATTGCCGACCTCTGGGTCGACCTGATCAGTCGCAAGGCCAGCCGTGCCGGCATACGCCTGGAGCTGACGGCCAAGGAGTTTTCACTGCTCAGCCTGCTGGCCCGCCGTCAGGGCGATATTCTGTCCAAGACCTCGATTGCCGAGCAGGTCTGGGACATCAATTTCGACAGCGACACCAATGTCGTGGAGGTGGCCATCAAGCGCCTGCGCGCCAAACTCGACGGTCCGCATGAACACAAGCTGCTGCACACCATCCGTGGCATGGGCTACGTGCTGGAAGACCGGCGTGCGCACTGATTCGATTGCCTGGCGCCTGGCCGGTCTGTTTGCGCTGGTGGCCTCCGGGGTGTTCCTGCTGATCGGCTGGGCGCTGTACCTGCAGGTCGACAAGCACCTGGACCTGCTGCCGGAAGCCGAAGTCGAGGCGCGCTACAGCGTGCTGGAATCGACCGTCAACCGCTTTGGCAATGCCGAGCACTGGGGCAAGATCAGGAACAAGCTGCACCTGCTCAGCGAGGAAGACAAACGCATTCGCTTCTGGGTGGTCAGTGCAGACCCCGCCTATGAATACGGCAACCCCGGCCCCGAGATACGCCGCTTTGCTCAGGGTGCGCCGGGCATGCGCGACCTGCTGTTGCCCGGCGAGCCGTTCCCGTACAAGGTGCTGATCAGTGAGTTTGTCGCCAGGGATCAGCGCCCTGCCCTGCGCTTTCTGATCGGCATCGACACCGAGACATTCAGGCAGACCCAGCATGCCTTGCTGGTCGCGCTGATCAGCCTGGCGATCATCGGCATCCTGCTGGCGTCGGTGCTGGGTTACTGGGTGGCGCGTATCGGCCTGCGGCCCCTGACCCAGCTGTCGCTGGAAGCACACAAGCTGTCGCCACCGCGCCTGTCCGGGCGCTTGCAGCTCTCGCCGTTGCCGCCGGAACTGGCGCAATTCGTGACCGCCTTCAACTCGACCCTGGGCCGGGTCGAACAGGCGTATTCGCGGCTGGAGTCGTTCAATGCCGACGTCGCCCACGAACTGCGCTCGCCACTGACCAACCTGATCGGCCAGACCCAGGTGGCGCTGACCCGCGGGCGTTCGGCCGAGCACTATTTCGAGGTGCTGCAATCGAACCTTGAAGAACTGGAACGCCTGCGCTCGATCATCAACGACATGCTGTTTCTGGCCAGCGCCGACCAGGGCAGCAAGGCCACGCCCCTGACCTGCGCTTCACTGGCCGAAGAAGTCGCCACCACCCTGGATTACCTGGATTTCATTCTCGAAGACGCCCAGGTCGAGGTGCAGGTGCACGGTGATGCCCATATGCCCATCGAGAAAGCCCAGTTGCGTCGTGCCCTGATCAACCTGCTGCACAACGCCGTGCAACACACCGCGCCTGGTCAGACGATCCAGGTGGCCATCGACAGCCTTGGGCAACAGGTGCGCATCGGCGTGAGCAACCCGGGCCCGCCCATCGCCGCCGAACACCTGCCCCAACTGTTCGAGCGCTTCTATCGGGTCGATGTCTCGCGCAGCAACAGCGGCGCCAACCATGGCCTGGGCCTGGCCATCGTCAAGGCCATTGCCCTGATGCACGGCGGTACGGTCTTCGTCGACAGCCGGGGCGGTTGCAATACGTTTGGCATCAACCTGCCACGCCCCTGAATGCATTCAGGACCGGCCAGGTTCGCAACGTTAGCCGCCGTGCGAAGGAAAACCTGTTATACCCTTGAGGACAAAACCAAACGCCGCAGGTCATAAAGGGTCTTTGTCATCGGCCCCAGAGTGCAGTCATGAACGCTCCCGCAGCCCAGTCTTCAACCTCATCTGGATGGACAAGCTCCGAACGCCTGCTGATCGGCGGCAGCCTGTTGTCGATGCTGGCGATCCTGTGCATTGTCGTGTACCTGCTGGCCCGTGAACGCAACGATGCCATGCAGTCGGCCTCGCGGGCGGCCACCAACACCATCAAGCTGATCGAGGCCGACATCCAGCGCAACGTCGAGCTGTATGACGCCTCGTTGACCGGCATGCTCAGCGCCTGGAACAGCCCGGACCTGCCTTTGCTGTCGCCGGCACTGCGCCAACGACTGCTGTTCGACCGCGCCAGTGCCGCACCCTACAAGGGCGATGTAGCCTTGCTGGACGCCCAGGGCAATGTACTGGCCGACCCGCTGCCCGGCCCGGCGCGCCAGGACAACTTCGCCGACCGCCGTTTTTTCATGCACCACCGCGACAGCCCCCTGCCCGGCCTGTACATCAGCGAGCCGTTCAAGGCACGCTGGGGCTTCAATGACTGGAACCTGGGTTTCAGCCGACGGCTGTCGGGCCCCAACGGCGAGTTTCGGGGGGTCGCCATCGCCGCCATGCGCCTGGCGTACTTCAGGCCCTTGTTCAGAAGCCAGTCGCTGGACCGCGACAGCAGCATCAGCCTGATCAATGCCAGCGGCATCCTGCTGGTGCGCGAACCGCAACTGAGCCCACTCGACCAGACCGGTGTCGATTTGAGCCAGTTGGCCAACTTCCAGCACATTCTCGAGTTGCCTGAAGGCAGCTTTGTCGGGCTGTCGATGAAGTTCGAGAGTGAGCGGCTCTATACCTTTTCCCGGGTCTCGGGTTTGCCGCTGATCGTGGTCATCGCCCAACCGGTGTCGGAGGTCTATGCCACCTGGCGGCGCAATGCCCTGCTGGTCGGCAGCGCCACCGGTGCTCTGTGCCTGGGCATCCTGTGGCTGACCTTTCTGCTGATTGGCGAGTTGCGCCGCCGCCAGCAAGCGGAGGGCGTCCTGGCCAACCTGGCGGCCACCGACGGGCTGACCGGCCTGCCCAACCGCCGCCAGCTCGACCGCACCCTGGCCATCGAATGGGCACGGGCCCAGCGCTCGGGCGAGCCGCTGTCGCTGCTGTTGCTGGATGTCGATCATTTCCGTCGCTTCAACGAACGTCACGGCCACCTGGGCGGTGACCAGGCCCTGCGTCAGGTGGCCGACAGCATTGCCGCCCATGTACGTCGTACCAGCGACCTGGCAGCGCGCTATGGCGGTGAGGAGTTTGCTGTGCTGCTGCCCGACACTGATCACGCCAGCGCACAGGCGATGGCCGAAGCCATTCGCCAGACCGTCATGCAACTGCCCACCTTCGAGCACGAGCAACAAGCCATTACCGTCAGTATCGGCGTGACCACCGGCCGGGTCGGCAAGGGCGACACCCTCGAATCGCTGATCGAAGCGGCTGACAAGGCGTTGTACAGCGCAAAAAACCGTGGCCGCAACCGGGTCGAGTTTCTTGAGTACGCACAAACGCAGACCGCCAGCCCTGCATAAGCGGCTGGCGGTTTTCATTGCAATCTTGAAGCGCGCTTGAAAGAGCGGCTCAGGCGTCTGTCAGGCGCTGCTTACAAGTTACAAGCCTCAGGACTGAGCGCGGACCTGGTCGCGCAGTGCCTTGACCTGATCATGATTGCGCTGGGTGCCGTCCAGTTGTTTCTGGATCAGGCTGACCACATTGTGCGGCAGGGCTTTTTCCTGCGCCTTGGCCAGTGCTTCATGGTAGGCCTTCAGGGCGTGGTCTTCACCGCGCTCGACTTCGTTCAGGATGGCCTCATCGCTTTTACCGGTGACCAGGGACTTCAGGTCGACCCAGGCGCGGTGCAGGGTGCCGCTGACGCTGGAAGAAGTTTCCGGATCGCCGCCCAAGGCGCGCACTTCGGCTTGCAGCTCGCGTACGGCGGTGGCGCAATCGGCGGCGTGGGCCAGGAAGAAGCGCTTCAGTTCAGGGTTTTTCAGGTCTTCGGCGCTGGTCTCAAAGCCTTTCTGACCATCCTTGCTGGTCTCGATCAGGTCGTTGAGCAGGTCGATCGATTCTTTGTTGATGTCAGTCATTTTCCATTTCCTTCCTAGGCAGTTGATACCAATGTTTGCAACTGAGGTATCAATTGCAGCGCCCGTGCCAGCTTTCAAAAAATAAAATTAATACTAAAAATCAATAAGTTATAAAGAATTTAAAAAATCCTGGCGTTGCGTTCTGCATGAAGTGTCGTTTTGCCTGCATGCAGAATGCAAGTCGGTGGAAGGGTCAGGCCAACGGACGTATCCGTCGCTTGAGCACGCCTGCCAGTCGCGCCCCGTACAGACCTGTGGCCAGGCCCGAGAGGATCAGAATCACGGCCATCACTTTTGTCGTCGACAACTGCTCGCCGAACATCAGCATCGACCCCAGCATGCCGAAGATGGGCACCAGCAGCGACAACGGCGCCACGGTAGAGACCGGGTACTGGCGCAGCAGCGAGTTCCATACCCAGTAGGCGAACAGGGTGTTGGGGTACACCTGGAACAGGATCGACAGCACCGTCGTCCGGTCGATGTGATTGACCAGCATCACGTACCCCTGGGTGCCATTGACCAGGTAGTCGAGCAGGAACAGCGGCAGGGGCGCGAAGGCGCAGGACCAGACCAGAAAGGCCAGCACCTGGGTGGTTCCGGCCTTCTTGATGATGATATTGGTGATGCTCCAGGCAAAGGCGCCCAGCAGTACCAGCAGCAGGCCAAGGAGGGTTACCGAACCGTCAGCCACGAAAATGATGCTCAGCAAACCGCCCAGGGCGATGACGATACCGGCCAGTTGATAGCGGCTGACGCGCTCCTTGAACACCCAGCCGCCCAGCAGCAAGGTAAAGAAGGCGCTGAACTGCAGCACCAGCGAAGCAATGCCCGCCGACAACCCCAGTTGAATGGCCAGGTTCACCGTCCCCCACATGCCGGTGCCGAATATCAGGCCGTAGCCGATGAGGTAGCGCCACGGCACATCGGGCCTTGGAATGAACAGGATGGCCGGCACGGCACAGAGTGTGAAGCGCAGCCCGGCCAGGATGAACGGATCGACCGTGGCCAGGCCCAGCTTGATGATGGAGAAATTCAGCCCCCACAGGGCAGTGATCAGGATGGCAAGCAGCAAGTGGTGCACTTTCATAAGGGCTTTTTCCGCACGTCAGGTCATGAAACGTTGGTCAGTGACTCATTGTTTTTATCGGCTTCGGCCAGCGTCATGCCACCAGAACACCAGGGCAGCGGCACTGATGGCCGCGCCCAGCAGGCACACCGCAAGCCAGCCCCACCACGCGTAGACCTGGGTGGCGGTGACTGCACCCAGCGCGCTGCCGGCTGAATAAAAGCACATGTACGCACCCACCAGGCGACTCTGCGCCTCAGGGCGGACGGCGAAGATCAGGCTCTGATTGGTCACGTGCACGGCCTGCACGGCGAAGTCGAGCAGGATAACCCCTGCCACCAGCGCCAGCCACGAGGTTTCGGCCCAGGCCGTGGGTAGCCACGACAGCAACAGCAGCGCCAGAGAAAGACCGGTCACCCGCTGTCCCAGCCCTTGATCAGCCCAGCGTCCGGCACGACTGGCCGCCAGCGCGCCGGCAAGGCCCGCCAGGCCGAACAGACCGACCTGGGTGTGTGAGAACGACAGTGGCGGCGCACTCAGCGGCAGGACCATCGCGGTCCATAGCACACTGAAGGCAGCAAAGATCAGCAAGGCGAACACCCCACGCGTGCGCAGCACCGGCTCGGAGATGAACAACCTGCAGGTCGATGCCACCAGCCCCCACCAGGAGTGCCTGACGGACGCGGCGGCGGTAACTGGCAGCTTTTTGTACAGCACCGCAGCCATGACCAGCATCAGCCCTGCCGACACCCCATACACCGCCCGCCAGCCAGCCAGGTCGGCAATCACCCCGCTGGTAAAGCGCGCCAGCAGGATGCCCAGCACCACGCCGCTGGTGACCGTGCCCACCGCCTGGCCACGTTGCGCAGGCTCAGCCAGGGTCGCTGCACACGCGACCACCACCTGAACCACCACGGCCAACAGGCCGACCAGCAGCATCGCCCCCAGCAGTATCGTCCAGTGCTGCGCCAACGCCACGACCGTCAGTGCCGCCGCCGACAGCAGCAACTGGCCGAGGATCAGCGTCCTGCGATCGAGCCGGTCACCCAACGGCACAATCAATAACAGGCCGGCGGCATAGCCGATCTGGGTGACAGTGACGACAACGCCGATCAGGCCGGGGCTGACGGCCAGGCTGCGAGCCATTGACGCGAGCAGCGGCTGGGCGAAATACACATTGGCCACAGCCAGTGCGCAGGTGACCGAGAACAGCCAGGTCAGTGCGCGTGAAAGTGCAGGTCCGGACTGTTCAGGTGTGACACGGGTGGGGGGCTGGAACTCATGGCGGGCCGTCATGCATTCGTCTCTGAATGAAAATGTGGTTTTATTTTAAAACCGGTTATTTGATTTCTATCGTTTCCGGTTTTAATCTGCAACCTGTTTTTTCAAGCCAAGGTGATGTGCATGGCCCGGCAAGCAACGCTGCAGACCAGCGAATGCCCTGTAGCAAGGACCCTGGAAGCGATTGGCGAGCGCTGGACACTGTTGATCATCCGCGACGCGTTCGACGACATTCGCCGCTTCGGTGATTTTCAGAAAAGCCTGGGCCTGGCCAAAAACATCCTGGCCGCACGCCTGAAAGTGCTGGTTGAATTGGGAATCTTCGAGATCTGTCCGGCCTCGGACGGCAGTGCCTACAAGGAATACGTGCTGACCGAGCGTGGCCGGGCCGTTTTCCCGATCGTGGTGGGCCTGCGCCAGTGGGGCGAACAGCACCTGTTCAAGGCCGGTGAAACCCACTCGGTGCTGCTGGACAAGGACAGTGACCAGCCGGTGGCCCGCCTTGAAGTCAGGTCTGTCGACGGCAAGCGGCTGGCGCCGCAGGATTGCCATCGACGTCGTGTCACTCGATAAGCCCTACCGTTTTTCGTTTTGCCAGGAACCTGAAGCATGAACCCGGAAACACTCAAACTGCTGGTCACCCGTGAAATGCCTTTCGGCAAATACAAGGGCCGGCTGCTGGCCGACCTGCCGGGGCATTACCTGAACTGGTTTGCCCGCGAAGGCTTTCCCAAGGGCGAGCTGGGCGCGCTGCTGGCGCTGATGCAGGAGATCGACCACAACGGCCTGAGCGAACTGCTCGACCCCCTGCGCACCCGCCCCCGTCAATTCGGCCCGTAGCGCGTAGAAGAAAACAGACGTGCGATCGGCATGAAAATCACCTCCGCAGGAGCGGCCAACGGTCGCGAAAAGGGCCGCCTGATTCACAGCGGCATTCGCGACCGTTGGTCGCTCAGACAGCGCGCCGCCTTGGCGGCGGGCTATATCCCGGGAGGAGCCAACAAGGTTCAGTCGAACAACGCCACCGCCTCTGCCGTGGCTTCCTGAATCCGGCCCCAGTCGCCATTCTTCACCCAGGCATTGTCGATCATCCAGCTGCCGCCCACGCACATGACGTTGGGCTGGGCGATGTAGTTCTTCAGGTTCTGGGCATTGACCCCGCCGGTCGGGCAGAAGCGCACTTCATTGAAAGGACCGCCCAGGGCCTTGAGCGCGGCCACGCCGCCGCTGACTTCGGCCGGGAACAGCTTGAAGCGCCGGTAACCCAGGCCATAGCCGATCATGATGTCCGAGGCACTGCTGATACCCGGCAACAGGGGCACCGTGCTTGGCACCGACGCTTGCAACAGCTCCAGCGTGCTGCCAGGGGTGACGATGAACTGCGCGCCGGCCGCCTCGGCCTCGGCCAGCGAATGACGGTCCAGAATGGTCCCGGCACCGACGATCAGTTCAGGGCGTTGCTCGCGCAGCACGCGAATGGCGTCCAGGCCGAAGGCCGAACGCAGGGTCACTTCCAGCACCGTCAGGCCACCGGCGGCCAGCGCATCGGCCAGCGGCAGGACATCCTGCGCACGGGCGATGGTGATCACCGGCAGGATTTTGGCCTTGGCGCACAGTGCATCGATCCGGGCCGTCTTGCTCGCCATGCTGTCAAGCGGCTGATTGTTTTCATAATGGGTCATGGCGATGGTTTCCTCAGGCCCTACGGGCACCAATAGATCTCTAGGGACAGGTTAAGAAAGGCACGTACCGGCATTTGCGCCAGGTCCGTGCCGTCGAGCGCCACGCGCAGGGTGTGGAGCTTGGATTTGCCGGACACCGACAGGATCGGTGCACGGGCCGAGGCCAGCAGGCGACGGGTCAGGGTCAGGCGCTGGTGCGGCACGCTTGGCGCCAGCATGGGCAGGCAGCGACGCTCGCCCTGCTCGTCCAGCGCTTCGGCCAGGTTCGGGCTGCCGGGGAACAGCGAGGCGGTATGGCCGTCATCGCCCATGCCCAGCACCAGGACATCGATCGGCGGCAGTTCGGCCAGCAGGCGGTCGGCCTGCTCGGCGGCGACCTCAAGGCTGGGTGCCACGCTATACAGGCCGATGAATCTGGCCTCGGCCGCCGCGCCTTGCAGCAGGTGACGCTGCACCAAAGCGGCGTTGCTGTCGGGGTGCTCGACCGGCACCCAGCGCTCATCGGCCAGGCTGATCACCACCCGCGCCCAGTCCAGCGGTTGCACGGCCAGGTGCTCGAAAAAGGCCACCGGACTGCGCCCGCCGGACACCACCAGGGTGGCCGTGCCGTTCTGGGCAATGGCGGTACGCAGGCGCTCGGCGACATTGAGCGCCAGGGCTTGCGCCAGTTGCTGGGGGGTGTCGAAGTCGTGGGCTGTCAGGCCCGCCGGCAGTTGCAATTCACATATCGCCATACCAGGATCTCCCGTCTCGCGTAATAAGGGCTATGGAACTCATCGGTCCCCAGGACCCGGCGGCGTAGGGCTTGGGCGCATCGCCCGCTTTCTTCCAGCCGGCGATCAGTTGATCGCACCACTGCCAGGCGTATTCGATTTCATCCTTGCGCACGAACAGGTTCTGGTTGCCGCGCATCACTTCCAGCAACAACCGCTCGTAGGCATCGGGCACCCGCGCGCTGCGGTAGGTGTCGGAAAAATTCAGGTTCAACGGGCCGCTGCGCAGCTGCATGCCCTTGTCCAGGCCCTGGTCCTTGGTCATCACCTGCAGGGAAATGCCCTCGTCGGGCTGCAGGCGGATGATCAGCCGGTTGCTGATCTGCAGGCGCTGCTCGGGGGCAAAGATGTAGTGCGGCGGCTCCTTGAAGTGGATCACGATCTGCGACAGCTTCTGCGGCATGCGCTTGCCGGTACGCAGGTAGAACGGCGTGCCCGACCAGCGCCAGTTGCGAATGTCGGCGCGCAGCGCGACGAAGGTCTCGGTGTCACTCTCGGTGTTGGAGTTTTCTTCCTCCAGGTAACCGGGCACCGATTTGCCTTCGCTGTAGCCGGCGGCGTACTGGCCACGCACCACTTGGGTCGCCAGGCGCTCGGGCGTGAACGGCGCCAGGGCCTTGAGCACCTTGACCTTTTCGTCACGAATGCTGTCGGCCGACAGGTCGCTGGGCGGGTCCATGGCGATCAGGCACAGCAACTGCAGCAGGTGATTCTGGATCATGTCGCGCAACTGGCCGGCCTGGTCGAAATAGCCCCAGCGCCCCTCGATGCCGACTTTCTCGGCCACGGTGATTTCCACGTGGGAGATGTGGTTCTGGTTCCACTGGGTTTCGAACAGGCTGTTGGCAAAGCGCAGGGCGATCAGGTTCTGCACCGTGTCCTTGCCCAGGTAGTGATCGATACGGTAGACACGGTTCTCCGGGAAGAACCGCGCCACGGCATCGTTGACCCGCTTGGACGAGGCCAGGTCATGACCGATGGGCTTCTCCAGCACGGCGCGGGTGCGGGCGCTCAGGCCCACGGCATCCAGGTTTTCGCAGATGGCCCCATAGACCGCCGCGGGCGTGGCGAAGTAAGCAATCAGGGTGTCGACATCGGCCACCTGCCCGGCCAGGTCGTGATAGCCCTCGACCTTGAGAAAGTCCAGGTGCAAGTAGCTCAGGCGCGCCAGAAAACGGGTGACATGCTCGCCTTCAAGTTCGGCGTCGGGAATGAAGCGGCGCATGGCCTCATGGATGGCGGCCAGGTGCGAGGCCGGCTCGCCAGCCTCGCGCGCCAGGGCGATGATGCGGGTGTCTTCATGCAACAGGCCGGCACGGTCGAGCTGATAAAGAGCCGGGAACAGTTTGCGCACAGCCAGGTCGCCAAGGGCACCAAACAAGGCGAATGTGCACGGTTCAACCGTAATCAGGGGCATAATGTTGGTTCTTTTATCAAGTTAGACTACAAATACCTTTTTTAAAGGCGTTTCTCAAGGCCATATGTAGTAATAACCACAACATTTTATCGAAAACCTCATACCAGTGGTGATTCACACAGCCTCTGAGTACGATAGGCCACCTTTGCTACAGGCTAAAGGGGGCATTTGGAGTCCCCTGTACAAAACGCTGCCCGCTAGCCCCCACAAGGATCAGGAATGGACCGCACACGAAATTTGCTGGAGCAGATCCAGAACCGACTCCTGGAATTGAACAAGGCCGAGCGCAAGGTCGCCGAAGTCATCCTGCTCAACCCGCAGATGGCCACCCGACTGAGCATTGCCGCCCTGGCCCAGGCGGCCAAGGTCAGCGAACCGACGGTCAATCGTTTCTGCCGTTCGTTCAGCGTCAGCGGTTATCCTGAACTCAAGCTGCAACTGGCCCAGAGCCTGGCCAGTGGTGCGGCCTATGTCAGCCGTGCGGTCGAGCCCGATGACAATCCGGAAGCCTACACCCAGAAAATTTTCGGCAGTGCCATAGCCTCGCTCGACAGCGCCTGCCAGCAACTGGATCCGGCGCAGATCAGCCGCGCCGTGGACATGCTGATCCAGGCCCGGCAGATCCACTTTTTCGGCCTGGGCGCCTCGGCGCCGGTGGCGCTGGATGCCCAGCACAAGTTCTTTCGCTTCAACCTAGCGGTCAGCGCCCATGCCGACGTGCTGATGCAGCGCATGCTGGCCTCGGTGGCGCACACGGGCGATCTGTTCGTGATCATCTCCTACACCGGCCGCACCCGTGATCTGGTCGAAGTCGCCCGCCTGGCACGCAGCAGCGGCGCCTCGGTGCTGGGCCTGACTGCCGCCGGCTCGCCGCTGGCCCAGGCGTGCAGCGTCAGCCTGCACATCCCGCTGCCCGAAGACACCGACATCTACATGCCCATGACCTCGCGCATCATCCAGCTCACCGTGCTGGACGTGCTTGCCACCGGCATGACCCTGCGCCGTGGCGTGGACTTCCAGCCGCATTTGCGCAAGATCAAGGAAAGCCTCAACGACAGCCGCTACCCGCTGGATGACCAAGGGTAGGACCGGTTTTGGCCGGGACCCCATGATCGGTATCCCTCCGGTGTAGGAGCGCGCTCTGCCCGCGACCGAGTGCGCTAGCGCTCGCAAAATTGTGGCGTTTCATAGATCCCGGATGGGTTAGCAGTCATACATTTGTGGCGTTTCCGAAATTTTGCGAGCGCTTCGCACTCGGTCGCGGGCAAGCGCGCTCCTACAGATCAGGGGGTTGCCAGATCAGGGGGTTGCGGCTCGCCAGGACGGCGCGCGTGAAGTTCAGTGCGCCAGTTGTGCCTGCAGGCTCAGGCTGGCCTGCTGGCCGGGGCGCAGGCCCTGGCCTTCGCCGGAGCCGCACACCGCTTCGACCCTGACGAAACCTGTGCTTTCAATACCACTGACGCCCAGCAGCGGGCGGCTGCCGGGGTGCCAGACAGCGGTGCCGGCGCTGCTGCCGGTGTCGATGTTCAACCGGCGCTGCCAGGCCAGGTCCTGAAGCTGCACCGCGCCTTCATGCTCGAACAATCGCTCGCAGCCGCCCAGCACACGCAGTTCGCCATGCTGTCGGCACGCCTGACGCCGCAATTGATCGTAGCCTTGCGCACCGTCCAGGCCTTGCAGGGCGACTTCAGCCACATCACTGATCTGCCAGTAGGCATGCAGCGCATGGCTGAAATGACAGGGCTCGCTGTCCTGATGGCGGGTGCTCAGGCGCAGGTTCATGCCCTGGCCCAGCTCCGCATGCAGATCCACCTGCCAGTCCCATAGCTGCAATTGCCAGTGCATCTGCACGCAGTCTTCATCGCTCTGGCTGTCGATGAGTGTCCAGTTCAGCAGGCGCGCCCAGCCATGCGCCGGCCAGCCGCCCTCCTCCGGGTGTCGTCCGTACCAGGGCCAGCACACCGGCACGCCGCCACGAATCGCCCCGACTTGCGGCCATTGCGCCGCACACCACAACCAGGGCTTTTGTCCACGCGGTTGAAAGTGCAGCAATTGCGCACCCTGGCGGCTGAACACCGCCTGGCAATGCGGGTGCTCGATCACCAGCACCTCACGCGCCTGAAAGCGTTCCCATTCAAAGGTCGCACGCGGACGCTGCGCCGTGAAAAACCGCTGCAATGGATGCTCGTGCATCGGCACTTCCTTGATCAACATGACGCATCAGGCCATCGAATGGTTCATAGCATGACCTGAACCGGAAATATTGGCAGCCAAAAAAAACGGGCAGCCTGGCTGCCCGCAAAGCACACACGACCCGATCAGAATTTGGTCTGGATCTTCAGGCCGGCCACCAGCGCATCGTCCACCTTGTCGACACCGCCCGGATGACGGATGTATTGCAGGTTGGGACGCACGGTCAGCCAGTTGGTGACATGGAAGCCGTAGTAGATTTCAGAGTTGTACTCGGTGTCCTGCACGGGCAGGAAGGCCGGGTTGTCGTAATCGTTGATGTTATTGAGCTGGTTGACCAGCCGGCGGCGGTCCTGGGCGTCGTCGTTGACATGGATACGCGCCACACCGATGCCGATGTCATCCTTGGGCCGCGAGTCGAACGGGCCTTTGTAGACCAGGCCGATCTGCTGGAAGTTATCGATGTAGTTGGTGTCCTTGTCGTGCACCGTGGCTGCGGCAAACACGGTCAGGCCACGCGAGGCATCGCCGTTGTGCGCGGTCAGTTGCTGGGTCGCCATGATCCAGCCACCGTGCTTGCTGCCATGCGACTTGAAGGCCCCGCCGCTGATCGGCTGTGGCTGGCCGTTGGCACCTTCGTAGACATCGTCGGCGTCCGGGCTGCTGTGGTAGTAACCCAGGCGGTACTCGCCGGGCAGCGAGTTGACCTTCGGACTCCAGACCACTTCGACCGGCACGATGGTGCCCTGGCTGCCACTGCCGCTGAGCTTGAAGCCGTTGCCGATTTCCAGGTTGGATGGGTTCTGCTCGAAGACCCCGATCTGGGCGAAGAACTCCGGCGTGATGTTGTACTTGGCGCTCAATGCCCACTGGCTGACCGGCCAGTTGTACCAGGTACTGACGTAGTTGGCCGGCTGCGCGCCGCACAGGGTCAGGTTCTGGAAGTCGCACGGTGCCGAAGCAAACTCTTCACCCGGCCCGAAGCGGCCGAACTTGACGTCCAGGGCGCCATCGAACAGCTTCTGCTTGATCCACATCTGGGTCAGGCGCCAGGTCTGGCCACGCCCCCAGACTTCCTGCGACGAGCTGAGGGTGCCGGCACGCGGGTCGCCGATGCGGTCATTGGAAATGTTACGGCCACTACGCTCGGTGATCGCCAGCTTGAACTCGGCGCCCTGCCAGCCAAAGGCCTTTTGCAGGTCGACCTTCAGGCCAAAGGCAAACTGATCGGCATAGCGTGCGGTGACATCATCGTTATAGCCGCCGTTGATATTGCTGGCCGTTTCGCTGACGTACTCCAGCGACAGGTCATAGCCCTTGTCGAGCAACTCCGTACGCAGCCCGCCCCAGTCGCCGGTCATCCATGGCGAGTCGGCGCTGAAGGCACCGGCCGCCTGGGCGCTGCCGGCCAGGGCCAGCGTGCCCAGCACCGACAGTTTGCAGGCCCAATAGAGTCGCGAGCGCGCGGCTGTGTTGATGTTCTTCATCCCTTCGATCCTCGATTTATTGTTATTGGCTTTTTTAGGTTTACAACGTTCGACAGACTTGCTCGACGTCACTGCCGGGCAGAGCAGGCACTGCCCGGCAGCGCAACAATCACTTGCGGTTCAACTGGGTCACGTTGCCGGCGCGCTCGGCAGCGGCCGGCGCGCCCAACGCGCCCAGGCGCTCGCCGGTGGCGGCGTCGAACAGCAACACCCGCGACGGATCGAACTGCAGGTTCAGGCTCTCGCCAGGCAAGGGAGCCTGATCCGGGGCCAGGCGGCAGCAGACCTTGGTCTGGTTGAGCGTGATGAACACCAGGGTGTCAGGCCCGGTGGGCTCGACCACTTGCACTTCGGCACGAATGCCCGGCTGCCCGTTGGTCTCGCTGCCGGCCAGGGCGATCTGCTCGGGCCGCACACCCAGAATCACTTCGCGGTCTTCAAGCCCCGGTTCATTGAACGCCAGGGGCAGCTCGCAACGCGCCTGGCCACTGTCGAGCAGCGCGATCAGGCGCCCGTCGCGACGTTGCAGGCGCAGGGGGATGAAGTTCATCGGCGGCGAGCCGATGAAGCTGGCCACGAACTGGTTGGCCGGGTCGTTGTAGATTTCACGCGGGGTGCCGAACTGCTGGACGATGCCGTCCTTCATCACCGCCACCTTGTCGCCCAGGGTCATGGCCTCGATCTGGTCGTGGGTGACATACACCGTGGTGGTCTTGAGGCGCTGATGCATCAGCTTCATTTCGGTGCGCATCTCGACCCGCAGCTTGGCATCGAGGTTGGACAACGGTTCGTCGAACAGGTAGATCTTCGGCCGCCGCGCCAGGGCCCGGCCCATGGCCACGCGCTGTTGCTGGCCACCGGACAACTGGCCGGGCTTGCGTTCAAGCAGGTGCTCGATCTGCAACAGGCGCGCCACGCGGCTGACTTCTTCGTCGATCTCGGCCTTGGGCAGCTTGCGGATCTTCAAGCCGAACTCGATGTTCTCGCGCACGCTCATGGTCGGGTACAGCGCATAGGACTGGAACACCATGGCGATGTCACGATCCTTGGGGCTGGTGTTGCTGACGTCCTGGCCGTCGATCAGGATCGCCCCGCCACTGATGCCTTCCAGCCCGGCGATGCAGTTCATCAGGGTCGACTTGCCACACCCGGACGGACCGACCAGGATCAGGAACTCGCCGTCCCTGATTTTCAGTTCGATGTTTTTCAGGGTGTCCGGCAGGCTGGCACCGTAGGTCTTGTTTACATTTCGAAGTTCGAGAGTCGCCATGGTTGATCCCTTGATTCAGCCCTTGACCGCGCCGGCTGTGAGCCCACGCAGGAAATACTTGCCGGCCAGGATGTAGACCAGCAGTGTCGGCAGCCCGGCGATCATCGCCGCTGCCATGTCTACGTTGTATTCCTTGGCCCCGGTGCTGGTGTTGACCAGATTGTTCAGGGCCACGGTGATGGGCTGCGAATCGCCACTGGAGAACACCACGCCGAACAGGAAATCGTTCCAGATCTGGGTGAACTGCCAGATCAGGCAGACCATGATGATCGGCGTCGACATCGGCAGCACGATGCGCCAGAAGATGGTGAAGAACCCCGCGCCATCGAGTCGCGCCGCGCTGACCAGCGCCTGGGGCACGGTCACGTAGAAGTTGCGAAAGAACAGCGTGGTAAAGGCCAGGCCATACACCACATGGATGAACACCAGGCCCGTGGTGGTGTTGGCCAGGCCCATCTTGCCCAACGTGAAGGACGCCGGCAGCAGCACGGTCTGGAACGGCAGGAAGCAGCCGAACAGCAGCAGGCCGAAGAACAGCTGCGAGCCGCGAAAGCGCCACATCGACAGCACATAACCATTGAGCGCGCCGATGGCGGTGGAAATGATCACCGCCGGAATGGTGATGCGCATCGAGTTCCAGAAGTAGCCATCGACGATGTCCCAGGCCTTGATCCAGCCGATCACCGTAACCACCGTCGGCCAGCTCAGCAGGTTGCCGCTGCCAATGTCTTCAGGGGTCTTGAGGCTGGTCAGCAGCATGACCACCAGCGGCACCAGGTAAACCAGGCAGGCCAGCAGCAGCACGGCATGGATCAACACGCGGCTGGCACTCAAGCCTGAATTGAATCCGACAGGGTTAGCCATTGCGTTTGGTCCTCAGTTCGGAATACAGGTACGGCACCAGGATCGCCAGGATGGCGCCCAGCATCAGCATGGCGCTGGCCGAGCCCATGCCCATCTGCCCGCGGCTGAAGGTAAAGGCGTACATGAACAGCGCCGGCAGGTCCGAGGCGTAGCCGGGGCCCCCGGCGGTCATCGCCGACACCAGGTCGAAGCTCTTGATGGCGATGTGCGCCAGGATCATCACCGCACTGAAAAACACCGGCCGCAGGCTGGGCAGCACCACCCGCCAGTAGATCAGCGGCAGGCTGGCGCCATCCATTTGCGCGGCGCGGATGATCGACTGGTCGACGCTGCGCAGGCCGGCCAGAAACAGCGCCATCACAAACCCGGATGACTGCCACACCGCCGCGATCACCAGGCAGTAGACCACCCGGTCAGGATCGACCAGCCAGTCCATGCGAAAGCCTTCCCAGCCCCAGTCGCGCAGCATCTTGTCCAGGCCCAGGCCAGGGTTGAGCAGCCACTTCCAGGCGGTGCCGGTGACGATCATCGACAGGGCCATGGGGTACAGGTAAATGGTGCGGATCGCCCCTTCTCGGCGAATGCGCTGGTCGAGCAGCACCGCCAGGATCACGCCGATGACCAGGCTGATGACGATGAACAAGCCGCCGAACACCAGCAGGTTCTTGCTTGCCACCCACCAACGGTCGTTGTCCATGAGCCGGGCGTACTGGCTCAGCCCCGCCCACTGGTAGTTGGGCAGGAAGGTGGAGCGGGTGAACGACAGCACCAGCGTCCAGAGGATGTAGCCGTAGAAGCCCACCAGTACGATGAGCATGCTCGGCGCCAGCACCAGCCTGGGCAGCCAGCGCTGCAGGGCATCGAAGGGCGAGGCCTTGGTGAAAACTGCGACAGAACTCATTGTAAGCATCCAGTCGGGTCGAATTCGGGCCGCAGGGCGCCGTGAAACCGTTATCGGGTTTCATCGGCATGCACGGCGGAAAGTGCCGCCCGTGCGGGCGGCCAGGTCAGGGTCTTACTTGGCGGACTTGATCGCCGAGTTCAGCCGTTGCGCCGCCTTGGCCGGGTCGGCCTGCGGATCGTTGATGTAGTTGGTCACCACATCGAAGATGGCGCCCTGCACGGCCAGCGAGGTGGCCATGTTGTGCGCCATGCTCGGTTGCAGGCCGCCATTGCCGGCATCTTTCAGGAAGTCCTTGGCCGAGGCCTGGGCGCAGGCGTCGAAACCGTATTTATCCATGTTGGCCTGCATGTCCTTGCGCACCGGGATGGACCCCTTGTTGATGCTGAAGACCTTCTGGAAGTCCTCACCCAGCGCGACCTTGGCCAGGTCCTGCTGGGCGGCGATGTCACCCTTGCGATCGGCATTGAGCTTGAACACGGCCAGCGAGTCGACGTTGTAGGTAAAGGCGTTGGCCGTGCCCGGGAAAGGCACGCACTGGTAATCCTTGCCGGCCACCTTTTTGGCTGCGGTCCATTCACTCTTGGCCCAGTCACCCATGATCTGCATGCCGGCCTTGCCGTTGATGACATCGGCCGCGGCGATGTTCCAGTCGCGCCCGGCGCGGTTGGCGTCCATGTAGGTGGCGACTTTCTTGAGTGCCTCGAAAGACTTGACCATTTCGGGACCGGTCAGGGTTTTTTCGTCCAGCTCGACGAACGCTTGCTGGTAGCCCTTGGGGCCCATGACCGAGAGCACCACGTTCTCGAACACGGTGCTGTCCTGCCATGGCTGGCCGCCATGGGCCAGGGCGATGAAGCCGGCGGCCTTGAGTTTGTCGGCGGCGGCATAGAACTCTTCGAGAGTGGTCGGCGCCTGGGCGACCCCGGCCTTTTTCAGGACCTCGGGGTTGACCCACAGCCAGTTGACCCGGTGGACATTGACCGGCACGGCCACATAGTCACCGTCGAACTTGACGATGTCGGAGACTTTCTTGTCGAGTAGTTCATCCCACTTTTCCTGCTTGGCGACGTCCTTCAGGACATCGGTGCCGAGCAGGCCGGTGGAGCCCCAATCCTGAATGTCCGGGCCCTTGATCTGCGCCACACCCGGCGGGTTGCCGGACACCGCACGGCTCTTGAGCACGGTCATGGCTGTCGCACCGCCCCCGCCGGCCACGGCGCCGTCCTTCCAGGCAAAGCCATCTTTCTCGACCTGCGCCTTGAGCACATCGACTGCCGCCTTTTCGCCACCGGACGTCCACCAGTGCACGACTTCGACCGAGCCTTTGGACTCATCGGCAACCGCGGCAAGAGGGAGTAACGAAGCGAGGGAGATAATCACAGCGAGCGGTGACAGAGCATTCATCGATAAAACCTTCTTGTTGTTATGGGGTGCATTGCAGGTCTGATGCCTGCGCTTGAAAGCAGCATAACCAAGCCCGATGGCTGCTCGGTAACGAAGGGATGCTGATTGGTCACAGACTGGTGACATTCAGTGGCAATGCAATGGCATCTTCACCCGACAAACCTGGCCCCCGGTAGGAGCGCGCTTGCCGGAATGCCGGACCACCGCGACCGAGTGCGTAGCGCTCGCAAAATCTCGGAAACGCCACAAATTCATGGCTGTGAACACATTCAAAATTTGCGAAACACCACAAATTTACGACTGCTAACGCAGCCGGTCGCGGGCAAGCGCGCTCCTACGCAGGGCTGATTCCCATGCTGATCATGCGTTGTGTTTTGAGCGCCTACGCGGTTGTGCGTGGCAGATGCAGGGTCACGCGCAGGCCGCCGTCGCGCAGGTTCTGCATCGTCACTTCGCCGCCGTGGCTGTGGGCGATATTGCGGGCGATGCCCAGGCCCAGGCCGTAGCCCTGGCGCTCGCTGCCGGCCAGGCGCACATTGGGTTCGAACACCTCCTCCATGCGTTGCTGCGGCACGCCCGGCCCTTCATCGTCCACATGCAGGACGAACGCCAGACGACTGTCTTCGATGCGCAGGTGCGCGCGATGGCCGTACTTGAGGGCATTGTCGATCAGGTTGCCGATGCAGCGCCGCAATGCCAGGGCCTTGCCCGGATACGGCGCCTCGGCCACGCCGTACTGGGTCACCCGCCCGTCGCCGCCAGGCAGCACGTAGGGCTCGACCAGACAGTCGAGCAGGTAATTGAGGTCTACCGGCTCGATGTTTTCGTGAATGTCGGTGTCCTTGACGCATTGCAGCGCCCCCTTGACCAGCAGTTCCAGCTCGTCCAGGTCACGCTCGAAACGCCGTTGCAGGGTCGGGTCTTCGAGCAGTTCGACGCGCAGCCGCAAGCGGGTGATGGGCGTGCGCAAGTCGTGGGAAATGGCGCTGAACAGTTGCCCGCGCTCGGTCAGGTAGCGGCTGATGCGAATGCGCATGCTGTTGAAGGCGCGGCTGACTTCCTGCACTTCGCTGCTGCCGCTTTCAAGCAGCGGCTCACTGTCGCCGTCCAGCGACAGGTTACGCGCGGCACGGGCCAGGCGCTTGAGCGGCCGGCTCTGCCAGTGCACCAGCAGACCGATGAACAGCAACAGGAACGCGCTGGTCAGGGCAATCGCCCACACCTGTTGCACCGGCAATTGCGGCTCTTCGAGCGTAGTGTAGGGTTCGGGCAGCAGCGAGGCGATGTACAGCCATTCGCCCGGCGCCAGTTCGATCTGGGTCACCAGCACCGGCGGGTCGACCGGCTCCAGGGTCAGGGCGTAGTGCGCCCAGGAACGCGGCAGCTCATCGAGCTTCAGGCCGCTGTTGAAGATGCGCAGGTCATCGGGGCGCACGAACCACACGGCGATCTGCGGCTCGTCACCCAGGTACTTGCGCAACACCTCGCCCACCGCCTCCACCACCGCCTGCTTGCGCGGCGTGAGGTCGAGCAGTTGCATCTGCAACGGATGGTCGTTGAGCGAAACCACAAAGCGGGTGCCACCCATGCTGCGCAACTGGTCCAGCACCAGGGGCCGGTAGGTGACCGGCAGCGAGCGAAAGTAACTGACACTGGCCGACATCGAATAGGCCAGGCTGCGGGCGCTGTTGACCAGCCCCTCCATCTGCGTGGCCCGCAGTTGCGCCACCCAGATGACGCTGGACAGGGCCTGGCCCAACAGGATGGCCAGCAGCGTCAGCAGTAGCATCCTGCCCAGCAATGAACGGGGTAGCGGCACACGCCGCTTGCCCTGGCGCTTAATACGCCGACTCCCCACGGGTGTTGACGCTGGCCGCCAGCAGGTAGCCACTGCCGCGCACGGTGCGGATCAGCCTTGGCGATTTGCCGGTGTCGCGCAGGCGCTGGCGCAGGCGACTGACCGCCATGTCGACGATGCGCTCCAGCGGCATCAGCTCGCGGCCACGGGTGGCATTGCCAATGGTGTCGCGGTCGAGAATCTGCTGCGGATGATCGAGAAACAGCTTGAGCAGGGCAAAGTCGGCGCCCGACAGGATCACTTCTTCGCCATCGAGGTGAAACAAGCGGTGGCTGACCATGTCCAGCCGCCATTCGTCGAACTGCCACACCTCGCCACTGCCCGAACGCTCCTGGCCGAACTGCGCACGGCGCAACAGGGCCTTGATCCTGGCCAGCAGTTCACGGGGGCTGAAGGGTTTTCCAAGGTAGTCGTCCGAGCCCAGCTCCAGGCCGATGACCCGGTCGGTTTCGTCGGAGCTGGCAGTGAGCATGATGATCGGCACATGCGGCTGGCGCGGATGCTGACGCACCCAGCGGCACAGGCTGAAGCCATCTTCGTCGGGCAGCATCACATCGAGAATCAACAGGTCGACCGGTGTTTCATTGAACGCCTGGCGAAACTGCGCACCGCTGCACGTGGCGCGCACCTGAAAACCGGCGCGGCTCAGGTAGGCGTCGAGCAACTCGCAGATGTCCTGATCGTCATCGACCAGCAGGATGGTCTTTTGGGCAGCGCTCAAGCGTGGCGTCCTTGTGCAGTGGATCTTTATTGTTATGGGACGGATGAGGCGCAACCGGCTTCAGCCCGTAAAGCGCCCTTCGCGGTTAAAATCGCTCTCATCAAACACAAAATAAATGACTGACTTTATTGGTTTTTAAATTCCCCCGTAGGAGCGCGCTCTGCCCGCGACCGAGTGCGTAGCGCTCGCAAAATCTGCGAAACGCCACAAATTTACGACTGCTAACGCAGCCGGTCGCGGTGGTCCGGCATTCCGGCAGAGCGCGCTCCTACGCGCCAAACGCCTGTTGCAGCGCCACGCCTGCGCCATTGAGGCCCGGGTATTCGGCCGTTACCAGCCACACCGGCAGGTCGTCGAAGTAATCGCTCATCACGCCCTTTTCCTTGAGGGCGCGTTTGAAACCGCTGTTCATGAAGAAGTCGACAAAGCGCGGCACCACGCCACCGGCAATGTACACCCCGCCCAACGCGCCCAGGGTCAACACATTGTTGCCGGCCACACGGCCCAGAAACACGCAGAACTGTTCCAGCACCGCGCAGGCCATCGGATCGCCGTCCTGTGCCGCCTGGGTGATCGCCGCCGGCGACTTGAGCACCGGCTCAAGACCGTCGAGTTCGCAACTGACCCGGTACAGCAACAGCAGCCCGGCACCGCTGAGCACGGTTTCGGCGCTGACATGCTCATGCTCGGCCATCAGCCGTGTCCACAGCAGCGCCTCGCGAGCGGTGCCGATCGGCAGGTTGACATGCCCGCCCTCGCCCGGCAGCGCCGTCCAGTGATTGGCACCGCTGCTGATCAGGGTGCCGACTCCAAGGCCGGTGCCGGGACCGATGACCGCACGCGGTCGCTCGGGCTGGCCCAGGCCATGGCACACCGTCAGGTATTCATCGTCCTGCAGGCGGGTCATGCCCAGCGCCATGGCGCTGAAATCGTTGATCAGCAGCAGGTGTTCAATCTTGAGGTCAGTGCAAAAACGCGAGCGGCTGAACGTCCAGTGACTGTTGGTGAACTGGAATTCATCGCCGTCGACGGGGCCGGCCACCGCGAGGCAGGCATGGCTGACATCGCCGCGTTGCAGGTCGAGGTTCTGCAAATAGACCTCAATCGCCTGCTGGGGGCCGGTGTAGTCGACGGTCGGGAAGACCTCGATCGAATGCAGCTGGTTATCTTCCCAGATCGCGAAGCGCGCGTTGGTGCCGCCAATATCACCGACCAAAGCCAATTTCACTTGAGCCCCTCCAGACTTGCAGTAAAGGCGCTGGCCCCCTGCTCGGCGGAGCTGAAAGCCTGGCGCATGAAACCGAACAATTCACGACCACAGCCTGCGCTGCTGTCGATCTGCACGGTTGCCAATTCCCTGGCGGCCAATTCTGCCGGTTCCAGCCGCACTTGTAACGTGCCTTTGACGCCATCCACGCGGATCATATCGCCATCGCGCACGCGGGCCAGAGGGCCACCATCGAACGCTTCCGGGCATACATGGATGGCGGCCGGTACCTTGCCCGAGGCCCCGGACATGCGCCCGTCGGTCACCAGCGCGACCTTGAAGCCACGGTCCTGCAACACGCCCAGGAAAGGCGTCATTTTGTGCAGCTCGGGCATGCCATTGCAACGCGGGCCCTGAAAACGCATCACGGCAACGAAATCGCATTCCAGCTCGCCGGCCTTGAACGCATCGGCCAGCGCCTGCTGGTCTTCGAACACCCGCGCCGGAGCCTCGACCACCTGGTGCTCAGGGGAGACCGCCGAAACCTTCATCACGCCACGGCCCAGGTTGCCTTCCATCACCCGCAGCCCGCCCTCGGGCGAGAACGGCCGCGCCACCGGACGCAGGATGTTTTCATCCAGGCTTTGCAACGGACCTTCGCGCCAGACCAGTTGGCCGTTGTCCAGGAACGGCTCGCGGGTGTAGAGGCTCAGGCCGCGCCCGGCCACGGTATTGACGTCGTCGTGCAACAGCCCGGCGCCGAGCAGTTCGCGGATCAGGAACGACATGCCGCCTGCGGCCTGGAAGTGGTTGATGTCGGCCTTGCCGTTGGGGTAGACATGGCTCAGGGTCGGCACCACGTCCGACAGCTCGGCCATGTCCTGCCAGGTCAGCAGGATGCCGGCGGCGCGAGCGATGGCCGGCATGTGCAGGGTGTGGTTGGTCGAGCCACCGGTGGCATGCAGGGCCACAATGGAGTTGATGATCGAACGCTCGTCGACGATTTCGCCCAGCGGCATGTACTGGCCGCTCTGGCGGGTCATGCGCGTCACCTGGCGGGCGGCTTCGTCGGTCAGCGCGTCACGCAACGGCGTGTAGGGGTTGACGAACGAAGCACCGGGCAAGTGCAGGCCCATGACTTCCATTACCAGTTGGTTGGTGTTGGCGGTGCCGTAGAAGGTGCAGGTGCCCGGGCCGTGGTAGGACTTCATTTCCGAGTCCAGCAGCTCCTCGCGGCTGGCCTTGCCCTCGGCGTAGCGCTGGCGCACATCGGCCTTTTCCTTGTTCGACAACCCCGAGACCATCGGTCCGCCAGGCACGAACACGGTGGGCAAATGACCAAAGCGCAGCGCGCCCATCATCAGCCCCGGCACGATCTTGTCGCAGATGCCGAGCATCAGCGCGCCGTCGAACATGTTGTGCGACAGCGCCACCGCCGTCGACATGGCGATCACTTCACGGCTGGCAATGGCCAGCTCCATGCCCGGTTCGCCCTGGGTGACGCCATCGCACATGGCCGGCACGCCACCGGCGAACTGCCCCACCGAGCCGATCTCACGCAGGGCCTGCTTGATGCGCTCGGGAAACTGCTCGTAGGGCTGGTGCGCCGAGAGCATGTCGTTATATGACGAAACAATTGCGACGTTGGCGGCATTCATCAGCCGCAGCGTCTGCTTGTCTTCGGGGCCGCAGGCGGCCACGCCGTGGGCGAAGTTGGCGCACTGCAGCTTGCCGCGCATCGGGCCGTCGCTGGCGGCGTCGCGGATCAGTTGCAGGTAGCGTTCACGGGTCGGGCGACTGCGTTCGATCAGCCGCTCGGTGACCTCTAGGATGCGGGGATGCATGTGGTGAACTCCAGGCTAAGGTCTATGGTCACCCGTAAAGGCACTGAACGATCAGGGTCATCAACCTGTATTGAAACCATGTGACCTTGATCAAAACGTCAGGACTTTCAGGATTGTATTTGTAGGTTTAAGAAAATATTGCCACTAAAAAGGCTTGTTTTCTATTTTTATGAGAATAATCTTGTAATTCCAACAACAAATTTTTTACCGAGGACGGCTGTATGACTCTTCGCATCGCAATCAACGGTTTCGGCCGCATCGGCCGCAATGTCCTGCGCGCACTCTATACCCAAGGGTATAGGCAAGACCTGCAGGTCGTCGCCATCAACGACCTGGGCGACAGTGAGATGAACGCGCACCTGCTGCGCTTCGACACGGTGCACGGGCCGTTCGACGGCAGCGTCGAGTGCGACAGCGAGAGCCTGACCGTCAACGGTGACCGCATTGCCGTCAGCGCCATCCGCAACCCGGCCGACCTGCCGTGGAAGGCCCAGCAGGTCGATGTGGTGTTCGAATGCACCGGGCTGTTCACCAGCCGCGAAAAGGCCGCAGCCCACCTGGTGGCCGGCGCTGGCAAGGTGATCATCTCCGCCCCGGCCAGCGGTGCCGATGCCACGGTGGTGTATGGCGTCAACCATGACATCCTGCGCGCTTCGCACCAGATCATTTCCAACGCGTCGTGCACCACCAACTGCCTGGCGCCGGTGGCCCAGGTGCTGCATCGCGAACTGGGCATCGAAAGCGGGCTGATGACCACCATCCACGCCTACACCAACGACCAGAACCTGATCGACGTCTACCACACCGACCCGTACCGCGCCCGCTCGGCCACCCAGTCGATGATCCCGAGCAAGACCGGAGCCGCCGAAGCGGTCGGCCTGGTGCTGCCGGAACTGGCCGGCAAGCTGACCGGCATGGCCGTGCGCGTGCCGGTGATCAACGTGTCGCTGGTCGACCTCACCGTGCAGCTCAAGCGTGAAGCCACGGCTGACGAGGTCAATGCCTTGATGAAGCAGGCCAGCCAGCATTCCAGGGTACTGGGCTACAACCAACTGCCGCTGGTTTCCCATGACTTCAACCACAACCCGCTGTCGTCGATCTTCGACGCCAACCACACCAAGGTCAGCGGCAAGCTGCTCAAGGTGCTGGCCTGGTACGACAACGAATGGGCGTTCTCCAACCGCATGCTGGACAACTGCCTGGCACTGCACCGCGCGGCCTGACGTCGCTCGGTAACGGCAAGCAATCCGCCTCAGGCAGCAATAAAGAGTGGTGTGAACCTCGCGGTCAGGTTCACATTACCTGGCTCTTTCTTGCAGCTTGTTGCTTGTAGCTGGCCGCTCGCCTGTTAAGCTGGCCGTGCTTTCGATCCCCTCAAGCATGGCCATGACCTACAGACCACCCGGCTCACGACTCTCTCGCCTGCTCTATGGCCTGCTCGCCTACACGAGCCTGGGCATTGGCATTGCTGCGATCTTCATTCCCGGCCTGCCGACCACCGAGTTCATTCTGCTGGCGGCCTGGGCGGCCACGCGCAGCTCGCCGCGGCTCAATGCCTGGCTGGAAAACCACCGGGTGTTCGGGCCGATGCTCTACAACTGGCGCAATGGCCGGCGGGTGGCGCGCAAGGCCAAGATCAGCGCGACGGTGAGCATGCTGGTGTGCGCCATTGTCATGCTCAGCCTGTTCCACCATATCTGGTGGCTGTACCTGGCGCTGGCCGGCATGGCCCTGGGCAATCTGTGGCTGTGGTCACGCCCCGAGCCCGAAAGCGCGCCAACCTTGACCGACGACAAGGGCTGAACCGGCGCAACGTGGCAGGGTCTATCCGCACACACCCTCATTCGCTGGAGTGCTTCCCATGTTCGAGCCCGGCCATCTGCACATCACGCATAGCGCACTGCAAAAAACCGATCACAGCTTCGATATTCACATTCGCTACCAACGCACCGAAGACCCGGCGCATGGCACCGGCATGAACTTCGACATGCAGGGCGAAATCGACGGCAAGGCTTTCAGCGACAGCTTCCAGCTGCCCCGCGACCTGGCCTTCAACTTTGCCCACGATGCCAGCCGTATCGCCATCAAGCACGGCCTGCCCAATACCGCAGGACTGCCCCTTGCCCAGCACAAGGACTACGACCGCATGTTCGAGGACATCCGCGAGCAACTGGACGCCAGGTCCGGCGAACCGATAAAGCCCGAACACCTGGTGTAGGACCGGCTTCAGCCGGGAACGCCCCCACCGCGACTGAAACGCCTGGCCGCCTTGCGAAGAACGGCCCGGCGCGCAGCTTCAGCGGCCATGAGGCATACTGGCGCCCTCTTTCCAGGCCTGTCTCTTCACCATGCGCATCCATGTCTGCTTCATCGACCGCGTCGGTATCACCCAGGAAGTGCTGGCGATACTCGGCAGCCGCAACCTGAACCTCGATGCCGTGGAGATGGTGCCGCCGAACGTGTATATCGATGCGCCGACCCTGAGTCCCAGAATGCTCGAAGAGCTCAAGGATGCGCTGTTCCGGGTGCGCGGCGTGGTGGCGATCACCGTGGTCGACATTCTCCCCGGCCAGCGCCGGCACCTGCAACTCGATGCCTTGCTGGCGGCCATGACCGACCCGGTGCTGGCGCTGGACAGTGCAGGCCTGGTGCTGCTGGCCAACCCGGCGCTGGTGGCCTTGATCGGCCGGGAGCCGGCCGGGGAACCGGTGGGCGAACTGCTGGCCGACCCGGACTTGCAGACCACCTTGCTGGACAACGGCTTTCGCCTGCCGCTGCGCGAGATCACCCTTGACGGCCAGCCGCTGTTGCTCGAAGCCACCCCGATCACCGAGGCCGGTGCGCTGCTGACCCTCTATCCGCCGAGCCGGATCGGCGAGCGCCTGTCGGCACTGCACCACGACCACGCCGAAGGCTTCGATGCCTTGCTGGGCGAATCGCCCGCCATCAATACCCTCAAGGTCCGCGCCCAGCGCATTGCCACCCTGGACGCCCCGCTGCTGATTCGTGGCGAGACCGGCACCGGCAAGGAACTGGTCGCCCGCGCCTGTCACACCAGCAGTGCCCGGCATGGCGAGCCGTTCCTGGCCCTCAACTGTGCCGCCCTGCCCGAAAGCCTGGCCGAGAGCGAACTGTTCGGCTATGCACCCGGGGCCTTTACCGGCGCCCAGCGCGGCGGCAAGCCAGGGCTGATGGAAATGGCCGACAAGGGCACGGTGTTTCTCGACGAAATCGGCGAAATGTCGCCGTACCTGCAAGCCAAGCTGCTGCGCTTTCTCAACGATGGCAGCTTTCGCCGGGTGGGGGGCGAGCGCGAAGTGAAGGTCAATGTGCGCATCATCAGCGCCACCCACCGCGACCTGGAAAAGATGGTCGCCGAAGGCAGCTTTCGCGAAGACCTGTTCTACCGCCTCAATGTGCTCAACCTGTCGGTGCCGCCCCTGCGCGAGCGCGGCCAGGACATCATGCTGCTGGCACGGTTTTTCATGCAGCAGGCCTGCACGCAGATCCAGCGCCCGCTGTGCCATCTGGCACCCGGCACCCATGCCAGCCTGTTGAGCTACCGCTGGCCGGGCAATGTACGCCAGTTGCAGAACGTGATCTTCCGCGCCGCCGCCGTCAGCGAAGGCACCCAGGTGGGGGTTGCCGACCTGGACATTGCCGGCACCGCCCTGGCGCGCCAGCCCGGTGACGGGGTCGACAGCCTGGAGCAGGCGGTCGAGGACTTCGAGCGCGACCTGCTGACGCGGCTGTATGCCAAGCACCCTTCGACCCGCCTGCTGGCCGCTCGCCTGCAGACCTCGCACACAGCCATTGCCCATCGCTTGCGCAAGTACGGCATCGGCGCAAAGCCCTGATTGCTGCGCACCCCACTTAACGTATCGATTTCGTTCCATCGTAACGATTTCACTACAAGCCACTGTACAAGGCGCCCTGCAAGGCTTTGCCACCCAGGTGACGAATGCCCCCCTGGATTACCGTAGCGAATTCGTTACACACGTCACTTTCACAAAAGCCGGAAAACCTCACAACCACCTGATAAATAAAGGGAAACAGGGACTTGGCCACAAACTTGCTAAGGACTTTGCATACGGCGCGCCCTGGCGGCCCATCCCGATCCCCTGAGGAGTCTTTATGAGCGAGTTGCGATTCACCGTGGAACACGAATGGCTGAAAGCCGAAGCCGATGGCAGCTACACCGTCGGCATCACGCCTTACGCCCAGAACTCGCTCGGTGATGTGGTGTTTGTCCAGCTTCCCGAATTACAGGCCTACACTCAACACGCCGAAGTATCGGTCGTGGAATCGGTAAAAGCCGCCAGCAGCCTGTACATGCCCCTTGAAGGCGAAGTGGTCGAGGTCAACAACGCCCTGGCCGACACGCCTGAGCTGGTCAATGAGGATGCGCTGGGCGCCGGCTGGTTTTTCCGCTTCGTACCCGCCGACGCCGGTGCCATCGCCACCTTGCTCGATCAGGACGCTTATGACCGCCTGATCCAAGCCAATGACCAAGCCTGAGGAGCGCGCCATGACCGATCGTATCGAGCTTGATACCGCCAATGAATTCATCGCCCGGCACATCGGCCCGCGTGCGGCGGACGAACACGCCATGCTGCAGACCCTGGGCTTCGATTCGCTCGACACCCTGACCGCCAGCGTCATCCCTGAAAGCATCAAGGGCACCAGCGTGCTCGGCCTGTCGGCCGGACAAAGCGAAGCCGACGCCCTGGCTTCGATCAAGGCCATCGCCAGCCAGAACCAGCTGTTCAAGAGCTACATCGGCCAGGGCTACTACAATACCCACACCCCGGCGCCGATCCTGCGCAACCTGCTGGAAAACCCGGCCTGGTACACCGCCTACACGCCGTATCAACCAGAAATCTCCCAGGGCCGCCTCGAGGCGCTGCTGAATTTCCAGACCCTGATCAGCGACCTGACCGGCCTGCCGATTGCCAACGCCTCGTTGCTCGACGAGGCCACTGCCGCCGCCGAAGCCATGACCTTCTGCAAGCGTCTGAGCAAGAACAAGGGCAGCCAGCAGTTCTTCGCCTCGGCCCATTGCCACCCGCAGACCCTGGATGTGCTGCGCACCCGCGCAGAGCCGCTGGGTATCGAGGTGGTGGTGGCCGATGAAGCCGAGCTGGGCGATGTCAGCGACTACTTCGGCGCCCTGCTGCAATACCCGGCCAGCAACGGCGACGTGTTCGACTATGCCGAACTGATCGAGCGCTTCCATGGCGCCCATGCACTGGTGGCCGTGGCCGCCGACCTGCTGGCCCTGACCCTGCTCACCCCGCCGGGCGAATTCGGTGCCGACGTGGCCATCGGCACCGCGCAGCGCTTTGGCGTGCCGTTGGGCTTTGGCGGCCCGCATGCCGCCTATTTCTCGACCCGCGATGCGTTCAAGCGCGACATGCCGGGCCGCCTGGTCGGCGTGTCGGTCGACCGCCATGGCAAGCAGGCCCTGCGCCTGGCCATGCAGACCCGCGAACAGCACATCCGCCGCGAGAAGGCCACCAGCAACATCTGCACCGCCCAGGTGCTGCTGGCCAACATCGCCAGCATGTACGCCGTATACCACGGCCCTGAAGGCCTGACCCGGATCGCCCGGCGCACCCATCGCCTGACCGCTATTTTCGCCGAAGGCCTGCGCCTGCTGGGCCTGAAGGCCGAGCAGGCATTCTTCTTCGACAGCCTGACCCTGGCCACCGGCAGCCGCACCGCCGAACTGCACGCCAGGGCCCGCGCCCACCAGATCAACCTGCGGGTCATCGACGACGAGCGCCTCGGCGTATCGTTCGACGAGACCACCTCGCCCGAGGCCATCAAGGCCCTGTGGGCGGTGCTGATCAGTGACGGCCAGGACCTGCCGGACTTCGAGGCCCTGGCCACCAGCACGCCTTCGCGCCTGCCGCACGGCCTGCTGCGCCAGTCGGCGATCCTGGAACACCCGGTGTTCAACCGCTATCACTCCGAAACCGAGCTGATGCGCTACCTGCGCAAGCTGGCCGACAAGGACCTGGCGCTGGACCGCAGCATGATCCCGCTGGGCTCGTGCACCATGAAGCTCAATGCCGCCAGCGAAATGATCCCGGTGACCTGGGCCGAGTTCGGCAACCTGCACCCGTTCGCCCCTGCCGGGCAAAGCGCAGGCTACCAGTTGCTGACCGAAGAACTGGAAGCAATGCTGTGCGCCGCCACCGGCTATGACGCCGTGTCGCTGCAGCCCAACGCCGGCTCCCAGGGCGAGTACGCGGGCCTGCTGGCCATTCGCGCCTACCACCAGAGCCGTGGCGACGCGCACCGCGACGTGTGCCTGATCCCGTCCTCGGCGCACGGCACCAACCCGGCCACCGCGCAGATGGCCGGCATGCGCGTGGTGGTCACTGCCTGCGATGCCCGTGGCAACGTCGACATCGACGACCTGCGCGCCAAGGCCCTGCAGCACAGCGAGCAACTGGCCGCGTTGATGATCACCTACCCGTCGACCCACGGCGTGTTCGAGGAAGGCATTCGCGAAATCTGCGCCATCGTCCATGACAACGGCGGCCAGGTGTATATCGACGGCGCCAACATGAACGCCATGGTCGGCCTGTGCGCACCGGGCAAGTTCGGCGGCGACGTCTCGCACCTGAACCTGCACAAGACCTTCTGCATTCCCCACGGCGGTGGCGGTCCGGGCGTCGGCCCGATCGGCGTCAAGTCGCACCTGGCGCCCTTCCTGCCCGGCCATCGCAACATGGACCGCCAGGAAGGCGCGGTGTGCGCGGCGCCATTCGGCAGCGCCAGCATCCTGCCAATCACCTGGATGTATATCCGCATGATGGGCGGCGAAGGTCTCAAGCGCGCCTCGCAGATCGCGATCCTCAATGCCAACTACATTGCCCGGCGCCTCGAAGAGCATTACCCGGTGCTCTACAGCGGCAGCAACGGCCTGGTGGCCCACGAGTGCATCCTGGACCTGCGCCCGCTCAAGGACAGCAGCGGCATCACCGTCGATGACGTGGCCAAGCGCCTGATCGATTTCGGCTTCCACGCCCCCACCATGTCCTTCCCGGTGGCCGGCACACTGATGATCGAGCCGACCGAGAGTGAAGCCAAGGAAGAGCTGGACCGCTTCTGCGAGGCCATGATTACCATCCGTGAAGAAATCCGCGCAGTGGAAAACGGCACGCTGGACAAGGACGACAACCCGCTCAAGAACGCCCCGCACACCGCTGCCGAACTGGCCGGCCACTGGGAACACCCGTACAGCCGCGAACAGGCGGTCTACCCCGTGGCCTCGCTGGTCGAGGGCAAGTACTGGCCGCCGGTGGGTCGTGTCGACAACGTGTATGGCGACCGCAACCTGGTATGCGCCTGCCCGTCCATCGAGAGCTATCAGCAGGCTTGATCGCTGCCTGATCCCCCTCTTGCCAGGTCCGCCCCGATGCCGGGGCCGGGCCTCTCGTACGTCTCGTACGCCTTATGTCCAAGGAATCGACCATGTCTGACGAATCTTTGCAGGTTACACCGCTGCACGCCCTGCACCGCGAACTGGGGGCCAGGATGGTGCCGTTCGCCGGTTACGACATGCCCGTGCAATACCCGCTCGGGGTCATGAAGGAACACCTGCACACCCGTGCCCAGGCCGGACTGTTCGATGTCTCGCACATGGGCCAGATCCTGCTCAGCGGCCCCGATGCAGCCCGCGCCCTGGAAACCCTGGTGCCGGTGGACATCATCGACCTGCCGGTGGGCATGCAGCGCTATGCGCTGTTCACCAACGCCGAGGGCGGCATCCTCGATGACCTGATGGTGGCCAGGCTCGGCGACGAGCAGTGGTTGCTGGTGGTCAACGCCGCCTGCAAGGACCAGGACCTGGCGCACCTGTGTCAGCACCTGGCCGGACAGTGCAAGATCGAATCGCTGTTCGAGGAGCGCGCCCTGCTCGCCCTGCAAGGTCCCCAGGCCGCTGCAGTGCTGACCCGGCTGGCGCCGAGCGTGGCCGGCATGACCTTCATGCAGTTCGCCCGTGTATCGATCCAGGGCAGCGACTGCTTCGTCAGCCGCTCCGGCTACACCGGTGAAGACGGCTTCGAAATTTCCGTGCCGGCCGCCGAGGCCGATGCCCTGGCGCGGCGCCTGCTGGCAGAGCCGGAAGTGGAGGCCATCGGCCTGGGTGCCCGTGACTCGTTGCGCCTGGAAGCAGGCCTGTGCCTGTATGGCCATGACATGAATGGTGACACTTCGCCTGTGGAGGCGAGCCTGCTCTGGGCCATTTCCAGGGCCCGTCGCGTCGACGGCGCGCGAGCCGGTGGCTTCCCTGGCGCCGAACGCATTTTCGCCCGGCAGCAGGAGGGCACTCAACGTAAGCGGGTCGGCCTGTTGCCACAGGAAAGAACGCCTGTGCGTGAAGGGGCAGTGATCGTCGATGAGCACGATCGCCCTGTCGGCGAAGTCACCAGCGGTGGCTTCGGCCCAAGCCTGGGCGGCCCCCTGGCGATGGGTTATGTAGAGAGCCGTTTCAGTGCGCTGGACAGCGAGGTCTTTGCGCTGGTCAGGGGCAAGAAAGTCCCCCTGCGAGTCAGCAAAATGCCTTTCGTGGCACCGCGTTACTTCCGGGGCTGACGACCGACGTCAATATTCCGCCTGATGGCAAAAAAACAGCGTGATCGGTCTTTTTTCATCAGGCGGCAATGCGCTCTCGATCGCCTGACACACTGCACTGACAAAGTGCACGGGCAGGCTGGCACCGGGATAAACCTGTGCGCCATGAACAATCATTGGGCATTGCTCAAGCCCTTTGAAATAGGGGCTCTGCAGGGCTTGTTTTTGTAACGAGAGTTGGCGTAGAGTTCTCGAACTGTGTTTGCAAAGGTCGCTGAATCGGGACCTGGGCAGTAGCTCTAAGTATCGCTACATCCCGCTCTACGTTTCTTACTTCCTGCAACCAGCCCCAGTACTTTTTCGACTTCCATTAACCCGTCGAAAGAGTCTGTCATTAAATTCAAGCGTCAAGGAAATAAGAACATGTCTCAACGTCAGAGCGGTACCGTCAAGTGGTTCAACGACGAAAAAGGTTTTGGTTTTATCACTCCTGAAAGCGGTCCGGATCTGTTCGTGCACTTCCGCGCGATTCAGGGCAACGGCTTCAAGAGCCTGAAAGAAGGCCAGAAAGTGACTTTCGTCGCTGTTCAAGGCCAGAAAGGCCTGCAGGCTGACGAAGTACAAGCCGAAGCCTGATCACTGCGTGATCGCCGAAAGCCCCTGATATTCAGTTATCAGGGGCTTTTTTGTGGGCGTCATGTCGCGCCACCGGCCTGATTCAACGAGGCTCCGCCATGCCCACACGCCTGCTCCAGCCGCAAGGTGCCTTTGCCCCCGCCCCGCTGTTGCGACGCCTGGCCGCTGCGGGCTATGACCTGCTGCTGTGCCTGGCGATCCTGATCGTCACGGCTTTTATCTATAAATTGATCTGGATGGCCTTCGTCGGTCAGGCGCGCCTGCGCCAGTTGAGCGACTCAGGCGCCATGGATGGTGACCCGGTACTGTCGACGTTGCTGTTGCTGGCGGCCTTTGCCTTTTATGGCGGGTTCTGGACCCGTAGCGGCCAGACGCTGGGCATGCAAGCCTGGGGCGTACGGGTGCAGAACACCGATGGCAGCGCCATCAGCCTGACCCAGGCGCTGCTGCGCTTCATGGTCGCCATCGCTTCGGCGCTGTGCTTTGGCGCGGGATTTTTCTGGAGCCTGTACGACCGACAGGGCCGCACCTGGCACGACCGGTATTCCAACAGCGTGCTGGTGCGCTTGCCTGCTCGCGGCTGAAGCAAAGCGCCGCCGATCACACACAACGCATGATGGAGATACCCGTAGGAGCGACCAACGGTCGCGAAAAGACCCGCAGTGCGGCATTCTCGACCGTTGGTCGCTCCAACAGATTTCTTACCCGGCCCGGCGCAGCAGCAGCACCCCGGCCACGGCACAGACACCGGCCGGCACCAGCACGGCGAACAGTGGCGAGAAGCCGAACACCAGGCTCGAAGGCCCCAGCAGGTCCTGGGCGATGCGGAAGATGAAGCCCACCAGCACGCCGGTGAATACGCGCTGGCCCAGGGTCACCGAACGCAGCGGGCCGAAGATGAACGAAATGGCCATCAGCACCAGCGCCACGGTCACCAGCGGCTGCAGCACCTTGGTCCAGAACGCCAGCCAGTAGCGGCCGTTGTTCAGGCCCTGGTCACCCAGGTAATGGGCATAGCTCCACAGGCCGGTGATCGACAACGATTCCGGCGGCATGATCACCGTGCTCAGCAACTGCGGGCTCAGGGAGACGTCCCAGCGCTCGGTCGGTGTCTTGACGATATCGGTCTGGCCATTGCGGAAATGCGTGGTCGTGATATCGCTCAGTTCCCAGTAATCCTGCTGGTAGTTGGCCTGCCGGGCAAAGCTGGAAGTCAGCATGTGGCGCTGCTCGTCGAAGCGGTAGCGGGTCACGCCGTACATCAGCCCGTTGGGCTGCACGCTGTTGATATGGATGAACTCATCACCCTGGCGGTGCCACAGGCCATGCTTGGCGCTTTGTGACTCGCCGGTGCCCTGGGCCAGCGAGCGGTCGGCCTGGCCCTTGTTCTCGGCGGCCGGCGCCACGTACTCGCCCACCAGCACACCGACCAGCATCAGCACCAGCATCGGCTTCATCACCGCCCAGACAATGCGGCCGATGGACACGCCGGCGGCGCGCATGATGGTCAGCTCGCTGCTGCTGGCCAGGCTGCCCAGGCCGATCAGGCAGCCGATCAGTGCGGCCATCGGCAGCATTTCGTAGACCCGGCGCGGCGCGGTAAGCAGCACGAAGGCGCCGGCGTCCATCAACGTGTAGCTGTCGCTGATGTCGCCCATCTCGTCGATCAGCGCAAACAGCGACGCCAGCCCGAGGATGATGCCCAGCACGGCCAGGATCGCCACGAAGACGCTCTTGCCGATGTAGCGATCAAGCATTCCCATGAGCCACCTCCCCTGCGCTGCGGCGAGCCGCCCGCTTCAGGCGTAGCGGCTCCCAGTACAGCAGCAACAGGCCGATCGCCAGGAACAGCCCATGAACCCACCACATACCCAGGGCCATGGGCAGCTTGCCCTTCTCCAGGGCGCCGCGCACGGCAATCAGAATCGTCAGGTAGGCCATGTACAGAAGAATCGCCGGCAAGAGTTTCAGATAACGGCCCTGGCGCGGGTTGACCCGCGACAGGGGCACGGCCATCAGGGTCACGATGAACACCAGGATCGGCAGCGACATGCGCCAGTGCAGTTCGGCCTGGTAACGCGGGGTGTCGTTGCCGAACAGCTCGGCGGTGGGGATCGCATCGCGCTCGGTGACTTCGGCGCTGATTTCAGGCTTGGGCAGCAGGGCACCGTAGGTGTCGTACTGGATGGCCCGGTAATTGGCCTCGCCCGGGTTGCCGTCGTAGCGATAGCCGTTTTCCAGCACCAGGAAGCGGCTGCCGTCGGGACGCACTTCCTGGCGGCCCTTCTCGGCGACCAGCACGGTGATGCCGCTCTCCTTGCTCTTGTCGCCGGACAGGCGCCGCTCGGAAATGAAGATACCGCCCAGTTGGGTACGGTCTTCGGACAATTGCTGGGTGTAGGTCACGCGGGTGCCGTCACGCAGCGCCTGGAAACGTCCGGGCACCAGGGTGTCGAACTCGGTCAGCGAATCCTGCTTGTTGATCAGCACCGAGAACTGCGCAGCCCCCTGCGGTGCCAGGCTGAAACTCAGCCAGGCCACCAGCAGGGCGATCAGCGCCGCCGGCGCCAGGGTAATGGCCAGCAGGCGCTGCTGGCTCATGCCGGTGGCCGCCAGCACGGTCATCTCGCTTTCCAGGTACAGCCGGCCGTACGCCAGCAGGATGCCGAGAAACAGCCCCAGCGGCAGGATCAGTTGCAGAAAGCCCGGCAGGCGAAAGCCCATGATCAGGAACAGTACGCCAGGGTCGAGCGCACCCGAGGCCGCCTGGGCCAGGTACTTGATGAAGCGCCCGCTCATGATGATGACCAGCAGCACGGCGCTGACCGCACTCAATGTGACCAGCACTTCCCGGGACAGATAACGAAAGACAATCAAACCAGACACTCCAGGTTTGCCAGGCGCACTTGGCCGGACAAGGGAAAAGACGAGCCACGGTACAGGCGAAAAAGATGCGGCATTATCCTGTGATTGACTGCTTCTGTCACTGCGCGGCCCGGATAGTTCTCACATCCATGTCCTACAGCGCTCGATCGGGGTTGTCAGCCGTTGCCGCACAGGGTCAAACTGCGGGTCGACTTCAATCCAGGCCTGTGCAAATAGTCGCTTGCATACGCCTGGAACCCGCCCGGCCCTGCCGCGCGCTGATCCTTCATTCATGCAATTGCAAAGCTCACAGTCATTCGGGGACCCTACATGGAATTGGTTGTTAAAAGCGTCAGCCCAGAAACCTTGAAAACCGCCACCCTGATCCTGGCCGTCGGCGAAGGCCGCACGCTGGGTGCAGCGGCCAAAAGCGTCGATACCCTGAGCGGCGGTGCCCTGACAGCGGTGCTCAAGCGCGGCGACCTGGCCGGCAAGGTCGGCCAGAGCCTGCTGCTGCACAGCCTGCCCAACCTCAAGGCCGAACGCGTGCTGCTGGTGGGCGTGGGCAAGGACGAAGAGCTGTCTGATCGCCAGTTCAAGAAAGTCATCGCGGGCATCCTGTCCAGCCTCAAGGGCCTGGGTGGCAACGATGCGGCCATCGCGCTGGACGAAGTTCGGGTCAAGCAGCGTGAAACCTACGGCAAGACCCGCCTGCTGGCCGAGACCCTGCTCGACGGCGAATACGTCTTCGACCAGTTCAAGACCACCAAGGCTCCGGTTTCGGTCCTGAAGAAAATCACCCTGCTGACCGCCAAGGCCAGCACCGCCGAAGTCGAAAGCGCCGTCACCCACGCCCGTGGCATCGCCACTGGCATGGCCCTGACCCGCGACCTGGGCAACCTGCCGCCGAACATCTGCCATCCCACCTACCTGGGCGAACAGGCCAAGGCGCTGGGCAAGGCGCACAAGAACCTCAAGGTCGAGGTGCACGACGAGAAGAAACTCAAGGAACTGGGCATGGGCTCGTTCCTGGCCGTGGCCCAGGGCAGCGCCCAGCCACCGCGCCTGATCGTCATGCAGTATCAGGGCGGCAAAAAGAGCGAGAAGCCCTACGTGCTGGTCGGCAAGGGCATCACCTTCGACACCGGCGGCATCAGCATCAAGCCGGCCGCCGGCATGGACGAAATGAAATTCGACATGTGCGGCGCGGCCAGTGTGTTCGGCACCCTGCGTGCGGTGCTGGAGTTGCAATTGCCGATCAACCTGGTGTGCATCATCGCCGCCGCCGAGAACATGCCCAGCGGCACCGCGACCCGCCCGGGCGATATCGTCACCACCATGAACGGCCTGACGGTCGAGATCCTCAACACCGACGCCGAAGGCCGCCTGGTCCTGTGCGATGCCCTGACCTATGCCGAGCGCTTCAAGCCACAGGCGGTGATCGACATCGCCACCCTGACCGGCGCCTGCGTCGTGGCCCTGGGCGCCCATACCTCGGGCCTGCTGGGCAACAACGATGCGCTGGTCAACCAGCTGCTCGACGCCGGCAAGCAAGCCGACGACCGCGCCTGGCAGCTGCCGCTGTTCGACGAATACCAGGAGCAACTGGACAGCCCGTTCGCCGACCTCGGCAACATCGGCGGCCCGAAGGCCGGCACCATCACGGCGGCGTGCTTCCTGTCGCGCTTCACCAAGGCCTATGACTGGGCGCACCTGGACATCGCCGGCACCGCCTGGCTCAGCGGCGGCAAGGACAAGGGTGCCACGGGCCGTCCGGTGCCGTTGCTGACCCAGTACCTGCTCGACCGCGCCGGAGCCTGACCGCGCACTGCGCCTTGCCTGGCCGGCAAGGCGCAGCCGGTAACCGCCTATGACCCAGATCGACTTCTATATCCTGCCCAGCCCCACCCTCGAAGCGCGGCTGGACTTTGCCTGCAAGCTCACCGAGAAAGCCTGGCGCCTCGGCCACCGGGTCTACCTGCATTGCAGCGACGCCACCCAGCGTGCCGACCTCGACGCCCGGCTGTGGCGCTTCAAGGGTGAAAGCTTCGTGCCGCACGGCGATGCCGAAACCGACGCACACGCCCCTGTGGTGTTGGGCCTGGGCGATGATCCGGGCGCGCATCAGGATTTGCTGATCAACCTCGACCTACGCATCGCCCCTTTTTTCAAGCGTTTTGCCCGCGTGGCCGAAGTGGTGACCGAAGAACCGACGATCCGCCTGTCGGCCCGCGAGAGCTTCCGGGAATACCGCAAACAAGGCTATGCTCCGCAAGATCACCGACTACAGCGTCTTTGAGCACACGATGGACACTTCAAAAAAAGCAGAATCGGCACACCTGTTGAACGACCTTGAATCGATCCGCAGGCTGCTGGAAGATGAAAACCTGCAACCGCCGCTGTTGACCGAAACGGTGCTCAGCGACACGCAGATCCCTATGCTGTCCGACAGGGTCGAACGCTCGCCACAACCGGCTCCGGCGCCTGCACCGGTTGCCCAGCTCGCACCACCGCCCGTGGCTGCTGCACCGGCACCGGCAAAACCTGCAGCGCCCAGTGTCGATGCCCTCCTGCACCTGGACACCGAACTGCGCTCGGCCGCGCAACTGATCATGCAGGACGTGATCAACGACTTTGCGCCGCATATCGAGACCGAGATCAAGCGAAGGCTTGAGGCGCGGCTAGAGCGGTTGTTGAGTCAGTATCCGAAGTGAGCAGACGCGCGGTGAAGGTGCGAATGAGGCGTGCGGATGGCGACTACCGGGGGACAAGATTCGAGCGAATCTTTTTAATCAAAGCTCGTGTTCTTTCATGTTCCTGTAAAAGCATGGCGTGTCGAGACACCAAGTAATTAAGCCTGCCAGGTATCGAATCAAGCTCTGCCAACCGCTCAGGAGTTGATGAGTACCCCCGTCTCTTTCGAGTCAGCGCTTTAACATAGTCCAAAGGTTGTGCGCCTTTTTTGTCCGCGACACTGTCCAGGAATGACTGAATATTTCCTTCACTCACTGAACGCTGCTCAATCATTTTTTCTTCTTGAATTCGTCCAGCTTGCTCAAACGTATTTTTATAAGATTTGTCACGTTTGAGCCTGGCGGGTAACACATCGGGCCTGCGTCCTTGCAAATCCTGCTTTATTTTCAAAAGCGCTTCAGGATCCGTAGCGTCGACCTTAGCTGTCTTTGAGACTCCCAGCACTCGATTATTCATCGTAGAGGACGTTAGGCTCACATTGAGCAGTTCGTCTTTAGAAAGATGTTTGAATATCAACTCATGCATTTCACCTGGCAGTTTCTCAAAGGGTGAAAGCCTCATGCCAAGAACACGTGACAGGGGGGCATGACCGCTTGGATCATTTCTGTTAACCGGATCCCCCGAGCAATACGCATACGCATTCAGCCCACCCCGCCCAAACGGGCTCAGACTGTCCGGCTGGTTAAAACGCATCAACACCGGATTGAACGCACGATAACCATTGCCCAGCCAGTAATGCCCGGTCACCGGATCAGGACGCTCTCCGTTAAAACCCAGAAACGTATTTGCCGGCGGCCGATGCCCATAAGGGCTGTAGCCGAACGACTGTGAACCGTGCCCATCCAGCGCCTGCAACACACTGCCTTGCACGTCAGTGCCAAGTAAAACCACCTGCCCCCCCCGAACCATCAACATGCTGCTCGGCCAGTAACCGGTCCTGAACACGGACTACGCGCCGGTGCAGCGCGCCTTGTATCTCGACGCTCAAGCGGTTTCTTTGATAGAACGGCCATACCGGCGCCTGTGCCTCTATTGCGGTACTGGCCAGACGGTCCAGCGCGTCATAGCGATACTGACAGTAAGCAGTCATGGTAGAAGCAAGAATGCTCATGGTGCAGCCTCGGTAAACATGCTCATGCACCGCATGATCCCCCCTCGCCTGTCGGCCGCCAACTAACAGATCTGCGAGGTCCGCCGAACCTGTCGCGTGGCACTTATGGCTTGTCGCGGGTCGGCAGGGCTATACTTGCCGGTTTCCGAATCAATGTCACAGGGTTCCCGCCGCGCATGGACAAGACTTACCAGCCGCACGCCATCGAAACTTCCTGGTACCAGACCTGGGAGTCCGAGAACTACTTCGCTCCGCAAGGCGCAGGTGACTCGTACACCATCATGATTCCGCCGCCAAACGTGACCGGCAGCCTGCACATGGGCCACGGCTTCAACAACGCGATCATGGACGCCCTGATCCGTTTCCGGCGCATGCAAGGTCGCAATACCCTGTGGCAACCGGGCACCGACCACGCCGGCATCGCCACCCAGATGCTGGTCGAGCGTCGCATCGAGGCCCAGGGCCTGAGCCGCCATGACCTGGGCCGCGAGCAGTTCCTGGACAAGGTCTGGGAATGGAAGGCCGAGTCCGGTGGCAATATCAGTCGCCAGATTCGCCGCCTGGGCTCCTCGGTGGACTGGAGCCGCGAGCGCTTCACGATGGACGACGGCATGTCGGCCGCCGTGCAGGAAGCCTTCGTGCGCCTGCACGAAGACGGCCTGATCTATCGCGGCAAGCGCCTGGTCAACTGGGACACCAAGCTGCACACGGCCATTTCTGACCTGGAAGTCGAGAACCACGACGAGAAAGGCCACCTGTGGAACCTGCGCTACCCGCTGGCTGACGGCGCCACCACCGCCGAAGGCAATGGCTACCTGGTCGTGGCCACCACCCGCCCGGAAACCATGCTCGGTGATGCGGCCGTGGCCGTGAACCCTGAAGATGAACGCTACAAGGCCCTGATCGGCAAATTCGTCGAGCTGCCGCTGGTGGGTCGCCGCATTCCGATCATCGCCGATGACTACTGCGACCCCGAGTTCGGCACCGGCTGCGTGAAGATCACCCCGGCCCACGACTTCAACGACTATGAAGTCGGCAAGCGCCACAACCTGCCACTGCTCAATATCTTCGACAAGAACGCTGCCGTGCTGCCGGCCGCCCAGGTGTTCAACCTCGACGGCACGCTCAATACAGACGTCGACGGTCAATGGCCGGCCGAGTACGCCGGCCTGGACCGTTTCGAGGCACGCAAGCGCATCGTCGCCGCGTTCGACGCCGCCGGCCTGCTGGTCAGCGTGGACGACCACGCCCTGAAAGTGCCGAAGGGCGACCGCTCCGGCACCATCATCGAGCCGTGGCTGACCGACCAGTGGTACGTGTCGACCAAGCCGCTGGCCGAGCCTGCCATTGCCGCGGTCGAAGACGGCCGTATCGCCTTCGTGCCCAAGCAATACGAAAACATGTACTTCTCGTGGATGCGCGACATCCAGGACTGGTGCATCAGCCGTCAGCTGTGGTGGGGCCACCGCATCCCGGCCTGGTACGACGCCTCGGGCAAGGTCTATGTCGGTCGCGACGAAGCCGAAGTGCGCGCCAAGCACAACCTGGGCAGCGACGTGGCGTTGCAACAGGACAATGACGTACTGGACACCTGGTTCAGCTCGGGCCTGTGGACCTTCTCCACCCTGGGCTGGCCGGAAAAGACCGAAGCGCTCAAGACCTTCCACTCCACCGACGTGCTGGTCACCGGCTTCGACATCATTTTCTTCTGGGTCGCCCGGATGATCATGCTCACCATGCACCTGGTGAAAAATGAAGACGGCACCCCGCAAGTGCCGTTCAAGACCGTGTACGTGCACGGCCTGGTCCGCGACGGCCAGGGCCAGAAAATGTCCAAGTCCAAGGGCAATGTCCTGGACCCGCTGGACATCGTCGACGGCATCGACCTGGAAACCCTGGTGCAGAAACGCACCACCGGCCTGCTGCAACCGCAACTGGCCAAGAAGATCGAGAAACAGACCCGCCAGGAGTTCGCCGAAGGCATCGCCAGCTACGGCACCGACGCCCTGCGCTTTACGTTCTGCTCGCTGGCCTCCACCGGCCGCGACATCAAGTTCGACATGGGCCGCGTCGAAGGCTATCGCAATTTCTGCAACAAAATCTGGAACGCCGCCCGCTACGTGCTGGACAAGGGCGAGGACTGCGGCCAGAACGGCGAAGCCTATGAGCTGTCGCTGCCGGATCGCTGGATCATCTCGCAGCTGCAACGCACCGAAGCCGAAGTGACCCGCCAACTGGACCAGTTCCGCTTCGACCTGGCCGCCCAGGCCCTGTACGAGTTCATCTGGAACCAGTACTGCGACTGGTACCTGGAGCTGTCCAAGCCGGTGCTGTGGGACGAGAACGCTCCGGTCGAGCGCCAGCGCGGCACCCGTCGCACCCTGGTGCGCGTGCTGGAAGTCGCCCTGCGCCTGGCTCACCCGTTCATGCCGTTCATCACCGAGGAAATCTGGCAGCGCCTGGCGCCGCTGGCCGGTGCCGAAGGCAAGACCATCATGCTGCAACCGTGGCCGGTGGCCAACGAAGCCCGTATCGATGAAGCCGCCGAAGGCGATATCGAATGGCTCAAGGGCCTGATGCTGGCGGTGCGCAACATTCGTGGCGAAATGAACATCGGCCCAGGCAAGCCGCTGCAACTGTTCCTCAACAACGCCAGTGCCGAAGACGTACGCCGCCTGGGCGACAACGAGCACCTGCTCAAGAAGCTGGCCAAACTCGAATCGATCACCGTCCTGGCGCCGGGTGCCGAGGCACCGCTGTCGGCCACCGGCCTGGTGGGCGAGATGCAAGTGCTGGTGCCGATGGCCGGCCTGATCGACAAGGGCGCGGAACTGGCACGCCTGGACAAGGAAATCCAGCGCCTGCAAGGCGAAGTGCAGCGCGTGGGCGGCAAGCTGTCCAACGCCGCCTTCGTCGACAAGGCGCCGCCTGAGGTGATCGCCAAGGAACGCGCCAAGCTGACTGAAGCCGAACAGGCGCTGGGCAAGCTGGCCGAGCAACACGCCCGCATCAGCAGCCTCTGAAGCGGCGTTACGATCAGCCAGCCCGTTCGCGGGCTGGCTTTTTTATGCACGTACCAATTGCCATCGGATACGGCCATGACCGACACGCCCAAGCCTGCACGCAAGAAACCCCAACGCCCGGCCAAGCCGGCCGCGCCTAAAGAAAAAGCCACCCTGCACCCGCGCAACCGCCACCAGGGTCGTTATGACTTCCCGGCGCTGATCAAAAGCAGCCCGGACCTGGCCGAGTTCGTCATCCTCAACCCCTATGGCAAGCAGAGCATCGACTTTGCCAACCCACAGGCGGTACGGGTGTTCAACCGGGCGCTGCTCAAGGCGCACTACCGCATCAAACACTGGGACATCCCGGCCGACTACCTGTGTCCACCGATTCCGGGACGCGCCGACTACCTGCACTTTCTCGCCGATCTGCTGGCCGAGCATAACCAGCAGGTGATTCCGCGCGGTGCGGCGGTCAAGGTGCTGGACGTCGGCACTGGCGCCAACTGCATCTACCCGCTGCTGGGGCATGCCGACTACGGCTGGCACTTCTTGGGTTCGGAGATCGACGCCAAGGCCCTGGCGGCCGCCGCCACCATCGTCAAGGCCAACGGCCTGGGCAAGGCCATCAGCCTGCGCCAGCAAGGCAACCGCCAGCACATCCTGCACGGCCTGCTCGACAGCACCGAGCGCTTTGACCTGAGCCTGTGCAACCCACCCTTCCATGCCTCGCTGGATGAAGCCACGCGCGGCAGCCAGCGCAAATGGCGGGCCCTGGGCAAGGCTGACCCCAAGCGCAAGCTGCCGGTGCTCAATTTCGGTGGCCAGGCGCAGGAACTGTGGTGCGAGGGTGGCGAGATCGGCTTTGTCACCCGCCTGATCGACGAAAGCGCGCAACTGCCTGAGCAAGTGCTGTGGTTCAGCACCTTGGTGTCCAAGGCAGCGAACCTGCCCGAGATCCAGCAACGCCTGAAAAAGAGCGGCGCCTTCGAGGTGCGAGTGGTGGAGATGGGCCAGGGGCAGAAGCAGAGCCGCTTTGTCGCCTGGACCTTTCATGATGCCGCCGAGCAGGCTGCGTGGCGCGCCGGGCGCTGGATCCAGGCCTGAGGGCCGGACAGCAGGCATAAAAAAACCGTGTCGGGTGAACCCGTACACGGCTTTTTCAAGCAAGCGTGAGCTTACTTGTTGATCGAGTCGGTCAGCACTTTGGCTGGAACGAACTTGACCACTTTCTTGGCAGCGATTTCGATGGCAGCGCCAGTCGAAGGGTTGCGGCCGGTACGCGCTGGACGCTCGGTGACTTTCAGCTTGCCAATACCTGGCAGAGTGATTTCAGCACCGTTTTCCAGTTGATCAGCAACGATCTGGCCCAACTGCTCCAGGGCGCTACGCGCGGTGGATTTCGGCGCGTCGATAGCTTCTGCGATATCGGCGATCAACTGGTCTTTGGTAAGAGCCATGTAGTGTTCCTTCCCTATAAAATTCATATGGATTGCAGAGTGCAACGTCGGCCATTGGCAGCCACGATCAATCGCGAAGTTGTAGATACTGAAACCATGATTTGGTTCGCCAGCACGCGCACAAACTGCATGCCTGACGCGCTGGAGTGCGCAGGACCGCGCAAAACTAGCACAGAGCCGGGCAAATATCCGCCTCTGCCTATCCTTTTGGTCAGGTTTTGCGGACTTTGGCGCAAAAAAAGCGATTGAAAATCGCTGGTTGGACGAAAAACAGCCGCATCGGCCATTCGCGCCGACCCTGCGGTACACTGGCGGCCTTGCCACGAGCCGCACCGATCTTCACTTTCACGAGCCGAGAAATCCATGCCGATCCGTCATTGCATCGTCCACCTGATCGACAAGAAACCCGACGGCACGCCTGCAGTGCTGCATGCGCGCGACAGCGAACTGGCCGAATCCGCTGCCATCGAAAACCTGCTGGCCGACCTCAACGAAAGCTACAACGCCAAACAGGGCAAAGCCTGGGGGCTGTTTCATCCCGAGTCCGGGGCTTACCCGTTCAGTGGCTGGCTCAAGGAGTACCTGGAGACCAGCAAGGACTTCACCGCCTTTACCCGCACCGCGGTCGAGCACCTGCAAAAGCTGATGGAAGAATCCAACCTGTCAGTCGGCGGCCACGTGCTGTTCGCCCACTACCAACAAGGCATGACCGAGTACCTGGCCATTGCCTTGCTGCACCACAGCGAAGGCGTGGCGGTGACCGATTCGCTCGATGTCACCCCGTCGCGGCATCTGGACCTGGGCCAGTTGCACCTGGCGGCGCGCATCAATATCTCCGAGTGGCAGAACAACAAGCAGTCTAAACAGTACATCTCGTTCATCAAGGGCAAGAACGGCAAGAAGGTCTCGGAGTACTTCCGTGACTTCATCGGCTGCCAGGAAGGCGTCGACGGCCCCGGCGAAACCCGCACGCTGCTCAAGGCCTTCAGCGACTTCGTCGAAAGCGAAGACCTGCCCGAAGAAGCCACCCGCGAAAAGACCAAGGCGCTGGTGAGCTATGCCACCAGCCAGAGCAAGCTGGGCGAGCCCATCGCCCTGGACGAGCTGTCCGAGCTGATCGACGAAGAACGCCCCAAGGCGTTCTACGACCATATCCGCAACAAGGACTACGGCCTGTCGCCGGAGATCCCGGCCGACAAACGCACCCTGAGCCAGTTCCGCCGCTTCACCGGCCGTGCCGAGGGCCTGTCGATCAGTTTCGAGGCCCATCTGTTGGGTGACAAGGTCGAGTACGACGAGGAAGCCGGCACCCTGATCATCAAGGGCCTGCCCACCCAGCTCACCGACCAGTTGAAACGACGCTGAACCGATGCTGCAACGGACCCTCAAGAAGGTCGCGCTGATTCTGCTGGTGGTGGTCATCTACCAGAACCGGGGGCAGATCGAGCACTTCATCAACCCGCCCACGGCCCAGCAGGCGCAGCGCTACAGCCAGGCGCGGGTGGTGATGTACTCGACCAGTTGGTGCGGCTACTGCAAGCAGGCACGGCGCCTGCTCGACAGCAAAGGGATTGCCTTCAAAGAATACGACATCGAAACCAGCGCCGAAGGCCGCCAGGCCTATGAAGCACTGGGCGGGCGTGGCATCCCGCTGCTCGATGTCAACGGCACCCTGCTGCGCGACTTTTCCGACCAGCAAATCGAAGCGGCATTGCAGTGACCTGGCGCGCAGCCAACACTGGCCCGATGCAGGAGCGCGCCCTTCAAACGCAAAATAAATTATCGATTTTATTGAGCTTAAAATTCACTCCTTGTGGGAGGCGGCCGGCGATTGAGCGCGAAGCGCTCGCAGAAATCTGTGAAACGCTGCAGATTTATGACTGCTGCGCAGCCGGTCGCGGTGGTCCGGCATTCCGGTAAACGCGCGCCACACAAGACCCATGTTTGCTGCGCGACAATGCGCCTAGCGCTTCTCGATCCTGAACCCCAGCCGCGGGAAGTGCACATGCACGGTGCCTGCGCGATCATCTTCGCGGCGCAGGATCAGTTCTTCAGTGCCGGCATGCACCAGTTGCCCTTCCACCCCGTCCACACCGTAATCAACAGCAGAAATCATGACCTGATCACCCGCCTTGAAACCGTTGGGATCGTTGAACCCTTCAGCCGGCAATTCAACAGGGGTGGTATTGAAAGCAGTCTGAATGGCGTCTTCTGCGCTCATGGGGCTGGCGGCACCGTGGCCAAACCCTTCGACGCGCTTGAGCCATGCCACCACGGCCGGGTATTTATCCACCGCCGGTGCCGTCACCGGGGTCTGGCGCAGGAACCACATGGGGTGAGCCACGGCGAAGTCGGCAATCGATGGTTCGCCAAACAGGTAGTCGCCATGACGCTGCAGTTGTTGCTCAAGGCGCGCCATGAAGGTCGGCCACTGGTGCAACGACTGCTGCAAGGGCAGTCGCGAGGCTGCGCCACCGGCAAACAGCGCAGCGCGGTCGGCCTTGAAGGCTTCTACCGCTTCAGGCGACAGCTTGGCGAACCGCAGGGCGATCGACTCGGGCTGGAACACCTGGCTGACCGCGTGCTGGAACAGGGTCGCGTCGGCCCAGGCGGCCAGGGCGGTGACGGCAAATTCCTGGCCTTCGGGGTAGAACGCCGGCGAGGCTTTTTCCTGTTCCAGGCGCCGGGCGATCAGCGCGGTGTCGCAGTAGATGTCTGCGCCCACCTGCAGCACCGGGGTCTTGCGGTAACCGCCGGTCAGCGCGGTCAGGTCGGGCTTGGGCATGACCGCCGGGATGAATACCGAACGCCACGACAGGCCCTTGTAGCCCAGCATCAGGCGGGCTTTTTCAGCGAAGGGAGAAGCCGGGTAATGGTGCAGGATCAGCTCGGACATGGATCGATTCCTTGCGTGGAAAAGTCCTGAGCTTAGCGCGTGCACAACAGCCGTGCCTATCGCGATCTCAGTACGCCTCTGCTGCGGTCCCGGAAATGGCCAAAAGCCCCGCAGAGTCGGCCAAGGCTTCCTTGGCACGCTTGCGCAGCTTCTTGATCAGCCGCTCGTGGCGCAACGCCTCGCCTTTGCTCGGCCAGGCTTCCACGTACACCAGTGCCACCGCCGGGCTGGAGTGGAAATAGCGCGCGCCCTTGCCGCTCTGGTGCATGAGAAACCGGCGATAAGGGTCGTTGCTGATGCCGCAGTACAACGAGCCGTTGGCCGCGCGCACCAGATAGACGTACCAGGGTTTTTCCGGCACGTCCTCGGGCGTGACCTCAGCCACGCCGTTTCTCGCCAAACGCCTTGAGGCCCTTGTGCGCCTGGGCACGAATGGCGTTCTGCACCAGGGGCGACCAGCCCAGCAACAGGCCCTTGAAGCCCAGTGCCTGGCGTGACCAGCGCCACAGGTCGAAATGGTCGTGGTGTTCGCAGATCTTGCCGTCGCGCAGCACAAAGCGCGCCTGAATGGCGTTGACCACGGTGCGTCCGGTCTGGCTGAACAGATAAGTCGCCACCCAGTGCGCACTGCCGGTGCGGTCGTCGGCACGGACCTGATCAAAGGTTACCGAGAAGTTCTGGGCACGGGCGGTGAGCATGCGCCACATGTCGCCGGCCTGGGCGCCGCGCAGGGTGCCGAACACCGGGTCGCTGAACAACACATCCTCGCTGTAGCACTCGGCCATGGCCTCGGCATCGAGGCGCTGGAAAGCCTCGTAGAAACGGCTGATCACGGCACTGTTGAGCTGGCTTTGTTCTTCGTAGTCCATGCGGGCAGACGTCCTGGCGGAAAGGTGGCTGCACGATAAGCGGCAAACGGCCTGCTTGCCAACTGCCTCATGCAGCCCTTGCGGCTCAGGACTGTTGCTCAGGGCGTATCGCGGGTGACCTGCACCTGCCGCGCCCGTCCCGCTCCAAGGCCGGCGATGACCGCACCCAGGCCCAGCAGGCCGAAAATCCAGCCGATCGGTCCCCAGGTACCGGTGAGGTCATGCACCACACCCACGGCAAACGGCCCGATAGAGGCGACCGTGTAGCCGATGCCCTGAGCCATGCCCGACAGGTTCGAGGCCACATGCGAGTCAGCCGAGCGCAGCACGATCAGCGCCAGGGCCAGGCTGAAAGTCCCGCCCTGGCCAATACCCAGAATGATCGCCCAGCCCCACAAGCCTTCGACCGGGGCATACAGGCAACCGAACAGGCCGGTCAGGGTCATGCCCATGACCACCACGATCGCCAGGCGCTGGTCCTTGCCACGGGTGGCCAGCCAGGGCGCGCTCAAGGCGCTGATGAGCTGGCAGATGATCGAACCGGACAGCAGCAGGCCGGCCTCGGTCGGCTCCAGGCCGCGACCGATCAGGATCGAGGGCAGCCAGCCAAACACGATGTACGACAGCGACGATTGCAGGCCCATGTACAGGGTCACTTGCCAGGCCAGCGGATCACGCAGCAGGCCGCGCACACGTACTTGTGTGCGCTGCGTATCGTGGGACGGACGCGCCTGTGGCCACCAGAACAGTGCTGCCAGCAAGGCCGGAATCGCCCAGAACGCCAGGCTGGCATCCCAGCGGTCGCCGAACAGCTGACTCAGCGGCACGCTGGCCCCGGCTGCCAGGGCCGCGCCCAGGCACAATGCCATGGTGTAGACACCGGTCATCGCGCCGGCCTGGGCCGCAAAGTCGCGCTTGACGATACCGGGCAACAACACGCCGATCACGCCGATACTGGCTCCGGCCAGCAGGCTGCCGGCAAACAGCCCGACAGTGCCCAGGGTGCTGCGCAGGCCGATGCCCAGCGCCAGGACGAACAGAATGCCCAGCACCACCCGCTCACTGCCAAAGCGTCGGGCCAGCCAGGGTGCCAACGGTGCAAACAGCCCCAGGCACAGCACTGGCAGGGTGGTCAACAGGCCGGCTTGTGCCGCCGACAGCCCCAGCGCCCTCGAGACGTCATTGAGCAGCGGCGCCACGCTCGACAGCGCCGGACGCAGGTTGATGGCCACCAGCACCAGGCCCAGCAGCAACAGCCAGGTACGCAGGCGCGCCGGTGCAGGGCCATCCGGGGCGTGGATCAGGGTGTCATTGGAAGGTGAAGGGTCGCGCGGTGCCTTGGCAGTCATTGGGTCCTCAGGTATCAGGTATCGCCCTCGTCGCAGGGAGGGCCGAATATCCTGTTGGAGACGCCCGGGGATTACAAGGTTCAGCCTGCTGCAAGCGAGTGGCGTGGACCTCACGTATTCGTGCCAGTCAGTCAAGACGGGGGGTCGCCCATGACGGCTTGAAACGCAATCGAATGTGGGAGGGGGCTCTGCCCGCGATTGGCTTCGCCAGCCAGGCCGGGGTGTTCCTGCTGGCCGGGCTAGCCTGTGATAGAGGTTCCGACCCTCTTCGGGCCGGGCCACTTTGTCTTGGCAAAGTGGCGCAAACCGTTTGCTCCTGGTTTCGGCCCCTTCGGGGTTCCCTCCTTCCGGCATTACTCCGGGGGCCGCCGCTTATGGGCCGTCCCTGCCTGATCGATCGTTTCCGAAAGCGGCAAAGTACCCCTGCCGAAAATGAAAATGCCAGTCAGCTTGACTGACTGGCATTAGACACAAGGCCTGATTATTTCTTTAAAGCAGCAACCCGATCAATGAATGATCTGGCTGAGGAACAGCCGGGTGCGGTCGCTTTGCGGGTTGTCGAAGAAGTCGTTTGGCGCGGCTTGCTCGACGATTTCGCCCTTGTCCATGAAGATCACGCGGTTGGCCACGGTACGGGCAAAGCCCATTTCGTGGGTCACGCACAGCATGGTCATGCCCTCTTCAGCCAGGCTGACCATGGTGTCGAGCACTTCCTTGACCATTTCCGGGTCCAGGGCCGAGGTCGGCTCGTCGAACAGCATGATCTTGGGCTTCATGCACAGCGCACGGGCAATCGCCACCCGCTGCTGCTGGCCACCAGACAGCTGGCCAGGGTACTTGTTGGCCTGCTCCGGAATGCGCACACGCTCCAGGTAGTGCATGGCGATTTCTTCGGCCTGCTTCTTCGGCATCTTGCGCACCCACATGGGCGCCAGGGTGCAGTTCTGAAGAATGGTCAGGTGCGGGAACAGGTTGAAGTGCTGGAACACCATGCCCACTTCACGGCGGATGGTCTCGATCTGCCGCAGGTCGGAGGTCAGCTCGGTGCCATCGACAATGATGCGCCCCTGCTGGTGCTCTTCCAGGCGGTTGATGCAACGGATGGTGGTCGATTTGCCCGAGCCCGAAGGCCCGCACAGCACGATACGCTCACCCTGACGCACGTTGAGGTTGATGTCCTTGAGCACATGGAACTGGCCGTACCACTTGTGTACGCCTTCCAGACGGATCATGCCTTCGGCGCCCAGCGGCTTTTTGACTGCTTCACTCATCACGAAACTCCTAACGCTTGTGGCCAGTGTCCAGCTTGCGCTCCAGATGCATGGAGTAGCGGGACATACCGAAACAGAAAATCCAGAACACCAGGGCTGCGAAGACATAGCCTTCGGTGGCCATGCCCAGCCAGGTCGGGTCGGCCGCAGCCTGCTTGACACTGTTGAGCAGGTCGAACAGGCCGATGATGATCACCAGGCTGGTGTCCTTGAACAAGGCAATGAAGGTGTTGACGATGCCGGGAATGACCAGCTTCAGGGCTTGCGGCAGGATCACCAGGCCCATCGAGCGCCAATAGCCCAGGCCCATGGCCGCAGCGGCTTCGTACTGGCCCTTGGGAATGGCCTGCATGCCGCCACGCACCACTTCGGCGATGTAGGCCGACTGGAACAGGATCACGCCGATCAACGCCCGCAGCAGCTTGTCGAAGTTCATGCCTTCGGGCAGGAACAGCGGCAGCATGACCGAGGACATGAACAGCACGGTGATCAGCGGCACGCCGCGCCAGAACTCGATGAAGGTCACGCAGACCACCTTCACCGCCGGCATGTTCGAACGCCGTCCCAGTGCCAGCAGGATCCCCAGCGGTAAGGCGCCGGCGATACCGACGGTGGCGATGACCAGCGTCAGCATCAGGCCGCCCCATTGGCTGGTGGCCACGGTGGTCAGGCCGAACGCGCCACCATGCAGCAGGTAGAACGCGATGATCGGGTACAGCACCAGGAAGCTCAGGCCGTAGGCGACCTTGCGCTCGAAGGCCTTGATGAACAGCGGTGCAATGCCGACGATGGCCAGGATCACGGTCAGGTCGACACGCCAGCGTTGGTCGCCGGGGAAGTAGCCGTACATGAACTGGCCGAAGCGCTGCTCGATGAACACCCAGCACGCGCCGGCCTTGGTGCAGTCGGCGCGGGTGGTGCCGATCCAGTTCGCATCCAGAATGGCCCAGTTGATGATCGGTGGCAGAATCAGCCAGACCAGATACAACGAAAACAGGGTCAGTACGGTGTTGAACCAGCCGGAGAACAGGTTGCTGCGCATCCAGCCGACCACACCCACGGTGGATTTCGGCGGCGCCAGATTGGGTTTGAACGTATGTGTACTCATGCGCGTTTCCTCACCGCTCGATCAGCGCAATGCGCTTGTTGTACCAGTTCATCAACAGGGAAATGCTGATGCTGATTGCCAGGTACACGCTCATGGTGATGGCAATGACTTCAATAGCCTGGCCAGTCTGGTTGAGCACGGTGCCGGCGAACAGCGAAACCATTTCCGGATAACCGATACCGGCGGCCAGGGAAGAGTTCTTCACCAGGTTCAGGTATTGGCTGGTCAGTGGCGGAATGATCACCCGCAAGGCCTGCGGAATGATGACCTTGCGCAGGGTCGGTCCCTGGCGCAGGCCCAGCGAGCGGGCCGCCTCGGTCTGGCCGTGGCTGACCGACTTGATGCCGGAACGCACGATCTCGGCGATGAACGCCGCGGTGTACACCGTCAGGGCCAGGGTCAGCGCCAGCAGTTCAGGGATCAGTACCCAGCCGCCAACGAAGTTGAAACCGCGCAGCTCGGGCATTTCCCAGTGCACGGGGGCACCGGCGACCAGGATGCTCAACGCCGGGATCACCAGCATCAGGGCCAGGCCTGCCCAGAACTTGTGGAACGGCTCGCCGGTGGCCTCGAAGCGCTTGTTGGCCCAGCGAACCATGAGCAAGGTGGCAATCACCGCGACCACCAGGCTGACCAGGAACGCGGTCACGCCTTCGGCAGCCATCGCCCGGGGCATGTTCACACCGCGGCTGCTGACATAGAACATGTCGAGGTAGCCATGGGCGTTGCGTGGACCAGGGAGCGTCAGGAAGACGGCAAAGTACCAGAACAGGATCTGCAGCAACGGCGGGATATTGCGAAATACCTCGACGTAGACGGTCGCCAGCTTGTTGATCATCCAGTTGGACGACAAGCGGGCAATACCGATGCTGAAGCCCAGCAGGGTCGCCAGGATGATGCCGATGAACGACACCAGCAAGGTATTGAGCAAGCCGATCAGAAAGACACGGGCATAGCTGTCGGCTTCGGTGTAGTCGATCAGGTGCTGGGCGATACCGAAGCCTGCACTGCGCTCGAGAAAGTCGAAACCGGAGGTGATGCCGCGATGTTCAAGGTTGGTCTGGGTGTTGTCGTACAGGAACCAGCCCAGAGAGATCACCGCCACGATGGTGATGATCTGGAATAGCCAGGCGCGCACTTTGGGGTCGCTCAGGGTGAGCTTTTGTTTGGGTGCGTCGATATGTTTTTGCATGAAATGCCCCGGAAAAGATGGAACCGTGCAAAACGCCGGGCGGCCCGTTCAGGCCGCCCGGCGCAGGGTCAGATCAGCGAATCGGAGGAGCGTACTGAATGCCGCCGTTGTTCCACAGTGCGTTCAGGCCACGCTTGATTTTCAAAGGCGTGGTTTCGCCCAGGTTACGGTCGAAGACTTCGCCGTAGTTACCCACTTGCTTGACGATCTTCACGACCCAGTCCTTCGGCAGCTTCAGGTCCTTGCCGTATTCGCCATCGGCGCCGAGCATACGGGCCACGTCAGGGTTCTTGGTCGACTTGGCTTCGGCTTCGACGTTCTTGGAGGTCACGCCCGCTTCTTCGGCGTTGAGCATGGCGAACAGGGTCCACTTGACGATGGCCAGCCATTCTTCGTCGCCTTTACGCACGACCGGGCCCAGTGGCTCCTTGGAGATCACTTCCGGCAGAACGACGTAGGAGTCCGGGTTGGCCAGCTTGCTGCGCTGTGCGTAGAGCTGCGACTGGTCGGAGGTCAGTACGTCGCAACGGCCGCTTTCCAGCGACTTGGCGCTTTCGTCGGAGGTGTCGAAGGTGATCGGGGTGTACTTGAGGCCATTGGCGCGGAAGTAGTCGGAAACGTTCAGCTCGGTGGTGGTACCGGCCTGGATGCACACGGTGGCGCCGTCCAGTTCCTTGGCGCTCTTGACGCCCAGCTTGTTGTTTACCAGGAAGCCGATGCCGTCATAGTAGGTCACGCCGGCAAAGGTCAGGCCCATGCCCGAGTCACGCGAGCTGGTCCAGGTGGTGTTGCGCGACAGCACGTCGATTTCGCCCGATTGCAGTGCGGTGAAGCGCTCCTTGGCGTTCAACTGGCTGAACTTGATCTTGGTGGCGTCACCGAAGACAGCGGCGGCTACGGCGCGGCAGACGTCAGCGTCGATACCGGTGATGGTGCCCTTGGCATCTGGAACGGAGAAGCCTGGCAGACCGTCGCTGACGCCGCACTGGACAAAGCCCTTCTTCTGGACTGCATCAAGCGTTGCGCCGGCATTGGCGGCACTGGTGATGCCCAGTGCAGCGAAAGCGGTCACTACGGCCAGGGTGGATTTCAACATCTTCATTCATAACCTCCAGTTTGCTCTTTGTTGTGTGGGAGCTTTAGTCACGCCGCACCCTTGTGGGGCATCAACGACCCGTGCTGGCATTTTTTTGGGTCATGCGACGTTGGGTCTGTTCATTAAACGGGCCCAGGATCCTCCTGTTGCCCGCTTGTAACGGTTACCCCCTCGCCTCGCGAACCAAAGCCCCATGATTTTTCCGTATCTTGAGTGACGGAATGAATCGTGCCGTGAATCCTGTAGCTGGGATTCGCGTGCTGCGCCGACCGGTGATAGCCAAATAGTGTTACCGGACGACGTGAGCGCTCTGACTCCGCTTGTTCCATAGCAAAGCGCGTACCAGACTGCTGGCTGATTCGATAAACCTACAGGTCAAGCGCAAAAGTTGTACCCTTGCGACATCTTCGTTCAGATTTGAATGGGCCGCGCCAGGCCCGGCACTTATTGAATGCACGGTTGATACCGTAGCGCACCAGACTGGAGCAACCATGACCCACCCATTGATACTTGAGCCCACCAAAGACGCCGATGCCTGTGTGATCTGGCTGCATGGCCTGGGCGCCGACCGCACTGATTTCGAGCCGGTTGCCGAAGCCTTGCAGACCACGCTGACCACCACCCGCTTCGTGTTACCGCAGGCGCCCATGCGCGCTGTCACCATCAATGGCGGCTATCAGATGCCAAGCTGGTACGACATCATCGCCATGAGCCCGGCGCGGGCCATCAGCCATGAAGAACTCGAGGCATCGGCACAGACCGTACTCGACCTGATCGAAGCCCAGCGCGACAGCGGCATCGATCCGGCGCGGATCTTCCTGGCCGGGTTCTCGCAAGGTGGCGCCGTGGTGCTGCACACCGCCTACCGCCGCTGGCAGGGGCCGCTGGGCGGGGTCCTGGCGCTGTCGACCTACGCGCCGACCTTCACCGACCAGATGACCCTGTCGGCCAGCCAGCAGCGCATTCCGGCCTATTGCCTGCATGGCTATCACGACGAAGTGGTGCTCAATGCCATGGGCCGTACCGTCTATGAGTACCTCAAGTCGCTGGGCGTCGACGTGCAGTGGCAGGAATACCCCATGGGCCACCAAGTGTTACCCCAGGAGATTTCCGACATCAGGACCTGGCTCGGCGACAAGCTGCGGTAACACCCGTGCTTGCGCATTTATCCCCAGGTCTTGTAGCCCTGTATGGATGACACTACGCCGAGCATGAAACTTGCTTTACACTGCTCGGCGTACATTCCTTGACCAATTGACGAGATGACCGTGCTCAAAGCACTCAAGAAGATGTTCGGTAAAGACGAGGCCGAGCCGCTCGCGCCCCTTCCGACTGCATCGACCCCCGCTCCAGTGATGACCGACGACACCCTCCCCGTCCAGCCCGTGGCTGCGACACCGCCTTCTGTTTCACCCCTGCCGACGACCAGCGAACCCTCTGCACTGGCAGAGACGCCCCAGGCCAAGCCGCCTCGGGCCGAACGCCCGCGCCGCGAACGCCCGCCCAGACCGGTCGACACCTGGAAGCCCGAAGACTTCAGCGTCGAGCCCCAGGAAGGCAAGACCCGTTTTCATGATTTCAACCTTGCACCGTCGGTGATGCATGCCATCCACGACCTGGGCTTTCCTTATTGCACGCCGATCCAGGCCGGCGTGCTGGGTTACACCCTCAGGGGCCGCGACGCCATTGGCCGGGCGCAGACCGGCACCGGCAAGACCGCGGCCTTTCTGATTTCGACCATCACCCAGTTGCTGCAGACCCCGCCGCCCGCCGAGCGCTACATGGGCGAGCCGCGTGCACTGATCATCGCCCCGACCCGCGAACTGGTGGTGCAGATCGCCAAGGACGCCGCCGACCTGACCCGCTACACCGGCCTGAACGTGATGAGCTTCGTCGGTGGCATGGACTTCGACAAGCAGCTCAAGCACCTCGAAGCGCGCTACTGCGACATTCTGGTGGCCACGCCGGGCCGCCTGCTGGACTTCAACCAGCGCGGCGAAGTGCACCTGGACATGGTCGAGGTGATGGTGCTGGACGAAGCCGACCGCATGCTCGACATGGGTTTCATTCCGCAGGTGCGCCAGATCATCCGCCAGACCCCGCACAAGGGCGAGCGCCAGACCCTGCTGTTCTCGGCCACTTTCACCGAAGACGTGATGAACCTGGCCAAGCAGTGGACCACGGACCCGGCCATTGTCGAGATCGAGGCCGAGGGCCTGGCCAACGCCAATGTCGAACAGCACATCTATGCCGTGGCTTCGGCCGACAAGTACCGGTTGCTGTACAACCTGGTCAACGACAACGGCTGGGAGCGGGTCATGGTCTTTGCCAACCGCAAGGACGAGGTGCGGCGCATCGAGGAACGCCTGGTACGCGACGGCGTAAATGCCGCTCAGCTGTCAGGCGACGTGCCGCAGCACAAGCGTATCAAGACCCTGGAAGGCTTTCGCGAAGGCAAGATCCGCGTGCTGGTGGCCACCGACGTGGCCGGGCGCGGGATCCACATCGACGGCATCAGCCATGTGATCAACTTCACCCTGCCGGAAATGCCCGACGACTATGTGCACCGTATCGGCCGTACCGGTCGGGCCGGTGCCGACGGCGTGTCGATCAGCTTTGCCGGCGAAGACGATTCCTACCAGTTGCCGGCCATCGAAGAGAAGCTGGGGCGCAAGATCAGCTGCGAAATGCCACCGACCGTGCTGTTGCGCCCGGTGGAACGCAAGCGCACCTGAGAGACCTGCCTTCGCGACCGCTGGTCGCTCCTGCAAGGGTGCGGCACACCCGTGGGAGCGACCAACGGTCGCGAAAGGGCCGGCACATTCGGCCTTTTCAGCCCCCGCCGATCATGCCTCTGCCCAGGATCAATCCCAACGCCGGGCCGCTTGCTGGTCGCTGGTGCGGCCTTCGACCCAGCGGGGGCCTTCGGGGGTGTCCTCGCGCTTCCAGAACGGTGCGCGGGTCTTGAGGTAATCCATGATGAACTCGCAGGCCTCGAACGCGGCCTGCCGGTGCGCGCTGGTCACCCCCACGAACACGATCGGCTCGCCCGGCGCCAAGTGACCCACCCGGTGCAGGACCTCGACACCCAGCAACGGCCAGCGCTCGCCGGCCTGGTCGATGATCGTGCCCAGCGCCTTTTCAGTCATGCCCGGATAATGCTCCAGAAACATGCCTGACACCGGCTGGCCGTCATTGAAGTCGCGCACATAGCCGACAAAACTCACGACCGCCCCGACACCGCGGTTGGCCGCATGCAGGGCGTTGACCTCGGCGCCGGCATCGAAGGCGGCGACCTGGACCCGAACGTTCATGCTCATCCTCCGGTCACCGGTGGAAAGAAGGCCACCTCATCACCGCTCTCGACCGGCTCGGCCAGCGTGCACAGTGCCTGGTTGCGCGCGCACATCAAGCCCTGCTCGGCCAGCACTTGCCAGGCCTCGCCCCGCCCCAGCAGCAGTTGACGCACGTCGTCCAGGTGGCTGAACGTACCCTCCAGCGACTCGCTGTCCAGGCCCAGCACTTCACGGTAACGGGCAAAATACTGCACGGTCAGGCGCATGGGGCGCCCTCCTCGGCATCGGCCTGGTAGTGGCCGCTCTTGCCGCCGAGTTTTTCCAGCAGGCGCACCGACTCGATGACCATGCCGCGGTCAACGGCCTTGCACATGTCGTAGATTGTCAGCGCCGCGACACTGGCAGCGGTCAACGCTTCCATTTCCACGCCGGTCTGCCCGGACAGTTTGCAGCGCGAGGTGATCAGCACCGCGTCATCGCCCTCGGCCGTCAGTTCGACCTTGACGCCGGTCAGCATCAGCGGATGGCACAGCGGAATCAGGTCACTGGTCTTCTTGGCGGCCTGGATGCCGGCAATGCGCGCCACAGCAAACACATCGCCTTTGGGGTGGCCGCCGGCGACGATCATTTGCAGGGTGGTGGGCAACATGCGCACCCGCGCCTGGGCCACCGCTTCGCGGAAGGTCACGGCCTTGTCGGTCACATCGACCATATTGGCGCGGCCCTGGGAATCGAGATGAGTCAGCACAATCGTTACTCCTTTGCAGGAGCACGATTGTAAACGCAAATGGCGATGCTGACCCTGTCCTGCGCAGCTACAGATGGCCCTCGGCGTATTCGGCCAGGATAGAGCGTGGCACGCCCTGCAGGGTGATGTGCACGCCGTTGGGGAAGTCCTTGAAGCGCTCCGTCAGGTAGGTCAGCCCGGAACTGGTGGCCGACAGGTAGGGGGTGTCGATCTGCGCCAGGTTACCCAGGCAGACCACCTTGGAGCCGGCGCCGGCGCGGGTGATGATGGTCTTGATCTGGTGCGGCGTCAGGTTCTGGCATTCATCGATCAGGATCAGGCTTTGCTGGAAGCTGCGACCGCGAATGTAGTTGAGCGACTTGAACTGCAACGGCACCTTGCTGAGGATGTAGTCGACGCTGCCATGGGTGTTTTCGTCATCCATGTGCAAGGCTTCGAGGTTGTCGGTGATCGCCCCCAGCCAGGGCTCCATCTTCTCCGCTTCGGTACCGGGCAGAAAGCCGATCTCCTGGTCCAGGCCCTGCACGCTGCGGGTTGCGATGATGCGCCGGTAGCGCTTGCTGACCATGGTCTGCTCGATGGCGGCGGCCAGCGCCAGGATGGTCTTGCCGGAACCGGCCGCGCCGGTCAGGTTGACCAGGTGAATGTCCGGGTCGAGCAAGGCGAACAGGGCCAGGGCCTGATGGATGTCGCGTGGCTTGAGGCCCCAGGCTTCCTGGTGCAGCAAGGGCTCCTGGTGCATGTCGAGAATGATCAGCTCGTCGTTCTTGACGCCCTTGACCCAGCCGACGAAGCCCTGCTCATCGATGATGAATTCGTTCAGGTGCACCGCGGGAATGTTTTCATTCAACTGCACACGGTGCCAGGTGCGGCCGTGGTCCTGACGGGTGTCGACCTTGTTGACCCGGTCCCAGAACGAGCCGGTCATCTCGTGATAGCCACGCGACAGCAGCGAGACGTCGTCGACCAGCTGGTCGGTGCTGTAGTCCTCGGCGGCAATGCCGCAGGCGCGCGCCTTGAGGCGCATGTTGATGTCTTTGGTCACCAGCACGACGGCACGGTCTTTCTGGCGGGCGTGCAGGTCGATCAACTGGTTGATGATGATGTTGTCGTTGAGGTGTTCGGGCAGCAGGCTGGTCGGTTCCTGGCGCTTGCTCATCAGGATCGACAGATAGCCCTTGAACACGCCGGTGCCGCGGTCGATGGGCACGCCCTGCTCGACGTCTTCAGGGCAGGCCTCGCCCAGGGTCTTGTCGATCAGGCGAATGGCCTGGCGGCATTCGGCGGCGACCGAGTGCTTGCCATCCTTGAGTTTGTCCAGCTCCTCCAGGACCGTCATCGGAATGGCAACGTGGTGTTCTTCGAAATTCAGCAGTGCATTGGGATCATGGATCAATACATTGGTATCGAGCACGTAAAGGATAGGCTGGTTGGTGGAGGGGCTGCGTCCGTGGTCATCCATACTCGCTCACCTTTGTAGAAGCCTGGACACGGCATCATTGAGATCCGTGCCACTGGGGGACCGCCGGGGGCTTCCCTTGAGGCAGGGGAGCCGGGGCTCAAGGTGGGTCTTGTGCGACGCCACCTGTGTTGCAGGTTTCGGCGGTCTGACTCAGGTAATACCGCAAAACAGATGACAGAAAAAAGCACTTTGACAGTTTTTTGAAGTTTATTTCACAGTATGACGAATAGCGCTTGGCGGTCGGTGCAAGCACGTTTACATTCATTAATTGCCTGCCTCGGGCTCCTCCTGATTTTCCGGCGCCTGCAACTGCGCAGGGTCCACGCGCTGTACTGGCTGCGCGCCCTCGGGCGCCTTTATCGACTCGGTTTCCTGCACATTTTCCTGCACAGGCGCAGACGGTTGTGGCGCCGGTTCCTGCACGCCTTCTTGCTGCGTGGATGGCTGCCCGTCCTGCGGCTCAGGCTCCGGCGTCGGCTCGGGCTCGGGCTCGGGTTCAGGCTCGGGTTCCAGCTCGGGCTCCGGTTCACGCGACAGGTTGCGGCAGTCTTCCCAGGTCAGCTCGCTCTGGGCGCTGTTGGCCAGTAACAGCGGCAGCGCCGACTGCGCCTGCGCGCCGGAATCGTGAAACACTACCGTGCCCCGGCGCCACAGCAGCATCAGGGTCTGCACACGGTCGCTGATCTGTGCCGAGGTCATGCGCGGCAACTGGTCATGGGCGTCGATGGTCCACAACGACACGCGAAGGTTGTGTGAGCGGAAAAACTCACCGCTGTCGGCACGTCGATGCCCGTAGGGCGGGCGAAACAGCGGCACCAGATTGTCCGGCAGCAGCCGCTCGACCAGTGCGGCGCTGCGCTGCACCGAGCCTTGCCAGTCGCGCCATTGGCTGTGCGAGCGATATTCCCAGCCCTGGATGCCGACACACTGCTGGCGGTACAGGTTCTGGATCGCCCCGGTGGAGCTGCCGTCCAGGCGCGCCTGCAAGGCCTTGCCCAGCACGAAGAAGGTCGCGGTCATGTTCTGCTGGCGCATGAAATCGGCCAGCCAGTCGGTGTCTCCATTGGCCGCACTCGGACCGCCTTCGAAGTTGAGCATGAAGGTGCGGTCGGGCAGTTCGTCGCCGCTCATTTCATCGGAGTTGTAGCGGGCGATCTCACTGCTGGTCTGCGGGAACAACGCGGCCTTGTACAGCAGCTCGTCCAGGTACAGCTTGTGGAAAATGGCGCTGGGCGCGGCCCAGGCGGCATAGAACGAATCATCGCCGATCCTGAATTCCTCGGCGCGCTGGCGCAGTTGCTCCATGTCCCTGGCATAGACACAGAAGTTGGCATCCTCGGTGCAGCTCTTGCGCGCATGACGAAAGTTGACCAGCAGGCGCTCCCACAGACGGTTGCGCACCAGGTTGAGCGAGGCCACGTTGATGTAGCGCAGCCCCAGGCGCCGCTTGAGGCTGTCTTCATCGAGCTGTTCGCTGGCCCACAGGGCATGGGCAAATGCCAGGATCTCGGCACGCGAGGCGACATCGAACAGTGCCGGATTTTCCAGGCGCTCAGGCCACAGGCTGCGATCGACCGTCGCCACCGGCGGCACGGCCGCCTGCACCTTGAACCCCAACAGACACATGCACACTGCCAGAACGATACGCAAACCCGATGCTCCTTCTCTACCGATCCCTGTCCGGGGCGAGCCGGCACTATAGCCGATCACCCTGCTGCCTTATGCCTTGCCCTGCAACTGACTGCCTTGTTTGCTGGAGTGATCTGCGATCACCCCCTAGAATCGCGCCACGACTTCAGGAGACACGCGCATGCTGATGGTGATTTCCCCCGCCAAGACCCTCGACTTCGAGACCCCGCCCACGACCACCCGCCACACCCTGCCGCAGTATCTGGACCACTCACAAGCGCTGATCACCCAGCTTCGCGCACTGGCACCCCAGCAGATCGCCGAACTGATGCACCTGTCTGACAAGCTGGCCGGCCTGAATGCTGCACGCTTTGGCAGCTGGACGCCGGACTTTACCCCGGACAACGCCAAGCAGGCCTTGCTGGCCTTCAAGGGCGATGTGTACACCGGCCTGGCGGCCGAAACCCTCGACCAGGCCGGGCTTGACTACGCCCAGCAGCACCTGCGCATGCTGTCGGGCCTGTACGGCCTGTTGCGCCCGCTGGACCTGATGCAGCCGTATCGCCTGGAGATGGGCACAAAACTGGCCAACGCGCGTGGCAAGGACCTGTACGCCTTCTGGGGTACACGCCTCAGCGAATGGTTGAACCAGGCACTGGCCGACCAGGGCGACGACCTGCTGCTCAACCTGGCCTCGACCGAATACTTCTCAGCGGTCAAGCGCAGCGCCTTGCAAGCACGGATCATCAACACCGAGTTCAAGGACTACAAGAACGGCCAGTACAAGATCATCAGCTTCTACGCGAAAAAAGCGCGCGGCATGATGAGCCGCTTCGTCATCGACGAACGGATCAACGCCCCTGAAGCCCTCAAACAGTTCGATGCCCAGGGCTACTATTACAGCGCCGACCACTCGGCACCGGACAAACTGGTTTTTTTGCGCGACACCCCACCTGAGTGATACCCCAGGGGCTGTTGCCGTTTCAGTACAAGCCGTGCTGAAACGGCAACAACCCCCCCAGGATGCAGCGAAGCGGCTGCGGCATCGCACCCCGTCAAGCAAGCGCCCGAAACAGTCAGATAAATGGCGTCGAAATATCGGCAGTTAGGACATACACTTCCTTGCAGTTACCGACCGATGAAAAAAATAAATGCTTTTTTAACCGATAGCACCTTGCCGCTTATGGGTAATTGCCATTAAGGCTATAAACAGGTTGAGTGCCCGGATATAAAGGCAGCCATGAAAATCGCTATCATTGTGCAACTACCGGACACAGGGGCAATCAATTAGCATCTTGAATACAACAGGATGAATGGACCGGAACTATTGTGTTGCACATGCGTTCCTACATCCCGTAACAAATGACGACCCCTGTGTAAGGCATGACGTACAGGGTAAGAATAAAGCAGGTTGGTAAAAGGCGTTACCACAACGAAGTTTGGTCTCCGGGATGACCAATGCTGTAGGTAGTTAATGAACCTTCTCATCAAAGCCACAAGGGAAAGCACTGACCCGGCTGTTTCAGCCAGACCGTGACAGGACAAGGCCATGCGCCTTGCCGTGCGTGATCACGCCTGCCGCTGAGCGCGGTTCAGCAGTGATACAGATCGCCCGGAACAAGCGCCGCCTTCAAGGGCAGGCAACTTGCCATCTGTATCAGACTTAAACTGAGTTAGCCCTCCCTGTATTTGGCAACTCATTACATTAAACAGACGTTCGTTAGTTAGGCCGCCGTGCATAAAAACCGGCACTGACTGACGCAGAAAACTGCGAGCCCTATTTATATTCCGCCCCCTGTGGCGTCAGTCGTAATGTTCGAGGAGAGTACGATGCGGATCAGTATTTTTGGTTTGGGTTATGTCGGTGCCGTGTGTGCCGGTTGCCTGTCTGCACGGGGTCATGATGTGGTCGGCGTGGATATTTCCGCCGACAAGATTGCCTTGATCAACAGCGGTCGATCACCCATCGTCGAACCGGGCCTGGAGGGCCTTTTGCAACAGGGCATCGCCACCGGAAAATTGCGCGGCACCACCGACTTTGCCGAGGCCATCCGTGCCACCGACCTGTCGATGATCTGCGTCGGCACCCCCAGCAAGAAAAACGGCGACCTGGAACTGGACTATATCGAATCGGTGTGCCGCGAAATCGGCTTTGTCCTGCGTGACAAGACCTCACGCCACACGGTCGTGGTGCGCAGCACGGTGCTGCCCGGCACGGTGGCCAATGTGGTCATTCCGGTGCTCGAAGACTGCTCGGGCAAGAAGGCCGGCGTCGACTTCGGCGTGGCGGTCAACCCGGAGTTCCTGCGTGAAAGCACGGCCATCAGTGATTATGACCACCCACCGATGACCGTCATCGGCGAATACGACACGCTCTCCGGCGACCTGCTGCAGTCGCTGTATGCCGAACTCGACGCCCCGATCATCCGCAAGGACATCGCCGTGGCCGAGATGATCAAGTACACCTGCAACGTCTGGCACGCCACCAAGGTGACCTTCGCCAACGAGATCGGCAACATTGCCAAGGCGGTGGGCGTCGACGGCCGCGAGGTGATGAATGTGGTCTGCCAGGACAAGACCCTCAATCTCTCGCAGTACTACATGCGCCCCGGCTTCGCCTTTGGCGGCTCCTGCCTGCCCAAGGACGTGCGCGCCCTGACCTACCGCGCCAGCAGCCTGGATGTCGAGGCGCCGCTGCTCAACTCGCTGATGCGCAGCAACGGCGAACAGGTGCAGAACGCCTTCAACATCGTCGCCAGTCACGATACCCGCAAGGTCGCCCTGCTGGGCCTGAGCTTCAAGGCCGGCACCGATGACCTGCGCGAAAGCCCGCTGGTGGAGCTGGCCGAAATGCTGATCGGCAAGGGCTTCGAGCTGAGCATCTACGACAGCAATGTCGAATACGCCCGCATGCACGGCGCCAACAAGGAATACATCGAGTCGAAGATCCCGCACGTGTCCTCGTTGCTCAATGCCGACTTCGACCAGGTCATCGACCACTCGGACGTGATCATCCTGGGCAATCGTGACGAGCGCTTCCGCGCCCTGGCCGACAAGGCCCCGGAAGGCAAGCACGTCGTCGACCTGGTGGGTTTCATGACCCGGGCCACCGCGCAAAGCGGTCGCAGCGAAGGCATCTGCTGGTAAGCAGCGGCAAGCGGCAAGCTGCAAGTTCAAGCCATGGTGCTTCTACTTGCAGCTTGCAACTGATTCAAGGATGTGGATTATGCAAAGGCTCAAGCACGGCCTGCTGCAGGCCGCCGGTTGGCTGTTTTACCTGACCTTGCTGTTGGCACTGGTCACCGTGTTGCCCGCCAGTATTTTCGATTCGCAATCGAAGCACTTCATTTTCCTGATCGGTATCGTCGGCCTCTGGCGCTACTCGATGGGCGCCACGCACTTTGTGCGCGGCATGCTGTTTCTCTATGTGGTGTACCCGCACCTGCGACGCAAGGTGCGCAAGCTGGGTCGCGCAGCCGATCCGTCGCATGTGTTCCTGATGGTCACCAGCTTTCGTATCGACGCGCTGACCACCGCCCAGGTCTACAGCTCGGTGATCCGCGAGGCGATCGACTGTGGCCTGCCGACCACAGTGGTCTGCTCGCTGGTGGAAATGAGCGACGAACTGCTGGTCAAGAGCCTGTGGGCACGCATGAACCCGCCCGGGCGGGTCAGCCTGGATTTCGTGCGCATTCCCGGCACCGGCAAGCGCGACGGCCTGGCCTATGGCTTTCGCGCCATCTCCCGACACATGCCCGACGCGCGCGCCGTGGTGGCGGTGATCGATGGCGACACCGTGCTCAGTGAAGGGGTGGTCAACAAGACCGTGCCGTGGTTCCAGCTGTTCGACAGCGTTGGTGGCCTGACCACCAACGAGTTCTGCGAAGTGCGCGGCGGCTACATCATGAGCGAATGGCACAAGCTGCGCTTCGCCCAGCGGCACATCAACATGTGCTCGATGGCCCTGTCGCGCCGGGTGCTGACCATGACCGGACGGATGTCGGTGTTTCGCGCCTCGGTGGTCACCAACCCGGAGTTCATCGCCGACGTCGAAAGCGACTCACTGCACCACTGGCGCCTGGGCACCTTCCGTTTTCTGACCGGTGACGACAAGTCCAGCTGGTTCAGCCTCATGCGCCTGGGCTACGACACCTTCTATGTGCCGGATGCGGCGATCAATACCGTCGAGCACCCGCCGGAAAAGAGCTTTTTCAAGGCCAGCCGCAAACTGATGTACCGCTGGTACGGCAACAACCTGCGGCAGAACTCCCGTGCCCTGGGCCTGGGGGTCAATCGCCTCGGGCTGTTCACCAGCGTGGTGCTGTTCGACCAGCGCGTGTCGATGTGGACCTCGCTGCTGGGCCTGACCGTGGCGATCCTCGCCAGCCTCAAGTACGGCGGCACCTTCCTGCTGGTGTACCTGCTGTGGATCGGCATCACGCGCCTGATCCTCACCCTGCTGCTGGCCTGTTCGGGGCACCGGATCGGCCCGGCCTACCCGCTGATTCTCTATTACAACCAGATCGTCGGCGCGCTGATGAAGATCTACGTGTTCTTCCGCCTCGACCGCCAGTCCTGGACGCGCCAGGACACCCGGCTCAGCCGCGACATGGCCAGCTTTCAAGGCTGGTTCAACACCTGGTCATCGCGAACGATGACCTTTTCGGCCGGCAGCATTTTTGTCGCCGTGCTGCTGACCATGGTCTGACCGGACCTCTGAAGCCATCGATCAATCAGGAAGCCTCACCATGAATACAGCCGTGAATGCCAACGTCGTGCATGAATCCGAAGCTCAGCGCCAACACGCCCGGGTCAAGCTGCCGGCCAGGCTGCGCCTGCTCAACGGTGCCCCCAATGCGCCCCTGGTGCGCGTCGAAGACTTGTCGGCCGGTGGCCTGAGCTACATTGCCCCGGCTTGCGAGAAACTGAAGGTCGGCGAAGTGATCAAGGCGCGCCTGCAGTTTCTGATCGATAACCTGGGGCTGGCCATGGACGTCGAGCTGCAGATCCGCTCGATCAATCCTGCCACCCACCGCGTGGGCTGCCAGTTCCAGAACCTCGAACCCCGGGACATCGCTACCCTGCGTCACCTGATCACCTCGCACCTGGCCGGCGACATTGTCAGTGTCGGTGAAGTGCTGGCCACCCTGCAGCGCGACAACTTCACCCAGGCACGCAAGCACAAGGCCGGCGACAGCGGCATGGGTGTGTTCGGCCGGCTGCGGGCGGTGACCTTCAGCCTGGGGATTTTCATCGTCGGCCTGGGCGCCGCCGGTTTCGTGCTCAAGACCGTGTACGACCTGTACTTCGTCAGCCATGCCACCGCCGGCCTGGTCAGCGTACCGGGCATGGAAGTGACCATGCCCCGCGAAGGCACGCTGCAAAGCCTGGTGGCGTCTGAACAGGCGGTACAAAAAGGCGCGCCCCTGGCCTCGTTCAACACCAACATGCTGGAAATGCTCAAGGGCGGCCTGACCGGCGAAGACCTGGACCCGGCCAGGATCGAACAGCTGTACGGCCGGCAGATGAGCGGCACCCTGACCAGCCCGTGCGATTGCATCGTGGCCCGCCAGCTGGTTGCCGACGGCCAGTATGCCGCCAAGGGCCAGGTGATCTTCCAGTTGGTGCCGCGCGACACCCAGGCCAGTGTCGAGGCGCGCTTCACCTATCGCCAGTTCAAGGACGTCAAGCCCGGCATGCCGGTCAGCTTCCAGGTGGCCGGTGAGGAGCGCATGCGCACCGGCCGCGTAGTCAGCAGCAGCAACCTGACCAACACCGAACTTTCGAGCGACATTCGCGTGCAGATCAAGCCTGACGAGGCCCTCAGCAGCGCGCTGGCAGGCCGTCCGGTGGAAGTGATCAGCGATCGCGGCCCGTCCATGAACTGGCTGATCGACAAAGCCATGGCCGCAGGTCTGTAATCATGAACCGTGCGCCTCGACGTCCGTCGACTCCTACCTGGCTACCCCCTTCGACGCTGGGCCTGGCCGTCGCCTTGAGCCTGGGCCTGAGCGGCTGCGTCGGCCTGCCCGATCTGCGCCTGGCCAACGAGGCCCTGCAAAACGGCAACACCACCCTGGCCGAGCACAATTACCGGCAACTGGCCGACCTGGGCTATGACGAGGCCAAGGTCGGGCTGGCCGATATCCAGGTCGCCAGCCGTGAGCCGGCGGCGCTTGTGCAGGCCGAAGCCACCTACCGCGAGGCGGCGGCCAGGCTGCCCCGCGCCCAGTCGCGCCTGGGCCGCCTGCTGGTGGCCAAGCCGGCGGCCACCCAGGCCGAACACCAGGAAGCCGAACGCCTGCTCAAGCAGGCCTTTGCCCACGGTGAATCCGGCGCGCTGATGGCCCTGGCCACGCTCTACCTGCAATCGCCGCAGAGCTTTCCCGATGTCGATGTGCAGCAGCAGATCAGCCAGTGGCGCGAGCAAGGCTACGCCGAGGCGGGCCTGGCGCAGATTGCCCTGTACCGCACCCAGGGCACCTACGCCCAGCATCTGGACGAAATCGAAGGCATCTGCAAGCCGGCGCTGGCCAGCGCCGACACGTGTTATGTCGAGCTGGCCACTGTGTACCAGACCCGTGGCCAGGCCGAGCCGCAAAAAGCGCTGCTCGAACAGTTGCGCCGCGCCCACGCCGCCGGCCGCGTCGACGCCCAGCGGGTCGACAGCGTGGCGCGAGTGCTGGGCGATGCCGAGATCGGCACGCCTGACCCGCAAGGCGCCCAGCAACTGCTCGAAGGCATCGCGCCCGGCTACCCGGCCTCATGGGTGACACTGGCCAAACTGCTCTACGACTTTCCCGAACTGGGTGACGTCGACACGCTGATGGAGTACCTGGACAACGGCCGCGCTGCCGACCAGCCACGGGCCGAACTGCTGCTGGGACGGCTCTACTACGAAGGCAAGTGGTTGCCGGCCGATGCCGTCAAGGCCGAGCAGCACCTCATCAAGGCCACTGCCACCGAGATCTCGGCGCACTACTACCTGGGGCAACTGTACCGGCGCGGTTATCTGGGCCGGGTCGCCCCGCAAAAAGCCGTGGACGAACTGCTGATCGCCGCCCGTGGCGGCCAGACCAGCGCCGACTACGCCCTGGCGCAGTTGTTCTCGCAGGGCCGTGGCATCCGCCCCGATCCGGTCAACGCCTGGGTCTTCAGCCAACTGGCCCTGGCCCGTGGCACGGCGCCCGACAGCGAACTGATCCAGCACATCAACCAGCAACTGCCACCGGAACGCCTCGCCACAGCCCAAGCCTTGCTCGAACGCGAACAGAACGTCCGGGGTGCGACCGCCAGCCAGAGCGCGCTGGTCCTGCAAACCCTGCAAAAAGACAACGCTGAGGAAGCCCTATGAAGCTCAACCCCCTGATGGCTGCCGGCATGGGTCTTGGCTTTACCCTGCTCTGGGCGTGCCCGACCCTGGCCGCCCTGACCGAAGAGCAGAACGTCGGCCTGGAAGCCAAGATCACCGCACAAAGCGAAGATGACCGCGACCTGGGCACCCGCTCAGGCGGTGACGTCAACGGCATCGGCCTGGATCTGCGCCCGTGGGTGTATGGCGAGCGCGGTGCCTGGAGCGGCTATGCGATGGGCCAGTTGGTGACTGCCACCGACACCATCCAGACCGACCCGCTGGAGCAGACCGCCACCAACAGCCGCGGCCAGTCAGGCACGCAAGTGGCCCGTGGCAACGCCAGCGAGCGCGAGGTCGATAAGAGCTACGCCGCCCTGCGCGAGTTCTGGGTCGGCTACAGCGGCTTGACCCCCTACCCCGGCGAGATCCTCAAGGTCGGGCGCCAGCGCCTGCGCAACGACGACGGCCAGTGGCGCGACGTGAACATCGAGGCCATCAACTGGACTTTCGACACCACCTTGCTGCGCGCCGACATGGGCGCTGCCCAGCGCTTCAGTGAGTACCGCACCGACCTGACCGAACTGGCCCCGGAAGACGAAGACCGCCAGCACCTGTTCGGCTCGGCCAGCTACCAGTGGACACCGGGGCACTGGGCCGGTATTCGCGCGCACCACAGCCACGACGACGGCAAGCTCAAGCGCAGCGGTGAAGTGCTCGACGACCTGGACAAGACCGCCAATGGCGACCTGACCTGGCTGGGCCTGCAGGCCGACAGCGACGCCTTCAACCACCGCAACACCCACACCCTCAACTACTGGGGCAGCCTGACCTGGCTGACCGGCGACCGCGACGAGATCGGCGCCACCTATGACGCCAACACCGACCAGTACCTGGCCGGTGACAAACGTAGCCGCAACGTCGATGGCTGGGCCACCGACCTGGGCCTGCGCCTGCGCCTGGACCCGCAATGGCAGGTCGGCGCGGCCTACTCGCGGGCCAGCAAGCACTATGAGCAGACCGGCCTGGAAAGCAACCGCTCGAACTGGACCGGCACGCGCTCGCGGGTGCATCGCTTCGGCGAAGCCTTCCAGGGCGAAATGGCCAACGTCGAGACCGGCTCGCTGTTCGCTTCCTGGCAGATGAATGACGAGTACGACGCCTCGCTGATCTACCACAAGTTCCGCCGCGTCGACGGCCATGCACGGATCGGCGGCGCCGGGATCAACCCGACCCAGGAACAGTTCGATGCCAGCGGCCTCCCGACCAACACCTTCAGTTCGCTGCCCCTGGAAGACGGGCGCAAGGACCTCGGCCAGGAGATGGACCTGGTGGTCACCAAGTACTTCAAGCAGGGCCTGTTGCCGGCGGCCATCAGCCAGTCGGTCGATGAGCCTTCGGCACTGATCCGCCTGCGCGCCGGGGTGTTCAAACCGGGCGATGCCTATCACAGCGATGTGGACAGCTACATGCACCGGGCCATCGTCGATGTCATCTGGCGCTTCTGATGCCAGTGGTCTCCAAGGAGTGCGATGAGATGAACAGTCACCCAAGCAATGCCCGTCACCGGCCCTGGTCGCAGGCCCTGCTCGAAAGCGCCGTGCTGGGCAGCGCGCTGCTGATGGCTGGCGTGGCGCTGGCGAGCACCCCTGCCGTGTCGGAGCCTGCCAGGACGGTGGCCAAGGAACTGCAACAGGCCAAGACCTACACCATCAGCAGCCCGCCGGTGGAACCCTTGGCCCTGCGCAAGCCGGTGCTGCCCGACCTGTCCGGCTACACCACCGAGGCGGCCCTGCAACAGATCCAGCGCAGCACGCCGGGCAAGGTGCGGGTCACGCGGATGATGGAAGAAGCCAACGGCATGAAAGAGTTTGTCGGCGGCGACAACAAGATGGCCGAGTGGGTGGCGCGCCAGCGCGGCATTCCGCAGATCATCGTGGTGCAGGACGGTTACGCCAACCTGCAGGACGTGGCGCGCCAGGTGCCGAAGCACCTGCTCAGCGAAGTGTCGCCCGGCGTGTTCGTCGCCCGCGTGCCGATCCTGGTCAAGGACACCGGCACCCTGGAGATCGACCAACGCACCCGCGAGCTGCGCCTGTCGCAGGAGCGCGGCGCGTTCATCGTCAACGAAGGCAAGCTGCTGGTCACCCGCTCACAGATCAATGGCTGGAACGAAACCCGCAATGCGCTGGCAACCTGGCGCCGTCCCCGGGAATTCCGGCCGTTCCTGCTGGCCTGGGGCGGCTCGCACACCTGGATCGCCAGCACCCGCATGACCAGCCTCGGCTACGACCAGAGCAAGTCCTACGGGGTGAGCATTTCGCAGTACACCCCCAATGCCGCCAGGGTGCTCAAGCGCCCCGAGCCCACCGGCTGGATCGTCGATTCGGAGTTTGTCGACCTGTGGTACGGCTTCTACTGCTATGAAACCCAGGGGTTCGTCATCAAGGGCAATACCTACCGCGACAACATCGTCTACGGCATCGACCCGCACGACCGCTCGCACGGCCTGATCATTGCCGAGAACACCGTGCACGGCACGAAAAAGAAGCACGGGATCATCGTCTCGCGCGAGGTGAACGACAGTTTCATCTTTCGCAACAAGAGCTACGACAACCAGCTCTCCGGCGTCATGCTCGACCGCAACAGCGTCAACAACATCGTGGCCGACAACGATATTTACCAGAATCACACCGACGGCATCACCCTGTACGAAAGCGGCGACAACCTGCTGTGGGGCAATCGTGTCGTTGCCAACCGCCGCCACGGCATCCGCGTGCGCAACAGCACCAATATCAAGCTCTACAACAATTTCGCCATGGGCAACGGCCTGGTGGGTGTCTATGGCCACATCAAGGACCTGAGCGACACCGACCGTGACATCCAGCTGGACCCGTTCGACACCCAGGTGTCGTTGCTGGTGGTCGGCGGCGAGCTGGCCGGCAATGGCTCAGGCCCCCTGTCGATCGACTCGCCGCTGAGCATCGAGCTTTACGACGTGGCCATGCTGGCGCCGACCAAGGCCAACGGCATCACCCTCAACGGCATCCTGGGCGAGAACCAGGCGCAGATTCTCGACCTGCTGGTGCGCCAGAAAAAAGCCGTGTTGATCGACCCCGTTGAAAACCAGACCGAGCTGCGCGAATGAGCCGAGGAATTGTCATGCACACCCCATTGATCAAATGGCTCGGCCTGTCGGGCCTGACTGCAGCGCTGCTGGCGGCCGCCGGCAGCGCCCGGGCCGATGCCCAGGTGCCGGTCTTTACCGCAGAACCCTGCTGCCAGCTGTGCCCGGCCGCCCATGACGCCAGAAACTACACCACCCGCTACCAGCAGAACTTCACCACACTGATCCAGGCCGAAGGCGACTGGCTGTTTCGCACCCGTGAAGACCTGCGCACTGATTTCGACACCAGCGCGCTGGGCTACAAGCGCCTGCAACAGTTGCAACGTGCGTTCAAGCGCCGGGGCGTCGAGCTGGTGGTGGTCTACCAGCCCACGCGCGGGCTGGTAGACCGCAACAAGCTGCTGCCGGCCGACCGCGAGAAGTTCGCCTACGACACCGCATTGAAAAACTACCAGGCCATGCTCGGGCGCTTTAGCAAGATGGGCTACTGGGTGCCGGACCTGTCGCCGCTGGCCAATGAAAACGAAGCCCACGATTTCTACTTTCGCGGCGACCAGCACTGGACTCCCTATGGCGCCCAGCGCACCGCCAGGCGAGTGGCCGAGACCGTGAAGCAGATCCCGGCCTACGCCGACATTCCCAAGCGTGAGTTCGAGAGCAGCAAATCCGGGCGCATGGGCAAGACCGGCACCCTGCATAACATGGCCGGCCAGTTGTGCGGCACCAGCTACGCGATCCAGTACATGGACCAGTTCGCCACCGAACCCAAGGGCGAGGCCGGCGACAGCGATCTGTTCGGCGATGGCGGCAACCCCGAGATCACCCTGGTGGGCACCAGCCACAGTGGCAAGAACTACAACTTCGGCGGTTTCCTGCAGGAGTATCTGAGCGCCGACGTGCTCAACGTGGCCTTCCCCGGCGGCGGCCTGGAAGGTTCGATGATCCAGTACCTGGGCAGCGAGGAATTTCGCAACAACCCGCCCAAGGTACTCATCTGGGAGTTTTCGCCGCTGTACCGCCTGGACCAGGAAAGCGTCTGGCGGCAGATGCTCGCGCTGCTCGACAACGGCTGCGAAGACAGGCCGGCGCTGCTCAGCCGCCAGATGAGCCTCAAGCCTGGCAACAACGAAGTGCTGGTCAACGGCACCCATGGCATCAAGACCATTCGCAACGGCGACAACCAGATCGACATCCGCTTCGAAGACCCTTCGGTCAAGGTGTTGCAGGCGCGCCTCTGGTACATGAACGGCCGCCACGAAGACCTGAAGCTTGAAAAACCCGAGACCACCGACACCGACGGCCGCTTCGCCTTCCAGTTGCGCGAAGACGAAGACTGGGCCGACCAGCAATTGCTGGCGGTGGAAATCCAGGGACCGAACCCTGGTACGCCGGCCCAGAAGATCAAGGCCCAGGTGTGCAAACGCAACGGCTTCGCCAGCCCTGCGCAACAGACGGCGCAAGCCGGACAATGAGGACTTTTATGCAGACGCGCAAAACCCTGGGCCCTGCCCTGCTGTCGCTGGCCTTGCTGGCGTCGGCCTCGCTGCCCGCCCACGCCTGGAACGGGGGCGCAGCGCCGGCGTTGATCCCGCCGGCCGGCTATTCAGCACCGATCGAGCAGATGAAGACCGGTGAACATACGTTCAACTGCGCCCCGATCCCCACGCCCTATACCGGCGAGCTGGTGTTTCGCAGCAAGTACGAAGGCTCGGACAAGGCCCGCTCGACCCTCAACGAAGTGGCCGAGAAGGCCTTTCGTTCGGCCACCCAGGACATCACCGACCTGGAACGCGGTATCAGCAAGGTGGTGATGCAATACATGCGCGACGGCCGGCCGGAACAGCTGGACTGCTCGCTGAACATGCTCACCGCCTGGGCACGGGCCGGGGCGCTGGAGTCACAGCAGTACAACCACACCGGCAAGTCGATGCGCAAATGGGCACTGGGCAGCCTGTCGGCCGCTTACCTGCGCCTGAAGTTTTCCGACTCGCGCCCCTTGGCCAACCACACCCAGCAAGCGGCCGAGATCGAAGCCTGGTTCAGCACACTGGCCGATCAGGTGGTGCGCGACTGGAGCAACCTGCCGCTGGAGAAGATCAACAACCACTCCTACTGGGCCGCCTGGTCGGTCATGGCCACCGCCGTGGCCACCAACCGCCGCGACCTGTTCGACTGGTCGGTGCAGGAGTTCAAGGTGGCCGCCCACCAGGTGGACGCCGAGGGCTTCTTGCCCAACGAACTCAAGCGCCGTGAGCGTGCCCTGGCGTATCACAACTACGCCCTGCCACCGCTGGCCATGATCGCCAGCTTCGCCCAGGCCAACGGTGTCGACCTGCGCCCGGAAAACAACGGCGCGCTCAAGCGCCTGGGCGACCGGGTACTGGCCGGGGTCGAGGACCCGGACGCCTTCGCCGAGCGCGGCGGCCAGAAGCAGGACATGACCGACCTGAAAAAGGACCCGAAATTCGCCTGGCTGGAACCGTACTGCTCGCTCTACACCTGTGATGCCCGGGTGCTGGAAAAGAAGCACGAGAAACAACCGTTCAAGACCTTTCGCCTGGGCGGCGACCTGACCCGGGTCTACGACCCCCGTCACGACCGCGACGACAGGTAGGAGCGCGCTTGCCCGCGACCGGCTGCGTTAGCAGTCGTAAATTTTCAGCGTTTCCAAAATCTTGAATGCGTTCACAGTCAAAATTTTCAGCGTTTCCGAGATTTTGCGAGCGCTGCGCACTCGGTCGCGGGCAAGCGCGCTCCTACGCAGCGAGTGAGTTTCAACCCCCCATTTGCGTGGGGGGGTTTGGGGGGGCTTTGGCCCTTGGATGTCTGTTGCACCCTCGGAGACAAAGACATGGTCTTTTCATCCAATGTGTTCCTGTTTCTGTTCCTGCCGGTCTTTCTCGGCTTGTACTACCTGAGCGGGCAACGCTATCGCAACCTGTTGCTGCTGCTGGCCAGCTACCTCTTCTACGCCTGGTGGCGGGTCGATTTCCTCGCGCTGTTCATTGCGGTCACCGTGTGGAACTACTGGATCGGCCTGAAGGTGGGCGCCGCTGGCGTTCGCACCCGACCGGCCCAGCGCTGGCTGTTGCTGGGCGTGGCGGTCGACCTGGGCATCCTGGGCTATTTCAAGTACGCCAACTTCGGCGTCGACAGCCTCAACGCGATCATGACCTCGATGGGCCTGGAGCCCTTCATCCTGACGCACGTGCTGCTGCCGATCGGCATCTCGTTCTACATTTTCGAGTCCATCAGCTACATCATCGATGTCTATCGCGGTGATACGCCGGCCACCCGCAACCTGATCGATTTCGCGGCGTTCGTGGCGATCTTCCCGCACCTGATCGCCGGTCCCGTGCTGCGCTTTCGCGACCTGGTCGACCAGTTCAACAACCGCACCCACACGCTGGACAAGTTCTCCGAAGGCTGCACGCGCTTCATGCAGGGCTTCATCAAGAAAGTGTTCATCGCCGACACCCTGGCGGTGGTCGCCGACCACTGTTTTGCCCTGCAAAACCCCACCACGGGCGACGCCTGGCTGGGCGCGCTGGCCTACACCGCGCAGCTGTATTTCGACTTCTCCGGCTACAGCGACATGGCCATCGGCCTGGGGTTGATGATGGGCTTTCGCTTCATGGAAAACTTCCAGCAGCCCTACATCAGCCAGTCGATCACCGAGTTCTGGCGGCGCTGGCACATCAGCCTGTCGACCTGGCTGCGCGACTACCTGTACATCACCCTGGGCGGCAACCGCGGTGGCCAGTTCGCCACCTACCGCAACCTGTTCCTGACCATGCTGCTGGGCGGGCTGTGGCATGGCGCCAATATCACCTACGTGATCTGGGGCGCCTGGCACGGCCTCTGGCTGGCCATCGAAAAAGCCGTGGGCATCAATACAAAACCCTGGGTATTCAACCCCGTTCGCTGGGCGCTGACCTTTCTGCTGGTGGTGATCGGCTGGGTCATCTTCCGCGCCGAAAACCTGCACGCGGCGATGCGCATGTATGGCGCCATGTTCAGCTTCGGCGACTGGCAGCTGTCGGAACTGACCCGCGCCAACCTCACCGGCCTGCAAGTGGCCACCCTGGCGCTGGCCTACGCGACCCTGGCGTTCTTCGGCCTGCGCGACTTCTACACCCGGCGCCCGGCACGGCCGGCCACAACCTGTGCCGACGGCCCGGCCAGCGATCAGCCCGGCACGCTCAAGGCCGTACCGGGTGATGCCCCCGGCAGCCTGCATCAGCCCGGCTACACCGTGGGCCGCGAAGCGCAGGTGCAACCGGCGTACTGGCAGGCCGACTGGCCACGCTATGCCATGCGCGGGCTGATCCTGCTGCTGTTCGTGGCCTCGATCCTGAAACTGTCGGCGCAGAGTTTCTCGCCATTCCTGTACTTCCAGTTCTGAGGCGCCCGAGATGACCCGTTCATTACGCATCCTCTACATCGCCGTGTTCATGGGCCTGTTGCTGGTGCTGGGCCTCTGGTCGCTGCGCAGCTTCATGCACTTTTCACCCCCGCCCGGCACGACGGTGCTCGACGGCAAATGGACCAAGGCGGCCGAGACCCATTACGACGATGAGTTCCCGATCAAGCGCCTGGGCACCAACCTGTGGGCGGCGCTGGACTACCAGCTGTTCAACGAAGGCCGCCCCGGCGTGGTGGTCGGTGAAGACCAGTGGCTGTTCAGCGATGAAGAGTTCGACGCCATTGCCGGCGGCGAGCACAACCTGCAGGAGAACCTGGCCCTGGTGCGCGGCGTACAAGAAGCGCTGCGCACGCAAGGTTCGCGCCTGGTGCTGGCGATTGTCCCGGCCAAGACCCGCCTGTACCCCGAGCATATCGGCGAGCACACCCCGGCGCGTCTGCACCGCGACCTGTACCTGCGTTTTCATCAGCAAGTGGCGCAGGCCGGGATCGTCGCGCCGGACCTGCTCACCCCGCTGCAACAGGCCAAACAACGCGGCCAGGTGTTCCTGCGCACAGACACCCACTGGACGCCGCTGGGCGCTGAGGTGGTCGCTCAGCAACTCAGTCAGAGCATTGCCCGCCAGGCGCCGCTGAACGTCGAGCCGCAGGCATTTGTCACCGCAGACCTTGGCACCTCGGACTACAAGGGCGACCTGACCAACTTCCTGCCCCTGGACCCGCTGTTCAGCCACCTGCTGCCCCGGCCCGACACCCTGCAAAAACGCAGCACCGAAGCGGCAGGCCCGGGCACAGAAAGCGACGACGCTCTGTTTGCCGACGCCGAGATTGCCGTGGGCCTGGTCGGCACCAGCTACAGCGCCAACCCCAACTGGAACTTTGCCGGTGCCCTCAAGCAGGCGCTGCACAGTGATGTTGTCAATTACGCCGAGGACGGCCACGGGCCGCTCTTGCCGATGCTCAAGTACCTGCAGAGCGAAGGCTTCAAGCACAACCCGCCGTCGGTGGTGATCTGGGAATTTCCCGAGCGCTACCTGCCGGTGCACAACGACCTGGGCGAATTCGACGCCCAGTGGATCGCCGGGTTGAAGAAACCCCGCAACACCCAAGAGAACCTGGCCGCGACGGCCGGATCATCCGAATCGCCCGTGCGGGCGCACCCCTGAAAGAGGACTGCCTTATGACCCTACTGAACACTGCCACCCGTTCGACTGCCAATCGCCTGCTCAAAAGCGCCGCCCTGGCGCTGGGCCTGGGCATGGCTTCGCTGCAGGTCATGGCCGCCGGCGATGCCGCGCTGTACCCGACCGCGCCAAAGGGCTCGACCTTCATCCGGGTCTACAACGCCAGCAACAGCGAAATCAGCGCGACCGTCGGCAACACCAACCTCAAGGACGTCGCGCCCCTGGGCAGCACCGCGTTCAGCTTCATGCCCCAGGGCGACTACACCGCCCGGCTGGGCAGCCAGAGCCTGCCGGTCAAGCTGGCCAGCGATCACTACTACACCCTGGTCAACCATGCCAATGGCAAGCCGCAACTGGTCGAGGAATCACCGTTCAAGAACAAGCAGAAATCCCTGGTCCGCGTGCAGAACCTCAGCGACCAGGCGCTGAGCCTGAAAACCGCCGACGGCAGTGCCGAGGTGGTCAAGACCGTGGCGGCCAAGGGCACCGGCGAGCGTGAGGTCAACCCGGTGAAGGTCGGCCTGGCGTTGTACAGCGGTGACAAGAAAGTCAGCGACCTCAAGCCCATTGCCCTGGAGCGCGGCGAGGCTGCGGTGCTGTATGTCACCGGCACCGGCAGCAACCTGTCGCCGGTGTGGGTCAAGCCCCAGGCGAACAACTGAGCAAGACCGATCGGCGGCCTCACGGCCGTGCGATGAGGAGCAACACCCATGACGACACGACGCAGTACCGGCCCACGACGCACAACGCGTCAGCCACGCCCTGCAGCCCTTATTGAAAACGATTGGAGACACAACATGATCCCGGTAATCCTGTCAGGCGGTAGCGGTTCTCGACTCTGGCCTCTGTCGCGCAAGCAGTTTCCCAAGCAGTTCCTGGCCCTGACCGGCGAGCACACGCTGTTCCAGCAGACCCTGCAACGCTTGGCGTTCGACGGCATGCAGGCACCCATCGTGGTGTGCAACAAGGATCATCGCTTTATCGTCAACGAGCAGTTGAGCGCGCTGAAGCTGGACACCCAGGCCATCATCATGGAGCCATTCGGGCGCAACACGGCCCCGGCCGTGGCGCTGGCGGCGATGACGCAGGTCAATCAGGGCAATGACCCGCTGTTGCTGGTGCTGCCGGCCGATCATGTGATCGACGACCAGAAGGCCCTGCAACGCGCCCTGGCCCTGGCCACTGTGGCCGCCGAGCGTGGCGAAATGGTGCTGTTCGGCGTACCGGCGACCCGCCCGGAAACCGGCTACGGCTACATCAACTCAGGCCCCGACTCGCTGCTGCCCGAGGGTGTGCAGCGGGTGCAGAGTTTTGTCGAAAAACCCGATGAAAAACGCGCGGTCGAGTTCGTCGAGGACGGCGGTTACTTCTGGAACAGCGGCATGTGCCTGTTCCGCGCCAGCCGTTACCTCGAAGAGCTGAAAAAACACGATCCGGACATCTACGACACCTGCCTGCTGACCCTGGAACGCAGCCTGCAGGAAGACGGCACCGTTGACATTGACCAGGCCACGTTCGCCTGCTGCCCGGACGACTCGATCGACTACGCGGTCATGGAAAAGACCCAACGCGCCTGCGTGGTGCCACTCAGCGCCGGCTGGAGCGACGTGGGCTGCTGGGCCTCGCTGTGGGCGGTGCATGACAAGGACACCGACGGTAATGTGACTAAGGGCGATGTAGTGCTGCAAGACAGCCGCAACTGCATGATCCACGGCAACGGCAAGCTGGTGTCGGTGATCGGCCTGGACAACATCGTGGTGGTCGAGACCAAGGATGCCATGCTGATCGCGCACAAGGACAAGGTCCAAGGCGTCAAGCAGATGGTCAACACCCTCACCACCCAGGGCCGCAGCGAGACCCAGAACCATCTGGAGGTCTACCGCCCGTGGGGCTCCTACGACTCGGTGGACATGGGTGGGCGCTTCCAGGTCAAGCGCATCTCGGTCAAGCCCGGCGCCAGCCTGTCGCTGCAGATGCACCACCACCGCGCCGAGCACTGGATCGTGGTGTCCGGCACCGCGCAGGTGACCTGCGACGAGAACGTGTTTCTGCTCACCGAGAACCAGTCGACCTACATCCCCATCGCCTCGGTGCACCGCCTGAAAAACCCCGGCAAGATCCCGCTGGAAATCATCGAAGTGCAGTCGGGCAGTTACCTGGGCGAAGACGATATCGAGCGCTTCGAGGATGTCTATGGACGTTCCGGGCCCATTGAGGCCGGCGTGAAGACCCAGACGCTGGCGCGTTGATCGGCTCGCGGCAGTAATATCCTTTCCCGCACGCCCCAGGCCTCGAACGCTTGGGGCCTGTGCCATCTGACCATTGGTCTGCACCTGTCATAAATGACAGTAGATACCCACTTCCTGGCGTGACTAAAGTCGACGATTGCCAGCAACGATGTCAGTGAGGAGTCGAGATGAGCATTCTGCTTGCCCAGGTGGACGCGTCGCTACCGGCACCCTGTGTCGTTGAAAGCCACGAACAGGTCATCGACCTGGACGCCCCCTTTTGTGTCGAACTGCCGGCTTTAAACAGCCGATACTACGATGCCGTGGTCCTGGCCCTGGTCTGCACCGAAGGCACCCAATTGCGGGCCTGGGCCATCAAGGAAGCCAGGTTCAAGCATGGCAAGCCGACACAGGCGCACTTCGACAATCAGCACCTGATGTGCCCCTTTGATCGACAGATGCATGCCTGTGCCAGGGCTTACCTGCATCGACACGACAAGGATCGCTGGGTCATGGCGCCTGACTCGGACCTGTACAGTTTCTGAAAACTTCGGGCACGGGCAGGTCTGGTTCGCTTTGGGGTAGGATGACGCGCATCTTTACGCGGAGCATTCACCCTATGCTGATCGGCATCCTGCTTGTCCTTACCTGGCTGATCCTGCTGCTGCGCTACCCGGCCAAGGCCCTGCCAGTCTCGCTGGTGGCTGCCGTGGCGCTGGGCCTGGTCGCCACCTTTGTGATCTGGCAGGACAGCCAAGAAACCCGCCAGCTCGAACGCCTGGACCTGCGCCTGACCCATGCCCCACAGACCTGCCCGGCCGACCGGCCCTTGCAGGTCAGCCTGACCAACACCAATGCGGTGCCGCTGCTGGAATTGCGTTGGCGCGTGGCGGCGTATGTACCCGGCGACACGGTGAACCTGGTTGACAACACCTACACTTCGGCCCGCTATCGCGGCCCCGGTGAACTGCAGGCCGGTGCCACCTGGCAGGAATGCCTGCCGCTGCCGGCCCTGCGCAGCGGCTACCGTCCCGAGACCCTGGAGTTTCGCGCCGAACACCTGCAAGGCCGCTTTTCCAACTGAACCCGTACCGTTTGATAACCGCCGGCAGCGGTGAATTCAATAGCCAATAAAGTCAGTAAGTTATTTTGTGTTTGATGAGCGCGGCTTCAACCGCGAAGAAGCCCGCACCGCAACTGAAAAAGATCGCCGCCTGGTGCAAGCTTGCGCCCCAGGATCGCGTTGCCCTTAACCGTGCAGCCGTGCAATCAAAGCTGTTTCTTCCCCAAGGAGCCTTCATGCCCGTCACCCTGATCACCGGCTGTTCCAGTGGCATCGGCCGCGCCCTGGCCGACGCCTTGCGCGCCGCCGGCCACGAGGTCTGGGCCACGGCCCGCAAGGCCGAGGATGTCGCCGCGCTCAGTGACGCCGGCTTCACGGCCGTACAACTGGACGTCAACGACAGCGTCGCCCTTGAGCAACTGGGCCAGCGCCTGGCGCCGATCGGGCTGGATATGCTGATCAACAACGCCGGCTACGGCGCCATGGGGCCCTTGCTCGATGGCGGCGTGCCGGCCCTGCAACGCCAGTTCGAAACCAACGTCTTTGCCGTGATCGGCGTCACCCGTGCCCTGTTCCCGGCCCTGCGCCGCAACAAGGGACTGGTGGTCAATATCGGCAGCGTGTCCGGCGTGCTGGTCACCCCGTTCGCCGGCGCCTACTGCGCCTCCAAGGCTGCCGTGCATGCGCTGAGCGAAGCGCTGCGCCTGGAGCTCGCGCCCTTCGGCATCCGGGTGATGGAAGTCCAGCCGGGCGCCATCGCCTCACGCTTTGCCAGCCACGCCACGCAGGAGGCCGAACAGTTGCTCGATCAAACCTCACCCTGGTGGCCGATCCGCGACGGCATCCGCGCCCGTGCCCGCGCCTCGCAGGACAACCCGACCTCGGCCGAGGAGTTTGCCCGGGGGGTGGTCGCCGCCCTGCAACGCCCACGCCCACCGCGCCTGCTGCGCCTGGGCAACGGCTCGCGGTTGATGCCACTGGTGGCGTGGCTGGTGCCCAAGGGGGTGCTGGAAATGGCACTCAAGAAGCGGTTCGGGATTGATAGAACGCTCTGACCGGCCTTCGTAGAGAGCACCTCTGAAGGCAAGGTGCTTTCTGCGCTGGAAGAACGATAGACCCACTTGGACGGTGACGGACCCACTTACAAGTGGTGCATGAACGCACTCAGTGCAGCCCTGTGTCGACAGAAGGCCACTCCAAGAAGTGGCCCGTCAGCGATACCGAGGGGGCTCGAACACAATCAGACAGCCTCAACAAATCATCCCCACACCGACGTCAAACAGACGTTTTATCTGGATCCCCTCCGTATGAATAAACCGTATTGGAAAACGGTGAAAGCTCGCCTGTGCCCGTCACTGCCCGTACGCGATAGGTCGCGTAACCGGAATGGGATTCTTCGAAGCGTGTTCCTTCAATTTCGGCAATTCGAGTGGCGAAGCGAAACACTCTGTATTTGACAGCCTTGGGTGTGGCATTCCAGCCTAACACCGCGTATGGCGTATGTGAGTTCTCAATGCTCAACTGGGGCGCGGGTATATCGGGGACACCAGGAACGCCACCGTCAAACACCCATTTCTTGTTGTCGGCCGAGTAGACAAATACACCATTGAACCGGTAACTGATCGTCACCGCCTGACCGTCCTCCATGGAAGACCCTTCGATGATGGAGTTGCGAATGGCCGATGACGTGACCTGAATAATACTTTTATCCTTGATATCGACCGGCAAAGTCAGGCTCAGGACAAATTGTGCATCCAGCACCTCATAACCCATTACCTTTTCGTAAAGTTTCGGCTCGGGAATCACCTGATCATAAATAGTGGACCGGTGCTTTTGCGCCAGTACACGCCAGCGCCCGCTGGTGTAGTGCAGGGCAAGCCGGTCGCCTTTGATCAGGACAAGATCATCGGCAGGATAATCACTGGGGGTCATGATCAACTGCGTGCCCCACGCGGCATCATGCTTGATAACCAGCGTAGAGCCTTCAGGGTTTCCAACCGGTAAATGCAGCCTTGCGGTCCAGTGTCCGTCATAGACCCTGACCGTCGTTACACGATTCCCGCCGCGGATGGTCACATCTTCGCCGTTGTCGATGCTGTAATCCAGCGGTTCAGCAGTGGCCTTGTTTCTTAGGCCACAGGCATGAATGCAGTTATCAATCAACCGCTGCCGTAATGACCAGTCCGTATTGATGATGAAGAATTTCATAACATATGAATTGGCATCTTCAGCATAAAACCACTGACGAATCGAGTCGGAAATATCATCCGGCACAGGAACCGGAAACGTTTGCACGTATTTGGCGCATTGTATGGAGCGCAACTCGCCCGCTGGTTTATTTTCGTCGGCGACCTGGTCCATGAATGCTTTAAGCCTGTCAGACGAAACTACATTCTCGCCAATCCAGCGTTGATTGACACCGGGCCAGAACTCCGAATCGCGTCGATCATCTTTATAGGCAATGACGACCGAACGCTGTTCTGCCATTGCGCGAATCTGACCGACCGTCAAGGCACGCCACCAGACAGGAACGTTGACCGCGCCGAGAAAACATTTGAGCAACTCACACAGTTCACGGTGAGCCGCGTCGGTAAAGCGCTCGAACACATGAAAGTCGAGAATCACGATTTCTTTCTGGGGGTCGCCCGACGGCGGGGAATGCCATCTGAAATTCGTCAACGCCACGAGGATATCGTTTCTGACCGTTCTGCCGGAATCAAGGTCGTGAATAAGAGCGAACCGGCGAGGATCACCTTCTGGATGGTGATCGTAGAAACGCACGCGCAAATCAAGCACCCGGATACCGATCATCAGTTGCTTATGAGGCGACACATCCTGGCAGGTGACCGGTGAACTGCTGTAACTCGCCTCCTTGTCCATGCCCGAGTTGTGAGTGCCGGGTAGAAGCAGCCGGTCAATGGGTAACCTGTCTGTCACACCATAAGCCGTCATCCACGCACTTCGATGCACATTATTGAACGGTGTGCATATACCTCCGGACGACTCGCCTCCTGGACACCCGCCCAACGTGCCGAGACCGGTGTCCCCGGCGGGTAAAGTACCAGGCATTTCGTCTTCATCTTCTTCGTTGCTCATGATCCTGTCCTCTCGATGTCGGCCTTAACAGCTGCTCAGGAGGACGCTACACAAAGAACTCGATGTCCATAACTCACAGAGTTGATAGGTGAACGCTGCGGCGGAGGGTATGCGTTCGGCTCAATCACCTTGCCGCAAACGCTGGCCGCTTGAGCACCACCGTACACGTCATTCCCGCCGCCAGCAGTACCCCGTCCGGCAGCGGATCGAGCCGGATACGCACCGGCACGCGCTGGGCCAGGCGTACCCAGTTGAAGGTCGGGTTGACGTCGGCCAGCAGTTCGCGGCTTTCAGGGTTGTCGCGGTCGTAGATGCCACGGGCGATGCTGTCGACCTGGCCGGTGAGGCGTTGGCCGCTCATCAATTGCAGCTCGGCGGCATCACCGATGCGCAGGTGCGGCAATTTGGTTTCTTCGAAAAAGCCATAGACCCAGAACGAGTTCATATCGACCACGGCCAGCTTTGCCTCGCCAATGTGCGCGTAGTCGCCGCGGTGCACGTTGAGGTTAGTGACGTAGCCGTCCACCGAGGCCAGCACGCGGGTGCGCGCAAGGTCCAGTTCGGCACTTTCCAGGCGCACCTGGGCCAGTTGATAGTCCGCCTGGGCGGCCAGCGCCAGGTGCCCGGCGTCGTCGCGGTTCTCGGCCGAGATCACCCGTGTGTCCATGTCGGCGCGGCGCCTGGCGTTGCTGGCGCGCATCTGCCAGGCGGCCTGGCGCGCCGCAAGATCAGCCCTGGCCTGCTTGACCGCCAACCGGTAGTGCTCCGGGTCGATCTGCAACAGCAGGTCGCCTTTGCTGACCTGCTGATTGTCACGCACGGCAACGTTGATGACCGTACCGGCCACTTGCGGTGCAACGTTGATGATGTCGGCGCGCACCCGCCCATCGCGGGTCCAGGGGGTGTCCATGTAATGCACCCACAGGCTGTGCCCCAGACAGATCGCCAGCGCCAGAATCAACAAGGTCGCGCCCACACTGAACAGCTTTTTCATCCACGCACTCTCAACGGTAAAGGGGCAGCGCCAGGGCGCTGAACAGGCAGACAAACAGACTCAGGCGCAACAACGCCGGATGCCAGAACAGGCGGTACAGGTCCAGGCCCGACAACAGCCGGTCCAGCGCCCAGGCCAGCAGCAGGGCCAACACCAGCATCAGACTCATGGTCGGCAGGTACAGGCCGTGAATGGCTATTTCACGCGGCATGCGTGGCGTCTCCTCGTGCCTTCGTGCCACAGGCCGCCAGTGGCGACTGCGGGTCCAGCAGGCAGGTCCGGATGAAGTGCAGGTAGCTCTCGACCCGGCGCAACGGCGAGGTATCGAAGTGCGAGGCAAAGGGCTCTTCGGTCTGGCGCACCCGGCCGATGGCCCGTTCGACGGCGGCCTGGCTGCGCCTGAGATTGCGCGTATCGGGCTGGATGAACAGACGGATCAACGAGCGGCCCATGACCCGGATCGACACCCGCCAGGCGCGGTGTTCGGCATAGCTGGGGTGCACCGGCAGCAGGGCCTGCTCACGGCGTAGCTCGATGATGGCGTGGCCGATTTCCAGCACCACGAACATCCAGCGCAGCACCTGACGCTGCACCTCGGGCTGGCCGGCGGCCAGCGTGTCGGCCTGGTGCATCACGTCGCGGGTCTGGCTTTCGAAACTCGATCCCAGCCGTGCCAATGGCGCGCTGATGGCAAACACCACCTGGCGACGCAGGTCAGCCTCCAGGTGCCGCCACATCCAGCGGCTGTTGGGCGGCAGGATGATGGCTCCGGCAGCGGCGCACAGCAGCATGCCGATGACCATCGACAGGTATTCGTTGATGAACAGGCTCGGGTCGTAGCGGGTGAGGTTGTCCGGCAGCGCGCCCATGCAGAAAAACAGCATCAGCCCCAGCCCATAGCCGGCCCGGCGCGCCCTTGAGGACAGGAAGGTGCCGACCACCAACACCGGCGCCAGCACCAGGCACAGCAAGGGAAAGCCGTCGATACGCGGGTAGATCACAAAGGTTTCGACAAAACCGAACAGGGCCGCGAGCAGTGTGCCGCCGGCCATCTGCAACGACATGCGCCACGGGTTGGCATTCATCGACGACAGGGCCACGGTGATTGCCGACACCAGAATCATCGTGGCGCCACTGGGCCAGGCGGTCAGCACCCACCAGGCGCTCATCAACCCCACCACCAGCGTGGCGCGTACCCCGGCGCCGAGCACGGCCATACCATGGGTGCGGTTGACGAAAAGCTCTTCCCATTGTTCGCGTACATGGTTGTGATCAGCGAGCGACGCATGGGTCAGCGCGTAGTTGTGCAGCTCGCAGGCCAGCCGGTACAGCAGCTCGAACGCGGTATGAAAATCCAGGCGCTCAGCGTCACTGGGGCCGCCCTCTTCCAGCGTTCGGCGCCACTGGCGCACCAGGGGCGGCCACTGGTTTTTCCAGTGTTCAAGACGCAGCGCCAGACGCGCGGCATCTTCCAGGTTCAAGGCGTGGTCGGCGCAGTGCTCCAGCACGGACACCAGGCTGGCCAACCCTGGTTCAAGCTGTTGCAACACCCGTTGCGGGGGCTGGCTGCGCAGCCTTTCAAGCAACTGATGCAGCGCATTGAAACGCGTGGTGATGGCCATGAATTCGCTGTTGAGGCGATTGAGCCGGCCATTGCGCCGGCGCATGGACGGGTCTTCGAACAGGGTGACGCTGCGCAGCCCTTCAAGGCCAATGGCCTCGGCGACGAACTGCAGGTTGCAGGCTTCAAAGACCGACTGTGGATGGCCGGTGCGCAAGCCGTCGACCACAAACCGCGCATAGCGGCCGAAGCGCTGGAACAGCGTGTTGCGCATCGCGGCACTGGCGCTCTGCGGCAGGATCGCGGCGCTGACGCCAGTGGCGCAGGCGATGCCAAGGGCGATTTCCAGCACCCGCCATACCGCCGCCATGAAGGCGCCCTCAGGGTGCGCCAGCGCCGGCAGGCCGATCAGGGCGGCGGTGTAGCCGGCAAGCACGAAGGCATAGGCGCGAAAGTTGCGAAACCGCGCCGCGCCCGCTGCACACAGGCCCACCCACAGCGCCAGGCAGCCGAGAAACGGCACCGAGTCCTGGCCGAACAAGGCCATTAGCAGCACCATCATCGTCGAGCCGGCCAGGGTGCCGAGCAAACGATAGAAGCTCTTGGCGAACACCTGCCCGCTTTGCGGCTGCATGACCAGCACCACGGTGATCACTGCGATCCGCGGCTGCGGCAGCTCCAGGCGCAAGGCCAGCCAATAGGTGGTGAAGGCCGCCAGCAGGACCTTGGCGATGTACACCCAGGTCACGCCATCGCTGCGCAGCCAGGCCTGGTACTCACGCCGCCAGGGCAAGGTGATCAGGCGTTGCAGGGCAAGGTTCATGTGTGCTCTCCGTAGAAATAACCCGCTGTCGCAAAACACACACCGGACTGGTGTAGGAGCGCTCCTACCGGGGTTGCAGGGTCGGTTCGGGCGGGGTGTCGGCGCCCGCCTGCAAGCCGCCGCCCAGCGCCACCACCAGCCCGGCATAGGCTTGCAACCGCGCCGCTTCGACCTGTTGCTGGATGTCCTGCTGGCGCCACAGTTGGGTCTGTGCCTGGAGCACGTCCAGGTAGTCGACCAGCCCGCGCTGCCAGGCCAGGCGCGCCAGTTCGCAATTGTTGTGGGCGGCGGCGACCGACTCACGGGCCAGGGCCTGCTGGGTGTCCAGCGATTGGCGACGCAGCAGTTGATCGGCAACGTCTTGCAGCGCGCTGACCAGCGTCTGCTGGTAATGCGCCACGGCCAGGTCATAGCCGGCACTGGCCTGGCCGAGTTCGGCACGCAGGCGACCGCCGTCCAATAGCGGCAGGCTCAAGGCGGGGCCGGCGTTCCAGGCCAGCTTGCGCCCAGCCAGAAACCCCAGCAGGCTGCCGCCGGTGGCCATGTAGCCGAGGCTGGCGGTCAGGTCGACATTGGGGTAGAAGCCGGCCTGTGCCACTTCGACTCCTCGGGCCTGGGCCGCCACCTGCCAGCGGCTGGCGACCACATCCGGGCGCTGACCCAGCCATTGCGCCGGCAGGGCGGCCGGCAAAGAGAGCGGCTGCTGCAAGGCCAGGGCCGGACGCTGGAGCTGTTCGCCCTCTTGCGGGGCCAGACCGGCCAGGGCGGCCAGTTGATGCTGGTGCACAGTCACCGCCTCGTGCAGCGCATCGATCTGCCGATGGGTTTCCGGCAAGGGTGCCAGGGCCTGGCTGACCTCCAGTTGGGTGCCGATGCCCGCCACCAGGCGCCGCCGGGCCAGTTCAAGGATCTGCGTCTGTTGTTCAAGGGTCGATTCGAGAATGTCCAGCCGGGCATGCTGCAGGGCCAACTGGATATAGGCGCGCACCACGTTGGCCTGCAAGGCCAGTTGCGCCTGGCGCTGTTCGGCGGCGCGCTGGTGCGCCAGGTCCATGGCCTGCTCACTGGCGCTGCGTTCGCGCCCCCACAGGTCCAGGTCCAGGCTCAGGGCCAGCCCGGCACTGTTGTCCCAGGTGCGGCTCTCGGCCAGGTCGCCGGGGCCATAAAAACCGTCGTCAGGCCACTGGCGGCGTGCGGCCCGGCCACTGGCGTCAACCTGCAACGCCTCGCGCGACTCGACCCGGCCGGCCATGGCCTGCGCTTCACGCACACGGGCGGCAGCGGCGGTCAGGCTCGGGCTGCCCTGCACGGCCCGTTCGACCCAGGCATCGAGTTGCGGATCGCCATAGGCACGCCACCACTGCACACGTGGCCAGCCGGCGTCGCGCTGCGCCAGTTCGATGGCCAGATCGGCAGTGGGCATGTGATCGGTATGAGGCATGATGCCTTGGGTGGAAATACAGCCGTCAAGCGATAGGCAAATCGCCAGAAAACCAAAGGCCTTGATGATGCGACGCGGCACTGCTGCAATTTCCCGAGAGGAATGAAACGCCTGTAAGTGCTGCGATTCTAGGCGGCGCCCAAGGTGGCGATAAGCGGGGCCGAATGTGAATCTTTGTTACAGATTCAGAGATAATCGCTGTCGTCGGGATGGACAGGGAGCAGTAACTTCATGTCACAATTTGCCAACCGTGACCGTCGTCCCCTCCAGAGATCACCATGGACACCCTGCAAAACATGCGCGCCTTCAGTTGTGTGGCGCAAGCAGGCAGTTTTACTGCGGCTGCCATACAACTGGACACCACCACTGCCAATATCTCGCGAGCCGTCTCCAATCTGGAGGCGCACCTGCAGACCCGCCTGCTCAACCGCACCACACGGCGCATTGCCCTGACCGAGGCCGGCAAGCGCTACCTGCAACGCTGCGAGCAGATCCTGGCGTATGTCGAAGAAGCCGAAGCCGAGGCCAGCGACGCCCATGCGCGCCCGGCCGGGCAGCTCAAGGTGCATTCGATGCCGGGAGTCGGCCAGCATTACGTGATCGATGCCATCGCCCGCTACCGCAGCGAGCACCAGGATGTGTCGTTCGACCTGACGCTGACCAACCGGGTGCCGGACCTGCTCGAAGACGGCTACGACGTGTCCATCGTGCTGGCCAGCGAACTGCCCGACTCGGGCTTTGTGTCGCAGCGCCTGGGCATCACCTACAGCATCGTCTGTGCCTCGCCGTCCTACATCAAGGCCCGCGGCATGGCACACAAGCCGGCCGAATTGCTGACGCACGCCTGCCTGCGCCTGGTCAGCCCGGTGTTCCCGCTGGACAAATGGCAGTTCAACGGCCCCGAGGGCCAGGAAACCGTGACCCTCAACCATTCGCCGTTCCTGGTCAACTCCGCCGAAGCGATGAAGACCGCCATTGCCAGCGGCATGGGTGTCGGCATCCTGCCGATCTATTCGGCCATCGACGGCCTGCGCGACGGCACGCTGGTGCGGGTGCTGCCGCGCTATCGCTTCCAGGAACTGAACCTGTATGCGGTGTACCCGTCGCGCCAGTACCTGGATGCCAAGATCAAGACCTGGGTCGAATACCTGCGCAGCACCCTGCCGGACATCCTCGCCGCCGATGAAGCCGACCTGCAGGCGCACACCCTTGCATAGCCTGGCCTGGACAGTTGTACGACAAGAAAACGGCTGACCGATCAGGAGCGAAATGTTAGCGTGCTACTCATTCATCCGGTCAAGAGTGACAGCACAATGAAAAAAACCGTACTCGCCTTCAGCCGTGTCAATCCGCAAATGGCTGAGCGCCTGGCGCAGGACTTCAACGTGATCGTTCCCGATCCGAAGCATGGCGACATCAACGCGCAGTTCAACGAAGCGCTGCCCGAGTCCCACGGACTGATCGGCTCGGGCCGCAAGCTGGGCCGCGAGCAACTGGCCGGCGCGAAGCACCTCGAAGTGGTTTCAAGCATTTCGGTAGGCTACGACAACTACGATGTCGACTACCTCACCGAGCGCGGCATCCTGCTGACCAACACCCCGGACGTGCTGACCGAAAGCACCGCTGACCTGGGCTTTTCGCTGATCATGAGCAGTGCCCGCCGCGTCGCCGAGCTGGACGCCTACACCAAGGCCGGCAACTGGAAGCGCAGCATCGAGCCGCCGCATTTTGGCACCGACGTCTACGGCAAGACCCTGGGCATCGTCGGCATGGGCAATATCGGCGCCGCCGTGGCCCGTCGCGGCCGTATGGGTTTCAACATGCCGATCCTGTACAGCGGCAATAGCCGCAAGACCGCGCTGGAACAGGAACTGGGCGCACAATTTCGCAGCCTGGAGCAACTGCTGGCCGAGGCTGACTTTGTCTGCCTGGTGGTGCCGTTGAGCGATAAGACCCATCACCTGATCGGCGCGCGCGAACTGGCGCTGATGAAGCCTGGCGCCATCCTGGTCAATATTTCCCGTGGCCCGGTGGTCGACGAGCCGGCCCTGATCCAGGCCTTGCAGAACGGCACGATTCGCGGCGCCGGCCTGGATGTGTACGAGAAAGAGCCGCTGTCCGACTCGCCGCTGTTCCAGCTCAGCAACGCCGTGACCCTGCCGCACATCGGCTCGGCCACCCATGAAACCCGCCAGGCAATGGCGGACCTGGCCTGCACCAACCTGCGCAGCGCCCTGCTGGGCGAGCGCCCGCAGAACCTGGTCAACACCCAGGCCTGGAAAGGCTGATTCACCGGTTGGCCTGCCCCGTGCCGGCGCGCGCTTGCCTGGTGTAGGAGCGCGCTTGCCCGCGACCGAGTGCGTAGCGCTCGCAAAATCTGTGAAACGCCACAGATTGATGACTGTGAATACCTTCAGAGTTCTGCGAAACGCCACAATTTTACGACTGCTAACGCAGCCGGTCGCGGGCAAGCGCGCTCCTACACAGGGGCCGTCGTCATTACGCCAGTTTTCCTTGTCCGGTTTGTGGCAGTGCACGCGGTTTTCTGAACACCAGCACATTGCCCAGCATCACCAGCACCAGCCCGAACAGTGCCGGCAGTGTCCATTGGTAGCCTTCGACAAACACCGAGATATTCAGCGCCACCACCGGAAACAGCACGGTGCAATAGGCCGCGCGTTCCGGGCCCATGCGCCCGACCAGCGTCAGGTAGGCGGTGAAGGCAATCACTGAACCGGGGATGACCAGGTACAGCAGCGAGCCGACATAACGGGTGTTCCATTCAAACTGCAGCGGCACGTCACTGACCAGGCAATACAGGCTCAACAGCAGTGCACCGTAGAGCATGCCCCAGGCATTGGTGGTCAGCGGCCGCAGGCCGGCTTTCTGCTGCAGGCTCGACAGCAGGTTGCCGGCCGAGAAACACAGCGTGCCGATCAATGCCAGGCCAAGGCCCAGCAGGGTTTCGCGACTGGCGGTGTGGCCGGCCAGTTCCGGCCAGAACAGGCACGCCAGCCCGGCCATGCCCAGGGCGGCGCCGAGCAGGACATTGCGGGCGATACGCTGGCCGAAGAACACCCGGGCATTGAGCGCATTCCACAGCGTGGAGGTGGAAAACACCACGGCGATCAGGCCGCTGGGAATCCACTGGCTGGCCGTGTAGAAGCACAGGAAATTCAGGCAGAACAGGCACAGGCCCTGCGCCATGCAGATAAGCTGGCCACGCCGGTTCATCGGTTGCAACTGGCGGGTGAGCAACAGCGCCACAAACAGCACCAGCGCCGCCAGGCCGAAACGGTAGGCGATCGACAGCGCGATGGCGACTTCGCCCAGTTGCAGTTTCAGGGCAATCCAGGTGGTGCCCCAGATCACGACAGTAAGCAGATAAAGCGAGAGGTTCATGATGCGGCTCCTGATGAGCCTTGAGTCTGCTGCGCCGCCTGCCGGGCCGCTTGCACAATCTTGCGCATTTGCACCGCGCAGCGCTGGCAAACGGCCTTTGGCGGCGTAGGATGGAGCCGTCAGAGGAACCACCATGTCCGCGCTCGAATCCATCCAGGTCTTCCAATGCCTGAACAGCTCACCCCACGCCCGCCTGGAGCAGAGCGCCCTGCTGGGTGATGGTCTGATCGCCGCGCAGTGGAACAACCATCACGACATTCGTGAATACCACTCGCCCACGCACCACACCCTGTCGTGCTACATCGCCGACGGCACCGGTACGTTCCGCCGCGACCAGCCCGACCAGAAAGGCGCACCCGGCAAGCTGTGCGTGCTGCCGGCCGGGCACGAATCGGCGTGGGTCATCAACGGGGAAATCCGCCTGGCACACCTGTACGTCAGTCCTGAGCAGTTCGCCCAGGGCTGCGTCACCCTGCTCGACCGCGAGCCCCGCGAGCTGCAATTGCGGGAAAACACTTTTCTGGACGATGCCCGCCAGACCGAGCGTTTTCGCCACCTGATCAACCTCAACTGGCATGACCCGGGCGAGCGTCTGCTGACCAGCAGCCTGGCGCATGAAATGCTCAGCCATGCCCTGCTCAGCCAGGTCGGGCTGCGCGACGGCCTGCGCCTCAAGGGTGGCCTGGCGCCGCATGCAAGGCGGCGGCTGGTGGAGTTCATCGAGGCCAACCTGAGTGAAGCCCTGAGCTTGGGTCAACTGGCCGGGCTGTGCGCCTTGTCGGAATACCATTTTGCCCGGATGTTCCGTGAAAGTTTCGGCCTGCCGCCACACCGCTATGTGCTGGCGCGTCGGCTGGAGCGCGCTCGCCAGTTGCTGCGCGAGACGCTGCAGCCGTTGGGCGACATTGCCCTGGAGTGCGGATTTGCCAGTGCCAGTCATTTCACCAATCGTTTTCGCCAGCACATGGGCGCCGCACCGGGGGACTATCGCGGCGTGTTCACAGCCACGCCGCCAGCGGGCTGAGCAGCAGCGCGGCACCGGCCAGGCCCAGCACCCAGCGTGGCCGGTAAGGCAGCAGGAACACCAGCAGCACCCCGCTAGCCATCAACACCGCACTCCACTTCACCAGGCCCAGGGTCCAGCCCTCGGCACTGACCGCCGCCCAGACCGATACGCACAGCAGCAGCCAGCCAACGACCTTGAGCACACGCCGGCGGCGCAGGCTCGGCTTGCCGGCCAGCAGGTCGTTGTAGTGGCGCTCCATCGACAGGCACAGCGCGGTAAAACCGCCATAGCACAACAAGGCCGGCAGCAGCATCAGTTGACCTCCTGCACAGTCACCTGGGTGGCATTGGCCTGGGCCTCTTTGCGGGTCGGCTTGACCACGAGCGGGCGCTGGCGGAATGTCCAGGCGGCCCAGCCCAACAGCAATCCGGTGCCGAGTGCGGTCAGGTCGAAGCTGGCCAGCACCCAGTCGCCGGCGCGCAGTGATGCCATCAGGTACTCCCGACTGGTGAGCAGGTCCAGCACCGGCAGGCCGGCGAACAACAGCGCGCCACTGCCCAACTGTTCACGCCAGGCTGTCTGCCCCTTGCGCAGCAGCGCATGCAGCACCGACAGCCCCCAGACCATGAAGAACGCCCGCACCTCCCAGTGCTCGCGTCCGGCCAGGCCCGCCGGCAGCAGGCGGTTGGCCCAGAACACGGCGGCCACAGCCATCATCAGTCCGGCCATGCTGGCGATGTTCAGCACCTGCACCAGGCGCAACTCGAACGGCAGTACACCGGCCTTGGCATGCTTGAGCGCACGCTTGCCCAGCCACATCACCAGCCCGGTACCGATCATAGCCGTGCCGGCGATGCCGAAAATGAAGTACAGCCAGCGCAGCAGCGGGCCGGCAAACTGACCCATGTGCAGGTCGTAGAAAGCCTCGGTCACCACCGCAGGCACCGCCTTGTCCGGCGTGCTGTCCGATTGCAGCGCACCACTGCTGGCGCTGAAGGTCAGGATGTCGCCGCTGGGCCTGACCACACGGTCATGGGTGTCGCGGTAGATCAGCACCGAGGCACTGGCATCGCCGGGGTTGTTGATGATGAGCCGCCCGATCCGGTTTTCACCCCAGCGCTCGTCGGCCTGCGGCACCAGTGAGTCGAAGGCGACCATGGGTGCCGGTATGTTCTGTGGTTTCGGGTTTACAAGGGACGGATAGAGTTCGTCGTAATAAGCCCGTGTGTCGCTGCCGTAGGTGCTCAGCAGGCTCGCCGGCATGACCATCGACATGAAGAACAGCAGGCTGCTGTAGGTAATCATCAGATGGAACGGCAAGACCAGGATGCCCAGCGCGTTATGCCCGTCCAGCCATGAACGCTGGCCCTTGCCCGGCCGGAAGGTGAAGAACTCCTTGAAAACCTTCTTGTGCACAATGATGCCGGTGATCAGCGCGATGAACATGACCATGGCCGCGATCGTGGCCAGCCAGCGCCCCCAGGGGTGCGGCATTTCCAGCTGGTAGTGGAAACGGTAGAAGAAATCGCCGCCCCGGGTCTTGCGCGCCTCGACCTCGGCCCCGGTGCGGGCATCCAGGGTCTTGCGCTCGAACCTGCCGCGCTCGCCCGGCTTGCCCGGCATCATCGAGATGACCCCAAGGCCCGGCTCGCGGGCATCGGGCAGGTTGATGACCCAGCGTGAAGCGGTGGGCGCGTTGCGTTGCAGGTAGTCCTGGGCCAGGCGCACGCTGTTTTGCGCATCCAGCGTATGGGCGGTGACTTCCGGGGTCATCCAGTGGGTAATCTCGGCCCTGAAGTACGACAGCGTGCCGGTCAGGAAAATGGCAAACAACAACCAGCCGAAGATCAGCCCCAGCCAGGTGTGCAGCCAGGCCATCGCCTGGCGAAAGCCCTCTTTCATGACAGCCACCGGTCACAGCCGTAAGCGGCGCCCAGCAAGGCGCAGGGCAGCAATACACCACTCCAGGCCCGCCAGGCCGTGCGACAGGCAAAACACCAGATAAACGCCCCCAGGTAGGCCAGGAACGACAGCATCATGCCGGTCATCACCGCCTCGGCACGCGGCAACGGCACCCACCGGGTGATGCACACGCTGAACAGCGAAGCCAGCAGGTAGCCACCGAAGGTGGCGGCCATGAAACGCGAGGCCACGGCCAGGCGATAGGCCAGCGAAACACCCGCTGGCCTGACCTTGGGCTTGCGACCCGTAGAGGATGTAGAAGAAGGGGTAACCGTGCCGTCCATCGGGAGACTCGCGATTGACAATCAGAAAAGGAAGAAAGTGACGCCAATAGTAATGATAAATATTCTCACGCGCAAAAGACTCTGCCAGAATTGGCGCCCTCTTCTACCCACGTCGTGGATCGCACCCCGCCATGCCCACCGCCCAGCCTGCCGTGTACCCGACCGTCGAAGGCCTGTATCAGGCGCATCATTCCTGGCTGACCACCTGGCTGCGCCGGCGCCTGGGCTGCCCCGACAACGCCGCTGACCTGGCGCAGGACACCTTCGTCAAGGTGCTGATGGCGCGTGATACGCCGCAGTTGATCGAGCCACGGGCGTTCCTGACCACCATCGCCAAGCGGGTGCTGAGCAACCATTACCGCCGTCAGGACCTGGAGCGCGCCTGGTATCAGGCCCTGGCCGAGCTGCCTGAAAGCGTGGCGCCGTCCGAAGAGGAGCGGGCGATCATCTTCGAGACCCTGGTCGAGCTGGACCGCTTGCTCGACGGCTTGCCCCTGCCGGTCAAGCGGGCTTTTGTGCTGTCGCAGGTCGATGGCCTCAGCCACGGCGAAATTGCCGCGCAACTGGGGATCTCCATCGCCACGGTCAAGCGCCACCTGAACAAGGCCGCCCTGCGTTGCTATTTCGCCCTGTGAACCGGTCATGAACGAGTCGCTGAACAAATCCGATATCGCCCCTGCCGTGGCGCGTCAGGCCGTGGCCTGGCTGATCGAGATGCAGGAAGGCACCCTCAGCGCCTCGCGCCAGCACGCCTGGCAGCAATGGTTGAACGGCCATGCCGAGCACCAGCGGGCGTGGGCGCATATCCAGCGGGTCAATCAACGCCTGAGCGGTCTGTCTTCGCCGTTGGCCCATGCGGCGCTCGGCGCCCCCAAGTCGGCCGGGCGTCGACATGCTGTCAAATTGCTGGTGCTGCTGGGGGTGGGCGGTACGCTGGGCTGGAATCTGCGCGACAAGCAGGCCATGCAATCGTTGCTGGCCGACTACAGCAGCGGCGTGGGCGAGCGACGCCAGGTGGCTCTGGACGACGGCAGCCGGCTGCAACTCAATACCGCCAGCGCCGTGGATGTGCGCTTCGACGGCCAACAGCGTTTGATTCGCCTGCTGCAGGGCGAAATCCTCATGACCGCCGCCGCTGACCCGCGTCCGCTCGAGCTGCTGACCGGCGAAGGCCGGATTCAGGCGGGCAGCACGGCCAGCCGTTTCAACCTGCGCCAGCTGCAAGGCCGCACGCACCTGGCGCTGCTGGAAGGCACTGTGCAGTTGCAACCGGCGGCACACACCGGCGCTGCGCTGGTGCTGCAAGCGCGCCAGCAGGTGAGCTTCGACCGCCATGCCTGGGACCGCGTGCAAGCGCTGGATGCCGGCAGCGGTGCCTGGGCCGACGGCCTGCTGGTGGCCTCGCGCATGCGTTTGGCGGACTTTCTTCAAGAACTGGGCCGTTATCGCCATGGCCGTCTGAAATGCGATGACCGGGTCGCCGACCTGCTGATTTCCGGCAGCTACCCGCTGGCCGACAGCGAGCGCATTCTGGACATGCTCGAAGTGGCCTTGCCGGTAAAGGTACAGCGCCTGACCCGGTATTGGGTGACGGTGCAGGCCAGGGCGTAGGGCCTACGCAAGAGATGTTGTGTGTGCACCGGCCCTTTCGCTCATCAAGCACAAAGCAAGTTATCGGTTTTACTGGATTTAAAATTCACACCCGTAGGAGCCCGCTGTCCTTGCAATCCGTAGTGGACCTGATGGGTTGCTCAAGGCCTCGGCGCCATGATGTTTCGGTAGAACTGCCATTCCTTTTCCAGCGCATCGGCCTGGTTGGCCGGCTGGCGAAAGCCGTGGCGCTCATCGGGGTAGAAATGCCCTTCGGCGGCAATGCCCTGCGCCTGCACGGCGTCGAGCATGTCGCGGGTCTGGGCCGGCACCACCACCGCGTCCAGTTCACCCTGGAAGAAAATCACCGGCACCTTGATGCGCCCGGCATGCAGCAACGGCGTGCGGGCGTGGTAACGCTCGACCTCGGTGTGCGGGTCGCCGATCAGCCAGTCCAGGTAATCGCCTTCGAACTTGTGTGTGGCCCGGCTCAAGGCCAGCGGGTCGCTGACACCGTAATGGCTGGCGCCACCGCGAAACACCTCATGGAACGCCAGGGCACACAGCACCGTGTAGCCGCCGGCACTGCCGCCGCGGATAAACGCCCGTTGCGGGTCGATCAGGCCCTGCCCGGCCAGATGGCCCACCACGGCGCAGGCATCCTCGACATCCGCCACGCCCCATTGCGCGTGCAGGCTTTGTCGATAAGCGCGGCCATAGCCACTGCTGCCGCGGTAGTTAAGGTCGACCACGGCAAAGCCGCGCTGGGTCCAGAACTGGATCCGTGGTTCGAACACCGGATAACAGGCCGAGGTCGGACCGCCATGCACGAACACCAGCAACGGCGCCGGGCCCTTGGCATTCAGCGCCGGATAGAAGAACGCATGGGCCTGGACACCGCCGCTGGGATAGCTCAACGCCTGCGGACGGCTGATCACCGCTGCGGGTAGCGGCGAGACACCACCGGCCAGCACCTGCACCGCCTGATCGGCACGCGAAATGGCCAGCACCGCCGACGGTCGCGTGCCTGAAGCCGCGATGCAATAGATAAATGCCTCGTCGAGCGCCAGGTTGCGGAAACGGCTGAACTCGCCACTGAGGTCTGCGCTCGTGCCATCAGCAAACTGCCGGCGCAGTTGCCCTGCACCGTTATCCAGGCAGCAGGCCAGGTAACCGCCGTCCAGCGGCAGCCAGGTGCAACTGCCCAATTGCCAGGGCGCGGACGCATGGTCGGCCTCGACCGCCGGCAAGGGCACAAACCCCGAGCCAGACTCGCCCCACGGCTGCCAGAACCCATTCAGGTCGCTCAGGCAATGCAGTACACCCCGGGCATCGAAGCGCGGCTGTTGCAGGGATTGGTCATCGTGATGACCGACGATGCAGCGTGGCGCTGACCATTGGCCGTCATCGCCACGCTCGGCGACCATCAGCCGGGTGCAGGTCCACGGCTGATGCGGGCGCTGCCACTCGACCCAGGCCAGGCGCCTGCCATCGACACTGACAACTGGCGCGGCATAGAAATCAGCGCCCTCGGCCAGCACCTGACGCTCACCGGCAGGCAGGCCCAGGGCGACGATTCGATGCACCGCGCCCTCCTCTTCCACCGCCAGCACCTGGCCGTGGACGAAGGACAGCCCGCCATAACGCCGTTCGCCTTGGGTCAGGGCCTGCGGGGCGCTGTCATCGAGGGGTTGGCGATACAGCTGCTGGTCGCGGTCATTGACGAATATCGCGCTGTCAGCGGCCAGGCAGAAGGCGCCGCCGCCGTATTCATAGACCCGGCTGCGTACGCTGAAACCCGGCGGTGTAAGGCAATGCGTCTGCCCGGCGTGCCGGCGCCAGAGGCGACAGGTGCCGTCTTCAGGGTGCAGTTGAATCCAGAACACGCCGTGGGCGTTGACCTCCAGTTCAGCGAAGTCGATACCGGCTGCGACCGCCTGTGCGGCGCTGAGCGGTTCAGGATGAGCGGGCGATGAGGCGAGAATTTCGTTCATTGCGAAAGGCCAGTTGCTCGATGGTCAGGGAGGTGGTCTCGGCGTCGTCCCGGGCCTGGGTGATAAGCCCGTGATGCGCCGACTTGCTGCACACCGGGTCAGCATTGCTGGCGTCGCCGGTGAGCATGAAGGCCTGGCAGCGACAGCCGCCGAAGTCCTTTTCTTTCTCGTCACAGGAGCGGCACGGCTCGGGCATCCATTCGTAGCCACGGAAGCGGTTGAAGCCGAACGACTCATACCAGATGTGCTGCAGGCTGTGCTCGCGCACGTTGGGAAAGGCGATCGGCATCTGTCGTGCGCCATGGCACGGCAACGCGGTGCCGTCCGGGGTCACGGTCAGAAACAGATTGCCCCAGCCGTTCATGCACGCCTTGGGACGCTCTTCATAGTAGTCGGGCGTGACAAAGATCAGCTTGCACGGATGGTTTTCGGCTTGCAGGCGGGCGCGGTACTCATTGGTGACCGCTTCGGCACGCAGCAGTTGTGCCTTGGTCGGCAGCAGGCCGACACGATTCAGTTGTGCCCAGCCATAGAACTGACAGGTCGCCAGTTCGACGAAGTCGGCTTCCAGGGCCAGGCACAGCTCGATGATGCGGTCGGTGCGGTCGATGTTGTGCCGGTGGGTGACGAAGTTCAGCACCATCGGGTAGCCGTGCTTCTTCACCGCACGGGCCATGTCCAGCTTCTGCGCGAAGGCTTTTCTGGAACCTGCGAGCATGTTGTTCACCTGCTCGTCACTGGCCTGGAAACTGATCTGGATATGGTCGAGCCCGGCCTGCTTGAAGTCGATGATCTTCTGCTCGGTCAGGCCGATGCCCGAGGTGATCAGGTTGGTGTAATAGCCCAGCCGGCGCGCCTCGGCGATCAGTTCGGCCAGGTCCTGGCGCACCAGCGGCTCGCCGCCGGAAAAGCCGATCTGCGCGGCGCCCATTTCGCGGGCCTCGGCCATGACCTTGAACCACTGCGTGGTGCTCAATTCCTCACCTTGCCGGGCAAAATCCAGCGGGTTGGAGCAGTACGGGCATTGCAGCGGGCAGCGGTAGGTCAGCTCGGCCAGCAGCCACAGCGGCAGGCCCACCGGGGGCGTGGGCGGTACATCCGGCCTGAGGTCAGTCAAGGGTGATCCAGTGCTTGTGCTCGGCCACCTGCATGAACTCCACCACGTCGTTACCCAGTTCGGGCACGTCGGGGAAGCGCGCCTGCAAAGCCTGGATGATGTCGGCGACCGTGCGCTGGCCATCGACCTGTTCGCCGATCAGGCCGGCGCTTTCGTTGAGCTTGATCATGCCTTCAGGGTACAGCAGCACGTGGCCTTTTTGCGCCGGCTCGTACTGGAACCGATAGCCGCGCTGCCAGTGCGGCGTGAGGCTGCGATCAAACGGTGCGTCACTCATGGGGCGATCCCTTTATGCCAGACACGTTGATGGGTGACGCTGTGATAGGGCGGGCGCTTGAGCTCGTAGGCCATGCTCATGGCGTCGAGCATGCTCCAGAGAATATCGAGCTTGAACTGCAGGATTTCCAGCATGCGCTGCTGCCCTTCCCAGGTCGTGTAGTGCTCAAGCGTAATGGCCAGCCCGTGCTCGACATCGCGGCGGGCCTGGCCCAGGCGGTTGCGAAAGTAGTCATAGCCGGCCGGGTCGATCCACGGGTAATGCGCCGGCCAGCTGTCCAGGCGCGACTGGTGGATCTGCGGCGCGAACAGCTCGGTCAGCGAACTGCTGGCCGCTTCCTGCCAACGGGCGCGGCGGGCGAAGTTGACGTAGGCGTCGACCGCAAAGCGCACGCCGGGCAGCACCAGTTCTTGCGAGCGCAACTGGTCCGGGTCCAGCCCCACCGCCTGGCCCAGGCGCAGCCAGGCTTCGATACCGCCGTCTTCGCCGGGTGCGCCGTCGTGGTCGAGCAAGCGCTGGATCCACTCGCGGCGTATTTCGCGGTCCGGACAATTGGCGAGGATCGCCGCATCCTTGAGCGGAATATTCACCTGGTAGTAAAAGCGATTGGCAACCCAGCCCTGGATCTGCTCGCGGCTGGCACGGCCTTCGTACATCGCCACATGGTAAGGGTGATGAATGTGGTAGTAGGCGCCCTTGGCACGCAGGGCCTGTTCGAATTCAGCGGGGGTCAGGGCCGTGGCCTGGGTCATGGTCATGTCCTAAAGCTCCAGGCTCATGCCGTCGAATGCGACCTCGACCTGGCGCCGTGCCAGTTCGGCGCGCTGTGGCGAGTCTTCGTCGAGGATCGGGTTGGTGTTGTTGATGTGGATCAGCACCTTGCGCTGCTGCGGGAAGCCTTCAAGCACCTCCAGCATGCCGCCCGGACCGCTCTGGGCCAAGTGGCCCATTTCACGACCGGTGCGGGTGCCGACGCCGCGTTGTTGCATCTCGTCGTCGTGCCACAGCGTGCCATCGACCAGCAGGCAGTCGGCGCTGTGCATCTTCTCGCGCAGCGCCGCATCCACCTGGCCCAGGCCCGGCGCATAGAACAGCGTGCCGCCGGTGCGGACGTCCTCGACCAGCAGGCCGATGTTGTCACCGGGATGCGGGTCGAAACGGTGCGGTGAATACGGCGGTGCGGCGCTGCGCAGGGCAAACGGCTTGAAGCGCAGGTTCGGGCAGGCCGGGATGGTGAACGGGGCCTGCAAGTCGATGCGGTGCCATTGCAGGCCGCCGTTCCAGTGCTTGAGCATTTCGAACAGCGGGAAACCGGTGCTCAGGTCCTGATGAACCATCTCGGTGCACCACACCTGATGCGGGCAGCCCTCGCGCAGGCTCAAAAGCCCCGTCGTGTGGTCAATCTGGCTGTCCATCAAGACGATGGCGCTGATGCCGGTGTCGCGCAGCGCCCGGCCCGGTTGCATCGGAGCAAAACCCTGCAGTTGCGTGCGGATATCCGGCGAGGCGTTGCAAAGCACCCAGTTGACCCCGTCATCGGACAGGGCAATCGACGACTGGGTGCGCGCCGTGGCCCGCAGGCTGCCATCGCGAAAGCCGGCGCAATTGGCGCAGTTGCAGTTCCACTGGGGAAAGCCGCCACCGGCGGCCGATCCTAGAATCTGGATGAACATGGAGGTTCCGGGCCATCAGGAAAACGAAAAAGCCCCGGCGAACCGAGGCTTGTTGAAGCACAGACTCAACGGTTGGCGAAGTACATGGTGACTTCGAAACCGATGCGCAGATCAGTGTAGGCAGGCTTGGTCCACATAACAGACTCCTTGGTTGGGGTGGGTGTCGTAAGGTTTAGTCCGCTGATTGGCGCAGACGTTCATGCTCGGTAATGTTTTGATATGACCTGACTGGCGATGACCCATGCACCGCCATCACCCCTGCGCAACTGCCCGGCGGCATGGACCAGGGCATCGCTGTCCAGCGCGTCCAGCGCCAGAGCCAACTCATCAAGATAGCCGGCCCCGCGCCCCGCCAGGTGCGCCTGCCATTGCCACTCGCAAGTCTGCTCGTCATACATGCCCAGTTGATCGAGCAGCGCCTGGCGTTGGGCCGGCAGATCAGCGGCCATGATCAAGGCGGGCAGGTCGTGGATGAACGCCTGGATATGGCCCAGCAGTTCAGCGACCGGGGTGGCGGGTGACTGCACGCCGAACAGCAGGCCGGTGTGCCCGTCCAGTTGCCGCAGGCTGCTGAACACCGCATAACCCAGTTGCAGCTCGACCCGCAGGCGCTGGTAAAAAGGCGCTTGCAACAGGTGGGCAAGCAGACGCCAGGCCGCTTCGTCGCGCAGGGTAGACGAAGGCGTCGGGCAAAACAGCAGTAGCGCGTGTTCTGATGACTCGCACGGTTCAACGTGCCAATGCTGACCGGGCCGTGGCGCGGGCAAGGCATGAGGCGCAGCGGCCGGCTGGCCGGGCATGTGCCGGAGCAGTTCATCGAGCGCCTTGTGGTCATTCAGGTCCAGTGCCAGAGAGGTCCAGCGTGAGGCTGACCACAGCGCTTGCACGTCATCGCCGGCCGGCGATGGGCGCGCGTAGGGGTAAAGCTCGGGCAAGCGTTTGAGCAACTGGCGGATGGGCATCAATGCCGGTGCCGGCCGGGCGACGCTATCGGCGGTGCGCAGGTTATCCAGCGCTTGCCGGGCCACGGCGAGCAGCGGCGCCTGCAAGCCGCCAAGCCGCAGTTGCCAGCTGTCGGCCTCGGCGCTGAACTGCAAGCGCACCCCGGCCTGGCGGGCCTGTTCGCGCAAGCCTTCAAGACCGGCGTCGAGCCTGCGCCACAGCGCCGGGTGCGCGCCGGACAAGCGCCAGTGCAGGTAGAGGCTGACAGCGCGGTTGTCGGTGATCGGAATCTGCAGAAACGGATTGGCGAGCGGCAGAGGCCAGTCGATGGCGGGCACCGTTACCAGCGGCACGGGCCATAACAGCACATCAGGGCTCAGTTTTCCGAGCAGTACGCGCAAGGCTTGTTGGCCGGGCTCGCTCAAGTCAGCCGGCTGGCGTTCGCTCAAGTGCCGGGCCAGGGTCAGGACACTGCCGGTCTGCCACTGGCGCTGATGCAGCAGGCGATATTGTTCGACCCACTGCGGCCAGTGCCCGGCAAAAAATCTCAGCCAATCGAAAAAGCGCGCGGCGGTATCAGCGCTCGCCGGGTGGCATTCGATCTCCAGCAGTAACTGGCCCTGGAAGTGATAGCGTGCCGTGGCCTTGAAGCCTTCGATGCCGTGCAACCAATGGCAGAGAAACGCCACCGCTTCATCGCTGCCAACGGGCAGGTCTTCGCAGGCAAACAGCAGGTGCAGGCGTTGCGGGTCCGGCGGCGAACACGGCACTGAGGTGTGGCCGAGCAATGGCGGCGCTGGCCGTTGCAGGCCGCGCGTACCGGTGGCGAACAGCGCACCGTAGCGCTCGCCCAGCCGGCGCAGCGTTGCCAATGACTGCGGGCCGCTCAGGCACAGGGTCATCTGCGCGCCTTGATAGAACTGCCGATGAAAAGCCCACAGGTCGCGCTGGAAGGCCGGGTTCGGCACCGGCAGGCTGTAGCGGTTACCGGCATGAAAGCCGCGCAGCGGGTGAGCCGGGTTGAGCGGTTGCAGCAGGTGATGCTGATGACGTGACTCGGCGTCGCGTGCCCAGGCGATGAACTCGGCATGCAGCACTTCGCGTTCGCGCCACTGCTCGGCCACGGCCAGCCGCGGGTGGGCGAGCATGTCGCACAAGCGCTCAAGGCCCGGCTCGAACACGGCAGGCGCCAGCTCAAAGAAATAGTCGGTGGCGCGCTCGCGGGTGCTGGCGTTGAGCTGCCCGCCGTGGCGCTGCACAAAGGCCATCAAACCGTCCTCGCGACTGAATCGCTCGGTGCCGAGAAACAGCAGATGCTCGAGAAAATGCGCCAGCCCAGGCCAGGCCGGTGGTGCATCATGACTGCCCGCCACCACCCGCAGCGCCGCTGCACTGCGGGTCAAACACGGTGTATGGCAGAGCACCAGGTTCAGGCCATTGGACAAGGTCAGGCGTTCGATACGGGGCATGCGTCCTCGGGGTTTGATGTGCACAGGGCAACGGCCTTCACGGTAATGACTGGGTGCCCTGGCAGCAACCACCGGCGGACAGTAAACATTTTTCATATTCACTGAGCCGTTTTGCCTCGCTCGCGTGACAGACAGGAAAAGCACCTCTCCCCTTACGTCAAAGGACGCCCGAATGTCTGCTCGCCCTCTTCACCTGTCGCCGTTGGTCCGCACCCTGCGCCATGTCATCTTTGCCGGCGGCCTGTCGCTGGCCGGCCTGCCACTGGCGCAGGCCGATGCCCAGCCGGCCAAGGCGTACCAGATTGCCCCCAGCGAGCTGGAAGCGGCGCTGAACCAGTTCGGGCGCGAGTCGGGCGTGCTGATTTCCTATGGCTCGCAACTGACCCAGGGCTTGCGCAGCCGCGGCCTGCAAGGCCAGTACACCCCCGAGCAAGGCCTGGCGGCGCTGCTGGAAGGCACCGGCCTGCAGGCCCGCGCCGATGGCCAGGAAGGCTTCACCCTGCAGCCGGTCGCCAGCACGGCGGTCAGCGCACCGATCGAGCTGGGCGCTTCGAGCATCGTCGGTGACTGGCTGGGCGAGGCCAAGCAGGACAACGTTTTTGAACACCCCGGCGCCCGTGATGTGATCCGCCGTGAAGAATTCGAGCGCTCAGGCGCCAGCAGTGCGCGCGACGTGCTCAATCGTATTCCAGGCGTCAACGCCCCGGAAAATAACGGCACCGGCAGCCATGACATGGCGCTGAATTTCGGCATCCGTGGTCTCAACCCGCGCCTGGCGTCGCGCTCCACGGTGCTGATGGATGGCATCCCGGTGCCCTTCGCCCCCTACGGCCAGCCGCAGTTGTCGCTGGCGCCGCTCAGCCTGGGCAACATGGACGCGGTGGATGTGGTGCGCGGCGGTGGCGCGGTGCGCTACGGCCCGCAGAACGTCGGCGGCGTGGTCAACTTCGTGACCCGCGCCATCCCCGATGAGCCGACCGTCAAGGGCAGCGTGCAGACCCAGGTCAGCCCGTCGTCCAGCCAGGACGGCTTCAAGAGCACCGGCAACCTGCTGGCCGGCGGCACCGCCGACAACGGTCTGGGCGGCGCTATCCTGTACTCCGGCGTGCGCGGTGGTGACTGGCGCGAGCACAGCGACACGCAGATCGACGATTTGATTCTCAAGGGCAAATACCAGATCGACGAGGCCAACAGCCTCAATGCCATGGCCCAGTATTACGAGGGCGAAGCCGACATGCCCGGCGGCCTGAGCGTGGCCGCCTACAAGGAAGACCCGTACCAGTCCACGCGCCCGAAAGACAAGTTCTGGGGCCGGCGTACGCTGGTGAACTTCGGTTACCGCTACGAACAGGACGCCCGGGTGTTCACCGCCAACACCTTCTTCACCAAGACCCTGCGCAGCGGTTACCTGGACCAGGCGTCGTTCGTGTCGCTGTCGCCACGCGAATACTGGGTACGCGGCCTGGAAACCCGCTTCTCGCAGGGGTTTGCGCTAGGTGAAAGCTGGCACGAAGTCGGCGTGGGCTACCGCTACATCAATGAAGCAGGTCATGAACTGCGCTTTCGCGAGCCAGTCACCGGCGACTTGCCGACCACGGCCAGCCGCAACGACCGCGACACCCGTGGCGCCACCGAGGCCCATGCGTTCTATATCGACGACCGCATCGACATCGGCCAGTGGACCATCACCCCGGGCGTTCGCTACGAGATGATCGACACCGCGCAGAACAACAACCTGACCGACGTCAAGTACCAGGGCGACTACACCACCGCCCTGCCGGCGCTCAACGTGCTGTATCACCTGACCGACAGCTGGAACCTGTACGCCAACACCGAAGGCTCGTTCGGCAGCGTGCAGTACAGCCAGATGCCCAACCGGGTCAGCGGCGGCGAAGTCAAACCCGAGAAGGCCCGCACCTGGGAACTGGGCACGCGCTACGACAATGGCGGCCTGCGCGCCGAAATCGGCGTGTTCCTGATCAACTTCGACAATCAGTACGAAAGCAATCAGACCAATGACAGCGTGATTGCCCGCGGCGAAACCCGGCACCAGGGCGTCGAGACCAGCATCAACTACGCCCTGGACGGCCTGAGCCCGGTCTTGACCGGCTTCGATGTGTACGCCAGCTATGCCTTTGTCGATGCGACCATTCGCGAAGACGGTCCAAACAAGGGCAACCGCGTGCCCTTCTCGTCCCGCCACAAGGGCACGCTGGGCGTGAGCTACACCGAAGGACCCTGGAAGCTCAACCTCGACAGCGCCTTCCAGAGCGCTCAGTTCGCCGACAATGCCAACACCCGCACTGAGAGCGCCGACGGCAGCACCGGCAAGATTCCGGGCTACATGGTCGTCGGCACACGTGCCGCCTACGATTTCGGCCCGCAGCTGTCGGACCTGAATGTGGCGGTCGGGGTGAAGAACATGTTTAACCGCGAATACTTCACCCGCTCGTTCGATGACAACAACAAAGGTAAATATGTGGGCGAGCCACGCACCATTTACGTGCAGACCTCTGTGGCATTTTGATGCATGCCATTCGCCACCGTAGGAGCGGCTTTAGCCGCGAAACAGGCTTTTTCACCGATTTTCGCGGCTGGAGCGGCTCCTACGAATGAGGATGTTAAATTTTTACTGCGAAATATTTCTTCCATGAGGGGGCTTGAAATATCAATCGTTTAGCGCCAACACTGTAATCGAGAGGGGAAATAAACGCCTGGGCTGCTCAGGAGCCCTGCGTCTTCCCTCGAACGAGCCAAGCCTTAGTAAGGATTAATTATGCAAATCCAGGTCAACAGCGATAACCACATCGAAAGCAGCATCCGACTGGAGAATTGGGTTCGTAGTACCCTTGAAAGCACGCTCGAACGTTATGACGATTACCTGACCCGCGTTGAAGTCTATCTGCGCGACGAAAACGGCGACAAAACCGGCCCGAACGATATTCGTTGCCAGCTTGAAGCCCGCCCCAAAGGCCACCAGCCGATCTCGGTGACCCACAAGGCTGACACGCTTGAACTGGCCATCGACGGCGCAGCAGTCAAGATGGACCACGCCCTGGAGCACCTGGTCGGCAAGCTGCGCGACAAGCAACGCAATGTCGCGCTGACCCCGGCCGATGACATCCAGGTCGAGAGCGCCGATGCGCTGCTGGAAGAAGAATTTCTGGAAAAAGAGCAGGAGCAGGAAGTCGCACGCCTGGTTTGATCTGCATCCCCGAGTACTGACAAAAGCGGGCCTTGATGGCCCGCTTTTTTGTGTCCGGGTGTTTGTAAAGTCAGCTATGGCCTGAAGCGTGCATGAACCCTGACGTCGCCCCTGACGCCACAACCGTCGCGGATGTACCACCGCAACACGAGCCGGACGACTACGCTGTATCGAACCCGATCCATCCGTGACCGCTTATCTGCCATCGAGAACCAAAGGGAGCAGTACCCGGTCAACTTATGCAGAACCTACGTTATGCAGAACTCATGAGCAGGTATCAACCATGGACAACCCGGACAATCCTTTTCAGATGATCACTGACACCTTTCACCCCGACTACCGGGTGAACCTCAGTATTCAAGGACTGGACGGCAGCATCATGCTGACGTTGTCCAACGATGCCGGCGTGGTCGCCAAACGGCTGATCAGCCCCGAGCAGCGCAATGAGCCCAAGCGCCTGCGCCGCCTGATCGAGAGCGTGCAGTTCGGCATTGCCATCGAGCAAGGGCACAGTGCCGTGAGCATCCTGGCGGCCATGACCGATAGTGACCGGATCAAACAGTTGACCGTCCCCGCCACGCCGCACCAGTGGCTGCGCAGCCGCCCCAACCTGGCGGCCGGTCTCTGACTGAACACGCCGCACAGACAAAAATGCCCCGCACAATGACGGGGCATTTTGTTATCTGGCGCAGTGACTCACCCCGCCCTCATTTTTCCGAGACGTTATCGCCGACGTACTCGCCGGTCGAGTCGATCGCCTTGCTGGACGGAAACTTGTACGAGGCATAGCGCACCGCCACGACTGACAGCGCCAGCAGGAAGATCCCGCCGCACATGTACAGCAGGCCCACTTCCGGTGCCTTGTGGTGCGAGACATCACCGATCAGGTAGCGGGTCAGCGCGGTGATGGCGATGTACAGCAAAAAGCGGATCGGGAGGTGGTTGGTCTTGAAATAGATCCCCACCATCGCCCCCAGCTCCAGGTAGATGAACAGCAGCAGGATGTCATCAATACTGGCATGCCCCTTGTCGAGCATCTCCATGAAGGCCATGACCGAGGCCCAGGCGGTGACCCCGCCAATGGCGAACAGCCCCATATAGTGAAACCCCTCGACCAGCAGGTTCCCGATGGAATTGGCGCCATCGTGCATGCGCTTGCGGCTGTTGTTTGCCCACTTCATGTTCTGTTTCCTCAAGACCCTGATTCGTGCGGGGTTTGTAAAGCAGGATCAAGGCCAGATCCAGTGCCGCAGGCGCGGCCAGTTGTCGCAAGGGCACCCTCGCCACTGAAAAGAACCTCATGAGCCACTATGCATGGAGGGGCAGAATGGCGTATGCTCGGCACTGTATAAAAACACAGTTATCGTAATTTCATCTGGAAGGCTTGTGAGGTGGTGAATGGCCGTCGAAGTGGTATACCGCAGCAGCCGAGATCTGGAGCGTTTGTTCATGGATAAAGCCGAAGCTGACCGTCATGACAAGATGCTGGAACTCGCCGAGTTGCTTGGATCAGTCCTGAAAAACGCCATACCTTCGTTAAGCGAAGAGCAGCTTGAAGAGGCCGGGATCTACATGGCCAAGAACCGCGATGTCTTCGCCCGTGCATTCAAGAGCCAGCCCGATGCCTTGAACGAGCTGATCAATGCTGCCAAAGCCGAGTGACAATTTCGCGACGCTTGACGCTGAGGCTGCAGGCGCGACTAGCGGTCGCGAAAGGGCCGGTTCATGCAAAATCGTCAGGGCCTGAAAGATTGCATTCGCGACCGCTGGTCGCGCCTATGGGGGTGATTCCAGGCCGATCATACGGTGTGTCTGATAAGTGCGGACCCTGCCGCTCCACTGCTCACAGCCAGGGTCTCCAGCACGGCCTCCAGGCGGGTAAACAGCCCGCTGGTGTCCACCGCACGCAGGTTTTCGCCCTGGCCGACCACCAGTGCCGGCACACCATTGATGCCCAGCGTGGTCATGATCGAGCGGCCCTTCGCCAGGCGTGCCGCGTTGAGCGTCAACAGCGTATCGGCCTGCGTGCACAACAGGTCGGCCGCCTGCATCAGCCCCAGCTCATTGAGCACCTGAACCAGTACCTTCTCCTGGGTGATATCCAGCCCGTCGACATAACGCGCCTGCTGGATGGCGTTCAAGGCCGCATATTCAAACGCCGGAGCCGTAACCGCCACGGCGGTCAATGCCCGTGTTGCAGGCCCCGAGTCGAACCGCGTGGCGTGATCGGCCAGCACCTGGCTCCGATACGCCTCGGTAAAACGCTGCCCGGTCAGCCGGGCAATGCGCTGATCGTTCGACCAGGCATAGTCGGCAAAGCCTGCATTCATCTCGCGTGACTGCCGGTCGGCAAACAGGCCTGTCGGGCAGAATTCGACCGTCAAGCCCGGCAGGCCGACAAGTTGCTCAAGCACCGGAGAGGCGCCGTAGCACCAGCCGCACAGCGGATCGAACAGGTAGTTGATGTGCAGCGGTTCAGGCAGTCGAGCAGGCGGATTTTGCACAGGCTTCACCCTTTCAATGGTCTTGAGCGACACTAGGTAAGGCGTCGCATTGTTCAGACGGGTGAGCGTAGAGAAAACAGGCGCGCTGAAAAACGCCGGATTCTGTCCAGGTCTGTTGCCAAAACTGGACGAATCCGCCGTGGTGGGTGGCGTGACCCGCGCAGCTGTCGAACCTGCACATCCGACAGCTGCACCTCGCCCGTCTTTACTCGGGTTGTTCCAAGGCCTGCACCAGTGCCTTGAAGAAGCGCGCCGCCTCGCCGCCGGGCACCGCCCGGTGATCGAAGGTCAGGGACAACGGCAGGATGGGATGAATCACCACTTCGCCGTTGACCGCCACCGGCTCGTCACGAATGCCACCGGCACCGAGAATCGCCACTTGCGGCGGCACCACCACCGGATTGGCATAACGCCCGAACAACGTGCCGAAGTTAGACAGGGTAATGGTCGCGCCCATCATCTCTTGCGGTGGAATGGAGCGGGCCTTTACATCGTTGCGCAACCGGTTCAGGCCGTCCTTGAGGTCCTGCGCACTGCGATTGCCCACGTCGCGTAGCACCGGCACGAACAAGCCGTCGGGCGTGTCCACGGCAATGCCCAGGTCCAGCTTTTCGTGCTGACGAATCGACAGCGACTTGCCTTCGAACCAACTGTTGAGCACCGGCTCGACCTTGCACGCCTCGGCCATGGCCTTGCCGATGCGGATCAGCGGGTCGCGGGCCTGGCCCCAGGCGTGCAGGTCGGCATCGGCAAACAGGGTGACCGGCACCACTTCGGCATGCGAGCGAGCCATGTTGATGGCCATGCTGCGCCGCACCCCGCGCAGCTTCTGGCCGCCAAAACGATCACGCTCGGCCTGGGCGGCACCCTCCACGTCGCTGCGCGTGATCAGCCCGTCGCTGCCCGAGCCGCTCAGGCCATTGAGTTCAACCCCCAGTTGGCGCGCCAGTTGCCGCACCGCAGGCGTGGCACGGGCGGCCAGGTGTTCGCGGGTCGAGGGCGCCGCGCCCACAAAGAACTGGTCTGCATGGCTGCCACCGCCTTCGAGCTTGCCGACCACCGTGCCGTTGTCGCCCTCGCCTTCGAAGGCAATCAACGGTTCGCCCACATGCAGGACTTCACCGTCGCTGCCGAACAGCTTGGCCACCACCCCGTCATACGGCGCGGGAATATCGACCAGGGCCTTGGCCGTTTCGACCGACACCAGCAACTGGTCGGCCTTGACGCTGTCGCCGGCCTTGACGTGCCATTGCACCACTTCAGCTTCTTGCAGGCCTTCGCCCAGGTCGGGCAGTTTGAAAAATTTCATCGCAACCTCCTCGGGTTCAGGCGTAGTCCAGCGCGGTGTCGCAGGCGTGCAGAATGTCTTCGACGCCAGGCATGTACAGCTGCTCCAGCCGGTACAGCGGCGGCGGGATGTCCGGGGCGGTCACGCGCTGGATCGGCGCCTGCAGGTCGAGCAAGGCGCGCTCGTACAGGCTGGCGGCGATTTCGGCACCCACTCCGCACGAGCGCGGCGCTTCGTGGACGATCACGCAACGCCCGGTCTTGCGCACCGAGGCCTCGAGGGTGTCGAGGTCGAGTGGCTTGATGCAGGCGACGTCGATGACTTCTGCCGAAATGCCCCGCTCGGCCAGCGCCTGGGCCGCCTGCAGGGTTTCGTGCACGCTGGCGCCCCAACTGATCAGGGTGATATCGCTGCCTTCACGCAAGGTGAAGCAGGTGTCCAGCGGCAGGCGCTTGCCATCGTCGAGCAGCGGTTGCGGGTTCATGCGGTAGAGCCGGGTCGGCTCGAGGAAAATCACCGGGTCCGGGTCGTCGATGGACGCCAGCAGCAGGCCATAGGCCCGGGCCGGCGATGAGGGAATGACCACGCGCAGGCCCGGGATATGGGCAAACAACGCTTCGGTGCTTTCACTGTGATGCTCGGGTGCGCGAATGCCGGCGCCCATCGGCGCACGCAGTACCATCGGGCAGGTCAGGCGGCCACGGGTGCGGTTACGCAAGCGGCTGGCGTGTGACACCAGATGCTCCATGGCCGCATAGATAAAGCCCAGGAACTGGATTTCCATGACCGGTTTCAGGCCCTGGGCAGCCATGCCGACCGCCAGGCCGCCAAGCATGGTTTCGGCCAGCGGCGAGTCGATCACGCGCTTGAAGCCGAAACTGTCGCGCAACCCCTGGGTGGCCCGGAACACCCCGCCGTTGACCCCGACATCCTCGCCCAGCACCACCACGTTTTCGTCTTCGGTCATGGCCCGGTGCAAGGCCATATTGACCGCTTCGAGCAAGGTGATCTTGTCATTGTTCATGCGACTGCCCCCCTTCACGCCGTGCGACCCGTTCCATGAACCACTCGCGCTGCTCGGCCAGGGCGGCCGGCCATTGGGCATAGACATGGTCCATGGCCGATTCGGGTGGCTGGGGGGCGCGGCTTTCGTAAGCACTGACGGCGTCCTGCACCTGGACCTGGCACTCGGCGATCAGCGCCTGTTCGCGCCCCTCGTCCCAGATGCCCTGGCTGGCCATGAAGCTTTGCAGGCGTTTGATCGGCTCTTCCTGCCAGGCCTGGCGCACTTCTTCGGCCGAGCGATAGCGGGTCGCATCGTCGGCGGTGGTGTGGTCGCCCAGCCGGTAGCTCAGGCATTCGAGCAACACCGGCCCCTTGCCCTTGCGGGCCCGGTCCAGGGCAATGCGCATGCGGTCGTAGACCGCGAGGATGTCGTTGCCATCGACCTGCTCGCCATGAAATCCGGCGCCGATGGCCTTCTGCGCCAGGGTCGGGGCACCGCACTGGATGCGCCGCGGCACGGAAATGGCCCACTGGTTGTTGTTGATCACGAACACCACTGGCAACTGCCAGGCGCCGGCGACGTTGAGCGCTTCAAGAAAGTCGCCCTTGCTGGTCGCGCCGTCGCCACAGGTGGTGACCGCCACCCGGTGCTCACCGCGCACCTTGAAGGCACTGGCCACGCCACAGGCATGCAAGGCCTGGGTCGCAATGGGCACGCACAGCGGGAAATCCTGCGCTGCCGCGGGCTCGGCGTAGGCACTGCCGCGCTCGTCGCCGCCCCAATAAAGCAGGATCTCGTCCATGCGCACGCCGCGCATCAGTTGCACGGCGGTGTCGCGGTAGTAAGGCACCAGCACGTCTTCGGCCTGCATCAGGCTGCCGATGGCCACGCCAATCGCTTCCTGGCCCAGGGTCGGGGCAAAGGTGCCGATGCGGCCGGTGCGTTGCAGGGCGACGGTTTTCTGGTCGAACAGCCGGGTCAGCACCATGTGCCGATACAGCCGGGTCAGCAGGTTGAAATCATCGGCCCAGCCGGGCAGCGGTCCGATAAGGCGGCCATCGGGGGCCAGGTAGCGGGTGTACGCAAGCTCATTGTTGTTATTGGGCATTACCGACTCCAGACACGCAGGGGGCGTGATCTCATGGTTCGCAGCTTGTGGCTGCATGGAACCGCCGGGCGGCACCGGATAATGGTGCGCTGGCCGACATTCAAGGGACTCTTTGCCAGGGCTCGAACGCGTGGCATGGATAAGCACCAGGTGCGCCCGAGATTGGCCATGGACCTTCTGTCAATCGTAGCCGGGTTCAAAAAATATGCCCGGCCTGGCTGACGTGTATGTGGCTTGAACAGAGCTGTACACATGCCGATACGGCCAGCGCTGGACGAAACCCGGCCAGAGGGCTACAACATGAGCGTGTCGACTTGACAGTGGTTTGAACAGGGAAAGAGCGGGGGGAAATCATGACTCCACGTCAACAATGCCTGGCCTGTGCGCAACGCACGCCAATGGCTGTATTCGAAGCCGCGCTATGGATCGGTGCCGAGCACGATTCCAGCTTCAGCCCACCGCACATCCATGAAGACATGGACCGGCTGCACCGCCAGATCAACGCCCGGTTGCCCGTGCTGCCGGTCACCGAACTGGCCCAGCCATTGCTGCGTGAACTGAGCAGCCTGGGCTTTCAGCAGGATGAGTGGAACCCGCCCAGGCCCGAATCAGCCCTGTTGCACAAGATCGTCCAGCGCCGTCGCGGCCAGCCGCTGGGCCTGGCGCTGGTGGCCATGGAACTTGCCAGGCGCCTGGACATTCCCATGGAGGGGGTGAATTTTCCGGGCCATTTCCTCTTGCGCGTGCCCGGCGCCGATCATGTACTGGACCCCTGCAGCGGCCGGCGCCTGTACCCCAGGGACTGCCGTGAACTGCTGGTGCGCCAGTACGGCCCCGACATGACCTTGCGCGTCGAACACATGCAGCGCGCCAGCCCCTTGAGCCTGCTGCAGCGCATGTCGCGCAACCTGCGTCATCTGCACCAGATCAACGACGACTTTCTCTCGGCGCTCAAGGACGCCAACCGCATCGTCGAACTCGGCGAAGCCACCAGCAGCGACCACATGGCCCGCGCCAGCCTGTACCAGACCCTCGACTGTCCCCAGGCCGAACGCTTCGACCTCGAACACGCCCTGCTGCTGAGCGACGACCCGTTGCAGCGCCTGCGGCTGAGTGCCCGGCTGAGCCAGTTACCCGGCAGCCGTGCGCTGCACTGAGGCACCCGCTAGGCGGTGCCGTTTCTCTGGGCCATCCTGGCCTTCTGCATTTCATAACTGTCGCCAGACTGGGCGAAGACCTGCAGGTTCTGGATGACATGGATAGCGCGCACGTAATCAGGCATTAATGTCTGCGCATACGCGTCGCCCCATAACCCCTTCTCTTTCATGACCACGATCTGGTTGGCGAGAAACTCCAGTGCATTGATCGGCTCATCGGCATTGATGACCTTGCCGCTCGGGTCGAACTCGGCGCCGGTGCGGCTCATGAGATCGGCGGTGAGATTGTCGATGAAGCCGGACTTGTACAACAGCATCCCTGCCCGGCTGAGATCCCGGGGCGTGATGTGCTCGGGATTGAAACCCTTGAACAGGGGCTTCATGTTCAGCTTTTCCATGGCCTGCGCATTGAGCGCAATGGCGTTTTCGCCTACTTCACTGAGCACTTGCAGAGCTTGTCCGCTGGAGGGCATGACGGGGCTTTTCTTGACTGAGGATGATTTGATAAGCACGGGCGGAAGATCGCCCCAGAGGGGTTTTGACATGGTGATGACTCCTGATGAATACGCGGATGGCAATCAGGACTATCGGAGATTCTTCGAACTAATTAATGGCGAAACCAAAAACCATACGAAACCTACAAAGCAAAAAGAAAACACCTACACACCCCACCCTGAACAACAATTAATTGTCCGCCTTAGGGTGCCTCTAAAAACGTAGGCGATGACAACGCAGGTAGTTTTTAGAGGTGCCCCTTACTCCCACTTCGCATAGAGACCAGACAGCCCACCACGCCGCTTAAAAAGCCAAATAGCGCACACTTATCATCCGCAAAGAATATTCCTACACACTTTTCAGCGTAGCCCCTACAACAAAAAACTTTCAGGCATGCTTAAAGGTTTCTTACTACGCCGAACCTTGGTGTCGCCTTTTGAAACCCAGGCCTTACGCTGCGCGTAAAAGGCCATCCCGAACAAAAAGGAATAGATCATGAAAACCTTGCTTTGCACCGCACTCATTCTGGCTTCTGCTTGCAGTTATGCGGGAGAGTCCACGTTTGAAAAATCCTCTGCGCCCAGAACCATCAGGCTCGTCAACCATGACAATGCAGCCTCCTACTTCCATGTAAAATTCTCGGACTTGCCAGTGGTGCCGCTGTCGCCCCCCATGAAAGTTGAAAACATCAGCTGGAAAACCACTCACTACCCTTACAACATTACTGAAAAGATCAAAATCTGCTACTTCCCGTATGGGGATGGCGTCGGCAAGCCCAGCACCTGCGAAGAAGAGGTAGCGCTCAATGCTCCGGGCGTGTCGGATAAATTTCGTTCATTACGCTTTGGTCATCAGTCTGCCGTGCAGGTTATCCATAGCGTGAGCGGTGATCGACAAACGATCAGTCCTGCCGGCAATGACCGCATAACCATCCGTTTCAGTTATTGATAACCCAGGGCACTCCCGAGCCATCGGAGTGCCCTGGATATCGCGGCATTCTGCTTGTTCGATCAGTCTTCCTGAAGATCCAATTAAAGGATGAAGAAACTCTATGCTTATCATCTCTGGCTCTACCTTGCCTGTCGTTTCTTCTTTGCCGCCAGACGCGAGTGCGAAAACATCCCTGCTGCCTCACACCACAACACCCGTGGTCACCGAAAACTTCTCTGCTACGGCTCAGCAACTGAGCGAAGCCGCCGTTCGTGCGGCTGAACGTGACAAGACGGCAACACTTGATGAACGGAACTCGCGAATCACTGCGACATTACGGCCACTCACAGGCGCGGCCTATCAATCCCGCAAGACCCTGCATGATGCCGAGCAACCTGACACACAGGACAGTGGCCTGCTGGCCCGTGCCAGGCAGGCCACCGACTTCAGTAACGGACTGGCCGTCAATCCGTTCAAGAACATGGCACCGGATCAATTGAAGCTGATTGCCCATGACGACAGCAGCACCTTTACCGTCAACGAGCGCAGGGCGGCCTGGCAGGCCCTTGAGCCCAACGACACGCTGCCTCGAGAAAATCTCACGACCCGCAAGCATCAGCAGGGCCATGACGTGCTGGTCTCACGCCTGTTCTACGGGCATGAAGGACCCGAGCGCGACAAGACCCATGGCCTGCTCAGAGAAACCATCAGTGTTCCCGACGTTGATTTTCTGACACGCCAGGATCGCTACCTGCTTTCCCACATGTATGCCTATGCCCAGGAACAAGGTGCGCACTTGAAGTACGTGGATGATCTGGCCTGGGATCTTGCCGACTATCGCCGGCATGACGATGGGCGTGTCCTGGCCAACAGCAATGGAGGGCACAGCTATGATGAACAGGGTCGCCAATTGAGCTTCAGCTTTACCGCCCCCAATGCTGCCATCGCCCAGCGCGTGCTGGGAGGCGCTGCGATCAACGTCACGCTGCTGGACAAGGGGTTTGTACGCTATAACCTCGACCCGAGTATCTGGCCTTACCACAATGGGGGCGATCCGGGCTTTCTGGAGCAGATGATCCTCAAGTTCTCCGGCACAGACGGCGAAGAGCACGTACTTGACAGTCGTTTCAAGACTTACACCCGAGACCCCAAAATCAAGGACAAGATCGTGCACGCCTGCGAGACAATAAGATTCCAGCCACGAGGGGAGCCTGCGCTGATCAATAAAGAGGGCGTCTGGACAATCACCGCCACCGGCAAGGCTGAAGGCTATGTATTGAACCGAGTGACCGGCATTCCGGAAAAGATCGAAAGCGCCGTCGAAACACCCGCCAAACCCAAAATCCCCAGCAACCCCTTCGAAGGACTGATCGGCGGCAAACCTGCCAGGCCCCGCCTGCTCACCCTGTTCGACTACCTGTTCATGAAAATGAAAACCCATGGCCGGGTGCGCAGGCCTTGATTCAGTCGGCATCAGCCAAGCGCTACGATGATGACCCGTTCAAAACCAATGAACAAACAGAAGATTCCCATACCACTTACGGAGTAGGGACTACAACAAACCTGACCGAATGCCCTTAAGATTTTTTAACACAAAGAGGTACAGCATCGAAATTTTTCGACATAACAACAGTAGCTCACGCCCAGAAGCCCCTTTGAATAACCCTACATAACTTTCAGCTCAAGACCTACAGCAAAGTCACCAAGAGTATGCTTAAAGTTTTCCAATGCGTAGACACATCAGTGTCATGGATTGAAACCAGGCCCGTCGCTTTGCGAAAAAAGCCAAAAACAAAAAAGGAATACATCATGAAAGCTTTACTCTGCACCGCACTCATTCTGGTATCTGCCTATAGCCATGGGCAGGAAATTACTATCGACAAAGTCTCTGCGCCGAGAACGATTCGACTCGTCAATCATGACAGCGCAGCTTCTTATTTCCGGGTGAAGTTCGCAGACTTGCCAAGAACGTTATCGGCTGCCCCTATGAAGCTTGAGCAGCTAAGCTGGAACGCCACACGCTACCCTTACGCGAACGTTACTGAACAACTAGAGGTGTGCTATTACCCCTATGGGGAAGGAAGAGGCCAAGTAAAAATCTGTGACGATGCACTCCCGGGCGCAGCAGGAACATCCAGCAAATTCAATTCATTACGGTTTGGCCATGAGTCGACTGTCCAGATTATCCATAAAATTCAGGGGGATCGACAAACCATCAGCCCTGCTGGCAACGACATGATCTCGCTCCGTATTGCTTATCAATGACGCCGGGCACTCCTTGCTCATACCAAGATGGGAGTGCCTTTGGGCCTACATGAATCCTTCAGGTTCCTGGAAGCATTCAATAACGCGGATGAAAAATCCATGATTATTACCAACCGCAATACTCTGCCTGCCCTTGGTCTCTCACAGGTCACACGTCCTCCTGTCGCCAGTCCTTCCGGCACAGAAAAAAACGTTCCTGCCCCTCAAGAATCACTCTCTGCCACAGCACTTCAAATGAGCAAGGCCTCTACTCGCGCCGCCGTCCGTGACACAGCGTTGAGCCTCGATGAGCGGGCTGCATTACTGGAACAACTCACAGGCGACCGCTATCAAGCCAACAAGGCCCGGCATGACGCAGAGCAACCTGCCACTCAAGATATCGGTTTGCTAGCCCGTGCCAGACAGGCCACTGATTTCAGTAATGGTCTGGACAGCAACCCATTCAAAGCCATGCCAGTGGATCAACTGACTCTGATTGCCTTTGATGCCAACAATACCTTTACGGTCAATGAACGCCGGGCGGCCTGGCAGGCGCTCCAGATAGCGAACACCCCGCATCGAACAAGCCTTCTTACAGATGACATGAATCAGGCGGGCCATGACCTCTTGGTCTCACGTCTGTACGACGCACACGAAGGTCCGGTGCGCGATAAGGCGGACGGTTATCTTCTGGAAAACATCAGTCATCCGGACGTCGATTTTCTTACCTTACTGGATCGTCGTCTGATTTCTCATGTATACGCTTACGCTCAGGTACAAGGTGCAGACTTAAGGTATGTCGACGACCTGGCCAGGGATATTGCTGTTTATCGCAGGCATGACAATGGCAGTGTTCTGCGTAACATGAATGATGGTCACAGGTACGATGGTGAGGGCCGACAATTAAGCGTTACCTTCACCGCAGCCCATGCCACCACTGCCCAGCGCGTATTGGGCGGCACGGCGATTAACAGCACGTTGTTGGACAAGGGATTTGTGCGCTTCGCTCTTGATCCGGGCTTTCGTCCCTACAGCTATAGCGGTGACCCCGGCTTTCTTGAAGCCATGGTAATGAAATTCTCCGCCGACACTGGCGAAGACTACGCGCTCGACACGCGCTTCAAAACCTATACCCGAGACCCCAAAGTCACAGACAAGATCGTCCACGCTTGCGAGACGATAAGGCTTCAGCCACGTGAGGAGCCTGTGCTCATTAACCGGCAAGGCGTCTGGACGATTACCGCCACCGGCAAAGCCGCAGGCTATGTCATGAACCCTGTCACCGGTATCCCGGAACAGATCGAGAAAACACCCGAAAATACGACCGAACCAAAAGCCTCCAGCAACCCCTTCGAAGGCCTGATCGGCGGCAAACCCGCCAGGCCCCGCCTGCTCACCCTGTTCGACTACCTGTTCATGAAAATGAAAACCCAGGGCCGGGTGCGCAGGCCCTGATTCGGTCAGCCTCAGCCGAGCGCGGCGATGAACCCGGCCAGCCAGGGCTCGGCGTCGGTGTCCGGGGTGACGCTCTCGCTGGCGTCCAGGCGCAGCATGGCCTGCACTTCGTTTATGCCGAGTTCGCCGAACAGTTCGCGCATCAGCGCGCCGCCGCCGCAGAAAGTGTCGTCGTAACTGGAGTCGCCCAGGGCGATCACGCCGCCGGGCAAACCGCGCAGCGCGGCCGGCAGGGTGTCGCGCAACTGGTAGTACAGCGGCTGCAGATTATCGGGCAGCTCGCCCATGCCGGTGGTCGACGTCACCGCCAGCAACGCCTGGGGCTCGAAAGCCAGCAGCTCGGCCTGGGTCAGGCGCGTGTTGAATAACACGTCGTGACCGGCCTTGCGCAGCAGCGCGCCGGCATGCCGGGCGACATCTTCTGCCGAGCCAAAGACAGTGCCGGAAAGGATGGCGATTTTCATTGAGGATTCCCGTGCCAGGCTAAAAATTGAGGCATATTATGCACCATTCGCCTGACCGGCTCGTGCAACAGGATGATCCGCCACGGCAGCGGTGCACATGCCTGTACATCGATCCCCCCTGGGCCGAAGCGCATGTCTTGAAAAATCGCCGTGACAAAATGACCAACGGTTCTAACATGATCGTCATTTCGTGGTCTCTTTCCCATCTTACGGATCGATCCGGGTTTCATCATGCAGCCTGAAACAATTCTGACCCAGGACGAACTGGATTTCATTCTGGGCATGCAGCGTAACCCCCAGTTGAACGTGCGCGATTCGACACGCAACCTGGTCGTCAACGGCGGCATCCAGATCCAGGACCTGCTGGCCCGGCTGGCGGCCAGTGAACAGGTGACGATCCAGGCCCGGTTCAACAATCAGAAAATCAGCTTTCCACTGCAAATGGTGGAGGATGAGTTTCACGCCCAGCGTTTGCAGGTCGGCACGCCCAGCATCTATGAAGAAGGCCCGCAGATTCGTCCCTGGCGCCTGGTGCTGCCCACGCCGATTCCGCTGGAAACCGACGAGGGTGTGCTGACCGCCCTGTGGGTGCATGAGGTGTCGTTCAAGGGCGTCCTGATCGAGTACCGCCGCAAGGGCAACCCGCCACGGCACTTCTCGGCCTGGTTTAATCCGGCAGGCCATCCACCCATCGCCATGCGCGGGCGCCTTGAACGCATGACCGAAAAAGGCATGGCGGCCTATCACCTCAGTGAAAAATACCCCGAAGACAGCGAGCGCCTGCGCCAGTACATGCTGGGCGAACATCGCCGGCTGCACCCGGCCGTGCATACGCTGGTGGGTTGATACAGGCCGTTTCTGGCCGGGCATTTAAATTTTCATGGTTTGTTGCAGGATTTCAGGAATAATCCTTGCTTGCTTCCTGTCTGAAGCTGACACGTTGCCACCACCCCGGCGCCGTGCCTGATGAGTTCCCTACCCGGGAGCCTCATACCGCCATGGAGATACACAATGTCTACCGCTCCCGTCACCTTGCTGGTGGCCCGCCGTGTTGCCCACGGCCGCTATCAGGAACTCCTTGCCTGGCTGCATGAAGGCGAACGCCTGGCCACCGACTTTCCCGGTTATCTGGGCTCGGGTGTATTGGCCCCACCGCCTGGCGATAACGAATTCCAGATGATTTTCCGCTTTGCCGATGCGCACACCTTGCACGCCTGGGAGCATTCGGCTTCACGACGCGCCTGGTTGGTGCGTGGCAATGGCCTGTTCGACCAACCTTCGGAGCATCGTGCCAGCGGCATTGCCGGCTGGTTTGGCGCGGCCGGTTCACGTCCGCCACGCTGGAAACAGGCGGTGGCCATCTGGCTGGCGTTCTTTCCGGTGTCGCTGCTGTTCAATTTCATCCTGGGGCCGCTCCTCAGCCAACTGGAGCTGATGCCCCGCATCATGTTCAGTACGCTGATTCTCACCCCGTTGATGGTGTACCTGTTCATCCCGCTGTCGACCCGCCTGCTGGCACCCTGGCTGAACGCCACGCCCTCTCTGCCGCGTAATCGCACCGAATCGGCCTCTCCACACTGACAGCGCTCATCTGGCCGGTATCGGATCCGATACCGGCAACAGATCTCGGCCCCTCGCTCGACACGCGGTGCCAAGGTTGTACAGCGTTCGGCATTGGTATAACTTTGCCACTGATTGCCGACTTCCTGCACGTATCAGGAAGCTGTTCCCATTTTCCCGCCTGATTGAATTCGTGAACTGTCGATGGCCTCCAGCCCTGCACCGATCCTGATCACCGGCGCCAGCCAGCGCGTCGGCCTGCACTGTGCGCAGCGCCTGCTCGAAGAAGGCCAGCCGGTGATCATCAGTTACCGCACCCTGCGCCCTGGCGTTGAACAACTGCGCGCGGCGGGCGCTATCGCCCTGCCTGCCGACTTTGCCAGCGAAGCCGGGATCATGGCATTCATCGACCAGTTGAAAGCGCACACTGACTGCCTGCGCGCCATCGTGCACAACGCCTCTGAATGGTTGGCGGAGACCCCGGGCCATGAAGCAGAAGTCTTTACCCGGATGTTCAGTATCCACATGCTGGCGCCCTATTTGATCAACCTGCACGGTGCCGAACTGCTGCAACGCAGCCAGGTTGCCGACATCGTGCATATCAGCGATGACGTGATCCGCAAGGGCAGCAGCAAACACACCGCCTATTGCGCCAGCAAGGCCGGCCTGGAAAGCCTGACCCTGTCGTTCGCTGCGCGCCTGGCGCCGCGCATCAAGGTCAATGGCATCGCCCCGGCCCTGCTGATGTTCCAACCCGACGACGACGCGGCGTACCGCGCCAAGACCCTGGCCAAGTCGGCACTGGGGATCGAGCCCGGTGCCGAGGTGATCTACCAGAGCCTGCGCTACCTGCTCGACACACCTTATGTGACCGGCACAACCCTGACCGTAAACGGTGGACGGCATCTCAAGTAGGCCACCCCCGAGGATCCCGATAATGAGCGAATCCCTGCCACAGCAATACCGAGACATTCTCGTGGGTCTGGGTGAAGATCCAGAACGCGAAGGTCTGCTGGATACCCCCAAGCGCGCTGCCAAGGCCATGCAATACCTGTGTCACGGCTATAAGCAGAGCCTTGATGAAATCGTCAACGGCGCCCTGTTCTCCTCCGACAGCGACGAGATGGTGATCGTCCAGGACATCGAATTGTATTCGCTGTGCGAGCATCACCTGTTGCCGTTCATTGGCAAGGCGCATGTGGCCTATATTCCGACCGGCAAGGTGCTGGGGCTGTCGAAGATCGCCAGGGTGGTCGACATGTTTGCCCGCCGCCTGCAGATCCAGGAGAACCTGACCCGGCAGATCGCCGAGGCCATCCAGGGCGTGACCCAGGCCGCCGGCGTGGCGGTGGTCATCGAAGCCAAGCACATGTGCATGATGATGCGCGGTGTCGAAAAGCAGAATTCGACCATGAACACCTCGGTGATGCTGGGCGCGTTCCGTGAATCGAGCACCACGCGCATGGAATTTCTGCAACTGATCGGACGGAGCAAGGGTTAATGGCCAAGCTTGAACCAGGTACTGCGCGCATTCGGGTCAAGGACCTGCGCCTGCGCACGTTTATCGGCATCAATGAAGACGAGATCCTCAACAAGCAGGATGTACTGATCAACCTGACGATCTGCTATGCCGCCCAGGAGGCGGTGCGCGATAACGACATCGATCACGCCCTGAACTACCGCACCATCACCAAGGCCATCATCCAGCATGTCGAAGGCAATCGCTTCGCGCTGCTGGAACGCCTGACCCAGGAAGTGCTCGACCTGGTCATGAGCCACACGGCGGTGACCTACGCCGAGGTCGAAGTCGACAAGCCGCATGCCTTGCGCTTCGCCGAGTCGGTGTCGATCACCCTCGCCGCCCAGCGTTGAACCGCTTTATCATGGCAAGCCCCAACGCATCGAGCGAGCATTTGAGATGACCGACCAACAACGCCTGGAACTTGAAGCTGCCGCTTTTCGCCGACTGGTTGCCCATCTGGACAGCCGCAAGGACGTGCAGAACATCGACCTGATGAACCTGTCCGGCTTCTGCCGCAATTGCCTGTCGAAGTGGTACAAGGCCGCCGCCGACGAGCGCCATGTCGACGTCAGCCTCGACGACGCCCGCGAAGTTGTCTACGGCATGCCCTACAACGAGTGGAAATCGCTCTACCAGAAAGAAGCCAGCGCCGAACAACTGGCCGCCTTCAAGGAACCCAAGCATGACTGACCTGACCACCCTGCGCGACAGCCTGCGCAGTGGCCAACACGCCTTTGCCGACACCCTGGCGTTCATTGCCCAAGGGTATGCGTACCAACCGCAAGCCTTTCGCAACGGTGAGGTGGACAACGCCGCCGGCCAGAACGAAGGCTCGTGCAAGACCCTGGGCCTGGCCCTGCTTGAAGGCCTGAGCGATGAAGAAGCGCTGCTGGCCTTCGGCGAGCACTACCGCTCGGTTCAGGCCACGCCTGAAGGCCATGACCACGCCAACATTCGTGCCTTGATCAAGCATGGCCTGGCCGGCGTGAAATTCGAGGCTGAGCCGCTGGTGCGCGTGTAAACGCCAAGCCTGACCCAACAAAAAACCGGCCGAGGCCGGTTTTTTGTTGGGCATGGAACGCTATCAGAACGAGGCGTTGGCCAGGCCGTCCAGGTAACGCTCGACATCCAGGGCCGCCATGCAACCGGCACCGGCCGAGGTGATGGCCTGGCGGTAGACGTGGTCGGCCACGTCGCCGGCAGCGAACACACCGTCCACGCTGGTGGCAGTGGCGTTGCCTTCACGGCCACCCTGCACGACCATGTAGCCGTCCTTGAGCGCCAGTTGGCCTTCGAACAGCGTGGTGTTCGGCGTATGGCCGATGGCGATGAACACGCCGTCGACTTTCAGCTCGTCGCTGCTGCCATCGTTGTTCTTCAGGCGCGCGCCGGTCACGCCCATGTTGTCGCCCAGCACTTCATCGAGCGTGGCGTTGAGCTTGAGTTCGATCTTGCCTTCGGCCACACGGGCATGCAGCTTGTCGATCAGGATCTTCTCGGCGCGGAAGGTCTCGCGACGGTGCACCAGGGTCACCTTGCTGGCGATGTTGGCCAGGTACAGCGCCTCTTCGACGGCAGTGTTGCCACCACCGACCACGGCGACCGGCTTGTTGCGGTAGAAGAAACCGTCACAGGTAGCGCACGCCGAAACGCCCTTGCCCATGAACGCCTCTTCCGACGGCAGGCCCAGGTAACGGGCGCTGGCACCGGTGGCGATGATCAGCGCGTCACAGGTGTAGGTCGCGCTGTCGCCCTTGAGGCTGAACGGCTTGCCGGCCAGGTCCACGGAGTTGATGTGGTCGAAGACGATTTCAGTCTCGAAACGCTCGGCGTGCTCGCGCATGCGCTCCATCAGGGCAGGACCGGTCAGGCCATGGGGGTCGCCCGGCCAGTTGTCGACTTCGGTGGTGGTGGTCAATTGACCGCCTGCCTGCATGCCGGTAATCAGCAGCGGCTTGAGGTTGGCACGGGCAGCGTAGACCGCCGCACTGTAGCCGGCAGGGCCGGAGCCGAGAATAATCACTCGGGAATGACGTACATCAGACATGACACACTCCTGGCGACCGGCCATTTACGCCGACGTCGCAACGGTTTAGCGGGATGGACCCGCGCAGCCTGTGCGCGGATCGCAAAATGGGGCGGCTGCGGTCGTTACCGCAGCCGCAGGCCTTACAAGGCGGTGGCGTTGGAGGCCAGGTAGTCGGCGACGCCCTGGGCGTCGGCCTTCATACCTTTCTGGCCCGGACGCCAGCCGGCAGGGCAGACTTCGCCGTGTTCTTCGGTGAACTGCAGCGCTTCGACCAGACGGACCATCTCGTCGACATCACGGCCCAGTGGCAGGTTGTTGACCACCTGGTGCTGAACCACACCGGCCTTGTCGATCAGGAACGAGGCACGCAGGGCCACGCCGGCGTCGTGCTCGATGCCATAGGCGCGAGTGATCTCGTGCTTGACGTCGGCAACCATGGTGAACTCGACTTCGCCGATGCCGCCCTTCTCGACCGGCGTGCTGCGCCAGGCGTGATGGGTGAACTGCGAGTCGATGGACACGCCGACCACTTCAACACCCAGCTCGCGGAACTTGGCGATGCGGTTGTTGTGGGCAATGATTTCCGACGGGCAGACAAAGGTGAAGTCCAGCGGCCAGAAGAACAGCACGACGTATTTACCGCGCAGCGAAGACAGGGTAAAGCTGTCGACGATCGAACCGTCACCCAGAACAGCGGCGGCATCGAAATCAGGGGCTTGCTTATTGACCAGTACGCTCATGATGGGCTCCAAATCAGAAGTGGGAAGGCTAGGTGAGGAAAGTGATCGCTAGCCTATCGGGGTGGCGAAGATTAAGGAAATTTCGTTTCACAATCCACCTCATAGACTTCGCCTATGCACAAAACGCCGAGGCATCATTTTACGCCAGGCGCGCAGCAATCGCGAATGGCTATCAACGAGTGGTCAGGGTCATGTGTGTGCCCCTTTTACCGCACTGCCAAAGCCGGTAAGGTCAAACGGTCTGCACCTTTCGGAGAGCATAATGCCCGCACCTGCCCTCACCGGCCCGCAATACCTGGTTCAAGGCTTGCAATTGATCATGCGTCCGGGCCTGCGCCTGTTCGTGCTGTTGCCCCTGAGCATCAACCTGCTGCTGTTCAGCGGCCTGGTCTATCTGTCGCTGCACCAGTTCAGTATGTGGGTCGACACCTTCATGCCGACCCTGCCGCACTGGCTGAGCTTTCTCAGCTATATCCTCTGGCCGCTGTTCGTGGTGCTGGTGCTGCTGATGGTGTTCTTCACCTTCACGATGCTGGCCAACATTATTGCCGCGCCGTTCAATGGTTTTCTGTCCGAGAAAGTCGAAGCGGTGGTGCGCGGCATCGACGACTCGCCACCGTTCAGTTGGGCCGAACTGCTGGCCATGATCCCGCGCACCCTGTCGCGTGAACTGCGCAAGCTGGGCTACATGCTGCCGCGGATGATCGCCCTGTTCATCCTGTCGTTCATCCCGGTGGTCAATATCATCGCCGCGCCGCTCTGGCTGTTGTTCGGGGTGTGGATGATGGCGATCCAGTACATCGACTACCCGGCCGACAACCACAAGATGAGCTGGCAGGACATGCTCGCTTGGCTGCGCGCCAAACGCTGGGCCAGCCTGAGCTTCGGCGGTTGCGTGTATGCCGCACTGCTGGTGCCCTTCGTCAATATTTTCATGATGCCGGCGGCGGTGGCCGGGGCGACGCTGTTCTGGGTGCGCGAGCGAGGCGCGCAAGAAGTGGCGGGCGTGCGGGGTTGAATGTGATACGGAGCAAGGGCGTGCAGCCCTTGCTCTACTTTATTAAACAGACCACTTAAAAGACCAAATAAAGAAATATCCTACAAACAAAAAAGAAAACTACCCGAACCACTTATCGTCTTCAATACCTCTTTCCGGCAAGCCACTTCCGCAACAGGCATAAACTTGCCGACTGCATTCCACTGTATCTTTCCCGATTTATACAGCCTGACAAGACCGGCCCTGGCGCTATTACAGGCTCTGGCGGTCTACATGCGACGCCTGGCATCCAATTTGCTCTTGGGGTATTGAGTGAACCCAAGAGGAAATGCCATGAACGTCAATGGATCATCTGCCGTATCGACAACTTACGTCCGCCATGGAACAGCCAGGCCAACTTCCCCGGCCTCCGGTTTCAGCCAGGTATTGCAGGGGATGATGTCCGAGAAGCCACACGCCGTCACGCAAGCTTCACCGGCATCGCGCACTGATGGAATCCGATTGGAACACATGCGGTTTTCCAGGCGTACGGATTCTGAACCCGAGTTTGTCAACGTGACCTGCAAAGGTCCACGTGCCAAGGTAGTCGTGAAGACACATGAAGACGCGGACACACGAACCGGAATCAAGAGAGGTAGCGCATGGCGGCAATACCTGCTGGATAGAGCCGCCAACGATCCCGCCGAAGCGGCAGACCTGGCAAGAAAATATGCCTTTAACTCATTGAATGGACAGATCCTTGATTTATCCGAATACCCGACCATTCGCTATAGCGCGACAGGCGAAATCGTCAATGACGAATCCACTGCCTGGTTCGAGAAAAACCTGCAACTCATGCAAAAGCAGCGATCAGAACTCTATGAGTCAGAGCTTATGAAAGGCACACCAGCGGCAGTCATTCTGGAAAAGATCCTGGATTTCAACGATGCACAACCGCAGCGTTTTCGCGACATGGCCTTTTGGTAATTTGCTCTTTGAGCGTTGAATAGACCCAGGAATAAATGCCATGAACGTCAATGGATCATCTGCCGTATCGACAACCCACGTCAGTCATGGAACAGCCAGGCCAACTTCCCCGGCCTCCGGTTTCAGCCAGATACTGCAGGGGCTGATGTCCGAGAAGCCACACGCCGTCACGCAAGCTTCACCTGCATCGCGCACTGATGGAATCCGATTGGAACACATGTGGTTTTCCAGGCGGGCAGACACTGACTCTCCGTTTGTCAACGTGACGTGCAAAGGGCCGCGCGCCAAGGTCGTTGAACAGGCACATGATAGTTTTGAAACCCATACACGAATTCCCAGAGGAAGCGAATGGCGGCAATACCTGCTGGATAAGGCCGCCAACGATCCTGCCGAAGCGGCAGACCTTGCAAGAGGATACGCTTATCATTCATTGAATGGGCAAGGTGTCGATATGTCTTATTACCCTGTTATCCGCTATTGCGGCTCAGGCGAAATCGTCAATGACGAATCCACGGCCTGGTTCGAGAAAAACCTGCAACTCATGCAAAAGCAGCGATCAGAACTCTATGAGTCCGAGTTGATGAAAGGCACGCCAGCGGCAGTCATTCTGGAAAAGATCCTGGACTTCAACGATGCACTGCCGCAGCGATTTCGCGACATGGCTAATTGGTAAGCTCATAGCCCCCAGCGCTTGAGGCCGGGGGGTTACCAAAGCCTGTTACCAACTTACCGTGATACGCCCCTGCTGCCCTGCAAGGGGCACGTGGCCGGACTGTCCTATCCTGAGTGAAAAGTAGAATTTTTGCTGCGCAGGATAACCTGCAAAGTACCGTGTCGATCCAGAACGCTGCCGGGAGACGTCGAGGCAATTATTTTGTCCTGTGCACAATTGCACTTCCAAGTCTCGCGGCCAGCCAATCACATTCCAGGTCCAGCTAACGTCAGTGATTCGCCCCCCCTGCGGGAGGCCTTCCAGAAACCGGAATATTGGCAGTATATAAATATCCCTTTGAATGGGCCGTCGGCAGCGTTACAGACGAACTGTAGTTGCCCGCCATTGCCATGGACGAAAGGCCCAATGTTATACATCCAATAATCGAGACCGAACGAATCCGTTTCGACTTTTTAAAGTCAAAGTTAATTTTATGCTTCCTTACAGTGTCGAGTGTGTCCCCACGAATCCATGACTCGCGAAAACCTGATAATCAGATTGATTAACCTGATACCCCCCGACGTTATTCAGAAAGCGTTGTGCCGCAATACCTGAGTTCGCTTAAACCAAAATTACAGAAAATTCCTACATGGACATGAGCATTTAAAACTCGCCCTGTAGGCTCGTTGACATGAATCGAGCCATTCAGCAAAAACATTGTTCAGTGACTAACGCCCCTCTGCGTCACAAACCCATCACAAAACCGCCACGCAACCGCAACCCTTCCTGCCGACACTGGTTTTCATGAGCACATTCCTGCATGTCACCTTGATCACTGAAACCTATGGCCCCGAGATCAATGGCGTCGCCAACACGCTGGGGCGGTTGTGCGATGGGTTACGGCTGCGCGGGCATACGGTGGAGTTGATTCGTCCGCGCCAGGGCAATGAGCCGGCGCCCGAGGCGCCGCAGGATCTGATGCTGTGCCGTGGCTGGCCGATCCCCGGGTATCCGGGCCTGCAATGGGGCCAGGCGTCGATGCACAAGTTGCTGCGGCGCTGGCAGCGACGCCGGCCCGATGTGTTGTACATCGCCACCGAGGGGCCCTTGGGACTGTCGGCATTGCGGGCGGCGCGTCGGCTGGGGATTGCGGTCATCAGTGGCTTTCATACCAACTTCCCGCAATACAGCCAGCAGTACGGCATGGGCTTCGTGACGCGTCTGCTGACCCATTACCTGCGCTGGTTTCACAATCGTTCGCGGACCACGCTGGTGCCCAGTGTCAGTCAGAAACTGGAACTGGAGCGCCGCGGCTTCGAGCGCGTCGAGCTGTTGTCGCGAGGCGTGGACAGCCAGTTGTTCACGCCGTCAAAACGCTCCCAGGCCTTGCGTGAACACTGGGGGCTGCACGCGGATGAAATCGCCGTGCTGCATGTTGGCCGGCTGGCATCGGAAAAGAATCTGGGACTGCTTAAAAGCAGCTTTGAAGCGTTGAGCGACAGCTACCCGCAGCATCGTCTGAAATTGATCGTGGTGGGCGACGGGCCCCAGCGGGCCACATTGCAGGCGCAGTTGCCAGAGGCGATCTTTTGCGGGATACAGCGCGGCGAGGTGCTGGCGACCCATTACGCCTCAGGCGACCTGTTTCTGTTTCCCAGCCTGACCGAAACCTTTGGCAACGTGGTACTTGAAGCACTGGCGTCAGGGCTGGCGGTGGTGGCCTACGACGAGGCCGCCGCCGGGCAGCACATCCGTCATGGCCACAACGGCGCGCTGGCCATGCCCGGTGATGAAGAGGCGTTCATCGATGCCGCCCGCTGGCTGCTCGAGGACAGCGAAACCCTGCGCCGGGTGCGGCTCAATGCCAGGCAACACGCCAGCCGCCAGGGCTGGAACAGCATCATCGAGCAGTTCGAGCGGCAGCTGTACGCGGTGTGCCCGCCTGAACACAACCAACCCGGTACAGCACCGGTTATCAGCCCAGCGCCTTTTCGATCGCCGCAATGATGGCCGGATCATCCGGGTTGGTACGCGGCGAAAACCGGTGGATGACGGCACCATTGCGACCTATCAGGAATTTTTCGAAATTCCAGGTGATATCGCCGGGAAACTCGGCCCCCTCGCCGGCCAGTTGCACATAGAGCTTGTGACGATGCGGGCCATTGACGTCGAGTTTTTCGCCCAGCGGGAAGGTCACGCCGTAATTGAGCTCGCAGAACGACTGGATCTCCTGCTCATTGCCCGGTTCCTGGCCTGCAAACTGATTGCAGGGCAGCCCCAGGACACTGAACCCCCGGTCCTTGTACTGCTTGTACAGGCTTTCAAGTGCGGCGTACTGGGGTGTCAGGCCGCATTTGGATGCAACGTTGACCACCAGCACCACTTTGTCCTTGAGCGGCGCCAATGGCAGTTCCTTGCCATCCAGCCCGTTCAGCTTAATGCCGTGAAAAGCACTCATGTCTCACCCCCTTCAGATCCATGGCCGCAAAAAAGGCGTCCGGCAAGCTGCATATCATGCAGACCTGCCTGGACGCCCTGGCGGTTATCCGAGCCTAGCAGCGGATCGCTGCCGGACACAAATCAATGGTGATGGCCACCTTCGCCATGGACGTGGCCATGCGCGATTTCTTCTTCGCTGGCTTCACGGATCGCCACGACCTTGACCTGGAAGGTCAGGCGCTGGCCGGCCAGAGGGTGGTTGCCGTCGATGGTGACATCGTCGCCGTCCAGATCGCGGATGGTCACGATCTGCATGCTGCCATCAGGGCCGGAGGCGTGGAACTGCATGCCAACTTCGAGCTCGTCGACGCCTTCGAACATGCTGCGGCTCAGGGTGCTGACCAGTTCGGCGGAGTACTCACCGTAGGCATCTTCAGGCTCGATGGAAACGTTCAGCTCATCGCCGATGTCCTTGCCTTCCAGCGCCTTTTCCAGACCCGGGATGATGTTGCCGGCACCGTGCAGGTACACCAGCGGCGCGCCGCCGGACGAGCTGTCGATGACCTCACCAGCATCGTTGGTCAGGGTATAGTCGATGGAGACAGCCTTTTTGGCAGCGATAGGCATGAGGGCAAAACCTTTGCTTGATATGAATGAATGGGCAAGTCTAACCAAGCCATCGCCCGAAAGCGAACGCAACACCGACCGGTGGCCCCTGTGCATGCGACAACCCTGATCGGCTGGCGCCAGGATGAGGACGGCCACTGGGTCGCCGTCCTGGCCTGTGGCCATACCCAGCACCTGCGCCACCAGCCGCCCTGGCAATCGCGCGCCTGGGTGCTGGACCCAGAGCTGCGCCTGAAAAAAATTGGCCAGCCCTTTGATTGCGGATGGTGCGCAAAGGGCATCGATAGCGATAGTCTTGAGCGCAGTTGAGGCGTTGCCACAGACAGCGCCCTGTTTTCAACGGTCAGCCGGTGGCCAGGCGCTGTAGCCGCACCATGCCGACCCTTGCACTGCTCATTTCGGAAGCCCGCATGCAGACTTTTTTCATTGCGCCCACAGATTTTGGTGTGGGCCTGACCTCCATCAGCCTTGGCCTGGTCCGCACCCTGGAACACGCAGGCCTCAAGGTCGGTTTTTTCAAGCCCATCGCCCAGCCCCATCCGGGCGATACCGGTCCTGAGCGCTCGACCGAGCTGATCGCCCGCACCCACGGACTCAAGCCGCCCAAACCACTGGCCCTGGCCCATGTCGAACGCATGCTGGGCGACGGCCAGCTTGACGAGTTGCTCGAAGAAATCATCAGCCTCTACCAGGAAGCGGCGGTGGGCAAGGACGTGCTGATCGTCGAAGGCATGGTGCCCACGCGCAGCGCCAGCTACGCGGCACGGGTCAATCTGCACCTGGCCAAAAGCCTGGATGCCGAGGTCATCCTGGTGTCGGCGCCGGAAAACGAAGTGCTGACCGAGCTGTCAGGACGCGTCGAGCTGCAGGCACAAATGTTTGGCGGTCCCAAGGACCCCAAGGTGCTGGGGGTGATCCTCAACAAGGTGCGCACCGATGAAAGCATGCAGAACTTCGCCGCGCGCCTCAAAGAGCATTCGCCCTTGCTGCGCAGCGGCGACTTCCGCCTGCTGGGCTGCATTCCCTACCAGGCCGACCTCAACGCCCCGCGCACCCGCGATGTGGCCGAGCTGCTGGGGGCCGAGGTACTCAACGCCGGCGATTACGAACAACGGCGCATGTCGAAGATCATCATCTGTGCGCGCACCGTGGTGAACACCGTGCACCTGCTCAAGCCCGGGGTGCTGGTGGTGACGCCGGGTGACCGCGACGACATCATCCTGGCCGTGAGCCTGGCGAGCATGAACGGCGTGCCCCTGGCCGGCCTGCTGCTGACCAGCGAAATCGTACCGGACCCGCGCATCATGGAGCTGTGCAAGGGCGCCCTGCAGGCCGGCCTGCCGGTCATGGCGGTCACCACCGGCACCTACGACACCGCCAACCGTCTCAATCAACTCAACAAGGAAATTCCGGTCGACGACCGCGAGCGGGCGCAGATCATCACCGACTTCGTGGCCGGGCACCTGGATGCCGACTGGCTGCACCAGCGCTGCGGCACGCCCCGCGAGCTGCGCCTTTCACCCGCGGTCTTCCGCTATCAACTGATCCAGCGCGCCCAGGCTGCCAACAAGCGCATTGTGCTGCCCGAAGGCAGCGAACCGCTGATCATCCAGGCCGCCGCCATCTGCCAGGCACGCGGCATTGCCCGCTGTGTCTTGCTGGCCCGGCCCGAAGAGGTTCATGCGGTGGCCAAGGCACAGGACATTGTCCTGCCACCGGGCCTGGAGATCATCGACCCCGATCTGGTGCGCGAACGCTATGTCGCGCCCATGGTCGAGTTGCGCAAGAGCAAGAGCCTCAATGCGCCGATGGCCGAGCAGCAACTGGAAGACCCGGTGGTGATCGGCACCATGATGCTGGCGCTTGATGAAGTCGATGGCCTGGTCTCGGGCCTGGTGCACTCCACGGCCAATACCATTCGCCCGGCCCTGCAACTGATCAAGACCGCACCCGGTTGCCAACTGGTGTCATCGGTGTTTTTCATGCTGTTCCCCGAGCAGGTGCTGATCTACGGCGATTGCATCATGAACCCGCACCCCGACGCGCAGGCATTGGCGGAAATCGCCCTGCAGAGCGCCGACTCCGCGCAGGCCTTCGGCATCGCCCCCCGGGTGGCCATGATCAGCTACTCCAGCAGCCATGCCGACCACAGCGATGAAGAAGTGGAAAAGGTGCGCGAAGCCACCCAGCTGGCACGCGAGGCACGCCGTGGCCTGCTGATCGACGGGCCGCTGCAGTACGATGCAGCCGCCAACGAGAATGACGCCCGGCAACTGGCTCCCGACAGCCAGGTGGCCGGTCGCGCGACGGTGTTCGTGTTCCCCGACCTGAACACCGGCAACACCACTTACAAGGCGGTGCAACGCAGTGCCGACTGCGTCACCCTGGGGCCCATGCTGCAGGGCCTGCGCAAGCCGGTAAACGACCTGCCACGCGGCGCACAGGTCGACGACATCGTGCACACCATTGCGCTGACTGCGATTCAGGCCGACACACTGTCCTGATACCCTTGTCGCTGCCGGGCCAAGGCCCGGCACTTTCCATTATCTGGAGTCATTCACCGTCATGGCTTTTTTGCCTGCTCCCTTGCGCGGCGTTATCGCTTCGCTGCTGTTGGCGCTCAACACAGTGGCCTGCTGTATTCCGCTGTTTGTGGTCACCCTGTTCAAGTTGTGCCTGCCCTTCCCCGCTGCCAGGCGCCTGAGCGACTGGCTGATGAGCCACATCCAGGAAACCTGGATCAGCAACAACGGCCTCTGGATCCGTTTGCTGGGCCGCACCCGCTGGCAGGTCAGCGGCCTGGAAAAACTGGACTATCAGCATTCGTACCTGGTGACCAGCAACCACCAGAGCTGGGTCGACATCATCGTCCTGCAATACCTGCTCAACCGCAAAATCCGCCCGCTGAAGTTCTTTCTCAAGCAGGAGCTGATCTGGGTACCAGTGATCGGCCTGGCCTGGTGGGCACTGGGTTTTCCGTTCATGAAGCGCTACTCCAAGGCCTACCTGGCCAAACACCCGGAAAAGCGCGGCAAGGACCTGGAAACCACGCGGCGTACCTGTGCGCGCTTTCGTGACAACCCGGTGAGCATTTTCAACTTTGCCGAAGGCACGCGCTTCACACCGGCCAAGCATGCCGAGCAGCAGTCGCCCTTTCGCCATTTGCTCAAGCCCAAGGCCGGCGGCATTGCATTCGTGCTCGATGCGATGGGCGAGCAACTGGAGTCGATTGTCAACGTCACGCTGCACTACCCGCAAGGGCGTCCAGGCTTCTGGACCCTGCTGAGCGGCGAACTGAACGAAGTCGTGGCGCACATCGAGCAAATCCGTATCCCGGTGCAGTTCATCGGCAAGAACTACGACCAGGACGAGGCATACCGCCGGGAATTCCAGCAGTGGATCAATACCCGGTGGGAAGAGAAAGACCGGCTGCTGGACCAGTTGAAGACGTAGGAACGCGCAGCAAACACGAGGCAGGGTAGGAGCGCGCTTGCCGGAATGCCGGACCACCGCGACCGAGTGCGTAGCGCTCGCAGAAATAGATGAAACGCCACAATTTTACGACTGCTAACGCAGCCGGTCGCGGGCAAGCGCGCTCCTACAAGTGGTGAATTTAATATTCGGTAAATCAGTAACTTATCTTGGACTTGATGAGAGCGACCAACTCAGTACTGCTGACCCGGAATCGGCTTGAGGTTGACCTCTACCCGACGGTTTTGCGCACGGCCATTGGCGTCGGCGTTGCTGGCAATGGGCTGGTCGGGGCCTGCGCCACGCACGGACAGGTGGCTCTGGTCGACGCCCTGCGAGGTCAGGTAAGTGGCCACGCTCTGCGCACGTTGCTGCGACAGGTCCATGTTGTGCTGGCGGCTGCCGGTGCTGTCGGTGTAGCCGATGATCTCGATGTTGTTCTGGTTGAACTGGCGCAGGGAACCGGCCAGGTTGTTCAGCGGCGTGTAGAAGCTGCTGGAGATGGCGGCCGAGTCGGTGGCGAAGGTGATGTTGCCCGGCATGATCAGCTTGATCTGATCGCCCTGACGCTGCACCTCGACACCGGTATTGGCCATCTTGGCGCGCAGTTCAGCTTCCTGGCGGTCAGCGTAGTAGCCATAGCCGGCTGAAGCAGCCCCCACCACGGCAGCGCCGATCAGCGCGCCCTTGCCCCGGTTGTTATGGTCGATGGCGGCACCGGCCACGGCACCGGCCAGCGCCCCCAGGCCTCCGTATTTGGCGGTACGGCTCATGCCTTGTTGCTCGTTATTGCCATAGCCTCCCTGGCCCTGATTGTCATACGGGTTGGGCGAGGCGCAGCCGGCCAGCAAAGCAACGGCGGTGGCCGCAATAATCAGACGGGGCGAGGTCAACATGGGAGGAACTCCTGATTTCAATGAACGCTCATGGCCATTATAGAGCGTCGATGGCGGCAAAAATTCCTTGCCCCAGCGCTGCCCTGTCACGCCCTGCAGAAGAAGTGCCTGTTCATGCGCCCGGTTTTATGGACAGGACACACCCAGGCAAATAAGCGTTGCGGCTTGGCGGCCACCTTAAAACGAGCCTTGAACCGCCGTAATGAAATATTTTTTAAATCCATTTCCGGCGTCAAAAAAGTGCAAAACCCCAACAACCTGATTTGCCTGAAAAAAGCCCGCACAACAGGTTAATGACGCTTTTTTAATGTCATGCACGATGATAAGCGTGCGCCCTATACTGGCCTTACCACATCAGCGTTTCCCTGATGCCGCGCCAGAGGTCGACACCATGCCCAACACTGCCCTCCCGCTCACCGACTGCGTTTTCCCCGCCTCACTCACTACTGGTCTGGCAGGGATTGCCAGCGCACCGTTCGAACAATAAAGCGGTGACCGACCATGCTAAGAAAAATAACGGTTGGCGAGCTTGCCCTCGGCATGCACATTCACAAATTCTGTCGCCCCAGGGGGGATGATCCCTTCTGGATTGCCCATGTCGAATCCGTCTTGCATGACCCTCAGGTCCTGGAGCGCATCCAGCGCTCCGACACCCGTGAAGTCTGGATCGACACCTGCCAGGGCAAGGCGCCCGGCAGTGCTGTCAGCGCCCCGGACCAGGACACCGCGCCCACCAGCCTGGAACAGGAGCTGCACCGTGCACGGCTGATTTGCGGGCGTGCCAAGCAGGCCGTGATGACCATGTTCGGCGAAGCGAAGATGGGCCGGGCCATGGACATGGCCAATGTCGGGCTGATGGTCGAGGAGATTTCCAATTCGATCCTGCGCCACCCGCATGCGCTGATCAGCCTGTCACGCCTGAAAAACTCCGACGAATACACCTACATGCATTCAGTCGCGGTCTGCGCGCTGATGGTGGCCCTGGCCAGAAGCATGGACCTGAATGAAGAGCAGGTGCGTGACGCGGGCGTCGCCGGGCTCATGCACGATGTCGGCAAGATGCTGATGGACCCCGAGATCCTCAACAAACCCGGGCGCCTGACCGACGAGGAGTTCATGGCCATCAAGGCTCATCCCGAAGCCGGGCTGAAGATTCTTCAACAGAACCATCAAGTGATCACGGCCGTGCTGGATGTGTGCCTGCATCACCATGAGAAGTTCGACGGCTCGGGCTATCCGCATGGCCTGGCAGGCGAGCAGATCAGCCTGATGGCACGCATGAGCGCAGTCTGCGATGTCTACGATGCCGTGACCAGCGACCGGCCCTACAAGAAAGCCTGGGAAGCGGCGCAGGCCATCCGCGAAATGGCGTCCTGGAAAGGCCACTTCGATGAGCGGATCTTCCAGCACTTCGTCAAGACCGTGGGCATTTATCCGGTGGGCGCGCTGGTGCGCCTGGAAAGCGAGCGCCTGGCGGTGGTCATGGAGCAGGGCGAACAGTCGCTGCTGATGCCCAAGGTCAAGGTGCTCATGTCAGTGCGCACTCGCAAGCCCATCGAACCGCGGGTCATTCAACTGGGTAAATGCCGGGAAGCCGACAGCATCGTCAGGATTGAATGTCCCGGCGACTGGGGCCTGGATAATGTCAATGAGGCATGGACAGGGGCTACGACGCATTGAGGGTCTCTATTCGACCCGCTCCTCGTCGGTAACCGGTGACCGCACGCAGCACTCGATGAACAGTCCGACAGCGGCAGGGCTGCGCCAAGCACGCAGCCCTGCCCTCTACAGGATCAGCGCACCCCACCCTGGCGCAAGGCATTGGCAGTAAATTCGCTGGTGTTGGCTTCAAAGCCGAACTCATAGGCCCGTGCTTCTTCGTTTTTCATCCCCAGGGCCATGTAGCGCCCCGACTGCAGGTCGTAGAGCGTTTCGATCACGTACCACGGCACTTGCTTGTCGTAGTAGTTGACCGCATGCGCCTCGGCCACGCGCCATAGCTGGTTGCGGCCATCGTAGTGGTCGATGACCGCTGCCTGCCAGGTGTCTTCGTCGATGAAGAAGTCACGCCTGGCGTAGATATGCCGCTGCCCGGACTTGAGCGTGGCGGTCACATGCCAGACGCGGCGCAGTTCATAGCGAGTCAGGTCGGGGTTGATATGCCCGGCCTTGACGACATCGGCGTATTTGATCGAGGTGTCGTCAAGCTTGTGGCTGTTGGCGGGGATGTACATTTCCTGCTTGCCGATGAGCTTGAGGTCATAGCGGTCCGGCGCGCCGTTGTACATGTCGAGGTTATCGGAAGTACGGGTACCGTCGGAGGCCGTGCCCGGTCCGTCATAGGCCACTTCCGGCGCCTTGCGCACGCGACGCTGGCCGGTGTTGTAGACCCAGGCAGAGCGTGGTTCCTTGACCTGGTTGAGGGTCTCGTGAACCAGCAGCGCGCTGCCGGCCAGGCGTGCTGGCGCGGTCACTTGCTGCTTGAAGTAGAACAGGATATTGCCCGGGTTCTTCGGATCGTAGTCCTTCATCCGGTCACGGAATACAAACTCGTCGTTGAACTTCACGATCTGGTAAGAGCCGTTGGGCTGTGGCGTGGCCTGGGTAATCAGGCGCCTGACGGTGCCGCCGCGATAACGGGTGATGTGGTTCCAGACCACTTCCACGCCACTGGTGGGTATCGGAAACGGAATGGCCGTCTCGAAGTTTTCCAGGCCATTGCCCCCATCGGTCAGTCTGGTCTGGGTGGCATTGCGCTTGATGGCGGCCAGCACGTTGTCTGGCACCGTCGCCCCACGATGGCTGGTGTAGACCGGAATCCGGTAGCTGTCCGGGTAACGCTTAAACATGGCGTACTGCCCCGGTGCCAGCTTGTTCTTGTATTGCTCGACGTTGCTGGCGGTGATGACAAACAGCGGCTTTTCACTGGCATAGGGGTTGGCCAGGAAACCCTTGGCATCCACGGCGCCGGCAGTCTTCGGCATCGGGCTCCAGGCCGGGATGCTGTTGTCGGCATTGCCGGCTTTCTCGGCGCCCATGGGCGTCAGCGAGGTGCCAAGTTTCGCGGCCTCCGATTCCGACACCGCCGCCATCACGCCGGTTGCCAGCAGCGACAACCCCAATACACCGGCCTGCAACAGGCCTTTGGTCTTTTTCATATTCGTCGTCCTGAGAACCGATGCGTTAGAAGTTCACGCCGAAGCTGAGCGCCACGAAGTCACGGTCATCGACCGTGGTGTACTTGCCGTCGAAGAAGTTGGTGTAGAACAGGCTGGCGGTATAGGTGTTCTGGTACTCGGCATCGAGTCCCAGGCTGACCGCCTTGCGGCCTTCTTCGAAGTTGGCGCCAGGACCTGGCGAGTAACCCTTGACGTCATGCGACCAGGCCACGCTGGGCCGCAGGTTGACCCCGGCCAGTACGTTGTTGTAATCCCAGATCGCCCGGGCGCGATAGCCCCAGGAGTTGCTGGTGGTGAAGCCGTCGTTTTCGCAGTAACGGCTCAGGTTGTTCTGCGCCGTGCCGGTCAGCGAGCCGGCATTGAGCGCTGCGCACTGGCCGTTTGGCAAAGGTCCCGGGCCGTAGACCGGGTCGCGGCCATAGCGCAGCTCGGCGTTGCTTTCCAGCCCGCCGACATGGGTCCAGCCCACCTCGCCCACTACTGTCATGCGCTCGGCGCCCATGACCTGGTCGAAAAAGTGCGTGAAGGTGGTCTGCAGCTGGGTGACTTCCTTGCGCCGGTAACCGGGCTGGTCGGTGTCGGGCCGGCCGTTGAGCACCGAGACGCTGGGGTTGAGCGGCGACAGGCCCGAGTACAGGATGTCGGTGGTGTTGAGCTGCACCGGGGCATTGGGCCGGTAGCTGATTTCCCCGCTCCAGGCCGTGCCGGTAGGCAAGGTGGTGGAGAAGCTCAGGCCGTACAGGCGGATGTCTTCAGGGTATTCGACGTAGTAGCTGGAGTTGCCTGCCACCACCACGGGCAACAGAGTCGGGGCCAGGGCCGCAGCGGTGCCGGCCGGCAGTCCGTTGCGCACCAGCGAGCCGACCAGCGAAGAGGCGCTGTAGGCACTGGCCGGGCCGCCACGACCACTGAAGATCGGCAGGCGGCTGTGATAATTCATCATGTAGGCACCGAACTCGGTGTCCAGCGGGGCAAAGTTATAGCGCATCGCAAAGCCGAACTGGCCACTGTCGCGGGCGTCGCGATCCGGCCCGCGGCGCACGATCACGCCTTCATCCGGGGATCCGAACGTGGCGCCCTGCTGGGCCAGTGCGTTGAACGCCGCGCCACGGGCCGCCGCAGGCAGGCCGGCAGCGGTCAGGGCCGAGTTCAGGCCGCTCTGGCTGCGCAGCACCGCCAGGTTGCTGTTGCAACCATCGGCGATCACGTCCGGTTGCGAGAAGAACGTGCCGCAGTTGTCGACCACCGTCTGGTCCCACTCGAGCTGATAGAAGCCTTCGACGGACAGGTCCTGGGTCAGGCCTTGCGACAGGTAGAACATGTTGACCGGGATCAGGCCTTCCTTGATCTCCGAGCCGGGCCGGCGAAAGGCCGAGACATCAATAGGGTTGACGCTGTTGATGCCGCCGCCGATGAACGTGCTTTCACCCCAACTGACCACCTGCTTGCCGAAGCGCACGGTGCCTGGCTCGTCGCCGACTGTGTAGCGGTGATAGACAAAGGCATCGAGCAATTGCGCGCCGGACGACTTGGCGCCTTCCTTGCGGTTGGAGTCGCTGATGTCCTTGAACTCACGCCCCTCATCCTTCAGTTCAAAGTCATACCAGTACTTGCCGCGCAGGAAGACCCCGGTGTCGCCGTACTTGAGCTCAAGGTCATGAATGCCCTTGAACACCTTGGAGAAGGTCTCGCCGCGCTTGAAATTCAGGCGACCGTCATCGGAGGTCTGCGACAGGCCGCGACCGCCATTGTTGGCGCCGATCAGGTTCTTGTCAGGGTTGGCCGTCGACCAGCTCGCGCCGATGGAGAGCGAAGAGTCGAAACTGCCTTCGATTTCACCGATGTTGAAACTGACGGCAAAGGCAGGGCCGGCAAGGGTCGAGGCAAGGCTGACAGCCAGGGGCAAGCGTGCCCGCCGCCAGAAGGGGGTTGCTGTGGTCATCGTCGCTACTCCGTGTGCTTTTATTGTTATGGCACTCAGGACGCCGGTGTTCCAGACAAAACCGGTTGGCCGTCTTCACCGGGCGACTGCGCGGGCTCCACCGCACGCCTGATGAACACGTAGTGCCAGGTCCTGGTGCCGACTCAAGTCAGCAATCTTTAACGTCTGATTCCTCTTGAATAAACAAACAGATGCTCTGGCTCGCCCATTCCCGCTCGAAAGCGCGACAGGCTTCGAGGGAGAATGGCTGAATCTGGCGATTTGGCAAGCCGGGCGCAGGACCTGTCCGACAGAAACCCTGACGCGCTTAACAAACGCGGCAGAAAGGCAAGTCAGAGTGTAGACAGCAAAACGCTATTACTGCTTTGCCATTCGGCAATATCCACACGCATGCGCTTCTTGTCGAGCTTGCCGACACTGGTCTTGGGAATCTCGGGCACCACGGCAATCTGTTGCGGGATCGCCCACTTGTTGAGGTGCCCCTGCTCGACGAACGGCGTCAGATGTTCCTTGAGCGTGGCGGCATCGAAATGCTGACCTTCGTGCGCCACCACCAGGGCAAAGGGGCGCTCGCCCCATTGCGCATCGGGAATGCCCACCACCGCCACTTCGCGCACCGCCGCATGACGACTGCACAGGTCTTCGAGCGCCAGCGAGGACAGCCACTCGCCGCCGGTCTTGATCACGTCCTTGATACGGTCGCGAATATCGATGAAACCATAACCGTCCAGGGTCGCCACATCACCGGTGTGCAGCCAGCCGCCAGCCCACAGTTCACGGCCCTTTTCCGGTTCGCGGAAATAGCTTTCGGTCAGCCACGGCGCACGCAGCACCAGTTCGCCCTGGGTCTGGCCGTCGGCGGGCAGGAAGTTGCCCTGTTCGTCGACGATGGCGGCATCAACCAGCATGCCCGGCACCCCGGCCTTGATCCGGTAGCGAATGCGCTCGTCCTCGGAGCTGGCCAGCAGCTCTTCGTTGATATGGGCAACGGAAATCAGCGGGCCGGTTTCCGACATGCCATAGGCGGCGGTCAACTGGATGCCCTTGGCCTTGGCGGCCAGGTACAGGCTGCGATTGAGCGAGCTGCCGCCGATGATGATCTTCCAGCCACCGAAATCCTTGTCCCTGGCACCCTTGGCATTGAGCAGCATCTGCAGGATGGTCGGCACGCAGTGCGAAAAGGTGACCTTTTCCGTTTCCCAGAGGCGCACCAGCATCTCGGGGTCGTAGCGCCCCGGATAGACCTGCTTGATGCCCAGCATGGTCGCAGCATAGGGCACACCCCAGGCATGCACATGGAACATCGGCGTGATGGGCATGTAGACATCATTGGTGCCCAGCAGCCGCACACTGTCGATGCTGCCCATGATGGTGGCCACGCCCAGGGTGTGCAGCACCAGTTGCCGATGGGTGAAGTACACGCCCTTGGGGTTGCCGGTGGTGCCGGTGGTGTAGAAGGTGGTGGCCACCGAGTGCTCGTCGAAGTCGGCGAATTCGTATTCGGGGCTGGCGGCGGCCAGCAGCGCTTCGTACTCGCCGATCAGGTCGGGCAGCTCGACAGGCTGGTCGGGGGTGTCGGTCAACAGCAGGGTCTTTTCGACCGTGCTCAGGTGCGGGGCGATGCCCTGGTACAACGCCGCAAACTCGCTGTTGACCAGCACCACGCGGTCATCGGCGTGGTTCATGGTGTAGACGATCTGCTCTGGCGACAGGCGCACGTTGATGGTGTGCACCACCGCACCGATCATCGGGATGGCAAACATGCACTCAAGGTAGCGGTGGCTGTCCCAGTCCATGACCGCCACGGTATCGCCGGCCTTGACCCCGGCTTCGGTGAGGACATTGGCCAGGCGGCGTACGCGCTGGTTGAGGGTGGGATAGTCATAGCGGACTGAATCGCGGTACACGATCTCGCGGGTTCTTTCATAGCGGCTGCCGGAAACCAGCAGGCTTTTGATCAACAGCGGATACCGATAGGCGCCTTCGGCTGGCGCAAGAACGCGAGTCTGCAACATAAGAGTCCCTTTCCAGAGTTCACAGGCGAAGCACCAATATGGACGTTGATCTGCCGTCTCGCCAGTTGCATCGGTCAAAGGGACGATTTGCCGACCGGTGCACGGGCGCCTTGCACGCCCGTACAGGCTGCCGGTGACTCAACCGGCCTGGGTAAACGCCAGTTTGACGCCCAGGGCGACCAGCACCGCGCCCATGGCACGATCAAACCAATGGCCCATGCGGGCAAAACCTTCGCGCACACGCGTCTGGCTGAACAGCCGCGCCACCAGGCAGAACCACAGCGCCGTGGCGATGGCCAGGTACACGCCATAGCCACCCTGCACCAGCAGCGGGGTGTGCGGGTCGATGACCACGGTGAACAGCGACAGGAAGAACAGCGTCGCCTTGGGGTTCAGGCCGTTGGTGACGAACCCGCTGACGTAGGCGCCGCGCGCCGAACGTTCGACAGCCTGGCCCTTGATCGCCTCAGGCGAAGCACTGGCCGGTTTGGCGCGCAGGGCCTTGATGCCGATGTACAGCAGGTAAGCGGCCGCGGCCCATTTCAGCGCATTGAACAACATGATGGACTGGGAAACGATGATGCCGATGCCCAGCAGCGAGTAGCCAACGTGCACGAAAATGGCCGAGCCCACGCCCAGCGCCGCCCAGGTGCCGGCCTTGCGCCCGTGGGTCACGCTCTCGCGCACCACCACGGCAAAGTCAGGGCCGGGGCTGGCCACGGCCAGCAGGTGAATCAGTGCGACGGTCAGAAATTCAGCCCAGTACATGAGGTTCTCCGGGGGCAGGCAGTCTGGCGCCAGCTGACAAAAACTGTCTGCGTCACGCACAGGCTGTGATAGAAAAAAGGCCTCTAAACATACAACCCCTCTTCTCCCCCTGAAAGGTACAGCGATGAGCAATGTCGGCAGAGCAGTTTTTCTTGATCACACCTCGCTGGACCTGGGCGACCTCGACCTGAGCCCCCTGCAAGGCAGCTTTGCCGAGCTGGTGCTGCATGCCGGCACGCCGGCCGATCAGGTCAGCGAGCGTCTGCAGGGCGCACAGGTGGCGATCACCAACAAGGTACGGATCGATGCGGCGACCTTCGCGGCCTGCCCGCAACTCAAGCTGGTGCTGGTCGCGGCCACCGGCACCAATAACGTCGACCTGGTGTCGGCCCGCGAGCATGGCGTGACGGTGTGCAACTGCCAGGGCTACGGCACCGCCTCAGTGGCCCAGCACACGCTGCTGTTGCTGCTGGCACTGGCCACGCGCCTGCCCGATTACCAGCGTGCGGTGCAGCAAGGGCTGTGGCAGAAATCGGCGCAGTTCTGCCTGCTCGACTTTCCGATCATGGAGCTGGAGGGCAAGACCCTGGGGCTGCTCGGTCATGGCGAACTGGGCGGTGCGGTGGCGCGGCTGGCCGAAGCGTTCGGCATGCGCGTATTGGTCGGCCAGATTCCGGGCCGCCCGGCCCGCGCCGATCGTCTGCCGCTGGAGGCGCTGCTGCCACAGGTCGATGCCCTGACCCTGCACTGCCCGCTCAACGAACAGACCCGGCACATGATCGGCGCCCGCGAACTGGGCCTGCTCAAGCCCCATGCGCTGGTGGTCAACACCGCCCGCGGCGGGCTGATCGATGAACAGGCTTTGGCCGAGGCCCTGCGCAATGGCCACCTGGGCGGCGCGGCGACCGACGTGCTCAGTGTCGAGCCCCCGGTCAACGGCAACCCGTTGCTGGCCGGCGACATCCCGCGCCTGATCGTCACCCCGCACAGCGCCTGGGGTGCCCGCGAAGCCCGGCAACGGATTGTCGGCCAGATCGCCGAAAATGCCCGGGCGTTCGCTGACGGTACGCCCAAGCGTGTCGTGACCTGAATGAAATGGCGCGCTGACACATAACAGACACAGGGGCCGTAGGAGCGCGCTCTGCCCGCGACCGGCTGCGTAGCCGTCGTAAAATTGCGGCGTTTCGCCAATTCTGAAAGCGTTCGCAGTCATGATTTTGTGGCGTTTCGACAATTTTGCGAGCGCTGCGCACTCGGTCGCGGGCAGAGCGCGCTCCTACACCCGTCCCCGTTAGACTGCGCCCTTTTTTCAGGAGCCAGAACATGGACCCGCACAGTGGTGACCTGAATGAAATGGCGCGCTGACACATAACAGACACAGGGCCCGTAGGAGCGCGCTCTGCCCGCGACCGGCTGCGTAGCAGTCGTAAAATTGCGGCGTTTCGCCAATTCTGAAAGCGTTCGCAGTCATGATTTTGTGGCGTTTCGACAATTTTGCGAGCGCTGCGCACTCGGTCGCGGGCAGAGCGCCCTCCCACACCCGTCCCCTGTTAGACTGCGCCCTTTTTTCAGGAGCCAGGACATGGACCCGCGCAGTGAAGTGATACTCCGGCAGGCCGAGCTGTTTCAGGGCAAGGTGCTGCTGGCCGGCCTGCCCGCCGATGACCTGATGGGCAAGCTGCCCGATGCGCATGGCTGGTCCTGGCATGCCGGCGAGTCGGCTGCGCTGGAGGCGCGTTTCGAAGGCCGCACGCATTTTGGCGTCGAGCACCCGGCCGATGACTTCGAGGCCGTGGTGCTGTTTCTGCCCAAGGCCCGCGACCTGACCGACTACCTGCTCAATGCCCTGGCCTCGCGCCTGGCCGGGCGCGAGCTGTTCCTGGTCGGCGAAAAACGCGGCGGAATCGAGGCGGCGGCCAAGCAGTTGCACCCTTTCGGCAGGCCACGCAAGCTCGACAGCGCCCGGCATTGCCAGCTCTGGCAGGTGAGCGTCGAGCAGGCCCCCCAGGCCACCGCCCTGAACGACCTGGCCAAGACCTATGAAATCGCCCTGGCTGACGGTCCGCTGACCGTGATCAGCCTGCCCGGTGTCTTCAGCCACGGCCGGCTTGATCGCGGCACGGCATTGTTGCTGGAGCATCTGGACAAACTGCCGGGCGGTTCGCTGCTGGATTTTGGCTGCGGTGCCGGTGTGCTTGGCGCGGCGATCAAGCGTCGCAACCCGCAGACCGACGTGGTCATGCTCGACGTGGATGCGTTCGCCACCGCCAGTTCGGTGCTGACACTGGCCGCCAATGGCTTGCAGGCGCAGGTGATCACCGGCGACGGCATCGATGCCGCCCCCAAGGGCCTGAGCACGATCCTGAGCAACCCGCCGTTTCATGTCGGGGTGCACACCGACTACAAGGCCACGGAAAACCTGCTGAAAAAATCGCGCGAACATCTGCGATCCGGTGGCGAACTGCGCCTGGTGGCCAACAACTTCCTGCGTTATCAACCGGTAATCGAAAGCCAGTTCGGCAGCTGTGACGTGCTGGCCCAAGGCAATGGCTTCAAGATCTACAAGGCCCGGCGCAGTTGAAAATAAGCGCTTGCCCAAAGCGTTTGGTGAAGGCAGAATCCGCCCCGTCCTAGGGGAGTAGTCTCCCACGAGCACCCTGCTCGAGCGGCATGCATCAACATACTTGGCCAACAGGCCATGGTGCGTGCGACCCGGAATCCGCATCAGACGGATCAGCGGTTTGACAAGACCTATGACACGCACACCTTACCGGGCGGGAAGGCTGTACGTGTCATAGCCGTGTCGACCCGCCCCCAGGAAACCTGATGCTGGAATCATTGCTTATCCCTACCGCCGTCGTGGCGCTTGCCGAAATCGGCGACAAGACCCAACTGTTGGCGCTCATTCTGGCGGCCCGCTTTCGCAAGCCCTGGCCGATCATCGCCGGTATCGTGGCCGCCACACTGGCCAACCATGCCGCCGCCGGTGCCGTGGGCGCCTGGTTCAGCCAGTTCTTTTCGGATGTGGTGCTGCACTGGGTGCTGGCTGCCAGCTTTACCGCCACTGCGTTATGGACGCTGGTGCCCGACAAGATGGATGAGGATGAGGCGAGCACAGCCCGCAAGTTCGGCCCGTTCATGACCACGCTGATCACGTTTTTCATTGCCGAGATCGGCGACAAGACCCAGATCGCCACGGTCATGCTGGCCGCGCAGTACAGTCACCTGTGGCTAGTGATCATCGGCACCACGGTCGGCATGCTGATCGCCAACGTACCGGTGGTGCTGGCTGGCAACTTCGCCGCCGACAAACTGCCGCTGACCCTGATCCGCCGCCTGGCCGCCAGCGCCTTTTTCGTGCTGGCGCTGGTGGCGGTGTACAAGGCCATGCAGGTCAGCGGCTGGGTGTAGCGCAAGCAGGACGCATGCAAAAACTTCAGTGCCTGACAGACTGCATTGGCGAGCTTGCTCGCGCTTGCGGTGCGAATGGCCTCAGGTCTTGGGGGCCTGCTGATACAGCGGCATGACTTTTGGAATCGCCGCTTCCAGCGACGCGATGCGACTCTGCGAGGCCGGGTGGGTGCTCATGAACTCAGGCGGCGAGCCACCCGATTGCTGGGTCATCTTCTGCCACAGGGTGATCGCGGCATTGGGGTTGTAGCCGGCGCGGGCGGCCAGTTCCAGGCCCAGCAGGTCGGCTTCGTTTTCGTTGCTGCGGCTGTTGGGCAGGGTCATGGCGTAGTTGACCACGGTGTCGGCCATCGCCAGGCTGGTTTCGCCCAGGCCGAACAAGGCGCTCGCGCCCTGCTTGCCCATTTCAAGGCCATAGGCCTTGGACATCGCTTCGCGGCCGTGCTCGCGCAGGGCATGGGCGATCTCATGGCCCATGACGGCCGCAAGCTCATCATCGCTGAGCTTGAGCTGATCGATCAGCCCGGAATAGACAATGATCTTGCCGCCAGGACCGCAATTGGCGTTGAGTTCATCACTCTTGATCAGGTTCACTTCCCATTGCCACTGCGCGGCGTCAGGACGCAGCTTGGGCGCCTGGGCAATCAGCCGATTGGCAATCGCACGCACGCGCTTGGCGTTGTTGCTGGTGGTGTCAAGCACGCCCTGGCTGGTCGCCTCGCCCACGGTCTTCTGATAAGACTGGGCATACATCTGGTTGACTTGCTCAGTCGACAGCATGCTGAACATGTACTGCTTGCGTTCAACACCCACCGAGTCGCCTGTGGTGGTATTGACCGCCTGGCAGCCAGCCAGCAACAAAGTGGCGCTCAAGGCAGATAAAGCAAAATACTGGCGCATCACGGGACACTCCTTAAAAACGTGGCGGTCATGCCAGGTCCTGCAGCAATCCTGCGCCAGAGACCGGCCGATTCGAGCTATTGGTCATCATTGCAGGGCCTTGGTTCCCTGGCCAGTGGTACTCAAGGCTTGCTGGCCTGCTCATACAGTGGCATGACCTTGGGAATCGCTTCGCGCAAGCGTTGGGTCCGGGGCTCGACCAGCCGGCGCAGTCCATTGAGCTCAGTGGCCGAGAGCCCTTCACGTTGCAACATTTTTTCCAGTATCGTCACCGCCGCATTGGGGTTATAGCCTGACCTGGCAAGCCATTCCAGACTTTGCACATCGACCCGCGCTTCCATCCGCGCCTGGCTTTTGGCTTCAGTCACTTGCTCGGCCAAGGCCATGCCGGCCTCGTTCATGCCCAGGACTCTCGACGTCGCGGGTATAACCGCCGGGGCATGGCGCCTGCGTATCGCTTCATGGCTCTCCGGGCTGTCGGCACGGGCAATGACACCGGCAATAATTGCCGCCAGCTCATCATCGGTCGGTTGAAGCTGATCGAGCACTCCGGTATGAATCATGACCTTGCCACCCGGTCCACCCTTGGCGTTGAGTTCATCGTCCTTGATCAGGCTGACCTGCCACTGCCACTGTGCGGCATCGGGGTATAGCTTCGGCGCCTGGGTCATCAGTCGTTCGGCAATGCCCTGCACCCGCCGGGCATTGGCGCTGGTGGTGTCCAGCGCCTGACGGCTGGCCGCTTCAGCCAGCGTTTGCTGATAGGTGCGGGCATACACCTGATTGACGTCGATCGTATTCGTATGGCAACCGCCCACGAGCAAAACGGCACTGAATACACCTGCAACCCACATCTGACGCAACACGGCGCGCTCCTTCTGAAAGTGATGGTCATCCTGAACCTTGCAGCCGCACTGCAAGCGCCTTGTTGGTCCCTGTCGAGCGCCCCGGGTTCCCTGCCGGCAACAAAGACCGTCATGCCATGTTCTTGCAATCCTGTCGCTTCAAGCGGCTCATGATTTTCGGATTGCGGGCGATAGCGCTCTATAGAGCGAGCCTTCTTTCTGTCCGGAGCCGGTATGAAATTCAAGTCGATCCAGTTCTCCATTGCGTTTCTGGCCGGCACGATCGTGCTGGGTGTGGCCGCGGCCCTGATCGGCTATGCCCTGTATTCCGGGGCCCGGACCCAGGCGCTGGTCGAGCAGCGCACCCGCCAGCAGTCGGAAATCGCTGTGCGTCAGCGTCTCGAAGCGCTGGCCCAGAGCCAGGCCAGTGCGATTCGCCAGGCGCTGGAGCTGCCGCTGCAAGCGGCCACCAGCCTGGCCCAGACCAACGCCCTGCTCGGCACGACCGACAGCCAGGGGCGTGCGGCGCTGCAGATGAGCCGTGAAGACATGATCACCCTGACCCGCGATGTGCTGGACAAGAATCCCAAACTGGTCGACGCCTACGTTGGCTGGGAACCCAACGGCCTGCTGCGCAATGACGCTCAATATGCCAACAGCGGCCAGGTCGGGATGGACACGAACGGGCGCTTCGTCCCGCTGTGGTTCCGCAACGCTGATGGCAGCCTGTCGCTGGACAAGCTTACCGACCTGGACAACAGCGCCCTGTTGCCGACTGGCGTGCGCGCCAACGAGTACTACCAGTGCGCCAAGGAGACCGGCAAGGGCTGTGTGGTGGACCCGGCACCCTACCCGATCGGCAACCGCACCATCATGCTGTCGTCGTTCATCGCGCCGATCATGGTCAACGGCACCTTCCAGGGCATTGTCGGGGCCGACCTGTCGGTGGACTTTGTCCAGGAAATGCTCGAAGCCGTTGATCGCAGCCTGTATGACGGTGCCGGCGAAATCGCACTGATTGCCAACAATGGTGGCGTGGTGGCCTACACCAAGGACAAGAGCCTGCTGGGCCAGAAGGCCAGCAAGCTGCTGGACGCCAACGAAGTCGCCAACCTGAGCAAGCTGGTCAATGATCAGGTCAGCTACGACCTGGACGAAGAACACGGGCATGTCGAGGTGTACATGCCCTTCAACATTGGCGCTACCAATGCACGCTGGACGCTGATGATGCAACTGCCACTCAGCGCCGTGATGGCTGACCAGGAAAAGCTTCAGCAGGACCTGCAGGCACAACGCAGCAGTGACATCTTCGCCATGACCCTGGTCGGCCTGTTGATCGCCGCGGTCGGCCTGCTAGTGATCTGGCTGACGGCGCGTGGCATTGCCCGGCCGCTCAAGCAGATGGTTGCCATGCTCGATGACATCGCCCAGGGTGAAGGCGACCTGACCCGTCGCCTGCACAGCGACCGCGCCGACGAACTGGGCAGCATCGCGCTGGGCTTCAATACGTTTCTGGGCAAACTGCAGACCATGATCAGCCAGGTAATCAGCTCGGTGCAGAAGGTCAGCGATTCTTCGGAGCACAGCGCCGACATCGCCATTCGCACGCACCAGGGCATTCAGAAACAGCTGGCCGAGATCGACCAGGTGGCCACGGCGGTGCAGGAAATGACCGCCACCGCCCAGGACGTGGCGCGTAACGCCACCCAGGCCGCACAGGCCGCCAGCCATGCCGACAGTGCCGCGCACCAGGGCATGAGCATCGTGCAGGAAACCTCCGATTCGATCAGTCACCTGGCCCGGGAGATCGGGCATGCCGTGGAGGTGGTGCAGACGCTGTCGCGCGACAGCGAGAACATCAATGCCATCCTGACCACGATCCGTGGCATTGCCGAGCAGACCAACCTGCTGGCCCTGAACGCCGCCATCGAGGCGGCACGTGCCGGTGAGCAGGGTCGCGGCTTTGCCGTGGTTGCCGACGAGGTGCGCAACCTGGCGCAGAAGACCCAGCAGGCCACCCAGGAAATCCAGAGCATGATCCAGCAGTTGCAATCCGGCACCCGCCAGGTGGTGCAGGTCATGCAGGACAGCCAGAACCGGACGGACGAAAGCGTTACCCATGCCACCCAGGCCGCCGAAGCCCTGGGGAGCATTACTCAGGCAGTGTCGGTGATCAACGACATGAATACCCAGATTGCCAGCGCCGCCGAAGAACAGAGCGCGGTAGCCGACGACATCAACCGCAACGTGATCAATATCGGCGAAGTGGCCCGGGAAGTCGCCGGCGGTGCCGACGAAGCCAGCCAGGCCAGCGCCGAACTGACACGCCTGGCCGAACAGCAGCGCCGCCTGATCAATCAGTTCCGGGTGTAAAGCCCATACGTTTCTCTTGAGCCGCACATCTGACGGGTGGGAGGGGGGCTCTGCTCAGAGCGGCTATCCGACGATAAGGCCGGCAAGGCCGATCTATCTGCTGCGTCTGCTCCATAGCCATCGCCGGCAAGCCGCCTCCCACAGCCTGGTGCCAGGCAAGAGATCCAGAACAACATCAATCCTGTGGGAGGCGGCTTGCTGCGGGCGGCGATCCGGCGATGAGGCCAGCAAGGCCCATACACCTGCTGCGCCTGTCACACAGCCATCGCCAGCAGTGCCTCCCACAGCGGGCAGTGCTCTGACAGGTATCTGCAGGCCATGAATGACTTGCACCTTCGCACCAACGCTTGAGTGGTCGACGTCAGACGTGAAACGGCGGGTTTGAGTTACAAGGGCGTCAGGCATTGCGGGCCGTTGAGGGTCGGGTCGTTGACCAGGTTGCTCAACGGCCGTTCGCGCAGCGGGATCTGCCGTGAGACCAGCAGTGCCTGCAGGGCCTCCTCGCCAGCTTTCGGGTCAAGCCAGGTTTGCTGGCCTTGCGCATCGAGCATCAGCGGCCGGCGCTGGTCCATGGCCGGCTGGGTCACCAGCGCCACGCTCAGCCAGATCTGTTCCTGCACCGGGTACGCTTCCCAGATCGCGGCGAAATGCAGCGTCCCGCCCTCACCCGGGCTCAGCCAGAAAGGCCGCTTGCGCACCCCGCCGCGCCATTCGTAGAAGCCGTTGGCCGGCAACAGGCAGCGACGCAGGTTGAACGCCTCGCGAAACATCGGTTGTTCGGCGACGGTTTCAGCGCGGGCATGGGCCGGTGTGCGCGTCAGGTCGGTCAGCCAGGGCGGCGTCAGGCCCCAGCGGGCTCGCGCCAGGCTCTGCTCGCCCTCGACACTGCGCAGCATCAGCACCCAGTCGGCCGGGCAGATATTCCATTGCGCCCGCTGGCCCTGCGGGAAGCCCGGCAAGGCGGCAAACTCGGGGGTCCAGCGAAACAGCGCATAACGTCCACACATTGTTCAGCACACCAGTACATCGGGATAACTGTCCGGCTCATCGCCGTCCACAGGCAGGGCGGCATTGTACGCGCTGATCAGCGCCAGCGCCCGGTCGACCTGAGCATCGTCGACCACAATGCCCAGCAGGCCGCTCACCGGCAAATGCCCCATGCCGCCCAGCAGGTCCTGCCCGGTCAGATGCGCCCGGACCCCTTCGCTGGCCAGCATGGCCAGCAGCAGTTCGCCTTCAAGCAGGTGTTCGGGCTCGTAGATTCGTTGCATCATTCGTTCTCGCTGCGTACATCCAGGCTCCATTGTTCGCCGTCGGTGCGCAAATCGAACACGATGGGTCGGCAACACACCTGGCAATCCTCTATGTACTGCTGATCGCCACCGGACAGGTCCAGCAGGGTCTCGACTGATTCGCCACAATACGGGCATTGATAATCCTGTAATTCCTGCATCGGGTCTGCCTCTGATGTTTTTGCGTATAATCGGCCGCCTGTTCGAAGGCCGAGCCTTTTTGCTGAAACCGGAATCTGCTATCCGTCTTATTTCAGACCGGCCTTCCCTTAACTCTATCCGTTCCCTACAAGAGAGCATGATGGGCGAATTCGATGCCATCCGACCTTACAACGATGCAGAAGTCCCCGCTGTGCTGGCACGCCTGCTCAGCGACAAGGCCTTCCTTGCCACTTTGACCAAGTTTCGTTTCCCGCGCCTGGCCGGTACCCTGGGCTGGTTTCTGCAACCGGCCCTGGCGCGCAAGCTGCGCCGGGAGTTTACAGGCATCGACTCGGTCGCCAGCCTGCAGGACAAGGTCGAGGTCTACGTCGACCACACCATCGAGCGCGCCACCGACGGCGTGACCTACACCGGCGTCGAGCAATTCAAGTCCGGCAGCGCCTATCTGCTTCTGGCCAACCACCGCGACATCGTCATGGACCCGGCCTTCGTCAACTATGCGGTGTACCATGCCGGCCTGCCGACCCCGCGCATTGCCATTGGCGACAACCTGCTGCAAAAGCCCTTCGTCAGCGACCTGATGCGCCTGAACAAGAGCTTCATTGTGCACCGCTCGCTCAGCGGCCGCCGGGAAAAACTGGCCGCCTACCAGTTGCTTTCAGCGTACATCAATCATTCCATCACCCAGGACGGGCAATCGATCTGGATCGCCCAGGCCGAAGGCCGCGCCAAGGATGGTGACGACCGTACCGAATCGGCGATCCTCAAGATGTTTCACATGAGTCGCAAGGACGAGCCGTTCGCCGAGGTGATCCGTTCACTGAACCTGACCCCGGTGTCGATCAGCTACGAATACGACCCCTGCGACCACGCCAAGGCCCGTGAGCTGTACATTCGCGCCACCACCGGCGGCTACACCAAGACCGAGGGCGAAGACGACATCAGTATCGCGCTGGGCATCACAGGCTACAAAGGCCGGGTGCATATCAACTTTGCACCACCGATCACCGGACACTTCGAAGACACCAAGCTGCTGGCCCAGGAAATGGACCGGCAGATCCTGCGTGGCTATCGGTTGTTTCCGGTGCACTACCTGGCCTGGGCACAGTGGAGCGAAGCCGATGCCAGCCTCAATGTGCCCACCGCCAGCGAGTTGTTCGGCACCCAGGAGCTGGACAAGGCCCAGGCCGAGTGGGAAAGCCGCCTGGCCGGCTGCCCGGCCGAGCACCGCCCCTACCTGATCCAGCAGTACGCCACGCCGGTGCGCAACCAGTACCGCATCAAGGCCGGCCTGGCCCTGCCTTGACCGGCGCCTGTCGTCACGCGATCGTCATGATGTCCGGGCATTGTATGGCTCCTCGAACGGAGTGTGGCAGCGCAGCAGCGCTGCCACAGCTTGCAAGGATCGCCCACATTGCGGAGCCACCATGCTGCACGCCAATAACCAGGACCGTCTTTACCTGATTGCCCAGAACGAAGAACAGCAAGACCTCATCGACGCGCTGGCCTTCAATGTCCACGACCGTCGCTGGCTGGTCTACTGCGCGCTGGGCGGCCATCAGCATCAGGACCTGCCTGAGCAGGACCCTGACACCGGCTTGAGTTTCCTGGATTTTTCCCAGCAGGTGGCCTGACCCGCCATTGGCCAACAGCAGACAACAAAAAGCCCGGCCTGCAAGCCGGGCTTTTTGTTGGCGCCAGGTCTACTGCGCCAGGGTGGTGGCGACGGTCTGGTCCTGGAACACGCGGGTCAGCGCATCGCTCAGGACATCGCCGACCAGCTTGGTGTTGGTTTCCTGGTTGGGCGCCATGCCGAAGCGCTGGTCCAGGGAAGCCGCATAGCGGCCGCTGTAGGTACGCCCGTTGTTGCGCACATCGGCGCGGAAGGTCGAGCTGATGGTGGCTTCAGTGACGTACATGCCTTCCTTGGGCGACTGGTAACGCAGTTCGGCCAGGGTCACGGTCAGCTGCGGCGCGTTGCCGCCCTGGGAAGGCGTGAAGCCCAGCAGGCGCACCGCCGCTTCGGCCTGGGCCTGCAGCTTGGGCAGCAGGTCGGCTCCATTGACGCTGATGGCACTGGTTTCCGGGTACAGGCCACCGCGGGTGCCCAGTGTAGGGCCCGGACGACCATCGACCACACGCACCACCACCGGCTGGCCGTGACCGACCGGCGCCAGTTGCGCGGTAAGCCGCGGTTGCGGGCTCAGTTGTTGCGGGCTGTGGGCACAACCGACCAGAGTCAAACTGCTTACAGCAAGCAGACCAAACAAAACGCGACGCAGCATGCTCAATTCTCCATGGGCCAGGCACTCGATGGGCGGCAGTATAGCGGCGACGCTGACCACCTCACTAGCTGAAAATCCGACCATTGGCAGGCTGTGATGGTTCAGCCAGGCGCGGGTTGTAATCAGGGTGTCACCTGTGCCGCTCAAGCTGGGCGCATCAACGGTACAGGAGCCCTGTCATGGAATTTCTCCGCTCGCTCTTCAGCGCACGTCATGCACTTTGCCACTACGCCCGCCTCGATCAGGCCGGTGTCTGCCGCGCATTCAAGCACTGCCGCCAGGCCCCGGAGGGTAAAGACTGGGTCCAGGTCACCGAACAACGCCTCGCCTGGCTCGGCCAGCCACTGCCCGCCAGCGCCCGGATTGCGCCGCGTGCATCACGTTCTCGCCTGCGTCCAATGCTGGCTGCGTGATTTCTTCGCGAATAAAAGTCAATCAAGCCGATCAATTCCTGATATTTCATCGCTATAATCTCCCCCCGATTATAAGGACGTCTCCTGATCGGGCCTCGCAGCATCGCTAATCCACGAAATTAGCTCCCCGCCATGCCCACAGAGAGCCGCCCACGCAGTCTGCTTCATGCAGTTTTCGATGGACGGTGTGCGATCGCTCGCATCCGGGCGAACCTTTGCCGACCCTCGACGCCTACCCATGAAGACAGCACTGGCCAGAGCTGCATTGCAGCCCTTTTTGAGGTTTGGTTCGCGTGTCCAAAAGAGCGCGAAATAACGGGTTTCACAACTTCACAAGAGTGTGGCGAGCACATGAATAGGTTTGAAGATGCACCCTTGGTGTCCCCATCGGCTTCACCCGGCAGGGTCGAACGTCGCGGCGCAACGTCCAGGAGCTGAGCCCGGGCCATCGTCCTGACGATGGTCGAATGGCCCTGCGGGCTGCAAAATGCGTTCATGACAGACTGATGAACCCTTGAACAGCCCGACCGGACCTGCGCTTGAGATGCAAAACATTGCGAAGAATCGGACACTCGATCCCGGCCAGACACTGTGGGGTATAACCTTGATCCACCCCCCGCACACTGGCATCCAGCCTCGGGATCGCAGGCCGTCAATTGGGTGCTGCAGATTTTGGAGACGCGTTAATGGCGCATAACGAAGCAGTCGACGTGGTATTGGTCGGGGCAGGCATCATGAGTGCCACCCTGGCAGTACTGCTCAAAGAGCTTGACCCCAGCCTGAAGCTGGAAGTCGTCGAGCTGATGGATTCCGGTGCCGCAGAGAGTTCCAACCCCTGGAACAACGCCGGCACCGGTCACGCCGGCCTGTGCGAGCTGAACTACACGCCGCAGGCAGCCGACGGTTCCGTCGACATCAAGAAAGCCGTGCACATCAATACCCAGTTCGAAGTCTCGAAGCAATTCTGGGCTTATCTGGTGCGCAAGGGCAGCTTCGAAACGACACGTACATTCATCAATCCCGTCCCGCACCTGAGTTATGTACAGGGCGAGAAGGACATGTCGTTCCTCAAGGCGCGCTTCGAAACCCTGCGCCAGCACCACGCCTTTGCAGCCATGCAGTACACCGAGGACAAGGCCACGCTGGCCGAGTGGATGCCGCTGATGATGTCCGGCCGCAAGCCCGACGAAAAGCTGGCCGCCACCTTCATGAGCAACGGCACCGACGTCAACTTCGGCGCCCTGACCAACCAGTTGCTCAAGCACCTGGCCAGCACGCCCGACTCGCAGGTCAAGTACAACAAGCGCGTGACCGGCCTTGCCCGCAACGGCAAGGGCTGGACCGTGACCATCAAGGACGTCAACAGCGGCAGCAGCCGAGATATCGACGCCCGCTTCGTATTCCTCGGTGCCGGCGGCGCGGCCCTGCCGCTGCTGCAGATGTCGGGCATCGACGAGAGCAAGGGCTTTGGCGGCTTCCCGGTCAGCGGCCAGTGGCTGCGTTGCGACAACCCCGAGGTGGTCAAGCGTCACCAGGCCAAGGTCTACAGCCAGGCCGCCGTGGGCTCGCCGCCGATGTCGGTGCCGCACCTGGACACCCGCGTGGTTGATGGCAAGAAATCCCTGCTGTTCGGACCGTACGCCGGTTTTACCACCAAGTTTCTCAAGCACGGCTCGTTCCTGGACCTGCCGTTCTCGGTGCGCCTGGGCAATATCAAACCGATGCTGGCCGTGGCCCGCGACAACATGGACCTGACCAAGTACCTGGTCAGTGAAGTGCGTCAGTCGATGGAGCAGCGCCTGAACTCGCTGCGTCGCTTCTACCCCGAGGCCAAGGCCGAGGACTGGCGCCTGGAGATTGCCGGCCAGCGTGTGCAGATCATCAAGAAAGACGCCAAGAAGGGCGGCGTACTGCAATTCGGTACCGAGCTGGTCTCGTCCGCCGATGGTTCGCTGGCGGCTTTGCTGGGGGCCTCTCCGGGCGCCTCGGTAACTGTGTCGATCATGCTGGAACTGATCGAGCGCTGCTTCCCGGAGCAGACCAAGGGTCAGTGGGCCGCCAAGCTTGACGAAATCTTCCCGGCCCGTGAAAAGGCCCTGGCCACCGACGCGCAGCTGTACCAGCGCATCAGCAGCCAGAGCGACGAAAACCTCGGCCTGGCCGAGCACCCGCAGAACGCGGCACAAAGCATCGCCTGATGCCTTGAACGGCGGATAAACAAAAACCCCGTGGACTTGCAAAGCCACGGGGTTTTGTTTTTACCGCATCAACCCGATTGCTGTAGCCCCCCCAACACAGGACCGGTGTAGGAGCGCGCTTGCCCGCGACCGAGTGCGTAGCGCTCGCAGAAATCTCGGAAACGCCACAAATTTACGACTGCTAACGCAGCCGGTCGCGGTGGTCCGGCATACCGGCAAGCGCGCTCCTACCCCCGGGGGGTAAATCCAATCAATCAGAGCCCCTTGGCCAGCACTGCAATGTGCTCGGGTCCGATGCCGCAGCAGCCGCCGATGTGGCTGGCGCCGCGTTGCACCCAGTTGGCCGCCCACTGCAGGTAGCCTTCGGGGTCGAGGTCTTCGCGCAGCTCGTCCAGGCCGTCGTTGGCCTTGGCGTCCTTGGGTTGGGGCGGAAAGGCGTTGGCGTAGGCCCCCACGCCGATGTCCACGTGCAGCTCGGCAAATACGGCACGGGCCGCATCGATGGCCGCGCCGATCACCTCAGGCTGGCTGCAATTGAACAACAATGTTGCAGCCCCCAGTTCGGCCGCAGCACGGGCGGCGTCGGCTACGGTTTCGCCCGAGCGCAGGCGCGGGGTCGCGTCGACTTCTTCATCCTGCAAGGTGAAGGACAGCCAGAACGGCTTGCCATCGTTGGGCAGGCCGGCACGAATGGTCTGCGCTTCGACGATGCTGCTCTGGGTCTCGGCCAGCCACAGGTCGACATGGGCCGCCAGGCCGCGCACCAGCGGCGCCAGGATTTGCCCGGCGCGTTCGGCATCGAACAGGTCGGGGCGGTAGGAACCGAACAGCGGCGGCAGCGAACCGGCCACTTGCACACCCGAACCCTGGGTGTCGGCGGCCTGGCGCGCCAGTTGGCCGGCGGTGGCGGCCAGGGCCTCGCCTTCGCGGGCAAAGCGTTCTTCACCAATATGGAACGGCACCACGGCGTAGCTGTTGCTGGTAATTATCTGCGCGCCGCTCTGAATGTAGGCGGCATGCACGGCAATAACGGCCTCGGGCGCCTCGGTCAGCGCCAGCGCCGACCACTCCGGCTGGCGGAACGGCGCGCCTCTGCGCTGCAGCTCTCGGCCCATACCACCATCGAGGATTACCGTTGTTTTCTGAGTCATATTCGGTCTACTTATATACATATGAAAAAGACTCATTAGAATTGAGTCTTATATAACGTATTAAATACGCCCCTTTGGCCCCACTACAACAGATTTTTCGAGGATGTGAAGTGAAAATTCGTGCGCTTTTGGGCCTTGGCCTGTTTGCTTTGACTGTTTCCAGCCAGGCCCTGGCGGGCGCCACTCTGCAACGGGTGGAAGAGAAAAAAGAGCTGGTCAACGTCCTGATGGAAAGCTATCCGCCCTTCTCGTTCCTCAATGACCAGAACCAGCTCGACGGCTTCGACGTCGACGTGGCCAAGGCCGTTGCCGCCAAGCTGGGCGTCAAGCTGCGCCTGGAAACACCGTCTTGGGATGTGATCGCCGCCGGTCGCTGGAGCGGGCGTTACGACATCTGCATCTGCTCGATGACGCCAAGCCAGTCGCGTGCCGAAGTGTTCGATTTCCCGGTCGAGTACTACGCTTCGCCAGCGGTGATCGTGGTCAATGCCAAGGACGATCGCATCCAGTCGGCCAAGGACCTGAGCGGCAAGAAAGTCGGCCTGACCAGCGCCTCAAGCTACGAAAGTTACCTGAACAAGAACCTGGTGATCGAGGGCGCTACCGGCAAGCCGCTGGAGTACCCGTTCGACAATGTACAGATCGCGCCTTACGACAATGACAACGTGGCTTTCCAGGACCTGGGCCTGGGCGCCGGCAAGCGCCTGGATGCGGTACTGACCAACCTGGTCACCGCTCAGCCTCGCCTGGACCAGGACAAGCGCTTCAAGCTGGCGGGTGCTTCGCTGTACGAAGAGCCGAACTTTGTGACCGTGGAAAAAGGCGATGCCGAGTGGAACGCCAAGGTGCGTGAAGTGTTCGCCGAACTCAAGAAGGACGGCACCCTGAGCACGCTGTCGCAGAAGTGGATCGGCGCCGACATCAGCAAATGACCGGCACTCCTTCACAACGTCCACCGGCGCCGGCCAGGGCCAGTCTGCTCAAGCGCGTGTTCGGCTTTCGCACCCGGCTGTACCTGACGTGGGCGGCCATGTTCGCCCTGTTTGCCGGGTTTTTCCTGAGCTTTGACCTGAAGTTCTCGATCATCCTCGACAAGCTGCCCAACCTGGTGGGCCTGCACCTGGCGCCCAACGGCTTTCTCCAGGGCGCCGCGCTCACCTTGTTCGTGTGCCTGTGCTCGATCGGGGTGTCGGTGCTGCTGGGCTTTGTCGCCGCCCTGGCACGCCTGTCGCGTAGTGCGGTGGCGTTTGGCATTGCCAGCTTCTATGCCTCGTTCTTTCGTGGCACGCCGCTGTTGATCCAGATTCTGCTGATCTACCTGGGCCTGCCGCAGATCGGCGTGGTACCGGGCGCGATCGTCGCCGGCATCATTGCCCTGTCGCTGAACTACGGTGCCTACCTGAGCGAGATCTTTCGCGCCGGCATCATCGGCGTGGCGGCCGGGCAGCGTGAAGCGGCCATGGCCATGGCCCTGCGCCCGGTGCAGGTGTTCTGGCTGGTGACCCTGCCGCAAGCGATGCGCACGATCATCCCGCCGACCACCAACCAGTTCATCTCGATGCTCAAGGACTCGTCACTGATTTCCGTAATGGGGGTCTGGGAGGTGATGTTCCTGGCGCAATCGTATGGGCGCTCCAGCTACCGCTACATCGAGATGCTGACCACCGCAGCGGTGTTGTACTGGATCATGTCGATCGGCCTGGAACTGCTGCAGGCGCGCATGGAGCGGCATTACGGCAAGGCGTACCAGCCACGGCAGTAAGCCCGACAGCCCGTGGGAGCGACCAACGGTCGCGAAGAGGCCAGTCAGGCCGGCACACCTGTGGTGCCTGTGCCGAAGCCTTCGCGACCGAGGGTCGCTCCTGCGATGTCAGGCCTTGCTGCGGGCCTGTTCGATCAACGCAATGTAGTCTTCGGCATTGCGCTGGTCCTTGATCAGGGTCACGAAGGTGTTGCCCTTCTCGTCCTGGCCATCGAGGTCATGGCCGGCCTCCAGGAAGAACCCCAGGAAACGCTCGAAATCATCGATGCGCAGGCCGCGGTAGGCCTTGATCAGCTTGTGCAGCGACGGCGAGGTGGCGTCGACCGGCTCGAACGCCAGGAACAGCTTGATCTGATCGTCGCCGATCTCATCGCCAATGATCTGCTTCTTGTCTTTACGCATTACGGACTCCAGCGGGTCGCGGTCACTCATCAGGGTCGGGCAGTCTATCGCCAGTGCCCGGTCAGCTCAACGCGGCTTTGAGCCGGCGGTGTGCAGGTCGGCCCAGACGTGGCCATTGGCGTAGGTCAGGAACTGGCAATAGACCTTTTCATTGCGCAGCAGGTCGACCAGCACCGGGTAATGCGACTGCGGGTAGTACAGCGTCAGGGTCCGGCTGGCGTCATCATAACCGGGCTTTTTCAGGCTCTTGCTTTCAGCGCCATCGAAGTGAATCTGCACCTGGGTGACGGTCGCGCCCTTGTTGAGCGGCTTGCCCTTGAGCAGGATCGACAACGGCGAGGTGACCGGGATCGGCTGCAGGTTGGAGGGCCGCTGGTTGCCGACCACCACCGAATACTCGGTCACCAGCAGCAGCTGTTGCTGCTCTGGTGCGCCGACGCGCAGGTTCTGCTCGTCAGCCGGCAGGTATTGCTCGTGCATCGGCCCGGCCAGGGCCACCTCGCCCGACAGGGCCAGCGCCAGGGCGCCGGGTATCATCAATGCTTTCATCAACACCACTATCCCATTCCATGAGCCTGCCGGGCGTGCTTGCCGCAGGACGACTGTTACATGCCTTTAACCGCGAAGATACCGGCTGCATTGCGCCAGTAGCCTTTGTAGTCCATGCCGTAGCCAAAGATGAAGCGGTCGATGCAGGGCAGGCCCACATAGTCGGCCTTGAGATCAGGACGCGCCTTGCGGTCGTGTTCCTTGTTGATCAGCACCGCGGTGTGTACTGCACGGGCACCGGCGTGGCGACAGAAATCGATGATCGCCCCCAGGGTGTGACCTTCATCGAGGATGTCGTCGATGATCAGCACGTCGCGATCGATGAACGACACTTCCGGCTTGGCCTTCCAGAACAGCTCGCCACCACTGGTTTCGTTGCGATAGCGCGTGGCGTGCAGGTAGGACGCTTCCAGCGGGAAGTTCAGGTGGGTCAACAGCTTGCCGGAAAAGATCAGGCCGCCATTCATCACGCAGAACACCACCGGGTTGCGGTCGGCCAGCGTGGCATTGATCTGGGCGCCGACACGGGCAATGGCCGCCTCGACTTCGGCGTCGGTATACAGGCAGTCAGCCTCGTGCATGATTTGACGGATATGCTCGAGATCAGCGGACATCAGTGACTCCAGGTAACGTGGGAAAAACCGGCAAAGGTACGCATCCGTTGCACTCAGGGCAAGTGGATATGGACTAACGTTGCCAGTATGGCTGATGCAGGCGCGGTGCTGGCTGCGCGATGCTGTTGTGTCAGCAGCCCGGTGCTGGCTGCGCGATTGTACCGTGCTGGCAGTCAGGCGCAGCGCCCGCGGGACAGTTATCGGACAATCGATTAATCTAGGCCGTTTTTTGCCCGTATCCCAGGAGTCCTTGCCCATGCCCGTCCGTGAAATCCGTCATCCGTTGATTCGCCACAAGCTCGGCCTGATGCGCCGCGCCGATATCAGCACCAAGAATTTCCGTGAGCTGGCGCAGGAAGTCGGCGCGCTGCTGACCTATGAAGCCACCGCCGACCTGCCGCTGGAGAACTACGAAATCCAGGGCTGGGCCGGCAGCGTGCAGGTCGAGAAAATCGCCGGCAAGAAAATCACTGTGGTGCCGATCCTGCGCGCCGGTATCGGCATGCTCGACGGCGTGCTCAGCCTGATCCCGGGTGCCAAGGTCAGCGCCGTGGGCGTGGCGCGCAACGAAGAAACCCTGCAGGCCCACACCTACCTGGAAAAGCTGGTACCGGAAATCAACGAACGCCTGGCCATGATCATCGACCCGATGCTGGCCACCGGCAGCTCCATGGTTGCCACCATCGACCTGCTCAAGAAAGCCGGCTGCCGGGAAATCCGCGCCATGGTTCTGGTGGCGGCACCCGAAGGCATTGCCGCCGTGGAAAAGGCGCACCCGGACGTCCAGGTCTACACCGCATCCATCGACGAGCGGCTGAACGAGCACGGCTACATCATTCCGGGCCTGGGCGATGCCGGTGACAAGATCTTCGGCACCAAGCAGAAGGACGCCTGATCCGATGAAGCCCGACGAGTTCAACGATCCCCTGTGGCGCACGGTGCTGTCAGGGGCGCAGATGCTGTTCGTGGCGTTCGGCGCGCTGGTATTGATGCCGCTGATCACAGGGCTTGACCCCAATGTCGCGCTGTTCACGGCAGGCCTGGGCACCTTGCTGTTCCAGGTGGTGACGGGCCGTCAGGTGCCGGTGTTCCTGGCCTCCAGCTTTGCCTTCATCACCCCGATCATTCTTGCCAAGGGCCAGTTCGGCCTGGCCGCGACCATGGGCGGCATCATGGCGGCGGGCTTTGTCTACACCTTCCTGGGGCTGGCGGTGAAGATCAAGGGCACCGGCTTTATCGACCGCCTGCTGCCGCCGGTGGTCATTGGTCCGGTGGTGATTTCCATCGGCCTGGCCATGGCACCGATTGCGGCGAACATGGCGATGGGCAAATCCGGCGACGGTGCCGAACTGATTCCCTATCAGACCGCCATGTGGATCTCCATGCCTGCACTGCTCACCACGCTGGTGGTGGCCGTATTCGGCCGTGGCATCTTCAAGCTGGTGCCAATCATTTCCGGCGTGCTGGTGGGCTTTGGCATGGCGTTCTGGTTTGGCGTGGTCGACACGGCCAAAATCGCTGCCGCCCCTTGGCTGGCGATGCCGAACTTCACGGCACCGGAATTCAACTGGCAGGCCATTCTGTTCATTGTGCCGGTGGCACTGGCACCGGCCATCGAGCACATCGGCGGCGTGATTGCGGTGGGCAGCGTGACGGGCCGTGACTACCTGAAAAAACCCGGCCTGCATCGCACGCTGTTGGGCGATGGCATCGCCACCACCACGGCCGGTCTGTTCGGCGGCCCGCCCAACACCACCTATGCCGAGGTCACCGGGGCGGTGATGCTGACCAAGAACTACAACCCGAAAATCATGACCTGGGCGTCGATCTTCGCCATCAGCCTGGCGTTTGTCGGCAAGTTCGGTGCCTTGCTGCAAAGCATTCCGGTGCCGGTGATGGGCGGCATCCTGTGCCTGCTCTTCGGCTCTATCGCTGCGGTAGGCCTGAACACCATGATCCGCCACAAGGTGGACCTGAGCGAGGCGCGCAACCTGGTGATCGTCTCGGTCACGCTGGTATTCGGCATCGGCGGCGTGTTGATCGGCACCGGCACCGGGCCCGATGACTTCGGCCTCAAAGGCATTGCCTTGTGCGCCATCACCGCCATTGCCCTGAACCTGATTCTGCCGGGCAATGACGGGTGGAAGCACAAGCAGGCCGATGATGCCTAGGTGATGCTCTGGTAGAGCGCTGGCGCGCGCTCGCAGAGCGTATTGAGCGCGGCGGCCCAGTTCGGGTCGTCGTTCAGGCAGGGCACCAGCACCAGTTCATGGCCACCGGCTTCCTTGAACTGTTCGGCACCGCGATCGCCAATCTCCTCCAGCGTCTCGATGCAGTCGGCGACGAACGCCGGGCACATCACCAGCAGGCGCTTGACGCCCTGGGCGGCCAGTTCGTCCAGGCGCTGTTCGGTGTAGGGCTCGATCCACTTGGCCCGGCCCAGGCGCGACTGGAACGACACCGACCACTTGCCATCAGGCAGCCCCATGAGCCGGGCAAAGGCCGCTGCTGACTGGATGCACTGCGCACGGTAGCAGGTGGCGACGACTTCGGGCGGGGCCTTGAGGCAGCAATCATCGCTTTGCAGGCAGCAACTGCCGGTCGGGTCGAGCTTGCGCAAATGTCGCTCCGGCAAGCCGTGAAAACTCAGCAATAAATGATCGTAAGGCTCTGCAAGGTGCGGACGCACGCTCTGCACCAGCGCGTCGAGGTATTCAGGCTGGTCATAGAACGGCTGGACCCGTGAAAACTGCATGTCCAGCCCATGCTTGCGCACCACGCGCCGGGCTTCCTCGATCACCGTGGTGACCGTACTGTCGGCAAACTGCGGGTACAACGGCGCCAGGGTGACCTTGCGAATGCCCTGCCCGGCCAGACGCTGCAGTGCCGACTCGATGGAGGGCTGGCCGTAGCGCATGGCCAGTTCTACCGGCCCTTGCGTCCACTGCGCATGCATCTGCGTCTGCAGGCGGCGGCTGATCTCGACCAGTGGCGAGCCCTCCTCCCACCAGATCGAGGCATAGGCATGGGCCGACTGCTCGGGGCGCTTGATCAGGATCAGCGACACCAGCAAGCGGCGCACCGGCCACGGCAGGTCGATGACATACGGGTCCATCAAAAACTGATTGAGGTAACGGCGCACGTCCGCGACGCTGGTAGACGCGGGCGAGCCCAGATTGATCAGCAACAGCGCATGATCGGTCATGCAAGATCCTATTTCAGTGGGAGCCCAGCACGTTGCGCAGGGCGTCGTGCAATTCGGTAAAGCGGAAGGTGTAGCCAGCCTCTTGCAGGCGCACCGGCCGGGCACGCTGGCCGCCCAGCAGCAGGCCGGACATTTCGCCGAGCATGATGCGCAGCGCCAGGCCCGGCAGCGGCATGATCGCCGGCCGGTGCAGCGCGCGGCCCAGGGTCTTGGCCAGTTCACGGTTGCGTACAGGGTGGGGAGCGCACAGGTTGTAGGGGCCGCGCGCCTCGCTGTGGTTCAGCAGGAAATCGATCGCGCCGACCTGATCATCGATGTGCACCCACGGCATCCATTGCCGGCCATTGCCGATCGGCCCACCCAGACCAAAGCGAAACGGTGGCAACAGGCGCTGGAGCATACCGCCCTGGCCAGACAACACCAGACCGGTGCGCAGCAGCACAACCCGCACACCCAAGGCTTCGGCGCGCTGGGCGGTTTCTTCCCAGGCCAGACACAGGTGGCTGGCAAAGTCCTCTTTTACCGGCTGGGCAGTCTCGTCCAGCTCGCGCTCGCCACCGTCGCCGTACCAGCCCACCGCCGAGCCGGACAGCAGCACCCGGGGTCGTTGCGGCTGGCGCTCGATCCAGGCCAGCAATTGTTCGGTGAGGTTGATGCGGCTTTCCCACAACAACAGGCGGCGCTTGCGGGTCCAGGGCCGGTCGGCAATCGGCGCGCCGGCCAGATTGATCACGGCATCCACCGCCTGGCCGTCCAGTTGCGCCAGTGAGGCGACGGCATGTACGTGCGCACCACAGTGTCGTTGCACCTGATCAGGGTGACGGCTCCACACCGTCAATTGATGCCCCTGGTCCTGCCAGAACTGGCAAAGCGCTTTACCGATCAACCCTGTACCGCCGGTCAGCAAGATGTGCATGGCAGGTATCCTTGAGTGGCGTTTGCGGCCAATGAGTAGTCTATTTGTTGCAGGTTGTGCTTATCCGTCAAGCGAGACCCTTAGCTGAAACATAGGCCACACCTGAACATATTTGGAGCCCAGTTGCCCGAACCGGGCAACGGGCCCCATTGTCTATCAGCTAAAGACTGACCGTCATGGACCGTACGAGTTGCAGCCCTCTTCATCGCGGGAATGTGAACGACTGCAACTTATACCCAAGAACAAGATTGTACAGGTTTTAAGGACGGCGTAGTCTGTGCAGACAAGGTAACGAGGCCCCTATGACTGTACCCATCGCAATCATCGGTACCGGTATCGCTGGACTCTCTGCGGCCCAGGCGCTGACCACCGCCGGCCACACTGTTCATCTTTTCGACAAGAGTCGCGGCAGCGGCGGACGCATGTCCAGCAAGCGCAGTGACGCAGGCTCGCTGGACATGGGCGCGCAGTACTTCACCGCCCGTGATCGTCGTTTCGTGACCACCGTCAACCAATGGCAGGCCAGTGGCTGGGTGGCTGAGTGGACGCCTTCGCTGTACAACTACCAGGGCGGGCGGCTCAGCCCTTCGCCGGACGAACAGGTTCGCTACGTCGGCACCCCGGGCATGAGCGCCATTACCCGTGCCATGCTGGGCGACCTGCCGGTGACCTTCTCGTGCCGCATCACCGAAGTCTTCCGCGGGGCCGAGCACTGGCACCTGCAGGATGCCGAAAGCCAGGGCCACGGGCCGTTCAGCCACGTCATCGTCGCCACGCCGGCGCCCCAGGCCACCACCTTGCTGGCCGCTGCGCCCAAACTGGCGGCGGTGGCCGCAGGCGTCAAGATGGACCCGACCTGGGCGGTGGCCCTGGCGTTCAGCACGCCGTTGCAGACCTCGATGCAAGGCTGCTTCGTCCAGGACAGTGCGCTCGACTGGCTGGCCTGCAACCGCAGCAAACCGGGGCGTGATGGCGCCCTCGACACCTGGGTGCTGCATGCCACCAGCGCCTGGAGCCGCGAGCATGTCGACATGCCCAGAGAAACGGTCATCGAACACCTGCACGGCGCCTTTGCCGAACTGCTCGACTGCAGCATGCCGGCGCCAGCGTTCAGCCTGGCCCACCGCTGGCTCTATGCCCGCCCGGCCGGCGCCCACGAGTGGGGCGTGCTGTCGGACGCCGACCTGGGCATCTATGCCTGCGGTGACTGGTGCCTGTCAGGGCGCGTGGAAGGCGCCTGGCTCAGCGGCCAGCAAGCCGCACGCCGCCTGCTCGAGCACCTCAATTGAACCGCCTCAACCCCAGGAAACTGCTGCTGTCGAAATGGACAGCGGCGGTGCCGAAAAACCGCGAAAAGCACTTCCTGGTGACCGAACTGTTTTGCGACGACGAAGGCGTGGTGCTGGAGATCGAATTGCAAGCGGTACTGACCGGTCGCAACGAGCGGCTGGCCTGGCAGGCATTGCAGGATGCCGACTGCTGGCGGATGGGCTGGAAATAAGGCTCACACCCACTGAACAGCCTTATACAAAAAAATTGACTTGTACAACCTCGCATCTATCATGAACTTCAATTGTACAACGATGGTCATCTGTACAAGTTCCTGAACCGAGGTGTGCAATGCTCCAGCCCGTGATCGAAAAGCCCAAACTGGCCGTCAGTGCCTGCCTCATGGGCATTGAGGTCCGCTTCAATGGCGGGCACAAGCAGTCCGACCTCTGCACCCAGTCTCTGGACACCTACTTCGATTTCATTCCCACCTGCCCTGAAGTGGCAATCGGCATGGGCATTCCCCGTGAGCCGATCCGGCTGGTGGGCGATGTCGATCATCCCAAGGCGGTGGGAACCGTGCGTCCCGACCTGGATGTAACCCAGGCACTGGCCGATTACGGCGAGCACATGGCCGGTGCGCTGGGCGGCATCAGCGGTTATATCTTCATGCAGAAGTCACCCTCCTGCGGCCTGGAGCGGGTCAAGGTGTACCGCGACAACGGCGTGCCGTTCGAGAGTGGCGGCCGGGGCATCTACGCACAGGCGTTCTGTGCGCGCCACCCCGACCTGCCCGTCGAGGAAGACGGCCGCCTCAACGACCCGGTGCTGCGCGAAAACTTCATTACCCGTGTCTATGCCTACGCCGCCTGGCAACGTCTGCTCAAGACCGGCATCACCCGTCGTGCCCTGACCGAATTTCATTCGCGCTATAAATACCAGGTGATGGCCAGCGACGTGGTTCAATACCATGCACTGGGCAAGCTGTTGGGCAGCATGGGACGCGACGATCCGAATGAGGTCGCCCCGGTCTATTTCAGCCAACTGATGCAGGCACTCAAGAAATGCGCCACACGGCGCGGGCATACCAATGTGCTGCACCATCTGAGTGGCTACCTCAAGCAGACCCTTAGCAGTGATGACAAACAGGAATTGCAGGCGTTGATTACTCAATACCGAAACGGCATCGTACCGCTGGTCGTGCCATTGACCTTGCTCAAGCACCATTTCCGTCATCATCCAGACCCTTATGTGGCCTTGCAGGTCTACATGCAGCCGCACCCGGAACCTCTCAGCCTGCGAAATGCGATCTGAACATGAACCCAGCCTACAAAGCGGCACCTGAACCCCAGGACCCCGCTCTTCCTTACACCCTGCCCGACGGCTGGCTGCCGATCCGCGAGGTCGCCCGCCAGACCGGCGTCAACGCTGTGACCTTGCGTGCCTGGGAACGCCGCTACGGGCTGATCGTCCCGCACCGCACCGCCAAGGGTCATCGCCTGTATTCCGACGAGCACGTGCAGCGGGTCATGAAAATTCTGACCTGGCTCAACCGTGGCGTCTCGGTCAGCCAGGTCAAGGCCCTGCTGGACAACACCGACAGCGTCATCCCGCTGGCGCCCGGCAGCGACTGGGATCAGTTGCGCCAGTCATTGCTGCAAGCCATCACCGCGCTGGCCGAACGCCGTGTGGACGATCTCTTCAACCAGGCCATGTCCCTTTACCCGCCCCGCACCCTGTGTGAGCAGTTACTGATGCCACTGCTGGCCGAGCTGGACGTGCGCTGGCAGAACCAGTTCGGCAGCCAGATGGAACGGCTGTTTTTCCACGGTTGGCTGCGCAGCAAATTCGGCGCCCGGATCTATCACAACAACCGCCAGCTCAGTGGCGCACCGCTGCTGCTGGTCAATCAGTCCGACCTGCCTTTTGAGCCGCACCTGTGGCTGGCGGCCTGGCTGATCAGCAGCGCCGATTGCCCGGTCGAAGTGTTCGATGGACCGCTGCCGACAGGCGAACTGGCGCTGGCGGCCGAATACCTCGCCCCGCGTGCGGTCCTGTTGTATGCCAGCAAAGCCCTTAACCTCGGCCAGTTGCCCAGGCTGCTGAGCAATATCCATTGCCCGATCGTGATCAGCGGCCCGGCGGTGATGATCCATCATGACGAACTGCCTGATTGCATCGGCACGATTGCCAACCTGAGCCTGACCCGCGACCCGCTTGAAGCGCAGAGCGAGCTGAACAGACTCGGGATCATCTGACCCAAGGACCCCACCGCCCATGCAATTGCTTTGGCTGCGTAGCGACTTGCGCATACACGACAATACCGCCCTGAACGCCGCCCTTGGCAAAGGGCCGACCGTGGCGGTGTACCTGCTCAGCCCGGCCCAGTGGCAACGCCATGATGATGCAGCCTGCAAGGTCGACTTCTGGTTGCGCAACCTGGCAGCGCTGGAAAAGGCCCTGGGCAAGCTCAATGTGCCGTTGCTGATCCGCGAAGCGGATACCTGGGACAAGGCCCCCGGCGTCCTGGGCGCGCTGTGCCATGAACTGAAGGTCGAAGCCCTGCACGTCAATGAAGAATACGGCGTCAACGAAACCCGCCGCGACCAGGCCGTGCAGCAAGCACTGGAAAAGGCTGGTATCCACTGGCACAGCCACCTGGATCAGTTGCTGTTCCCGCCCGGCAGTATCCTGACCAAGAGCGACCAGTACTTTCAGGTCTACAGCCAGTTCCGCAAGGTCTGCTATTCGCGCTTGCACACGGCAACGCCACACCCGCAGCGGCTGCATGGCGCCCAGGCAGCGCTGTCGATCAAAAGCGACCAGGTGCCGGCCACCGTGAAGGGCTTCGATGCACCCAGCGAGACGTTGCGCGCGCTGTGGCCTGCCGGTGAAGCCGAAGCCAAAAGGCGCCTGGACGCCTTTGTCGACGAACCGATTCATTATTACGAGACCGAGCGCGACTTTCCGGCCAAGGCGGGCACCAGCCAGCTTTCGGCTTACCTGGCCGCCGGGGTGATTTCGCCGCGCCAGTGCCTGCACGCCGCGCTGAACAGCAACCAGGGCGAATTCGACAGCGGCAACACTGGCAGCGTGACCTGGATCAACGAGCTGTTGTGGCGTGAGTTCTACAAACACACGCTGGTCGGTTACCCGCGGGTGTCGATGCACCGGGCGTTTCGCAGCGAAACCGAAGCCATGCGCTGGCGTGATGCACCCAAGGACCTGCAAGCCTGGCAGGAGGCGCGCACGGGACTGCCGATCATCGACGCGGCCATGCGCCAGTTGCTGGAAACCGGCTGGATGCACAACCGCCTGCGCATGGTCGTGGCCATGTTCCTGACCAAGAACCTGTTGATCGACTGGCGTGAAGGCGAGCGCTTTTTCATGCGTCATCTGATCGACGGCGACCTGGCGGCCAACAATGGCGGCTGGCAGTGGAGTTCTTCGACCGGCACCGACTCGGTGCCTTACTTCCGCATTTTCAACCCTTTGTCACAGTCACAACGCTTCGACCCTGAAGGCCGCTTCATCAAGCAGTGGCTACCGGAACTGGCGGGGCTGAACAAGAAGGAAGTGCATGACCCGTCTGCAAATGGCGGGTTGTTCGGTGTAGAGGGCTATCCGCGCCCCATCGTCGACCTGAGCGCGAGCCGCGCCCGGGCATTGGAGGCATTCAAGAACCTGCCCAGGCGCGGCGCCGTCGCACAGCAAACACCCGATCTGTAGGAGCGCGCTTGCCCGCGACCGAGTGCGTCAGCAGTCGTAAAATTTCAGCGTTTCACACATTTTTGCGAGCGCTACGCACTCCAGGCGCGGCGCCGTCGCACAGCAAACACCCGATCTGTAGGAGCGCGCTTGCCCGCGACCG
>NZ_QFFU01000059.1 GCF_003131185.1 Pseudomonas ovata | reverse complement strand
CCAGCCTACCACCTTAAACCTGGACAACCAACGCCAGGCTGGCCTAGCCTTCTCCGTCCCTCCATCGCAGTAACAAGAAGTACAGGAATATTAACCTGTTTTCCATCGACTACGCTTTTCAGCCTCGCCTTAGGGACCGACTAACCCTGCGTCGATTAACGTTGCGCAGGAAACCTTGGTCTTTCGGCGTGGGAGTTTTTCACTCCCATTGTCGTTACTCATGTCAGCATTCGCACTTCTGATACCTCCAGCAAGCTTCTCAACTCACCTTCACAGGCTTACAGAACGCTCCTCTACCGCATCATCCTAAGATGATACCCGTAGCTTCGGTACCTGGTTTGAGCCCCGTTACATCTTCCGCGCAGGCCGACTCGACTAGTGAGCTATTACGCTTTCTTTAAAGGGTGGCTGCTTCTAAGCCAACCTCCTAGCTGTCTAAGCCTTCCCACATCGTTTCCCACTTAACCAGGATTTTGGGACCTTAGCTGACGGTCTGGGTTGTTTCCCTTTTCACGACGGACGTTAGCACCCGCCGTGTGTCTCCCATGCTCGGCACTTGTAGGTATTCGGAGTTTGCATCGGTTTGGTAAGTCGGGATGACCCCCTAGCCGAAACAGTGCTCTACCCCCTACAGTGATACATGAGGCGCTACCTAAATAGCTTTCGAGGAGAACCAGCTATCTCCGAGCTTGATTAGCCTTTCACTCCGATCCACAGGTCATCCGCTAACTTTTCAACGGTAGTCGGTTCGGTCCTCCAGTCAGTGTTACCTAACCTTCAACCTGCCCATGGATAGATCGCCCGGTTTCGGGTCTATACCCAGCGACTGTCGCCCTATTAAGACTCGCTTTCGCTACGCCTCCCCTATTCGGTTAAGCTCGCCACTGAATATAAGTCGCTGACCCATTATACAAAAGGTACGCAGTCACCCAACAAAGT
>NZ_QFFU01000058.1 GCF_003131185.1 Pseudomonas ovata | reverse complement strand
CTCAGGCTGTCGGGGCTGTGAAAGCGCATCAGTGCCGGGTCGTAGGCCCGGTAGCCCTTGCCCAGCAGGTACCAGCCCGTGGCGCTGTCGAGCATCTCGCCGTTGTAGCCGCTCAGGCTCAGCAGCGGCTCGTCGCTGTGTCGCTGGCCGTAGGCGCTGTATACCGCGCGGCGCTCGTCGCCCTGCTGATACTCGGCGCGCAGGTTGCCGTTGGCATCGGTCAGCGCCAGCAGGGTCTGGTCCGGGTCGTGGCTCTGCTGCTGCCCCAGCACACCCTGGGGGCCGTGCAGCCATTGGCTGGCAATGCCTTGCCTGACCGCACAACTGAGGGCGTCGTCTTGATAGAACCGCAGCGTTGGCGCCTCGGCGCCCTGGGTGGCATTGACCAGATGATTGTGGCCGTCGTAGCCATAAGCGGCCACTGCCTGCCCGTCCGGGTGTTCGACTGCTGTTAACCGGCCTTGCAGGTCATAGTGCAGTTGGCGGCCCAGCCGGTCATTGAGCTGGTTGCCGTCGGCATCGTAGCGGAAAGTCGGGTAGCCAGATGCCCGCGCCGGCGTGTATTTGATTTCGTTCAACTGGCAGGGCACGACAGCGTCGTACACGTACTGGGCGAGCTCAACGGCCGGCGTGCTGCCCGGTGTAAAGTTGGTGCGCACCGTCTTGAGATTGTCCAGGGCATCGAAGGTGAATATCTGCTGGGTATAGGCCCGGCCCAGGTCATCCCGGGGCAATTGCTCACCGGTGCAGGTGTGGCTGCCCAGGCGCCCGCGTGAATCGTATTCGAATGTTTCGTCCAGCACGGTGAGGGTGTCCTGACGCCAGCAGCGGCTGAGCAACAGGCCGTCCGCCTGCCAGCGCTGCTCCACGGTTTGCCGGGGTTGCCCGGTCATGTCCACGGTCCGGCAGGTCTCGCGGCCGTGCGCGTCATAGGCCTGCTCCAGTACCAGGGTCGTAAAGGCTGTCTGATCGCGGGTGGTGGTGCGCAGCAGCTGCCCCAGGGTGTTGTATTCCAGCGTGGTGCGCAGGTT
>NZ_QFFU01000057.1 GCF_003131185.1 Pseudomonas ovata | reverse complement strand
GTGAGATCTCATCTTGAGGCAAGTTTCCCGCTTAGATGCTTTCAGCGGTTATCTTTTCCGAACATAGCTACCCGGCAATGCCACTGGCGTGACAACCGGAACACCAGAGGTTCGTCCACTCCGGTCCTCTCGTACTAGGAGCAGCCCCTCTCAAATCTCAAACGTCCACGGCAGATAGGGACCGAACTGTCTCACGACGTTCTAAACCCAGCTCGCGTACCACTTTAAATGGCGAACAGCCATACCCTTGGGACCGGCTTCAGCCCCAGGATGTGATGAGCCGACATCGAGGTGCCAAACACCGCCGTCGATATGAACTCTTGGGCGGTATCAGCCTGTTATCCCCGGAGTACCTTTTATCCGTTGAGCGATGGCCCTTCCATACAGAACCACCGGATCACTAAGACCTACTTTCGTACCTGCTCGACGTGTGGGTCTCGCAGTCAAGCGCGCTTTTGCCTTTATACTCTACGACCGATTTCCGACCGGTCTGAGCGCACCTTCGTACTCCTCCGTTACTCTTTGGGAGGAGACCGCCCCAGTCAAACTACCCACCATACACTGTCCTCGATCCGGATAACGGACCTGAGTTAGAACCTCAAAGTTGCCAGGGTGGTATTTCAAGGATGGCTCCATGCAGACTGGCGTCCACACTTCATAGCCTCCCACCTATCCTACACAAGCAAATTCAAAGTCCAGTGCAAAGCTATAGTAAAGGTTCACGGGGTCTTTCCGTCTAGCCGCGGATACACTGCATCTTCACAGCGATTTCAATTTCACTGAGTCTCGGGTGGAGACAGCGCCGCCATCGTTACGCCATTCGTGCAGGTCGGAACTTACCCGACAAGGAATTTCGCTACCTTAGGACCGTTATAGTTACGGCCGCCGTTTACCGGGGCTTCGATCAAGAGCTTCGCTTGCGCTAACCCCATCAATTAACCTTCCGGCACCGGGCAGGCGTCACACCCTATACGTCCACTTTCGTGTTTGCAGAGTGCTGTGTTTTTAATAAACAGTCGCAGCGGCCTGGTATCTTCGACCGGCATGAGCTTACGGAGCAAGTCCTTCACCCTCACCGGCGCACCTTCTCCCGAAGTTACGGTGCCATTTTGCCTAGTTCCTTCACCCGAGTTCTCTCAAGCGCCTTGGTATTCTCTACCCAACCACCTGTGTCGGTTTGGGGTACGGTTCCTTGTTACCTGAAGCTTAGGAGCTTTTCCTGGAAGCATGGCATCAACCACTTCATGTTCTAAAAGAACACTCGTCATCAGCTCTCGGCCTT
>NZ_QFFU01000056.1 GCF_003131185.1 Pseudomonas ovata | reverse complement strand
AAGCGCGAGGCCTCGACCGACCCCATCTTTACCAGGTTGCCGACCGAACCATCGCCGGGGTTGACGACTTCGATAGGGCAGGTGGTGCTGGTGATCTGACCTTCGAAGTTGATGGTGCCGGTGGTGGCGAAGGCCGAAGTACCGGCTGCAGTAATCGCCAGCCCCAGGGCCAGGGCAGAGAAATGCTTGATCACGAGTAATCCTTGTAAGTGCGTAATTAGTTGATTGTCAGCCATGGATGTAACTAATTATGTTAGTTGGAAGTTGTTTATGTGCTACGTCATGACGGGGCAGGATTCTAGAGGGCGATGGAGTATTGTGATACGCGCAAAAGAGGGGAGAGTGGCAGCAGGTTCTGTAGGATTTTTCCTATATTTAATAGCGACATTATTACAGGTGTTTTTGATCGTAAATTTTAACCAGGCAGGTCACCTAAGTATCCCTATGGCGTTGATACTCAGGTGATCTTGACCCGTTGTCGGCAATGCCGGGTTGCAGGTGTTTGGCCCTGACTTGATTAAAAGCGATGAAGCCCCAAATCGGGTTACTCCCCCAGCCCAGGTAGCGTTATGATTTTGCCGAGCTTTCTGATTGAGCACCGCATAGAAGCAATGTGACCTATGAGGTCGTGCAGGATTATGGGGTTGTTCAGACAGTAGCCGTAGGGATTCAGGCCGCTGCTGCCGAACGGGCTCAGGCTGTCGGGGCTGTGAAAGCGCATCAGTGCCGGGTCGTAGGCCCGGTGGCCCTTGCCCGGCAGGTAACAGCCTGTGGCACTGTCGAGCATCTTGCCGTTGTAGCCGCTCAGGCTCGGCAACGGCTTGTCGCTGTGCTGCTGGCCATAGGCGCTGTACACCGCGCGGCGCTCGTCGCCCTGCGGATACTCGGTGCGCAGGTTGCCGTTGGCATCGGTCAGCGCCAGCAGGGTCTGGTCCGTGTCATTGCTCTACTGCTGCCCCGGCACGCCCTGGGGACCGTGCAGCCATTGGTTGGCAATGCCTTGCCTGGTCGCACAACTGGGGGCGTCGCCTTGATAGAAGCGCTCGGCATACAGGGGCTGTGGGTGATGGATCAGTTGATGGCAACCACGAACTGCACGTCAGCCGAGGCAACGCCCGCGAAAACGATAGGCTTGATCGACCGGTAATAAGCATTGAAGACCATGTCGGTGGTGCCGTTCTCGATCAGGTCGTAGGCAGCCGATTCGTCACCAGGGGCGATGGAGACGCCGGTCTTGTCCTTGATGACAATCGCAACGCCCTTGGCGCCATCGGCCGTCGGGGTCACGCCGAAGTAGTTGCCGGTGGTGTCCGGGGTGCCGTTGAAGGTCACCCGGGCCACGTCGTCAGTGCCGGTCAGGCCACAACTGCCGTCGTCCTTGATGCGCAGGGCAAAGCGCTT
>NZ_QFFU01000055.1 GCF_003131185.1 Pseudomonas ovata | reverse complement strand
GACCAGCGCATACCGTTGCTGTCGACCCAGTGCTCGCCGGTCAACTGGTTGTCGAGGTTGTAGTCGTATTCGCGCTGACCCAGCTCGTTGCCGACATGGGTGAGGCGTGCACTGACCGGGTCATAGGTGAATCCGGCCTGCAGGGCGTCGTCTTCGCGCCGGGCATGGATGAGCGTCGGCTCGTCGGTCAGCTGCAGGTTGTATTCATAGTCCAGGATGGCGCCGCCCGCGGTGAGGCGCTGGCAGGCCTGGCGCCGGCCAGGGTCGTAGACATACTGGTCTGTGCGCGGCCCTACGCTGGACTCGGTCAGGCGTTGCAGGGCGTCGAAGCGCTGCGTGCCGACCGTGACGAACGTTCCCGAAGCATCACCGACCAGCACCTCGGTGGGGAGATCTGCGGGGCTATGGGTGGCGTAGCGGCGTTGCACTCGGGTGTTGTCGGGCAGCTGCGTCTCGATCAGGCGCGACCAGGGGTCGTACTCGAAACGCGTCATGCGGTCCAACTCGTCGTGCTGCTCGACACAGCGCCCCAGCCCGTCATAGATGAAGTGCCGGGCACTGGTTTCACGGCCATCGGGGGCCAGGCTGCGGATGCGGTCCGGCTTGCCGAACAGGTTCAGCCAGGTTTCGCTCAGCTCGCTGACCAGGCCGTTTTCCCCCGGGCCCTGCAACCAGCTGCGCTGCACCGGCACGCTCGATTCGGGGGTGCCGATCGGGTCGGTTTGCAGATAATGCCCGACGCCGTCCGGGCCGGTCTCACAGCAGCGCTCGCCCCACGTGTCATAGTCGTAATGGCGGGTCAGTGCCAGGGGTTGGCCGTCGAGCCAGTCGTAATCGGTCTGCTGGCTCAGATGCCCCCAGGCATCATGGCTCGCCTGCATCAACAGCTGCGTGGCCGCGGGGTTGGCGCTGTCGACGTGATCACGCTCTTCGAGAATGGCCCGGCCCAGGCCGTCGAGCAGGGTATGGGTCATGACCTGGCGGGCGTCCCACACCCGTTGCCCGGCCTGGTCGCCGGCCTGGGCACACAACTGGTAGGTGTAGGTGCGCCGGGCCTGGTAAGCGGTTTGCGCGGCGACCACTTCTTCGATCAACCGCCCCAGACTGTCATAGCGATACAAATTCTGCACGTCGTCGATCAGCGTGCTGACCTCCTGGCCGGTCCACGACGAGTGCTGGCGGACCACGGTCCTGGCGCTGGTATCGAAATCGCTGCTGATGGTTTCGCTCGACTCGACCACCGGGATGCCGAGCAGCGGTTGCTCCAGCGTGCGCCAGAGGGTGTCGGTAAACGTGGAGCACCCGTTGAGCGTCTCGGTGGTGCGGCTGATGCGCCCATGCTCGAAGGGGTTGCCTGGCGCATTGAGGTAGCTGAAGTGCGTGTAGTGCAGTTGCTGTTCGGTTTCATCATCAAGGTCGAG
>NZ_QFFU01000054.1 GCF_003131185.1 Pseudomonas ovata | reverse complement strand
AAGCGCGAGGCCTCGACCGACCCCATCTTTACCAGGTTGCCGACCGAACCATCGCCGGGGTTGACGACTTCGATAGGGCAGGTGGTGCTGGTGATCTGACCTTCGAAGTTGATGGTGCCAGTGGTGGCGAAGGCCGAAGTACCGGCTGCAGTAATCGCCAGCCCCAGGGCCAGGGCAGAGAAATGCTTGATCACGAGTAATCCTTGTAAATGCGTAATTAGTTGATTGTCAGCAATGGATGTAACTAATTATGTTAGTTGGAAGTTGTTTATGTGCTACGTCATGACGGGGCAGGATTCTAGAGGGCACTGGAGCATTGTGATACGCGCAAAAGAGGGGAGAGTGGCAGCAGATTCTGTAGGATTTTTCCTATATGTAATAGCGACGTTATTACAGGTGTTTTTGATCGTAAATTTTAACCAGGCAGGTCACCTGAGTATCCCTATGGCGTTGATACTCAGGTGATCTTGACCCGTTGTCGGCAATGCCGGGTTGCAGGTGTTTGGCCCTGACTTGATTAAAACAGTTTTTCTGCCTGGCCCCTGTAACGATAATAGTCTTGCTGCCCACGAACTGTCTGGTCAGGCGCTGCATCAGCCGGATTTTCTGGAATGGCTGGATGTGCGGAGCCTGTCGAACCTGCAGCGCTTTCGGCTACTGATGACCTGCGACTTACCGGCAGGGAGTCAGGAAGCGAGTCGGAGATTGATGAGGCGCTGGTTCGACCAGAAGGTGCATCAGGCATAGGTAGAGATGTTCGACGGAACCCATTTGTTAACCGACGCATTAAGCCTTGCACATTTAATTCTTGGGGAAAAAATCTGCCACTTCCATACCGGGCTGCCGCACTGCTCGATGTGGTACTCCCGACGACGCCCGAAGGCGGTATGTCGGCAGACTGTACACCCGCTATTCGCGACGCATGGCTGCTCAGCGTGTTGCCAGGCAAGGCAGAGGAGGTACTTGAAGCACTAGCGCTTACAACGGATGCCGTGGAGCCTCTCGTTGTCGCTGTAGCAGCCCCGCCAGCAACGCTGGCGCCTGCCGTCGATTCCGCAGCTGTGGCCACGGTCGCCGCTGCACTGGCATCCACTGCAGCGGTTGTTTTGGGAGTCGCGGCCGCTCTTGCAGGAAAGGCTGCTCCCCCAAGCCTCAGCACAGCCGCCACCGAAACGGCGACCATAACGGCGCCGATGGCCGCGGCCATCCAGGGAAAGTTGCCTCCGCTTCTCGACTCTTCCGGCCCCACGTCATCGTGGCGGATGCGCGTACGGCTACTGGTGCTCGAAGCGAAGTGGCCTGTGGGGTCGTGCAGGGCGATGGGGTTGCCCAGGCAGTAAGTGTAGGGGTTCAGGCCGCCGCTGCCGAACGGGCTCAGGCTGTCGGGGCTGTGAAAGCGCATCAGTGCCGGGTCGTAGGCCCGGTAGCCCTTGCCCAGCAGGTACCAGCCCGTGGCGCTGTCGAGCATCTCGCCGTTGTAGCCGCTCAGGCT
>NZ_QFFU01000053.1 GCF_003131185.1 Pseudomonas ovata | reverse complement strand
TCAGCGTCGGCAACAACCTGCAGCTTAATGGCGCGACCCTGCGCGACAGCGTCGGTAATGATGTCAACACCACGCTCAATGGCCTGGGCAGCACCACGGGCGTGCTGGTCGACGCGATCATGCCGGTGGTGGGTTCGGTCGGCCTGCCGGCCGATGGCAGTTACAACGCCGACGATATCCTGAGCTTCACGGTCAACATCAGCGAAGGGGTGGTGGTCGATACCGCCACCGGTACGCCGCGGCTGGTCTTGACCGTGGGCAGTGCGACCCGCTATGCCAGTTATGTCTCGGGCGCCGCCAATGGCGCGCTGGTGTTCCAGTACACCGTGCAGGCGGGCGACACCGCCGCCAGCGGCCTGGGCATCGGCAGCACTCTGGACCTCAATGGCGGCAGCGTGCGCGATGCGGCCGGCAACAACCTGACCCTGAACCTCAATGGCCTGGGCAGCGCCGCCGGTGTGTTGGTGGACACCACGGCACCGACCGCCAATAGTATCGCTCTGGTCGATACCAACCCGACCAACAGCGGTACGGTCAGCTTCACGGTGAGCTTCAGCGAGAACGTCAGCGGCGTCGGGGCCTCGGACTTCAGCCTGGCCCTGACCGGCACTGCGTCCGGCAGCATTGCCAGTGTGACCCAGGTGGGTGCGCGGACCTATACCGTGCGGGTTGATACCGTCAGCGGCGTCGGCAGTTTGCGCCTGGACCTGAAAGCCAGCGGTACCGGCATTGTTGACGCTGCCGGCAACGCCATTACCGGCGGCCTGATCGGCGCCAGCTACAGCATTGACCGCGTCGCACCCGCAGTCACCCAAGTGACGGTTCCAGCCAACGGTACTTATGTGGCGGGGCAGAACCTGGATTTTACGGTCAATTTCAGCGAGACCATGGTGGTCGATGCCACCGGTGGCGTGCCGCGCCTCGCCGTGAGCCTGGACACCGGCGGCACTGTATACGCCAGCTATGTGTCCGGCGCTGGCTCCAATGCGCTGGTGTTCCGCCTGACCGCTGCCAGTGGCCAACTGGACAGCAATGGTATCGTGCTGGGTGGCGCGCTGCTGCTCAATGGCGGCAGCATCCGCGACACGGCCGGCAACGACACCCAGCTTACCCTGAACAATGTTGCCAGCACCGCCAACGTCACCATCGACGGTGTGGTACCGGTGGTGGTCAGTGTGACGCCCCCGGCCGATGGCAGCTATAAAACCGGCGACACGCTGAGCTTCACTGTCAATGCCAGCGAAGCCGTGCAAACCGGCGCACTGGCGCCCCGGCTGGTGCTGGACGTGGGCGGGGTGACCCGTTACGCCACGTATGTTTCCGGCAGCGGCAGTGCGGCGCTGGTGTTCCAGTACGTGGTGCAGGCCGGTGATACCGACAGCAACGGCATCGCGGTGAACAGTCTTGACGTGCGCGGTGACGCGCTGACCGACGTGGCCGGCAACGACCTGAACCTGACACTCAACAGCGTCGGCAGCACCGCTGGCGTGCTGGTCGACACCACGGCACCTTCGGCCAGTGGCATCGTG
>NZ_QFFU01000052.1 GCF_003131185.1 Pseudomonas ovata | reverse complement strand
CGGCACGAAGGCCGTATTGCCGTGAAAACCAGCGATACGCGTTGGTGCTCGGACGGCTTTGAGTTTCGCTGCGAGGACGGCGCCAAACTGAGCGTGACCTTCGCCCTGGATTGCTGTGACCGTGAAGCCATCGGCTGGGTCGCGAGCCCGACCGGGTACAGCGGCGATGATATCCGCGACTTGATGCTGGAAAGCGTGGAGAAGCGTTTTGGTGACCAACTGCCGACTACGCCAGTGCAGTGGTTAAGCGACAACGGTTCGGCATACACCGCTGAACAGACGCGCGCATTTGCCCGGCAGATCGGTTTGCAACCGGTAACGACACCGGTGCGTAGCCCGCAAAGTAACGGCATGGCCGAGAGCTTCGTAAAGACCCTCAAGCGTGACTACGTGGCGCATATGCCCAAACCGGATCGAGAAACGGCGCTGCGTAACCTGGCCATTGCCTTCGAGCATTACAACGAGCAGCATCCACACAGCGCCTTGAAATATCGCTCACCGAGGGAGTTCAGGCGCTTGGCGCAAGCATCAATTTAACGGGGAGTTGGTGTCCGGTTTTGTAGGGGCTAATCCATCGGAGGCCGGACGCTATCATTGCCGCTTGTTGCGCTCCCTCATTACGCTTTTCGAGGCATCTCCTTTTCACTAGATCGCGATAAAGACAAACAGAATAAGGTTTCAGAAGTCGACCGATTGCTCGCGCATACCTCAAATAATCCGCTGACTCTGAATCAGATATCCGTTGAGGTTCGACACTATGGGTCGACGGGTGAAGATCTTCGTTATCGCGAGATGTGCCCGTTGTTCTCCAGGGAGTGGGAACGCTCCGTGTGCTCGACCGAGTGGTCTGCCTTATCGTTGGCACTACATAGCCCGTTCTCGATCATAGACCTGAGCAAACTGGATACCAGTGCTGAAGATTGGCGAGAATGCACGAAAGGTATTCGAGCCAGCGCAGATCGCTTGCCCAAAGCTAACGGAGACATCGTCGTTCTGTGCCAAATAGACCAATCCCATGTCGACAGACCCATTCGACGTCTAGCGGTGATGCGGATTGACGGAGCCCTCGGAACGTCATGGACAGTACTGGATTATAAAAATGGCCTTGAGTCCATTGAGGAAGCGACTAAACGAGAAGGCCGGGCTATGCGATACTTTATTAATTATGCGCTAGGCCCCCACGAAGATTTCTCCAAGCTCCATGCTTTGACGTGCAAGATGCGTCGCCCAGGCTCTTTTAAAAATGCCAGCTTTGACGATTGCCGGAGGTGATTTTTGATATGGCCAAGGGGCTTCTACCTTTTGGCGGCCACAACAAAGTGCTTCTGCAGCGACCAGATTGCTTCCATGTAAGCGCTCCATAAACCCCACTTGGCTAAAGATAGGTAAAGCGCTTAGCTGTGAAGTCGAGGTTCGCAGTTCCACGGCAGCAAGGCTTCGTAATCCTCTACCGATGTCGCCGTTGGCAAACGTTCAAGTGCGTGGTGCAGCCACGCATAGGGCTCCTGGCCGTTGGCTTTGGCAGTCTCGACCAGGCTGTACAGTTGAGCACTGGCCGTCGCGCCCTTGGGCGTGTCGCTAAACAGCCAGTTCTTTCTTCCGATCACGAAGGGGCGGATAGCGCGTTCAGCTGTGTTGTTATCGAGCGGCAGGTAGCCTTCCTCAACGTATCGCTCCAGCTTGCTCCAGTTACTTGCGAGGTAACTGATGGCTTTGCCCGGGACATTCTGGGCAGTGACCTGTGGCTGCGTCTTTTCGATCCAGCTTTTCAACTGAGCCAGTATCGGCAGGCTATGTTCGTGACGGCCGTTTTTACGGTCAGCATCGCTACTGGCCTTCAAGTCGCGCTCGATGCCGTAAAG
>NZ_QFFU01000051.1 GCF_003131185.1 Pseudomonas ovata | reverse complement strand
GTATCCGATCCATGATCCCCACCTACCGCAAAGCAGGGATCAGGTTTACCGTGGCATCTCTGGCGAGCAGTTCCACGGCAGCAGCGCTTCGTAGTCTGCTACCGAAGAGGCATGCGGCAGCCGCTCCAGTACGTGGCGCAGCCACGTATAGGGCTCCTGGCCGTTGATCTTGGCGGTCTCGACCAAGCTATAGATCTGTGCGCTGGCGGTGGCGCCCTTGGGCGTATCGCTGAACAGCCAGGCTTTGCGCCCGATAACAAACGGCTTTATCGCTCTTTCGGCGGCATTGTTGTCGATCGGTAAAAAACCAGCCTCCGTATAACGCTCCAGCCGGCTCCAGTTGCTCGCCAGATAATTAACCGCCTTGCCCAGCACGCTTTGCGGCGTCACTTGGGACTGAGTTTTATCCAGCCAGCTTTTCAACTGAGCCAGGATCGGCAGGCTCTTTTCCTGGCGGCCGATGAGTCGCTGCTCGTCGCTGCCGTCTTTCAGTTCACGCTCGATGCCATATAACTTATTGATCATAGTCAGCGCGATATCGGCACGCCCCGTCTTGCCCTTGGGCTGCACTTTTTGTGCTTCGCTAAATTTGCGCCGCGCATGGGCCATGCACGCCAGGCGCTCCACGCCCGGTTGCAACGCCAATGCGTTGTAACCCGCATAGTCGTCGGCCATCACGTAGCCACGATAACTTTCCAGCAGGCGCAGCGGCACGTCCTGCGCGCGGCTGGAAGTGTAGTCAAACAGCACGACTTTTCGATCCGGTGGCCCGCTGGCCTGTACCCACATCCAGGATTGGCTGGTCGGGTCTCGATCCGGCTCTTTGAGCACCTGGACGCGGGTTTCATCACAGTGAATGACCGGGCCTTCCAGCAGCCGCTCACGCATCAGGTTCAGCAGCGGCTGGAAGTGCTCGCTGCACTGGATGACCCAGCGGGCCAAGGTTTGCCGGGAGATCTCGATGCCATGTCGGGCCAGCACACGTTCGAAGCGGTGCAGCGGCAAACCATCGACATACTTGGTGGTCAGCAGCATGGCCAGCACGCTCGGGCTGGCCATGCTTTTCTCGATCAATTGTGCTGGCTTGTCCGCTGTGACCGGTGCGGTTTCGCAGCCACGGCAACCGTAGACCTTGCGCACATGTTTGATCACACGGATCTGCATCGGCACGATGTCCAACTGCTCGCTGGTTTCTTCGCCGATGACATGCTTGCGGCAACCACAGGCGCAGGTCAGCTCATGTTCTGGCAAGTCATGGATGACTTCGATACGTGGCAGGTCAGCCGACAGTGGCTTGCGCTTGCCACGGCGCGCAGTCGGCGCCACCGCTTCTTCATCGGGATCATCGACGGCAGGCGCCAGTTGGCTTTCCGGCTCGTTGAACAGGGCCAGTTGGGGCGTGTTGGACTCGACGGTCTGTTCGGACTTGCGGCTGAACAGTCGAGCCCGCAATAGCTTGATCTGCTCTTGCAAATCGACGATGTGGCCCTTGTCGACTGTGCGCTCAGCCAGCAACTGCGCAAGCAGTTGCTTAAGCACAGAAGGATCGTCAGGAAGGTTATCGGGCGATGAAATCATGGCCCGGATTATACCGGGTCAGGCTACGAAGCGGGGTGTCAGAACTTGATGAGGACGGTTGCGCCAGAGGTCAAAACCGTCGAGTAGCCAGTTCAGTTCCTGGACGGTCAGGACAATAGCTTCATCGGTGGCATCGGGAGACGTTTTGAAACGCTCGGCTTCCAGACGCTTGAGCCACAGGCAAAAGCCGTTGCGCTCCCAATACAACACTTTGATGCGGTTACGGGCCTTGTTGAGGAAGACGAAGAGCACGGGGTCGAACACGGCGACTTTGATGTCCAACTCGACCAGGGCAGTGAGGCCGTCGATGGACTTTCGGAAGTCCACGGGTTTGGGATAGAGGTAAACCTTTTCAACTTTACTGTCGGGTCGCATCATGGCGGGCGGGCTCCAAAGAAATCGGGAGCACAGCATCGGGCATCAACATTCGGTTTTGAATGTGGAGGTGGTGGAGCGCTTAC
>NZ_QFFU01000050.1 GCF_003131185.1 Pseudomonas ovata | reverse complement strand
TCGGCGCAAGGCCGAATGAGGATCAGAGGGGGCGAGCCGTACGGCTTTGAGCCGGCTCATGGCTGGACATCCTGACCAAGGTGGCCACCGAATTCAGCCTTGCATGAAGCAAAGGGGGTAGAGGAAATCATTTCCATTGATCCGCGTATCTGCGGTGATACTGACCGGCTTCACATTTTGCGGCTTGCAAGAAGCCACAGTGAACGCCATAATCAGCTCACATTGATGTGTGTTGAACAGGTTTCCGCCTCGCTAAACGGCCTGTTCAAGATTTTCCAGAAAGCCCCGCCGGCAAGCGGGGCTTTCTGGTTTCTGCATTCTTGGTAACCCTGTAGGTCTTTCCTTCTCTGATTTTTCTGTTAACTGCGCCTCATGAGCAGAAGCTCAGAAGGCAAAGTGCGTGAACCCTACCACCATAATATTTTTCCTGCAAATCTTAAGATTAGCGCTGAAGCCCCGTTTTTACGGGGCTTCAGCAAAAAATATTGCGTAACTTATGTAAGTTACATAACTTAAGTAATCGAAGAATCTTCGTTTTCCTGCTCTACATCAGTAAGGGGCTCAGCTTTAGATGCCACCTCCAAAAGCGCCACAATCTCTGCTTTGCTGAGGTGCCCGAGGGCCATAACAGCTGCCCGAATGACATCTGAACGGGATGCTTTGAAATCTCTCGGCATCATGGAGATTCTGTCTATCCGGAGATTGAGGTCCTTGGTTAGAGAAAAAGTCGTTCGCACAAATTTAGGAGCTTTTTTGCGCTTTCGTTTTTCTTTTGGCGCAGCATGGACTGGAGCACCGGCAATAAAAGCCAAGGCCGCTTCATCGTTCTGCTCGAAGGATGGTGTGTCTTCTTCCGGTTTACGTATCAAACTCTTCAGAGCCATGATCTGCTCCCCCAAAGCTCGTTGGCCAGCGTCTCGATTTCTTCTTTGGCACGTAGGTCATTCCCGCTTTCCAGGACTGAACAACCATTCTCGTCTGCGTCGTCGTAAACATTTCGCGCAGTGGTTACGGCATCCAGTGGCTGTATGCCATAAGAGCGGCAAGCTTCTTTAGCATCGAGAATTCGTTGACCTTGACTTGGCAGAGCTGGGCATTGCGTGATGACACTGCGAACCGTCAACAATGGATTCACAGCTGTGGCTAGCCGAGTGAGGTTATCGACTTTTGGTAGAGTCTTGAGATCACGCCTTTTAGGTCGAAAGGGGATCAGCATGTGTGTTGCCACAGTCATCGCCGATCTTAGAGCCTCAGAATCAGAGCCGCCGGCATCAATAACAATTTGCCTGTACCTACCGCGCAGATCTGCAAGCGTCTCTCGAATATTGCCATGAGCTTGCACCACCGGAATGGATGGTAAATTTGGCTGGGCAGATCGCTCAGCTGCCCAATCTGCCGTCGTACCCTGAGGATCTGCATCTAAAAGCAGCACATCCCCGCCACGAGCCTGTAGCCATACGGCAAGGTTTTGGGCTAGGCAGCTTTTGCCGCTGCCGCCCTTCTCGCCACCTAAAAGCAAAATCATGAGGCGACCTCAAGTTGATAGAAAGTGACATAACTTACATAAGTTATATGCGCTTTACTACGAGAGGCAGATCATTCCTCAGTAATAGAGAATTCCAACTCACCTTGCATGCCTTTACTGAAGGCACCAGACGGGTTACCAGGCGCTGACATCTTCGAAACACCGCGCGCACGCGCGCCCGGTTGAGCCGGCAGGTGGCGTAGCCGCCTGGGGGCGATTTATCCGGGTCGGCGCCCGCTAGGGTGGCGAAGCCAGGCCGGGGCAGTTTCATCGCCCTGGCCCGCCAGACGGGGTTGTGCACCTTTTCTCAGGTCACACTTTTCGCGCCGTACCGAAGGTACGAAGTGCGCGAGCATTTATGCTCTATGAGGGGTTTACACCTCGTAAGTCCTTGTTTTTACCCGAAGGGGAATACTGACTCGGGTATAAAATTTCATTTATTTGAGCTCATTTGAATCGACCGCTGTCGACGACGCGTTTTTGAAGTATTTTCAGGCAAAAAGCAGCCGTCGATATGTCCTTGCTCGATCAACGTCGGCACGCAGGGAAAAACGGTCAAATCGCAGGCGATCGCAGGTCTCCGCGTGAGCGGATGCGATTAAAAATCCCCTACAACGGGATTACTTGGTTTTTTGCGCGACCTTGGCCAGCAACGCATCCAGCGAGCTGGAGACCTCGGCGCCGGTCTTGGTCCTGGAAGCTGCGGGCTGTGGTCTGGTCACAGCTGGCCGGCCTGCAGCCTTGGCCACTGGCGCTGTCGTACGCGTTTCCTTGGCCTGCCAGCGTTGCCTGGAAACGTCACGGCGCAGCTGCTCTTTTGAGTGCCGCTCCATTTCGCCCAGACGCGCCTGCCCAATCTCGCGCAGCTCCACGTCGCGGCGTTTCT
>NZ_QFFU01000005.1 GCF_003131185.1 Pseudomonas ovata | reverse complement strand
AGGCGCTGCCTTAGTAGTGCAACTTGCTCTTCGAGCACGCCCATCCTGGACTGCATCTTCGCAAGCATCTGCTTGAGCAATTCAGGATCATCAGGAAGGTTGTCGGGCACGAAATTCATTCCCTGGATTATACCGAATCAGGCCACGAATCGCGGCGTCAAAACCTGATGGGGACGGTTACGCCAAAGGTCAAAGCCGTCGAGCATCCAATTGAGCTCCTGGACAGTCAGGACAATTGCTTCGTCGGTCACATCGGGCGATGTTTTGAAACGCTCAGACTCCAGGCGCTTGAGCCAAAGGCAGAAGCCGTTGCGCTCCCAGTACAAGATCTTCACGCGGTTGCGTGGCTTATTAAGGAAGACGAATAGCACGGGGTCGAACACCGCAACCTTGATGTCCAACTCGACCAAGGCTGCCAGACCGTCGATGGATTTTCGGAAGTCGACGGGCTTGGGGTACAGATACACTTTTTCGACTTTTGCATCAGGACGCATCATGGTTGGCGGGCTCCAGAAAGAAATCGGGAGCACAGCATCCGGGATCAATCAGCGGCTTTGAATGTGGGGTTCATGGAGCGCTTACGACCGGTCGGGCCGTTGCTCAGCGTGTTCGCCACCGGGTCGTAGATCTTGAACATCGTGGAGCTGTACGGGATCAGCAGGATCCGGCCATCGGGCAACTCTTCAGCACCGCTGAAGTACGGGCTGCCGGTCAGTCCGTGAGCCGGGCCCAAGGTGAACTCGTTGGTCACCGGGTCATAGATACCGATGTTGGCCGAGGTGCCAGGCACCAGGATCACCTTGCCCGTGACGCTGGAAACGACGGCGCCGAAGTAGCCGATGCTGCCGGTGCCCAGGTTGGGGCCCAGGCGAAACTCGCCAGTGCGGATATCGTACAGGCCGATGTTCGGCGACAGGGTCGGAGCCATCACCACCAGGCCGGTTTCCGGGTGCAGGCACCCGCCACGGAAACGGGCCGATCCGACAGGCACCGCAGGACCGTCCGAATAGGTCATGCGCACCGGATCGTACAGACCGATGTTGCCTTTGCTGTACGGGATAAACAGCACCTTGCCATCGGGCAAGTTCACAGAGCCATAGAACTTGTCGGCAACGGTAGTTGTAGACGGCCCCGAAGCAAATGTATTTGGCTTGGTGGTCGAAAGTCCTTCAATGGCCTTACGAACTTTGTAGGCGTGTGGGAAGAACGAAAGAACTTTATGATCGAATGCAGATACGCGCATGATATTCCTTAAGGGGTAGCCGGGTTGCTGACAATTTTCACAACAGGAACACTGGTTCCCGCGACGATTTCTTTTTCCATTACTTTGGCAATGCGGATCTGCCGTTTGCCCGCTGTTCGTTCGTTATCGTAAATAACGAAGATTTCGCCGTTATCGCCAAACTCGACAATCGGGTAAGAGACCTGGCCGGTGGAACTGGGCTCAAGTACGACCCGGTAGGGATAGGTGGCGCCGTCGTCGTCCGACAGCCCCACGGTCAAGGTCCGGCGGATCAGGTCGTTGTTCCAGCAGAACAGCAGGCGGCCCGAGGGCGTGCGGCCCAGCCACATGCGAGACGATGAACTCGGGGCGCAGGTGTTGTAGTCCTGCCAGGCGGTCCAGCTCTTCATCAGGTCGGTGCTGACCGAGTACAGGATCTGCGAGGACTCACCTGTCCAGCGCAGCAAGGCCAGCACGCTGCCGTCCGATCGCTGTACAAACTCGGTCTCGAAAAAACCACTGTGTTGCGTGCCGTTGTTAGGCGGCAACTGCGACAGGTGTTTGATCTTTTGATTGCGCCAGTCGAACGTATCCGATCCATGATCCCCACCTACCGCAAAGCAGTGATCAGGTTTACCGTGGCATCTCTGGCGAGCAGTTCCACGGCAGCAGCGCTTCGTAGTCTGCTACCGAAGAGGCATGCGGCAGCCGCTCCAGTACGTGGCGCAGCCACGTATAGGGCTCCTGGCCGTTGATCTTGGCGGTCTCGACCAAGCTATAGATCTGTGCGCTGGCGGTGATTACCTGTTCAGGGGCCTTCTCACGCAGCTGCTGCAGCCAGCCTTTGTTGACATCCTGCAGCATCGGGTACGTGACTTTGTTGGTCTGCACGGCCGCGTTCAGACCATGGAAACCGACCATGATGCGGTCCAGAGCGATTTGCTTCTGGACAGCGGCCGAGTACTTCGCATGGAAATCCAGAAACTTGGCCCAGGCGTCAATCTTCGCGTAGGACAGGCTGACATCAGATTCAGTACCAGAAGGAGCTGTACCAGGCGAAGCTGAACCCGCTGACCGCCCGGATCCGCAACATTCTGAAAAGCCGGCAGGTCGGCCTGACCTACTACTTCGCCGGCGAGGCCTTTATCAAGGATGGCAACGTCTATCCCATCAACAACGAGGACTATTTTGAGTTCGGCAAGCTGCGTTTGAAGACGCTGCAGAAGGGTGTTCAGGTCAAGCTGGAGCGCGACGGCAAGCGGTACAACGAAGAATGGCTGCGCCTGTTGTGGATCTGCTTTGGCAGCCAAGGGATTGCCGCCTTGCTGTTCTTCTTCGGATCGTTGTTCTGTGAGCAGATCCGCGCCAGGTTCCAGTCGTATCCGTTTCTGGAACTCACCGGCCAAGCCGGTGCCGGCAAGACCACGTTGCTCAACCTGTTGTGGAAACTGTTGGGAAGGGAAGGGTATGAGGGCTTCGACCCGATGAAGTCCACGAAGGCGGGGCGGTCCCGTCTTATGGGCCAGGTGTCAGGTATGCCGGTGGTGTTCCTGGAAGCCGATCGGAAGGAAGAAGATAAGCACTATGTCAAAGCCTTCGATTGGAACGAACTCAAGGACTTCTTTGGCGGCGGCACGCTGGCCACCAAGGGCATGAAAACCGCTGGTAACGAAACCTATGAGCCGCCGTTTCGCGGGACCATCGCCATCAGCCAGAACGCAGCAGTGGTTTCCGACGAAGCCATCATGACCCGTATCGCCAAGCTGCACTTTGTCCGCCCGACTGTTACGCCGGAGAGCCGCGCTGCAGCTGATCGCCTGAATGCTTTGGACGGTACAACCTTGAGTCACTTCCTGTTGCAAGCGCTGCGTAAAGAATCTGTGGTGATGGACATGTTTGGCCAAAGCATGCCAGGCCATGAGACTACGCTGCGTCGCCTGAACACGCACTGCTACGCCTGCAGTACTGAGCTGCCGGCCGAGAGTGGTTGCAAGCAGTGTGGCAACGCTTTGCGTGGCTCGATCAGGGTGGAGCGGATCATCAAGAACCACGCCCAACTGTTGAGCCTGCTCGACAGCATCCAACTGGTGGTGAAGCTGGAGCCGTACCAAGTCGAGGCGACCCAGCGGCAGATTATTGAAATGGCCTTGGAGCGGCAGAGCGTCACCAGCGCCGATCATCAAACTGTTGCGGAGTTCTGGCAGGTCTATGAGTACCTGGAATCGATCTACGACGACCCGTTGGTCAACCACAGCAAGAACCCGGATGTCATCGCCATCAACCTCAACGAGTTTGCTGAGCGGGCTGCCGAGCACCGTCAGAAACTGGCAGATGTCACCACCCTGAAAAGCCTTCTGAAAGAGTCTCGCAGTCGCAAATACCTTGATTACAAGGCGGTGGACAGTGCTGTGCGCTCGGCGCAGGCCATGCGTAATTCATTGGTAGGACGGTGCCCGACGGTTAAGTGCTGGATCTTCAAAGCCGGGGACTGATCGCCATTTGCTGACGCCGGCAGTGCCGGCATAAAGAAAGGCGCAGAGGAGCTGCAACTCCCCTGCACCAACCACCACCAGGAGTAACGCTATGGACGCACAACACCAAAGCGGCAGCGAGACGAAGGCTACCACATCGTCCCGAAAGCTGTTGGCCACCGCCATGATCGGCGCGGCCTTGATTGGCTATCAGGTGCACAAGACGCCCGATGCCCGAACCCGGCTTGAGAGCCTGGCCAGCTTGGCTTATCGGATGGGGGACATCAGCGAAGTGGAGGCGGCCATTGTATACAAGGCTATGGCGCGTACTGGCCAACATCTGAGGACTGCATGAATAAGACCAAAAGTTTTCCGTGGAACATTGACCTGCCCAGCGTCTGCGACCAGTGCGGCCGATGGCGGGTGCAGGGTAATCATGCTCAATGCAGCAAGCGTCGGCAGCAACAAAGTGCCCAGCTTAGAGCCCAGCAAAAGCAGTGATCACGTCCAGTAGAAGATGACCTGCAGCACACTAGGCCCGGAAACGGGCCTTTCTTTTTTATAGCGTCAGACTATTGCTACACGCTTAAGCATAAGGGCACACCATGAACGGAGTCGAAGCCAGGGGCAATTCGGTCCGCATCTATTTTCGCTACAACGGGGATCTGTGTCGTGAGCCTGTTCCGGGTGGTAACACCGAGGCCAGCCGGGCTCAGGCCAAGCGACTGGTCGACATCATCGAGTACGAGATCCAGGCCGGCACCTTTGAATATTCCCGTCATTTTCCCAACTCAGCCAGGCTGACCGATAACACCTTTGGTCATTACCTGGACCTGTGGTTGAGCATCCAGAAGAACAATGTCGCGGCCACCACCTATCGCGGTTACTCCAACAAGGCAGAGGTTCACGTCAGGCCCAAGTGGGAGAAGGTGCAGATCGACAGAATCGATCACCTGGATCTGCAGGAGTGGATACAGGGCACGCTGTCGGCACGCCTCGGCAACAAGACCATCCGCGACATCATCAGCAATGTTCGACAGGTGTTCAGGCTGTACCGCATGCGTAAGAGGGTGGCGCACGATCCGACCGAAGGTTTGCATGTGCGTTTGCCCGATCCGGCGCAGCCGGACCCATTCACCAAGGCGGAGATCGCGCAGATTCTGAGCACGCCCACCAGCCGGACTTACGAGCTGCTGATGATGCAGTTCATGATCTGGGCCGGGCCGCGTGTATCCGAGGCGCTGGCCCTGGCGTGGGAAGACGTCGACCTGCAGACAGGGACTGTGACATTCCAGCGATCAAAGGTTCACGGTGCGTATCGAGTGACGAAAACCCGGCGCTCGACGCGCAAGGTGCAACTGTTGCGACCGGCGCTCGATGCGCTGCGCAAGCTCAAGGTCTTATCGGCCAGATCAAAGCCGCATACGGTCGACGTGGTGTAGCGTGACAACCGGACTGTTCGGCAACACAAGTTGCACTTTGTGTTCCTCAATACCACCACGGGCGAGCCGCACGTCAATGACTTCAGCATCCGCGATCGGTTCTTCAAGACGCACCTGGAGTATGCCGGCGTGAGGTATCGCGGGCCTGGCCAGTGCCGGCACACCTATGCCAGCCAGTTGCTCAGCAGCGGGGTGGTTTCGATCGACTGGATCGCTGAGCAGATGGGTCACACCAGCAGCAACATGATCCGCAAGCACTATGGCACCTGGATCAACGAGGACGGCCCGGATGTGATCAGCATGCTGGAGCACGCCCTGCAGATGTAGTGCTAATTCCCAAAATGTTCCCATGGAGCGTCCCATGGGCCATTTTTCAGACGACGAAAACCACGAAGCCCCTGATTTTCTTCAATGAAATCAGGGGCTTCGCGTTTCTTCAATATGGCGGTGAAAGAGGGATTCGAACCCTCGATACGATTTCTCGTATACACACTTTCCAGGCGTGCTCCTTAAACCACTCGGACATCTCACCGTATCTCGCGTCACATGTTGTGTCTGCCGAGGCGCGCTAATTTAGTCGAAGGTCCTTGCCAATGCAAATCTTTTTTTCAGATTTTTCATGTGCTTAAGCAGAAAACCGGTTTTCGCTGATCAGCGGTTCTGCAGGAACACCACATAGCCCGCGAACCCCGGGCTGTCTTGCAGGTAATCCGGGGCTTGCCATTGGCCGCCCTGGATCAGGCCGACCTTGAAGGGCAGGCCCAGTCGGCTCAGGCGCGGCAGGTAGGCGCCGTAGTCGGGAATGCTGTGGCGGCCCTGGTAGGTTTGCACCACCACCTCGTCAATCACGCCCTTGAGCTGGCCGATGGTGCTGGCGTCGGCGTTGCTGCTCCAGTCCATCAGGCCGGTGATGCTCAGTCGGTAATCAGCCGGCAGGCGCTGGCGCAGGTCACGCAGGAAGGCCACGTATTCGTCCAGGTAACGGGTGCGGGCGTCGAAGTCGATCTGGATGCCCATCACCGGGTTGCCGGCCTGGCGCCAGCGTTCGACCTGGCCGAGCAACTGGCGGTACACCGAGTCCGGCCAGCGCAGGGTATGGGCGCGGTACACCACCCACAGTTGCGCCTGCGGCAGGCGCGCCACGCTTGGGCCCTGGGCGACGAAGCGCACCTGCGGATCGCGGCGCGACTGGCTGATCTGCCCTTGCAGCACATACAGCGTGCGCGCCTTAGCCAGCACCGGCTGGGAGGCGACGCCGCCCCACAGCCAGAAGGCATCGTAGTCGCGGGCATCGACGGTGGCCTGCGCGGGCAGCGTGCCCAGCAGGCCGAACAGGGCCAGCCAGCGCCAGGCCTTGTAGGCGATCACCAGTAGTACTGCAGGGTCTTGCCCCACTGCGTGGTGGCGTAGCTGCTTTTCAGTTGCTTGAACCAGGCCTTGCGCACGGCCGGCTCGACCTCCTGGCCGCCGCAACTGTTGTAGCCGGCCGGACCGTAGCAGTTGATGGCGCGAAACAGCGCATAGGCCTTGTCAGTGGCGGCGGCCTTGGGGTTGGCGATCACCAGGCGGTAGCCGTCGAGTCGCGAGAACACCGGTCCGCTGAAACCCGGTGCGCTGCCGCCCAGTGTGTCGGCGTCACGACGCTGGTCCAGCGGCATGCCATCGAGGCGGTTGCGCAGGATGAATTCACCCAGGCAGTTGAGCGCCTGCGGGTTTTTCGCATCGGTTTGCAATGTCGCTGCCGTTTGCACGATGGCCGGGCAGGTGTAGCCCGACTCGGCCTTGTCGCCTTGCCACTGAAACAGTGCCAGCGACGGGCCGGGTTGATAGACGTAGCCCAGGCCGTAACCGAGCTTTTCATCGGGCAGGGGCGAGGGCAGGCGTTTGAGGTCTTCGGCGAAGTCGTTGTACCGACCGCGCATCAGGTCTTTATACAGGAGCACGAACAGTGCCAGATTACGCTCGCTGGCATCCAGGCCCTGGCTGGCCTGCTGGCGCAGCAGGTCGGCATCGGCGACATGGCTGAGCAGGATATTGCGTACCTGGCGCGACGTGATCGGTGAGTCACTGGCGAAAACGCGGGACAGTTGTTCGTCGCGCTCGAAGCTCATGGCCAGCGCCAGTTCCAGTTGTTCGCGCTGCAAGGGCGCCTGCGCCTTGGGCAGCAGGTCCAGCCAGGTCTGTTGCGCGCCTTTCCAGTCCTGGCGCGCCTCCAGTGCCAGGCCGCGCAGGATGTGCCGGCTCAAGCCCAGGTAATCCAGGCGTTCGCCCGGCGTCGGGGCCGGCGGCAGGTGCTTGAGGGCTTGCCCGGGGTCGTCCTGGCGATACAGCGCATGGGCGGCCAGCAGGTATTCGTACAAATCAGGCTGGTCGGCAAACACCGCCCGCTGGGCCTGCAGGTCGGCCAGGGTCAAGGGCGGGGTCGCCTGCTCGCGCATTTTCATCAGGTCGCTGACGGCCATCAGCATCGGGTCCTGCAATGGGCCGGTGCTGCGCATCAACAGCTTGATATCGACCTCGTTGACCAGTTCATCCAGGCTCAGGTTACGCCGTTGATCATCGGCTTGCGCCAGTTGCCAGGCGTAATCGTCGGCCAGCGCAGGGTCGTTGCCGCCCAGCCAGTGCACACGGCGCAAAAGCCCCTTGGCCGACACCGCATAGGCGCCGTCGGGCCAGGTGCTCAGGTAGTGGGCAAATCCCTGTTCGGCCTGTTGCAGCAGGGTTTTGTCCACGCGCGCCAGGTCAAGCTCGCTGTATTCGTTGAAGGCCGTTTCCTGCACATGATTGAGTGCCGTACGCGCGCCCATGTAGGTGGCGGTCTGTTGCAGCCAGGGCTGGGGGCTGTTGGCCAGGCTGGCAAAGCCCTGGCTGGCCTCGTTAAAACGTCCACTGTAGAAATCGCTGGCCGCACGCAGGTAAGTGGCGAACGCCTGGGCGCTGGCCGATGACAACTGTGTCGGCATCAGGCTGACTTGTTGCTCAGGCGTCCAGCTGCATGCGCCGAGCATTTGCAGGCGGCTGTCGGCCAGTGCCTTGCGCTCGCTGTCCGAGGTGTCGGTGCTGTCCAGCACCTGGCCGATGAATGCCGCGGCGCTGTCGCGATCATTGCTGCGACAGCGGCTGCCTTCACCGTTGAGCAGGTCGGCGCCTGCGGTGCTTTGCGGTACGGTCAGGCCCAGGCGTTGCAAAGGAGCGACCAGAGGATCGGAGCGCTCGACGGCGGCTTGATCGGCGGCGGGTGCGACCGGGTAGAGCCGCGAAGCAGGGAAGGGCACCGGGCCATAGCCTTGCTCAAGGTCGGTGGCATTCAACGGCTGCGGCTTGAGTGCCAGCGCGCCCTTGTCGGCCAGCAGCAGGCGCAGGTTGACCTGGCTGTCGTTGCCCGGGCTGAGAAAGGCCAGGCTGCTGCAGATCGACAGGTCCTCCTTGATCATTGACCAGCGTGGGTAGCATGAATCATCGCCGCTGGCGTAAGCGCCGGTGGCGAAGGTGGAGCCGGCAATCAGGGCAGTCAACAACTGCGTGCGCATGAAATGTCCTTGAATTCAAAGGCAGAATAAAAGAGAGGCGAAACAGGTCGGCGCGCATCATAGCCTGCGGTTTTAATCGTGCGCCTGCATGTGTCGAAAATTCCCACCTGCTTTACAGCATTCGCTTGAGCGTATCGTCCTTGCGAATGAAGTGATGCCAGAGCGCCGCTACCACATGCAGACCGGCGACATAATAGAACAGGGTGGCAAACAGCTTGTGCAGGTCTTCGAAATACTCCGCCGTCCGCCCTGACGTCGGCAGCGGCCAGGGAATGGCGGCGTCGGTGAACAGGATCGGCAGGGCGCCTTTTTCCACCATCACCGTCAGCAGGCCCAGCACCGGCTGGACGAACAGAAAAGCGTACATCAGGTAATGCGTCAGGGTGGCCACGCGGCGCAAGGTGCCCTGCAGCGGCGGGGTAATGGCCGGTGGTGCATGGCGGCGGCGCTCGGCCAGGCGGAAAAAGGCCAGGCCCAGCAGCAGCAGGCCGGTCCAGTAATGGCTCTGCACCACCAGTACGCGGTACTCCGACCCCCGGGTGAACTGGGTGCGGCTCAGAATCAGGCAATAGGCCAGGATCACCAGGCCGGCCATGAGCCAGTGCAGCCAGCGAGCTCTGTGAGAATAGCGTTGGTCAGGCAAATCAGCCAAGGCAGGGTCCTTGTGGTCAGCAAAGCGCCATGAAAAGGATTGTTGTGTAATCGCAAGCAAGGTACATGCCTGAGTCCTGGCTGATCATTGCGTGGTCTTGAGCTGGAAGATGCCACCGTTGTTTTCACAGTCGTTGCGGGCCTGGGCCTGCTGTTCGATCTGGTAATACCAAGTGATGATTTGTGCGCCTTCGGGAATGGTCGGTGGGTCCTGTCCGGGATCGCGGCTGGCCGAGCGTTCGTTGCTCAATGATTCGGCGGTCAGGGTGGCCGTGCAGGAGGCCCGTGCATCGGCCGGGCAGTGCGCCACCCTTTGCTTGGTGCTGGGGCTGACCCCCTGGTCTTCACGGCTGCATGACCAGTTGATCGAACCCTCGGGCATGTGCGCGTACTCGTAACAGATGTGCGTCTGCACCACCGGCACCTGCTCGCTGGCCTGTTCGGTGCGTACATCGCACGCCTCGCCCCACGCCAGCGAATACCCCAGGCTGGCAATCAATGCGATCACACCTTTCATGATCGATCCCTCAATCAATGACAGGCCTGTGCTTTTGTGCGGACCTGTATTCGGATGAGCCCTGGCGGCCTCGAAAAGTTCAGTCCCGGTTGACCGGCGGTTGCCTGTATTCATTGGTTATTCAGCACGGAACCTGCCCGTTCGACAGGCTTCATATGCTTTGAATAATGTGGCGCCCGGTGTCTGTTTGCCGCCGCCGGACGAGATAAGGAGTGAGCGTTCTTGACCCGAGCCAATACGCCTGTCGGCCACCCACAGCCGGTATCGGCCCTTTCGATCAATGTACTGAGCATGAACATGCACATGGGCTTTGGCTTTCTCAATCGCCGCTTCATCCTCCCGGAGTTGCGCGATGCCGTGCGCAGCGTGTCAGCCGACATCGTGTTTCTCCAGGAAGTGCATGGTGAGCACCAGCGCCATGCCAGTCGCGTCAAAGGCTGGCCGACGCTGTCGCAATACGAGTTTCTGGCCGACAGCATGTGGAGCGACTTCGCCTACGGGCGCAATGCCGTGTACCCGGACGGCGATCATGGCAATGCACTGCTGTCCAAATACCCGATCGTGCGCCACGAAAACCTTGACGTTTCGATTCATGGCACCGAGCAGCGCGGGCTGCTGCATTGCGTGCTGGATGTGCCTGGTTGCGGCCATGTACATGCGATCTGCGTGCACCTGGGCCTGCGTGAAAAACACCGCGAAGAGCAGATCGGCCTGATGGCGCAACTGGTCAAGCGTCTGCCCGAAGGGGAGCCTGTGATCGTTGCCGGCGACTTCAACGACTGGCGCCAGCGCGCCGATGCCTTGCTTGAGGGCACCGGCTTGCATGAGGTGTTCGTGCGTCATGCCGGGGCACCGGCCAAAAGCTTTCCGGCCCGCTGGCCCTTGCTGCGGCTGGACCGTATCTACGTGGCCAATGCCACATCCAGAAGACCACACGTGCTGAGTAACCGGCCCTGGTCACATCTTTCCGATCATGCACCGTTGGCGGTGGAGGTGACTTTATGAGTGAAGCACAATGGTGCGACGGTAACTCGGTGGAGTTGCTGATCAATGGCGAGGATTTCTACAGTGCGGTGTTCGACGCCATGCGTCAGGCGCGTCGACAAGTGCTGGTGGAGACGTTCATCATTTTTGAAGACCGCGTCGGCGAAGCGCTGCAACAGGCGCTGATCCAGGCGGCGCACAACGGCGCGCAGGTGGTGGTGACGGTCGACGACTACGGCACCTGCGATTTGAGTTCGGTGTTCGTCAAGCAGATGATCGATGCCGGCATCCAGATCCAGCTGTTCGACCCGCAGCCACGGCTGATGGGCATGCGCACCAACCTGTTTCGCCGCCTGCACCGCAAGGTGGTGGTGATCGACGGCGAACAGGCGTTCATCGGCGGCATCAACTACAGCGTCGACCACATGACCGACACCGGGCTGACTGCCAAGCAGGACTATGCCGTACGGGTGCGTGGGCCGATCCTGGCTGACATTCACCGCAGCACCCTGCAGATGCTCAGCCAGACCGTTCGCGAAGGGCTCAAGCCGGTGCCGCTGACACTCGAACGTGCCGGCACCGCGCGCATGCTGCTGGCCGAGCGCGACAACCGCCAGCACACCACCGACATCGAAGAGCAGTACCTCAAGGCCATTCGCCAGGCCAGATCGCGCATTACCCTGGCCAACGCCTACTTCTTTCCCAGCTACCGTTTTTTGCGCGAGTTGCGCAATGCCGCCCGGCGCGGGGTCAAGGTCACGCTGATTCTGCAAGGCAAGCCGGACATGCCGTTCGTGCGGGTCTGCTCGCGCCTGACCTACACCTACCTGCTGCGCGACGGCGTGGTGATCCACGAGTACAAGCAGCGTGCCCTGCACGGCAAGGTGGCGCTGATCGACCATGAATGGTCCACGGTAGGCTCCAGCAACCTGGACCCCTTGAGCCTGGCCCTGAACCTGGAAGCCAACCTGTTCATTCGTGATGCGGCCCTGAATCAGCACCTGCAGGATCACCTGCTGGGGCTGGCCGCTGCGCACAGTGTGCCGATCACGCTCAAGGGCGCGGCGCGCGGGCAATGGTGGCGGGCGCCAATGATCTTTCTGTGCTTTCACTTCCTGCGTCATTTTCCGGCGATTGCCGGTCTGTTCCCGGTCCATGGCCTGCGCCTGAAGCCCTTGCGGGCGGCCGACATCATGCCGGAGGCAAAGGTCATCAAGCAGCAACAGGATGCGGTTCAGGAAATGCCCAGTCAGGAGAAACCATCATGAGCCAGGCCAGCGCTACGCAAGATTCCAGTCAGGCTTCGCCACGTTGGGTATGGGCCAAGCGTCTGCTCAAGCTGTTTTTCTTCATTGCCGTACCGATACTGCTGTTCATGCTGATCAAGAACATCGACTGGCAGGAGGTCAAGAAGGCTCTGCAATCCTACAAGGCCAGCACCCTGGCCATCGCGGCACTGGTGGCGGCGGCCAGCTACCTGACCTACTGCGGCTTCGACATTCTGGCGCGGTATTACACCCGGCATAAACTGAGCGTCGCGCAGATCATCCCGGTGACGTTCGTCTGCTATGCCTTCAACCTCAACCTCAGTTCCTGGGTCGGCGGTATCGCTTTGCGCTACCGGCTGTATTCGCGACTGGGACTGGATGTACCGACCATTACGCGGGTGCTGAGCCTGAGCCTGATCACCAACTGGCTGGGCTACATGCTGCTGGCCGGGTTTGTGTTCGCCATGGGCTTTCTGAAGTTGCCACCGGAGTGGTCCATTGGCAGCGGCAGCCTGCAACTGATCGGTGTGGCCTTGCTGGCGGTGTGCCTGGCGTACCTGCTGGCCTGCCGGTTTTCCAAGCGGCGTTCATGGACGATCCGTGGCCAGGAACTGACCCTGCCGTCGCTGACCCAGGCACTGATCCAGGCCAGCCTTGGCGCGCTGAACTGGTCGCTGATGGCCATGGTGATTTTCACGCTGTTGCCGGAAAAAGCCTTTTACCCGGCCATTCTGGGCGTGCTGCTGATCAGCAGCATTGCCGGGGTCATCACCCATATTCCGGCCGGGCTCGGGGTGCTGGAAACCGTGTTCATTACGCTTTTGGCACACCAGTTTTCCAAGGGCACCTTGCTGGCCGCGTTGATCGGTTACCGGGCGATCTACTTCCTGTTGCCGTTGATGCTCGCCGTGGTGGTGTACCTGGTGCTGGAGAAGAGCGCCAAGCGCATCAGTGCGAAAAACCGCGAGAAAACGCAAGGCCAGTCGGGGGACTAGTCCCCCGGCGGTCAATCAATGCCCCAGCCGGGCAAACATCTTTACGGCGTCCACCGCATTGTTGGTGCCTTCGCTGATTTTGACGATCACAGAGCCGGCCTGGTCTGCCAGGTCGACACCCTTGATCGCATTGCTGCGGGTGTTGTCCATGCTGTCGATGGCCTGGCGGGTTTCGGTCTGGATCATGCCGATCATTTCGGAGATCTCGGCCGTCGAACGGCTGGTGCGACCGGCCAGTTGCCTTACTTCATCAGCCACTACTGCAAAACCGCGGCCCTGATCGCCAGCGCGGGCAGCCTCGATGGCGGCATTGAGGGCCAGCAGGTTGGTCTGGTCGGCAATGCTGCGAATGGTGTTGACGATGGCGGTGATCTGCTCGGAACGGGCGCCCAGTTGCGCAACGATGCGTGAAGAATCCTCGATGTTCATCGAAATCTGACGCATCTCACTGGCCGCCTGCTGAATCACCTCAGTGCCGTGTTCAGTGACCTTACGGGTCTCTACCGAAATGTGATACGCCTGGGCGGCGCTGCTGGCATCGCGTTCGTGCTCCTCGACCCGCGGAGTGATGTCGGAGGCAAACTTGACGATACGGTGCAGTTTGCCATCAGCGTCGTACACCGGATTGTAGGTGGCCTCCATCCAGCGGACCTGGCCATGGCGGCCTACACGTTTGAACTGCCCGCTGAAGAATTCGCCCTTGTTCAGGCGCCGCCAGAAGTCGGCGTATTCGCTGCTGTTGGCCACCTCGCTCGGGCACAGCATGCTGTGGTTCTTGCCGACCAGTTCGGCCTCGCTGTAGCCCATGGTCTGGCTCAGGTTGGCGTTAACCTTGAGAATGCGGCCCTCAAGGTCAAACTCGACGATCGCCATCGCGCGGTCAATGGCGTGCAGCTTGTTGCGCGCTTCATTGGCCTCCTCGATGCGGGCGGTGACATCGGTGGCGTACTTCACGACCTTCAACACCTTGCCGGTGCTGTCGCGCACCGGGTTGTAGCTGGCCTCGAGCCAGACGGTACGGCCTTCGCGCCCGACCCGGTGAAACGTCTGGCTGACGAAATCGCCGGCGCGCAGGCGGGTCCAGAGCTTGTCGTACTCGGGGCTGCGTACATCGTCGGCGGTGCAGAAGATCCGGTGGTGCTTGCCCAGGATGTCTTCCAGACGATAGCCCATGACTTTGAGAAAGTTTTCGTTGGCGTGCAGGACGTTGCCATTGAGGTCGAACTCGACGCTGGCCATCGAGCGATTGATGGCTTCCAGCAGGCACGCTTGCTGGTCGATGGTCTGCTGGAGGGCGGCGAGGACTTTCTTGTTGGAATTGAATAGCATCATGGTATGACTCGCAAAGAGATGGCACACGGTTTCGGTCCATGTCTTCTATGTACCTGGCCCGGATCCTGGGGCGCCCGGTGGGGCTGGGAGCAGGCACACATGCTGTCCTGTGCAGTGATGGCACTATAGAGGGCATTCCTGATTTTTGTACAACCCATTTGTCAGCCGCCGACAGAAGGGAAAGGCCCGGTGCAGAACGCCCGAGGCCGCGTTCGACGCGGCCTCGGGCAATAGTGGCACTTGCTGCCTGACGCGGACATTCAATCCTCCAGATCCACCTGCTCGTGAATCTCGTCGACCTTCAATTCCAGCCGGTACGCCACGGCGATAAAAAGCGCCTGGCACAGGCACAAGGTGGCACTCAATGAGCGGAAGGCGAACGAGCTGCCTTCATTGACCAGCAACACCGAATTGGCCCGCTTGGCCAGCGGCGACAGGTTGCTGTCGGTAATGATCAGGGTCTTGGCCTGGTTGTGCTGGGCGATGCGCAGGCAGTGCTGGGTTTCCTTGCCGTACGGGGTAAAGCTGATGGCGATCAGCAGGTCGGTGGAACGGATGCTGCGCATCTGCTCGCGATAGCCGCCGCCCAGCCCGGAAATCAAATGGATGCGCTTGTTGGTGTGCTGCAGGTTGTAGACCAGGTAATCCGCCACGGCAAACGAGCGGCGCACCCCCACCACATAGATGTTTTCAGCGTTGACCACCAGGTCGACGGCTTTCTCGAAGGCTTCGTCATCAAGGTCGTCGCTCAGGCGCTCCAGGCCAGACAAGGTTGCATTCACACATTCACGTGCCAGGTCGCCGGCCCCGGCCTTGTGCGCCTTGTCGGCGATCATGCTGCGGATGCGTTGCTGGTAGTTCTGCACCGGCGTGGTCTTGTGCGTATAGGCATCGCGAAACAGTGCCTGCATTTCGCTGAAGCCACTGAAACCGAAGCGCTGCGAAAACCGCACGATGGCCGAAGGGTGAACCTCGCACTCGCGGGCGATATCGCTGATGCGATCGACCATGATCCGCCCGCTCTGCTGGCTCATGTAGCTGGCAATGCGCTTGAGCTGGCGCGGCAATTCTTCGTACTGCTCGGTGATCATGCGCAACAGGTCGTCGGCGCTGATCGGAACGGCAGCGACGGTGTCTGGCTGGGACGGCGGCTCGATGCTGGACATGACTTCAATCCTTCTTGCTTGTTCTTCTATGGCGCGCGTTTCGTCAGGCAAACCCGATCGATCACGGCCCAGGCAACCACGGTGGGCAGGCAAAGCCCCTGGCCACTTTAACCTACCTCGACGGGTAACGGGGCGCCTGGCTGGTTGTGGAATAAATTTTCCAATAGAAAAAATTATAGAATAAATATTGATTGGTGGGGCGAGACGTTCTAGTCTGCCCACACCAAGAACATTTCGCGCGGCAGTTGTGCGTGATGCAGGCTGATAAAAATAACAGGAGCCACCATGGGCCAGACTCGCTTTGCCACTGGGCGTCAGTTGGATCTGATATGCCTCGGACGCCTGGGCGTCGATCTCTATGCGCAGCAGGTCGGCGCACGCCTTGAAGACGTGTCCAGTTTTGCCAAATACCTGGGCGGCTCGTCCGCCAACATCGCCTTCGGCACAGCCCGGCTGGGCCTGAAGTCAGCCATGCTCAGCCGGGTGGGCGACGATCACATGGGCCGCTTTCTGGTCGAGTCGCTGGCTCGCGAAGGCTGCGATGTCAGCGGTATCCGCTGCGACCCCGAACGCCTCACCGCCATGGTGCTGCTGGGCCTGAAAGACCGCGAGACCTTTCCGCTGGTGTTCTACCGCGAGAACTGTGCCGACATGGCGCTGCGTGCCGAAGACATCGACGAGCAACTGGTCGCCTCCAGCAAGGCGCTGCTGATCACCGGCACGCACTTCTCCACCGAGCAGGTGTTCCGCGCCAGCAGCCAGGCGCTCGACTATGCCGAAAAGCACAACGTACGGCGGGTGCTGGACATCGATTACCGTCCGGTGCTGTGGGGCCTGGCCGGCAAGGCTGATGGCGAGACGCGCTTTGTGGCCGACCAGAAGGTCAGCCAGCATGTACAGCGCATCCTGCCGCGCTTCGACCTGATCGTCGGCACCGAAGAAGAATTTCTGATTGCCGGTGGCAGCACCGACTTGCTCACGGCCTTGCGCAAGGTGCGCGAACTGAGCGCCGCGACCCTGGTGGTCAAGCTTGGTCCGCAAGGCTGCACGGTCATTCACGGCGCCATTCCGGCGCGCCTGGAAGATGGCGCGATCTATCCAGGTGTGCGGGTCGAGGTGCTCAATGTACTGGGCGCCGGCGATGCCTTCATGTCCGGCTTTCTCAGTGGCTGGCTCAAGGACGCCGATGATGAACGCTGCTGCCAGTTGGCCAATGCCTGCGGCGGCCTGGTGGTGTCGCGCCATGCCTGCGCCCCGGCGATGCCGACCCCGGCCGAACTCGATTACCTGTTCAACAGCCCGGTACCGATCACCCGGCCCGACCAGGACGTGGCCTTGCAACGTCTGCATCAGGTCAGCGTGCCGCGCAAGCAATGGAAGCAACTGTTCATCTTTGCCTTCGACCACCGCGGGCAACTGGTCGAGCTGGCGCAACAGGCCGGCCGCGAACTGAGCAGCATTCCTTACCTCAAGCAACTGTTCATTCAGGCCGTGGCCCGGGTCGAAGCCGACCTGGCCCGGCGTGGCATCGAGGCTGATGTCGGGCTGCTGGCCGACCAGCGTTTCGGCCAGGACGCGCTCAATGCCGCCACCGGGCGTGGCTGGTGGGTGGCCCGTCCCGTGGAAGTGCAGGGCTCGCGGCCGCTGGCCTTCGAGCATGGCCGTTCGATCGGCAGCAACCTGATCAACTGGCCGGCCGAGCAAATCATCAAGTGCCTGGTGCAATACCACCCCGATGACGAGCCGCTGCTGCGCCTGGAGCAGGAAGCGCAGATCAAGGGCTTGTACGAGGCGTCCAAAGCCAGCGGCCATGAACTGCTGCTGGAAATCATCCCGCCCAAGGATCATCCGTCCACCCATCCCGATGTCATGTACCGCGCCTTGAAGCGCCTCTACAACCTGGGCATCTACCCGGCCTGGTGGAAGATCGAGGCGCAGGACGCCGACGTCTGGCGCCAGCTCGATGAGCTGATCCAGGAACGCGACCCGTACTGCCGTGGCGTGGTGCTGCTGGGCCTGAATGCACCGGTGCAGGCGTTGGCCGAAGGCTTTGCCCAGGCACGTGACAGCCAGACCTGCCGCGGCTTTGCCGTGGGTCGCACGATCTTTCGCGAGCCCAGCCGCGCCTGGCTCAACGGCGAGATCGACGATGAAGGCCTGATTGCCCGGGTGCAGGACATCTTCAGCGGCCTGATCGAGTCCTGGCGCACCAGCCGCGCCTGAAGCACACCCTTAACGAATGATTCAGCGATAACAACAAAAAGGTACAGCCATGTCTGTTTCCGACACCTCTATTCGCATTGGCATCAACCCGATTTCCTGGAGCAACGACGATCTGCCGGCGCTGGGCGGCGAGACGCCGCTGGCCACGGCGTTAAGCGAGGGCCAGCAGATCGGCTACGAAGGCTTTGAACTCAACGGCAAGTTTCCCAGAGACGCCAAGGGCGTAGGCGATGTCTTGCGCCCCTATGGCCTGGCGCTGGTCTCGGGCTGGTACTCCAGCCAGCTGGCACGGCGCTCGGTGGCCGAGGAAATCGAAGCCATCGGTCCGCACCTGGACATCCTGGCGCAGAACGGCGCCACGGTGATGGTCTACGGTGAGGTCGCCGATTCTATCCAGGGCCTGCGCATCCCGCTGGTCGAACGTCCGCGCTTTCATACCGAGGCGGCCTGGCGCGAGTACGCCGACAAACTCACCGAGCTTGCGCGTTTCACCCTGTCACGCGGCGTGCGCCTGGCCTATCACCACCACATGGGCGCCTACGTCGAGTCGCCGGCCGACATCGATCAACTGATGGCCCTGACCGGCAATGAAGTCGGGCTGCTGTTCGATTCAGGCCACTGCTACATGGGCGGTGGCGACCCACTGGCGGTGCTGAGCAAGCACATCGGGCGGGTCTGCCATGTGCACTTCAAGGATGTGCGCAAGGCCGTGGTGCAACTGGCGCGCAATAACCTGTGGAGCTTCCCGGACTGCATCATCAACGGCACCTTCACCGTGCCGGGCGACGGCGACATCGACTTTGCGGCCCTGCTGAACGTCTTGCGCCAGGCCGGTTACCACGGCTGGCTGGTGGTCGAGGCCGAGCAGGACCCGGCCGTTGCGCCCAGCTATGCGTACGCCAAGAAGGGCTACGACACATTGCGCCAATTGCTGGCCGACGTTCGATAACAACCATAGCGTTGCCTGAGAAAGGAGGGCTGGACCATGAATCTGTTGACCAAGAGCAACCCCCAGGGCCGCGACATTGTCGCGCTGCAAGAGGGCGTTCTGGACTACGTGGGCTTTGCCGCCTACCGCCTGGAGGGGGGCGAGCAACTGCCGCTGGCCGCTGGCGACAAGGAGTTGTGTGTGGTGCTGCTGGCCGGGCACGTCAGTGTCAGCGGCGAGGCACCAGGACAGGGGGCCTTTGATTGGGACAACATCGGTGGTCGCCAGTCGGTATTCGAAGAGCAGTCACCCTTTGCCGTCTACCTGCCGGCCGACAGCCAGGCGCTGTTCACGGCTCGCGGGCCTGCCCATGTGGCCGTGTGCGCGGCCCCTGGCGACCGTGCCCAGGGTTTGCCGGCACGCTTGATCCGGCCCGAAAGCATGAAGCGCAGTGTACGCGGCAAGGGCGCCAACACCCGTTATGTGTGCGACATCCTGCCGGACACCGAGGTGGCCCACTCGCTGCTGGTGGTCGAGGTGCGCACGCCGTCCGGGCATTCGTCCAGCTATCCGCCGCACAAGCATGACCAGGACAACCTGCCGCATGAGAGCTTTCTGGAGGAGACCTACTACCACCAGGTCAACCCGCCGCAGGGCTTCGTGTTCCAGCGCGTCTACACCGACGACCGCAGCATCGACCAGGCCATGGCCGTGGAAAACAACGACCTGGTGACCGTGCCCAGGGGCTATCACCCGGTCAGCGTGCCTTATGGCTACGAATCGTACTACCTCAACGTGATGGCCGGCCCCAAGCGCGCCTGGCAATTTCACAACGACCCGCAACACAGCTGGTTGATGGACCTGTGAACCGTATCGCCAGCCCGCAGGGTGTTGCAGACCACCCACAATCGTCCAACAAGAATACGGAGTCAGTGTCATGAGTGATTCACCGGTCATCGGCCATTACATCAACGGCGAGCTGAACGACGCCGCCGAGCGCTACAGCGATGTCTTCAACCCCGCCACTGGCGATGTCCAGGCGCGTGTGGCACTGGCCAGCGCCCACACCGTCGAGCAGGCCGTTGCCGCTGCCCGCGCGGCGTTCCCGGCCTGGTCCGAGCAGTCGTCGTTGCGCCGGGCGCGAGTGATGTTCAAGTTCAAGGAACTGCTGGACCGTCACCATGACGAACTGGCCGAAATCATCTGCCGCGAACACGGCAAGGTGTTTTCCGACGCCAAGGGCGAGGTGGTGCGCGGCATCGAGATCGTCGAATTCGCCTGCGGCGCGCCGAACCTGCTCAAGAGCGAGTTTTCCGACAACATCGGTGGCGGCATCGACAACTGGAACCTGCGCCAGCCCCTGGGCGTGTGCGCCGGCATCACCCCGTTCAACTTCCCGGTCATGGTGCCTTTGTGGATGATCCCGATGGCCCTGGTCACCGGTAACTGCTTCATCCTCAAGCCGTCCGAGCGCGATCCGTCGGCCAGCCTGCTGATGGCGCGCCTGCTCAAGCAAGCCGGTCTGCCCGATGGTGTGTTCAACGTGGTGCAGGGCGACAAGCTGGCGGTCGACACCCTGTTGCAGCACCCGGACATCGAAGCGGTATCGTTCGTCGGCTCCACGCCGATCGCCGAGTACATCCACCGCGAAGGCACCGCCCGCGGCAAGCGCGTGCAGGCCCTGGGTGGCGCCAAGAACCACATGATCGTGATGCCCGATGCCGACCTCGACCAGGCCGCCGATGCCTTGATCGGCGCCGCCTACGGCTCGGCCGGCGAGCGCTGCATGGCCATCTCGATTGCCGTGGTGGTCGGTGACACCGGGCAGAAACTGATCGACAAGCTGCTGCCGCGCATCGACCAGCTCAAGGTCGGCAACGGCATGCAGCCCGACAGCGACATGGGCCCGCTGGTCACGGCCGTGCACAAGGCCAAGGTCGAAGGCTATATCGACCAGGGCGTCAAGGAAGGGGCAAAACTGATTGTCGATGGCCGTCACTTCAAGGTGCCCGGCGCCGAGAACGGCTTCTTCGTGGGCGCCACGCTGTTCGATCATGTCACCACCGACATGCAGATCTACAAGGAAGAAATCTTCGGCCCGGTGCTGGGCCTGGTGCATGTACCGGACTTTGCCAGTGCCGTGGCGCTGATCAATGCCCATGAGTTCGGTAACGGCGTGTCGTGCTTCACCAGCGACGGGGGCGTGGCCCGCGCCTTTGCCCGCTCGATCAAGGTCGGCATGGTCGGCATCAACGTGCCGATCCCGGTGCCGATGGCCTGGCACTCGTTCGGCGGCTGGAAGCGCTCACTGTTCGGTGATCACCACGCCTATGGCGAAGAAGGCCTGCGCTTCTACAGCCGCTACAAGAGCGTCATGCAGCGCTGGCCGGACAGCATCGCCAAGGGCGCTGAATTCAGTATGCCTACGGCCAAATAACCCTTTTGTGCAAAAAAACCATGTGTAGGAGCGACCAACGGTCGCGAAAGGGCGGAACAGGCAGGCTGTTGATTGCCTGAGATACAGCATTCGCGACCGTTGGTCGCTCCTGCGGTGTGTCTGCACGTTATAGGTTGTGCCCGAACGGTGGTGGCTCATGCACCCCCATACAGCCACATTCAATCATTCAATCATTCAATGCGTTGCGGAGAACAATAATGAGTCAACCCCTGCGTTTTGCCCTTAACCGTATGGTTGCCCCGCGCCTGCCGCTGCCTGAGTTCATCGAACTGGCGGTCAAGCTGGGGGCCGATGCCATCGAGATTCGCAACGACCTCAAGGGCATTGAAATCGAGGATGGCACCGCGCCGCAGACGGTGCGTGAACTGTGCGAGGCCAAAGGCATTCGCGTTCTGTCGATCAACGCCCTGTATCCCTTTGATGTCTGGAACGAGGAACGCCGTGAGCAGGCCACCCGCCTGGCCCGTTATGCCCGTGACTGCGGCGCCGAAGGCCTGGTGATGTGCCCGTTGAATGATCGCGGCGACACCCGCAATGCCGCGCAGCGCGCCGCCGGCCTGCGCACCGCACTGACCCACCTGGGCCCGATCCTGCGCGAGCACGGCCTGCTGGGTTTCGTCGAGCCGCTGGGCTTCGAAGAGTGCTCGCTGCGTCTCAAGCGCCAGGCGGTCGAGGCCATCAAGGCCGTCGGCGGGCTGGACGTGTTCCGCCTGGTGCACGACACCTTCCACCATCACCTGGCCGGTGAAGTGGAAATGTTTCCCGAGCTGACCGGGCTGGTGCACATTTCCGGGGTCGAGGACGCCGAGGCGCCGCTCAACACCATTCGCGACGGTCACCGGGTGCTGGTGGGCGAGGGTGACATTCTCGGCAATGCGCCACAGATCGAGCGCCTGCTGGCCAGCGGCTACACCGGCTACCTGTCGTTCGAACCCTTCGCCGAGAGCGTACACGCCCTGGACGACATTCAGCAGGCGCTGGTCAGCAGCATGGACCATCTGCAGAAATCGTTCGGCTAGCCGGCCGGCGACCGGGCCGTTTTCTCACCACCACAAGGGGCGAGCATGACTACTACACGATTGACCATGGCCCAGGCCCTGGTCAGGTTCCTGGACAACCAGTACGTTGAAGTCGACGGCGTACAGACCAAGTTCGTCGAAGGCATCTTCACCATTTTCGGCCACGGTAACGTGCTGGGCATCGGCCAGGCGCTGGAGCAGGACAGCGGCGACCTGGTGGTGCACCAGGGCCGCAACGAGCAGGGCATGTGCCACGCCGCCATCGGCTTTGCCAAGCAGCACCTGCGGCGCAAGATCTACGCCTGCTCGTCCTCGGTCGGCCCGGGCGCGGCCAACATGCTGACCGCCGCGGCCACCGCCTCGGCCAACCGCATTCCGTTGCTGCTGTTGCCCGGCGATGTCTACGCCAGCCGTCAGCCGGACCCGGTGTTGCAACAGATCGAGCAGTTCCACGACTTGAGCATCAGCACCAATGACGCGTTCAAGGCCGTGAGCAAATACTGGGACCGCATCAACCGTCCCGAACAACTGATGAGCGCCGCGCTGAGCGCCATGCGCGTGCTGACCGACCCGGCCGAAACCGGCGCTGTGACCCTGGCGCTGCCGCAGGACGTACAGGCCGAAGCCTACGATTACCCCGACAGCTTCCTGCAACGCCGTGTGCACCGTATTGACCGGCGTCCGCCGACCCGCGCCATGCTTGACGACGCCGTGACCCTGTTCAAGGCCAAGCGCAAGCCGCTGCTGGTCTGTGGTGGCGGGGTGCGCTACTCCGGCGCCGCCCAGGCCCTGCTGGCCCTGGCCGAGCGCTTCGGCATTCCGTTTGCCGAGACCCAGGCCGGCAAGAGCGCGGTGGTTTCGGCGCATCCACTGAACATGGGCGGGCTGGGTGAAACCGGCACCCTGGCGGCCAACCAGCTGGCCAAGGAAGCCGACCTGATCATTGGCGTCGGCACCCGCTACAGCGATTTCACCACCTCCTCGAAATGGCTGTTCCAGTACCCTGACGTGCAGTTTCTCAACCTCAACGTCGGTGCCTTCGATGTGCAGAAACTCGACGGCGTGCAGGTCCTGGCCGATGCCAGGGAAGCGCTGGAGGCGTTGTTGTCCGCTGTTGAGGGCAGCGACTGGTCCAGCGCCTGGGGCGAACACCCGGCCCGGGCCCGCGCCGAGCTGGATGCCGAGGTCGACCGGGTCTATGCCGTCGACTACCAGGGCGCTGACTTTGTGCCGGAAATCAATGACCACCTCGACCCTGCGGTGTTGCGCGAATTTATCGAGCTGACCGGTTCGTGCCTGACCCAGAGCCGTGTGCTGGGCGTACTCAACGAAAGCCTGCCGACGGACGCGGTGATTGTCGCCGCCGCCGGCAGCCTGCCCGGTGACCTGCAGCGGGCCTGGCGCAGCACCGGGGTGGACACCTACCACGTCGAGTATGGCTATTCGTGCATGGGCTACGAGGTCAATGCCGCGCTGGGGGTCAAGCTGGCGGCACCGGAGCGTGAGGTCTATGCGCTGGTCGGTGACGGTTCGTACCTGATGCTGCACTCCGAACTGGTCACGGCCATTCAGGAGCGGCGCAAGATCAACATCATCCTGCTCGACAACATGACCTTCGGCTGCATCAACAACCTGCAGATGGAACACGGGATGAACAGCTTCGGCACCGAGTTCCGTTATCGCAACCCGGAAACCGGGCGTCTGGACGGCGGCTTCGTGCCGGTGGATTTCGCCATGAGCGCGGCGGCCTACGGCTGCAAGACCTACAAGGTCAGCACCCTCGAGCAACTGCACGAGGCGCTGGCCGATGCACGCCGGCAAAGCGTGGCGACCCTGATCGACATCAAGGTATTGCCCAAGACCATGATCCACAAGTACCTGTCGTGGTGGCGCGTCGGGGTGGCCGAAGTGTCCACCGTCGGCACCACCGCGCAGGTGCATGAACAGCTCACTAAACAACTGGCCAAGGCCCGCCAGTACTGAGGCCGCACGCTCAGAACCCGTAGGAGCGGCTTGGGCCGCGAATGGCGCGCCACGAAATCATGGCGCGCCTTTATGCCCGGCCACAGCGAATCATCGTCTGGCCGAGCCTTTGGTTTCAAAGGCATGCAAACGGCAATTCCCAACATTCAAGGAGCATTGAAATGGCGTTGAAATTAGGTGTTATCGGTACCGGTGCAATCGGCCGCGATCATATCCGTCGCTGCAGCAAGACCCTGCTGGGCAGTACGGTGGTGGCTGTCACCGATATCAACCTGCAACAGGCCGCGCAGGTGGTCAGTGACCTTGGCCTGACCGCCGAGGTGTATCCCGACGGCCACGCACTGATCCAGGCACCGGAGGTGGAGGCGATCCTGGTCACCTCCTGGGGCCCGACCCACGAAGAATATGTACTGGCCGCGATTGCTGCCGGCAAGCCGGTGTTCTGCGAAAAACCCCTGGCGGTGACGGCCGAGGGGTGCCGGCGCATCGTCGATGCCGAGATCGCTTTTGGCCGGCGCCTGGTGCAGGTGGGCTTCATGCGCTCCTATGACGAAGGCTACCGTGCGCTCAAATCGGTGATCGACGCCGGCACCATCGGCGAGCCGCTGATGCTGCACTGTGCCCACCGCAACCCGACCGTGGGCGAGAACTACAAGACCGACATGGCCATCACCGACACACTGATCCATGAGATCGACGTGCTGCGCTGGCTGCTCAATGACGATTACGTGTCGGTGCAGGTGGTGTTCCCGCGCAAGACCGGCAAGGCCTTTGCTCACCTCAAGGACCCGCAGATCGTCCTGTTCGAGACCGCCCGTGGCACGCGTATCGACGTCGAGATCTTCGTCAATTGCCAGTACGGCTACGACATCCAGTGCGAAGTGGTGGGCGAGAGCGGCATTGCCCGCCTGCCGGAGCCTTCGCAGGTGCAGCTGCGCAGCGAAGCCAAACTGTCCAATGCCATCCTTACCGACTGGAAGGACCGCTTCATTGGTGCCTACGATGTCGAGCTGCAAGCCTTTATCGACGGCGTCGCGGCCGGCAAGGTCGGCGGTCCGTCGGCCTGGGACGGCTATGCGGCTGCGGTGACGGCTGATGTGTGTGTGGCGGCGCAGCAGAGCGGCGCCATCGAGAAGGTCGCCCTGGGCGCACGCCCGGCTTTCTACGATTGACAACCGGCTTGCCTGAAGGTCGCGCCTCAAGGGCGCGACTGTGACCTGCGTGGCTGACAACTATAAAAGGAAACCACCATGCGAATTGCGCTTGACCCCTACATGTACCGCCATCTGCCCCTGGGCAAGATGGTCGACAAGACCGCCGAGCTGGGCTACGAGTACATCGAGCTTTCGCCGCGCGAAGATTTCATGCCGTTCTATAAATACCCGCGCGTCGACCGGGCGCGCATCAAGGAGTTTCGCAAGGCCCTGAGCGATGCCGGGGTCAAGCTGTCGTCGTTGCTGCCGCTGTACCACTGGGCCGCGCCCGACGAAGACCTGCGCATCGCTGCCGTGCGCAACTGGAAACGTGCCATCCAGGTCGCTGTGGAGATGGACTGCGACCTGATCAACACCGAATTCAGCGGCCAGTCGGACAACGCCCTGGTGTGTGAAAACCAGTTCATGAAGTCGATGGACGAGCTGATTCCGCACTTCGAGCGCGAAGGCATCAAGCTCGACATCCAGGCCCACCCGTATGATTTCTGCGAGCGCAACAACGAGTCGGTGGACATCATTCGCGGCCTGGACTGTGATTGGCTCAATTACCTGTACGCGGCACCGCACACCTTCTTTTATGACGACGGCGTGGGCGATATTGCCTCGATGCTCAAGTACGCCGGCGACAAGCTGACCCATCTGATCATCGCCGACACCTTCAATCACCGTGCCTCGTCGAACCTGCGCTACATCGTCAACCCGCCAGGCGTGACCGCCACCGTGCACCAGCATCTGGACATCGGCCAGGGTGACGTCAACTGGGAGGTGTTCTTCTCGACCCTGCGCGACATCAAGTTCGATGGTATCGCCACCGTGGCGGTGTTCGCCTGGGAAGAGCGCGCCGACGAGTCCAGCCGCTTCATGCTGGAACGGGTGAGCCGCGAACTGCTCAGATAACCCATCATGGACCCGTGCCATCGACTCAAAGGAGAACACCATGCGCATCGGATTGGTGGGTTATGGAAAAGGAGGGCGTTTCTTTCATGCGCCGTTGATTGCCAGTCTGGCCGACGCGACCTTTGTCGGGGTGGTGACCCGTTCACCGGAACGTCGCCAGGCACTGGCCCGTGACTACTCGCAGGTGCAGGCTTTTGCCAGCCTGAGCGAACTGGTGGCTGCCGGGGTCGATGTCGTGGCGATTTCCACACCGCTGGCGGCCCGGCATGGGCAGATTCTGGAAGCCATCGAGCTGGGCGTTTCAGTGGTCAGCGACAAGCCCTTCGCTCAGGATCAAGATCAGGCCCGCGAGCTGATCGAAGCCGCCCGGCAGCGTGGTGTGTTGCTCAGCGTCTACCAGAACCGGCGCTGGGACTCGGATTTTCTGACGGTGCGCAAGCTGATCGACAGCGGCGCCCTGGGCCGGGTCGCGCGTTTCGAGTCCAGTGTGGAGCGCTATTCGCCGACCTCGGTGGGCAAGCTGAGCGGCGGTGGGGTGCTGCGCGACCTTGGCAGCCATCTGGTGGACCAGGCGCAGCTGCTGTTCGGGCCGGTACAGCAGGTGTATGCCGAGCTGCAATACGCCACGCCGCACCACGAAGTCGATCACAGCTTCTTTGTCGCCCTGACCCATGCCAGCGGGGTGGTGTCGCACCTGTCCGGCAGTTGCCTGCAGAACTGCCCAAGGCCCAGGTTCCGGGTCAGTGGTAGCAACGGCTGTTACACGGTCGATGGGCTGGACGTTCAGGAAGAACAGGCGCTGGCTGGTCACACACCGCTCAGTATCGGTGACAACTGGGGGGTTGAAGAGCACCGGCGCTGGGGCTGGTTCGAGCATGGCGAGCACCGCGAACGGGTGCCTTCGGAGCGTGGCTGCTGGCTGCGTTATTACCAGCAGTTGCAAATGGCGATCGACACCGGTGCGGCCAATCCGGTCGATCCGCTTGAGGCCTTGAACACCACCAGGGTGCTGGATGCGGCGCGGCAGAGTGCCAGCAAGGGGTGTGTCGTGACGCTCTGAGCGGCGGACTGAATCGCGACGTTCATGGGTCGTTCAATCATAGGCAAGGCCCGTTTCTCCCCGGGAGAAGCGGGCCTTTTTGCGTCGGTCAAGAAACAGAAAATTAAACGGAATAAAATTCTAAAATGTGTTGAATTGGAAAAAAATTTCCAATAAAGTCGTTTTCAGGTTGCCGACTATCGAATCACCTTCGCTGTAGGTTTGTTCCTACAGCGCCAGGGTAAAGCCAACAAAAACAAAACTCAGATAGGTACCGTCAATGAAAGCCTCCATGCCTGGCTCCCGGGCCACTCGCGTCACCGCCGCTGCCTTGTCACTGTGCAGCACCCTTGCCGATCGCCTGCTGACCCTGATCGGTCGCGGCATGTGCGTCGAGCACAAGAACTGGCTGCTGTTCAGCATGCCGGGCGCCGCCGGCATTCGTATCCCACGCTGATTGTTCCTGCCCATGCCCGGCGGCCTCGCCATGCCTTTGGCGTGCCCGCTGCACACAACAACAAGAATCCGGAGACAGACCTTCATGAAGATCAAGACCACGTTCACCTCCCTGGCCCTGACCCTGATGCTCGGCAGCGGCACGGCGCTGGCCGACATCAATATCGGCGTGCTCATGCCGCAGTTCGATGACATCTGGCTGACCTACCTGCGCGAGGACATGGCAGCCAAGGCCAAGAGCATGCCCGACGGGGTCAAGCTGCAGTTTGTCGATGCGCGCACCGACGTCAACAAGCAGCTCGACCAGGTGCATGACCTGATCGGCAAGAAGGTCGACGCCTTGATCGTCAACCCGGTGGACACCGCCGCCACGGCCGCCATCACCAAGGCCGCGCTCGCCGCCGGCATTCCCCTGGTGTACGTCAACCGCAGCCCCGACGATCCGAAGCTGCCCGAAGGCGTAGCCACCGTCATCTCTGACGAGAAAGAGGCCGGCCGCCTGCAGATGCAGTACGTGGCCGACAAGCTCGGCGGCAAGGGCAAGATCGTGGTCTTGCTGGGCGACCTGGCCAACAACGCCACCCGCAACCGCACCGACGGGGTCAAGGAGATCCTGGCCAAGTACCCGGACATCAAGATTGACCAGGAGCAGACCGGTATCTGGCAGCGCCAGCGCGGCATGGACATCACCAACGACTGGCTGACCCAGGGCCGCGAATTCAATGCCGTGGTCTCCAATAACGACGAGATGGCCATCGGTGCGGCCATGGCCCTCAAGCAGGCCGGCAAAAAGCCTGGTGATGTAGTGATTGCAGGTGTCGATGGTGCCCAGGACGGTCTGCGCGCCGTGAAGACCGGGATGCTCACCGTGTCGGTGTTCCAGGACGCCAAGGGTCAGGCCAACGGCTCGATCGAGACCGCCGTGAAGATGGTCAAGAAAGAGAAAATCGATACGCAGATGATGGTGATCCCGTATCGTCTGATCACCGCCGAAAACGTCGATACGTTCAAATAAAACCCAAAACGACAACGTACAGGCCGGGGGGATTCTGGCCTTTAATCCCCCCGCAGACTGTTGCATGAGGAGCTTGTCATCATGTCTGATTCCGCTACCGCTGCCCGTCATGCTTTGCGCGACAGCCAGCCGGCCTTCAGCGCCGATTCGAGCGAATACCTGCTGGAAATCGCCCATATCAGCAAGCGCTTCCCGGGTGTCGTGGCACTCGATGATGTGCAGCTGCGGGTCCGTCCCGGCAGCGTGCTGGCCCTGATGGGCGAGAACGGCGCCGGCAAGTCGACCCTGATGAAGATCATTGCCGGCATCTACCAGCCCGACGAGGGCGAGATCCGTCTGCACGGCCGGCCTGTCGTATTCGCCACCCCCCTGGCCGCGTTGCAATCGGGCATCGCCATGATTCACCAGGAACTCAACCTGATGCCGTTCATGAGCATCGCCGAGAACATCTGGATCGGCCGCGAGCAGCTCAACGGGCTGCACATGGTCGACCACGGCAAGATGCACCGCTGCACCGCCGAATTGCTTGAGCGCCTGCGCATCCGTCTGGACCCCGAAGAGCTGGTGGGCAATCTGAGCATCGCCGAGCGGCAGATGGTCGAGATTGCCAAGGCCGTGTCGTACGACTCGGACGTGTTGATCATGGACGAGCCGACTTCGGCCATCACCGAGAGCGAGGTCGAGCACCTGTTCTCGATCATTGCCGACCTCAAGGCCCAGGGCAAAGGCATCATCTATATCACCCACAAGATGAGCGAGGTGTTCCAGATCGCCGATGAAGTCGCGATCTTTCGCGACGGCACCTACGTCGGCCTGCAGCGGGCCGAGCAGATGGACGGCGACAGCCTGATTTCGATGATGGTCGGCCGCGAACTGACCCAGTTGTTTCCCGAGCGCGAAAAGCCCATCGGCGAGGTAATGCTGTCGGTGCGCAACCTGACCCTGGACGGCATTTTCAAGGACGTGTCGTTCGAGCTGCATGCCGGCGAGATTCTCGGCATCGCGGGCCTGATGGGCTCGGGCCGTACCAACATCGCTGAAACCCTGTTCGGCATCAGCCCAAGCAGCAGTGGCGAAATTTTCCTGGACGGCCAGCCGGTGCGCATCAGCGACCCTCAGCTGGCGATCAGCAAGGGCTTTGCCCTGCTGACCGAAGACCGCAAGCTCACCGGCCTGTTTCCGTGCCTGTCGGTGATGGAAAACATGGAAATGGTGGTGCTGTCCAACTACGCCGGCGGCGGTTTCATCCAGCAGAAGGCCTTGCGGACATTGTGCGAAGACATGTGCAAGAAGCTGCGGGTCAAGACCCCGTCGCTGGAGCAGTGCATCGACACGCTTTCAGGCGGCAACCAGCAGAAAGCCTTGCTGGCCCGCTGGCTGATGACCAACCCGCGCATTCTGATTCTCGACGAGCCGACCCGCGGCATTGACGTGGGCGCCAAGGCCGAGATCTATCGCCTGATCTCGTTGCTGGCCGGCGAAGGCATGGCGGTAATCATGATTTCTTCCGAACTGCCTGAAGTGCTGGGCATGAGCGACCGGGTCATGGTCATGCATGAAGGCGAACTGATGGGCACGCTGGCACGCAGCGAGGCCACCCAGGAAAAAGTCATGCACCTGGCGTCGGGCCATTCGGTTCATTGAGTCATCCAGGCGCTGGTCCGTACAGGAACAGGCCTTACAAGAACAAGAGGAACAGCAGATGAGCAACGCGATTTCACAAAACAAACCAGCCCTGGCGCCGGCCAAGGCCAAGCGCCGGATCCCCACGGAACTCAGTATCTTTCTGGTGCTGATCGGCATCGGCCTGGTGTTCGAGGTGTTCGGCTGGATCGTGCGCGACCAGAGCTTTCTGCTCAACTCCCAGCGCCTGGTGCTGATGATCCTGCAAGTGTCGATCATTGGTCTTCTGGCCATTGCGGTGACGCAGGTGATCATCACCACCGGTATCGACCTGTCCTCAGGCTCGGTGCTGGCGCTGTCGGCGATGGTGGCGGCCAGCCTGGCGCAGACCTCTGATTTTTCCCGGGCGGTGTTTCCATCGCTGACCGACCTGCCGGTGTGGATACCGGTGGCGGCGGGGCTCGGGGTCGGCCTGCTGGCGGGCGCGATCAACGGCAGCCTGATTGCGATCACCGGGATCCCGCCTTTTATCGTGACCCTGGGGATGATGGTCTCGGCCCGTGGCCTGGCCCGCTATTACACCGAAGGCCAGCCGGTCAGCATGCTGTCGGATTCCTACACGGCCATTGGCCAGGGTGCCATGCCGGTGATCATCTTCCTGGTGGTGGCGGTGATCTTCCATATCGCCCTGCGCTACACCAAGTACGGCAAGTACACCTACGCCATCGGCGGTAACATGCAGGCGGCGCGCACCTCGGGCATCAACGTCAAGCGGCACCTGGTCATCGTCTACAGTCTCGCCGGTCTGCTGGCAGGCCTGGCCGGTGTCGTGGCCTCGGCGCGTGCCGCCACCGGGCAGGCCGGCATGGGCATGTCGTATGAACTGGACGCCATTGCGGCGGCCGTGATCGGCGGCACCAGCCTGGCCGGTGGCGTGGGACGCATCACCGGCACGGTGATCGGCGCCCTGATCCTGGGCGTAATGGCCAGCGGCTTTACCTTTGTCGGGGTCGATGCGTACATCCAGGACATCATCAAGGGGGTGATCATTGTCGTGGCCGTGGTGGTCGACCAGTACCGCAACAAGCGCAAGGCCAAGCGCTGAAACGTGTTGAGCGGCTTCAGCCGCGAAGAGGCCTGCCTGTTCATGACCTTTTCGCGGCCAAGGCGCATCGCCCCGGCCGCGCCTGCGGACCCTTGCAAACGGGGCGATATTCGCCCACAAACGCAACTATAAGGCCGCTGGCTGTTAAAGCCTGAACGGCAGCTCCCGATACAGAAGCATCCTCCCTCTGTGCTTCACAAGGATCTGCCATGCGCCTCAATCACATGAACATCGCCACCCGGGCGTGCCTGAGTTTCGGGCTTATCGCCGCCCTGGTCGTGTTTCTCGGCCTGTTTGGCATGTACAACGCCTCGAACATTCGCGGTGCGCTGGTGCAGACCGAAGAGGTTACGCTGGCCGGCAGCCGTTCCCTGGCACAGATTCGCGATAACCAGTTGGGCATCCGGGTCATCACCCTGCGCATGATGCTCAACCGCGAGCCGGCGGTGCTGACCCCGACCCTGGCACGGCTGGAGGTACTGATAGGGCAACTGGACACCTCGATGCAGAGTTACCAGAAGGTGGTCACGCCCCAGGCCCAGTCGGCCTTCAACGAGATGCTGACGACCCTGGCCACTTACCGGCGCCTGCTGGACGAGTACCGCAACCTGTCCAACCAGAACCGCCTCGACGAGATGCGCGGCTTGCTCAATGGTGGCATCCAGGACGCGTCGAACAAGACCGGCGAGCTGTTTTCCGAACTGCTGCGCATCAATATCGAGCAAAGCGCAGCGTCCACGGCCCAGGCTACCGAGCGTTATGACAGCACGCGGCTGTGGTCGATCCTGGTGCTGGTCCTGGCCCTTGTGCTGACCTGCGTATTGGCCTGGGGCCTGATCCGCAGCATCGTCAGGCCGCTGCGCGAAGCCATCGAGCTTGCGCGTGCGGTGGCGGATGGTGACCTGACTCACCGCTTGCAGGCACAGGGCACCGATGAGCCGGCGCAACTGATCGAGGCCCTGGCGCGCATGCAGGACAACCTGCGCGAAGCCTTGGGCCTGATCAACCAGACCGCCGTGCAACTGGGCCAGTCGAGCAACGACGTTGGCCAGATTACCCAGCGCAGCCTGAAAGAGACGGCCCAGCAGCATGACGAGATCGAACAGGCCGCCACGGCGGTCAACGAGATGACCGCGGCGGTGGAGGAGGTGGCCAGCAATGCGGTGTCCACCTCGCAGGTGTCCGATGACTCCCAGCGCATTGCCGAACGTGGCAACCGGCAGGTGCAGCACACCCTGGCGACCATCCGTACCCTGGGGCAGGGCATGCAGCAGGCCTCGACCAATATCGGAGAGCTGGCCGAAGAATCGCAGAAGATCGGCAAGGTGCTGGATGTGATCCGCGCCATTGCCGAACAGACCAACCTGCTGGCGCTCAACGCCGCCATTGAAGCGGCCCGGGCCGGCGACGCCGGACGCGGTTTTGCGGTGGTCGCCGATGAAGTGCGGGCGCTGGCCGGACGCACCCAGACCTCGACGCTGGAAATCGAGCAGATGGTTTCCACCATCCAGAATGGCACCCAACTGGCCGTGCAGGCCATGCAGGGCGGTACCCGCCAGGTCGACGACACCCTGCAAAGCGCACAGGCCACCGGGCAGGCGCTGGAAGAGATCAACCAGTCCATCGTGTCTATTCACGAGCGCAACCTGGTGATCGCCAGCGCTGCCGAAGAGCAGGCCCAGGTGGCGCGGGAAATCGACCGTAACCTGGTCAATATTCGCGACCTGTCGGTGCGTACTTCGGAGGCGTCCACTGAGACCGGTCGTTCGGTCAATGCCTTGCGTGGCACGGTCAGCGCCTTGCAGGAGATGCTGGGACGCTTTCATTTATAGAACAGGACCGGGAACCGGATCGCATCGATCCGGTCAGAGGCCTGCGTTCTGATGGGGAAAGACCCTCGGTTTTTGGGGGTTTTCCCGCAATTGTTCGACATTAGGCGCCCCAGTGGGTTGCCGAGTCTGCAAGGCGGCCTTAGACTGCCGCCCCTCGTGAACGGAGTGCGCCGCAGCGCCCTGCAGCCCTGAGGCTGACAAAGCCTGCCCGCGACACTCTCCTGACCGGCTAAATGCACGTTTTTTATTAGAGAACTCAATGACAAAGGAACAGTTGCTGGCCATGCCGGCCGATGACTACATGAACGCCGAGCAGCAAGCTTTCTTCGTCAAGCTGTTGCAGTCCATGAAGGTCGAGATCCACGAGCGTATCGAGAAGAGCCGTATTGCCATCGAGAGCCTGGACACCCCGGCCGACCCAGCCGATGCCGCATCTGTCGAGGAGGAGCGCCACTGGCTGGTGAACTCCATCGAGCGCGACCAGCGCATGCTGCCGCAACTGGAAATGGCCCTGACGCGCATCACTGAAGACACGTTTGGCTGGTGCGATGACAGCGGCGAGCCGATCGGCCTCAAGCGCCTGCTGATTAGCCCCACTACCCGTTACTGCATCGAAGCCCAGGAACGCCACGAGCAGATCGACCGGCACCAGCGTCAGGTCTGATTACAGCCGCAGCCGCAGCCGCAGCCGCAGCCGTAGCCGTAGCTGGCGGCTGGGTTGTCTGGGCTGGCTGGGTTGGTCTGTGAGAGGGGTTCCGGCCCTCTTCGGGCCGGGTTACTTTGTCTTGGCAAAGTAACCAAACCGTTTGCTCCTGGCTGGGCCCCTGCGGGGTTCCCTCCTTCCGGCGCCACTCCATCGCGCCGCGCCGATGGGCCGTCCCTGGCCCAGCAGCGCTGGCTCGGCATCCATGCCTCGCTCCCCGATTCCGCGACACCTCCACTCGGCCTGCGCCCAAGTCGCGATCTGTGTCGTCTGTGATATTTGCGTAGAAGATCAACAGCAACAGCAACAGCTTTTGCTCTGCTTTTCATGCGCGAGGGTGCAGGCGACGCAGAACGCGACTTGTGCAGGCCGAGTAGAGGCGTTGCGCAGGGGGGAAAGGGCCAGGACGGCCCGTTAGCCGCTTGGGCCAGGGACGGCCCATAAGCGGCGACCCCCGGAGCAATGCCGGAGGGAGGGGACCCCGAAGGGGCCGGAACCAGGAGTAAACGGTTTGCTTGCTTTGCCAAGACAAAGTAAGCCGGCCCGAAGAGGGTCGGAACCTCTCCCAAAGACAAACCACCGCCCGCAAGAACAACACGATCCCGATTACCCAATTACCCAAGCCCCGAGCCTACGGCCAATGGCTGATAGCAAATAGCTGTTGGCTGGCGTTAAATACCCGTTGATAACAAAAATATCAGCAGGGATCAGGGATCATGACCGACAGCGTATCGTCTGCAGGGAAGCCGGCCATGGCCGGCGCGCAGGCTCCAGCGACACCTTCCGTATTTTCGTATGGCCTGCCACTGGGCCAGAGCCTGGCATTTGTTCTGTTACTGGGCGCCATGGCGTTCACCGACTTGGCGCTGTGGCTGACCGTGCCGCTGGCCCTGGCCCTGATCTGGTGGCCGCACCTGCGCAAGCGCCAGATGCCGTCAGGCCCGGTCGACACCGCACCCGGCGACATCAACGGGCTGACCCGCGACTTGTCCTTCACCACCAGCCACAACGCCTTGTCAGCGGCCAGCGTGGCCTTTTCCGTGCGCCAGTTGTCGGCCAGGGTCCAGTCGCAGCTCAAGGCCGCCGAACAGGTGGTCAGCAACGCCGAAGTGATGATCGCCACCGAGCAGCAGACCGCCCAATTGAGCCAGCAGGCCCTGGCGGCCGCCAGCCAGGCCCGGCACAGCAGCGAAGCCGGACGCAGCGTGCTGGTCGAGTCCATCGAGCGCATGCACCGCCTGAGCAAGAACGCCGTCGACAGCCGCCAAGTGATCGAAGCCTTGAGCTTGCGCAGTGAAGAAATCCAGCGCGTGGCCCAGGTCATCCAGTCGATTGCCAGCCAGACCAACCTGCTGGCGCTCAATGCCGCCATCGAAGCGGCGCGTGCCGGTGAGCACGGGCGCGGATTTGCCGTGGTGGCCGATGAGGTGCGCGGGCTGGCCAAACGCACCGCCACCGCCACCGAAGAGGTCGGGCAGATGGTCAGCGATATCCAGCAGCGCACCGGCCAGGTGGTCGAGCAGATTCGCCTGCTGACCGACGATCTGGACAGCGGCGTGCGTCAGGTCGAAGGTACCGGCCAGCAGCTCGAACACATTGCCCGTCTGGCGGCCGGGGTCGAGCGCCAGGTTAGCGAGATTGCCCAGGGCGCGCAGATCAATCAGGAGCAACTGGCCAGCCTGTTCGTGGCCGTCGAGCAGATGCGCGGCGACCTGGCGGTCAGCGACCAGCAGACCCGGCACCTGGCCCAGGCGGCGGTGCAGATGGAAGGCCAGGCCGAGACCATCAGTGAACGCCTGGCCGAGGTGGGTCTGGATGACTACCACCAGCGCATCTATGACCTGGCGCGCGAAGGGGCCCGGCAGATCGGCTTGCGCTTCGAGGCTGACATCGAGCAGGGCCGGGTCAGCCTCGATGATCTGTTCGACCGCCACTACCAGCCGATCGCCAATACCGTGCCGCCGCGCTTTCATACCCGTTTCGATCGTTACACCGATCAGGTCCTGCCCGGGATCCAGGAGCCGCTGCTCACGCGTCATGAAGGCCTGGTCTTTGCCATTGCGTGCACCCAGCACGGGTATGTGCCGACCCATAACGCGGCGTTCAACCAGCCGCTGACGGGCGATCCGGTGGCAGACACCGCCCATAACCGCAGCAAGCGCAAGTTCGATGATCGCACCGGTATTCGTTGTGGCAGTCATCAGCAATCGGTGCTGCTGCAAACCTATACCCGCGACACGGGCGAGTTGATGCACGACCTGTCGGTGCCGGTCATGGTCAAGGGGCGGCATTGGGGTGGTTTGCGCCTGGGCTATCGACCCGAGCGTGTGTAAGGCACGGCGGGTCGTGAAGTCGTGGACTACAGGCCTTGTCGACAAGAAGGGCCTGAAAGTTCGCGTGAGTGGTTATAAGTGATTGATTAACGGACGTTCCAGAGAGGGCCAGGCTTTAAACAAAGATTTATATAATGTTTCTTTTTGTGTGGGAAATTTCCGAAATATTCATCCTCTATTGACTGCCGTCTTCAACTGAGCAAGCTGTTTATAAAGCGCCTTTAAAAACGCTTATCAATAGTTTGGCATCAGCGGTATCTAAGGATGGATATAGGATGAATAAGCAAGTCTATGGCAGTGGGGCCATCGCGCCCCTTCAGGCCCTGCAAAGGCGGGTCACCGTACGGGTCGGCCTGTTTTTCGACGGCACCGGCAATAACCGGGTCAACACCCGGATCGGCGCGGCGTGCCGCGCGGGCATGGCCCGGGGCAAGGTTGAACACAGCCGCGCGTGCGCCGGGCGCCATGCGCGTCCCGACAGCAGTTACAGCAATGAATTAAGTAATATCGCCTGGTTGTTCGAGTTGTACCGCGACCAGAAAACCGCCTGCCAGCACAATGGCGGATGGCAGGTGAGTGTGCCGCTGTATATCAGCGGCGTGGGCACGCACTCCGGTGGCCGTGACTCATTGTGGCCGGGCCTGAGTTTCGGGCGTGGGCATACCGGCGTGCTGGCCAAGGTGGAGCGGGCCCTGGTCAAGCTTGAAGCGGCCCTCAAGGCATTTGCCCTGGACAATCCCGACTGTGTCATCGAAGCACTGGAACTGGATGTGTTCGGCTTCAGCCGGGGCGCCGCGTCTGCCAGGCACCTGGTCAATGAGGTGCTCAAGCAGGCCAAGGGCGATCTGCAGACGCTGCTGGCCAACCGGGAGCTGTCCTGGAGCACGGACTTTGCCTGGGAGCGGGGCAGTGTCCGGGTCAAGGTTGTCGGCCTGTTCGACACCGTGGCGGCCATCGGTGGCTGGCGCGACCTGGGAAATGTGCGTGATGCCAACAACCGTCGGGTCAATCTTTACCTGCCGCCTGATTGCGCCGAGCACGTGCTGCATCTGGTGGCGCGTGACGAGTCGCGGCGCAACTTTGCGCTCAACAGCGTCGCGCCGGTCTGGCCGCGTGAAATCGTGCTGCCGGGCGCGCATTCGGACATTGGCGGCGGCTATCCGGCACACATGCTCGAAGAGGTATTGATTACCCGGCCGCGCACCAGTGTGATCGGTCGCGACGTGGCATTCGAAGACTGCACCGCCTGGCAGCAAGCCACTGATGAGCTGCACGCCATGGATCGCGATGAGTGGATCGATCCGCTGGATTGCGGCGCCTGGCTGGGCGTGGAGGGTTCGCAGGTGTCGCGTTCGGGCTGCGGCACCGGGTTTGGCAGTCGTCTGGTGATGGCGGCGGTGTGTTTGCGGCGTCCTGTGTGGGGGGACCTGGCGCGCGTGCACTTGCGCATCATGCATGCGCTGGCCTGTGACGAAGGGGTGCCGCTGGAGCCGCTGGAGAATATCGAGGCGTTGGCGCTGGTGCCGCCGCTACAGGACATCGCCCAGCGCCTGCTCGGTCAGGCCCGTGGCGACACTCAGGGACTGACACCCGGACAGGAACGCCTGTTGCGCTGGCACTATATCCATCACTCGGCGCACTGGAGTCCGATCATCGGCACGTTGGGAAGCCTGGGCAAAGGACTGTTCGTGCATGCGCCACAACCAGGCGGCAGGACGGTGCATCCCAATGTGGCGCTGCCAGGTTATCCGCATTGATGGCTTGGCACTGCAGGACACCAGCCGGCCCCTGATGCAGGGGCCGGCTGGTGTTCATCAACCCTGCTGCACAGTCGCCGGTTGCGCGTGCAGGCGCAGGTTCAGTTCATCGACGATGGGCGCCCATTCGGCGTCCATGCGCAACTCTTCCTTGAGAAAGGCGGCTTGTTGCGGGGTCCAGAACTCAGCGTCGATCAGTTTGACGTCATCGGGCAGCCTGTGGGCGGTTATAAAGTTTTCGATGCTGGCTTCATCTGCATCAAGGCCTAATTGCTCGAACAGCTTTTCCAGGCTTGGGTTTACCGGTTCCATGTGATCTCCTCGCGTGACGTGATGGCTGTTCACTATCGGAGCACAGACCTGCGCGGGAGTTCGATCAATATGGCAGACGGACGCCGGGTAGCCAAATGCTATGAACTGCCTGCAGGCTCGGGATGTCATTGTTTGAGAGAGTCGGTAGAATCGCCGCCGGCCTCGCGCCGTAATCAGGAGTTTCAGCCGTCGCGCATCAGGAGTGAGCATAATTATCGTTGGCCGTTGGACAGGCTCCAGTCGGTCTATTTTCATTTGGTGAGGGGTTTGTACTTTGGCTGTAAGTAACCTGGATACGCACGCTTTATTCGTGCTCGGTGATCTTCGTGCAAAGTTGGTGAAGCTGTTTCAATCGCGCTTTGTCTATGTCGCTGAGCAATCGCCCGATGGCGTCTACATGGCCGAGATCGACACCGAAAGCAACCTGGTGGTCGATGACAAGCCGCGCCTTGAACTCAAGGTCGGTGATCATTTTCGCGCCGCCGTGTTGCCCAGCCGTGAAGGGGGCAAATTCGAGCTGCGTTTTCGTGACATCAAGAAGACGGTCTACGGCCTGGGCGAGTACGCGTTCGTCGAAGTGCCTGAGGGCCACGGCATCGTGTTCAAGGAAGGCCAGGGTGTAGTGCTGGTGTTTGCCGCCCATGAGCAGATCCAGACCGGCCTGTCCAAGGTGCTCAAGGCTGCCGTGGGCAAGGCCGCCAAGTGGCGCAAGGGTGAACTGACCTTTCGCGCCAGCGAGTGACCGTGCCTGCGCCGTTCAGGGCCTGTGCTCCGGACGGTCGCCACTGACCTCCGGCGGTACGGCGTCACCGGCCATGCGCTGGCGAAACAGGCTGGTGCGTGCCAGCAGCAAGGTGGTGACCGGTACGGTGATCGCCAGCAGGATGGGAATCAGCCAGGCGTGTACCACCGGCCCCGATTTGAGCGCTGAAAAGTACAGGATCGAGGCCAGTGCCACGCACCAGGCGCCCAGGGTCGTGGCCAGGGCCGTGGGGTGCATGCGCTGAAAGAAATCCTTCATGCGCAACAGGCCCAGGGCGCCGGTCAGGGTGAACAGGCTGCTGGTCAGCAGCAGGGCGGCGGTGAGTATTTCCACCCACAGCGGTAGCTCTTGCAGGTTGATCATTCGATCACCTCTCCGCGCAACAGGAATTTGGCCAGGGCAAACGAGCCGACGAAACCGAACAGGGCAATCAGCAACGCCGCCTCGAAATAGGTGTCGCTGGCATAGCGTATGCCCAGTACCAGCATCATCAGCATGGCGGTGATGTACAGGTAATCCAGCGCCAGCACCCGGTCCTGGGCCGACGGGCCCTTGAACAGGCGCACCAGGGTCAGCACCATCGCCAGGGCGAAAATGCACAGGCTGGCCAGAATGGCATTTTCCAGCAAGGCACTCATTGGAAGATCTCCATCAAGGGGCGCTCATACGTGGCTTTGAAGTGCGCGATGAATTTTTCTTCGTCGGCGTCTTCAAGATCGAATACATGCATCAGCAGGATGCTGCGGTCCAGGGCCAGTTCCGACCAGACCGTGCCCGGGATGACCGTGCAGACCATGGCCAGCGCCGCGAGACCCTGGGCATCACGCATGTCCAGCGGCACGCTGACGAAAGCCGAGTGTGGGGGCCGGCGCTTGAAGGTCCATACAGTACGGGCCACTTGCAGGTTGGAGTGCAGCACTTCCAGGCCGACCCGCAGAACGAAGCGAATCAGCGTACCAGGCTTGCTGATGCGCACCGGCATGGGCCGCAACGAGGCGAACATCAGCGGTGCCAGAAAGCCCAGCAGGGCACCCAGCAGCAGGTGACCGGCACTGAGCGAGACGTTCAGCACCAGCCACAAGGCCCACAGGGCCAGTGAAAGAAACGGGGCGGGGAACAGTCGTTTCATGGTTGTACCTGCGACGTCTGGACCAGCGGGCCGGGTACCGGGCGGGTGGCCATTACCGATTGCACATACTGCAGCGGCTCATGCAGGGCGGCCGCCGTGTCCTGGGTATAACGCAGCAGCGCCTCGGCCTTGAAGGTCAGGGCCACGCAAATGCCCAGCAGGATGACGATGGGCAGGTACTCGCTGTGGCGCAGCAAGGGCGGGGCTATCTCGTAAGGGGTCCAGAAACGCTGCACGCCCAGCCTGACGAACGACATCAGCGAGGCCAGCCCCGAGAAAATCAGCAGGCTGATCAGCAGCCAGGCCTGGACCGACAGCGGTTCGTCCTGCGCCACGTTCAGGCCCAGCGGGTTGAGCAGGGCGCTGAGCAGGGTCAGCTTGCCGATAAAGCCTGACAACGGCGGCATGCCAATGATCAGCAGCGCGCACGCCACAAAGCACAAGCCCAGGAACGCCATGGTCATGGGAATCACCTGGCCGACCACGATGTTCTCTTCTTCGTCCAGGTTGCTGCCCCGTGGCGGGTGCAGGGACTCCAGGTTATGCGGCAACTGGTCGACTTCCTCCTCGTCGCTGAACTGATTGGCCGAACGTGAGCGCTCGATCAGTTCGCCCAGCAGGAACAGGGCGCTCAGCGCCAGGGTCGAGCTGACCATGTAGAACAGCGCGCCGCTGGTCAGGCTCGGCTGGCCGAAGCCGATGGCCGACAGCAGGATGCCGGCCGACACCAGAATGCTCAGGCTGGCCATGCGCTCCAGGCGCTGGGCGGCGATGATCGCGACAGCCGCCGTGACGATGGTCACCATGCCGCCGTAGACCAGCCAGTCGCCGCCAAAGTACGCCGAGTCGTCGGCGTGACCGGAAAACAGCAGGGTCCACAGGCGCAACACGGTGTAGATGCCGACCTTGGTCATGATCGCGAACATCGCGGCCACCGGCGCACTGGCCGCCGAATAGGCCGGCACCAGCCAGAAGTTCAGCGGCCACATGCCGGCCTTGGCCAGAAACGCCGTGGCCAGAATCGCCGCACCGGCATGCAGCAGGCCACGGTCGGCTTCGGCCACTTGGGGAATCTTGACCGCCAGGTCGGCCATGTTCAGGGTGCCGGTCACGCCATAGATCAGGGCTGCACCGATCAGGAACAGCGACGAGGCCAGCAGGTTGATTGCCACATAATGCAGCCCCGCCGAGACCCGTGCCCGTCCCGAGCCATGCAGCAGCAAGCCGTAGGACGCCGCCAGCAGTACCTCGAAGAACACGAACAGGTTGAACAGGTCGGCGGTCAGGAAGGCGCCATACAGGCCCATCAGTTGCATCTGGAACAGGGCGTGGAAGCTGGCGCCGGCCTTGTCCCAGCGGGCCAGGGCAAACAGCAGCGCACACACGGCGATGATGCCGGTCAGCACCAGCATCAGGGCCGACAGGTGATCGACCACCAGCACGATGCCAAAGGGCGCTTCCCAATTGCCCGGCATGTACACGCCGATCGAGCCCATGGTGCCGGTCTGCTGCACCGACATCAGCAGCCGGATCGAGACGCCCAGGCCGATCAGGGTCGAGAGCAGGTTGATACGGGCCTTGAGTGGCCGGTGTTTTTCGCCCAGCCAGAGCATCAGCCCGGCGGTCAACAGAGGCAGCAGGATCGGGATGACGATCAGTTGATTCAACGCACTCATGCCTTGGGCTCCCGACCGTCGACATGGTCAGTGCCGGTCAGGCCCCGCGAAGCCAGCAGCACCACCAGAAACAGCGCGGTCATGGCAAAGCTGATGACAATGGCGGTCAGCACCAGGGCCTGTGGCAGCGGATCGGTGTAGTGGAGCAGGTCCTGCGGCACGCCGTCCTTGATGATCGGCTCCTTGCCGATGAACAGGCTGCCCATGCTGAAGATGAACAGGTTGACGCCGTAAGACAGCAGGCACAGCCCCATGATCACCTGAAAGGTCCGCGGGCGCAGGATCAGCCAGACCCCGGAGGCGGCCAGCACACCGATGGCAACCGCAATCACTTCTTCCATTTACAGGGCTCCTTTTGCTGAGAGGGCGGGCGCCGAAGCGGGTATGGAGGGATTGGGCGTCGACGGGGCGGGATCAGGACTGGCTACCGGCTTGGGCAGCAGGGTTGGGCGATGGCTGCGCACCGACTGGTGGGCCAGGGCGGTGAGGATCAGCAGCGTCGAGCCCACCACCACGGCGTACACGCCGATGTCGAAGAACAGCGCACTGGCCACATGGATCTCGCCCAGGACCGGCAGGTCGAGGTGCGCGGTGTGGGTGGTCATGAACGGATAACCCAGCGCCATCGCGCCCAGGCCGGTGAGCACCGAGCACAAAAGGCCAGCGCCGATCCAGCGTTGCGGGCGCAGGCTCATGTGCGCCTCGACCCACTGGGTGCCGGCGACCATGTATTGCAGGATGAACGCCACCGACATCACCAGGCCCGCGACAAAACCACCGCCTGGCTGGTTATGGCCGCGCATGAACAAGTACATCGACACCATGAACGCCACTGGCAACAGCAGGCGTACCAGCGCGGCCGGCACCATCATGAAGCCCAGCGCAGTGTCGCTGGCGCTGCGCGGGTTGACCAGGTCGGTGACCACGTCGCGGGCCAGCAGGCGCTGCTGGGACGGCAGCGGGATGCTTTCCTTGGGCGGGCGGAAGCGGCGCAGCAGGGCGAACACGGTCAGCGCCACGATGCCCAGTACGGTGATTTCGCCAAAGGTGTCGAAGCCGCGGAAGTCCACCAGCATCACATTGACCACGTTGGTGCCGCCGCCCTCGGGCAAGGCCCGGCTCAGGTAGAAGGACGAGATCATGTTGGGGGTCTGGCGGGTCAGCATGGCATACGACAGCACGGCCATGCCGGCACCGACCAGGATCGACAGGCTCAGGTCGCGTATGCGTCGGCCGCGGGCGCGCAGGCGGGTGCTGACCGGTGGCGGCACATCCTCGCTGCGTCGCGGCAGCCAGCGCAGGCCCAGCAGGATCAGCACTGTGGTGACCACCTCGACCACCAGTTGGGTCAGTGCCAGGTCGGGAGCGGAGAACCAGACGAAAGTGATGCAGGTCATCAGGCCGCAGACGCTGACCATGATCAGGGCGGCCAGGCGATGGTATTTGCCTTGCCAGGCCGCGCCCAGTGCGCAGGCAATGGCGATCAGCCAGAGCGTGACGAACACCCCGGAGCCGGGAATCTTCGGCCGGTCGCCCCAGCTCAGGCCGCTGGAATACAGCGGCATGAAGCCCAGGGCCAGCGCCGCCAGCACCAGCAGGAACAGTTGCCGCTGCAGGCGACGGGTGCTCACCTGGCGCTCGAAGCGCCGTGCCCAGTGCATCACCATGACCAGGATGCGCTCGAAATAGCGTTTGCCATTGAGGCGGCCGATCAGCGGCGGCTGGCTGAAACGGTCGTGGCGGAACGATTTGCGCAGCAGCAGGTACAGGATGATGCCGCCGGCCATGGCCACCAGGCTCATGATCATCGGGGTGTTCAGGCCATGCCAGATGGCCAGGCTGTACTCGGGCAGCTCGCCGCCCACCACTGGTTGCGCCGCCGCCGCCAGCAGCGGGGCCACCGACTGGGCCGGGAAAATGCCGACTATCAGGCAGGTCAGCACCAGGAACTCGACCGGCAGGCGCATCCAGCGTGGCGGCTCGTGCGGGGTGATTGGCAGGTCCTTGGCCATCGGGCCGAAGAACACGTCCACCGTGAAACGCAGCGAATAGGCCACGCTGAAGGCGCCGGCAATGGTCGCCACCACCGGCAGCGCCAGCTCGACCCACAGGGTGGAACTGATGAACACGGTTTCGGCGAAGAACATTTCTTTGGACAGGAAGCCGTTCATCAACGGCACGCCCGCCATCGAGGCGCTGGCGACCATGGCCAGCGTCGCGGTGTACGGCATCATTCTGAACAGCCCGCTGAGCCGGCGAATGTCCCGGGTACCGCTTTCGTGGTCGATGATGCCGGCGGCCATGAACAGCGAGGCCTTGAAGGTGGCATGGTTGAGGATGTGAAACACCGCCGCCACCGCCGCCAGCGGGCTGTTCAGACCCAGTAGCAGGGTGATCAGGCCCAGGTGGCTGATGGTCGAATAGGCCAGCAGGCCCTTGAGGTCGTTCTGGAAAATCGCTGCATACGCTCCCAGCAACAGGGTGCAGGCGCCGGCCCCGCTGACGATCCAGAACCATTGCTCGGTGCCCGACAGCGCCGGCCACAGGCGGGCCAGCAGAAATACCCCGGCCTTGACCATGGTCGCCGAGTGCAGGTAGGCCGAGACGGGTGTGGGGGCTGCCATGGCGTGGGGCAGCCAGAAATGGAAGGGAAATTGCGCGCTCTTGCTCAGTGCACCGATCAGGATCAGGGTCAGCAGCACCGGGTACAAGGCATGGGCGCGAATCGCATCGCCTGCTTCCAGCACCCGGTCCAGGTCATAGCTGCCGACCACATGGCCGAGGATCAGCATGCCCGCCAGCAAGGCCAGCCCCCCCGCGCCGGTCACCAGCAAGGCCATGTAGGCGCCACGCCGGGCGTCGCTGCGGTGGTGCCAGTAGCCGATCAGCAAGAATGAAAAGAGGCTGGTCAGTTCCCAGAAGAACACGATCTGGATGATGTTGCCGGACAGCACCAGCCCCAGCATGGCGCCCATGAACGCCAGGAAAAAGGCAAAGAAACGTGGCACCGGATCGTCGGGCGACATGTAGTAGCGCGCATACAATGACACCAGCGCCCCGATGCCCAGCACCAGCATGGAGAACAGCCAGGCAAAGCCGTCCATGCGCAGCACAAAATTCAGGCCCAGGCTGGGCAGCCAGAAGTACTCCTCGCGTATCACGCCGCCATCGACAATCTGTGGATACCACAACGCGACCTGAAGAGCGCCGGTCAGGGCCACCAGACCGGCCAGGAAGGACTCGGCGTTACGGGCATTGTGCGGCAGAAAAGCCGCGATACAGCTGCCGATGAAAGGCAGAAGCAGGAGAACTATCAGGGACATAGGCTTCTTATCTGCGAAGAAATGTTAAGCATCATACGTGCCAGAGCGTGCATGGCCAAACGCGCACCTGTCGAATTTTCCTACAAAACATGTCGGCAAAATCGGTTCCAGTCTTAAATCGACGAACGGGTCGATCCGTGATGAAGGCTACAAAGCAGGCATAGGGCTATCAGCTACGACCCCCAGGAAGCCCTGAAGGTGCCGGGCCATAGCCGGAAATATCGGCAAGCGACCTGCGCGTTCGTGCAGCCTGTCAAAGCGCTGTTGTACCGCGCAGGCATTACAGTCGGGCATGTGCCCGATAGCCAAGGTGCTCAAAGGGGATCTGCCATTGAGCACGGCAGTTGTTTATCAACGTTTCGCAGCACCCTGTTCAACCATGGCGCGCCAGGTCTGAACGCTGGGTCGCGCCTGCATCCTGGTGTGCCATGCGCGCAGCGAGACACATTCCTCTGGCACAGGCAGTTTCACCAGCGAGGCGAAGATCATGCCGCCGAGCACGGCGATGTCAGCCATCGAGAATGTATTTCCGGCCACGAAGGGCTGATGCTGCAAAAGCGTGTCGAAATAGCGCATGCCCCGGATGGCCTTCTCACCCATCCTGGCGCCCCACTCGGCATTCTGGTACAGCTCGACCTTGGGGCCCAGACCCGCCGTGGCGTGATGGAAGTAGGTGCTGACCGCATCGAGGAATTCAATCTCGGCGCGCTTGGTCATCATGTGGATCAGGCCTTGTTCCAGGGCGGTTCTGCCCGTCAGTGTCGGATCACCGTCCAGGTTATCCAGATACTGGGTGATCGCAGTGCATTCAGCGATCAGCACCCCACCCTCAAGCTCGAGCACCGGAAGGGTTCCCGAGTAATTGATGGCCAGAAACTCTGGCGTCTTGTGCTCGCCGGTCCAGAGATTGACCGGTACGAATTCAACCTTCGACAGCAGCCCTTTTTCGGCAAGTGCAATACGCACCCGGGCCGGATAGGGGCCATCGAACCAGTCATGAATCTTCATTGGAGAGATCATCGAAGCGTCTGTAGGGGGCTGTGAAAAAGTCATGTCAAATTACCTGCCTGTCAGTTGGTAGGTAAAGAGTGTGCTCGTTTTTTGAGTGTGTCAACCCCTACCTGTCAGTTGGCAGGTTTGCATGGGCGGCGTAGAATCCGCCTATCGATGCGTCAGCAAAATCCAGGCGAGGGTTACAGCGTGAGCGAAAATGCTCGAGAAGCGATTCTGGCGGCGGCTAAATCAGCGGCCCAGTTGCACGGTTACAGCGGCATCAATTTCCGCAGCATCGCCGAAGAAGTCGGTATCAAGAACGCAAGCATCTACTACCACTTTCCCAGCAAGGCCGATCTGGGGGCGGCGGTTGCACAGCGCTACTGGCAGGACACACTGGGAATGCTCGAAGACATACGTGCCGCTCATCCCGATCCGCATCGGTGCCTGCAGCTGTACCCGTCGATCTTTCTCAAGTCATTGAGGGACGGCAACCGGCTTTGCCTGTCCAGCTTCATGGCTGCCGAACATGAAGACTTGCCTGACAAGGTCTCGAAAGAGGTCAAGGCGTTTGTGGAGGTCAACGTCAAGTGGCTGGCTGCGGTATTGATGGAGGCAGGCTGCAGTGACGCGCGCGACAGTGAACATCGAGCCCTTGCCATCTACACCGCCGTTGCCGGTGCGCAACTGGTCGCACGGACCTGTGCCGACACTCAGGTGTTTGATCAACTGATGCTGACCTACCGCAAAGCAGGCCTGATCCCGGGCTGATGGTACGCAGCCCATGCCGGTTCAGGCGTTGCCCTCATTTATGGACAGGGCCTGACAGGTCTTTGAGCAGCGTGGCACTGCTCAAAGGAGTTGAACCGGTTGCAGGCGCAGCAGCTTTCACAAATTGATGCCCGGCAGTGGCCGTGTCCTGCCGCAAGGCTGTGAATCTGGCACCCCGGCCACCGGGCAGGCGCTCGTTCAGGTCCGGCGAGGCGCCGGCCAGCATGGAAAACAGCGTGGTCAGGCGCGGCTGTTGGGCGCGCCACTGGCGAATCATGTCGAAGGTGGAAGGTTTGGCAGGACGCTTGCCGGCCAGGCGTATCGCCTCATTACGGCGGGTGATCAGGTCCTGCTCATAGGTCTCGGGGAACTGGGCCTTTTCGATCAGGGGTTGGGATTTGTAATGGTCCAGTACCTGGTCGTAGATCTTGAGGCGATGCCCGGTACGGTTGTACTCCTCGGTGGCCTCGGCAATGACCTTGAGTCCCCAGGCTTCGTGCTGGTCATAGGCTTCTGTGCGGGCTGCACGTCGTTCGTTAAGCGTGAACGTTCCACTGTCGTCATAGGCAATGGCGGTGAGTAACTCCGGGCGAAGACCTTTGAACGGATTGGGCCCCGTGCCATTTTCAAAGTCCGTGGCTTTTCTGGCCCGGGCCAGTAGGTCCGGATCTTCTGTGTCTGGCCGCTGCGCATTATCTTTTCCGCTGGACTTTATATAATCGGCCGGCCAGAGTTCATTCATGGCGGCTGTAAATCTTTGTCGCAAACCCTCGCGGCTCAAGGTGTTTTCACGTTGCTCTGCGCGTTGCAAGGCTTCACTCAATTGGCGGGAGGCCGGTGAAATGTGATTGGCCTCACCCAGAGAGGTGAGTATTGAGGAGGGCATTTTATTGGCGGTGTGGGTCTTTTCCTGTTGTGCAGCGTTAAGGGCCAAACACTTAGCAGGCAGCAACGAGTCGGAAATCTTCATGTCGATCATGAGTGCTCCATCTAACGAATGTTGTCTGGAAAAATGTTCTCAGGTTTTATTGTGAACAGGCAGTTATAGGCCACTCGACAGAACGTCGGCAGAGAACGCCTGGTCATTCAGGTATAAGGAAACTCGCTCACTTATAGGCTCAAACGGCAGTCTGGCTGTATTGGCCTGAAGTTGTTTCTCGCCGTTGCAAAGTGTTGCGGGCTGATTGGATAGTGGTATGAGTTGAAGCGCTTGGTTATCAGGCTTTTTTGATTGAGGTTGTAGGATTTTTCTTTGAATTCAATTAATGAATAAAGATTCCGATAGGTTGGCGTTGGCGCGTTTTTCACTGACACAGCGCCAAGGCGGAACGCTGTCGCGCAGCACACCTGGGGCCGGGTAGGAGCGCGCTTGCCGGAATGCCGGACCACCGCGACCGAGTGCGCAGCGCTCGCAAAATCTCGGAAACGCTGAAAGTTCATGATCGATACTTTTGCGAAACGCCACAAATTTACGACTGCTAACGCAGCCGGTCGCGGGCAAGCGCGCTCCTACAGTGGTTGTTTTGACGAAAGCCACCCTTTGTCGCGCAGCAAACATGGGGTCCAGTAGCGCACTCAATCGCGGTGGTCCGGCATTCCGGCAGAGTCCCCTCCGACAACGGGCTGTTCATCGTCCTGCTCTGCCGGGCGCTTGCGCAGTTCGCTGACGATCACGCCCAGCACGATCAGGGCGCCGCCCAGCAGCGCCAAGCCTGGCAGGCGCTCGCCGGCCAGGCGGCCGACAATGCCGGCCCACACCGGCTCGCCGGCGTAGATGACCGTGGCGCGGGTCGGCGAGACGCTTTTCTGTGCCCAGTTCATTGCCACCTGGATCACCGCGCTCATGGCGCCCAGGCCCAGGGCGGTGCCCAGCAGCAGCCAGGAAAAATCGGGCAGGCGCTCGCCGGTGGGCACCACCATCAGGAAGGCCAGCAGCGAGGCGGTGGCCAGTTGCACCACGGTGACCCGGCGCACGTCGACCTGGCCTGCGTAGGCGCTGATCATGATGATTTCGGCTGCAATGGCCACGGCGCTGATGATGGTGGCGATTTCGCCAGGGCTGAAGTTCAGCGCAGCGCCTTCAGGGCCTGACAGCAGCATCAGCCCGGTGAAGGCCAGGGCAATACCCAGACTCGGCATCAGGCCGGGGCGGCGACCCAGTATCAGCCATTGCAGCAACGGCACGAACGGTACGTACAGCGCGGTGATGAACGCCGACTGACTGCTGGGGATGGTTTGCAGGCCCACGGTCTGCAACCCGTAGCCGAGCATGATCGCTACCCCGATGAACACCCCGGCACGCAGCTCCAGCGCCGTCAGGCCGCGCATGACGTTCATCGAGCACAGCGCCACGATCGCCGCGGCGGCGGCAAAGCGCAGGCCGACGAAAAACATCGGCCCGCTGACGGTCATGGCGTGCTGCACCAGCAGGAACGTGCCGCCCCAGAGCATGGTGATAAAGATCAGGACAGCTTCTGCCTGGCTGACGCGCGGCAGGCGGCGAGGAAGTTTCATGGCGGTACCGGACAGGAAGGCTTGCAGGAGCAGGAAAGAGCGACTCACACTGTGTCGCAAAGTTGGGCAGTATAATGCGCAATGGCCTTGAGTGAGCACCCTTATGCACAAAGAAAATTCCCCGCGCCCGCCTGTGTTGCAACACGTCAGCCACAACGTGCGTCGCCTGCGCAATGCCGCCGGTATCAGTCAGAGCGCCTTGGCCGACAAGTCCGGGGTCAGCCGGCGCATGCTGGTGGCCATTGAGGCCGGCGAGAACAATGTCAGCCTGGCGACCCTGGACCGGGTGGCCGAAGCCCTGGAAGTGGCCTTCAGCGACCTGATCCAGGCCCCGGAGCTGCGCGATCACAGCCGCATCAATGAACTGGCCTGGGCCGGCACCCGGCCGGGCAGCAAGGCAGTGCTGTTGTCCAAGGCCACGGCCCGGCGTGAAGTGGAGCTGTGGGAGTTCACGCTGGAGCCGGGCGACCACTACGACGCCGAGCCGGACCCCGACGGCTGGAGCGAACAGGTGTATGTGATCGAAGGCCATTTGCGCCTCACGCTGGGCGGGCGTGAACCGTCACAGCAGGTTGGCCCCGGCGAGTTCTTCATGTTTCCCAGTAACCAGACCCATGTGTTCAGCAACGACGGTACGGTGCTGCTGCGTTTCGTGCGCAATGTGGTGCTGTAACGACCAGGCCCGAGAACGGCTTCAGGACGGGTCAAGCAAGCGTGGCCCTGGTCCCTGGCTGGCCAGTGTGTCACCCCAGTTGCGCAGTGGGCAGGCCTGCATCGACAGGCAGCCGCAACCGATGCAGCCGGTCAACTGGTCACGCAGGTCGGTCAGGCGCTGGATGCGCTCGTCCAGTTCGGTTTTCCAGCGCATCGACAGGTTTTCCCAGTCTTCAGCTGTCGGGGTACGGCCCTGGGGCAGGGCCTCAAGGGCTGCGTGAATCGTGGCCAGTGGAATGCCCAGTCGTTGGGCCACCTTGATCAAGGCCACCCGGCGCAGCATTTCCCGGGCGTAGCGACGCTGGTTACCGGCGTTGCGCTGGCTGCTGATCAGGCCTTTGCTCTCATAGAAATGCAGCGCCGTGACCGCCACGCCACTGCGTGCGGCCAGTTGTCCGACGCTTAGCAAGGGGTGAGGGCTGCCAGTCGATGGCTTGTTCATGGAGTTATTTCGCGCTTGACCTCAAGTTAACTGGAGGTTTTACCCTGCGCAGCCATGACCTGCAACTATCCGGAGCCATGACCCATGGAGATGCCCATGCCTGCCTACAGCCAATCTGTCGAATTCAGCGTCGACCCACGCCAGCAAGCGGCTCTGGTAACCGCATTGACCTGGGTGGATGAGCAGTTCACCTCGACGTGCCCCGGCTTCATGGGTGCCCGCGTGCAGGCCAGCGAAGACGGGCAGCGGGTATTGCATCAGGTGCTGTGGCAGTCGCGTGAGTCGTGCGAGGCAGCACTGCGCAACCTCGAGGCCGGCGTGCCGGATGTGCAAGCGCTGATCCGCCAGCATCGTGTACAGGCGGCGCGCTTTTCCAGTTATCAGGTGGCCAGCCAGACCACGCCCCGGACGTGAGTGGCTTCAGACCGACAGATTGAGCACCCTGCCGCCTTGCAGGTTCTCGCCGGCGCGGCGCTTGTTGACGCTCAGCTCACCGATGCGGATCAGGTGGCTGCGCGTCACATGACGGGTCAGGCCCAGCAGGTTGGCGGTGTGCACCTGGTTGCGATGGCAGAAGTGATAAGCGGCACGTACCAGCGCATCCTCGACTTTCTCGTGCAGGGCGCCGGCCTGTTGCTCGAACAGTTTGCCGAAGGCCTGGGCCAGCAGGTCATCGGCGGATTGCCCGGCCGATGGCCCGCCAGGCGCCGGCGTTTCCTGACGCTCGATGCGCAAGCCCGACAGGCGCAGGTCCGCCGCCTCGATCAGGTCATTGCGGCACAGCAACAGGGTATGGTGAATGACGTTTTCCAGCTCGCGGATATTGCCCGGCCAGTCATAGGTCTTGAGCCGCTGTTCGGCGTCGGCGCTGATGCGCACCGGGGCAAAGCCCAGGCGCTGGCGGTAGATGTCGATGAAGTGGCGGGTCAGCGGCAGAATGTCACCGGGCCGCTCACGCAGCGGGCTCAGCGGCAGCGTCACGACATTGAGCCGGTAGAACAGGTCTTCGCGAAAGTGTCCGGCGTTGATGGCCTTTTCCAGCTGCACGTTGGTTGCGGCCAGCACCCGCACATTGATGGGCTGGCTCTTGCGCGAGCCAAGGCGCACCACCTCACGCTCCTGCAGCACGCGCAGCAGCTTGACCTGCAAGGCCATCGGCATGTCACCGATTTCATCCAGAAACAGCGTGCCGCCATTGGCCGCCTCGAACCAGCCGGCCTTGGCGCAATGAGCCCCGGTAAAGGCGCCTTTCTCATGGCCGAACAGCTCGGCCTCGAACAAGGATTCGGAAAAGGCCCCGCAGTTGACCGCCACGAAGGGCGCGGCCCGGCGCGCGCTCAAGTCATGGATCTGCCGGGCGACCAGCTCCTTGCCGGTGCCAGTGTCGCCGATGATCAGCACGCTCGCTTCACTGGGCGCGACCTGGCGGATGTGGCCCAGCAAGGCGCGGGACCTGGGGTCTTCGAACACCTGGGCGACGGTCGGCGCGCTGGCCAGGGCGGTCAGGGGCAAGGCCATCAGCGGTCCTGCCGGGGGGGCAGGTCGTTGGCGATCATTTCGCCAAACGGCCCGGTCAGGTTGGTGATGCCGCGCCCGGCCAGGCTGGCGTAAGGCTCGGGCAGCAGCGGGAACACCAGCTCGGCAAAGCGGTAGGCTTCTTCCAGGTGCGGATAGCCGGAGAAAATGAAGCTCTCGATGCCGAGGTCGGCATATTCCTTGATCCGGTCGGCCACTTCCTGCGGGTTGCCGACCAGTGCAGTACCGGCTCCGCCACGTACCAGGCCGACGCCGGCCCACAGGTTGGGGGCAATTTCCAGGTTGTCGCGGCGCCCGTCATGCAGGGCTGCCATGCGCCGCTGGCCCTCGGAGTCGAAGCGGGCGAAGGATTTCTGCGCCGCGGCGATGGTTTCGTCGCTGATGGCGGCAATCAACGTGTCGGCCGCCTGCCAGGCCTGTTCGCTGGTTTCACGCACGATCACATGCAGGCGAATCCCGAACTTCACGGTACGACCCTTGCGTGCGGCACGCTCACGGACATCGGCGATTTTTGCCGCCACCGCCGCCGGGGGCTCGCCCCAGGTCAGATACACATCCACCTGATCGGCCGCCAGATCATGCGCCGCCTCCGAGGAGCCGCCAAAGTACAACGGCGGGTAGGGCTGTTGCAGGGGCGGGTAGAACGCCTTGGCGTTCTCGACGTGCAAGTGCTTGCCCTTGAAATCCACCGCTTCGCCTTGCATGACCCGGCGCCAGATCTGCAGGAACTCGTCGGTGACTTCATAGCGCTCACTGTGGCTGAGGTGAATGCCGTCGCCACGGTTTTCGTCAGGGTCGCCGCCGGTGACCACGTTGATCAACAGCCGCCCGCCGGACAACCGGTCCAGGGTCGCAGCCATGCGTGCCGAAACTGTGGGCGAAATGATCCCCGGGCGGATCGCGACCAGGTAACGCAGGCGCTGGGTCAGCGGCGTCAGGGCCGAGGCGACGACCCACGAGTCTTCGCACGAGCGCCCGGTGGGAATCAATACCCCGTAATAGCCCAGGTCATCGGCGGCCTGCGCGACTTGCTTGAGGTAGTTGAGGGTGACAGGGCGAGCACCTTTGGTAGTGCCCAACAGATGGCCGTCGCCGTGGGTGGGAAGAAACCAGAACACATTCATGACAGATCCTTTGGCTGTAGGCGGCGCAACACCGGTGCCGCGAAAGGCCTGTCGCGTGGCGGACAGTGGGCAGCGGTGCGTGAGTGACAGCCTTTATAAAGGCTTGCGAATATTCCGTAAAAGAACGTAAATCCATATTTTTAGATCTTAAGTGAATATGGACCGTCATCAGTGTGCCTGTGCCTACAGTGGTCACTGTTGCTCTGCCAACACTCTGCTGGCGGGCTCGGGCCTACAGCCCGCCACGCCTGTCAGGGCAGCGAAACTTTTGCACCATGACCTGAGTCATCCCTGAACATCACCGGCAGGGAGTCAGGCAATGGCAAGGGCAATCTGGAAAGGCGCGATCAGCTTCGGACTGGTGCACATCCCGGTGGGGCTGGTATCGGCCACCGCCTCGCAGCGGGTCGATTTCGACTGGCTGGACAAGCGCAGCATGGACCCGGTGGGCTACAAGCGGGTCAACAAGGCCAGCGGCAAGGAAGTCAGCGCCGAGAATATCGTCAAAGGCGTGGAGTACGAGAAGGGCCGCTACATCGTGCTCAGTGAAGAAGAAATCCACGCCGCCCACCCCAAGGCCACCCAGACCATCGAGATCTTCGGCTTTATCGACAGCCGGCAGATTCCCCTGCAGAACATCGACACGCCGTATTACCTGACCCCCGACAAGCGCGGTGAAAAAGTCTATGCGCTGCTGCGCGAAACCCTGCATGACACGCGCAAGGTAGCTTTGGCCAATCTGGTGCTGCACACCCGCGAGCATCTGGCCGCCGTGGTGCCGGTGGACGCCGCACTGGTGCTGGTGCTGTTGCGCTGGCCCAGCGAAGTGCGCGACCTGGCCGACACCCTGGAACTGGATGAAGCGGTGACCGACGCACCCTTGACCAAACGTGAACGTGACATGGCCAAACGGCTGGTCAAGGACATGAGCGTCGACTGGCAACCGGACGATTACCGCGACACCTTTCAGGACAAGATCATGACGCTGGTCGAGACCAAGGCCCGCGACGGCAAGCTGCAAGCCGTGGGTGATGAACAGCAAGAGATCGAGCGGCGTGGGGCCGATGTCATTGACCTGACCGACCTGTTGCGCCGCAGCCTGGCCGGCAAGGGCGGCAGTACCCCGCGCGCAGCGGGCAAGTCAACTGCCAGGGCCAAGGTCGCCAGCAGCAAGGCTGCCAGCAAACCGGCTGCGAAGAAGGCCGGTAGCGACAAAGGCAAGGCATCACGCAAGGCTTCATAAGAGGTTGAAGGAGGTCCACCGCCATGGCCAAGCCTGTCAGTGAATACACCCGCAAGCGTCATTTCGACATTACCTCGGAACCGCCAGAGTCCAGTGCCCCGGACGACCGCAAGGGCAAAGACGCGGCGCTGGCGTTTGTCGTCCAGAAACATGATGCACGTAACCTGCACTACGACTTTCGCCTGGAACTGGATGGCACGCTCAAGAGCTGGGCAGTGCCCAAGGGGCCGAGCCTTGATCCGACGCAAAAGCGCCTGGCGGTGCATGTGGAGGATCATCCGCTGGGCTATGCCCGTTTCGAAGGCAGCATTCCGGCTGGCCAGTATGGCGCCGGCGATGTGATTGTGTGGGATCGTGGCATCTGGCAACCGCATGGCGACCCGCACCAGGCTTATGCCGCCGGCAAGCTGGAGTTCACCCTGGTGGGCGAGAAGCTGAGCGGCGACTGGGCGCTGGTGCGCACCCGGCTCAAGGGCAGCGGCAGCAAGGAACAATGGCTGCTGATCAAGGCCCGTGACGCCATGGCCCGCCCGGCCGAGACGTTCGACATTACCCGCGAGCAGCCTGACAGCGTGCTGGGCGGCGGATCGGTGGGCGTCAAGGCTGTCAATTCAGCCAAGCCTGCGAGCAAGGCCAAACGCAAACCGTCGAGCAAGCAGGCAGGCAAGCTCGTAACCGAAACACCGCCGGCCTTTCCCGACAGCCTCACGCCGCAACTGGCCACGCTGGTCGACAGCCCGCCAAGCGGCGAATGGCTGTATGAGATCAAGTTCGATGGCTACCGGATCATGGCCTGTGTCCAAAGCGGCAAGGTGCGTCTGCTCAGCCGCAACGGCCATGACTGGACCCGGCGCATGCCGGCACTCGCCAAGGCGCTGGCGGCGCTCAAGCTTCAAGACAGCTGGCTGGACGGAGAGGTCGTGGTGCTCGATGACCAGGGCTTGCCGGACTTTCAGGCGCTGCAACGCGCCTTCGAAGACGGTCGCGACCAGTCGATTGTCTATTACCTGTTCGATGCGCCCTGGCTCGATGGCCACGATCTGCGCCAACAGCCTCTGGAAGCACGACGTGACGCCTTGGCCAGGGCCCTGGCCGGGCACGAAGGATCGTTATTGCGTTTTTCCGCTGCGTTTCGCTCCAGCGCCGCGGAGATCATCGAGAGCGCCAATGCGCTGGGCCTTGAAGGGGTGATCGGCAAGCACAGGGGCAGCCGCTACACCGGGCGTCGCAATGCCGACTGGATCAAGCTCAAGTGTCGCCTGCGCCAGGAGTTCGTGATCGTGGGCTACACCGCGCCACAAGGCAGCCGTTCTGGTTTTGGTGCGCTGTTGCTGGGGGTGTATGAAGAGCGCGCGCTGGTGTATGCCGGACGGGTCGGCACCGGTTTCACTGCGGCCATGCTCAGGTCCTTGAGCGAACAGCTCAAGCGCCTGCGGCGTGAGCGCTCGCCGCTGGCGACGCCCCTGAGTGGTGCCTTGAGCCGTGGCGTGCAATGGGTCGAGCCGCGTCTGGTGGGCGAGGTGCAATTTGCCGAGTGGACCCGCGAAGGGTTGCTGCGCCAGGCGTCGTTTGTCGGCTTGCGCACCGATAAACCCGCCACGCAAGTGGTGCGCGAGCATCCGCAACGACTCGACCAACAGGGCGCGCATGATCCTGACGACGCACTCGATGCACCGGTGACGCCGGTGCGTACAGCCCCGCACAAGTCGGTGATTGCCGGCGTACCGATCACTCACCCTGAGCGGGTCATCGACCCTGATACTGAAACGCAAAAACATCAGCTGGCGCAGTTCTACGCGTCGATCGCCGACTGGCTGCTGCCTGAACTGGCCCGTCGCCCAGTAGCATTGTTGCGTTGCCCGGAAGGCGTGCAGGGCGAGCAGTTCTTTCAAAAGCACGCTCAGCAAATGGCATTGCCGCACATCACCCGGCTTGACCCGGCACTGGATCCTGGCCATGCGTCGCTGTTGCAGATCGACAGCCTGGCGGCACTGATCGGCGCGGTGCAGATGGGCGCTATCGAGTTTCATACCTGGGGTGCGACCAGTGAGCGTATCGAGGCACCGGACCGGCTGATCCTGGACCTGGACCCTGACCCGGCTTTGCCGTGGCGCAGCATGATCGAAGCCACGCAGATGCTGCTGGCGGTGCTCGACGAGCTGGGGCTGGATGCGTTTCTCAAGACCAGTGGCGGCAAGGGAATGCATGTAATCGTGCCCTTGGCGCGGCATGCCGGTTGGGACGAGGTCAAGGGCTTTGCCAAGGCCATTGCCGGTTTCATGGCCGGGCAACTGCCTGAGCGCTTCAGCGCCACCGCCGGTCCGAAAAACCGGGTCGGCAAGGTCTTCATCGATTACCTGCGCAACACCCGTGGCGGCAGCACGGTGGCGGCCTGGTCGGTGCGGGCACGGCCCGGCCTGCCGGTGTCGGTGCCCATCGCCCGGGAGGAGCTGGCAGGCCTGGTATCGGCGGCGCAATGGCATATCGGCAATGTGCAGGCGCGCCTGCAATCGCTGCATCAGGACCCCTGGGCGGGCTATCAGCACCGGCAGCGCATCACACGCGCCATGTGGCGTCAATTGGGAGCGACCCCGCCCGTACGGCGCTGAACGTTTTTGCAATCAAGGCTTCATCAACGGGGCTCAGGGTCTAGGCTTGGTGTTTTGTCGCACAGACGGTGACCGGACTTTGCGCGTTCGTAAAGCCCAGCGCCTGTGCAAGGAGCATTCAATGTGTCCATCACGCCTGACGCGTCGCCATGTGCTGACGCTGGCGGCCGCAAGCGTTGCCGCCCTGGGTTTCGATTCGGCCGCTGGCAGCCCGGCATTCACATCGTCCGCACTTGCGTCACGCACCGTAGGAGGCCCCGCCATGCAGACCCGTGTCATTCCATCGAGCAACGAGCTTTTACCGGTCATCGGCCTGGGCACTTATCGCGGCTTTGACGTGGACAAAGGCAGCGAGGCCTATCAGCCCCTGCGTGCCGTGCTTGACGCATTATTTGCCGCTGGCGGCAGCGTGATTGACAGCTCGCCGATGTATGGCCGTGCCGAAGCCGTTACCGGCGAGTTGCTGTCAATCCACGAGCCACGCTCACCGGCCTTTCTGGCGACCAAGGTCTGGACCCGCGGCCGTGAAGAGGGCATTGCGCAGATGGAAGAATCATTCCGGCTGTTGCAGACCGATCGCATTGACCTGATGCAGATTCATAACCTGGTCGACTGGCAGACGCACCTGCCGGTGTTGCGTGAGTGGAAGACGCAAGGCCGGATTCGCTATATCGGCATCAGCCACTACACCGCCCAGGCTTATGATCAGGTCGAAGCGGTGCTCAAGGCCGAGGCGCTGGATTTTCTGCAGATCAACTACGCGCTGGATGACCGTGAGGCCGAGAAACGCCTGCTGCCCTTGTGCCGCGAGCGCGGCGTGGCGGTGATCTGCAACCGGCCGTTTGGCGGCGGTGGGCTGCTCTCGCGCCTCAAGGACAAGCCATTGCCCAAGTGGGCGGCGCAAGTGGAGGTCAACAGTTGGCCACAACTGGCGCTGAAGTTCCTGCTGGCTCACCCGGCGGTGACCTGTGTGATTCCAGGCACCGGCAACCCGCGCTACATGGCGGAAAACGCCGGTGCCGGCACCGGCCCGAGCCTGACCGATGCCCAACGCCAGCAGTTGATTGCCCTGGTGGGCTGAACACGGTCCGGTAGGAGCGCGCTTGCCCGCGACCGAGTGCGAAGCGCTCGCAGAAATCTCGGAAACGCCACAAATTTACGACTGCTGACGCAGCCGGTCGCGGTGGTCCGGCATACCGGCAAGCGCGCTCCTACGAAAGGCGTCCTTATGCCCGGGGCTTTTTCGGCACCGGTGGCAGCGGGGCGAACAGGGCTTGCAGGTCTTCCTCGCCCAGTTTCCAGTCGCCGCTGGTGCGGCCGTCCAGCACGCCGGCGGCCAGGGCGGTCTTTTCCTGTTGCAGGCGCTGGATCTTTTCTTCCACCGTGCCCCGGGAAATCATCTTGTAGACGAACACCGGCTTGTCCTGGCCGATCCGGTAGGCGCGGTCAGTGGCCTGGTTTTCGGCGGCCGGGTTCCACCACGGATCGTAGTGGATCACCGTGTCGGCGGCGGTCAGGTTCAGGCCGGTGCCACCGGCCTTGAGGCTGATCAAAAATACCGGCAGGCGACCCTCCTGAAATTCGCGGATCGGTGTGCGCCGGTCGCGGGTGGCGCCGGTCAGCAGGGCATAGGCAATGCCGCGCTGCTTCAATTCCTGCTCGATCAGGCTGAGCATCGAGGTGAATTGCGAGAACAGCAGAATGCGTCGCCCTTCGGCCAGCAGCTCTTCGAACATTTCCATCAGGCTGCCCAGCTTGGCCGAGCTGCCGTGGCGCGGGTTGATCGGGTTGTCATTGACCAGGCGCAGGTCGCAGCACACCTGACGCAGCTTGAGCAGCGCTTCAAGGATCACGATCTGGCTGCGCGCCATGCCTTTGCGGCCGATCTCGTCGCGGACCTTCTTGTCCATCGCCAGGCGCACGGTCTCGTACACATCGCGCTGGCTGTCGTTGAGCTCCACCCAGTGCACGATCTCGGTCTTGGACGGCAGCTCGGTGGCCACCTGTTCCTTGGTGCGGCGCAGCAGGAACGGCTTGATGCGTGCATTGAGGTGCAGCAAGCGGTCGCGGTTACCGTGTTTTTCAATGGCGGTGCGGTAGTTGCTGTTGAACTCCTTGCTGCTGCCCAGCCAGCCGGGCATCAGGAAGTGAAACAGCGACCACAGCTCGCCCAGGTGGTTTTCCAGCGGCGTGCCCGACAGGCACAGGCGCTGGCGCGCGTTCAGCTCGCGGGCCGCTTGGGCGGCCTTGCTCTTGGGGTTCTTGATGTACTGCGCTTCATCGAGAATCAATACATGCAGTGGCAGTTTGGCCAGGTGCTCAAGGTCCCGGGGCAGCAAGGCGTAGGTGGTCAGGATCAGGTCGTAGTCGTGCAGGTCGGCGACGTCCTGATGGCGCTGCGCGCCGTACAGGGCCAGGACCTTGAGCTGCGGGGTGAAGTGCGCCGCTTCGTCCAGCCAGTTGCCGATCAGGCTGGTGGGCATGACCGCCAGGGCCGGCCGGTCGAGGCGCCCGGACTGTTTCTCCAGCAGCAGGTGCGCCAGGGTCTGCAAGGTCTTGCCCAGGCCCATGTCATCGGCCAGTACGCCGCCCACTTCCAGTTCACGCAACGACTGCATCCAGCTCAGGCCCTCCAACTGGTAAGGCCGCAGCCGCGCATTCAAGCCCTCAGGCAGGGCCACGGGCGCGTCCTTGATATTGGCCAGGCGCTCGGCAAACTGACGCAGCCGGTCGCCGCCGCGCCAGGACAGCGGCAGATCGTCGAGTTCGGTGAGGCGGGCGGCATCGGCGGTGTTCAGGCGCACCGCATTGCTGGTGTTCTCGCGCCAGTAGAAGTCGCCCAGGGTCGCCAGCACCGGCTTGAGCCGGCCATAAGGCAGGGCGATCTGCACCGGTGCGCCGTCTGCAATGCCTGGCGGGCTCAGTTGCACCAGCAGCTGTTCTTCATCGCCACGCCTGGCCACGGCGGCCGGGCTGGTCAGTTCGGGGTGGCTGCGCAGCAGGTTGATCAGGATCGGCAGCAGGCTCAGGCGCTCGCCGTTGACGATGATGCCCAGTTCCAGGTCGAACCAGTTGCGGTCGGTCTGTTCGTCAATCTCCGCATACCAGTCATCGACCGGCGTGACATTGAAGCCGAACGTGTCCTGCTGGTGAATTTCCCAGCCTTGCTCACGCAGCGTGGGCAACTCGTCAAGGACGAAATGCAGCCAGGCCTTGTCGTTGGGCAGCTCGTACATCTCGCCGGCGCTGTCGGGCAGGGCCTTGCTTTGCCGGGTGGCAATCTTGAAGCCCAGGTTGGCCAGTTGCTGGCGGTACAGCCGCTCTTGTTCGCCCTGGCGGCGAATGCGCAGGGTCTCGGTGGCGGTGTGCTCGATGATGTCGCTTTTCTGGTTGACCAGGTCGCTGCCCAAGGTGCTGGTCAGGATGCTCACATGCGTGGTGCCGACCGCATAGTGCTTGCCATAGGCGAACGCCAGGGCCGCCCGGTGCTGGACCTGGCGCTGCATGCGCCCGTTGCGCGGTTCGAAGGCGCTGAATTCAATGCTGGCCAGAATCAGCCGTGGCTGTGGCATCAGGTCGTCGATCAGCCGCTCCGGCAGGGTGGCACGCGCTTGTGGCGCGGCGGTCAGCCCCAGGGTTTCACGGTTGCGCGGGTCTTCCAGAAAGTACAGGGCCGCCACGCAATGCTTGCAGTCCTTGCGCACCGGGCAGGTACAGGTGCACACCAGGTATTCGGTGAAGTGGGCGGGGTCCTTGAGCACCAGGGTCTGGGTGTAGCGGTCCAGCCCGCTGCCACGGCATTGCGTGCGGATGACCTGGGCACTGCTGTGCTCCAGCACGATCCGCTTTTGCCGGGCGTAGTCGCGCCCGCGCTCGAGCGTCTGGGGTTTGAACAGGTATTTCCAGGGGCGAGCCAGGATTTTTTCAAGAATGGATGACACCGGTGTAAGAAGCCCTTGCGCTGCTCAAAAAAAGACGAGCGCCGCAGCGCTCGCCCCATGGACGAAGAACGTGGTCAGAGCGGCGAAACCTTGACCAGCAGGGCCAGGCTGCCGTAGTCCAGGAACGTCAGTTCGCCGTTCTTGATGCGGGCGCTCTGCTTCAAGCGCTCGCTGCTGACCAGTACGCCATGGGCGTCCATCTGGTTGACCCAGAAGTCGGCCTCGTAATCGGTAAAGCGCCCGATGGCCAGGCTCAGCGTGCCTTCGACCGGATAATGCCCGAACTGCCCCTGGCCGTCGGTGACCGCCATCACGCTGGGCTCACTGCCGATCGATTGCTGCCAGGCGCGGTGCAGCAAGACCTGATACTGGCCGCTGGCCTGGAGCTTGTCGACCATGGCACTGAGCGCCGGGCTGCGTTGGTTCTCGCTCGTGACCCGGTTCGCGCCGGCGTCCCAGTGTTCCGGAGCCCGTTGCGGCGTGGCGGGGGCCTCGCCGAGCTGGCGGAACAGGATGGTTTCAACCTGATACAGCCCGTCGGCAAAGGCGCTGGGCGCAATCAGCGTCAGGGCCACGGTCAGCAGCAGGGTCAGTGAACGAAACAGGCGCATCAATCCATCCTTCAAGCAGTTTTCGGGGTCAGGCGCTCAAGCAGCGCCTCGATCGTGTTGAAACGCTCTTCAGGGCGTTCCATGGGCACCATGAACTTGAACAGGGTGGCCCCTTCGAACTTGTAGCGATTGGGCTGGCCCTGGATCAGCTTGATCAGGGTCAGCGGCTCGACCGGCGTGGTGGCAGAAAACTCCAGGCGTCCGCCCTGGGGGCCGGCGTCGATCTTGGTGATGCCCAGTTGTTCGGCCACCAGCTTCAGGTGCGTGATGCGCACCAGGTGCTTGGTGGGCTCGGGCAACAGGCCGAAGCGGTCGATCATCTCGACCTGCAAGTCCTTGAGCGCCTCTTCATCGGCGGCATTGGCGATGCGCTTGTAGAGGATCAGCCGCGCATGCACGTCCGGCAGGTAGGCTTCGGGAATCAGCGCCGGCACCCGCAGGTTGATCTCCGGCCCTCCGCCCAGCGGCTGGTCGAGGTTGGGCTGTTCGCCCTTGCGAATGGCCTTGACCGCCCGCTCGAGCATTTCCATGTACAGGGTAAAGCCCACCGCCTGGATCTGCCCGCTCTGGCCGTCGCCGAGCAGTTCGCCGGCGCCGCGGATTTCCAGGTCGTTGGTGGCCAGTACAAAGCCTGCGCCCAGGTCCTGGGTGTTGGCGATGGCCTCCAGGCGCTTCTCGGCGTCCGGGGTGATCTGCTTGCGCGGCGGGGTCAGCAGGTAGGCGTAGGCCTGGTGGTGACTGCGCCCGACCCGGCCACGCAGCTGGTGCAGCTGGGCCAGGCCGAACTTGTCGGCGCGCTCGATGAGAATGGTGTTGGCGCTTGGCACGTCGATGCCGGTTTCGATGATGGTCGAAGCCACCAGCACGTTGAAGCGCTTGTGGTAGAAGTCGCTCATCACCTGTTCGAGCTCACGCTCGCGCATCTGCCCGTGGCCGATGCCGATGCGCGCCTCGGGCACCAGTTCGGCGAGATCGGCGGCGCATTTCTCGATGGTCTTGACGTCGTTGTGCAGGTAATACACCTGGCCACCGCGCAGCAGTTCACGCAGCAGCGCCTCCTTGACCGTCGGCTTGTTGTGCTCCATGACGAAGGTGCGCACCGACAGGCGCCGGGCCGGCGGGGTGGCGATGATCGACAGGTCGCGCATGCCCGACACCGCCATGTTCAGCGTGCGCGGGATCGGCGTGGCGGTCAGGGTCAGGATGTCGACTTCGCTGCGCAGGGTCTTGAGCTGTTCTTTCTGGCGCACCCCGAAGCGATGCTCTTCGTCGATGATCACCAGGCCCAGGTTCTTGAACTTGACGTCGTCCTGCAACAGCTTGTGGGTGCCGATGACGATGTCGAGCTTGCCCTCGGCCAGCTCGGCCACCGCCGCATTGACTTCCTTGGCCGACTTGAAGCGGCTCATGACCTCGACCTTGACCGGCCAGTCGGCGAAACGGTCGCGAAAACTGTTGTAGTGCTGCTGGGCGAGCAGGGTGGTCGGCACCAGCACTGCCACCTGGCGGCCGCCATGCACGGCAATAAAGGCTGCGCGCATCGCCACCTCGGTCTTGCCGAAGCCGACGTCGCCGCACACCAGGCGGTCCATGGGCCTGGCAGCAAGCATGTCGGCGCGTACCGCGTCGATGCTCGACTGCTGGTCGGGGGTTTCCTCGAATGGAAAGCCGGCGCTGAAGGTGGCGTAGTCGGCCTTGGGGTCTTCGAAGGCGTAGCCCTCGCGGGCTGCGCGACGGGCATAGATGTCGAGCAGTTCGGCCGCGACGTCCCGCACCTGTTCGGCGGCCTTGCGCTTGGCCTTTTGCCAGACTTCCGAGCCCAGCCGGTGCAACGGGGCCAGTTCGTCGTCGCTGCCGGTGTAGCGGGCAATCAGGTGCAGGTTGGCCACCGGCACATAGAGCTTGGCTTCATCGGCATAGACCAGGGTCAGGAACTCGGCGACCTGGTTGTCGATTTCAAGCGTTGCCAAGCCCTGGTAGCGGCCCACGCCGTGATCAATGTGCACCACCGGCGCGCCTTCGCGCAGCTCGGTGAGGTTCTTGATCACGGCATCGTTGTTGCCGTGGTCGGCGCGCTTCTCGCGGCGCCGGCGCTGCATGACCCGCTGGCCAAACAGCGGGCTTTCGGCGACCAGGGCCAGCGACGGTTCGTCCAGCACCAGGCCTTCGTCGAGCGGCGCAATGGTAATGGCCAGGCGGTCCTTGCCGGTGACGAATTCCTGCCAGCCGTCGACGGTCCTGGGGCGCAGCTTCAGGCGTTCGAGCAACTCCAGCAATACTTCGCGACGGCCGGCCGATTCAGCGGTGAACAGCACCCGCCCGGCAAACTGGTCAAGAAAGTTCGACAGCGCTGCCAGAGGCTGGTTGGCCTTGGCTTCGATGGCCAGTTCCGGCAAGGGCCGGGCCGGGAAACGCTCACGGCCGACACCGGTCTCGACGTCCTGCTGGCTGACCACGACCCGCGGGCAGGCCTTGAGGCGCGCAAAGCAGTCTTCGACCGGCAGGAACAGCTCGGCCGGCGGCAGCAAGGGTCGGGCCGGGTCAACGCGGCGTTCTTCATAGCGATTGCGCACGTCGTTCCAGAAGTTCTCGGCGGCCTGCTCGATGCCCGGCAGCGAAAACACCTGGGTGTCTTGCGGCAGGTAGTCGAACAGGGTCGAGGTCTGTTCGAAGAACAGTGGAATGTAGTACTCGATCCCGGCCGGGGTAATGCCGCTGTTGAGGTCCTGGAAGATCGGGCTGCGGCGGAAGTCGACGTCGAAGCGCTCGCGAAAGCGGGCCTTGAAGCGCACAACTTCGTCTTTATGCAGCGGAAATTCCTTGGCCGGCAGCAGGCGCACCGACTCGACCTTGTCGATCGAGCGCTGGGTGTCGGGGTCGAAAGTGCGCAGGGTTTCGATTTCGTCATCGAACAGGTCGATGCGGTACGGCACCTTGCTGCCCATCGGGAACAGGTCGATCAACGCACCGCGCACGGTGAACTCGCCGTGCTCGTAGACGGTGTCGACGTAACGATAGCCGCTGGCCTCCAGGCGCGTGCGCATGGCTTCGACGTCGAGCTTCTGGCCGATGTCGAGCACCAGGCTGCTGCCGAGCAGGAACGACGTCGGGGCCAGGCGGTGCAGGGCGGTGGTAATCGGCACCACCAGCACACCATGGCTCAGCTCGGGCAGGCGGTAGAGGCTGGCAATGCGCTGGGAAATGATGTCCTGGTGCGGCGAAAACAGGTCATAAGGCAGCGTTTCCCAGTCAGGGAAATGCAACACCGGCAGGTCCGGGGCAAAGAACTTCAGCTCTTGCTCCAGGCGTTCGGCGGCCTGGCTGTCGGCGGTCAGCAACAGGGTGAAACGCCGGGCGGCATTGGCGGCCTCGGCAATGGCCAGGCTCAGCGCGGCACCGGGGAGATTGCCCCAGTGTTGTTTGCCGGCAGCGGCGGGCAGATGCGGTAGACGCAGGACAGGCACGGAAGGTCCGACTCCAGGCAGTGCGACAGGGGCGGCGATTGTAACGGGCCAGGGCAGTGGCTGTCAGTTTTCCAGCGCCATTGGCCGATTTTGAGGGCGAAATTTATGTAGTGCCAAAACATCTGATCGCCGTGCATTGCTCAGAAACACTGGCGCGGTCATAATGTAGCCCCTTTTTTCTGCCCCTACATGTGGAAGGTTCCCGTGACTCAGAAGCCCGACCAGTGTCTTGGTGAATGGATCGACCGTGAAGCCCTCGCCGAAGCGATGATCCCGCTTATCGGCCAGTTGTACCGCAATAACAATGTGGTCTCCTCGATCTACGGCCGCAGCCTGATCAACCGTTCAGTCATCGCCATTCTCAAGGCCCACCGCTTTGCGCGCCATCGCCAGGCCGATGCCAGCGAGCTGTCGGTGCACGAGACTTTCCCCCTGCTCAAGGCCATGAGCGAGCTCAAGCTGGGCGCCGCTTCCGTGGACCTGGGCCGTCTGGCCGTCAAGTTCAAGACCGAAGGCAACGGCCGCAGTGCCGAAGAGTTCGTGCGTGCAGAACTGGCCAGCGTCGTCGGTCAGCAGAAGACTTCCGAGCGCAAGGGCACCGACGTGATCCTGTACGGTTTCGGCCGTATCGGTCGTCTGCTGGCGCGTATCCTGGTCGAGAAGACCGGTGGTGGCGACGGCCTGCGCCTGCGTGCCATCGTGGTCCGCAAGGGCGCCGAGAACGACCTGGTCAAGCGCGCCAGCCTGCTGCGCCGCGACTCGGTACACGGCCCGTTCGATGGCACCATCACCATCGATGAAGCCAACAGCACCCTGACCGCCAACGGTAACCTGATCCAGGTCATCTACGCCAAGAACCCGTCCGAGGTCGACTACACCCAGTACGGCATCAAGAACGCCCTGCTGGTGGACAACACCGGTGTATGGCGCGATGCCGACGGCCTGAGCCAGCACCTGGCCTGCCCGGGTGTCGACCGTGTCGTTCTGACCGCGCCTGGCAAGGGCAAGCTGAAGAACATCGTTCACGGCATCAACCACGGCCAGATCACCGCTGATGACAAGATCGTGTCTGCTGCCTCTTGCACCACCAACGCCATCGTGCCGGTGCTCAAGGCCGTCAACGACAAGTACGGCATCATCAACGGTCACGTCGAAACCGTTCACTCGTACACCAACGACCAGAACCTGATCGACAACTTCCACAAGGGTTCGCGTCGTGGCCGCAGCGCCGCGCTGAACATGGTCATCACCGAGACCGGTGCTGCCACCGCCGCTGCCAAGGCCCTGCCTGAACTGGCCGGCAAGCTGACCGGCAACGCGATCCGCGTGCCGACGCCGAACGTGTCGATGGCCATCCTCAACCTGAACCTGGAAAAGGCCACCACCCGCGAAGAGATCAACGAATACCTGCGCGACATCGCGTTGTATTCGGACCTGCACAAGCAGATCGACTACGTCAGCTCCCAGGAAGTGGTATCGACCGACTTCGTCGGTTCCCGCCACGCCGGTGTCGTCGACGCCGAAGCGACCATCGCCAACGATAACCGTGTTGTCCTGTACGTCTGGTACGACAACGAATTCGGTTACAGCTGCCAGGTTGTGCGCGTGATGGAAGACATGGCGGGCGTCAACCCGCCGGCCTTCCCGTTGTAAGCGGGACGGCAGCGGCAGGTTTTTGGCTGCAAGCTGCAAGAAGGTGTTGCCCGGGCTGATTGGGCAAGGCCAAAAAAAAACGGGTCGATTATTCGACCCGTTTTTTTATGCGCAGATTTCAAGCCTGGCGCGCACTGCTTTTAACGTGCCTCTTGAAGCTTGTGGCTTGCCGCTGCGCCGCTCCTGAACAGGAACAGCGTCGCCATGAGGCCCATGATGGCGGCACCGGTCAGCCAGATGCCGGGGGCGGCCTTGTTGTCCAGGGCGTGGATCAGGTAGGTGCAGGCCGCTGGTGTAAAGCCGCCAAAGGTGGCCGTGGCCAGGCTGTAGGCCAGCGAGAAGCCGGTGGTGCGCACCTCGACCGGCATGATTTCGGTCAGGGCCACGACCATCGCGCCGTTGTAGGAGCCGTACAGGAACGACAGCCACAGCTCGACCGTCAGCAGGTGGCCGAAGCTTGGGTGGGCAACCAGCCACGACAAGGCCGGGTAGGCCGTGGCAATGGCCAGCACCGTGGCGCCGATCAACAGTGGCTTGCGGCCGATGCGGTCGGACAGCGCGCCCATCACCGGCAGCCAGACGAAGTTGGACAGCCCCACGCAGACGGTGACCAGCAGGCTTTCCAGGTCTGAAAGGTTCAGCTCGTTCTTGCCGAAGGTCGGGGTGTAGGCCGTGATCAGGTAGAACGACACGGTGGTCATGACCACCAGCGCCATGCCGGCGATGACCAGGCCGAAGTTCTGGCGGATCGAGCGCAGCACTTCACTTAAGGTCGGACGGTGTTTGCGTGCTTCGAACTCGGGTGATTCTTCCAGCGAGCGGCGAATGACAAACAGCGCCGGCACGATCATGCAGCCAATGAAGAACGGCAGGCGCCAGCCCCAGTCGCCCATCTGCTCCGGGCTCAGCCAGTGGTTGAGGCCTACGCCCAGCAGGCCGGCGAAAACCACGGCTGCCTGCTGGCTGGCCGATTGCCAACTGACGAAAAAACCCTTGCGCCCTGGCGTGGCGATTTCGGCCAGGTACACCGAGACGCCGCCCAGTTCTACGCCGGCCGAGAAACCTTGCAGCAAGCGCCCCAGCAGCACCAGCAAGGGTGCCGCCAGGCCAATGCTGGCGTAGCCGGGCACGCAGGCGATCAGCAAAGTACCCATGGCCATCAGCGCCAGGGTAATCAACAGGCCTTGGCGCCGGCCATGACGGTCGATGTAGGCGCCCAAAAAGATCGCGCCCAGCGGACGCATCAGAAAGCCGGCACCGAAGGTGGCCAGCGACAGCATCAATGAAGCGAATGCGCTCTGCGCCGGAAAGAAAGTCTTGGCAATGGCCGTGGCGTAGAAGCCGTAGACCATGAAGTCGAACATCTCGAGGAAGTTGCCGCTGACAACGCGAAAGATCGCCTTGCCTTTGCTGGTTGTTGAGGTCATCGGAGCTGACTCTTCGGGCTGATTATTGGAGGAGGGGGTCAGTCTGTCGGCTGCAGGTGCAGCACTCCGGGTCTGCGCCCGGATGCGGAAGTCATTTGTAACAATATGTTTTAAAGAAGGCGGAGACAACCGTTGCAGAGCGGTTGCGGCACTCAGGGACGTCTGGTTCAAGCTTTGTTCAGGTTGGTAAAAGCAATCCAGCGTCCGTTTTCAGGAGAAAAATTGGCCATCGACTCGACCAAGGGGTAATGTTCCCCGCTTCGACGCAGCGCTAGACTGCGCCGCGTGATTTAGCCCGGGAAGCCAGAGTGGCAGCCCGGCCTGTTCTAAAGGAGTACGCATGGCTGTCTACAACTACGATGTCGTGGTATTGGGGTCCGGTCCTGCCGGGGAAGGGGCGGCGATGAACGCTGCCAAGGCGGGTCGCAAGGTGGCCATGGTCGACAGCCGTCGCCAGGTCGGCGGCAACTGCACCCACCTGGGCACCATCCCCTCCAAGGCATTGCGTCACTCGGTCAAACAGATCATCCAGTTCAACACCAACCCCATGTTTCGCGCCATCGGCGAACCACGCTGGTTCTCGTTCCCCGATGTGCTGAAAAACGCCGAGATCGTCATCTCCAAGCAGGTGGCCTCGCGCACCAGCTATTACGCCCGTAACCGTGTCGATGTGTTCTTCGGCACCGGCAGCTTTGCCGACGAGAACAGCATCAATGTGGTCTGTGCCAATGGCGTGGTCGAAAAGCTCGTGGCCAACCAGATCATCATCGCTACCGGTTCCCGGCCTTATCGCCCCTCCGATATCGACTTCTCCCACAAGCGTATCTACGACAGCGACACCATTCTCAGTCTGAGCCATACCCCGCGCAAACTGATCATTTACGGCGCAGGCGTCATCGGCTGCGAATACGCCTCGATCTTCAGTGGCCTGGGCGTGCTGGTCGAGCTGGTGGACAACCGCGACCAGTTGCTGAGCTTCCTGGACAAGGAAATCTCCCAGGCGCTGAGCTATCACTTCAGCAATAACAACGTGATGGTGCGTCACAACGAAGAGTACGAGCGGGTCGAAGGCCTGGAAAACGGTGTGATCCTGCACCTCAAATCGGGCAAGAAGATCAAGGCCGATGCCTTGCTGTGGTGCAACGGCCGTACCGGCAACACCGACAAGCTGGGGCTTGAGAACATCGGCCTTAAAGCCAACGGCCGTGGCCAGATCGAGGTCGATGAAAACTATCGCACCAAGCTGGGCAATATCTACGGTGCCGGTGATGTGATCGGCTGGCCGAGCCTGGCCAGTGCCGCCTATGACCAGGGTCGTTCGGCGGCCGGCAGTGTGGTCGAGAACGGCAGCTGGCGCTATGTCAATGACGTGCCGACCGGGATCTACACGATTCCGGAGATCAGTTCGATCGGCAAGAACGAAAGCGAGCTGACCGAGGCCCGAGTGCCTTACGAAGTCGGCAAGGCGTTCTTCAAGGGCATGGCGCGTGCACAGATTTCCGGCGAGCGCGTCGGCATGCTGAAGATCCTGTTCCACCGCGAGACCCTGGAAGTGCTGGGCGTGCATTGCTTCGGCGACCAGGCTTCGGAGATCGTGCACATTGGCCAGGCGATCATGAACCAGCCCGGTGAAGCCAATACCCTCAAGTACTTCGTCAACACCACCTTCAACTATCCGACCATGGCCGAAGCCTATCGGGTGGCGGCGTACGACGGGCTCAACCGGCTTTTTTGAGCGGCTCCGGCCGGTGGCCTGAGCCGGCCGGAGAAACCGGATTCAGCGATTCCCGAGGGTGGCGCTGGCCAAACCGGGAAAGTCTGTAATCAGGCTGTCCACGCCGAAGTCGGCGAGCCTGCGCATCAGCGCCGGCTCGTTGACTGTCCACACCGACACGTGCAACCCCTGGCGCTGCGCTTTTTGCAGGCGCTCGGGCGTGCACAGCGTCCAGTTCAGCGCCAGAATCTCGCAGCCATAGCCTTGCGCGACCTTCAGCGGGTCCAGCCAGGCGTACTCGGCCACCAGTCCGCGAGCAATGTCCGGCGTCAGTTCCAGTGCGGCACGCAGCACTTCGCGGGAGCTTGACGTGATGGTTACCTTGTCCAGCAAGCCGTGGCGCTGCACCAGTTCGCGAATCGCCAGCACCGTGTTGGCCGCACGGGTGCGTGAGGCACTCTTGACCTCCAGTTGCCAATGCTCGAAATCGCACTGCTCGAACAGCGTCTCCAGGCGCGGAATGGGGCAGGGTTGTGCCCAGCCCGGACCCCCGTGGCGTGCGTCATAGGTTTCCAGGTCACTTGCCAGATGCTCGTTGACCTTGCCGCCGCGCTGGGTGGTGCGCTTGAGGGTCGGGTCGTGGATGACCATCAGCTCGCCGTCGCGCGACAGGTGCAGGTCCAGCTCGCAGCGCCGCACGCCTTGTTGCAGGCATTGCTGGAAGCTGGTGAGGGTGTTTTCCGGTGCTTCGCCTTTGGCGCCGCGATGGCCGTAGATCAGGGTCACAAATACTCCTCGGGTTTGAACAGAGCGGCTCAGGATTGCGGCGGTTCCGCCTGCTCCAGGGCCTGGCGGCGCTGTTGGGCCTGACGCTGCAAGACGTGTCGGGCCAGCAATTGTCGCTGGGCATCGGGCAGTTCGACAAATTCTGTATCGATTTCGTAATCGCCGTCTTCCCGGGTTTCACAGCTCACCACCCGGGCCACCAGCATCATGCCGGCCGCTTGTGGCATTAATACCATTTTGATCGACAGTAGCGTGTCCACGGCATAGGGCTGTGCTGCATGAAACTGCACGCCGGCCTCGGACAGCAATACCGGCTGCGGCGTGCCCAGCTCGCCCAGCGCCGTGTGCGCCACGACCTGGCCGAGCAGGTCGATACGCTTGCTGAGAGCCTTGAGAAAACTGTTGAGCACCCGGTCGCGCTCGTCGAGCTGGCGCAGCAGATGCTGGGATTCGAACTCGCTGACATGCAGCTCGCTGAGCAGTTCGAACAAGGCCGTGATGCGGGGCATGGCGCAGCTGGCGGCCTCGGTCAGAGGGTTAATTTCCAGTGCGACGCTGTCCTCGATACGGTAGTATTCGCGGCGTCTTTCTTCATCTAGTGTCGACATGGCGAACCCGTGCTAACGGCTATGGTCAGAGAGCTTCGAGTGTAAGGCCGAGCGTTTCGGCCCGCCACACGGATGTCCCATTCCTGCGAACAATTCCCTACATGTTCAGACCTCTTTTTGCATTCATCGGCACGCGTTATACCCGTGCCAAGCGACGTAATCATTTTGTCTCCTTCATTTCCCTGACCTCAATCATTGGCCTGGCGCTTGGCGTGGTGGTGATGATCGTAGTGCTGTCGGTCATGAACGGCTTCGACCACGAGATGCGGACCCGGGTGCTGGGCATGGTGCCCCACGCCACCCTGGAGTCCGATGAGCCGATCCGCGACTGGCCCGCCCTGGCGAGCAAGGTCGGCGCTCACGCCGGGGTCGTCGCCGTGGCGCCGTTCACCCAGATGCAAGGCCTGCTCAGCCACGCCGGCACGGTGCAAAAGGTCTTGCTCAATGGTATTGACCCGGCTCAGGAACCCAAGGTTTCGATCATCGATCAATTCATTCGCCAGGGTGCCCTGAGCGCGCTGGCGCCGGGTGAGTTCGGCATCATGATCGGCGACAAGGCCGCCGCCAGGCTGGGCGTTGCCGTAGGTGACAAGCTGACCTTCGTGGCCCCGGAAGTGGCGGTGACCCCGGCCGGCATGTTCCCGCGCATGAAGCGCTTTACCGTGGTGGGCATCTTTCATGTCGGCGCCGGCGAAATCGACGGCTACCTGGGCCTGACCAATATCGAGGACCTGGGCCGCCTGCGCCGCTGGCAGCCCGATCAGGTCCAGGGCCTGCGCCTGAAGTTCGATGATCTGTTCCAGGCACCGAAGGTGTCCTGGGAGATTGCCCAGCAACTGGGCAGCGACCACTATTGGTCGCGCGACTGGATGCGCACCCACGGCAACCTGTACCAGGCCATCCGCATGGAGAAGTCCATGATCGGCCTGCTGCTGTTGCTGATCGTGGCGGTGGCGGCATTCAACATCATCTCCACGCTGGTGATGGTGGTCAACGACAAGAAGGGCGATATCGCCATCCTGCGCACCCTGGGCTCCACGCCCGGGCAGATCATGGCGATCTTCATGGTCCAGGGTACGGTGATCGGCGTGGTCGGCACCCTGATCGGCGCGGGCGTCGGCATCCTGGCTGCGCTCAATGTCAGTAGCGCCATCGCCGCCCTCGAAGGCCTGATCGGCCACAAGTTTCTCAATGCGGATGTCTACTTCATCGATTACCTGCCTTCGCAGTTGATGGCCCAGGACGTGTTCCAGGTCTGCGGTGCCGCATTGGTCCTGAGTTTCTTCGCCACCTTGTATCCGGCCTGGCGCGCAGCGCGTACCCAGCCGGCAGAGGCGTTACGTTATGAGTGAGTCGGGCATGTCTGAAAAAGCCGTATTGAGTTGCCGCAACCTGGGTAAATCCTACGAGGAGGGCCCTGAGTCGGTGGTGGTGCTGTCCAACCTGCAACTGGAGCTGTTTCCCGGCGAGCGGGTGGCGATCGTTGGCAGTTCCGGCTCTGGCAAAAGTACTTTGCTCAACCTGCTGGGTGGCCTGGATACGCCGTCCGAGGGCAGCGTATGGCTGGCTGGCGAGCAGTTGTCGGCGCTGAACGAGAAGGCCCGTGGCCTGTTACGCAACCGGGCGCTGGGGTTCGTGTACCAGTTCCACCACCTGTTGCCCGAGTTCACTGCACTGGAAAACGTCTGCATGCCGCTGCTGATCGGCAAGACGGCCATCCCCGAGGCGCGCAAGCGGGCCACGGCGCTGCTGGAGCGGGTCGGCCTGGGCCATCGCCTGGCGCACAAGCCGGCCGAGTTGTCCGGTGGCGAGCGTCAGCGTGTCGCCATCGCCCGGGCGCTGGTCAACGAGCCGGGGCTGGTAATGCTCGACGAGCCCACCGGCAACCTTGACCACCACACCGCACAGGGTATTCAGGACCTGATGCGCGAGCTGAGCACGGCCTCGCGCACGGCGTTTCTGGTGGTCACCCATGACCTGAATCTGGCCAGGCAGATGGATCGTATCCTGCGTCTGGAAGACGGCCACCTGGTCGCCGTCTGATTCATCCGGCCTGACGCCCGTTGAGCGGGTGCCGGGCCGATCTTTTTGCCAAGGTGCCCTGCGAATGTTCCGACCCTTATCCATCTTCATCGGCGCCCGCTACACCCGGGCCAAGCGCCGCAAGAACTTTATCTCGTTCATCTCCATGACCTCGATGATCGGCCTGGCCCTGGGGGTGCTGGCCATGATCGTGGTGCTGTCGGTGATGAACGGCTTCCAGCGTGAAATGAGCTCGCGCATCCTCGGCATGGTGCCGCATGCGGCGATCCTCGGCGTCAAGCCGCTGGATGACTGGCAAGCCACGGCCGACGCCGCCTTGCGCAACCCGGAAGTGGTGGCCGCCGCGCCGCTGACCGAAATGGAAGGCATGCTGTCCTACCGTGGCCTGATGCAGCCGATCCAGGTCAGCGGTATCGATCCTGCCCGTGAGCATGCAGTGTCGATCGTGACGCAGCACATCACCCGTGGCAGCCTCGATGGCCTCAAGCCCGGTGAGTTCGGTGTGGTGCTGGGCGAAATCACCGCACGGCGCTTTCGGGTCAATGTCGGCGACGCCCTGACCCTGATCGTGCCGGAAATCAGCAACGCCCCCGGTGGCATCACGCCGCGCTTGCAGCGCCTGACCGTGGTCGGGCTGTTCAAGGTCGGTGCCGAGCTGGACGGCTCCATGGCGCTGATGCACATCGCCGACGCCGGGCAGATGCAGCGCTGGCAGCCCGGCCAGGTGCAAGGCGTGCGCCTGGCGCTGAAAGATCTTTACCAGGCCCCGAAAATCTCGACCGACATCGCCAAGGCGCTGGGGCAGGGCTACCGTGCCGATGACTGGACCCACACCCAGGGCAGCCTGTTCAGTGCCATGAAAATGGAAAAGACCATGATCGGCCTGTTGCTGCTGATGATCGTGGCGGTGGCGGCGTTCAACATCATTGCCACCTTGATCATGGTGGTCAATGACAAGGGGGCTGACATCGCGATCCTGCGCACCATCGGCGCCACGCCCCGGCAGATCATGGGCATCTTCATTGTCCAGGGCTCGCTGATCGGTGTGGTCGGCACCCTGATCGGCGGGGTGCTTGGGGTGATCGCCGCGCTGAATGTCAGTGCGCTGGTCGGCTGGTTCGAACGGGTCAGTGGCCAGCATGTGTTCAGTGCCGACGTGTATTTCATCAGCAACCTGCCTTCCGAACTGCAAGGCGGCGACGTGCTGCTGATCTGTGGGGCCGGTTTTGTCCTGAGCTTCCTGGCGACCATCTACCCGGCCTGGCGCGCCGCCAGGATCGAGCCGGCGCACGCCTTGCGCTACGAGTAGGCTGTCAGAGTCGAATCACGAAGCGGGTCAGCCCGGCGGCCGACTCGCTGTGAATCGTGCCGCCGTGGGCCTGGATGATCGAGCGGCTGATCGCCAGCCCAAGCCCTGCGTGGGCCTGGCTGTCGGGCCGCGCCGGGTCGACCCGATAGAAACGGTCGAACAGGCGTGGCAGCACCGCTGGGTCAAGGGTCTGGCCCGGGTTTTCTACGCTCAGCTCCACGCCAGCGGCCACGGCCTGCAACGTGACGCGCACCTGGCCGCCGGTCGGGGTGTAGCGCACGGCATTGTCCAGCAGGTTGGACAACACTCGGCGCAGCAGTGCCCGGTCTGCGCGTGCGGTTGCCTGACCTTCGCGGTGCAGGGTGATGCCGGCGTCTTCAGCCAGCGGCGTGAAGTACTCCAGCACCGCATCGACCTCTTGTTCAAGGTGCAGTCGATCATGGACGGGGGTCAGCAGGCCCTGTTCGGCCTTGGCCAGCAACAGCATGTCGTTGACCATCTGTGTCAGGCTTTGCAGTTCTTCAAGGTTGCCCAGCAGCGCCTCGCGGTACTGCTCCCGTGCGCGGGGACGGGCCAGAGTGACCTGGGTCTGGGTCAGCAGGTTCGACAGCGGCGTGCGCAATTCATGGGCAATGTCGGCGCTGAACGCTGACAGACGCTGAAAGCCCTCCTCCAGGCGCGTGAGCATGGCATTGAAGGCACGGGTCAGTTCGGCCAGTTCGGCGGGCATCTCGTGTTCGGGCAGGCGCGTGGTCAGTGAACTGGCCGAGACGCCGGCGGCCACCTTACTCATGCGTTGCAAGGGCCGTAGGCCGCTGCGCGCCGCCCAGGCACCGAGCAGTGCGGTGACCAGTGCGCACAGGCCGACCGTCAGCCAGATCAGGTGCTGCATGCGTTGCAGGAAATGCTGGTGATGGGTGATGTCCAGCACCAGGGTCAGCAGGGGCGAGTCGGGGTGCCCAGGGTGCAGGGCGGTGGTGAAGACCCGGTAAGCGCCTTGTGCATTGCTGAAGGCATGCAGGCCGGGCACAAGCAGGGTGGCGGGCAGGGCAGGGGCCGTGTCCAGCCACGGCTGGCCTTGTGCATCGCGCAGGCGCAGCGTCATGTCGGCCGAGTGACTGGGCTTGCCCAGCAGTGGCTGGCGCGCCTTGAAGGCTTGCAGGCTGTCTACGCCCTGCAGACCGTTGCGCAGGCTGGCCACCTGGGCGTCGAACAGTTGCTGGTCCAGTTCGATGAAATGGCTGGCACTGGCCTGGCTGAACAGCAGGCCGGCGATCAGTGACACCCCGGCCGTGCAGCCGGCGAACAACAGTGCCAGGCGACTGCGCAGCGACAGCCTCATGGCGCCTGCTCCTGTAACACATAGCCCAGGCCGCGCACGGTATGGATCAGTTTGACTGCAAAGTCATCGTCGACTTTCATGCGCAAGCGGCGGATGGCGACTTCGATGACATTGGTGTCGCTGTCGAAATGCATGTCCCAGACCTGGGCGGCAATCAGTGACTTGGGCAACACCTCGCCCTGACGGCGCAACAGCAGCTCCAGTAAGGCAAACTCCTTGACGGTCAGGTCCAGCCGCTGGCCGGCCCGCTCGACCTTGCGTTGCAGCAAGTCCAGTTGCAGTTCGCCCAGTTGCAAGCGGGTGTCGGCTGGCACGGTCCTGCGTCGCAGCAGGGTGCGCACCCGGGCGAGCAATTCGGCAAAGGCAAACGGCTTGACCAGGTAGTCATCGGCCCCCAGTTCCAGGCCATGTACGCGGTCTTCGATGGCGTCGCGAGCGGTGAGAAACAGCGCCGGGGTCTGCAAGCCTGCGCGGCGCACCTGCTCAAGGATCTGCCAGCCGTCCACGCCGGGCAGCATCACGTCGAGAATCAACAAGGCGTGCTCGCCGCTCAGGGCGCGTTGCAGACCCGAATGACCGTCATTGATCCATTCGCTGTCGAAGCCGGCCTCGCTCAGTCCCTGGTGCAGATAATGACCCGTCTTGGGTTGATCTTCGACGATCAGTAGTTTCATCGCAGGCTCGTATGGATCGCAAAAGGGCTTTATAGCGCGTTGTGGCGAGCAACGGCACAAGCTGACAAGGTTGTAATGCTGATCGGTGTGGGCTGAAAGCACCACGCAAACCCGCTAGACTTGCGCGGTTCATTCTTGAAGTCCAGGTATCACCATGCACCCCGCCGCCGAACATTCGCCACTGGGCAAGTCCAGTGAGTACATTTGCACCTACACGCCCTCGCTGCTGTTCCCGATTCCGCGCACCGCGAAATGGGCCGAACTGGGGCTGACCGCGCAGACCTTGCCGTATCAGGGTGTCGATATCTGGAACTGCTACGAGCTGTCCTGGCTGCTGCCTTCGGGCAAGCCGGTGGTGGCCATCGCCGAGTTCAGCGTGCCGGCCGACTCGCCCAATATCATCGAGTCGAAGTCGTTCAAGCTGTACCTCAACTCCCTGAACCAGAGTGTGTTCGCCGATCGCCAGCACCTGCAGCAAGTGTTGGTGGCCGATTTGTCGGCCGCCGCTGGCAAGCCGGTGGGCGTGGTCATTCGCAGCCTGGATGAGGTTCAGGCGCAGGGCGTGGCCGGTTTGCCAGGCACGTGCATCGATGAGCTGGATATCGAGGTCAGCAGCTATGACCATCCGCGTCCTGAACTGCTGCGCTGCGATGCAGCGCGCGTGGTTGAAGAAAGCCTGCACACGCATTTGCTCAAGTCCAATTGCCCGGTGACCAGCCAGCCCGACTGGGGCAGCGTAGTGGTCCAGTACCGTGGTGCGGCGCTGGATCACGCCAGCCTGCTGGCGTACATCGTCAGCTTCCGCCAGCACTCGGATTTTCATGAGCAATGCGTGGAGCGCATCTTTCTCGACCTGCAACGCCTGCTCAAGCCACAGTCGCTGACGGTTTATGCGCGCTATGTGCGCCGTGGCGGACTGGACATCAACCCTTATCGCAGTACCGAGGCCATATCGGTGGATAACGGTCGCCTGGCGCGGCAATAAGCCGGTTGCACGAAAAAGCCCGTCATTCGACGGGCTTTTTCGTATCCGGGCGCCAGGTTTTCAGATGCCCATGCTGCCCAGCGTATTCATGATGTTTCGCAAGGTAGCGGCCACGCCGGGGTGCTCGACCTCGAAGCGCTCGACGGCGAGGTTGACGTTGTCGGACAGGCTGGAGTCCTGTTCCTGGGTCAGGTTTTCCAGCTCTATTTTAGTTTCAATTTGTTGCATGAGTTCGTGCATGCGGTCACGTTCTTCCTGCAACAGTGGCGGATTCTGCTCCAGTTGCTCGCGCAGGGTATTGAGCTGTTCTTGCAGTTCGCGGGCAGGCATACGGTGCTCCTTGATCGATAAGTCTGATTCATGGACTGCGCCGTCAGACGAAAGGTCCGTGATGCCTGTAAGACTAATCCATTGCCCGCCTTTCTGCCGTTGACCACCGTCAGGGTTTTTCGCCTTTGCGGCGCCGCAGGCTGATATCGGCCAGGCACGATTCCAGTTCGCCCAGATGATCGATGACCGAGTGCGCGCCCAGCGCATACAACTGCAGGGTGGCCTGGGCGCGCAGGCGTTCACGCTCGTGGCTGTCCAGTGCCTGCCATTGCGCCGGCGACAGGCCGCACAGCGGACCACAAGAGGCCAGGCCGATGGTCCACAGCCCGGCATTGAGCCCGGAGCGCAACAGGCGCGGCTCGCCGCTGACCAGTACGCACCCTTCAAGCTGATTGACCTTGAGCGCCATCAGCGCCAGCCAGCAGGCATCCGGCGCCGGCCAGCGCACCTGGCTGCGTGCGGTGGCGGTGATCAGGTTGCCCAGCGGGGCCGACAAGGTCTGGCTCAGCGGATCGGGCAGTTCATCCAGCCAGGCACAGGGAATGCCTTGTTGCCGCAGGTTTTGCAGGTTTTCAAGTGCGCCGGGCGTCAGTTGGGCGTGAGTGTCAGTGGCAAGGGCGGCGCCTTTGCTGGCTGTGCCGGCCTGTGCGCCAAAATCCACCAGGCAGCCGCTGAGGCCGAACAGCAGGGCAGAAAACGCCGGCAGGGGTGTGGCAACCGGTGCGAGCATGATGAAGATCTCTGAAATACTGATGCACGCTACCGACGGCTGATGACAGAAATATGAATATGTCATGACGGGCCGGTGTTTATTACAGGTCTGCCTTATTTAGCGGTGAACCCCTTATACTGCCCGTCTTTGCCCGAAGCCTCATGCCCGGGGCATTACTTTCTGACAGGAGTTTGCGTCATGCCCTTACCGCGTAGCGGCTTTATCGAGCGATTGACCCGGCTGTCCTTGTGCATCGGCGTCGCGATGCTCCCGGTAGCTGTCCAGGCTGCCGAAGATGACCCATGGGAAGGCGTCAACCGTGCCATCTTTCGTTTCAACGACGTGGTCGACACCTACACCCTCAAGCCGATCGCCCAAGGCTATCAGTACATTGCGCCGCAGTTTGTCGAAGACGGCGTGCACAACTTCTTCAATAACATCGGCGATGTCGGCAACCTGGCCAACAACGTGCTGCAACTCAAGCCGGCTGATGCCGGTGTCGACAGCGCACGGCTGATCTTCAACACGACTTTCGGTCTGTTGGGCCTTATCGATGTCGGCACTTACATGGGCCTGCAGCGCAACGATGAAGACTTCGGCCAGACCCTGGGTCGCTGGGGCGTGGGCAGCGGTCCGTACGTGGTGCTGCCGTTGTTCGGCCCCAGCACCGTGCGCGATGCCCTGGCCCGTTACCCGGACACCTACACTTCGCCTTACCGCTACATCGATCATGTCCCGACCCGCAACACGGCGCTGGGCGTGAACCTGATCGACACTCGTGCCAGCCTGTTGTCGGCCGAGCGCCTGGTCACTGGTGACAAGTACACCTTCATCCGCAATGCCTACCTGCAGAACCGTGAGTTCAAGGTCAAGGACGGCCAGGTCGAAGACGACTTCTGATCAGAGGATGCTCGTCGATCGACCTGCATGGCAGCTCGATCGACGCAGCGTCAGGTTCAGCTTTGGGCAAACGCCTTCAGCGCGTCGCCTTCCATTCGGTAGCGCACCCATTCGTTCTGCGGCTGCGCGCCGATCGATTCATAGAAGCGGATGGCCGGTTCGTTCCAGTCCAGTACGCTCCACTCGAAACGTCCGCAGCCGTTGTCGCAGGCTTGTCGGGCCAGGTACTTGAGCATCTGCTTGCCGGCGCCCGTGCCTCTATGCTCCGGTGTGATGTAAAGGTCTTCCAGGTAGAGGCCATTACGGCCCAGCCAGGTCGAGTAACTGAAAAAGTACACCGCAAATCCGATGGGCCGATCGTTGTATGAGCCGATCAGCGCCTGGGCACTGGCCTGTGGGGCGAACAGCGTGCGCTCAATGTCGGCAACGCTGGCAATGACTTCGTGCCGGGCCTTTTCATAGTCGGCCAGTTCAGTGATAAAAGTCAGGATCTGTGCTGCGTCGTCCGGGCGGGCGGGGCGTATGTGCAGGCTCATGGGGCGACATCCGTCAAAGAAGAAGCGTTCATGCTAGGCGAAGCCATAAACTGCATGTACTGCAATTTCTTCAGGTCTTATTGAATATCATGCATCCCGCCCTGCGCCGTCTCGATCTGAATCTGCTGCTGGTTTTCGACACGCTGTACCGCCACCGCACCGTCGCTCGCGCCGCGCATGAACTGTCGATCAGTGCCTCGGCTTTCAGTCATGCCCTGGCCCGCCTGCGCGAAGCGCTTAGCGATGAGTTGTTCGTGCGCCACGGCAATCGCATGCACCCCACCCAGCGCGCCGACGCGCTGGCAGTGGCGGTCACGCAGAGCCTCAAGGTGTTGTCGGATCAACTGGAGCAATGGGAGCCTTTCGAGCCCTCAAACAGCGAGCGCGTGTTTGTGTTTGCTGCCACCGACTACACCGCGCTGCAACTGTTGCCGCCATTGCTGGAACGCCTGCAGCAGGTGGCGCCTCGGTTGTGTGTGAAGGTGGTGCATTCCGAGCGCAAGGTGTGCATTGAGGACCTCGCCAGTGGCCGGATTGATTTTGCCCTGGGCTATGGCGAGGATCGCGACAGCCTGCCGGCAGGGGTGGAGAGTGAGGACTGGATGAGCGGCCATTACTGCGTGATCGCCCGCCGTGATCATCCAAGGGTCGGTACGCAGCTTGACCTGCAGGGGTATCTGGCTGAGCGGCATGCCGTGGTCACGCCGTGGGGCGAGGCGTGCGGGGTGGTGGACCTGGCCTTGCAGGGCATGGGGCTCAAGCGCGATGTCGCCTTGCAGTTGCCGTTCGTGATGTTGTGTCCGTTCATCATCGCGCGCAGTGACTTGCTCATGACCCTGCCTGAACAGGCGGCCCGTCTGTTGAGCGCTTCAGCAGACATCGTGTGCCATGCGCCACCGTTCCCCCTGGCGCCCTATACGCTGCGGCTCTACAGCCATCGCAAATATGCACGCAGCGACGCGCATCTATGGATGGCCGGGCAATTGCGTGCGCTGTTCACACAGTCAAGGACGTCTTGAGGGTGTCAGCTCATTGCCACGATCGACAGGCCCAGTTTCTGGCCACCATCATCCTGGTCGGCAATCCACACCACTTCAGTGTCGGCCTCCAGGCCCGTAAGCGCCGGGTGGTCGGAGTCGATGCGCACGCTGAGTTTGTCACCCACCTGAAAGGCCCGTGGTGCCTGAACCTGCATGCCGCTGCTGGACAGGTCCAGGCACACGGCCGAGATGACCTGCCCTGCGTGAATGATGCTGATGTCGGCGTCGACGCGCATGCGAATGAAGTCGCGCTTCTCGGCATAGCCTTGATCGATTCGGCTCATGGTGGGTCCTATGTTTTGGTTGCTGATTTGTGCGTTCTTATAACTCCCGGTGATTTGCGATGTAAAGTCGCAAATCGAGCAGGGCAGTACGCTTGAAACGCCCGTCGGATGGGAGTACCGTCTGCGCCTTGAAGGGCACCTCTGAAGACCGACAGCATGGCCGAATCCTGACGGCCTGTTTTCGCAGAGTGGCTAGAAAGCGAATCCAGTAAGCAGAACCCGGAACCTACCGGGTCGCCTACCTCAACCTGATCTGGCGCCGTTTGCCCACATGCCTAAAACCAGTGCAACGCTGCTGATTATCGACGACGACGACGTGGTGCGCGCAAGCATTGCGGCCTACCTGGAAGACAGCGGCTTCAATGTCCTGCAGGCCAGTAACGGCTTGCAAGGCGTGCAGACGTTCGAGCAACAACGCCCTGATCTGGTGATCTGCGACCTGCGCATGCCGCAAATGGGCGGGCTCGAGCTGATCCGTCAGGTCAGCGCCATCGCCCCGCAAGTACCGGTGATCGTGGTGTCCGGCGCAGGGGTCATGAGCGATGTGGTCGAGGCCTTGCGCCTGGGCGCTGCCGATTACCTGATCAAGCCGCTTGAAGACCTCGCCGTCCTTGAACATTCGGTCGGCCGGGCTCTTGACCGTGCGCGGCTCGAGCAGGAAAACCGGCTTTATCGCCAGAAGCTTGAGACCGCCAATCGCGAGCTTGAAGCCAGTCTGCACCTGCTCCAGGAAGACCAGGATGCCGGTCGCCAGGTGCAGATGAACATGCTGCCGATCAGCCCGTGGTCCATCGAGCAGTTCAACTTTGCGCATGAAATCATCCCGTCGTTGTACCTGTCGGGCGATTTCGTCGATTACTTTCGCGTCGATGAGCGCCGCGTGGCGTTCTACCTGGCCGATGTCTCAGGCCATGGTGCGTCTTCGGCGTTCATCACCGTGCTGCTCAAGTTCATGACCACCCGGCTGCTGTTCGAGTCCAAGCGAGGCGGTGCGTTGCCGGAGTTCAAGCCCTCCGATGTGCTGGGCCACCTCAATCGTGGGCTGATCAGCTGTAAGCTGGGCAAGCATGTGACCATGGTTGGTGGCGTGATCGATGAGCTGGCCGGGACGCTGACCTATGCGGTGGGCGGCCATTTGCCGCTGCCGGTGCTGTATACCGATGGCAAAGCCAGCTATCTTGAAGGGCGTGGGCTGCCAGTGGGTCTGTTCCAGGAAGCGACCTACCAGAACTACACGATCGAGTTGCCTGCGTCATTCAGCCTGACGCTGTTGTCTGATGGCATACTGGATCTATTGCCCGGTGATACACTCAAGGAAAAGGAAGCCGCTCTGCCTGTACAGGTCGAGACGGCGGGCGGCAGCCTGGATGGTCTGCGCGGGGTTTTTGAATTGGCTACGCTAGGGGAGATGCCGGATGATATCGCCTTGTTAGTGTTAAGCAGGAATCTTTGATGAGTACCGGTAGAATCCAGTTCGCCGAGCAGGAAGGCACTTTCGTTCTCAAGTTCGTGGGCGAAGTGCGTTTGACTTTGTGCTCGGCCTTGGATGCGACGATCGAGCGCATCTTTACAGCGCTGAATTTTTCGGCTGTCGTGATCGATCTGACCGAAACACGCAGCATCGACAGCACGACCCTGGGCCTGCTGGCCAAGCTGTCGATCCTGTCGCGGCAGAAAGTCGGGCTGTTGCCCACGGTGGTCACCACCCACGAAGACATAACGCGGCTGCTGCAGTCGATGGGCTTCGATCAGGTGTTCAACATTGTCGATCACCCTGTGCCGTGCCCTGAGTGCCTGACCGACCTGCCATCCCAGGACCAGGGTGAGGAAGTGGTCAAGGCCAAGGTGCTGGAAGCGCACAAGATCCTGATGGGGCTCAACGAGTCCAATCGCGAGGCGTTTCATGACCTGGTCAACGCGCTTGAAGGGCAGCGCTGACAGCGGCACAACGCGTTTGCCGTCTCAATGAGAAAGGGCGATACCCATGGGTATCGCCCTTTTTGCATCAGGCCTTCGCGGCGAGTAAAGCTTCGAGCTTTTCCTGATCGCGGGCAAACTGGCGGATGCCTTCGGCCAGTTTCTCGGTGGCCATGGCGTCTTCGTTGGACAGCCAGCGGAATTCACGCTCGCCAAGGCTCTGGCGTGGTTCACCGGCCTGACCGGGAACCAGTTTGCGTTCCAGGGTGCCCTGGTCTTCAGCCAGTTGCTTGAGCAGTTCGGGGCTGATGGTCAGGCGATCGCAGCCGGCCAGTTGTTCGATCTGACCGATATTGCGGAAGCTGGCGCCCATGACCACGGTGTTGAACCCGTTGGCCTTGTAGTAGTTGTAGATGCGTGCGACCGACTGTACGCCCGGGTCTTCAGCACCGGTGTATTCCTGGCCGGTGGACTTCTTGTACCAGTCGTAGATACGACCCACGAAGGGTGAGATCAGGAACACGCCAGCCTCGGCACAGGCCACAGCCTGGGCGAAGGAGAACAGCAGGGTCAGGTTGGTCTGGATGCCCTGCTTCTCGAGCGTCTCGGCGGCACGGATGCCTTCCCAGGTCGACGCCAGCTTGATCAGGATGCGCTCGCGACCGACACCGGCCTCTTCATACAGGCCGATCAGGCGTTGGCCGCGCTCGATCAGGGCCGGTGTGTCGAAAGACAGGCGGGCATCAACCTCGGTGGACACGCGGCCTGGCACGACATCCAGGATCTTGCGGCCGATGGCCACGGCAAAGCGGTCGCACGCCAGGCCGATGTCGCCCTGGCTGCCACTGAACGCTTCACCCAGCAGTGCGGCGTTGCTTTCGCTGGAGGCCGCTTTCAGCAGCAGGGAAGGGTTGGTGGTGGCATCGACCGGCTTGAGGCGGGCGATGGCATCGAAGTCGCCGGTATCGGCCACGACGGTGGTGATTGCTTTGAGTTGTTCCAGCTTGGAAGTCATGAGTGTGCTCTGTCCTTTGGTGGAGTGACATTACCCGAGCGTAGTCGACCGCTCAAGGGTACGGTCGTGGCGGCGCTTGCACGCCATGCAGACTAGGTTGGAGCATCAGGGCCGCGGCTTGTTCCCGGAAAATGCCGACCTGCACGCGCCGGGCCTGAACCGTCGAGTGTACGCTTGCCTGTCTGACGATCCAGACAGGCGCCGTTAAAAATAAACAAGGCATGACGCCTTGTTGCAACGCTTTACCTTAGACTGATGGCGCACACAATCATCAAGGACGTATGACCATGCCCGAACTTTCCAGCCTCCTGGCGTTTGCCCTGATCTCTCTGGGTATGGTGCTCACGCCTGGCCCCAACATGGTCTATCTCATCTCGCGCTCGATCTGCCAGGGACGCATGGCCGGGCTGATCTCGCTCGGTGGCGTAGCGCTGGGTTTTGTCTTCTACATGCTTTGTGCTGCTGTAGGTATCACGGCCCTGGTCATGGCCGTGCCTTACGCCTACGACACCCTGCGGCTGGGGGGCGCACTGTACCTGCTGTACCTGGCCTGGCAAGCGGTCAAGCCCGGTGGCCGCTCACCGTTCCAGGTACGCGACCTGCCCAAGGACAGCCCGCGCAAGCTGCTGCTGATGGGCTTTGTCACCAACCTGCTGAACCCGAAGATCGCGGTCATGTACCTGTCGTTGCTGCCGCAATTCATCCAGCCTGAAGGTCACGGCAGCGTCCTGCTGCAATCGCTGATCCTGGGTTCGACCCAGATCCTCATCAGTGTCAGCGTCAACGCGGTGATCGCAGTCATGGCCGGTTCCATCGCGGTGTTCCTGGCCGGTCGGCCGGTGTGGCAGGTGGTGCAGCGCTGGTTGATGGGCACGGTGCTGGCGGGGCTGGCGGTGCGGATGATCGTGGAGGGGCGGCGATAAGCGAGGATCATCAATCCAGGCGCCTTGTAGATCGAGGCGCTGGACGATCAGGATTTTTCCTGGTCGATCTTCTCGACATTCAGCCGCAGTTTCTTGCTTCTGGCCGCGTTCACGACGGTCTCGGAAATCAGCGGATCAAGCCATACTATGTTATCGACAAAGAAAAAGTCGGGTGCTGTGCCTTCACGCATCTGGAGGTGAAGCTTCTTTATTCCCCTGGCCTTGTAGTCGGCCGCCAGCGTGCCGTTGGCCAGCCTGGCCAGCACCATGGGCTTTCCTGCGTATTCTGAATTCAGGTAATCGAAACAGGCCATCTTGTGGCGGGCGTGAATCAGGAAGTAGCTGTTCTCCGTCGCCTGTGCGCTGGAGTAACGTGCATCTGCTTCCAGGAAAAGCAGATCGTTTTCAAGGTGCTCCAGCACCGTTTTCATGGCGGCGGATACGAAGAACGCGCCGCACGTCGTCAGAAAAAAATCGGCCTTCAGTTTTTTTACGCGCTTGTCCAGCACCAGGCCGATTCGGGTCCCGGGCCTTATGATGTCTTTACCCACCTGGTAGTAATCCGGGAGCGCAGGCGAGAACGTCACGTCACCATCGATAAAGGATCCCTCTGGAGACTCATGACGAAGAATGTAGTACTGCAATGGTATCTCTCCTGTTTTTGTAGAGCCCGTGCGGCATACGCTATGTCCTTGCTCGTGGCCGAATATGAATGGCCAGACATGCCGCGCCAGCAAAGATGGCCAGCGCACCGACCGGGCCTGCCGCATTCATCGTCGCGCCAAACAGAGGGGTGCCAATGGCCTGACCCAGCGCCAGGCTGAGAAACGGAAGGCCCAACCCCAGGTCGGGTCGATCTGAAAGCAGATTGATCCCTTGAATCAGAAAGGTCCCGGAGGACACGATATAGGCGGCGCCGAACAGACTCATGGACACAAAGCCATACGCGGGAGAAAAGGACGTTGCCGCCAGGCCCAGGGTGCCCGCAGCGATCCCGAGCAGTGCGCAGCCATGTACGCGTGCTGTACCCAACCGATTGGTCAGCAGACCGGTCAGCGACCCGCAGACCCCCGACGCACCGACAACAATCCAGACCCAGGCCAGGCGGGTATCGGTAAAGTGGAAATCACTGCGCAGGATGTCGGCGCCAAACGTCCAGATGGCGGTGCTCGATAGCCCCATCAGCGCGCTGCTGGTACACAGGGCAAGTACGCCAGGCCGACTGAAGATTGAAAGCAACGGTCTATTGGCTTGCTGGTCGTTCCGGCAAGGCGGTACGGCAAACCAGACCCATGCCGTGACGCCCGCGCCGATTATCGCAAACAGGCCGTAGAGCTCGCGCCAGGCACCTGCAGCCAACAGGGCTGCGATGCCGGAAAATACGATACCGGCTGCGGTACCTGCGTTGATGGTCCCGTTTGCCTTGGAACTGTCGCGGTCACTGAACCGGGCGGCCACTGCGGTCGCGAGGGGCGGCGAGGTCAAGCCCGTGCTCAATCCAGCCAACCCGATGCCCAGACCCAACGTCCATCCTGACGAAGAAAATGCCACCACGCCCATGCCGACCGTGGCTGCAAGCGCGGCTGACAGGGCAATGAGGCGAGTTCCCAATGTGCCTATGCTGCAAAAGGCCAGAATGATTCCGACACAGTAAGCCGCAAAGGCGCTACCGCCAATCCATCCCGCAGCGGTGTAGCTCAGCGACAGCTCATCTCGAATCCGGGGCAGCAACAAGCCATAGGCAAACCGTGCCAGTCCATAGGACAGCGCGGTCAAGGTGAAAGCTGCCGCGACCAGGTTCAGGCCGCGCCTCATGGTTGGCCTGTAGCGAGCGTCAAGAGTGACCGTGCAGCGTTCCCGGCCTCGTCGATAATCGATGCGCCAGCAACACTGGCGGCTGCGGTTGCGCCCTCGAACAGTAACCAGATCTGGGTGACGAGGCGTTCATCGCTTCGGCCCAGGACGAGACGTATGCGTTGTGCTACCTCGCTGCGAAATTCGGTTTTCTGACGATGAACGAGCGCGACGATTTCGCTATTTGCCTGGGCATATTCGCTGCGTGCTCGTAGCAACATGCAGCCAAGCGTACCGTGTCCCTCGACCCAGTCGCGCAGCGTATTGAACAGCGCCTCGATGTCACCTGGCTGCTTTTCGAGCTGCTGCATGAACGCGCGATGCCTGGCCTCGAGAACCGCAAGAACCAGCCCGTCGCGTGAGCCAAAGTGCTTGTAAAGCGTGCGGGTGGAAACACCGGAGGGCGCAATCACACGATCGATGCCAATGCCTCGAAACCCTTCTGCCTCAAAGAGGCGAGTAGCCCCTGCGATTATTTCAGTACGTTTATCCATGTACCGAATGTACAACGATCGTTTTACATGTCAAGCAGGGCATCGTTCAAGCCAGCACGAAACGAGACCCCAGGCCTGAAAGGATGCGAGAGGGTGGAAGAAGATCGTGGGTAGCTACAGCTTGAAAACCGTAAGTTGTTAGTGGAGAGTCACAGGCGGATAGCTGAAAAAGGAAGCTGACGTGAGACTGCAAGAGAAACACCGCTCATTGAGCCTCGAAATTGCTGCATTGGACGCGCAACTGTGCGCGAAAGAGTCGCTTGCAAAGCAGATTGGCCTGGTGCCTTTCATTCTGGGTGCCTTGAGCGCAGGCGCGGCCCTCACCGCCGCACATCTCCTGTACGCCCTGTAATCGCCCCAGCCAGCGCCTTCACATTCGGTGTGGGGATTTGGATTCTGCATCAAAGTAATTGACTATCATGCGCCAGCAAACGCCGGCCGGTCTCGCGCACCTGATGGGTCGGTTTGATGTCGAGCCGGGCTCGCGGTGGAAGGCCTGGCTTTCCTGATAGACTGTCTGACCATCGCGATCAAGCCTGATCTGTGCGGTGTAGCTGACCGAATTGTCCTTGCGTTTGCGTGCTGTGATGCCTGCCATTTACTGATTGCTACATGGCTGATGACGATTGCTGAATTTAGCACTGACTTCCTGCCGCTCAATAATTCCAGTCCCGATCCCCTCCAGATTCCTCGCCTCACCTGCCATTAGTTACCGGTTTGCGTCGCTTCCGGATGTGTCGGCGTCAGCACCTTAGGGTATCTGCTGTGCGGCGTGCTTCACCTGCAAAATCTCCACAACGCGTGAGTCCTCAAGCACCCGGTAAAAAACAATGTAGTTTCTATGGGCTACCAGTTCGCGGATGTCCCCAGACACCCCAGGCCGTCCCGAGCGGCCACTGTTCGGGTACTGGCCAAGCTGCAGGGTCTTGTCGCGCAGTTGCTTGCCGAAGCTGAGTGCTCGTGCAGGGCTGTCTTTGCCAAGGTACCGAATGATAGAGCGCAAATTTTCACGGGCCATCGGTCGCCATTCGATACGGTAAGGGGGTTGTGCTTTGTCCATCAATCCACTCGCCGCGCTCAAGCGCGATCCCTTTTGGCCGCTGCATGATCGGCGGTGAGGGCGGCGATATCAGCCTCCATCTCAGCCATAACGTCATCATGCGAGATATTCGGTCTGGGGTCGTCGATTGATGCCTGGATATCGGCTGCGAGCCATTTGTTATAAGCCGCCGACTGGTGAGCCTCGCGCAATGCGGCTGAGCGGCCTCGAATACCCGCTGCTGGCTCCTTCTCGTCAGGATTCCACTCGCTGGCATCAAAATGCCCGACGGTGATACCAATACCGCGCAAGACGTTCAAGGCAGCGGCGGGGTTGCCAAAGCGACGGGCCTCCGTGCTGCGTGCTTTCGCCAAGACAGCGCCACCCCCACTGAGGGTGTCGATCTGGACGAGAAACGAGCCGCCACGGCCTTTGAGGGTGACGCAAGAAACGCCGCCGGCATCGCTTGCGGCGCGTAGCTGTTCAAGGGTCATGCTTTGCATGGTTTGCTCCGCCGTGGGGTTGGGATCTATATTTATGGTGCATGAAATGTAGAATACCTACAATTTTTTCTAAAAGATGTGTTGTCTCTTTTGTGCAAACTCCTCTTGGCTGCAGGCATGAACCTCATGTCAAGAGGCTTCAATGGTGGGTGAGGTGTGGCTGATGATCAGACGGCCCCTGCCAGCAGGCGGTCATAAGGAATGCGCAAGCCTTCATGCAGACGCTTGATCATGGCCAGGCTCAGTTTGCGCTTGCGATTGAGCACTTCGGAAACCCGGCCGCTGGTGCCGATATAGGGCTCCAGATCGGTGGGGGTGAGTCCTTGCTGATCCATCAGGAATTTGATCGCCTCGATAGGATCCGAGGCGGGCATGGGATAGCGCTCGGCCTCGTATTTCTCGATCAGGATCGACAGGATTTCCAGCTCGTCACCCTCGGCCGTGTGGCGTGGCGCACCCCATAAAGCCTCGACCCGCGCCAGGGCAGCGTTGAGGTCGTTGTCGTTGTGAATCGGTTTGATGTCCATTTTTACACGGTCTCCGCGTCGACTTTGTCGTGTCCCAGAATGCTTTCCATGTCCCTCATGCAATCACTCTCGGCGGTGTTCCTCCCAATTTGGGAGAAACGCTACTCGCCTCAGCGCGAACCCTCAAGACACAGTTGTAACCCGCAATCATGACAGCCGCCTTCGGGGCGGCTTTTTCGTTTTGGAGTAAAGATGACACCTCGTGGCGTACGCAACTGCAACCCCGGAAACATTGACTACAACCTTCGCAATGCCTGGGTAGGGCAGCTCGGCCTGGAGCTGCAAATGGGGCGCCTGGCTCCACGCTTTGCCCGGTTCGACACGGCAGAGAACGGCATCCGCGCACTGGGCAGGCTGTTGCTCAACTATCGCGGCAGAGACGGCATGCCCGGTGTAGGCGGGCCGGGTATCGATACCGTGCGCGAAACCATCAGCCGCTGGGCCCCGGGCAACGAAAACGACACCGAGGCCTATATCGCTGCCGTGGCCAGCAAACTGGGCGTCAGTGCGGATGCAGTGATCGATATCCGTGACCCACGCACCCTGCGGATCATGGTCGGCTCGATCATTGCCCATGAGTGCGCCAACTACCGCTACCCGCAGGCCGTATTCGAGGAAGGGCTGCGGCGGGCATTGCAATGATCGGCCTGCAGCGTGGTGGTGGTCTTGCTGTTGCGACCTTGTTGCTGGGCTTGGGCGTGGGCACTGCAGCGGCCTGGTTATGGCAGGCCAACGCCTACAGCGCCCGGCTGGCCAGCCAGGCGGCCGCCTATCAGGCTGACCTCAGCGCCATTGCCAACGCAGCCGCCGTCCAGGCTCGCCAGGCACTGGAAGCGCAGCAGCGCAGCCAACAGGCCTTGGCTCAACTCGACCGAAAATACACTCAGGAAAAGGACAAGGCCCATGCCGAAAACAAATCTCTGCGCCACGCTGTTGCTGACGGCACTCGCCGGCTGCGCATCGCCGGGGCCTGTGAGGGTGGAAGCCGGGAGCTGCCCGCGGCCACCGGCACCGCCGGCCTGGGCGATGCAGGAACCGTCGAACTCGCTGCAGGTGCTGGACGACGTATTCTCGATATCCGGGCCGGGGTTATTGCGGATCAGGCAGCGTTGAGGGTGTTGCAGGCGTATGTTAGTGATGTGTGTTTATCTGGCTGATGGGTTAGTTGTATTTCAGCTATAGAGTTAGTGGGCAAGTGCAGACTCACGAAAGGTAGGATGCTAAGATTTGCAGTAATCGAACAATTTCAATGGTGAGCGTTAATAATTCTCTAAGCACAAGAGTGCTCCTTCATAAAGGTGTGGTTGTCTGCTGGTGTCTTGAACTGCTTGCCTGGTTTAACTCTGCGAAGCTGTTGTTTAGGTACAGACTTTTATATTTTCTTGTGACGGCTTGCTCAAAGGCTATCGGTAAATGATCAACCCTTAAGTCGAAAAAATAGCGCTATTTTTTTGCTCGTGGTGATTTGGTCAAAGCAGTGGGTGGTGAGAAAGTAGTTATTATTTTCCGAGAAGTCAACAGGTTGTTTTTGGATGATTTGCGGTTGGCTTTCTAGGTGTTTTCAGGTAAGTGATGCTGGTCGTAAAGAGCAGAAGAGCTATTTCTTCATTTCTTCATTTCGTTACTTAGTTATTTGGTGTGGGTTTCAGGTTGGGAGGTTTTTAATATTGAAAGTGTATTGATTGAATATTTGATTTATGTGGTTTATTGCGATCATCAGTCTCCATTTTCAAGAGGGTAAAAACCGGTTCGGGCGTTTCGAAAAACGGCATTTCATGCGTCATAGCATCTCACCTACCGGCTACGCAGCGATTCGGCTGTATTCTGCCTCCCAATGCGATACCCATCCTCTAGCGCCTCTTGTGGGGGCGCGTTTGTTCTGTGATGGCAGAATCAACAGGACCCGCGACGACTGTTTGGTTCCTGGTTTTAACCATCGAAGATGGCTACCTGCTTAAGCTGCCTGAGGTGTTGGCCATGCTTTCGCAGATCAATAACCTCAGCTATGAGGGGACTTGCTGTCGAAATTTCCTACATTTTTCGTTGACCACAGTCGGGGTCTGGTAGTTAACTGTATATCCATACAGTTTTTTACATCCACCATAAAATGTCGAAGGCCCCCCTCATGAGTGTCACCATCCTTGGCTCGCTGGAAGAAGGGGGCGTGAAGCTCCCGATGTATTCCTCGATGGTCCCCGCAGGCTTTCCTTCACCGGCAGCAGACCATATCGAAAAGCACATCTCCCTGGATGAGCTGTTCGAGATCCGGGCACCGCATGTCTATCTGGTCAAGGTTCATGGCGACAGCATGCAAGGGGCGGGGATCTTCGACGGTGACCTGGTGATCGTGGATTGCAGCCGCTATGCCGAGCACGACGATATTGTCATTGCCTCGCTCAACTCTGAGCCGCTGTGCAAACGCCTGTACATGCAGAGTGAAACCGTCATTCTGCTGTCCGAAAGCTCCAAATACCCGCCGCTGCACATTCTGGAAAACGACGAGCTGACGATCCTGGGCGTGGTGAAATACAGCGTCCGCGATCATGGCAAGTGATCAGGTTTTCGCGCTGATCGACTGCAACTGTTTCTACGCCAGTTGCGAACGAGCGTTCCGGCCTGATCTGGCCAGGACGCCCATCGTGGTGTTGAGCAACAACGATGGTTGCGTGATCGCCAGGTCCTATGACGCCAAGCCTTTTATAAAAATGGGCGAGCCGTACTTTCAGATCAAGGACAAGTTGCATCAGCACGGCATTGCCGCGTTCAGCAGCAACTACGCGCTCTATGGCGACATGAGCGAGCGTGTCATGACGATCATTGAATCGAAGGTGCCGGCCTTGGAGGTCTACAGCATCGATGAAGCCTTTGCCGACCTGACAGGTATGCGTGACAACCTGACCCGGTTCGGCCGGGAGCTGCGCAGCTACATCCTGCGCTGCACACGAATCCCGGTCGGGGTTGGCATCGGTCCGACCAAGACCCTGGCCAAGCTGGCCAACTACACGGCCAAGCGGTTGTTGGTGAACACCGGCGGAGTGGTCGATATCTGTGATCCGTTCAAGCGTGACTGGGTATTGCGCAATACCGACGTCAGTGAAGTCTGGGGCGTGGGCCGGCGCATGAAGGCTCATCTGCAGGGCATGGGCATCACCACCGCCAAGCACCTGGCTCAGGCCGACCCGTGGACCCTGCGCAAGAAATTCAGCGTGGTGATCGAGAAAACGGCGCGTGAGCTGGCCGGCACCGCGTGCCTGGAACTGGGCGAGGCAGAACCACCCAGGCAAGAGATCTGTAGCAGCCGCATGTTCGGCATGCGCCTGACCGAGATCGAGCCGATCAAAGAGGCCGTGGCCACCTATGTGATGCGCGCGGCTGAAAAGCTGCGTGCTCAAGGCTCTGTGTGCAAGCGCATGCGTATCAGCATCCGCACCGGCATGTTCAACCCCGATGAAGCCAAATACGCCCAGGGCGCGCTGGTGGAGTTGCCTTACCCCACCAACGACACGTTGCTGCTAACCCGAATGTCAGGCCAGGCGGTCGAGCGCATATTTCGTCCCGGCTTTCGCTACAGCAAGGCTGAAGTGCTGCTGCTGGATCTGCGCCACCCGGGCGAGTTCACCGGCGACCTGTTCGCGTCGCGACAATCGCCCCAAATGGATCAGCTGATGAAGGTGGTCGACGAGATCAACCGCCGGTGGGGACGGGGCACGGTGAGGTCCGGCAGTGTGCCGGCCGATCCGGACTGGGCCATGCGGCGCGAGTTCATGAGCCAGAGCTACACGACCCGGATTGATCAGTTGTGGACGGTGAACTGCAAATGAAACCCACGGCGCATCAGGTCTGGATCAAGGCGATCGAGGACCAGAGTACGTTGCTTTTGACGCCTGTGGCCCGGCACAGATACTTGCTTACGCTCGTTGTGCTGGCGAAAAGGCAGGGTGTCCCTGCTGACCTGGTAATCGAGATGTTTGAAATCACCGATGCTGCGTTGATGTGGGCTCAGGAAGAATTGATGTGATGGAGCCGTGGGCTGCCTTGTTTTTAAGGCAGCCCGGTTGATTGATCGAGCATTGGCCAGTTATTGCTAAAGCAGACGTTCGTTTTCAACGCCTCAATTTCGCTGATTCGTGATTGCTCAGTCTTTTGGTCAAGGCTGATGAAATAGCCAATAGTTGTTGTGGCGTGGCCCCGTCAACATCTTGAATCCACTGAGTAAGCGTCTGCAGGTTCATCACCATGGCATCCATGGGAATTGACGATAGTTGAGGGGTGCCATCTTCTGCAAAGCGCACTAGCCAACGTCTGTGCCTGATAATGGCCGATGCCATGCCGTCGGCGGCTTGTTGGGCTTTCGCCTCGTCCCATTCAACAGGCGCAGCGCCTGCCTTTTTCAACGACTCTCTGCACTGGTGCAGGTAATCGAGTGTAAGGTCAGCACATGCCTTCCTGACAGGCGCCATGGGATCCTTGGCTCGGTCAGTCACTTCAATGCCACCGCCCAGGTGGATGAGCCACAACCTGAGTGGCTCAACGTGTTTGGTCGGCGCGATGAGACAAGCCTGGTCCAATCCTCGCTGATTGATTGCATGGATATGGCGCTGCCCAAATTGCATTTTGATGCGAAAATTCGGATCGATCATGCGCAACATACTGGGTGTGTCTTTTAGTCCCAAGGCATGCACGACATCAATGGCGGCATACCAACGCTCGTTACCTATTTCATTGAATCTGAAATGTCTGCCTGCATAGATCACATTCAAGCTGCTGCATTTATCATGCATGTTGTTTTAGCTCCTGAAGATGTGTATTGGCACTCGTTTTGCCTACTCCAGAATCTGAAAATAACTGAATGACCGTCAATGAAGGCAGTTTGAGATATGTGCGAGGTTTTGGCTAATGTAAGGAGGGCGGAAGAAGGGAGTGCACGATTGATTGTTTCAGGCTTTTTATTGGTGCGCTGTTCAAGTTCGGTGTTTTACAGGGCTGTAGGAAGTTGAAGAGGGTGATTTTTCAGTAATACATACTTTGTATGATTTCTCTGGTGAGAACGCAAGGATGGGATCCTATAAGAATGAGGGCAATCTCATACATGGTTTGTCAGCAAAAAAATTATGAGTGAGGTAGCAAATTTCATGTTTTCTCAGGATGTGATGACTGCTAACGACGGCTGGCCAACCATCACATCCCTTCAGTCAGATCTATCAGATTTTGTCGAGCCACTCCCAGTCGGCATAGGGATCGGATCGACCTCTCAAATGCGTGTACCGTCGTAAAGAGTTCCAGTCCCTGTGCCCCGACACGCTCGATACCCTCGGAATGTCCCAGTCCATTTCAAACAGCCGGCTCACGCCGTCGTGACGCAGGTCATGGAAGCAAAGTCCTTCGATATCGAGAAACTGACAGGCTTTGGTGAAAGACGCTGATATCGAGCTGGAGTTGTAGGGAAAGATCTCGTCCGCCGTCTTCGGCATCCTGTGCAGAATTTCCCAGGCTTCGTCAGGCAAGTGGCACCACACATCGTTACCGATCTTCTGGCCCGGGTTCTTCATATCGCGTACCAACACGGCCTGGCGTGCGTGATCAAGATCGGCCCAGCGTATCCTCGTGATTTCTTCCTGGCGCCGCGTAGAGAAGATGGCGAAGGCAATGATCTTGGGCATATCAATTCGGCCCTTGCGGCGCGCCTGCATTTCGACATAGTGATTCAGGAGCCTGTCGAGCTCATCCAGGGCTGGGCGGCGGTTGCGCTCCTTGCTGCGTGAGACCATGCCCAGTTTGCGCAACACCTTGCGAGCGTCGGACATGGCGTGTGGATCGACCGCATAGCCCCAGGCGGGTCTGGCGACAGAAAGTACGGCGCCCAGATGGGCCAGATCGTTGCCAACCGTCTGCGCCTGGATACCGCCACCCTCCGGTGTCATGCGCCATTGGGCGTACTCGACGATGTTCTGACTGGTCAGCTTGATATCGACGATCTCGCCCAGCCATGTCTTGCCGATGGCATTCAAGGTGGCTCGCTTGGTTTTGCCGAGCGGGCGCAGGGTTTCGTATTCAGTCAGGTAACGGTCGATCATCTGGGTGATGGTTGCGCTTTTGTTGTTGGCGCGTTCAATCGCACCCGGCTGGGCGAGTTCAGTTTCGCGTCGCTTGAGCCAGGCTTGCGCCAGCTGCTTGCGGTGGAAGGTCTGGCTTTCCTGATAGACTGTTTGGCCATCGCGATTGAGCCTTATCTGTGCGGTGTAGCTGACCGAATTGTCCTTGCGCTTGCGTGCTGTGATGCTTCCCATTTTCCGATTGCTACATTGCTGATGACGGTTGCTACATTGTAGCAATCGCTCTAAAAAAACCCTCAAAAACGCCTAAAAATTGCTACAAATCGACCAATGAAAATGCCACCAGATATTGCCCCAAACCCCCAGCCTACAAGGCCTGCGCTGTCGCGACGGTTCTCCGTGGCGCCGATGATGGATTGGACGGATCGTCATTGCCGTTACTTCCTGCGCCTGCTGTCAAAAAACGCTTTGCTGTACACCGAGATGGTCACGACCGGTGCCGTGTTGCATGGCGATCAGGAGCGTTTTCTGGGCCATAACGAAACCGAGCATCCCTTGGCTTTGCAATTGGGCGGCAGCAATCCTGCCGATCTGGCCGCTTGTGCAAGGCTGGCCGAGGCGGCCGGTTATGACGAGGTCAACCTGAATGTTGGCTGCCCCAGCGACCGGGTGCAGAACAACATGATCGGTGCCTGCCTGATGGGACATCCAGCGCTGGTCAGCGAGTGCGTCAAGGCTATGCTGGATGCGGTGAGCGTGCCGGTTACGGTCAAGCATCGCATCGGCATCAACGGCCGTGACAGTTACGAGCAGTTGTGCGATTTCGTCGGCCAGGTGCGTGAGGCCGGATGTCGCAGTTTTACCGTGCATGCCCGCATTGCGATTCTCGAAGGGCTGTCGCCCAAGGAAAACCGCGATATTCCACCCTTGCGCTACGACGTGGCAGCGCGCCTGAAGACGGACTTTCCGGACCTTGAGATCATTCTCAATGGCGGCATCAAGACCCTGGACGACTGTCGTGAGCATTTGCAGGTGTTCGACGGGGTGATGCTGGGGCGCGAGGCCTACCACAATCCTTATCTGCTGGCCGGGGTCGATAGCCAGTTGTACGGCTCAAGCCAGCCACCGATCAGTCGATCCGAGGCCCTGGCCGCCTTGCGCCCTTATATCGCCGACTACATTGGTCGCGGCGGCAATATGCATCACATTACCCGCCATGTATTGGGCCTTGCCCAGGGCTTTCCGGGCGCCCGGCGCTTTCGGCAGTTGTTGTCGGTGGATATTCACAAGGCTGAAAGCCCCCTGGCGTTGCTCGACCAGGCGGCGCAGTTGCTCGAAGGCCGCTAGCCATCTGTTTCTACGCAATGGTGCCAGCACGCTGTCTGCAAGGCGATCGCATCAATACCACCCATTAAATTGAGCGTGGAGGCGTATTCCATTTCGTGTACGTGCCAGTAATCAGAGAGCAGAAGGCAAAACGTAACGGTCAGCCGGTATAAAAAGGGCCGTTGATTGCCACAGGTCAAGGGAGTGACTGATCACACTGGCCGACTGCCCCTGTGATGACTATGTTCATGGCATACCCACTTGCAGGAGAGCAGTCATGCACAAGGTTCTGGTTCCTTTCGATGGTTCGGTCCATGCCCGGCATGCGCTGGACTATGTCATCAACCTGGCCGGGCAGATGGCCCGACCGCTGGAAGTGCATGTGCTCAATGTCCAGTCCAGCCCGATCGTGTACAGCGACTATCTGGCGCCAGACATGATCGAGGGCGTCAAGACCGGGTTGTTCAACTCGGCCAAGGGCGTACTCGAACAGGCCAGTGCACTGCTCAAGGCCAGTGGCGTCGCTCATCAGACCCATGTCGATCTTGGTAATGTCGCCGAGCAGATTGCCGTCGTCGTCAAGAAGCTCGAATGCGATACCGTGGTGATGGGCACCCGTGGTCTGGGCAGTTTCGGCGGTCTGCTGCTCGGTTCGGTGGCCAACCGGGTCATTCATGACGTACCGGTGCCGGTCGTGCTGATCAAATAAGTCCGCGCTTCAAGGCTGCGCCGGCCCTGTGTGCTGGCGCAGCAATTCGATCGATTCGCTCGGCACCAGTTGCCGCAGTCTTTTGTACAGCGCCCGGGTTTCCAGCAGGTTCCAGATACGCAGCATGGTTTCCAGTGCATCCAGGGGCTTGCTGATGAAGTCGCGGGCACCCAGCGCCAGGGCGCGCAGGCGCGTGTCGCGGGTGGCATCGGCGGTCAGCACCAGGATGGGCAGGTAGTCGTTGGCAGGAATGCGCCGGTTCAGTTGCTCCAGCACGGCAAAGCCGTCGAACTCAGGCATGTGCAGGTCGAGGATCACCAGGTCCGGCTCGAAGCTGTTGAACAGGTCAAGGGTACGCAGCGGCTCGCTGCTGCTCAGCACGTTGTGCAGTCCTTCGCGGGCCAGCAACTGCTCCATCAGCTCCAGGTTGGGACGCTGGTCATCGATGATCAGGATACGAAAGTCGGCGTTCATTCAGGTTCCGGTAAGTACTGGTCCAGATAGGCGAGAAAGCCCGGTACATGCAAGGGCTTGACGAGGATCGCGGTGGCGCCCGCCGCCTGCAAGGTGTTGCGGCACGCGTCACTGGCGTCTGCCGTCAGGATGATCACCGGCGTCGAGGCTGTGGCCCGCCACTCGCGCAGGCGGCGCAACACGTCCAGGCCCTGCAGGTCCGGCAGGTCGATATCCAGCAGGATCAGTTGCGGGGCATGCTGGCGGGCCAGGTCCAGGCCCAGTTGGCCGAGCATGCTCGACAGCAGGCGAATGCCTGGTCGACGTTGCAGCAGGGTCTCGATCAGAGCCAGGCTCGACAGATTGCCTTCGATGCACAGCACCGTGCCGCGATTGTGCAAGGCCGGTGCCGCAGGCAAGACTGGCGGGTGCAGGGGGCGGGCTGTCGGGCGCTGGACCTGCGCGGCGGGCAGCTCAAAGGTAAACCGGCAGCCCTGTCCGGGTGTGCTGTGCACCACCAGGCTACCCTGCATGGCGTGCAACAGGCTCTTGCTGAGGGCCAGGCCAAGCCCTGTGCCTTCTACTCGCGGGTCGGCCTCAAGGCGTTCGAAAGGCGTGAACAAGCGGTCCAGCTTGTCGGTGGCAATACCATGCCCGGTGTCATTGACCGAAATACCCAGGCGTCCGGCCTGCACCTGCACCTCGATCCAGACACGGCCGGCCGGCCGGTTGTACTTGATGGCATTGGACAGCAGGTTGAGCAGCACCTGGATCAGCCGTTGTCGGTCGGCGAGCACGCCCTGATCAATGATGTGCGCCGGCAAGGGGCTCAATTCGATACCCGCTTCCTGGGCCATCGGCCAGACCAGGGTCAGTGCTTCCTGCAGGGCCGATACCAGCGCTACCGGCTCCGGGTTCAAGGCCAGCCGGCCGGCTTCGATGCGGGCGATGTCCAGCACTTCATTGATCAGGGTCAGCAGGTGCTGTCCGGCGCGCAGGATATGCCTGGCATGGTTGGCCTGGCCGGGGGCGCCATCCATGTCCAGCAGTTGTGCAAAGCCCAGGATGGAGTTCAGGGGCGTGCGCAGCTCGTGACTCATGCGCGACAGGAATTCGCTTTTTGCCCGGCTGGCGCGCTCGGCCTGTTCACGGGCGGTGCGCAGGTCGATTTCGGCGGCGCGGCGGTCGGTGATGTCGCGGGTAATCTTGGAAAAACCGCGCAAGGCACCGCTGGTATCGTATTGGGCGGTGATGACCACGCTGGCCCAGAAACGGCTGCCATCCTTGCGGCAGCGCCAGGCTTCTTCCATGTAGTGACCGTCACGAGTCGCGGCGGCCAGGGCCCTGGCCGGATGCTCCGGGCATTCATCGAGCAGGTAGAACACGGAAAAGTGCTGGCCGATGATTTCCTGTTCGGTATAGCCCTTGATGCGTTCGGCCCCGACGTTCCAACTGGTGACGCAACCGTGGATGTCCAGGGCGAAGATGCCATAGTCCTTGACCCCGTCGATGATCAGCCGCAAGCGTTCCTCGTTGTCACGCAGGGCGCGCTCGCGCTCGGCCAGCAAGTGACCGGCTTCCACCAGGCGACTGCCCAACTGGCCCACTTCATCCTTTTCCGGCGGCTGCGGCCACAGCGGCTGGCCGAGCGCCAGGCGTTGGGCGTTGCCTTGGACCTGCTGCACCCGGGCGACGATGCCGCGCGAGAGCAGCAGCACGGCGATGATCGCACCGAACAACCCGCAGCCGGCGGCGAGCAGGGTCGAGAACAGCAGGCGCTGGCGGATGGCGGCAGCGGCGGCGGTGCGTTCGGCCAGCAAGGTGTCTTCGCGGGTGCGCATGGTGTCGATGTGCCGGCGCAGTTCATCCAGTATGGCCTTGTTCTCCACCAGGATCGCCGAGATCGAGGCATGGTCAGCCGGCTGCAGCTGGCGCAGGGCGGCCAGGCCCTCAAGCTTGGTCGTGATCATCGGCGCAATGGCGTGCAGGTGTTCGCGCATCTGTGGGTCGCGTACGTTGTCGTTCAGGCGCTGGCGGGCCGCTTCGATCAGAGCGCCAGCCTGCCGGTAGGCTGGCAGGAAATCCTCGTGCCGGGTCAACAGGTAGCCGCGCACGCTGGCAGCCGCTTCGGCCAGTTGGGTGTGGACGGTCTGGATGTCGCCCTGGACTTGCAGCACCCGGCGCACATCTTCCTCGGCCCGGGTGGTCTGGCGCTCGGTGATATAAATCAAGACCAGCGAGCCCATCAGCAATACCAGCGGCAGGGAAATGGCCACCAGGGCCTTGCCGCGCAGGGGCAGGTCGGCCCAGCGGCTGGCAGGCGTTTGCACCATCAGGCTCACTGGCCGGGCACCAGGCCCAGTGCCACGCCACGCACGGCCGCTTGCGTGCGGTCGGACGCGCCCAGCTTGCCGATGACCCGTTCGACATGGGCCTTGGCGGTGCCGGTGGTGATGCCCAGGCGTTCGCCGATCACCCGGTTGCTGCACCCGCCGGCCACCAGCGCCAGGACCTGGCGCTCGCGTGCCGTCAAGGTTTCCAGGGCCGGTGCGGCCTGGCCGCCGCGTTCGGCCATGCGCCGCAGCAGGCGGGCGCTGACGGCTCCGTTCAGGGCTTCCTCGCCACGCGCCACGCGTTGCAGGCTGGCGATCATTTCGTCGCGCCGCGCATCCTTGAGCAGATAGCCCACGGCCCCGGCACTGATTGCCGCTTCCAGATGGTCAGTGCTGTCGTCCATGGTGAACATCACCACTTTCAGACCGGGCATGCGTTGCTGCAGCAGACGGGCGGCGCCCAGGCCGTTGAGCACCGGCATGCGGATGTCGAGGATGGCAATATCCGGTTGCAGGGCCACGCACATGTCCACCGCCTGCTGGCCGTCACAGGCCTCGCCGACCACGACGAATTCGGGATGGCCGGCCAGCATGGAAATGAACCCGGTGCGGGTCACTTCATGGTCATCGGCCAGCACCAGGCGCAGGGGCGTCGTCATGCGCGCACCGCTTGTGCCGGTGCCAGCGGCACGACTGTCTGCAGGCATGTACCGCCCGCCGACGGGCGGGTATAGCTGAAGTGTCCGCCCAACAGGCTGGCGCGCTCCTGCATGGTGACCAGGCCCAGTGAGCGGGCAGGATGATGAGGTTGCAGGCTGTCGATATCGAAGCCGCAACCGTCATCGCTCAGGTGCAGGGCAACCTGTTCGGGTTGGCGTTGCAGGCCAAGCTCCACACACTGGGCGCCGGCATGCTTGAGGACGTTATTGATCCCTTCCTGGGCAATGCGAAACAGGGCGATTTCCACCGGGGCCGGCAAGCGCTCGTGCGAACGCGCCTGCCACTGCACGTCGATACCGGCGTCGCGCAGGCGGTCGGCCTCCTTGTCGATGGCGCGCCACAGGCCGAAGTCGTCCAGCACGCTGGGGCGCAGCCCGCCGATCAACTCACGGGCTTCGCCCACGCAGTGCCGGGCCAGGTCGAGGATGTTTTCCAGGTCGTTGTCCAGCGGCGCGGGCAGCGGCGGACAGCGCCCGGCAAAGCCTTGCAGGCGCTGGTGCAAGCCGGCCAGGGTCTGGGCCAGGCCGTCATGCAGGTCATAGGCCATGCGCTTGCGCTCGTCCTCCTGGGCGGTGAACAGCCGGTGCACCAGCTCCGACATGCTGCGCTCGCGGGTCATCAGTGCCTGCAGCAGGCGGTCGTTTTCCAGATGGGCGGCCAGCAGCGTGGCCAGCAATTGCAGTGACTCGATGTCTTCGCTGTCGGGGGCACTGATGGGCAGGCTGTTGGCCAGGAGCAACAGGCCGAAGGTGCGATCGTCTGCGCCACGCAGGGGCAATTGCAGCACGGTGTTGAGCGGCGTGTCCGGCGCTTCCAGCCAGGCGGGCTGGCGCAATGCAGTGTCAGCGTGTGCGATCAGGCTGCCCAAGTGCTCATGGCTGCCAAGGCTGGCCGTGCAACACGCGGTCTTGCCGGGAGGCCATTCCAGCAGCAGGCCGTGATCCATGGCCACGAAGGCGCACGCGCGCTGCAAGACTTGCTGGCGCATGGTATCAGGGGGCTGGCCGGTCAGTTGCTGGCCGGTGTCCACCAGCAGGCGCAGGCGTGCGGCGCGGCTTTGCGCCTGACGATACTGTGCGCGGATGGCCAGGGCACTGGCCGGATCGTGTGGCGGGCTGGACATGTCTGGGGTTCCTGCAGGGGCGCTTGTGCGGACAATCGTGCGCTATTAGAACCTGTCGGGCCTGTGCCTGCCTATCTGCCGAATGGCATAGGCAAAAGACGCCGGTTGGCCGATGGCCCGCTTGCTGATGCCGGGCACAGTAGCACCCTGATCAACGAGCAGGAGTGCTGTCATGAAATTGAAAGTTGCAGTTATTGCGCTGGCCCTGGCCCTCGGTGCCCCTCTGGTCCAGGCCGCGCAAACCACGCCTTATGTGTACCGCAGTGTGGCCGAACTGCCGAGCGACGCCAGCGAGCGTGAAATTGCCGGGCTGTTCGATCAGTGGAATGCCGCACTCAAGACCGGCAGCGCGAAAAGCGTGACCGGTCTGTATGCCACCAATGCGGTGCTGCAACCGACGGTGTCCAACGAAGTACGTGCGACCCCGGCACAAATCACCGATTACTTCGATCACTTTCTGGCACTCAAGCCGGTCGGTCGCATCAATTACCGGGAAATCCGTCGCCTGGGTCCTACGGCGGCCATGGACAGCGGCGTCTATACCTTTACCCTGACCGCTGCCGACGGCAAGGTCAGTGAAGTCCAGGCGCGCTACACCTTCCTGTATACCCAGGTAGACGGGCAGTGGAAGATCCTCAATCACCATTCTTCGGCGATGCCGCAGGTTCAGCCCTTGCTGCACGCCAGTCACTGACCGGGATAAAAAAAGGCGGACTCCGCCTTTTTTGTGCCTGCAGGGTCATCATTCAGCGCTTGCTCAGCGCCTTGAGCAATGCGTCGACATCCTGTTGCAGACCGGCCAGCGGATCATCGTTTTCGCTGCCCAGTACCAGCAACTGGCTGCCGGCTGCGCTGATGGCCGTCTTCACCGGGGCGGGCGGATCGCGGTGGTCGAGGACCACGGCGACATCGTTGTCCTTGAGAGTGGTGGTCAGCTTCTGCAAGGCCGCGGATGTCCATTGCTCATCGGTCAGCACCTGACGCTCGACCAGCTCCAGGTTGAGCCCGCTGATCAGGTAGTTCAAGCGATCGGACAGGCTCACCACCGCCACGTTGTCGGCCTGGGCCAGGCGCTTTTCGCTGTCGGCACTGAGGGTGAGCAACTGCTGCTTGAAAACTGCCAGGTTGGTTTCGATGCGTGTCCTGGCCTCGGGTGCCAGGCGCACCAGGTCGGCGCTCAGCACATCGGCCATGCGCCCCAGGTTATGACTGGCCAGCCAGGGTTGGCTGTTCAGGCCGTCGCTGGCTGTTTCGGCCTGCAGGGCGACACCGGGCAAGGCGCCGTCTACAGGGCGCGCCGCGTCGATCTCGACAATGCGGATATTGCTGCGTCGCGCATTGGGGTACAGCGAGTCTTCGCCCCAGATCGAGCGCAGGCCGATTACCGCATCGGCATCCGTGGCCAGCCTGTGCAACGCCTCGGCGCCGCGTCCGGTGAAATAGGCGCTCTGCCGCGAGCCTGGCAGGTTGGCCGCAGCGGCGCGTTCCAGTACCACGCCGGTGTCCTTGAGCAGGATCTGCCCCAGGCCATAGGTGATTGGCAGGCTGGCCAGAATCCGTACCGGCTTGGTCGCTGCCGGGGTCGCCGAGGCCTGGGGGACAGCAGGTTGTGCCTGGGCGGCCAGCACGCTGTGGCTGAACAGGCCGCCCAGGGCCAGGGCAAGAACGAGGCGGTGCAGGTTTGAAGTGGGCATTTATCCGATATTTCCCTTGAGGCTGGGCAGGGTACCGCGGGCAATGGCGGCCAGGGCGAAGGCCGCGCCGCAGACCAGAATGATTGCTGCACCCGATGGCACCGGCAGGTCAAAGACGATGGGCATCAGGATGCCGCACAGGGTGCTGACCGTGGCGATCATCACCGAGGCCCAGAAAAAGCCCTTGAGCGACTGGCTGAGCAGGCGTGCGGCGGCAGCCGGGATGACCAGCAGGGCGCCGACCAGAATGGCGCCGATGACCTTGACCGCTGCTACGGTGATCAGGGTCACCAGAATCACGAACAGGTAGTCCAGCACCTTGACCGCCACACCGCGCACGGCCGCCAGTTGCGGATTGAAGCTGGCCAGCATGATGCGGTTGTACAGTGGCAGGCTCAGGCCCATGACCAGCGCGCCGACAATGGCCAGCACCAACAGGTCGTTGCTGTTGACCGTCAGCACCGAGCCGAACAGCACGTTTTCCAGGATGTGCACGTTGATCTTGCCGGCCAGCACCAGCAGCAGGCTGGCCCCCAGCGCCAGCGACACCGACAGGAACACGCCGATCAGGGTGTCCGGAGTCAGGCCGGTGCGATTGCGCAAGTAATTGAGCACGATGCCGAACAGCAGGCAATAGCCGAACAGGCTGCCATACGGACCCGTGTAGGGCTCGCCCAGCAGAATGCCGATGGCCACGCCGGTCAGGGCGGCATGGCCGACTGCCTCGGAGAAGAACGCAAAGCGCTTGACCACCACCAGCGTGCCCAGGCCGCCCAGCACAGGGCCGATCAGCATGCCGGCCAGCAGCGCGTTGAGCACGAACCCATAGGCCAGCGACTCGGGCAGGTAGCCTGAATTGGCCAGGTCCTGGATGAACAGCCGAAAGCTTTCGTAAGACATCACTGGGCACTCCCGGCACTGCGTGGATGGGCTGAAAACAGCGTCAACAGCCGTTCAGGCGTCAGGGCCGTCTGCGCCGGCTCATCGAACAGCACCCGGCGGTTCAGTCCGGTCACCCGGTCGGCCAGGCGCTTGACCGCTTCCAGGTCGTGCTCAATCCACAGCACGGTGATGCCGCTCTGGCGCCAGTCAACCAGCAGCCGCTCGAACACCTGGATGCCGGGTTCGTCGAGGGCCGACATCGGCTCATCAAGCACCAGCAGGTGCGGTGCCGGAATCAGGCCCTGCGCCAGCAGCACGCGCTGGCGCTCGCCGCCTGACAGCGCGCCCATGCGTCGTTTGCGCTTGTCCTGCATGCCGACCCGCTCCAGCGCCTCGCCAATGGGCCTGGCATAGTGCCGCGACAGCCCCAGGAACGCCGGGCGGCGCTGGCACATGGCAGCCATGAAGTCCTCGACGGTCATCGGCAGGCCGCGATCGAATTCCAGTGCCTGCGGCACGTAGCCGATCACGCCCTGGGCGCCCGGCCACAGCAGACTGAGCTGGCCCTGGTGCGGCATCTGGCCGAGCAGGGTCTTGATCAGCGAGCTCTTGCCGCCACCGTTGGGGCCGACCAGCGCATGCACGCTGCCGGCGTGAACATCGAAGCTGATGCGGTCCAGGATCGTGGTGCGGCCCAGCGTCAGACTGACTTCGGCAAATTCGATGCCCGGCCCCTGGCGAGTGACCTGGATGTGTTCGGCAGCGGTCATGCGCCGCTCTCCTGAATGGCACGGACCACGGTGTCGAGGTTGCCCTTCATGTCTTTTTCATACTTGTCGGCGGTGTATTCGCCGTAGGAAATGTGCGACAGCGGGTACAGCTTCACACCCGACTCGCGCTGGATGGTGTCGACATAGCTGGAGGGAAAGTCCATTTCCGAAAAGATCACTTTCACATCCAGTTCACGCAACTGGTCGATGGTCTTTTTCAACTGGCTCGGGCTGGGCTCGATGCCGTGGGCCGGCTCGACCACAGCGGTCACTTCCAGGCCGAATTCACGCAGCAGGTAATCGTAGGCCGCGTGCACGGTGGCGACCCGCAGCTCGGCATTAGGCGCCTGGGTCAGCCTGGCCAGGGCATCGGCACGCATCTGCCGCAAGCGCTTGCCATAGGCGCGGGCGTTGGCGGTGTAGGCCTTGGCGTTGTCCGGATCGAGCTTGCCCAACTCGCGGGCAATATTATTGACCTGGGCGATGGAGGCGCTGATCGACAGGAAGGTGTGCGGGTTGACCACCTTGCCGGCGCCGCGTGCGGCAATGCCGGTAGCGGCCAGCAATGGCACGTCGGCGTTGGCCTCGATCACCGGCACATCCGGTTTTTCGCTGGCCTGGATCATCCGGTCGGCAAAGTCGTCATGACCGACGCCGTTGAGCACGATCACGTCCAGCGAGCCGATGCGCTTGATGTCCTCGGCGCGTGGTTCGTAGGCGTGCGGGTTGAAGCCTGCCGGAATCAACGGCACCACCTCGGCCTTTTCGCCGACGATATTGCTCACGTAGCTGTAGTAAGGGTGCAGGGTAATGCCGATGCGCAGGCGCTTGGCCGCGTCGGCGCTGGCCACGGGGGTGAGCAGGGCGGCGAACAGACCGGCCAGCAGCACGCGCAGCATGGGGCGGCGTTTGAATGAAATGGGCATGGTCAGGCGATCTTCTGTGCGATGAATGCGTGGGTTCAGTGCTGATGCTGGCGGGTCACCCCGGCATCGAATTGGGCAACGACCTGTTTCCAGCCGGCCGCAATCAGGGCCTGGTCGCTCAGCTCGGCGGGTGCCGCAGCGGAGGCGGTGCGGTTGAGCCAGATGTCCGCCGGCTCATCATCATGCGGCTCGGCGCCGGAATGGCTGCGCAGCAGGAAAGAACCTGACACCTCGGGTGCCTGGCTCAGCCCCAGGTAGGACTGCCCTTGCAACCGCCAGGCGTGGGCGCCACGGGCGACGGAGCTGGCGTCCTGGGCGAATGGCGCAAAGCCGTCCTCGGCCAGTTGCTGCACGGTCACCGGCGAGGCCTGTTCCTGGGCCAGCAGGCGGATTTCATCCAGGGTCACGCGCAGGTCGGCATAGATGCCTTGCTCGGCGGCGGTCAGGTCGCGCCTGGCATCGAGTTGATGGCTGGCAATGGCCTCGGGTTCATGGCTTTCCCCACGCAGCCCGACCACGCCAGCGGCGACCACGAGGATCAGCAGGCACAGCAGCAGGACATAGAGGGTTTCATGCCCGGCCCCGGCCGGGCGTACGATCTGGCGGGTCGAGGTATTCATCGGGAGGCGATGTCCGCCTGGTCGATTTCCACGACGTGGCCGGGACCGGCATCGAACAGTACATAGAATTCGGCGGCCGGTTTCTTGAAGGTCAGGGTCGAATCGTCGCCCAGTTTGCCGGGCACCAGAATGGTTTCGTCATAGCCAATGACATCCAGGGTCACGCCGGCGGCCCCGCTGCCGTCGGAAAAGCCGCCGGTGCAGCGGATGGTTTCACTGTCGACCTGCTGACATTCGCAGATCGGGTTGTGCGCCAGGGCGGTGCCGCTCAGGCCCAGCAGGCACAGCGTGACAAATCGACGTAGGTAAGTGCTGGTCATTTCTTGACTCCTTGCTTCTTCAGCCAGGCGACGGTGGCAGGCGAGGCTTGCGACAGGGGGATTGCGGTCTGGTGGACGGTGCCATCCCAGCCTTCCATGGTGATCCACAGGTCGGCGTCGGGGGCGGTGTCCGGCGGGATTTGCATGAAAGCGCCCATGCGGTAGCCGGGGCCGAAGAAAATCACCCCGGCGGTGCGCAGGCTGCGCGGCTTGCCGATGCGCAGGTAGGTGGCCTTGATCCGGTCAATGCACTCGGTGCACAGCGAAGCATTGAAGACTTTCATGTAGCCGAGATTGCCATCCAGACGCGGCGCTTCTTCACGCAACTCGGCCAGGCGTATGTTCCACGGGCCGACTTGTATCGTGCCGACTTCACGCTGGCCCAGGCCGCTTTCGCCGCGAAACAGGGCCGCATCGGCAAAGTACCTGGGCATGAAGCCCAACGGAATCAACAGCAACAGCACGTTGATATGAAAGCGCCACTTATACCAGAGGCGGCTCAGGAGTGAGGACGGTTGGACAGTCAAAGCCTTGCTCACAGGGCATTCTCCGCGGTTTCGCTGGCCATGGCGGGGCGGTGGCCTGCTTGTGGTGCAGGGCTGGCCTTGGGCCGGGCGGCCTTGGCTTCGCGCTTGAGGGCGTTGAAGGTGGCCTGGGCGGTGCGTTTGGTCCAGATCAGCAGGCCACTGAGAACCATCATGCTCAGTACCAGGCCGAAAAAGGCCCAGATCAGCTTGATCCAGATGCCGCCGAAATCGCCAGTGTGCAGGGGGCGCATCGATTCGGTGACGAACTCGATCTTGTTGCGGTCCGACAGCAAGTGGGTCGAGGCGATTTCTCCGGTGTAGGGATTGATCTCAGCGGTCTGGAACATCAATGGATACCAGCTGCGGCCACCGATATTCATATTGCTGTAGGCATTGGACGGCGGGCTGATGAAGCTGGCTTCAAGGCCCGGAATGCGCTCCTGGGCAATCTGCACGGCCCGGTCCAGGCTGATGGTGGGGGCCGGGTTGCCATCGACTGTCAGCGGCACGGCGCTGTGCGGGAGAATCGAGGCGGCTGCCGCCCGGCTGGACAGGCTGATCTGGTTATCGCCGAGAATGGCCTGAATCAGAAACCAGGTGCCGGTAATCGAAATCACCAGGATGAACCAGATCGACCAGATACCACTCAAGCGGTGGAAGTCGCCCCAGAAAATGCGTGAGCCCTGATTAAAGCGCAGGGTGGGCTTGAAGAACCCTTTCCAGAACTTCTTGTAGACCACCAGTCCCGTGATCAGCGAAACCAGCATCGGGATGCCCAGGAACGACACCAGGTACCAGCCCCATGAATAGCCATTGGTAAAGGGCACCAGCCACCAGCCATGCAGGGCACGGGTGAAGAAGCGGAAATCGAACGAGGGCGTCGCGCCCTGGATCACGCCGCTGAAAGGATTCACGTACACGGCAACCGCCCGCCCGTCCGGATAGGTCACGCGGACATTGAGCGCGAAATACTCGCCATCGGGCTGGGAAATCGAGCCGACGTGCAGGTCCGGTTCATTCTGCCTGATAGTGTTGCGCACCTGCTCGAAGCTCAGGCGCGGCGCATCGTCCGAAGGCGGATTGGCACGCATCTCGGGGTTGGCCAGCCACATGATCTCCTTGCTGACCACCGCCAGGGTGCCGGTCACGCAGACGATCAGGACAAAGAACCAGATAGGCAAGGCCAGCCAGCTATGGACCAGGAACCAGAGTTTTGAGCGGGATTTCTTGGACATTGGAGTGAGGTCTCGATTCACGGAGTGGAGCGGCCCGAAGGCGCATTCCATGTATTTGCATACGGCGTGACTGCAGCAGACGTAGCCGTCGTATCTAGATAAAGACGAACGAGAATGAAATACCCGCAACCTTGGCTGCGATAAATATGTAAAAAAATATTTCAGAAGTGTCGGGGAGGGTGCTGCGGCGTGAGCGAAGTGTCTGGCCTGAGGAATGAAAGCCCGCCAACACGGCGCATGTTGGCGGGCGATTGCAGCTATTTGAGCGTTACAGCACCTGCATGATGGCCTGACACACTGGGTCGATGTTCTTCTGGTTCAGGGCTGCCACACAGATCCGACCGGTGTCCAGTGCATAGATACCGAACTCGTTGCGCAGGCGCTGGGCCTGGGCGGCGGTCAGGCCCGAGTACGAGAACATACCCTGCTGGCGGCTGACGAAGCTGAAGTCCTGGCCGGCCGGGTTGTTGGCCAGGCGCTCGACCATGGCCTTGCGCATGCCGTGGATGCGCACGCGCATCTCGCCCAGTTCCTCTTCCCACATCGCACGCAGCGCCGGGTCATTGAGCACGGCGGCGGAAATGATCGCGCCGTGGGTAGGCGGGTTGGAGTAGTTGGTGCGGATCACGCGCTTGACCTGCGACAGCACGCGACCGGTTTCTTCCTTGGACGCCGTGATGATCGACAGCGCGCCGACACGCTCGCCATACAGCGACAACGATTTGGAGAACGAACTGGAGGCAAAGAAGGTCAGGCCCGAATCGGCGAACAGGCGCACGGCGGCGGCGTCTTCGTCGATGCCCTTGCCGAAGCCCTGGTAGGCCATGTCCAGGAATGGCACGTGGCCCTTGGCAGTGACCACTTCCAGGACTTTTTCCCAGTCGTCCAGGCTCAGGTCGACGCCGGTCGGGTTATGGCAGCAGGCGTGCAGGACGATGATCGAGCCCTGGGGCAGGTTCTGCAGGTCTTCGAGCATGCCGGCGCGGTCTACGTCATGGCTGGCGGCATCGTAGTAGCGGTAGGTCTGGACCGGGAAGCCGGCGGTCTCGAACAGCGCACGGTGGTTTTCCCAGCTCGGATCGCTGATGGCCACGACAGCACCGGGCAGCAGCTGCTTGAGGAAGTCGGCCCCGATCTTCAGCGCGCCGGTGCCGCCCACTGCCTGGGTGGTCAGCACCCGGCCGGACGCGATCAGTGGCGAGTCGGCGCCCAACAGCAGTTTCTGCACGGCCAGGTCATAGGCGGCGATGCCATCGATCGGCAGGTAGCCGCGCGGGGCGTGCTGTGCGACACGAATCTTCTCGGCTTCGGCCACGGCGCGCAGCAGGGGAATGCGCCCGTCTTCGTCACAGTAGACGCCTACGCCCAGGTTGACCTTGTCGGTGCGGGTGTCGGCGTTGAAGGCTTCGTTGAGGCCCAGGATAGGATCGCGTGGGGCCATTTCGACAGCGGAGAACAGGCTCATTGTTTGCGGCAGCTCTGAGTAGGGGAGAGTGGGAAATGCACGCCCGGTCCGAATGCCCCAAAGCTGTGCATAAACGGGGAGTCAGTATAGTGAGGTGTGTGCGGCACGGCGACTGGGTGGTCAGGGTTTTTTCAGGATATTTCAAAATTCTTGCCGAACGATGCCGGGTGCCAGGCCTCAATGCTGTAATAGCGGGTCTTGGCGCTGTCTTGAAAAGCCACGCGCCCGTCTCCATTTGAATAGACCAGGCGTCTTGCGGGCGCTGCGCAGGGTCGCAGCGCCTGGCGCTTTTTACCTCAAGAGGCAGGCTATGTCCGAGTTTCAGCTCGTTACGCGTTTTCAACCCGCTGGCGACCAGCCTGAAGCCATCCGGCAGATGGTCGAAGGCATCGAGGCCGGGCTGGCCCACCAGACCCTGTTGGGCGTGACCGGCTCGGGCAAGACGTTCAGCATCGCCAACGTCATCGCCCAGGTGCAGCGCCCGACGCTGGTGCTGGCGCCGAACAAGACCCTGGCGGCGCAACTGTATGGGGAGTTCAAGGCGTTTTTCCCCAATAACGCCGTGGAATATTTCGTCTCTTACTACGACTACTACCAGCCTGAAGCCTACGTGCCGTCGTCGGACACCTTTATCGAAAAGGATGCCTCGATCAACGACCATATCGAGCAGATGCGCCTGTCGGCCACCAAGGCCCTGCTGGAACGCAAGGACGCCATCATCGTCACCACGGTGTCGTGCATCTACGGCCTGGGCAGCCCTGAAACCTATTTGCGCATGGTCCTGCACATCGACCGTGGCGACAAACTCGACCAGCGTGCCTTGCTGCGCCGTCTGGCAGACTTGCAATACACCCGCAACGACATGGATTTTGCCCGCGCCACCTTCCGGGTGCGTGGCGATGTGATCGACGTCTATCCGGCCGAGTCGGACCTTGAGGCGATCCGCATCGAGTTGTTCGATGACGAGGTCGAGAGCCTGTCGGCCTTCGACCCGCTGACCGGCGAGGTGATCAGCAAGCTGCCGCGCTTCACCTTCTACCCCAAGAGCCACTACGTCACCCCGCGTGAAACGCTGCTGGAGGCCATCGAGGGCATCAAGGTCGAGCTGCAGGAGCGGCTGGAATACTTGCGCGGTGCCAACAAGCTGCTTGAGGCCCAGCGCCTGGAACAGCGCACCCGCTTCGATCTGGAAATGATGCTGGAGCTGGGCTACTGCAACGGCATCGAGAACTACTCGCGCTACCTGTCCGGCCGGCCTAGCGGTGCGCCGCCGCCGACCCTGTTCGATTACCTGCCGGCCGACGCGTTGCTGGTGATCGACGAGTCCCACGTCAGCGTGTCCCAGGTCGGTGCCATGTACAAAGGCGACCGCTCGCGCAAGGAAACCCTGGTCGAATACGGCTTTCGCCTGCCCTCGGCGCTGGATAACCGGCCCATGCGCTTCGACGAGTGGGAGGCCATCAGCCCGCAGACCATCTTTGTTTCGGCCACCCCTGGCAACTACGAGGCCGAGCATGCCGGGCGGGTGATCGAGCAGGTGGTGCGGCCGACCGGGCTGGTCGACCCGCTGGTGGAGATCCGCCCGGCGCTGACTCAGGTCGACGACCTGCTCTCGGAAATCAAGAAGTGCGTGGCGGTCGACGAGCGGGTGCTGGTCACCACGCTGACCAAGCGCATGGCCGAAGACCTCACCGACTACCTGGGCGACCATGGCGCACGCGTGCGTTACCTGCACTCGGACATCGACACGGTGGAGCGGGTCGAGATCATCCGCGACCTGCGCCTGGGGGCATTCGATGTGCTGGTGGGCATCAACCTGCTGCGTGAGGGGCTGGACATGCCCGAAGTGGCCCTGGTGGCCATTCTGGACGCCGACAAGGAAGGCTTTCTGCGCTCCGAGCGCTCGCTGATCCAGACCATCGGCCGGGCGGCGCGCAACCTCAATGGCCGGGCCATCCTCTATGCCGATCAGATGACCGGTTCGATGGAGCGGGCCATTGGCGAGACCGAACGGCGCCGCGAGAAACAGATTGCCTTCAACCTGGCAAACGGCATTACGCCCAAGGGTGTATCGCGCGACGTGGCCGACATTCTTGAAGGGGCCACCGTGCCGGGAGCGCGCAGCAAGAAACGCAAGGGCGCGGCCAAGGCGGCCGAGGAGCTGGCCCGTGCCGAGAACGAACTGCGTTCGCCCAGCGAGATCACCAAGCGCATTCGTCAACTGGAAGAGAAAATGTACGAGCTGGCCCGCGACCTGGAGTTCGAAGCCGCGGCCCAGATGCGCGACGAGATCACCAAGCTGCGTGAGCGGTTGTTGAAGGTTTGAGGGTGGCTGGACGGCCCGGCGCCTGGGCTGCCAAGGGTGCGACACGGGACTGGCAGCGTCTGCTTCCCGGCTGAAGCCGGTCCTACGCAGCTGCCGTCTGGCCTGCTAAGATTCGTCGTTTGATCGACCTATCCGGGATTATCCATGACCACCGTTCGTACCCGCATCGCGCCTTCGCCCACTGGCGATCCTCATGTTGGCACCGCCTACATCGCCTTGTTCAACTACTGCTTTGCCAAACAGCACGGCGGCGAGTTCATCCTGCGGATCGAAGACACCGACCAGTTGCGCTCGACCCGCGAGTCCGAACAGCAGATCTTCGATGCGCTGCGCTGGCTGGGCATCGAGTGGAACGAAGGCCCGGATGTCGGCGGCCCGCACGGTCCGTACCGACAGAGCGAGCGGGGCGACATCTACCGTAAATACGCCGATCAGCTGGTGGAGATGGGCCATGCCTTCCCGTGCTTCTGCACTGCCGAAGAGCTGGACCAGATGCGTGCCGAACAGCAGGCGCGGGGTGAAACCCCGCGTTATGACGGCCGTGCGCTGTTACTGTCGCCCGATGAGGTGCAGCGTCGCCTGGCTGCGGGCGAACCGCATGTGATCCGCATGAAGGTTCCCAGCGAAGGCGTTTGCGTGGTGCCTGACCTGCTGCGTGGCGACGTGGAAATTCCATGGGACCGCATGGACATGCAGGTGCTGATGAAGGCCGATGGCCTGCCTACCTACTTCCTGGCCAACGTCGTCGATGACCACCTGATGGGCATCACCCACGTGCTGCGTGGCGAAGAGTGGCTGCCTTCGGCGCCCAAGCTGATCCTGCTTTACGAGTACTTCGGCTGGGACAAGCCGCAGCTGTGCTACATGCCACTGCTGCGTAACCCCGACAAGAGCAAGCTGTCCAAGCGCAAGAACCCGACCTCGGTGACCTTCTACGAGCGCATGGGCTTCATGCCCGAGGCCATGCTCAACTACCTGGGCCGCATGGGCTGGTCGATGCCTGACGAGCGTGAGAAGTTCACCTTGCAGGAAATGGTCGAGCACTTCGACTTGTCGCGCATTTCCCTGGGCGGACCGATCTTCGATGTCGAGAAGCTGTCCTGGCTCAATGGCCAGTGGTTGCGTGAGCTGCCGGTCGAGGAATTTGCCAGCCGCTTGCAGAAATGGGCGTTCAACCCGCAGTACCTGATGCAGATCGCCCCGCACGTACAGGGCCGGGTCGAGACGTTCAGCCAGGTCGCACCGCTGGCCGGTTTCTTCTTCGCCGGGGGCGTCAATCCTGATCCTGCCTTGTTCGAGCACAAGAAACTGTCGCCCGAGCAGGTGCGCCAATTGATGCAGTTGCTGTTGTGGAAGCTGGAGTCGCTGCGCCAGTGGCACAAGGAGGCCATCACCGCCACCATCCAGGCGGTGGTCGACCATCTGCAACTGAAGCTGCGTGATGCCATGCCCTTGATGTTTGCCGCGATCACCGGGCAGGCCAGTTCGGTGTCAGTGCTCGATGCGATGGAAATCCTCGGGCCGGACCTGACCCGTTTCCGCCTGCGCCAGGCGCTTGACCTGCTGGGCGGCGTGTCGAAGAAAGAAAATAAGGAATGGGAAAAGCTGTTGGGCACCATCGGTTGATGCGCCAGTAATGGCGGTCGGGCCCCGTAAAAACGGGGTTCCGGCGGTCATCAATCCAGTGTTTCTTCTGGGTGAGGGCGGTAAGTGGTTGTTATATGGGAAATTTTTTTTGATTTTGTTCAAAAATAAATTTGACAGAGTTCCGAAACACTCTTAACATGCGCCCCGTCCACTGATGTGGGGCTATAGCTCAGCTGGGAGAGCGCCTGCATGGCATGCAGGAGGTCAGCGGTTCGATCCCGCTTAGCTCCACCAATTTGAAGGTTCAGGGTCATCCAGCAATGACCGTGAGTCGACCGGGTAACCGGTCATCAAGAAGGTTTGTCCCCTTCGTCTAGTGGCCTAGGACACCGCCCTTTCACGGCGGTAACAGGGGTTCGAGTCCCCTAGGGGACGCCAGTTTCACCCAGTGATGCCGCAAGGCTGATCTGCGCCGCAGGGCGTTAAATTCGGGGCTATAGCTCAGCTGGGAGAGCGCCTGCATGGCATGCAGGAGGTCAGCGGTTCGATCCCGCTTAGCTCCACCAATTTGCCAGATTCGCCAACAGGCGAGTCCGACTGAAGGTTTTGCGTCCCCTTCGTCTAGTGGCCTAGGACACCGCCCTTTCACGGCGGTAACAGGGGTTCGAGTCCCCTAGGGGACGCCACAATTTTCCGCGTATGCGGGCCCAAGGGTCATTCGTTTATTGAATGGCCCTTTTGTTTTTTCAGGGTTTTGCTTTCCCGCCGCCCGCCCTCCATGGCTTGTGCTTGAGCTTGCTACACTGGCGCGTCTATCGAATCCGCCACCGCAGGAGCACCCATGGCCTGGGACCTCGCAACGCCGTTCATCATCGACCTGAATGTCACTGCCGACGATATCGACGGGCTGGGTCACGCCAACAACGCCGTCTACGTCGCGTGGCTGGAGCGCAGCGCCTGGCGCCATTCGCAGCAGTTGGGCCTGGACTTGAGCGAGTATCGGCGCCTGGATCGCGCCATGGCGGTGATCCGGCATGAAATCGATTACCTGGCCAGCGCCTACGAAAACGACGAACTGCAACTGGCGACCTGGATTGTCGACTGGGACTCGCGGCTGAAAATGACCCGCCGCTTCCAGCTGCGTCGTCCCGCCGATGGCCTGACCCTGCTGCGCGCGCAAACCACCTTTGTCTGTATCGAGCTGTCCAGTGGCCGCCCCAAACGCATGCCCGATGAGTTTATCGCCGGGTACGGTGCGGCGATCTGCCCGGCTGGCGTTCCCATTCCCGGCGGCGCGCCGTAAACTGCCGGACTTTTTTTCGAGTGTGACCCATGCAAATTGCCTTGGCGCCCATGGAGGGCCTGGTCGACGATATCCTGCGCGATGTCCTGACGCGTGTCGGGGGCATCGACTGGTGCGTGACCGAGTTTATCCGGGTGACCGACCGGCTGATGCCCGCCAGCTATTTCTACAAGCTGGCCTCCGAACTGCCCAACGGCGCCAGAACCGCCGCTGGCGTGCCGATGCATGTGCAATTGCTCGGGTCCGATCCAGGCTGCCTGGCGGAAAACGCCGCCTTTGCCTGCGAACTGGGTGCCCCGGTACTGGACCTCAACTTCGGTTGCCCGGCCAAGACCGTCAACCGCTCCCGGGGCGGTGCGATCCTGCTGCGCGAGCCTGAGTTGCTGCACACCATCGTCAACCAGGTGCGCCGTGCCGTGCCGGTCTCCATTCCAGTCACCGCCAAGATGCGCCTGGGGTATGAAAATACCGACCAGGCCCTCGATTGCGCCCGTGCGCTGGTCGATGGCGGTGCGGCGCGGATCGTGGTGCATGCGCGCACCAAACTTGATGGCTACAAGCCGCCCGCGCACTGGGAATGGATTGCGCGCATTCAGGAAGTGGTCAAGGTCCCGGTGGTCGCCAATGGCGAGATCTGGAGTGTCGAAGACTGGCAGCGCTGCAAAGCGGTGTGCGGTGCCAAGGACATCATGCTGGGCCGTGGCCTGGTGGCAAGGCCCGACCTTGCCCGGCAAATCGCCGCCGTGGCACGCGGTGAGGTCGTCGAGCCACTCACCTGGGCCGAGCTGCAGCCCATGCTGCGCCTGTTCTGGGCCGCCTGCCTGGTCAAGCTGACGCCTTTGCAGGCACCGGGCCGGCTCAAACAATGGCTGGCGCTGCTGACCAAAAGCTACCCCGAGGCCACCGTGATGTTCGACCTGTTGCGCCGTGAGACCGATTGCGCACGGGTCGGCAGGTTGCTCGGTTGCGAGCTGCAGTCAACGCCTTGAGACGTTCTCCTGCAAGTGCCCCTGCAAGCGCAGCAAGGCTTCGAAGGCCGGGTCTTCCAGTGGCTCGCTGAACAGATAGCCCTGATAGACATGGCAGCCCGACTGTTGCAGAAACGCCAGTTGCTCGGGGGTTTCGACACCTTCGGCGATGACATGCAGGTTCAGGCTCTGCGCCATGGCCGTGATGGCGCGGATGATCTCGGCATCGTTGGGGTCGGTGGTGGCATCACGTACGAACGACTGGTCGATTTTCAGGGTGTCGATCGGCAGGCGCTTGAGTGACGTCAGCGACGAATACCCGGTGCCGAAATCGTCCATGGCAAAGCTGATGCCCAGTTTTTTCAGGCGCAGCATCTTGGTGATGGTGTCGTCCATGCTCTGGATGACCATGCTTTCCGTGATTTCCAGCTTGAGCATGTTGCCGGGCAACTGGAAGGTTTGCAGGGTGTGCTCGATGCGCTCGACGAAGTCGTTCTGGTGAAACTGGCGCGGGCTGATATTGACGCCCATCCTGAAGTCGTTTCTTTCGATCAGCCCTTGACGCAGCAGCAGGCTGCAGGCCTGACAGGCCTGCTCCAGCACCCGGCTGCCCACCTCCAGGATCATGCCGCTTTCTTCGAGCACCGGCACAAATTGCGAGGGCGCCAGCAGGCCATGCTCGGGATGATGCCAGCGCAGCAGGGCTTCGGCCCCGATGATGCGTTGGTCGCGGGCATCCACCTGGGCCTGGTAGCACAAATAGAATTCATTGCGCACCAGCGCCATGCGCAGGTCGTTTTCCAGGCGCAGACGGTCGCTGGCCGCCTTTTGCATGCTGTGGTGGAACAGCTGTGAGGTGTTGCGCCCCGAATCCTTGGCCCGATACAGCGCGATGTCGGCGCGCTTGAGCAGGTCGGCGGTGTTGGTGCCGTGGTCGGGAATCAGGGCAATGCCGATGCTGGGGGTGACCTGCAGGCGGTGGCCATCAAGGAACATCGGCTCGGCCAGCAGTTCGCGCAGTGTATCGGCTTGCTGGCGGACCTGCTCGGTCACCTGTTTGCGCGTACCTTCCAGGCCGCTGATCAGCACCACGAACTCGTCGCCGCCCAGGCGTGCCACCGTGTCTTCCTGACGCACACTGGCCTCCAGGCGCGCGGTGACGATCTTCAGCACACTGTCGCCCACGGGATGGCCGAGCGAATCGTTGATGTGCTTGAAATGGTCCAGGTCGAGAAACATCAGCGCGCCACGCAGGTTGTGATGGCGGAGCAGGGCGATCTGCTGGTTGAGGCGATCGGTGAGCAGGGCGCGATTGGGCAGATTGGTCAATGAGTCGTGATAGGCCAGGTGCTGGATCTGGGCCTGGGCGCTCTTGAGTTGGGTGATATCCCGGGCGGTCATCAGCAGGCAGTCGACATCGTGCAGGACCAGCGGCTCGACGCAGACATCAAGCACCAGCGCATCCCCGAGCTTGTTGCACCCGAGCATTTCCCGATGGTGGATGCGGCCATGCTGTTGCAGGTACTCGACCATTTGCAGGCGCTGCTCGACGCTGCCCCAGATGTTGATGTCATGGGCGGTACGGCCCACCACCTCGTCCATGGCATAGCCGGTCAGGCGGCAGAAACCGTCGTTGACTTCCAGATAGCGCCCGCTGTGACGTTCGGTGATGGTGATCGAGTCGGGGCTTGAGTAGAACGCCTTGGTGAATTTCTCGCGGGTGGCGTCCAGGCTGGCCTGGGCCTGCTGGCTGGTGATGTCGAGCAGGGTGCCGAACAGGCGCAGCGGCGCGCCTTGTGCGTCGCGATACAGGTGCACACGGGTTTCCAGCAAGCGCGTGCTGCCATCGGGCAGGTCGAGGCAATAGGTGGCCTGTAGATGATCTTCCTGGCCGTCGAGCCAGGCGTTGTACAGGTCCAGCAGACGTTTGCGTTCTTCGGCGGACAAACGCTGGAAAAAAGCCGCGCTGGGCTGCTGCCAGGCCTGTGCCGGCAAGCCATGCAATTGCACGGCGCGGGGCGAAGCCTCCAGCATGTCGCTGGGCAGGTGCCAGTCCCAGGTGCCCATGCTGGCCGCCTCCAGGACCCATTGCAACTGCTCGCGGGTGTGCTGCAGCGCCTGTTCCAGTTGTTGCACGCCATCGGCCTCACGGCGTTGATCGGACAACTGCAGAGAATTACTGTCCACGGGGTTGGGCATGGGATCACGAGCCTGAATGAAAAAGCCGGTAAAACGATCGTTCTGCGTCCAGCAGCCCTCGGGTCGCGAGGGTCGTGTCTCTGCATCGAGCCGCGCCATGACAGCCTGTATGGCAGTCGAGAAGGTGCGCTCGGTGTGCAGGATGTAGCCTAGCTGGCGATCGGGCTGTATGCCTGTCAAGCGCCCGGATCCGGCTGACCGGCATCATATACCCGGTTATTGGCGCGGGTGTAAACGGGCGCTGGGCGCATCCGATGTGATCAAGCGGCTTGCGGTCAAGGCAGTGATGGCCAGCGGGCGACTGAATAATGCGCTTTTAAGGCAACTGCGCTCATCTTTGAGCCCCCCTGGGTCATTTTTCGAGTGCGCACCTGTCATCTATGCCAGTGCCTTTGATCAGGGACTGTTTGTCTTGCCTTGATGGACATGCTGTTCTTTTTTGGCTGCCCATGAATGGAATTCGACAGCAGCCTGTTTATCAGTCAACCCCAAAGGAATGGATCATGACAACTGAATACAAAGCGTCGGAGCAACTTATCGCCGACCCCTTGGTCGAGTTGATGGAATCGGTGGATATCAATAACGATGGGGTCGAAGAACCTGTCGTCAGCCTTGGCACGTTGGGGGATCGAGACCTGGTCCTGTTGGTCAGTGCCACGACGTTGTTCTACGGCACCGATGGCACGACGATTGAACATGCCAACTTTGCCGACGGTGATGAAATCGATATTTCGTGGCAGGGGCAAGGCCTCGATGGCGCGAATGTCAGTTGGTCGCAGGCGATCAAGGTACTTAACCAGGTCCCGGCCCAGGCATTTGAATTTCGCGTGCCCAGCGACAAGGTCAAGGCCCTTGCAGGCAGCACGGCCTCTGTCAGCTACCAGATTACACGGGGCGCAAACTCTGACGCGCCAGGCAAGATCCAGCATTCGGGTGTGGTGCAGCTCTATCTTGACGGGCTGGACTTGCATAAACCCGTCATTGCCGAGGCAGAGGGTGATTCGCTGGACACCGCCAGGTTGTCAGGAACTGACGGTCAGCGTTACGCCAGCGTGAAAATCGATTACCCGGACATGCAGTTGGGGGATTTCGTCGAGGTCTACCGCAATGGCCTTGCAGTGCAGGAAGTTGCGGTGAGCGCCAGCATGCTGGGGCATCCCCTCGAGATTCACTGGCCTGGGGGCGACCTGGCCAACCTGACTGGCGATGTCATCACCGTTCATTACATCGTCTATCGTGGTACGCCTGAAAGAAGCTATGTATCACCCTCGACCGCGTATCGAATCGGCCCCAGCCTGGCGGCCTTGCCACCTGTGATCAACGAGCTTGAAGCGGGGCGTCTGGAGCTGGAGGCACTGGCCTCGAAGTTATATGTGCATATTCCTTCGGGGGCGACCCTGGTTGGCGATATGGTCACGCTGTATTGGGTGGGGGCGGGCGAGCTGGGCAGTTTCAGGGATCGTTTTCCGGTCTCGGCGCGCAACGTCAATGCCGACCTGAAGTTTGAAATCAATAACAGTGTCCTGCAGGTCAATGCCCGGCGGCTGGTCAAGGTCTATTACACCCTGACCCGGTTGATCAATGGGCGCTCCGTGGTGCTGCGTTCCCCGGAGTTAATGTTTTTCATTGGCAATGCACAAGAACAGGACGCGTTTGCCGAGTCGGGTGGCATGGGTGTCATCCAGGTGTTACAGGCACAGAATGGCTGGCTGGACACCACCTCGACAGGCGATTCGGCAACGCTGGTAGTGCCTTTTGCCTCCACGCAGGTGGGCGATGAGGTGAGTGTCTACTGGAGCATCGAAGGGGCGTCGGAAAAGTACGTGGTGGGCGTCCAGACCGTGACGCAGGAGAACGTGGATGCCGACCTGAGTTTTACGGTCGACCCGATCCAGGTCCAGGCCGCCACGGGCAAGCGGGCATCACTCTTTTATGTGATCAAGCGCTGGGTCGGCGGTGAGGAAGAACACCTTGAGTCGCCCTTTACTGTGATCAGGGTCGGGCCTTTGACCGGCGATCAATTGCTGGCACCCAGCGTCCTGCAGGCCGACGAGGACGATGTCCTCGACCCTATGGATGCACTTCAGGGCGCAACGATTCATGTTCCGGTCTATCCGGACATGAAGGTCGGTGACCTGGTCAGGGTGTCCTGGAATGGCGGTCCCGGCCCTGGAACACCCGTGCTGGAGCCGGTCAGGGTCAGTGTTGTGGGTCCGCTGAAGGTGGCCGTACCGGCCAGTGCCGTTGCCTACTCGGTGAATTGGGAGGTATTGGTATCTTATGAAGTGACACGTACAGGGCAGGCCGCGGTCCTGTACTCGCCTGAAACGTTGATCCATGAGCTTGGTTTCTACAAATCGGAATTGCCCACCCCTCGGATCCTGCAGGCGCCTCAGGGCGTGCTGGATCTGGCCAGTGCAACGGATCCGGTGACGGTCATTGTCGAAAAATGGCCGCTGATCGCGCCCGGACAGCGGTACTGGCTGCGGCTGGAAGGTACGACCACGGCCAACCAGCCGTTTGTGCTGACGCCTCGCATTGCCGAGTTGATACCCGATGCTGCCGTGCAAGGCCGGTTGAGCGTTGCAATTGCCAAGAGCGAACTGGCCACGCTCAAAAGTGGCAGCCGGCTCAAGGTCATTTTCAAGGTGGCCTGGGATGCCGACATTGATGAAAGCGAAGCGGTGTCCTTTAGCCCCTGCGAAGTGGACGTCAGGCAGGCCGGCACTGCGCCCGGGGCGGCCCTGAGTATCGATGCCCGGGATCTCAACCTTGGCGGCTTCTTTGCCTTGGTTGACGACGCCTACCGGGCCAATCCGCCGGATAAAAGCTGGAAATACCGCACGGCGACAGGTGGCAAGCCGCCGTACCGCTACACCTCGAGCAATCCTGAGGTGGCGCAGGTCGATGCCAGCTCTGGCAAGGTGTCGGCCCGCGGTAATGGCGTGACGACCATCACTGTGACCGACATGGACGGCGCCACAGTGACCTACAGGGTTCTGGTTTCGGGTGTCTACGCCTTGAATATACTGTCTGGGGGCTTCAACACCTATGGTGTGCTGCATGATATGGCCGCCCGCTACCTTGGAGGCGCCCTGCGGATTCCGAGTGTGCAGGAATGGCAGACCATGGCCCGCATGAATGGCGGGGTCCTCAAGCTGAGTTTTCCGGATGACACCGATGGCGCCGTGCGCGAGCGCAGGGTGTGGGCCCGTGATGTCGAATTGCAGGTTAAATATGGATTACCACTGCTGCTGCGGATGGCGTATCTCCCTGACAGCGGCGAGACCACCGGATTGGTCGACACCAGTATTCTCCTGGAGGCCTCGACCCTGCCTATTCTCAATGCAGGAGAGACGGCCTGGGGCTTCTTTTTGAAGTAAGCCTGTCAAGTCGTTGCAGCGTCCGTGACAGCAGGAAGGGTCTCGGCATCCAGCAGGGCCATGAACGCCTTCGCTGCATTCGACAGCGTACGCTCGGTGTGCAGGATGTAGCCCAGTTGGCGATTGAGCTGGATACCCGGCAACGGGATGCGCGCCACCTGCTCGTCGAGCATGGTGCGCGGCAGCACGCTCCAGGCCAGGCCAATGGAGACCATCATCTTGATGGTCTCCATGTAGTTGGTGCTCATGGCGATATCCGGTTTCAGCCCGCGTGCCTCGCACAAACCACTGACAATATGATGAGTAAAGGTGTTGCCCCCTGGAAACACCGCCGGGTAACGCACGATGTCTTCAAGGCTCACCGACCCGCTATTGGCCAGCGGGTGCTCGGGAGCGGCGACAAAATCCAGCGGGTCATCCCAGACCGGCACGGCGCGCACCAGGGCGTGCGGGGCAGGGGCCAGGGTAATGACCGCCAGCTCGGCACGGCCGTGCAGGATCTCCTCGTAGGCAATCTCCGAATCCAGAAACTGAATGTCCAGCGCCACCTGTGGGTAGCGCCGGGTAAACGTGCGCAGCACCGGCGGCAAGCGGTGCAGGCCGATATGGTGACTGGTGGCCAGGGTCAGGCGGCCGCTGATCTCGCCGGTCAGGTTGGTCAGGGCGCGCCGGGTGTCATCAAGCACATTGAGGATCTGATAGGCGCGTGGCAACAGCGCCCGGCCGGCCTCGGTAAGGCTGACTTCGCGGCCCAGGCGATCGAACAGGCGCACGTTCAGTTGCTGTTCGAGCCCGGCAATGCGTTTACTGATCGCCGGCTGAGTCAGGTGCAGGCGTTCGCCGGCCCCGGAAAAACTGCCGATTTCAGCAATGGCGATAAAAGCGTTGAGATTGGCGAGGTCCATGGCAACGGATTCCAGTTGGTTATCCAAAGCATAAAAATTATGAATTTGAGTTATTTAAGCATATTCCATAGCATTGTCCGCACAAGCCAAGGGGTCATCGAGCATTCTTGATCACCCAAGGCATAGAAAGACGCTGATGAGGAAGATGGCTGATGGCTGGCAAAACGCTTTACGACAAGTTGTGGGATTCCCATGTGGTCAAGCAGCGCGACGATGGCTCGTCGCTGATCTACATCGACCGCCATATCATCCACGAAGTGACGTCGCCGCAAGCCTTCGAAGGCCTGCGCCTGGCAGGTCGCAAGCCATGGCGGGTCGACTCCATCGTCGCCACCCCCGACCACAACGTGCCGACCACGGCCGAGCGCAAGGGCGGTATCAATGCCATTGCCGATGAAGTCTCGCGCCTGCAGGTCCAGACCCTGGACGACAACTGCGACGAGTACGGCATCACCGAATTCAAGATGAACGACCCGCGCCAGGGCATCGTCCACGTCGTCGGCCCCGAGCAGGGCGCCACCTTGCCGGGCATGAGCGTGGTCTGCGGCGACTCGCACACTTCGACCCACGGCGCCTTTGGTGCACTGGCCCACGGCATCGGCACCTCCGAGGTCGAGCACGTACTGGCCACCCAGTGCCTGGTGGCCAAGAAAATGAAGAACATGCTGGTGCGCGTCGAGGGCACATTGCCGTTCGGCGTCACCGCCAAGGACATCGTGCTGGCCGTGATCGGCAAGATCGGTACTGCCGGCGGCAACGGTCATGCCATGGAATTTGCCGGCAGCGCGATTCGCGACCTGTCGGTCGAAGGCCGCATGACCATCTGCAACATGTCCATCGAGGCCGGTGCCCGTGTCGGCATGGTGGCCACTGATGAAAAGACCATCGCCTACGTCAAGGGCCGTCCGTTCGCGCCCAAGGGCGCCGACTGGGACAAGGCCGTCGACGCCTGGAAGGACCTGGTCTCGGACCCCGATGCCGTGTTCGACACCGTGGTTGAACTCGATGCCGCACAGATCAAACCACAGGTCAGTTGGGGCACCTCCCCGGAAATGGTCCTGGCCGTCGACCAGAACGTGCCGGACCCTGCCCAGGAGCAGGACCTGGTCAAGCGCGGCTCCATCGAGCGCGCCCTCAAATACATGGGCCTGCAGGCCAACCAGCCGATCACCGACATCAAGCTGGACCGGGTCTTCATCGGCTCGTGCACCAACTCGCGGATCGAAGACCTGCGCGCCGCCGCCGAGATTGCCAAGGGCCGCAAAGTGGCCTCGACCATCAAGCAGGCCATCGTGGTGCCGGGTTCCGGTCTGATCAAGGCACTGGCCGAGCAGGAAGGGCTGGACAAGGTATTCATCGAGGCCGGTTTCGAGTGGCGTGAGCCAGGCTGCTCGATGTGCCTGGCCATGAACCCTGATCGCCTGGGTGCCGGCGAGCATTGCGCTTCCACCTCCAACCGGAACTTCGAAGGCCGCCAAGGCGCCGGTGGCCGCACCCACCTGGTCAGCCCGGCGATGGCCGCCGCCGCTGCCGTGACCGGCCGTTTCATCGATGTTCGCGAACTGATTCAGCACTGAGGAGCCCAGCATGAAAGCCTTTACCCAGCTCAACGGCCTTGTGGCACCTCTGGATCGTGCCAACGTCGACACCGACCAGATCATTCCCAAGCAGTTTCTGAAATCGATCAAGCGCACCGGCTTCGGCCCGAACCTGTTCGACGAATGGCGCTACCTGGACGTGGGCCAGCCGTACCAGGACAACTCCAAGCGTCCGTTGAACCATGATTTTGTGCTCAACAATGCGCGCTACCAGGGTGCAAGCATCCTGATCGCCCGGGAAAACTTCGGTTGCGGCTCCAGCCGCGAGCACGCACCGTGGGCGCTGGAAGAGTACGGTTTCCGCGCCATCATCGCGCCCAGCTATGCCGACATCTTCTACAACAACAGCTTCAAGAACGGCATGCTGCCGATCATCCTGTCCGAAGACGAGGTCGATCAGTTGTTCAAGCAGGTCGAGGCCGAGCCTGGCTACCAGTTGAACATCGACCTGCAGGCCCAGACCGTGACCCGTCCTGACGGCAAGGTGCTGAGCTTCGAGGTGGACGAGTTCCGCAAGCATTGCCTGCTCAACGGCCTGGACGACATCGGCCTGACGCTGGTCGATGCCGACGCCATTGCGACCTTCGAAAGCAAGCATCGCGCAAGTCAGCCATGGCTGTTTCGCGACTGATGCGTGCCAGGCCCTGACAAGGCACAGGTGGATCGACGCCCGGCTGCTCCTGCGGATAACGCAGGCGCGGCCATGGCTGCGTAAACCCCCACACAAGGTATACCAACATGACCCAGGCCCCTCACACTGATGTCGTCCAGCGCCAGTTCGGCGAACAGGCCAGCGCCTACCTGAGCAGCGCCGTGCATGCGCAGGGCCGCGAATTCGCACTCCTGCAGGCCGAAGTCCAGGGCCAGCGCCAGGCGCGCGTGCTGGACCTGGGTTGCGGGGCCGGGCACGTCAGCTTTAATGTCGCCGCCGCTGTGGGCGAAGTGGTGGCCTATGACCTGTCGCAACAGATGCTTGATGTGGTCCAGGCCGCCGCCCGCGAACGCGGCCTGGACAATATTCGTACCGTCTGTGGCCCGGCCGAGCGCTTGCCGTTTGCCGAGGCCGAGTTCGATTTTGTCTTCAGCCGTTATTCGGCGCACCACTGGAGCGACCTGGGCCTGGCCCTGCGTGAAGTGCGGCGGGTGCTCAAGCCAGGCGGGGTGGCGGCGTTCATCGATGTGATGTCGCCGGGCAGCCCGCTGCTGGACACCTACCTGCAAACCGTGGAAGTGCTGCGCGACACCAGCCATGTACGCGACTATTCAGCCGCCGAATGGCTGCAACAGGTCAGCGAGGCCGGCCTGTTTACCCGCAGCCACACGCGCCAGCGGCTGCACCTGGAATTTGCCTCGTGGGTGACGCGCATGCGCACCCCCGAAGCGCTGCGCGTGGCGATCCGTGAGCTGCAACAGGCCATGGGGCGCGAAGTGCGCGATTATTTCGAGATTGAGCAGGACGGCTCGTTCAGTACCGATGTGCTGGTACTGTGGGCCGAGCGATAAGTTTTTGACCGTGGCCGGTGCCCCCTGAACGGGCACCGGCGCGGCGACCCTAACCCCGAGGATGTTATGAGCAAGCAGATTCTGATTCTTCCAGGCGACGGCATTGGTCCGGAAATCATGGCCGAAGCGGTCAAGGTGCTGGAGCTGGCCAACGACAAATACAGCCTGGGCTTCGAGCTCAGCCATGACGTGATCGGTGGCGCGGCCATCGACAAGCATGGCGTGCCGCTGGTCGATGAAACCCTGGAGCGCGCCCGCACGGCCGATGCCGTATTGCTGGGTGCGGTGGGCGGCCCGAAATGGGACACCATCGAGCGTGACATCCGCCCTGAGCGCGGCCTGCTGAAGATTCGTGCGCAACTGGGCCTGTTCGGCAACCTGCGTCCGGCGATCCTCTACCCGCAACTGGCCGAGGCTTCCAGCCTGAAGCCGGAAATCGTCGCCGGCCTGGACATCCTGATCGTGCGCGAGCTGACCGGTGGCATCTACTTCGGTGCGCCACGCGGCACCCGCGTGCTGGAAAACGGCGAGCGCCAGGCCTACGACACCCTGCCGTACAGCGAAAGCGAAATCCGCCGCATCGCCCGTGTCGGCTTCGACATGGCCCGCGTGCGTGGCAAGAAGCTGTGCTCGGTCGACAAGGCCAACGTCCTGGCCTCCAGCCAGCTGTGGCGTGAAGTGGTCGAACAGGTGGCCAAGGACTACCCGGACGTCGAGCTGAGCCACATGTACGTCGACAACGCGGCCATGCAACTGGTGCGTATGCCCAAGCAGTTCGACGTGATCGTCACCGACAACCTGTTTGGCGACATCCTGTCCGACCAGGCCTCGATGCTCACCGGCTCCATCGGCATGCTGCCGTCGGCGTCGCTGGACACCCACAACAAGGGCATGTACGAGCCTTGCCACGGTTCGGCGCCGGACATTGCCGGCCAGGGCATTGCCAACCCGCTGGCGACCATCCTGTCGGTGTCGATGATGCTGCGCTACACCTTCAACCAGGCCGCCGCCGCCGATGCCATCGAACAGGCCGTCAGCGTGGTCCTGGATCAGGGCCTGCGCACTGGCGATATCTGGTCGGATGGCAAGCAGAAGGTCGGCACCGTCGAAATGGGCGATGCGGTAGTCGCCGCGCTGCGAAATCTGTAATCTCTCTGGCCCGCCGCCATTCGCCAGAGGCGCGGCGGCGGTCCCACTTTTAGTTAAGGTGTTGCGATGAAACGTGTAGGTCTGATCGGTTGGCGTGGCATGGTCGGTTCCGTGCTCATGCAGCGGATGCGTGAAGAACAGGACTTCGACCTCATTGAGCCGGTGTTTTTCACCACCTCCAATGTCGGTGGCACCGCGCCATCGGTGGGCAAGGACGTGGCGCCTCTGAAAGATGCGTACAGCATCGAAGAGCTGAAAACCCTCGACGTGATTCTGACCTGCCAGGGCGGCGACTACACCAACGAGGTGTTCCCCAAGCTGCGTGAAGCCGGCTGGCAGGGTTACTGGATCGACGCCGCTTCCAGCCTGCGCATGCAGGACGATGCCGTGATCGTGCTGGACCCGGTCAACCGCAAGGTCATCGACCAGCAGCTGGACGCCGGCACCAAGAACTACATCGGTGGCAACTGCACCGTCAGCCTGATGCTGATGGGCCTGGGCGGGCTGTTCGAAGCCGGTCTGGTCGAGTGGATGACGGCCATGACCTACCAGGCGGCCTCGGGTGCCGGCGCGCAGAACATGCGCGAGCTGATCCGCCAGATGGGCGCGGTCAACGCCTCGGTGGCCGATGACCTGGCCAACCCGGCCAGCGCCATCCTCGACATCGACCGCAAGGTGGCCGACGCCATGCGGGGTGATGCGTTCCCGACCGAGAACTTCGGCGCGCCGCTGGCCGGCAGCCTGATTCCCTGGATCGACAAGGAGCTGCCGAACGGCCAGAGCCGCGAAGAGTGGAAGGCCCAGGCCGAGACCAACAAGATCCTGGGGCGCTTCAAGAGCCCGATCCCGGTCGATGGCATCTGCGTGCGCATCGGTGCCATGCGCTGCCACAGCCAGGCGCTGACCATCAAGTTGAACAAGGATGTGCCGATTGCGGACATCGAAGGCTTGATCAGCCAGCACAACCCTTGGGTCAAGCTGGTGCCGAACCACCGCGAAGCCAGCATCAAGGAACTGAGCCCGACGGCGGTGACCGGCACCATGAGCGTGCCGGTCGGCCGTCTGCGCAAGCTGAACATGGGCTCGCAATACCTGGGGGCCTTTACCGTAGGCGACCAGCTGCTGTGGGGCGCGGCCGAGCCGCTGCGCCGCATGTTGCGCATCCTGCTGGAGCGCTGAGTTTCGAGCGGCTGTATGCATCAACAAGGAAACCGCCTTCGCCGGCGGTTTTTTTGTACCCGGCGTTCAGGTGGCCGGCTTGCCACTGGCCGCCGCACGGGGCGCGTTCAAGCGCTTGCCCAGCGCAATGCCGGGTTGCTCGATGAAGCGCCAGGTCAGCATTGACACCCCCAGCACCAACGCCACCTGCAGCAACAGAAATGAGTTGTCGCCCATGGCGCTGCCCGAGCTGAAATAACGGTGCATGCCATCGCTGCCTTCGTGCTGCACGGTCAGTGCCCGGCCGGTGAACTTCTCTGCCAGGCTGGCGCTGATCGACAACAGCATGAGCACCAGCGCATGGGTCAGGTAGATCGAACAGGACAGCGTGCCCAGCCAGATAAACGGAGCTGCGCGCAAGGCTCTGGACACTAAGCCGGCCTCGAAGGCAAACAGGCCCACGACCAGGCAGAACGGCAGCGCCACGCCCCATTGCTGTTCGCTGCTGGCATAAGTGATCGCCAACCCTGTCGCGCCCAATGCACTTGATTCCAGAAGACTGGCCTGCCAGATGCCAAGGTACAGAGCCGGCCATTTCTGGTACAGCGTGTAGGTCAGGCAGCCGGCAAAAAAGCAGCCAATGCCCTGCATCAGCCTTTTGCTGGATAGCCCCAACTCAGGGTAAAGGCCAACAAGGATGCCCAGTGCCAGCAAACCAAAGGCGTACCTGGCCTTGCCCGGGAGCGCCAGGCGGATAAAGCCGAAGAGCATGTACAGATAGAACCCGACGCTGATGCTCCAGGCGGGGTAGTTGAACGACATGGCATCGAAGCCCGGCCACCACGACTGGATCAGCAGCAGATTGGGCAGGATCTGTTCCGGCGCCCGTGGACCACTGAAGCTGTCACTGCCGAACGGCACGCCCAGATGTTCAGCCAGCACCTTGGCGCATTCCAGGCCGATGGCGGCCAGCAGCATGGCCAGGTGCAGCGGGTAGATCCGCCAGGTTCGTGAGGTCACGAACCGTCCCAGTTGCTGGCGCGACTGGAGCCTGCCGGCATAGGCATGGCTGATCACAAAACCGCTGAGCACAAAGAGGAACGCCACCAGTACATGGGCGTTCCTGAAAAACAGCCACTCGCTGAAGCCTTGCAGGATGTGAGAGTGGTAAATCACCACGGCCAACGCACACAGCCCGCGAAAGCTGTCGAGCACCAGAAAACGTCTCATGGCACATGTCCTTGAACTTGAGGGAGATGAGCGGCCGAAAACGGAATGCCAGCCAGGAGGAAGCCGCATGCAGGTCAACGAAAGAGAGGGTGGAGCGAAGGGGGGGCGGCTTCAGGCACGTTACCACCCTCGGTTTGACCGACGGGCAGGCTGGGCTGGATGGGCAAGGAGTATGGCCGGGGCAGCGCTGGCTGGCAATTGCTCGGCATCTGGTATTCGGATGCTCTAATTAATATCCCTATATATGGGATTAATATTTATATATTGAGATTTTACCTGGGTCAGGTTTATAGTCCGCCTCGCAGTCACTTAGAAAAACAAAAGGTGAAGCAATGCAGGCGCAACTGATCGCACTCGACTGGGGAACCACCTCCCTCCGGGCTTATCGACTCGGTGAACAGGGCCGGGTCCTGGAACAACGCTCCCTGAGCGCGGGCATCATGCAATTACCGACCCTGCCAGCCCCTGTGGCCGGGCAGCTCTGCAGCGACGGCTTTGAGCTGGCGTTCGAGCAGGCATGTGGCGACTGGCTCGATGCTCAGCCGTACCTGCCCGTCATTGCCTGTGGCATGGTCGGCAGCGCTCAGGGCTGGCACGAAGCGCCGTATCAGGCCACGCCGGCCAGTGTCGATGGCCTCAGCGCCGCACTGGTGAAGGTGCGCAGCCTGCGCGGCATCGATGTCCATATCATTCCCGGCGTGATCCAGAATTCGGCCCTGCCCAACGTCATGCGTGGCGAAGAAACGCAGGTGCTCGGCGTGCTGGCCGGACAGGTTGAACGACCCCATGACACCCAGCCCCTGCTGATCGGCCTGCCTGGCAGTCACAGCAAGTGGGTGCAAATGGTCCAGGGGCGCATTGTTCACTTCGATACCTTCATGACCGGCGAGGTCTATGCGGCGCTGTGTGCGCACACCTTGCTGGGCCGCACCATGCAATCGGCCGGTTCGCTGGATGTCGAGGCTTTCGAGCGCGGCGTGGCCGTGGCCCGGTCCGGCGAAGGGGCTGCCGGTCCGCTGTCAACCATCTTCAGTTGCCGCACCTTGGGCCTGACCGGGCAATTGTCGGCCAGTGCCCAGCCTGACTACCTCTCCGGGTTGCTGATCGGCCATGAGCTGGCTGCCCTGAGCCACCTCTTGCAGCGCCAGGCCGCGGTCCTGCCCGCCGTCGTGCTGATCGGCAGCGATGCGTTATGCCAGCGCTACCAGTGTGCGCTGGCGCTGTGTGAATTCCCGACGGTAACACTGGCCGAGCAGGCCACCGAGCGCGGCCTCTGGCAGGTGGCGCAGCAGGCCGGCCTGTTGGCGGCCACTTCCGTATCCTTGATCCGTGAGGTCTGACATGTTTCAGCAAGCACTCAAAAGCAACGGCCTGATTGCCATCCTGCGCGGCCTGCGCCCCGAAGAAGCGCCAGCCATCGGTGATGTGCTGTACGAGGCCGGCCTGCGGGTCATCGAAGTGCCACTCAACTCGCCGTCACCTTACGACAGCATCGGTCTGCTGCGCCTGCACCTGCCGGCCGATTGCGTGGTCGGCGCCGGGACCGTGCTGCAGCCCGAACAGGTGCGCCGGGTCAAAGAGGCGGGCGGCCAATTGATCGTCATGCCGCACAGTGACCGTGAAGTGTTGCGCGCCGCCAAGGCCGAAGGGCTGTTCCTGTCGCCGGGAGTGGCCACCCCCACCGAGGCCTTTGCCGCACTGGGCGAGGGGGCTGACGTACTCAAGCTGTTTCCGGCCGAGCAGATGGCCCCGGCGGTGATCAAGGCCTGGCTGGCAGTCCTGCCTGCCGGCACCATATTGCTGCCGGTAGGCGGCATCTCACCCGACAACATGCAGCCTTGGCTTGATGCCGGCGCCCAGGGCTTCGGGCTGGGCTCCGGGCTGTTCAAGCCAGGCATGAGCGCTGCCGACGTGGCCGTCCGTGCCCAGGCCTATGTCACGGCCTGGCAGCACTGCACGGCCAACCGCAGCCACTGATCGGCGCCCCCTCCAACAAGAGAGACCCTGCTTATGAAAATCACCAAACTGACCACTTTCATCGTGCCGCCGCGCTGGTGCTTCCTCAAGGTCGAGACCGATCAGGGCGTGACCGGCTGGGGAGAGCCGGTAGTCGAAGGCCGTGCCCATACAGTGGCCGCTGCGGTCGATGAGCTGTCCGATTACCTGATCGGCAAGGACCCGCGCAATATCGAAGACATCTGGACTGTGCTGTACCGTGGTGGCTTCTACCGTGGTGGTTCGATCCACATGAGTGCGCTGGCCGGTATCGACCAGGCATTGTGGGACATCAAGGGCAAGGCGCTCGGCGTATCGGTCAGCGACCTGCTCGGTGGCCAGGTGCGTGACAAGATCCGCGTGTATTCATGGATCGGCGGCGACCGGCCGGCTGACACCGCGCGCGCCGCCAAAGAGGCGGTTGAGCGTGGTTTTACCGCCGTGAAGATGAACGGCACCGAGGAACTGCAGTTTCTCGACACCTTCGACAAGGTCGACCGCGCCTTGGCGAGCGTGGCAGCGGTGCGCGATGCAGTCGGACCGAACGTCGGTATCGGCGTGGACTTTCATGGCCGGGTGCACAAGCCCATGGCCAAGGTGCTGATGAAGGAACTCGACCCCTTCAAGCTGATGTTCATCGAAGAGCCGGTGCTCAGCGAGCACTACGAAGCGCTCAAGGAACTGGCGCCGTTGACCAGCACCCCGATTGCATTGGGCGAGCGGCTGTTCTCGCGCTGGGACTTCAAGCGGGTGCTCAGCGAAGGTTATGTCGACATCATCCAGCCGGATGCCTCGCATGCCGGTGGTATCACAGAGACGCGCAAGATCGCCAACATGGCCGAGGCCTACGACGTGGCGCTGGCGTTGCATTGCCCGCTGGGACCGATTGCCCTGGCCGCCTGCCTGCAACTGGACGCGGCCTGCTACAACGCGTTTATCCAGGAACAGAGCCTGGGCATTCACTACAACGAGAGCAACGACCTGCTCGACTACGTCAAGCACCCCGAAGTCTTCGACTACGACAACGGCATGGTGAAAATCCCCAACGGCCCGGGGCTGGGCATCGAGATCAACGAGGAATACGTGCGCGAGCGGGCCGCGATTGGCCATCGCTGGCGCAACCCTATCTGGCGCCACGCCGACGGCAGCTTTGCCGAATGGTGAGTCGCTGTCGTCTCCTCTAAGTGCGTCCTCATACAACTCCAATAAGAGGCAACCTCATGCAAACCCGGACCATCGGCGCGGCGGCGTCCCAGGCCGCGCCCACCCGCAAGCGCTTTTTCATCATGGTGCTGTTGTTCATTACCGTGGTCATCAACTACCTGGACCGCAGCAACCTGTCGATTGCCGCGCCGGCGCTGACCAGCGAGCTGGGCCTGACGCCGGTCGAGGTCGGGCTGATTTTCTCGGCCTTCGGCTGGACCTATGCGGCCATGCAGTTGCCTGGTGGCTGGCTGGTCGACCGGGTGCCGCCGCGGATTCTCTACACCGTGGCGCTCATCTCCTGGTCGTTGGCCACCGTGATGCTGGGCTTTGCAGCCAGTTTCATTGCCCTGTTCGTGCTGCGCATGGCAGTCGGCGCGCTGGAAGCACCCGCTTATCCGATCAACAGTCGGGTGGTGACCTCCTGGTTCCCCGAGCGTGAGCGGGCCACAGCCATCGGTTTCTATACCTCGGGACAGTTTGTCGGCCTGGCGTTCCTGACGCCGGTACTGGCCTGGTTGCAGGCCCATTACGGCTGGCACATGGTATTTGTCGCCACCGGTGCGGTCGGTATCCTGTGGGGCGTCATCTGGTACCTGGTGTACCGTGAGCCGCGAGACTTCAAAGGCGCCAACACCGCTGAAATCGAGCTGATCCGCGAAGGCGGCGGACTGGTGGATATCCAGGCCGATACCGCCAGACAGAAAGCCGGATTCAAGTGGGCCGATCTGGGGATCGTGCTCAGCCAGCGCAAGCTGTGGGGTATTTACCTGGGGCAGTTCTGCCTGAACTCGACCCTGTGGTTCTTCCTGACCTGGTTCCCGACCTATCTGGTCAAATACCGCGGCATGGACTTCATCAAGTCCGGGCTGTTGGCGTCCTTGCCATTCCTCGCCGCCTTCGTCGGTGTGCTGTGCTCGGGATTCTTCTCCGACTGGCTGATCCGTCGTGGCTATAGCGTGGGGCTGGCGCGCAAGCTGCCAATCATCACCGGGCTGTTGATTTCCACAGCCATCATCGGCGCCAACTTCGTCGACTCGACACCGCTGGTAATCGCCTGCATGGCCGTGGCGTTTTTCGGCAACGGCCTGGCATCGATCACCTGGTCGCTGGTTTCGACCATCGCTCCGGCGCGCCTGCTGGGCCTGACCGGCGGTACGTTCAATTTCATCGGCAACCTGGCGGCCATCGCCACGCCGATCGTGATCGGTTTCCTGGCCACCGGCGACTCGTTCGCGCCGGCCATTACTTACGTGGCCTGCCTGGCGCTGATCGGTGCACTGTCGTACATCCTGCTGGTGGGCAAGGTAGAGCGTATCGAGTTGTAAAGGCTGGCCGTGAGGCAGGCGCATGCCCATAATGCCGCCTGCTTTTCTCCAGACCGGACCCGACTCGCTATGCAAAAGGATATTCCCGTGGCCGACGCCGACAGCAAAGAGCCGGCGCTGGCCGGCACCCAGACCCTGATGCGTGGTCTGGCGGTCGTGCAGGCGGTGGCGGCCGGGGCACGGGACTTGAAAGAGATTGCCAGGGTCATCGGCACCACGCGCAGCACCACCCATCGGCTGGCCAGTTGCCTGGTGCAGGAGCGCTACCTGCGCGTGGTTCCGCAAGTCGGTTATCTGCTGGGGCCCAAGCTGATCGAGCTGGGCTTTCAGGCGCGTGAAGAAGTTCCTTTGGCGATTCTAGCCAGGCCCTATCTGGACCAGTTATCGACGTTGACCGGCGATACTGTGCACCTGGCGATTCGCGACGGTGACGAGGTGCTGTACCTGCACAAGAACCCAGGCCGCAATGGCCCGGAAATGCGCTCGCGGGTTGGTCATCGGATGCCGCTGGTGCGCACCGGCATCGGCAAGGCCTTGTTGCTCGACAGCGCAGAACACGAGTGGCAGCGCCTGTTCGAGATCAGCCAGCCGGTGGCGGGCCGACAACAGGCATTGCCGGCTCATGAGCCGCAAACCTGGGAGCAACTGCGCCAGCGCCGCGAAGAGTATGTGCAAGGCGGTTATGCCTTCGACCTTGAAGACAACGAACCGTCGATCCGCTGTGTGGCCGCGCCAGTGCGCGATGCCGGCAGACAGATCGTGGCTGGCATCAGTGTGGCCAGTACCGTGCCGTACATGCCACTGGAGAAGATGGCCGAACTGGTGCCGCTGATCAAGCAGATCGCCGCACAGCTGTCGGCCGAACTGGGGGCGGTCTGATCAGTCCTTGAGGGTGGCCATGTCGATGACGAAGCGGTATTTCACGTCACCGGCCAGCATGCGCTCGTAGGCCTGGTTGATGTTGCGGATGTCGAGCATCTCGATGTCGCAGCTGATGCCGTGTTCGGCGCAGAAATCCAGCACTTCCTGGGTCTCGGCGACGCCACCGATCAAGGAACCTGCCAGTACCCGGCGCTTGAGGACCAGATTGGCGGCGTGCACGGGCGGGTCGATCGGCTCGATCAGACCCACCAGGATGTGCACGCCGTCGAACGCCAGGGTTTCCAGGTAAGGGTTGAGGTCGTGCTGCACCGGAATGGTGTCGAGCAGGAAATCGAAGCGCCCGGCGGCGGCCTGCATCTGTTCGGCGTCGGTGGACACGATCACATGATCGGCACCCTGGCGACGTGCTTCGGCGGCCTTGGCGGCCGAGCGGGTAAACAGGGTCACTTCGGCGCCCATCGCCTTGGCCAGCTTGATGCCCATGTGGCCCAGGCCACCCATGCCCAGCACGCCCACCTTGTGGCCGGCCTTGACGCCATGGTGCTTGAGCGGCGAATAGGTGGTGATGCCCGCACACAGGATCGGCGCGGCCGCTGCCGGATCGAGGTTCTGCGGAATGCGCACGACAAAGTGCTCGCTGACCACGATGCTGCTGGAGTAGCCGCCCATGGTGTTGCTGCCGTCCACGCGGTCGGGCGTGGCGTAGGTCATGGTCGGGCCTTCCAGGCAATACTGCTCAAGGTCCGCCTGGCACGCCTTGCAGGTGCGGCACGAGTCGACCATGCAACCGACGCCCACCAGGTCGCCGACCTGGTAGCGGCTGGCGTGGGTGCCAGTGGCGGTGACTTTGCCGACGATCTCGTGGCCGGGCATCAGGGGATAGACGGCAATGCCCCATTCGTTGCGCGCCTGGTGAATATCCGAGTGGCACACGCCGCAATAGAGGATCTCGATGGCGACATCATCGGCGCGCAGGCTGCGGCGTTCGAAGGTCATGGGCGCCAGTGGGGCGGTAGGGGATTGAGCGGCATAACCGATGGCGGTGTACATGAAGGGCCTCGCAATGGATGACAACGTGTAGAGGCGATCCATTGTCACGATGAGCGGCTGTCACGGCCATGGCCATTTCTCCGTGATTCATGCCTGATCCTCCGGCGTATCATTGCTGGCGGCCTCTGGAGCGGCAGATCTGCGATGATAGGGCTGTCTGATTCTCTACCGGTCTGTCCCGATGCAATTGACCCGTTATCTTCAAGCCAATACCACGCTTGTTTCCTTGATCCAGTCACTGGCCGTACAGCCGGGCTGGGTCTCGACCCGCTTGCCAGAGGTGAAGCTGATCAGTGCCTTCAACCACCTTGGCAGCAGCCCGCAGATCTATGAGCCGAGCCTGATGATCGTCGCTCAGGGCAGCAAGGTGGCGTTCCTGGGAAGCCGAGCCTTCGAGTACGGTGCCGGGCATTACCTGATCCAGGCCTTGTCAGTGCCGTTCAAGTGCGAAACCTTTGCCACGCCCGACATGCCGTTGTACGGCGTATCGGTGGCCATGGATCGCACTGTACTGGCGGAGCTGGTGCAGGCCATGGGGCCGGTGGCCGGGCACGAAAGCCGGCAGCAGACGCCGGAATCCATGACCTCGGTGCAGTTCGATGTCGGCATGCGCGAAAGCGTCGAGCGGTTGCTGCGCTGCCTGCATGATCCGCTGGAGTGTCAGGTAATGGGCCAGGCGCGGGTGCGCGATGTGCTGTACAGCGCGCTGCGCGGGCCACAGGCCGGGGTGTTGCGGGCGCTGGTCGAGCAGCAAGGGCAATTTGCGCGGGTGGCGGTGGCGGTCAATTACCTGCATGAGCATTACGCCGAGCCGCTGAATGTCGAGACCCTGGCCCGCTGCGCGAACATGAGCGTGTCGACCTTTCATGAGCATTTCAAGCGCAGCACCTTGTTGTCGCCGGTGCAGTACCTCAAGCGCCTGCGCCTGCTCAAGGCTCAGCAGATGCTGGTCAGCGACGGCCTGGGGGTGGCCCAGGTCGCGCTGAAGGTCGGTTACCAGAGTGCCTCGCAGTTCGGTCGCGAGTACAAGCGCTATTTCGAGCGCAGCCCGGGGCAGGAGGGCGGCTGGCTGTCGCTGTCGGCATGAGAGGCTTTCGCGGCTCAAGCCATGCCTGCGAGCGGTGCGCAGGCGTGGCTTGAGCCGAGAAAAGGTTTTACATATTGGGGTAGTTCGGCCCGCCTGCGCCTTCCGGTGTCACCCAGACAATGTTCTGCGACGGGTCCTTGATGTCGCACGTCTTGCAGTGCACACAGTTCTGCGCGTTGATCTGGAAACGCTTCTCGCCGTCTTCCTGGGTCACCACTTCGTACACACCGGCCGGGCAATAGCGCTGGGCCGGCTCATCGTACATCGGCAGGTTTCTGGCGATCGGAATGCTCGGGTCGATCAGCTTCAGGTGGCAGGGTTGTTCCTCTTCGTGGTTGGTGCTGGAGAGGAAGACCGAGCTGAGTTTATCGAAGCTCAGCTTGCCGTCGGGCTTGGGGTAGTCGATTTTCTTCGACTCGCTGGCCAGCTTCAGGCAGGCGTAGTCAGGCTTGGTGTCGTGCAGGGTGAAGGGCAGCTTGTTCTTGAAGATATTCTGCTCGGCAAAGGCAAAGCCGGCTCCGAGAATGGCGCCGAACTTGTGCAGGGCCGGGCCGAAGTTGCGGGCCGCATACAGCTCTTCATACAGCCAGCTGGCCTTGAACGACTCGGTGTAGCGGGTCAATTCATCGCCGCCCTGGTTGCCGGCCAGCAGCGCCTCGGCCACGGCGTCAGCGGCGAGCATGCCGCACTTCATGGCGGTGTGACTGCCTTTGATCTTCGCCGCGTTCATGGTGCCCAGATCGCAGCCGATCAGGGCGCCACCGGCAAAGACCATCTTGGGTAGCGAGTTGTAGCCGCCCTTGGCCAGGGCGCGGGCGCCGTAGCTGATGCGCTTGCCGCCTTCGAGGTACTGCTTCGCCACCGGGTGATGCTTGTAGCGCTGGAATTCGTCGAAGGGCGACAGGTAAGGGTTGCTGTACGACAGGTCGACGATCAGGCCCACCACCACCTGGTTGTTTTCCAGGTGATAAAGGAACGAGCCGCCGGCATTGTCGTTATCCAGCGGCCAGCCGGCGGTATGCACCACCAGGCCTGGCTGATGCCTGGCCGGATCGATTTCCCACAGCTCCTTGAGGCCGATACCGTAGTGCTGAACATCGGCGTCCTTGTCCAGCGCAAAGCGCTTGATCAGTTGCTTGCCGATGTGACCACGGCAGCCTTCGGCGAACAGCGTGTACTTGCCGCGCAATTCCATGCCGGGGGTGTACAGGCCGTCCTTGGGGTTGCCTTCACGGTCCACGCCAAGATCGCCGGTGACAATGCCGCGCACCACGCCGCTTTCATCGATCAGTGCTTCCTGGGCGGCAAAGCCCGGATAGATCTCGACCCCGAGGTTTTCGGCCTGCTGGGCCAGCCAGCGACACAGGTTGCCCAGGGAGATGATGTAGTTGCCTTCATTGTGCATGGCCTTGGGCACAAAGAAGTCCGGGACCTTGATCGAGTTCTGCTCGCTGCGCAGCACGTAGATGTCGTCGCGGGTGACGGGGGTGTTCAGCGGCGCGCCCAGGGCTTTCCAGTCAGGGAACAGCTCATCCAGGGCGCGCGGCTCGAAGACCGCGCCGGACAGGATGTGTGCACCCACTTCGGAGCCCTTTTCCACAACGCAGACGCTGATTTCCTGACCGGCCTCGGCAGCCTTCTGCTTCAGGCGGCACGCGGCAGAAAGCCCGGACGGGCCGGCTCCGACGATCACGACGTCGAATTCCATGTATTCGCGTTCCACAGGCTATCTCCTACAAAGGCTCACGGTGTTTTTATAAACGCTGGCGATAAACAATGCGCCCGGCATTGAATTCACGGCTTCTTTTAAAGGAAGGCATTATATCTACACCACTGTGCAGGTCCAATACAAACGTTTGTTTGAAATGGCCGCAGGCCTTATAAATCCTAGTGGCGGGACCCGTGACTGGCGGATATGTCTTATTGACCGTCCGGAAGGTTGCGGTCAAGATACGGGCGGTTTCGTACTTGCCCAAGGCCCGACTGCGGTCCGGCCAGACCTGTAAAAGGCATGGGGCAAGTACGGTGCAGGCCATGAACAGATGCCTGTCGTGGCGCGCATTTTACACACCCCGAAGACCATTGGCCGGCTTTAATCGGCCTCAAATCGGGGGCTGGACGGCAGGCGCCGTGCCTGCGCTTCCCAGGATTGCTTGTTGAGGACGCATTTCAATCGCCTGGCCCTGTCCGGGCGACTTCTATTCACCGGAGAGTAACGAGGAATCCATGAAGGTTCTTGTAGCTGTCAAAAGAGTGGTCGACTACAACGTCAAGGTTCGCGTCAAGGCGGACAACTCCGGCGTCGACCTGGCCAACGTCAAGATGTCCATGAACCCTTTCTGCGAAATCGCCGTGGAAGAGGCCGTGCGTCTGAAAGAAAAAGGCGTGGCCAGCGAAATCGTCGTGGTCAGCGTGGGGCCTGCCACTGCTCAGGAGCAACTGCGCACGGCGCTGGCGCTGGGCGCCGACCGTGGCGTGCTGGTCGAGTCCGCCGAAGAACTCACCTCGCTGGCCATCGCCAAGCTGCTCAAGGCTGTGGTCGACAAGGAGCAGCCGCAACTGGTGATCCTTGGCAAGCAGGCCATCGACAGTGATAACAACCAGACCGGCCAGATGCTGGCGGCGCTGAGCGGCTACGCCCAAGGCACCTTCGCGTCCAAGGTCGAAATCGAGGGCGACAAGGTTGCCGTGACCCGCGAAATCGACGGCGGCCTGCAGACCGTTTCGCTGAGCCTGCCGGCGATCGTCACCACTGACCTGCGCCTGAACGAGCCACGCTACGCCTCCTTGCCCAACATCATGAAGGCCAAGAAGAAGCCGATCGAGACCCTGACCCCTGAAGCGCTGGGCGTTTCCACTGCCTCGACCAACAAGACGGTCAAGGTTGAAGCCCCGGCTGCACGCAGTGCAGGCATCAAGGTCAAATCGGTGGCCGAACTGGTCGAGAAACTGAAGAACGAAGCGAAGGTAATCTAATGACCCTCCTGATTATCGCTGAACACGACAAGGGCGCCCTGGCGCCTGCCACGCTCAACACGGTGGCGGCTGCCCGGAAAATCGGTGGCGACATCCATGTGCTGGTTGCAGGCGAGGGCGTTGCTGCCGTAGCCGAGGCCGCTGCAAAGATCGCAGGCGTCGCCAAGGTGCTGGTGGCCGACAATGCCGCCTACGCGCATCTGCTGCCGGAAAACGTCGCGCCGCTGGTGGTCGAACTGGCGGCCAACTACAGCCACGTCCTGGCGGCGGCCACCTCCAACGGCAAGAACATCCTGCCGCGTGTGGCGGCACACCTGGATGTCGACCAGATCTCCGAAATCGTCTCGGTCGAATCGCCCGACACCTTCCAGCGTCCGATCTACGCCGGTAATGCCATCGCTACCGTCCAGTCCACGGCGGCGGTCAAGGTCATCACCGTGCGCGCCACCGGTTTCGACCCGGTGGCCGCCGAAGGTGGCTCGGCTGTCGTCGAAGCCGTTGGCGCCGTACACGACGCCGGCAAGTCGAGCTTTGTCAGCGAAGCGTTGGCAACCTCGGACCGCCCTGAACTGACCGCTGCCAAGGTGGTGGTCTCCGGTGGTCGCGGCATGCAGAACGGCGAGAACTTCAAGCACCTGTACGCCCTGGCCGACAAGCTCGGTGCCGCCGTGGGCGCTTCGCGTGCCGCCGTCGACGCAGGCTTTGTGCCCAACGACATGCAGGTCGGCCAGACTGGCAAGATCGTCGCGCCGCAGCTGTACATCGCGGTGGGGATCTCCGGTGCCATTCAGCACCTGGCTGGCATGAAGGACTCCAAGGTGATCGTGGCGATCAACAAGGACGAAGAGGCACCGATCTTCCAGGTGGCCGACTACGGCCTGGTCGCGGACCTGTTCGAAGCCATCCCGGAGCTGGAAAAGCTGGTCTGACCCAGGTTTTCATGCGCTGAAAAAGCCCGCTGTGTCCGGTCCATGTGCAAGCATGGCCGGGCCCGGCGGGCTTTTGCGTTTCTGTTATCAAGGGGTGGTTGCATGCGAGTCTCACGATCATTGCGGGCCAAGGTGTTGCTGGGCGTCATGATGTTGCCTGCAGCGGGTTGGGCTGCGGGTAAGTGCGAGCGGCTGATTGTCACCGGCAGCCCGGATTCGCCGCCGTATATGTGGCGTGATCCGCAAGACCCCAGGCACCTGATGGGCGCCAATGCCGATCTGCTCGGTCAGGCACTGCGCGAATTGGGCATTGATGTGGAGTTTCTCTACGGTGGCAAGCGCGCCCAGGCCCAGGAAGAGGTGCGCAGCGGGCGTATGGATATGCTGGCCGATGCGTCATTGAATGCCGCCTGGCTTGAGCGTTTCGACTATATCCATCCTGCCGCGACCTACAACGAGATCGTGGTCTGGGTGCGCGCAGGCACGCAAGCGGATATACAGGCGATTGAAGACTTGCACAGTCTTGCCGGCGCCGTTTCCCAGCGCACCCGCCTGACCCCGGAATTCGAAAGCGTTGCGGCTGGTGAGTTGCAACTGCAGCACACGTCCGGGTTGACCGCGGCGCTGCAAAAACTGGTGTTGGGCGAAGTGGACTATGTACTGGCCGGGCGCTATGCCGCAATGGTGCTGGTGCAGACGCTGGGGTTGGCTGCCACGCTGCAGGCATTGCCTGTGGTGGTCGACAAGCCGGGTTTTCACCTGGCGCTGTCATTCAATTCGGCCTGCCTTGATCCGTGGTTGCACGGACAGTTGGTGAAAAAGATGACAGAATCGGCCGCTTCCGGCCTGGCCGATGAAGCGGTCAAGCGCAATCTGGATGTGTGGAAGAGCCAGTTGCTGGCACCTGTCTCAAAACAGTAGGAATGTTTTTGTGAAAATCCGTTTTCTGTGTGTCTGTATGGCAACGGTCGGTCTGGTCGGCTGTGCCAGTGATCCGGCGCCGTCCGAACAAATGAAACTGACCGAGCAGGCCTTGCACCAGGCCAGGGCCGTTGGGGCTGATGCCCAAGAGCAGCCCGCGATGGAGCAGGCGACCACCAAGTTCGCTCAGGCGCGTGCCGACATGCTGGCGCAGTCTTATAAGCAGGCGCGTATGCAGGCCGAGCAGGCCGAACTCGATGCCCGGCTGGCGGAGGCCCGCGTGCTGACCGTCAAGAGTGAAGAGCAGCGTGCGCAACTTGAAACCCGTCTCGAGCGTCTGCGCAAGCAATTGAAGGAGGCCCAATGAAGCGTTTTTCCCCTGTGCTGGGTGCCTGCTTGTTGTTGGGCCTGAGTGGTTGCGCCAGCCAGCCTGGCAGCGATCAGGCGCTGCAAGCGGCCAGCGCCGACTTCCAGAAGGTCAAGGAAGACACCGACGTGCTGCGCAGTGCGCCCAAGGATGTCATTCGTGCCGGTGAATCGCTGGCGCGCGCCGAGCGGCTGTCCAGCTATGTCGGCAGTGGCGAGGATGTAAGGCACTACGCTTACCTGAGCCGCCGCTACAGCGAAATCGCACGTGAGCACAGCAATCTGATGCTCTCGCAAGAGCGTCTGGCGAAAATGGATCTGGAGCGTCAGCGCCTGCAGTTGGCGTTGCGTGAGGTCAAGCTGGCCAGCGTGCAGCGCCAGGGCAAGTGGCTGGAAGACCAGATCTTCAGCCTGGCCACCACTCAAAGTGATCGCGGCCTGGTCATGACCCTGGGCGATATGCTGTTCGATGAAGGTGATACGGAACTCAAGACGTCGGCCAATCGCACCGTGCTCAAGGTCGTGCAGTTCTTGCAGCTCAATCCGCGGCGCGTGATCCGTATCGAAGGCTACACCGACAACACCGGCGACCGGCAGGGCAATCTGAAACTGTCCAGGGAGCGTGCCCAGTCGGTGGCCGATATGCTGATTGACCTGGGAGTCAACGAAAAGCGGGTTCAGGTCGAAGGTTATGGTGAGCAATTTCCTGTGGATGTGAACGCCAGCGAGCGTGGGCGAGCACAAAACCGACGAGTGGAGATCGTTTTTTCCGACGATAAAGGGGTGCTCAGCGAGCCTCGTTGAACCATTTGTTTAAAAAGCCCGCCATCCTGCAAAGGTGTCGGGCTTTTTTTGGCTTATAAGCTGGCTTTTTTGGCGGTTATGCCTGCCAATATTTTCTGTCAGCGTGCACAATGTTCGGCATCCGGAAGAACTGTCCCAGTACACTTTCAAACTGTTCTGGTTGTTTTTCCCCAACAATAAAAAATTATCGGTCGTTGTGAGGCTGCTTGATGACCAATTTGTTGCTTTACCAACGTATCGCCAAACAGCTGGCCGAAGATATTCGTCGTGGTGTCTATCAGCCTGGCGAGCGCGTCCCTTCGGTGCGCAAGATGAGCTCGCAGCTCAACGTCAGCCACGCCACGGTCCTGCAAGCCTATGCCAACCTCGAAGACCAGGGGTTGATTCGTGCGCGTCCACAATCAGGCTATTACGTGCACCAGACCCCGGCGCTGACGGCCTCCACGCCCGATATTGCGCGGGTTGAAAGGCCCAGCCTGGTCACTCGCAGCAGCATCATCCAGCAGGTGCTGGTCGAGTCGCGCCGTGAAGGGGTATTTGCCCTGGGTGCTGCCGTGCCGCATGTGGATTATTTGCCGGTGCGCGCCCTGCACCAGCAATTGGCCAAGGTCACACGGTTTCACAGCCCCCGGGCGTTCAGCTATATGTTCAGCCCGGGGTTCGAGCCGCTGCGTCGTCAGGTGGCCATTCGTATGCGTGATGCCGGCGTGGTGGTCGATCCGTCCGAAGTGATCATTACCCACGGCTGCGTCGATGCGCTGCAGATGGCTTTGCGCGTGGTGACCCGGCCTGGCGACCTGATTGCGGCCGAATCGCCAGCCTATTATGGCTTGCTGCAACTGGCTGACCTGCTGGGCCTGAAGGTCATCGAGATCCCCAGCGATCCGGTGACCGGCATCAGCCTGGAGGCGCTGCAACTGGCGGCCAATCAATGGTCGATCAAGGCGCTGGTGCTGACCGCGCGCACCAGCAATCCGCTGGGCGCCACCATGCCCGAAGAGCGGCAGAAGAACCTGCTGCGGCTGGTCGCGGACTTCGATATCCAGGTCATCGAAGACGATATCTATGGCGAGCTGATGTTTGAAATCGGCCGCACCAAGGCGCTCAAGGCCTATGACCGTCAGGATCGGGTCATCTACTGCTCCAGCTTCTCCAAGACGCTGTCGCCGGGCGTGCGCATCGGCTGGATGATTCCGGGCGGCAAGTTTCATGGCGAAATCCAGCGCTTGCAGACGTTCAGTACGCATTCGGCGTGCAGCGTGACGCAAATGGGGGTGGCGGCCTACCTGGAAAATGGCGGCTACGACCGCCACCTGCGTTATATCCGCGTGGAGTACCGCAAGAACCTCAGTGCCTATCAGTTGGCGGTGCAGCAGTACTTTCCCGAGGGCACGCAAATGAGTCGCCCCGTGGGGGGCTTTATCCTGTGGGTCAGCCTGCCGGGGCGGGTCAATACCCAGGAATTGCACGTCAGGGCACTTGAGCAGGGCATCAGCATCGCGCCGGGATTGATTTTCAGTAATACAGAACAGTTCAATCACTGCATTCGCATCAACTGTGGCATGCCCTGGAACCGCGAGGCAGAGCGGGCGCTGATGACACTGGGGATGCTGGCCCGACAATTGTGCCAGGAGACCGCAAACGGTTACTGAGCGAAACAGGTTTTTGCTCCGGTGATCGGGCCGATGCTTGTCATGTGCGCTGCAAAAGGACAGCATGTGGCTTTCTGCCTATCCAATTGTCTGCCTATGAATGCTTTTCGTTGCCTCGGATTGCTGGTTTTTGTGTTGTTGGGCGCCTGTGACAAGCCGCAAGAGCCTGTGGTGCCCAAGCCAAAGACCCAAGCCGCACAGAATGCTGCGCCGGCCTCTGCTCCCGCTGCCTCGGCCTCTGCTGCCTCGGCGCCTGTCGTCGAGCCGGCGCCCGCCATGCCCGCGGCGCCGGTAGTGTCATCGACGCTCGACAAACCGGTGGCTGAGGCAGTGACCGGCTCAGTGGTGGACGCGCCTGCAGCGCCCGTGCATCAGCTGACACCCAATATACCGGTGGTGCCTGTGGTGATCGGCAAGGGGGACTCCGGCGTGGCACCCAAGCCTGCCGAGATTCACTCGGACAAGGCCGTCAAGGTCGCCAAGGCCCCTGTGGCAGGCGAGCAAGCCAAACCTGCAGCGGCCAGGTCCGTGGCCAAGACCACCGCCAGGCGCGATGAGCAAGTGCAAAAGCGCCAGTCAGCCAAAAAGACTGCTGCCGTGGCCAAGGAGACCGGGTTGGGCAAGACCCGCCTGGACCTGAGCCTGCCGCCTGAGCTGGTGCAAGGGCTCGAACCGCCGCCCAAGGTCATCACTGCGCGGCGCAAGCCGCTGTTGCCGCCCATGTTTGGCGACAAGGCCGATACCCAGGATCCCAATGGCTTCGAACTCAATGGCCGCTTGCTGAGCAATGAAATGCAGTTGCAGATGCGCAACGAAAGCCGGCGTGACGTCGAAGGCGCGGCGCTGGACTTCAAGTTCAAGCAGTAACGCCCGGTTTGCCGCCTGCTATGGCATTTTCAAGTGCTTGTGGGTAAGGGTAATACCGTTATTCTCTCTTTCTGACTTTCAAGGTAAATCGCGTCATGGACTGCCGTTCCGGTTGTGGTGCCTGCTGCATTGCGCCCTCCATCACTTCTCCTATCCCTGGCATGCCCGAGGGCAAGCCGGCGGGCGTTCATTGCCTGCACCTGACGGTCGAGTTTTTCTGCGGCCTGTTCGGCAAGCCTGAGCGGCCTGAAGTGTGCGGTCAGTTCAAGGCGGCCGAGGATGTTTGTGGGGTTGATCGGGCCGATGCCATTCGCCTGATCGGCTGGTGGGAACAGGTCACGGCAGCGTGACGGTAGGTTCTATGATGAGGGATGACCCATGACGTTGCTGTATCGGCTGGCTGTTGCATGTGGTGTAACTGTACTGCTCGGAAGCGGCGCGCAGGCCGAGGACTGGCAATTGGCCAAGGATGAGGGAGGGGTCAAGGTCTGGCTCAGCGAGGTGCCCGGTTCCAAGTACAAGGCTTATCGTGGCGTGACCACGGTGGAGGCAGGTATCGATCGGGTGCGTGCGCTGCAGGAGGATGTGTCGGGTGCCTGTGCCTGGATCTACGAGTGCGAATCCCAGAAGCTGCTCAAGCACGAAGGTGACAAGGCCTGGACCTACAGTCGATTCAAGACGCCGTGGCCGGTCACGCCGCGCGATTCGGTGCTGCTGGTGACGACGCAACAGCAGGCTGATGGCTCGATCAAGCGAACCTTGCAGGGGCAACCTTCCTATCTGCCGGAAGAGAAGGGGTATCAGCGTGTGGCCAGGGTCGAAGGGTTCTGGCAGATGACGCCCAAGGGCACCGGGCGCACTGAAGTGACCTATCAGGTGCACACTGATCCGGGGGGCAGTGTTCCTTCATGGCTGTCCAACAAGTTTGTGGTCGATGCGCCGTTCAATACGCTCAAGGCATTGAAGGAGAGGGCGGCCAGGCCCTGATTTCTTTTTTCGACGCCAAAACAAAGGGCTGCCCATGGGCAGCCCTTTGTTGTATGCAGCGTCTGCAGCTTATTTGCGATCCTGCAGCGGCTTGAGGTCGCGCTGGGTTTCGCCGGTGTACAGCTGGCGTGGACGGCCAATCTTGTACGGGCTGGAGAGCATTTCTTTCCAGTGCGAGATCCAGCCGACGGTCCGCGCCAGGGCGAAGATCACGGTGAACATGCTGGTTGGAATGCCGATCGCCTTGAGGATGATCCCCGAGTAGAAGTCGACGTTCGGGTACAGCGAGCGCTCGATGAAGTAAGGATCGGTGAGGGCGATCTCTTCCAGGCGCATGGCCAGTTCGAGCTGAGGATCGTTGTGAATACCCAGTTCGGCCAGCACTTCGTCGCAGGTCTGCTTCATCACGGTGGCGCGCGGGTCGCGGTTCTTGTAGACGCGGTGACCGAAGCCCATGAGCTTGAACGGGTCGTTCTTGTCCTTGGCCTTGGCGATGTAGGTGTCGATGTTCGACACATCGCCAATTTCGTCGAGCATGGTCAGCACGGCTTCGTTGGCGCCGCCGTGAGCCGGGCCCCAGAGTGCCGCGATACCGGCTGCGATGCAGGCAAACGGGTTGGCGCCCGAAGAGCCGGCCATGCGCACGGTGGACGTCGAGGCGTTCTGCTCGTGGTCGGCATGAAGGATGAAGATCTTGTCCATGGCCTTGGCCAGTGTCGGACTGATCGGTTTGATCTCGCACGGGGTGTTGAACATCATGTGCAGGAAGTTTTCGGCGTAGCTCAGGTCGTTGCGCGGGTACATCATGGGCTGGCCCATGGAGTACTTGTAGACCATCGCGGCCAGGGTCGGCATCTTGGCGACCAGGCGGATCGCGGAAATCTCACGGTGCTGCGGATTGTTGATGTCCAGCGAGTCGTGGTAGAACGCCGACAGGGCGCCGACAACGCCGCACATGACGGCCATCGGGTGGGCGTCGCGACGGAAGCCGTTGAAGAAGGTCTTGAGCTGCTCGTGCACCATGGTGTGGTTCTTGACCACGGCAACGAACTGGGCTTTCTGCTCGGAGGTCGGCAATTCGCCGTTGAGCAGCAGGTAGCAGGTTTCCAGATAGTCCGACTGGCTGGCCAGTTGTTCGATCGGGTAGCCACGGTGCAGCAGAATACCCTGGTCACCGTCAATGTAGGTGATCTGCGACTCGCAAGAGGCGGTCGACATGAAGCCGGGGTCGAAGGTGAAGCGGCCGGTGGCAGTGAGTCCGCGCACATCGATCACATCGGGACCGACAGTGCCGGTCAGAATGGGCAGCTCGACGGGGGCGTTGCCCTCGATGATCAACTGCGCTTTTTTGTCAGCCATATGGCCTCCTATTTATGCTTCAAATCATCAGACAGGCCCCCCACGCAGGGCCCGCATCACTATAGTGAGATAAATCCTAAAGTCAATTTGCCTAAAGTCGTGTTCCAAAGCGCTTCGGGCCACCGGAATTTTCGTATTATTCCTACTCCTCTACGCCTTTTATGTCAGCCGCGCAATCCGCCGTTGGCGGGCCGTCTGCGCGTTGTCATTAATAGCCTAACTGTCTATACTCGGCGTCCGACTGCCATGGGCTTTAGAGCCCGCTCCAGGTGGTCGTCACTTCGTGGGTGGTGGGTACCTGACCAGTGCACTTCCCAACAACTTGCCCTTGCCTGTTAGGGGCTCTTCAGTGTGAAAAAAAGCCGTGAAAAGCCAACGACCTGTAAATCTAGACCTAAGGACAATCAAGCTCCCAGTCACTGCTTACACGTCCATTCTTCACCGTATTTCCGGTGTCATCCTGTTTGTCGGCATTGCCATCATGCTCTATGCATTGGACAAGTCGCTGGCATCCGAGGAAGGCTTCGGTGAAGTAAAAGCGTGTCTGACCAGCCCGCTGGCGAAGCTTGTTATCTGGGGCCTGCTGTCTGCCCTGCTGTATCACCTGGTGGCCGGCGTGCGCCACCTGATCATGGACGCGGGTGTCGGCGAGACGCTGGAAGGCGGCAAGCTGGGGTCCAAAATCGTAATCGTCGTTTCTGTGGTACTGATCGTGCTGGCGGGAGTCTGGATATGGTAACCAACGTCACTAACCTTTCCCGCTCGGGTCTGTACGACTGGATGGCGCAGCGGGTGTCTGCGGTCGTGCTCGCGGCTTACTTCATCTTCCTGATCGGCTACCTCGTCGCCCACCCAGGTCTCGGCTATGCCCAGTGGCACGAGCTGTTCTCGACCACCTGGATGCGTATCTTCAGTCTGCTGGCCCTCGTTGCCCTGGGCGCTCACGCCTGGGTCGGCATGTGGACCATCGCCACCGACTACCTGACGCCAATGGCGCTGGGAAAATCGGCAACTGCAGTACGTTTCCTCTTCCAGACCGTATGCGGCGTTGCGATGTTCGCCTACTTCGTCTGGGGCGTGCAGATTCTTTGGGGTATCTGATCAATGGCTAGCACTAACACACTTTCTTTCGACGCCATCATCGTCGGTGGCGGCGGCGCGGGTATGCGCGCTGCCTTGCAACTGGCCCAGGGCGGTCACAAGACCGCCGTGGTCACCAAGGTATTCCCGACCCGCTCGCACACCGTGTCGGCCCAGGGCGGCATCACCTGCGCCATCGCTTCGGCAGACCCGAACGACGACTGGCGCTGGCACATGTACGACACCGTAAAGGGGTCGGACTACATCGGTGACCAGGACGCGATCGAATACATGTGCCAGGAAGGTCCTGCCGCCGTATTCGAGCTCGACCACATGGGCCTGCCGTTCTCGCGCACCGAAACCGGCCGTATCTACCAGCGTCCGTTCGGTGGCCAGTCCAAGGACTTCGGCAAGGGTGGCCAGGCTGCCCGTACCTGCGCCGCTTCCGACCGTACCGGTCACGCGCTGCTGCACACCCTGTATCAGGGCAACCTGAAGGCCGGCACCGTATTCCTCAACGAATACTATGCCGTCGACCTGGTGAAAAACGCCAATGGTGACTTCGTCGGCATCATCGCCATCTGCATCGAAACCGGCGAGACCTCGTACATTCGCGCCAAGGCGACCGTACTGGCCACCGGTGGTGCAGGCCGTATCTACTCCTCCACCACCAACGCCCTGATCAACACCGGCGACGGCGTGGGCATGGCCCTGCGTGCCGGCGTGCCGGTGCAGGACATCGAGATGTGGCAGTTCCACCCGACCGGCATCGCCGGCGCCGGTGTACTGGTCACCGAAGGCTGCCGTGGTGAGGGTGGTTACCTCATCAACAAGCATGGCGAGCGCTTCATGGAGCGTTACGCGCCCAACGCCAAGGACCTGGCCGGTCGTGACGTCGTGGCCCGTTCCATGGTCAAGGAAATCATCGCCGGCAACGGCTGTGGCCCTGATGGCGACCACGTGATGCTCAAACTCGACCACCTGGGCGAGGAAGTGCTGCACAGCCGCCTGCCAGGCATCTGCGAGCTGTCCAAGACCTTCGCCCACGTCGACCCGGTCCTGGCACCTGTTCCTGTCGTCCCGACCTGCCACTACATGATGGGTGGCGTGGCCACCAACATTCATGGCCAGGCCATGACCCAGGACGCCGACGGCAAGGACGTGATCCTTCCAGGCCTGTTCGCGGTCGGTGAAGTGGCGTGCGTATCGGTTCACGGTGCCAACCGTCTGGGCGGCAACTCGCTGCTCGACCTGGTTGTGTTCGGTCGTGCCGCCGGCCTGCACCTCGAGAAGGCGCTGTCCGATGGCGTGCAGTACGACGAAGCCACCGAGGCCGACATCGAGCGTGCGCTGGGTCGCCTGAATGCGCTCAACTCGCGCACCGACGGTGAAGACGTGGCGACCCTGCGTCGCGAGCTGCAAAGCTGCATGCAGAACTACTTCGGTGTATTCCGTACCGGCGAATACATGCAGAAGGGTATCGAGCAACTGGCAGGCCTGCGTGCGCGCATCGCCAACGTCAAGATCAACGACAAGTCCCAGGCCTTCAACACCGCGCGCATCGAAGCGCTGGAGCTGCAGAACCTGCTGGAAGTCGCTGAAGCCACAGCCATCGCGGCCGAAGCCCGCAAAGAGTCCCGCGGCGCTCACGCCCGTGAAGACTACGAAGACCGCGACGACGAAAACTGGCTGTGCCACACCCTGTACTTCCCGGGTGACAAGCGGGTAACCAAGCGTTCAGTCAACTTCGCGCCGAAGACTGTACCGGCGTTCGAACCGAAAATCCGGACTTACTGAGGATGGCCGCTATGCTGAAAGTCGAAGTTTATCGCTATAACCCTGACACCGACTCGGCGCCCAAGACTCAGGTCTTCAACGTCGACACCGGTGGCAAGGACCTGATGGTTCTGGATGTGCTGGCCCTGATCAAGGAACAGGACGAAGGCTTTTCGTACCGTCGCTCGTGCCGCGAAGGCGTGTGCGGTTCCGATGGCATGAACATCAACGGCAAGAACGGCCTGGCCTGCATCACGCCGCTGTCGGCCGTGGTCAAGGGCAACAAGCTGGTCCTGCGTCCGTTGCCTGGTTTGCCGGTCATTCGTGACCTGGTCGTCGATATGAGCATCTTCTACAAGCAGTATGAGAAGGTGAAGCCATTCCTGCAGAACGACACGCCGGCTCCGGCCATCGAACGCCTGCAAAGCCCGGAAGAGCGCGAGAAGCTCGACGGTCTGTACGAGTGCATCCTGTGCGCTTGCTGCTCGACCTCGTGCCCGTCCTTCTGGTGGAACCCTGACAAGTTCCTGGGCCCTGCAGCCTTGCTGCAAGCCTATCGTTTCCTGGCTGACAGCCGCGACACGCACACCGCTCAACGTCTCGCTTCGCTGGACGATCCGTTCAGTGTGTTCCGCTGCCGCGGCATCATGAACTGCGTCAACGTCTGTCCGAAGGGCCTTAACCCTACCAAGGCAATCGGTCACGTACGCAACATGCTGCTCAGCAACGGTGTCTGATACATCGCTGTAACCGCTACACCGCTGTACCGCAAGCTGCCGTGGCGCGGGCAAACCCCGCGCCACGGTCTAACCAGAGTCGTGGCTCGCAAGGCTGCCGCTCTAACTTTGAAGAAATGAGACCAGCAGGGGCATCCGGGCTGGTACCCGGACTATCTGCGTGATCCTTGGTGACTTGTTTTGGTCGCTGCACACGACCGTCTCAGGCATGCTTTGGGTCTTCGCCGGTGGTGTCCCCTTACCGAGGGTGACCAAGCATGCAAGAAAGCGTGATGCAGCGCATGTGGAACAGTGCCCACCTTTCCGGTGGTAACGCTGCCTATGTGGAAGAGCTCTATGAGCTCTACCTGCACGACCCTAACGCTGTGCCAGATGAATGGCGCACCTACTTTCAGACGTTGCCGACTGCCGGCAGCGCTGCCACCGATGTATCGCACTCGACAATTCGCGATCATTTCGTGTTGCTGGCCAAAAACCAGCGCCGTGCTCAACCGGTATCCGCCGGCAGCGTGAGCAGCGAGCACGAGAAGAAGCAGGTTGAAGTGTTGCGGCTTATCCAGGCGTACCGCGTACGCGGCCATCAGGCGGCCCAGCTCGACCCGCTGGGGCTGTGGCAGCGTCCCGTACCGGCTGATCTGTCGATCAACCACTACGGCCTGACCAACGCAGACCTGGACACCGTCTTCCGTGCCGGCGACCTGTTCATCGGCAAGGAGGAAGCGAGCCTACGTGAAATCCACGAGACGTTGGAGCAGACATATTGTCGCACCATCGGCGCCGAATTCGCCCACATCGTGGATTCCGAACAGCGCAACTGGTTCATGCAGCGCCTCGAAAGCGTACGCGGCCGCCCGGCGTTTTCCGCCGAGAACAAGGCCCACCTGCTTGAGCGCGTCACCGCGGCCGAAGGCCTGGAAAAGTACCTGGGCACCAAGTACCCGGGCACCAAGCGTTTCGGCCTGGAAGGCGGCGAAAGCCTGATTCCGATGCTCGACGAGCTGATCCAGCGTTCCGGTTCCTATGGCGTCAAGGAAGTCGTGATCGGCATGGCCCACCGTGGCCGTCTGAACGTACTGGTCAACACCTTCGGCAAGAACCCGCGCGAGCTGTTCGACGAGTTCGAAGGCAAGAAAGTGGTCGAGCTGGGCTCCGGTGACGTCAAGTACCACCAGGGCTTCTCTTCCAACGTCATGACCGCAGGCGGCGAAGTCCACCTGGCCATGGCCTTCAACCCCTCGCACCTGGAGATCGTTTCTCCGGTGGTCGAAGGTTCCGTTCGTGCCCGCCAGGATCGCCGCAACGATTCGAGCGGCGAAAAGGTCCTGCCGATCTCCCTGCACGGCGATGCTGCCTTTGCCGGACAAGGCGTGGTCCTGGAAACCTTCCAGATGTCGCAGACCCGCGGTTTCAAGACCGGCGGCACCGTGCACATCGTGATCAACAACCAGGTCGGCTTCACCATCAGCAACCCGCTGGACGCACGCTCCACCGAGTACGCGACCGACGTGGCCAAGATGATCCAGGCGCCGATCCTGCACGTGAACGGCGACGATCCAGAAGCGGTGGTGTTCGTCACCCAGCTGGCGATCGACTACCGCATGCAGTTCAAGCGTGACATCGTCATCGACCTGGTCTGCTACCGTCGTCGCGGCCACAACGAGGCCGACGAGCCAAGCGGCACCCAGCCGCTGATGTATCAGCAGATCACCAAGCAGCGCACCACCCGTGAGCTGTATGCCGAGCAACTGATCAAGTCGGGTGTATTCGACGAAGCCGGTGTCCAGGCCAAGATCGACGACTACCGCAACGCGCTGGACAACGGTCAGCATGTGGTCAAGAGCCTGGTCAAGGAGCCGAACCGCGAGCTGTTCGTCGACTGGCGTCCTTACCTGGGCCATGCCTGGACCGCGCGTCACGACACCAGCTTCGACCTCAAGACCCTGCAGGAACTCTCCGCCAAATTGCTGGAGCTGCCTGAAGGCCTGGTGGTTCAGCGCCAGGTGCAGAAGATCTACGAAGATCGCCAGAAGATGCAGGCCGGTGGCTTGCCGATCAACTGGGGCTACGCCGAGACCATGGCCTACGCCACGTTGCTGTTCGAAGGCCATCCGATCCGTATCACCGGTCAGGATGTCGGTCGCGGCACGTTCTCGCACCGTCATGCCGTGCTGCACAACCAGAAAGACGCCAGCGCCTATGTGCCGCTGAAGAACCTGGTGCCGGGCCAGCCGAACTTCGACCTGTACGATTCCTTCCTGTCGGAAGAAGCCGTACTGGCGTTCGAATACGGCTACTCGACCACCCAGCCCAACGCGCTGGTCATCTGGGAAGCCCAGTTCGGCGACTTCGCCAACGGTGCCCAGGTGGTGATCGACCAGTTCATCACCAGCGGCGAGCACAAATGGGGTCGTCTGTGCGGCCTGACCATGCTGCTGCCTCATGGTTATGAAGGGCAGGGGCCGGAGCACTCTTCCGCGCGTCTGGAGCGTTACCTGCAATTGTGCGCCGAGCACAACATCCAGGTCTGCGTACCGACCACGCCGGCACAGATCTACCACCTGCTGCGTCGCCAGGTCATCCGCCCGCTGCGCAAGCCGCTGGTCGTCCTGTCGCCCAAGTCGCTGCTGCGTCACAAGCTGGCCATCTCGACCCTGGAAGATCTGGCCCATGGCTCGTTCCAGACCGTGATCCCGGAAATCGACACCCAGGATGCTGCCAAGGTCGAGCGTCTGGTCCTGTGCAGCGGCAAGGTCTATTACGACCTGCTCGAGAAGCGCCGTGCCGAAGGTCGTGAAGACATCGCCATCGTGCGTATCGAACAGTTGTATCCGTTCCCTGAGGACGACCTGATGGAGGCCATCGCGCCTTACACCAACCTCAAGCATGTGGTCTGGTGCCAGGAAGAACCCATGAACCAGGGCGCGTGGTACAGCAGCCAGCACCACCTGCGCCGCAGCATCGGCAACCACAACCGCAACCTCGTGCTCGAGTATGCCGGTCGTGATGCTTCTGCCGCACCGGCCTGTGGTTACGCTTCGATACACGCCGAGCAGCAGGAAAAACTGCTGCAGGATGCCTTCACTGTTTAACGCCTTCGTGCATTAGAAACCGAATTAAGGAATTACAGATAATGGCTATCGAGATCAAAGCCCCCTCTTTCCCGGAATCCGTTGCCGACGGCACCATTTCCAAGTGGCACAAGCAACCGGGCGAAGCGGTGAAGCGCGACGAACTGCTGGTCGACATCGAGACTGACAAGGTCGTTCTTGAAGTCCTGGCCGAAGCAGACGGCGTGCTGGCGTCGATCGTGAAAGGCGAGGGCGACATCGTCCTCTCCAACGAAGTGATTGCCACCCTGGACGCCGGCGCCACTGCTGCCGCTCCGGCTGCTGCTGCACCTGCACAAGCCGCAGCTCCAGCCGCTGCTGCGCCTGCTGCCGCTGACGAAGATGCGATCGCGGCTCCGGCTGCCCGCAAGCTGGCCGAAGAAAACGGCATCAACCTGGCCGCTGTGAAAGGCACTGGCAAGGATGGTCGCATTACCAAGGAAGACATCGTTGCTGCTGTCGAAGCGAAGAAATCCGCTCCGGCTGCTGCACCGGCTGCCAAGCCTGCTGCTGCCGCACCCGTCGTGGCTGCTGGCGACCGCACCGAGAAGCGCGTACCGATGACCCGTGTACGGGCCACCGTTGCCAAGCGTCTGGTCGAAGCCCAGTCGAACATGGCGATGCTGACCACGTTCAACGAAGTCGACATGACCGAAGTCATGGCGCTGCGCTCCAAGTACAAGGACCTGTTCGAGAAGTCGCACAACGGCGTGCGCCTGGGCTTCATGTCCTTCTTCGTCAAGGCAGCGACCGAAGCGCTCAAGCGTTTCCCGGCCGTCAACGCCTCGATCGACGGTAACGACATCGTCTACCACGGTTATGCGGACGTCGGCGTTGCCGTTTCCAGCGACCGCGGCCTGGTGGTACCGGTCCTGCGCAACGCCGAGCACATGAGCCTGGCTGAAATCGAAGGCGGCATCGCCACCTTCGGCAAGAAGGCCCGTGACGGCAAGCTGTCGATCGACGAAATGACCGGTGGCACCTTCACCATCACCAACGGCGGTACCTTCGGCTCGATGATGTCGACCCCGATCGTCAACCCGCCACAGGCCGCGATCCTGGGCATGCACAACATTCTGCAGCGCCCGATGGCCATCAATGGCCAGGTCGTGATTCGCCCGATGATGTACCTGGCCCTGTCCTACGATCACCGCCTGATCGACGGTAAAGAAGCCGTGACCTTCCTCGTTACCATCAAGAACCTGCTGGAAGATCCGGCTCGTCTGTTGCTGGATATCTGATGAAGCAGCCGCAGGTTGCACGCCGCAAGCTTCAAGTAAGAAGCGCAGCGGTGTGCAGCCTGCGGCTGATGGGTTGCATCTAATCAACAGCTTGCAGGCCGGTACTGCAGAACACCGCAGACCGGCTTGCAGCTTGCAGCTTGAAGCTCGCAGCTAAAAGAGGAACTCTTTGATATGTCTCAGAAATTCGACGTCGTAGTGATCGGCGCAGGCCCTGGCGGCTACGTAGCGGCCATCAAGGCTGCACAGCTCGGTCTCAAGACTGCCTGCATCGAGAAGTATCAGGACAAGGAAGGCAAGCTGGCGCTGGGCGGCACTTGCCTGAACGTAGGCTGCATTCCTTCCAAGGCGCTGCTGGACAGCTCCTGGAAATACTACGAAGCCAAGAAAAGCTTCAACGTCCACGGTATCAGCACCGGTGAAGTCGCCATCGACGTGCCGACCATGGTTGGCCGCAAGGCCACCATCGTCAAGGGCCTGACCGGCGGCGTTGCCAGCCTGTTCAAGGCCAACGGCGTGACCTCCCTGCAAGGCCACGGCAAACTGCTGGCCGGCAAGAAAGTCGAGCTGACCAAGGTCGACGGCACCGTTGAAATCATTGAAGCCGAACACGTGATCCTGGCTTCCGGTTCGCGTCCGATCGACATTCCGCCGGCTCCGGTCGACCAGAACGTCATCGTCGACTCCACCGGCGCCCTGGAATTCCAGCAAGTGCCAAAACGCCTGGGCGTGATCGGCGCCGGCGTCATCGGCCTGGAGCTGGGTTCGGTCTGGGCTCGCCTGGGCGCTCAGGTTACTGTCCTGGAAGCACTGGAGAAGTTCCTGCCAGCCGCTGACGAAGGCGTGGCCAAGGAAGCGCTGAAGACCTTCACCAATCAGGGTCTGGACGTCAAGCTCGGCGCCCGCGTGACCGGTTCCCAGGTCAACGGCGACGAAGTCGAAGTCACCTACACCGACGCCAACGGCGAGCAGAAGATCACCTTTGATCGCCTGATCGTGGCCGTGGGCCGTCGCCCGGTGACCACCGACCTGCTGGCCGCCGACAGCGGTGTGACCCTGGACGAGCGTGGCTACATCTACGTCGACGACTACTGCGCGACCAGCGTACCGGGCGTCTACGCCATCGGTGACGTGGTCCGTGGCCTGATGCTGGCGCACAAGGCTTCGGAAGAAGGCATCATGGTGGTCGAGCGCATCAAGGGCCACAAGGCCCAGATGAACTACAACCTGGTTCCGTCCGTGATCTACACCCACCCGGAAATCGCGTGGGTCGGCAAGACCGAGCAGACCCTGAAAGGCGAAGGCGTTGAAGTCAACGTCGGCACCTTCCCGTTTGCCGCCAGCGGCCGTGCCCTGGCAGCCAACGACACCGGCGGTTTCGTCAAGATCATCGCCGACGCCAAGACCGACCGTGTCCTGGGCGTCCACGTGATTGGCCCGAGCGCTGCCGAACTGGTTCAGCAGGGTGCGATCGCCATGGAATTCGGCAGCAGTGCCGAAGACCTGGGCATGATGGTCTTCTCTCACCCGACTCTGTCCGAAGCGCTGCACGAAGCGGCCCTGGCAGTGAATGGCGGCGCCATCCACATCCAGAACCGCAAGAAACGCTGAGACAACAAGAAACCACGGTGCCATGCCCGTCGCGAACCATGAGGTTCGCCGCGGAAGTGGCGCCGGACTCGACCTCTCAGGCGGCGGTGTGAAGGTTTTCGAACCTTCACACAGTCCACCCGGAGTAGCGGTCACAGGTGGTGCGGCACACGCCGTGTGCAGCACCGAATGCGCAATGCCCAACAAAGACGGTAATAAGCATGAATCTTCACGAGTATCAGGGTAAGCAGCTGTTCGCTGAATACGGCCTGCCAGTATCCAAAGGCTACGCAGTTGACACCCCGGAAGCAGCCGCAGAAGCTTGCGACAAGATTGGCGGCACCGAGTGGGTCGTCAAGGCTCAGGTTCACGCTGGTGGCCGCGGTAAAGCCGGCGGCGTCAAGCTGGTTCGCAGCAAGGAAGACGCAGCAGCGTTCGCCCAACAGTGGCTGGGCAAGCGTCTGGTGACCTACCAGACCGACGCCAACGGTCAGCCAGTGACCAAGATCCTGGTTGAATCGTGCACCGACATCGCCAAAGAGCTGTACCTGGGCGCTGTAGTCGATCGTTCCAGCCGTCGTATCGTGTTCATGGCTTCCACCGAAGGTGGCGTGGACATCGAGAAGATCGCTCACGACACTCCTGAGAAGATTCTCAAGGCCACCATCGATCCACTGGTTGGCGCACAGCCATTCCAGGGTCGCGATCTGGCTTTCCAGCTGGGTCTGGAAGGCAAGCAGGTAACTCAGTTCGCCAAGATCTTCACCGGTCTGGCCAAGCTGTTCCAGGACCACGACCTGGCCCTGCTGGAAGTCAACCCGCTGGTCATCAAGGCCGACGGCGACCTGCACTGCCTGGACGCCAAGATCAACATCGACGCCAACGCCATGTACCGTCAGCCAAAGCTGAAGGAATTCCACGATCCTTCGCAGGACGATCCTCGCGAAGCTCACGCTGCCAAGTTCGAACTGAACTATGTAGCGCTGGAAGGTAACATCGGCTGCATGGTCAACGGTGCCGGTCTGGCCATGGGTACCATGGACATCGTCAACCTGCATGGCGGCAAGCCAGCCAACTTCCTCGACGTAGGCGGTGGTGCAACCAAGGAACGCGTAACCGAAGCGTTCAAGATCATCCTGTCCGACACCAATGTCGCGGCCGTACTGGTCAACATCTTCGGCGGCATCGTTCGTTGCGACATGATTGCCGAAGGCATCATTGGCGCCGTGAAAGAAGTCGGCGTCAAAATCCCGGTTGTTGTTCGCCTTGAAGGCAACAACGCTGAGCTGGGCGCTAAAGTACTGGCAGAAAGCGGCTTGAACATCATCGCAGCTACCAGCCTCACCGATGCTGCTCAACAAGTTGTCAAAGCTGCGGAGGGCAAGTAATGAGCGTTCTGATCAATAAAGACACCAAGGTTATCTGCCAGGGCTTCACCGGCTCGCAAGGTACCTTCCACTCCGAACAAGCCATCGCCTACGGCACCAAGATGGTTGGCGGCGTGACCCCGGGCAAGGGCGGTACTACCCACCTGAACCTGCCCGTGTTCAACACGGTGAAAGAAGCCGTAGACACCACCGGCGCTGACGCCTCGGTTATCTACGTACCGGCTCCTTTCTGCAAGGACTCGATCCTGGAAGCCGCTTTCGCCGGCATCAAGCTGATCGTGTGCATCACCGAAGGCATTCCAACCATCGACATGCTGGAAGCCAAGGTCAAGTGCGACGAGCTGGGCGTGGTCCTGATCGGTCCTAACTGCCCAGGCGTCATCACCCCGGGCGAGTGCAAGATCGGCATCATGCCAGGTCACATCCACTTGCCAGGCAAGGTCGGTATCGTGTCGCGTTCCGGCACCCTGACCTACGAAGCTGTCAAGCAGACCACTGACGCCGGTTTCGGTCAGTCCACCTGTGTCGGCATCGGCGGTGACCCGATCCCGGGCTCGAACTTCATCGACATCCTGAAGCTGTTCCAGGAAGACCCGAAGACCGAAGCGATCGTCATGATCGGTGAGATCGGCGGTTCGGCCGAAGAAGAAGCCGCTGCCTACATCAAGGCCAATGTGACCAAGCCAGTGGTGTCCTACATCGCTGGTGTGACTGCCCCTCCGGGCAAGCGCATGGGCCACGCCGGTGCAATCATCTCCGGCGGCAAGGGCACTGCGGACGAGAAATTCGCCGCGCTGCAAGACGCTGGCGTGAAGACCGTTCGCTCTCTGGCGGACATCGGCAAGGCCCTGGCCGAGCTGACCGGTTGGGAAGTCAAGAAGTAAGCTTCGGCTGACCGATTGATGCTGCAACAAAGGCCACCTTCGGGTGGCCTTTGTGCTTTCAGGGTTTGACGTTTCTGCAAAAATATCCGTGCAGCAACCCACGCTCCTTCTCATCAAATACAAATAACGGGCTGATTCACTGAATATTGAATTCACCCTCGTAGGCGCGCGCTTGCCGGAATGCCGGACCACCGCGACCGAGTGCGCAGCGCTCGCAAAAATCTGCGAAACGCTGAAAATCTACGACTGCTAACGCAGCCGATCGCGGGCAAGCGCGCTCCTACACCGGGCATGAAATACGCATGCTTTGCGCATCACTTGCTCAAAACATGTAGAAATCGCGACAGGAAGGTGCATATCGTCGCATCAAGGCCCTGTGCTAGTGCGTTTTGTGCGCGATTTCGTTAGCCTTGCAGCCTTCTTGGTGCAGGCCGCTTCCCACAAGGAATCGCAGCCCTGCACGCCAGCCTTATCAAGGCTGCAACTCTTCCCAAACCCACGGGATCTACCTTCTCATTTCCTGATTCGGCAGTGTGGTTCCTCGATGAAAGTGTTGAAAGGCCAGGACATCCTGGCACTGGGCTTCATGACGTTTGCGTTGTTCGTTGGCGCCGGCAATATCATTTTTCCGCCCTTCGTGGGGCTGCAGGCGGGTCCTAATGTATGGATGGCAGCGCTGGGCTTTCTGGTCACGGCGGTAGGCTTGCCGGTGCTGACCGTCATCGCCCTGGCCAAGGTCGGTGGCGCAATGGACAGCCTGAGCAGTCCGATCGGCCGGGTCGCCGGCGTGCTGCTGGCCACTGTCTGCTACCTGGCCGTCGGCCCGTTCTTCGCCACGCCGCGTACCGCGACCGTGTCCTTCGAAGTCGGCCTGGCCCCCTTTACCGGTGACAGCCCGCTGGCCCTGTTTCTCTACAGCCTGGTGTATTTCCTGATCGTGCTGGTGGTGTCGCTGTACCCGGGCCGTTTGCTCGACACGGTGGGCCGGGTACTCGGTCCGCTGAAGATCATCGCTCTGGCCATGCTCGGCATTGCAGCTTTCATGCTGCCGGCCGGCGACATGGGCGTCGCCCAGCCCGCCTATGTGGCTGCGCCGTTTGCCAAGGGCTTTACCGAAGGCTACCTGACCATGGACACCCTGGGGGCACTGGTCTTCGGCATCGTGATTGTCAATGCCATCCGCTCGCGTGGCGTCGACTCGCCGCGACTGATCACCCGTTACGCGATCATCGCCGGACTGATCGCCGGCGTTGGCCTGGCGCTGGTGTACATCAGCCTGTTCCGCCTGGGCTCGGGCAGCCATGCCATCGCGGCCCAGGCCGCTAACGGTGCGGCGGTACTGCATGCCTACGTGCAACATACGTTCGGAACGCTGGGCAGTGGTTTCCTGGCCGTGTTGATTGCCCTGGCCTGCCTGGTGACGGCCGTGGGCCTGACCTGCGCCTGTGCCGAGTACTTCAGCCGCCTGTTGCCGCTGTCGTACCGCACGCTGGTGGTCGGTCTGTCGCTGTTCTCGCTGGTGGTCTCGAACCTGGGACTGACGCGTCTGATCGAGTTCTCGGTGCCGGTGCTGACCGGTATCTACCCGCCGTGCATCGTGCTGGTGGCGTTGAGTTTCAGCAGGAGCCTGTGGCTCAACCCGAGCCGTGTCGTGGCCCCGGTGATGATCGTGGCGCTGCTGGCCGGCATCATCGACGGCCTCAAGGCTGCAGGCCTGGAGCTGTACCTGCCTTCGCCATTGAGGGATCTGCCGTTCAGTGCGCAGGGCCTGGCGTGGCTGTTGCCTTCATTCATCGCGCTGGTCGCAGCGGCGGTGGTCGACCGCCTGTTGGGCAGGCGCCAGGAGGCCCTGGCGTGAAGCATGTTTCGTTAATGCAACGCTCGATAATGCTGACTGTTTCGTTGTGTTGACACTGCAGCAATAACTAATAAGGCCCGCTCAAAGCGGGCCTTATTAGTTTAAACAGGTTCACGCAAGCTTATTATTGCTTGGGTGCTGTTTCAGTCGTGGTGGCAGGCGCAGTCGCCGGCGTGCCTTCTTTAGCGCGCTGTTGTGCGGCTTCGGCGTTCTTCTGCGCAGCTTCCTGGCTTTCTTTGGCCGCGTCGTTCACTTTCTCTTGAGCTTTCTGCATCGACTCTTGAGATTGTTCGGCTTTTTTGTTGGCATCTTGCTGAATATTTTCAGATTTTTTGTCGCAGGCAGCGAGGCCCAGGCTGGCGGCCAACATCAAGGCAAGAGTAATGGATTTACGCATGAGGTGTTTCTCCTTATTGAATACCTAACGTGCCTAAGAGCCCGGGGTCATAACGTAAGTTCCAGCGGATTATCAGAATATTAAAATCGGCTCGCCGGGAACTTATGCAGTAAGTGCCATCTTCTGTGATGGCATCGTGGCGTCGAGTGGTTATACGACCTGTGAAGACACGCCCAGCACACAGCACTTGCAACGATGATTCTTGTTGCCCCTTGAAATCCTCCCCGCCGGCCCCACCTTCATGACAACCCGCTGCCACGCCTCGCTGAACGTGGCATCTCGTACCCCCTGAATTGGAGCTTGACGAACATGAGTGTGGAATCTCAAAAGCAAACCCTGGGCTTCCAGACCGAGGTAAAGCAACTGCTGCACCTCATGATCCATTCGCTGTATTCCAACAAGGAAATCTTCCTTCGCGAACTGATCTCCAACGCCTCCGACGCCGTTGACAAGCTGCGCTTCGAAGCCCTTGCCAACCCGCAACTGCTCGAAGGCGGTGCCGAGCTGAAAATCCGTGTGAGCTTCGATGCCGACGCCAGAACCGTCACCCTCGAAGACAACGGCATTGGCATGAACCGCGACGATGTGATCACCCACCTGGGTACCATCGCCAAATCCGGCACCGCCGACTTCATGAAAAACCTGACCGGCGACCAGAAGAAGGATTCGCACCTGATCGGTCAGTTCGGTGTGGGCTTCTACTCGGCCTTTATCGTGGCCGACCAGGTTGACGTGTACAGCCGTCGTGCCGGCACACCTGCCAGCGAGGGCGTGCATTGGTCCTCCAGGGGCGAGGGCGACTTTGAAGTCGCCAACATCGACAAGCCCGAGCGCGGCACCCGCATCGTCCTGCACCTCAAGGCCGATGAAAGCGAATTCGCCGACGGCTACCGTCTGCGCAACATCATCAAGAAATACTCCGACCACATCGCCCTGCCAATCGAGCTGCCCAAGCAGCAGCCGGCGGCCGCCGAGGGTGAAGAGGCGCCGGCCGAAGAATGGGAAACCGTCAACCGCGCCAGCGCCCTGTGGACCCGTCCGCGTACCGAGATCAAGGACGAGGAATACCAGGAGTTCTACAAGCACGTCGGCCACGATTTCGAGAACCCGCTGACCTGGAGTCACAACAAGGTCGAAGGCAAGCTGGAATACAACTCGCTGCTGTTCGTACCGGCCCGTGCCCCGTTCGACCTGTACCAGCGCGAAGCCCCGCGTGGCCTGAAGCTGTACGTGCAGCGTGTGTTCGTCATGGACCAGGCCGAGTCGTTCCTGCCGTTGTACCTGCGCTTCATCAAGGGCGTGGTCGACTCCAATGACCTGTCGTTGAACGTCTCGCGTGAAATCCTGCAGAAAGACCCGATCATCGATTCGATGAAATCGGCCCTGACCAAGCGCGTGCTCGACATGCTGGAGAAGCTGGCCAAGAACGAGCCTGAGCAATACAAGGGCTTCTGGAAGAACTTTGGCCAGGTGCTCAAAGAAGGCCCGGCCGAAGATTTCGCCAACAAGGAAAAAATCGCCGGCCTGCTGCGCTTCGCCTCCACCAGCGACGAAAGCGGCGAGCAAAGCGTAGCGCTGACCGACTACCTGGCCCGTGCCAAGGAAGGTCAGGACAAGATCTATTACCTGAGCGGCGAGTCGTATGCGCAGGTCAAGAACAGCCCGCACCTGGAAGTCTTCCGCAAGAAAGGCATCGAAGTGCTGCTGCTCACCGACCGCATCGATGAGTGGCTGATGAGCTACCTCAACGAATTCGACGGCAAGAGTTTTGTCGACGTGGCGCGTGGCGACCTGGACCTTGGCAACCTGGACTCCGAAGAAGACAAGAAAGCCCAGGAAGAAGTCGCCAAGGAAAAAGAAGGCCTGGTCGAGCGGATCAAGACTGTGCTGGGCGAATCGGTCAGCGAAGTGCGTGTTTCCCATCGCCTGACCGATTCTCCGGCTATTCTGGCCATAGGCGAGCAGGACCTGGGGCTGCAAATGCGCCAGATTCTCGAAGCCAGCGGGCAGAAGGTTCCGGACTCCAAGCCGATCTTCGAATTCAACCCGGCGCATCCTCTGATCGGCAAGCTTGATGCCGAGCAGAACGAAGAGCGCTTCGGTGAGCTGTCGCACATCCTGTTCGATCAGGCGGCGCTGGCTGCCGGTGACAGCCTGAAGGATCCGGCCGCCTATGTGCGCCGCCTGAACAAGCTGTTGGTTGAACTCTCGGTCTGACGAGTGGCCTCAAGAAAACCCGCCCCGGCGGGTTTTTTTGTTTTTCTGTGCCGGGTCATTTTCCAGCGTTCAAGGAGTCAATGATGAGCAATGACGTGACAGTTCGTTCCGTAGTCTATGAGATCAACGGCCAGGCGTTCGAAAGTCGCCTGGTGTACAGCGCCAGTGCCGGTCAGCCACGACCGGGCCTGGTGATGGCGCCGAACTGGATGGGCATCAGCCAGGGCGCCGAAGACATCGCCCGGCAGGTGGCCGCGCAGGGCTATGTGGTGCTGCTGGCCGACCTGTACGGCCAGGGCGTGCGGCCCGCCAATGCCGAGGAGGCCGGGCAGGCCATGACCCGGGTCAAGGACGATCGGGCGGTGCTGCGCAAGCGCATGCAGGCGGCCTTGAAGCAACTGCTGGCGCAAAAGGATGTATCGCTGGACGCCACCCGTATCGCCACGTTCGGTTTCTGCTTTGGCGGCTGTGCCGCGCTGGAGCTGGCGCGCAGCGGTGCCGATGTCGAAGCCACGATTACCTTCCACGGCACGCTGGACACCAATACCCCTCAGGATGCGCACAATATCCAGGGCGCGGTGCTGGTGCTGCACGGCGGTTCCGACCCGATGGTGCCGGCTGACCAGTTAAGGGACTTCAAGCGCGAAATGGACGAAGCCGGTGTCGACTGGCAACTGAACGTCTATGGCGAGGCGGTGCATTCGTTCACTGACCCCGAAGCTGACGTGCCAGGCCGGATGATGTACGACCCCAGGGTGTCGGAACGTGCCTTCAAGGCCATGTACAACCTGCTGGACGAAGTGTTCGTCGACGCGCCGACGGTGTAATTCCCTCCATGTGCCCGCAGCACCGCCTGCGGGCCTGCTCTGGCGGGCAGGAAGCCGCGCCTTGTGAGGGTAGGCCGTTGCTGGGGGGTGTGCTTCAATGCATTGACTTTAGCCACTGCCCCGACAGGATGCGCCCGATGCAACGACTCACCGCCAAAGACTTCGCGCCCGAACTGCTGGAACTCTACGATTTCTACGCCCATGGCCAGATCAACCGCCGCGAATTCATCGACCGGGCGGCAAAGTTCACCCTGGGCGGGCTGACCGCCACGGCGGTGCTGGCAGCCCTGAGTCCCGATTACGCGCTGGCCGAGCAGGTGGCGTTCACCGACCCTGATATCGTCGCCGAATACGTCACCTATCCCTCGCCCAATGGCCACGGTCAGGTACGCGCTTATCGGGTACGCCCGGCCAAGGCCAGCGGCAAGCTGCCGGGCGTGGTGGTGGTGCATGAAAACCGTGGCCTGAACCCGTACATCGAAGACGTCGCCCGGCGCGTGGCCAAGGCCGGCTTCATCGCCCTGGCGCCCGATGGCCTGAGTTCGGTGGGGGGCTATCCGGGCAACGACGACAAGGGGCGCGAGCTGCAGCAGCAGGTCAACCCGGAAAAACTGCTCAACGATTTCTTCGCCGGTCTCGAATGGCTGATGACGCATGACGCCAGCACCGGCAAGGTCGGCATCACCGGCTTCTGCTACGGCGGCGGGGTGGCCAATGCGGCCGCCGTGGCCTATCCGGAACTGGGGGCCGCCGTGTCGTTCTACGGCCGCCAGCCCAAGGCCGAGGACGTCCCGCGCATCAAGGCCCCGGTGCAGATTCACCTGGGCGAACTGGATACCCGCATCAACGAAGGCTGGCCGGCCTACGAGCAGGCCCTCAAGGCCGCCGGCACCCCGTATCAGGCGTATATCTACAAGGGCGCCAACCACGGCTTTCACAACGACTCCACCCCACGCTACGACGACGCTGCTGCCAACCTGGCCTGGAACCGCACGATCGAGTGGTTCAAACGTTATTTGTAGGAGCGCGCTCTGCCGGAATGCCGGACCACCGCAACCGAGTGCGTTAGCAGTCGTAAAACTTCAGCGTTTCACAAATTTTTCGGTCATTCGCTGCAGATTTTCAGTGTTTTGGAGATTTTGCGAGCGCTGCGCACTCGGTCGCGGGCAGAGCGCGCTCCTACAGCTGAGAGGGTGTCGTCGCGTTCTTGCATAGCCCGGTGCGGGCTAGCGGCCATGGCGCCGGCGGGCTTCTTCGCTGTCGGTCACGACCTGGCGCTCAATGGCGGTGGCGCGGATACCCGCCTCAAGCAGCGCCATGGCGGTGAATTCGACCATTCGCAGCTGTTGTCCTGCGGCCAGTGCCGCCAACCGGCTGGCCTCGTTGTCGAACACCCAGGTCACCCGCACGCTGGCGCCCGGGTTGGCATGATCGATCGTGTGGGTCAGCCACTCGAAGCCCGGGATTTCAGCCTTGGCGGTTTCACAGGCTTCGGTCAGGGTCTGAATCAGGCGGCGTTCAAGGTGCGCCTGTTCGCGTTTGGTCAGGGGCATGGCAGGGCGTCGAAAGCAGAGAGGGGCGGCCAGTGTGCCATGAATGCACCCTGGCCGCCGCCCGGCATTACTTGAAGTGCTGCTCGAAAGTGGCCACCTGCTCAGGCGTAATGAGCTGGTAGGGCACCCAGACATCGCTTTGCACCGCTTCACCCTTGATCATCTGCAGCGCCGCTTGCATGGCGCTGCTGGCCTGGGCCGCCGGGTCCTGGAACACCGAACCTGCCAGTTGCCCGCGCTTGATCGCGGCCAGGCCATCGGGCAACCCGTCGATGCCGATCACCGGCACGCTGCCCTTGGCCTTGCCCGACTGCTGCAGCGCCATGGCGGCGCCGATGGCCATCTCGTCATTGTTGGCGACGATGGCATCGATCTGCGAGCCGGCCAGGATCCAGTTGCTGGTCAGGTCCATGCTGCGGCTGCGCTGCCATTCGGCGCTTTGCTGCTCGACGATCCTGATGCCCGGATAATCCTTGAGCACCTGCTTGACGCCTTCGGTACGGCCTCGCGTCGCATTCTGCGCCAGGTCACCCATGATGATCGCCAGGTTGCCCTTGCCGCCCATCTTTTCGGCCAGGTAGCGCATCTGCAATTGCCCGGCTTCTTCATCGCGCGAAGCCACGGCCACCACGCCCTTGGGTAACACGGCCTGGTCCGGTCGACGGTTGACATACACCAGCGGTGTGCCGGCCTCGACGGCGGCCTGGGTGACCTTGGCAATGGCGGCGGTGTCGGCCGGCAACACGATGATGGCGTCGACCTTCTGGCTCAGGAAACCCTGGACCTGATTGAGCTGGCGCACCACATCGCCCTGGGCATCCTCGACCTGCAGGGTCACGCCGGCTTTTTTGGCCGCATCGTTGAGGCCATTGCGCACGTAGGTCATGAAGTTATCGTCGACCCGCGCAATGCTGACACCGATACGGTAGTCAGCCAGTGCCGTGGTGGCGAGGGTCAGGCAGCCGAGAAGCGTTGCACTGGTAAAGCCGAGCAGTCGGATAAGGCGCATGATGATTTCCTGTTGTTGTTATGGGCATCAAACGTACAGCCTGGGCAGCGAGTGCTGCGCAGGTCTTGCTCACTCAAGGGTAAAGGCGCGCCGGAAACGCTCGATCGCCTGCTGCGAGTCGCCCGAGGCCCAGCCTTCCAGCCCGACCACGCCGCGATAACCCTGGGCATGCAGCGCACGGGCAATGGCCGGGTAGTGAATCTCGCCGGTGCCGGGCTCCTTGCGGCCTGGAACATCGGCCACCTGAATCTCGCCGATGGCGCTGCCAGCGCGCTGGATCAGCTCGATCAGGTTACCTTCGCCGATCTGCGCGTGATACAGGTCCAGATTCAACAACAGGTGCGGGCTGCCGACCGCCTCGATCAGCGCCAGGGTGTCTTCGGCACGGGCGAACGGTGTGCCGGGGTGATCGACAGCGGTATTGAGGTTCTCCAGCAAGAACACCTTGCCGGCGCGCTCGCCCAGCCGGGCGATTTTTTCCAGCGTCTTGCAGGCGGTCAGCCACATGCGTCCGGTTATTTGCTCGACCGGCCTTACCGGCAACCCCTTGCCGTCAAGCCCGGTGCCATGCAGGTTCAGGCTCGGGCAGCCCAGTTGGTCGGCGACGTGCAGCGACTCCTGCGCGCTGTCGAGCAGGCTGGCAATGCCGTCCGGCTCGGTCAGGTTGCCGGTGATGTAGCCGGTCATGGACGTGAAGTCGGCACCGGTGGCGGCCAGGGCCGGAATGTCCTTGGTGGTCCAGTTCCAGATTTCCACGCTCAGCCCCAGCGCCTGGATGCGCTGCACGCGCTCCACGAACGGCAGGTCGAGAAACAGCATTTCGGCACTGGCCGCCAGTTTGAACGGGCAATGGCTCATGGCTGTTCTCCTTGCAGATGCACCGGCCGGCCTTGCTGGAACGAGTCGATACAGGCGCGGGCGATCACCAGGGCGGCGCGGGCGTCCTCGCCTGTGGCGTGCGGCGTGTGGCCGGTGCGCAGGCAGTCGGCAAAATGATTGAGTTCGGCGATGTAGGCGTCCTTGAGCAGCTCGGTGTCCAGGCGCAGCGTGTCGGCGCCGGTGCCCTCGGCGGTGTAGCGGCGCAGATCAGAGGTGTGGATATCGCCCATGGTCAGCATGCCGGCGCTGCCGAACACTTCGCCGCGCACATCGTAGCCGTACACGGCCTGGAAGCTGGCCTCGGCACTGGCCAGTGCACCGTTGTCATAGCGAATGCTCACCAGCGCGGTGTCCAGCAGCCCCTTGTCCTTGAACGCCGGGGCGATCAGTGCGTCAGCCATGACACTGACCTCGACAGCCCTGGCGCCGGGGTTGAGGTAATTGAGCGTGTCGAAGTCGTGGATGAGGGTTTCCAGGAAGATCACCCATTGCGGCGAGGCCGCCGGGTTGTTCAGCGCCGGGTCCCGGGTCAGCGAACGCAGCAGTTGCGGCGTGCCGATGCGTCCGGCCACAACGTCCTGATGCGCCTGGCGAAAGCTTGAGGCGAAACGGCGGTTGAAGCCGACCTGCAGCACCACGCCGGCCTGTTGTGCCGCCTCGATGGCCTGGTCGGCTTCCTCCAGGCTGATGGCCATGGGCTTCTCGCAAAAGATGCCCTTGCCGGCGCGGGCGGCGCTGATTACCAGCTCGGCATGGGTACGGGCCGGCGAGGCAATCAGCACGCCGTCGATATCCGGATCCAGCAGCAATTGCTGCGGGTCGGTGTAGACCTTGTCGACGCCCAGTTCTGCGGCCAGTCGGGCTGCCTGACCCGGGGTAGGGTCGGCAATGGCGGCCAGGATGGCGCCGGGAATATGCCGGGCGGCGGTCAGGGCATGAAAACTGCCCATGCGACCGGCGCCGATCAGGCCAAGGCGAAGGGTCTTTTGCGTGCTCATGGTGTAGCTCCTTTTTTATTGTGAGGGGCGGGGCCTTGAACGTCGGGCCGCCTGGAAGCAGGAGCAAACCCTGTGCCAGTTTTTAACCTATTGATATTTAACAAATTTTAAATATTTAAGCCGCGCATCTATGTCTATTTTTATGACATGTCTACACTGACATGTAATAAAAATAGACATTTATAAGCAGGCTGGCATGACCGCATTTCCGCTCAAGACACTCGATGTTCAGGACCTGGACTACATGACCTCACTGGGCGCCAGCGCCTTGAGCGACGGGCCCGTTCCCGGGCTCCAGCAGGCCTGGGAAGACTGCCAGGCCGGCCTGGATGAACGTCCGGCAGCGGTTCGCCCGATGATCTGGGCGTCCTGGCAACGCAGCCGTGCGGCCGGCATCGACCCGCAGGACAGCGATTATCGCTTTGTCAGTGCCGACCCTCTGGCCGCCACGCTGCACGCGCACCAGGAACTGATCGCCACGGCGGCGCAGGTCATGCAGGGCCTGCTGGCCTACAACCCGCGTGGGCACATCAACCTGACCGATGCCCAAGGCACAACCCTGCATTTTTGTGGCCTGGACATTACCCCGGTGGGCAGCCGCCTGCTGGAGTCAGTTCAAGGCACCAACTGTACCGGGCTGGCATTGGCCCAGGACCGCCTGGTCTATGTGCTGGCCGAGGAGAACTTTGCCACCGGCCTGCGCGAGCGCCGCATGCACTGCGCCGCCGCACCCATCCGGGACAGCCAGGGGCAGACCCGGGCGGTGCTGACCCTGACCGCCGAGCCCGGCTGGTTTCACTTTCACACCCTGGGCACGGTGCAGGCCGCCGCCGAAGCCGTGTCGCGCCAGCTGTCGCTGCAAGCGCTGCTCAGCGAACAGCGCGCGGTGCTTGAAGTGCTCAACGAAGGGCTGGTGGTGCTCGACGGCCAGGGACGGATCAAGGCGCTCAACCGTTATGCGCGGCACCTGTTCAAGGTTGAGGCGGCGCAGGTGGGCGCATCGTGGCGGCACCTGGGGCGCAGCGAACCGAGTGCCGAGCGCTTGCTGGGCGAGGCCGACGGGGTGCGCGACCTGGACTGCACCTTCCAGTTGGCCGATGGCAGCACGCTGGCCTGCCTGGTGTCGGTGTGCCCGCTGGCCGAAGGCGGGCAGATCGTGTCGCTGCGTGAGAACCGGCGCATCCGTGAAATCACCCAGCGCCTGATCGGCAGCCGTGCCCGCTACACCTTCGACAGCATCCAGGGTCGCTCGCAAGCCATGCAGGACGCCGTGCGCCTGGCGCGCATCGCCAGCCGCAGCGATTCGACCACCCTGATCCTGGGCGAAAGCGGCACTGGCAAAGAACTGTTCGCCCAGGCCATCCACAGCGCCAGCGCCCGCAGCCAGGGACCGTTCGTGGCGGTCAATTGCGGCGCCATTCCGCGCGAGCTGGTGCAGAGCGAACTGTTCGGTCATGTCGAGGGCGCGTTCACCGGTGCTGCCCGCGGCGGTTCGGCGGGCAAGTTCGAGCTGGCCGACGGCGGCACCATCTTTCTCGATGAAATCGGCGACATGGCCTTCGACGCCCAGGTCAGCCTGCTACGGGTGCTGCAAGAGGGGGAGGTGAACCGGGTCGGTGCCAAGAAATCCCGGCGCGTCGATGTGCGCATCATTGCCGCCACCCACCGCAACCTGAGCCAGGCGGTGGCCGAGGGCGCGTTTCGTGAAGATCTCTATTACCGCCTCAATGTGCTGAATGTCACCGTACCGCCGCTGCGCCTGCGCCGCGATGACATCGCGCTGCTGGCCCGGCATTTCCTGGCCCGGGTCACCCAGTCGCTGCGCAAGGACGTGCGTGACATCGCGCCGGCGGCGCTGGATCTGCTCCTGAGCCATGCCTGGCCTGGGAATGTGCGTGAGCTGGAGAACACGATCGAGCGGGCCACCAACCTGGCCACCCACGAGCAGATCCAGCCGGGCGACCTGCCGCTGGAATTGCTGCAGGGGCCCCGCCGGGCCATGACCGCCAGTGCAGCGTTACCCGGCGCAACGCAGGACCTGCAGGGCCAGCAGAGAAACACCATCATCCAGGCCTTGCGCGACACCGGCGGCAACATGCGCCTCAGTGCCCAGCGCCTGGGTGTGTCACGCGGCGGGCTGTACACCAAAATGAAGCGCCTGGGGATAGACCCGGATGGCTTTCGCCCCTGAGCCGCCACGCTTCAAGCCGAGGGTTTGCGCGGTGCCCGTCGTGCCTTGCCGGCGCCTGTCGATGCTGGCGCCGGTTTGCGCGTGGCCTTGCTGGCGGGCGCACTGCCATCGACTTTGGCGGTTCTTGATGAAGACGAAGCCGGCTTGCGCTTGCCGGTGCCCTTGCGCGACTTTTTCCACGGCGTGCCGCCGGCCGGCGCCGGCATGCCTTGCAGGTTCAGGCGCAGGCCCTGGCAGCGCTCGACCTGCTTGCTCATCCAGGCCGCCTGCTTGGCGACGAATTCTTCCAGGCTCATCTCGCCGCTCTGCACCATGTCCAGCGCCTGTTCCCAGATCGCCGTGGTGCCGGGATCGGCGATGGCCCGTGGCACCGCGTCGATCAGGCTGAAGGCCGCTGCGGTGGCCGCCAGCGCCTTGCCGTTCTTGGCCAGGTAGCCGCGATCAAGCAGGCCCTGGACGATGCCGGCTCGGGTGGCCTCGGTGCCGATACCGGTGGTGTCCTTGAGCTTCTGCTTGAGCAACGGGTCTTGCACCAGGCGGGCGACGTTTTTCATGGCCTTGATCAGGTCACCCTCGGTGTAGGGCTTGGGCGGCTGGGTCCACAGGTCCTTGAGCTGCACCCCGGTGACCGGGCAGACACAGCCCTTGTGCAACGCCGGCAGGTCCTGGGGCGGAGCGGCTTCCTTGCCCTTGGGCGGCGTCAGGGCCTCGGGCAGGGCGCGTTTCCAGCCCGGCTCGACGATGCGCTTGCCCACCGCGCGCAGGGCGTGGCCGGCGCAGTCGAAATCGGCCTGGGTCCGGTCGTATTCATGGTGGGGCAGGAACTGCGCCAGATAGCGGGCGCGAATCAGGGTGTACACCGCCCGGAGCTTGCCGCTCAGGCGCGCCAGGTTATGCGCGGCGGCGGTGGGAATGATGCCGTGGTGCGCGGTCACTTTAGCGTCGTTCCAGGCCCGCGAGCGACGTTGCGGGTCCAGATGCACCTGCAAGGCTTGCAGGCCCGGATCCGCCTGGATCAGCGCCTTGATGATGCCCTGAGCCTCGCCATGCTGGCTGTTGGGCAGGTAGCCGCAGTCGCTGCGCGGGTAGGTGATCAGCTTGTGGGTTTCGTACAGCGCCTGGGCAGTGTCGAGGGTTTCCTGCGCGCCCAGGCCGAGTTTTTTCGAGCAGATTTCCTGCAATGTGCCGAGATCGAAGGGCAGCGGCGCCGCTTCCTTGATCCGCTCGGTGCGCACCGCCGTGGCGGTGGCGCGACCGGCCTGCTGCATGGCCTGGGCAGCCTGCTGCGCCAGGGGCTGGTTCAGGCAGCGGTCCTGATCGTCGCAGGCATCGGCCGGCGCACGCCAGTGGGCGGTGAAGCTCTGACCGTCGTGGCGCAGGCCGACCTCGATGGCCCAGTACGGCACCGGCACGAAGTCAGCGATGCTGCGGTCGCGGTCCACTACCAGGCGCAGGGTCGGGGTCTGCACCCGACCCACAGGCAGTACGCCCTGATAACCGGACTGGCGGCCGAGCAGGGTAAACAGCCGGCTCATGTTCATGCCGATCAGCCAGTCGGCGCGCGAGCGACCCAGCGCCGAATGGTACAGGCTGAAAGTCTCGGCGCCGGGCTTGAGGGCCGCCAGGGCCTTGCGGATCGAGGCGTCGTCCAGCGCCGACAGCCACAGGCGCTGGATGGGCCCGCGATAACGGCAGTGCTCGACCAGCTCGCGGGCGATCATCTCGCCCTCGCGGTCGGCGTCGGTGGCAATCACCAGTTCGCCGGCTTCGCCCAGCAGGCGCTTGACGGCCTTGTACTGGCTGGCGGTCTTGGGTTTGACCTGCATCTTCCAGGTGCCCGGCACAATGGGCAGGTCTTGCAGCGCCCAGCGTTTGTAGCGCGCGTCGTAGGCGTCCGGGGGGGCAGTTTCGAGCAAGTGGCCGATACACCAGGTCACGGTGACGGCCGGCCCGACCCAGCAGCCATCGCCCCGGCGGCTGGCACCGAGCACGGCGGCGATGTCTTTGGCTTGAGAGGGTTTTTCACAGAGATACAGGCGCATGGCCGGGATCGATCTTCAAAGCGGTCGAGGCCGACAGGATGCGTCAGGGGCGAGGGCAGATCAAGTTTTATCTGTATGGGCATACAGTAAGGCCGCCCGCAGGTAATCCGCGCAGGAGATCACGTCTTTGCGCCGCCAGCACCCTGTCTGCAGGAGCCCACCGCAAATGCTTGACTGACCAGCATTACCTCGCAGGAGCGACCGTTGGTCGCTCCCACAGTATCTGGTGAGCGCGCCATGCGCGTCCTCAGAGCACGCTGATGGGGTAGTCGACGATCAGGCGGAACTCGGACAGGTCGCCTTCACCCTGGTCGGTGTTGGCGCGGTGGAAGGCCTGGCGGATGCGAAACGACAGGTCCTTGGCCGGCCCGGTCTGGACCACGTACTTGGCTTCGATATCGGTTTCGTTGTGCTTGCCATCGCTGCCGTACAGGCCCGCGTAGGCGCTGTCGGCCGAGACCTTGCTGCCATCGACGTCGTAGCCGCGCAGGTGACGGGCCATGAAACTCAGGCCCGGCACGCCATAGGTGGCCATGTCGAGGGTATAGCGCACGCCGAAGGACTTCTCGTTCGGGCCGTTGAAGTCCGACCATTGCACCGAGTTGGCCAGGAACACCGAGTCGCCGCCTTCGCCGTTGCCGTTGTTGCCCACGGCGAGGTAGTCGAACGGGGTGTCGCCGTCGACTTTCTGCAACGACAGGCTGATCGAGTGCGCGACCAGAAAGGCATAGGTGGCCGACAGCGAGTAGGTGGTGTTGTTGATCGAGCCGGCCTTGGCCTGGCCTTCGTCCAGGGTGCGGTACAGGTTGGCGTCGAACGTCAGCGACTGGTCGTCCGACAGCGCCATCACATAGTTGGTGTTGGCGTAGTACTGGTTCCAGACATCCTCGAACTGCGAGCCGTACAGGCTGGCGGTCCAGTTCGGGCTGATCTGGTAGACGCCGCCGGCGTAGGTGGCGCGCCGGGCGGTGACATTGGCATACAGCGCGTAGATCTCGTGATCCTGGTTGGTGGTCACGTTGCTGTTGGTGCTGGTGAAGCGCCCGGCTTCGAGGTCCAGGCCTTCGATTTCGCTGCTCTTGAGGTCGAAACCGGTGGCGGTCTGCGGCAACAGGCGGGTACCGCCCACGGCAAACACCGGCGCCAGTGGCTGCATATTGCCGTAGCGCAACTGCGTTTTGGAGGCACGCAGTTTTATGGCGGCACCGGCGCTGCCAAAGCTGTCCTGGGCATGGCCATCGCTGTCGCGCTGCAGGTTGCCTGTACCGCTGTCGCCTTCCTGGGCATCGAGCTTGAGGCCGAAGTGACCGAAGGCATCCACGCCGACGCCGACGGTGCCTTCGGTAAAGCCTGAACTGAACGTGCCGATGAAACCTTGGGTCCAGTCGCGGTTGTCTGTAGCGCCATCCTGGCGATCACGATTGAAGTACTGGTTGCGTGCCAGGATCGACAGGCTGCTGCCGTCGACAAAGCCCTTGGCCTGGGCCTGGTCTTCGATCGTCTCGGCCTGTGCCAGCGGGCTCAAGCCGGCCGAAACGGCCAGCGCCATGGCGCTCCATTGTGTTGCATTCATCAGTGATTCCCTTGTGTTCATTGTGCCCGCTGACCCATCGACAACCTTTGGCTGTCGATGGCAGGCGTGGCGTAAACAACCCTCCAGGTGCGTGAAGAACCGCGATCCAGAGCCGTGAGAGTTCTCGACCGCGAAAGCCTTGGCTGAGTTCCGCGTGGATGCATTTACCTTACACGATTGATCTGGCACGCCACCTTCATGCGCAAGCCTGGCGCTGCGCGTCCAGCAACTGACGCTGCAAGGCCTGCATGGGCGCGGCGGGCTGTTGCAGGCCAATGAAGCCCAGTAGCGGGTCCTGCACCTCGGTGCGCAGGCCGGACAGCGCCTCCAGCGTCGCCAGTCCGCAGAACGGCACGTAGGCTTCGGCATAGCCGCCTTCATGCACCAGCACCAGGCGGCCAGCGCACAACCGCTCGGCTGCCTCGCGCACTTTGGTGGTCATCGTGCGAAAGGCTTCGCTGTGCAGCAGCATGCGCGCCAGCGGGTCGACCGCGTTGGCGTCGTAGCCGCAGGCAACGATGATCAGCTCCGGCTCGAAGCTCTCCAGCGCCGGCAGCACCAGGGTATCCATGGCGTACTGGTAGGCGTCGTCACCGCCACCGGGCAGCAGCGGGATATTCAGGTTGGTGCCGACCGCCGGGCCCTCACCGCGATCCTCGCGGCCACTGTAGCCGGCCGGGTAGCAGCCTTCCTGGTGCAGGGAAATGGTCAGCACGTCGGCCCGCGTGGCGTAGATCGACTGGGTGCCGTTGCCGTGATGCACGTCCCAGTCGATCACTGCCACCTTGCCCAGGCCGTGACGGGCCTTGGCCGTTTCGATGGCCACGGCGATGTTATTGAAAAAGCAGAACCCCATCGCCTGGTCGGCCGAGCAATGGTGCCCCGGTGGCCGCGACAGCGAGTAGGCATTGCGCACCTCGCCCAGCAGCACCGCCTCCACGGCGTCGATGGCCAGGCCTGCTGACAGCCGGGCAATGTCATAGCTGCCCGGGCCGATGGGCGCATCCTCGCCCAGGCGACCGCCACCGGCGGCGCTCATCTCGGCAAAGCGTTGCAGGTAAGCGGCCGGGTGCACGCGCAACAGGTCCGTCTCGGTGGCCGGGCTGGCGCTGCGCACGTCGAGCTGGCGGGTCAGGCCGCTGACATCCATCAGGCTCTTGAGGCGGCGCTTGGTCTCGGGCGACTCGGCATGGCCGGCCGCCGCCGGCGGTTGCACCCAGCCGCCTACCGGCAGGATCAAGGCATGGGGGCCGGCGCTGTGCCAGAGGCTGAGCTCGTCGAAGAAAAAAGCAGTCTTGTTCATGGTCGTATCCTTTCAGGAAAGAGGGACAGTTCAGGCAATAGCGGCAGGCGTGCGCCGGCAAGCCAGGGCCAGCAGCAGCGAGAGCAGGGTCAGGGCGGCAGCGCTGAGCAGGGTGGTGCGGTAATCACCGCTGGCCTGGATCAACTGACCGGCCACGCCGGGACCAATGGCCAGGCCCGCGCCGATCACCAGGTTGCTGGCGTTCATCAGCCGCCCGCTGGGGTCCAGGTCGGCGATGCCGGCCAGAATCAACGGCAGCACCAGGGTCCAGGTGAACTTGAACAGCAGGGCGGCCACGGCAAAGCGCAGGGCCGTGGGCGTGTCCTGCAGCAACAGCACGGCGCCGATCATCAGCGCGTAGCCACCGATCAACAGCGGCGTGCGCGGCCAGCGATCACCGATCAGCGTGGTGCAGGCGGCGCCGACGATGCCCATTAGCGTTGCGATCGCCAGCACCTGGCCGCTGTCCTGGGCGGTGATCGATGCCTGGCTGGCGATGCCGCCGATAAAGGTCCAGACCCCGCTCAGGCTCAGGTAGAAACACAGGATGGCCAGCAGTCCCAGGGCGGCCCGCCCTGTTGGCAGGGTCGCGCTGACTGTTCCCTGCTTAGCGTTCAGGCGGGCCGGAAAGGCGCGCACCAGGGGCAACGCCAGCGCCATCAGCACGGCCAGGCTCAGGTAGCAGGCCATCAGGCCATAGCGGGCAAACAGCACCGGCAAGACCTGCAAGCCGACCGCACCCAGCGCCAGTTGCCCCAGCACCCACAGGCCATAGACCCGGCTGGCATTGCTCAACGAGGCGGCGCAGCTCATGCACAGAATCATCAGCGACCCCCCGCCCAGCCCGGCGACGATGCGCAGCAACATCAGGGCGTTGTAGTCACTCACGAACGCACTGAGCAGGTTGCCGGCCACGAACAACACGCCGGCCAGCACCCCGGCCTGGCGCAGGTCGACGCGCCTGAGCCACCAGAACGCCGGCAGCGTCGCCAGGCTCATGGCGCCCAGTTCGGCCATGAACAGGTTGCCGATCTGCGCCGGCGCAAGCGCCCATTGCGTGGCCAGTTGCGCCGCCACCGCCGGGGCGGTCATCAGCAGCGACGGGGCGATGGCGGCCAGCACGACCACCGCGATCATCAGTGCCCGCGCGTTGGCCAGGGCGGGGCTTGGATAACTGATTTCAGGTTGCGAAACAGGCATGACAGGCTCCTTGTGGGCGCTCAAAACACATGGACCAGGCGCAACAACGCCTGACTGCCGTGATAGCCGTTGTCGGTGTCGACGTTGCGCGTCAGGGCCAGCAGCCCCTGGTTGCGCTTGTCGAACCAGTGACCGACCTCGAACCCGACCTGGGTGTAGCGCTGGTGAGTGTCGTCCAGGCGCTGGTCGTCGAGTTTCAGCTCGCCACCGTCAGCGTGGATCAGCCGCAGCGCGCCGTAGGTCGCGGGGGTGAAGTCATAGGACGCAAAGGCCTGCAGACGATAGAGCGGCTCTTGCTTGAGGGTGGCGCCGTAGTAATCGTCGTTACTGCCGTAGAGCTGCGCCTCCAGGCTGGCCTCCAGCAGCCATTTTTCGCCGATGCCCTGGGTGAAGTTGTAAACAAAGGTCCCGGCCCAGCGGTTGGCGCCCGGCGACACATCCGGGTTCTGACTGTGGTATTCGCCGACCGGCAGGGTGAGCAGGCTCAGCAGCCCGCTGTAAGTACGGGTGTCCGGGTTGTTGATCAGGTACAGCGTGCCGCCCACCTGCGGATCGCCAAAGCCGGTTTCGCTGCGGTGTTGCGTGGTGCCGGGCAGGCGCGCATCGATGTTGGCAAACGGCACAATGAATTGCGGCGTGCACAGCGTGCCGCAGATATCGGTAAAGACCAACTGGCGCCAGGCGAAGGCATTGACGTTCAACTCGGCGTTGCCGGCGCGGTTGGCGGCGCCGTGATAGTCGTTGGCCCGGGTCATCGGCACATAGAACACGCCCAGCGTGGTGCCCACTGGCGCGCTGACAAAATCCCGGGCATTGAGGTCGGCCGCCTGGGCCGCCGCGGTACTGAGCAGGCCGCCGGCAAAGGCCAGGGCCTGGGTGCAACCAAGCAATCGTGTTGTGCTCATCGTGTGTGTTCACTTCTATCGAGGTGGGTGGGGGCAGATTTCGGGCGCAACAACGCCCTGGCCGCCAGTGCGGCTGTCAAGCAACGTCAGGAGAGGTCTGGCGGGGTGTGATCAGTCAGGGCCGGCGCGCAGCAACTGGGCGATGCGTGCCTTGTCCTTGATGCCGAGCTTGGCGTAGATCGAGCGGATATGGTGGCGCACCGTGTTGGGCGCCAGGCCCAGTTGCCGGGCCACTTCCTTGTAGGTCTTGCCTTCGCCGAAACCTTGCGCCACGTCATGCTCGCGCGGGCTCAGGCACTGCAACGGCGTGGGCAGCCGGGCGGCCAGCACGAACAGGTCGCCGGCGCGGGAAATGCTCAGGTGCACATGCTCGAGGGCCTGTTCACCTTCGGTGATCGCGATGTCCAGGTTCGGCCCGCTCCAGCCCGGAAAACAGGCCAGCCAGCGCTTGATGAAACCACGCTCGGCGCATTGCAGGGTGCCCTTGCGGTCGCACACGGCCAGCGCCAGGTTGGGCGAGGCGTCGAGGCTTTCGCGCCGGGCAATCAGGGTACGGATCTGGTTGGCCGAGATGGCCGCCGCCAGGTGCGGCATGCAGTGGTCCAGCAACAGGCAGTCGTGCTCATTGAAGCGTGGCTGGTCGTGGCGGCGGTACAGCGCCAGGTGTTCGGTCAGGCAGGTCAGCGGGTCGATGGCAATGACACACAGCAGTTCCCGGATGCCGTGGCGGTCGCCCAGCCAGCGCAGGCCTGCGGTGCTGTGCATGTCGATGATGACGGCGCGCCCCGGGTTCAGGAAGGCGCGGGTCACGGTGATGTCGTCCTCGCGCATCGACTTCCAGTCCTGCAGGTAATCGGCCGGCAGGTTGAACAGGTGATGACGGTGTTCTTCGGGCAGGCCGTCGATCAGCGCCGAGCGGCCCCACCAGGCTTTCTCGAAGCCGATCAGACCCTGCAGGCGGCCGAGCATGGCGTCATGGAAATGCTCGACGCTCTGGTCGTGGGCCAGGCGCTGGATATCCAGGAGGGTGCTGCTGAATGCGCTCAGCAGGTCGTTGCAGTCCGTCAGGCTCATGGGCGGTGCCTCAGGTGTGACCTGTTATTTTTATTGTCACGCAAGCGGTTGGACCGGACGCCGGAAGCGGCGGGGCAGGGCCAGTGAGTCGAGTATCGGCCGGCGCGTGGAGGATGGCTATCCTACAGATGCAGGAGGCGGCCCTCGGTTACCGAATCGCCTTTTCATACAGCCACTGTCGGACCGCTGCGGTTGCGCGTGGCCGGGATGCCCGGCATCGTTCGCGCCAATCCGTGATCAATCCCACAGTCGGGCGTAGGAACCCGTATTCAGGAAGGCGCATAGGCGTCTCCATAGCGATTGCAGGCGCTTTTTTCATGGCCGCACTCTTTATGGCGGCTGTGTGTGGGCAGGCTTCGGCCTGGCCGGTAGCCTTCTTGACCGGTTTCCTACCCTGCACACAGCTGCCATCCAATCCCGTGGGAAGGATCGTGGCAGCTTCGATATCAAGAAGGAGCCATCCCCATGCACGCTCGCAATCCGTCCAGCATTGCGTGCCTGTGTCACGCCTTTCAGGTCATCGGGTTGTCGCGGATACCGCTGGCGCCTAGCCTTGCCTGTGTCTTGGTAACCATCAGGGCAGCTTCCCGAAATGACAATGAGGTGAATGTGTGCAGGTAAGAATCATGGAGTATGTAACGGGCTGGTCGGATTCTGCGCTGGCCGACTGGCATGAGGCGTCACCCTGGTCGCTGATGACCCAGGCGGCGCAGATCGTGACGCAGTTGATCGCCGGTCTGCCGATGGACGAATACCGGATCAGCGATCAGGTGGCCGTGCATCGCTCGGCCACGGTCGAGCCCGGAGCGGTACTCAAGGGGCCCTTGATCGTCGGTCCCGACTGCTTTATTGCCTCCGGTGCCTACCTGCGTGGTGGTTGCTGGTTGCAGGGCCATTGCGTGATCGGGCCGGGGGCAGAGCTGAAGACCTCGTTCATGTTTGCCGGCAGCAAACTGGCGCATTTCAACTTTGTCGGCGATTCGATTCTGGGCTCTGGGGTCAATCTCGAAGCTGGCAGCATCGTGTGCAATTACCGCAACGAACGCGCCGACAAGCAGATCCGGGTGTACATCGAGGGCGCTTTGCACGGCATTGGCCATGACAAGTTCGGTGCGTTGATCGGTGATGGCGTGCGTCTTGGGGCCAATGCGGTGGTGGCACCCGGTGCCTTGCTGACGCCCGGGTTTATCGTGCCTCGCGGTCAGGTGTTCGATGCCGAGCAGTCACGATGAAGCCAGTTTCCGATTGCTGAACCGGATAACCTGGCGGGCCAGGAAGCTCCCGGTCAGGATCACGCCGAACAACCGCAACGTCTGCATGGCCAGCACAAAGCCGACGTCGGCGTGGGTGTCGATGGCAATGATCGCCATCGCATCCAGCCCGCCGGGGCTGGTGGCCAGGTACACCGACAAGTAGTCCTTGTCCATCAGCCAGGCGATCACCCAGGCCGACAGGGCACAGAGCACGATCAGCAGCAGCGAAGCGAAGATCATCATCGGCAGGCGCCGCCACACATAGGTGATGGTGGCGCGGTCGAAGCGCAGGCCGATGTAGCAGCCGATGGCGCCATAGCCAAGCATCATCACGCCGTCGGGCAGGCTGATGCTCATCAGCCCGCTCAATTGCAGGGCGGTGCCGGCCAGCAAAGGTACCAGCAGGGCACCGGCCGGCAGGCGCGAGCCAGGCCACAGGGCGGTCATGATCACTGCCAGGCTCAGCAGCAGGTCGGTCAGGTCCAGGCCGTGCGCGGCGGTCGAGGCGGGGCTGGCCAGGGCGGCGCTGTCGACCGGTGCGGCCAGCCAGTGGCTGACCAGCGCGCCGAGCATGACCACGCAGACCACCCGCACGTATTGCATGGTGGCCACCACCCGCGAGTCGGCGCCGTAGTCCTCGGACATGGCGACCATGGCCGAGGCCGCGCCGGGCGAGGTGCCCCAGGCGGCGGTATGGCTGGGAATGCCGGCGTAGCGCACCAGCACCAGGCTGACCACGGCGCTCAAGATCACGGTGAGGGCGGTGGCCATCAGCATGATGTGCCAGGACTGCAACGCCTGCATCAACACACTCAGGCTCATGGCGTGGGCGATCAGCACGCCCACGGCGCCCTGGCCCAGCTGGAACACCGGGCGGGGCATGCGAATGCTGGCACCCGACACGCCAAAGCCGATGGCCACCAGCATGGGGCCCAGGAACAGGGCGGCGGGGATGGCGAGCAGGACAAACAACTGGCCGACGAGGCCGGCGGTGATGATCAACGCCAGCCATTGGCTGGCCGGTGACAGGGAGGGCAGGGCAAAACGGGCGGTGCGTGGCAAGGAGAGGCTCCTCGAAAGGGATCAACAACCCGTGCAATTCGGGTGTGAGCAGTATCGGAGCTTGAACTTATCAAGTCTATTTTCTAATAATCATGAATCGATAACTTTGGTTGATGAATTCATGGACCTGCGCGACCTGATCTATTTCGAAACCATCGCCGAACTCGGTCATCTGGGCCGCGCCGCGCAAAAACTCAATCGCAGCCAGCCCGCACTGACCAAGAGCATTCAGCGGTTGGAGGAATCCTTCGGCACCCGCCTGTTCCAGCGTGACGGCCGGCGCATCAAGCTGACCCCGGTGGGCGAGCTGCTGCAGGTGCGCGGCAAGGAGTTGCAGCAGAGCATCGCCCAGACCCAGCGCGAGGTGCGTGACTTTGCCAGCGGACTGGTGGGCAATATCCGCGTGGGCTGTGCGGCGACCATGGCCGAGCACCTGTTGCCCAAGCTCACCTCGGCCTTGCTGCAACGGGCGCCGGACCTGACCTTCAAACTGGTCATCGGCCAGGACGACCTGCAGCGCGAGGCGCTCAATGCCGGTCAGCTCGACATGATCATCTGCACGCTGATTCCCGAGAACGAGCAACTGGAAACCTTTGCCATCTTCGACGACGAACTGGTGGTGATCGCCAGTCAGCAGCACCCGATTTTCAGTTCCAGCCTGCAAATGCGTGACCTGTGCGATTACCGCTGGGTGCTGCCGCCGATCGGTGTGTCATCGCGCCAATGGCTGGATACGACCTTTGCCGCGCATGACCTGCCGCTGCCGGTGGTGCAGATCGAGGCCAACTCCATTTCGCTGTTGCCGGGGCTGATCGCGCAGAGCAACCTGCTGAGCTACATTGCTCGCGAGAGCCTGGAGTTCGGCCGCAACATGCAGCACCTGCGCGAAGTGCCGGTGGCGGCCGCCACCATGAAGCGCACCATTGGCGTGACCGTGCGCAAGGGTGCCTACCAGTCGCCGGCGGCGCGGGAGATGCTCGGTTTGCTGCGTGACCATGGCGGTGATTTCTTCAGTTGGCCCGATACGGCACATCCTCTATACGCCAGCCCCTGATTTTCTTGATATAACAAGCGCTTGAAACCTTTCGCACAGGAGCATGACCCGATGGACCGTTTTTCATTCGCGCTGCCCGGCCTTGCCCTCAGGCCCTTTCCGAATACCGGCACGCTGCACCTGGGCGGCGACCAGTCGCCGCTCAACGATGCCGACGCCGATGAAGACAACGACGCCGAGGTCTACCTGGACCCGGACCTGCTGGGCCTGGACGACTTCGGCGATGCCGACAAGCTCGACCCGAGCTTCACCGGCGACATAGGTTCTTCCTCGATCAACTGACCGAGGCCCTGGCCAGATGACGCGCCAGGGCTTCGGCGCCCAGCTCCACGCTGGAGCTGACCCCGGCCCAGCTGCAAGCCAGCATGAGGTTGCGCGGCAGGCTGAAATCCTCCACCAGCAAGCCCAGCTCATCGAGCCCCAGTGCGTCGTGGGGCACCTGCTCGCGCAGGGTGCCGGCGCTCTTGAGGTAGGCCCATACCGGCTTGCCCAGCGCTACGGCCATGCCCATTTCAAAAGCCGTGCCCGAGTCGGGCTCCAGGCCGCGAAAGGCGTTGAGGTTGGCCAGCACGGCATCGCAGCGCTGGATCATCGCCACGTTGTGCCGGTAAATCTGCTGCGCCGTTTCCAGTGGCGACAGGCCCTCGGCGACTTCATTGTCGAATGGATACAGGCCCTGCATGCCGTGGGCGGCGCACAGGTCCTTGAGGTAATGGCCGTGGTCGATGGCATCGCGGCGGAACACATCGAAGCCGGCCAGGTAGATCAACGGTGTGTGCATGATGGGGTTCCTCCTGAGACTGGCACGATTCTAAAGGGTGAGCCTGATGTCTGCCTGCCGCTGATCGGGACAGAGGGTGCACATAGTGGCATCTGTACACATAGCCAGTATCCTTGAGCGGTCTTTTGCCTGCCCGAATCTGCCCGTGAACAGCTCCGCTCTTGATAATCCGCTTTATTACCTGGTCAACTTCCAGCAGGTGCTGGCCTGGATTGCCCAGCGCTACGATGACCTGCTCGATGAGCAGGAGCGGCACTTCATCAGCACCTTTGCCAGCCTGCCGACCAACGCCCAGGGCTTACTGGTGCGCATGGTCATGCGCAAAGGCACGCTGTTTCGGGTCAGCAAGCTCAGCTATGCGGAGCTGGGCGATCCCCGTCAGGCCGTGCAACCGTTGCTGGCGCTGGGATGGGTCGATGACCAGGCACCGCTGGACCTGGCGGCCTTGTTCAGCCTGCTGCGCAAGGACGAACTGGCCCAGTGCTTCAAGGCCCACGCCGGCAAGGGCAGCGAGCGCAAGGCGCAGTGGTTCGAGCGTCTGCTGGCGCTGTACCCGCAGGCGCAGCCGCTGGCGCACTGGCACCCGCAGTTGGACGATGCCGTGCTGAGCCTGAGCATCATGGACCTGTGCGACCGCTTGCGGTTGCTGTACTTCGGCAACCTGCACCAGGAGTGGTCGCAATTCGTGCTGGCCGACCTGGGCATCTACCGCTTCGAAACCGTCGGCTTTTCAGCCGATTCGCGCGGTATCACGGCGCGTGCCGACATCGAGGTCTGCCAGCAACTGCATGCCTGCCGCCAGGCGCTGGAGCTGCAGGCCGAACTGGCGCCGCTGGCCGATCAGGCACTGGCCATCGACACGGCCAACGAATGGCTGCGCATGCGCCGTGGCAAGGTGTTGTTTCTGATCGGCCAGCAGGCCGAACGCTTGCAGGACTGGCCGCTGGCGCTGCGGGTCTACAGCGACTGCGGTTATCCGGGTGCCCGCTCGCGGCGCATCCGGGTGCTGGAACGCAGCGCCGACTATGTCCAGGCCATGGCCCTGCTGGAGCAAGCGCGTGAAAATCCCGAAAGCGATGCCGAGGTCCAGCACCTGCAACGGGTGCTGCCCCGCCTGCAACGCAAACTGGGCCTGGCCGCCGAGCGGCGTGCCGCAGCGCGTGCGGTGAAGCGTATCGACCTGACCGTGCCACTGCAGGCCGGCCTGAGCGTTGAGCAGCGGGTGGGCCTGCACCTGGCCGAGGAGGGCGCCCAAGTGCATTACGTCGAAAACACGTTGATCAACTCGCTGTTCGGATTGCTGTGCTGGCCGGCGATCTTTGCACCCTTGCCGGGGGCGTTCTTCCATCCGTTTCACAGCGGTCCTGCCGACCTGCACAGCCCGGACTTCTACACGCGCCGTGCGGGCCTGTTCGATCAGTGCCTGGCCACTCTGGAGTCGGATGACTGGAAAGCCGTGATCCGTGAGCACTACCGCAGCAAGTACGGGCTGCAATCGCCGTTCGTGTTCTGGAATGTACTCAGCCCGACCTTACTGGACGTGGCGCTGCAATGCCTGCCGCCGACCCACCTGCGGCACTGGTTCGTGCGCTTGCTGCAGGACATCAAGGCCAATCGTACCGGCATGCCGGACCTGATCCAGTTCTACCCTGAGCAGGGGCGTTACCGGATGATCGAGGTCAAGGGGCCGGGGGATCGGTTGCAGGATAACCAGCTGCGCTGGCTGGACTTCTGCGCCCGGCACGAGATGCCGGTCGAGGTGTGTTATGTGCAGTGGGAGCAGTCGGAATCGCTTGATGAGCCGGTAGGGGTCATGCCGATCGGTTAGGCATTGGCACGCCGCCAGCCCCCGATCAGTAGGAGCGCGCTTGCCCGCGACCGAGTGCGAAGCGCTCGCAGAAATTGATGGGTCGCTGAAATTTTACGACTGCTACGCAGCCGGTCGCGGGCAAGCGCGCTCCTACTGGCGGTGAGTCTTATATCCAGTAAAATCATCAAGTTATTTTTTTGATGAGAGCGAAGCCAGCCTCTCCCACGGTCTGATGCCGTGCCCGAAACCGTGAGCGACATCAATCTGTGGGAAGGGGCTCGGCTCCAGGCGGCGATCCGACGATAAGGTCAGCAAAACACAATATAGCCACCACAGACGTGTGACAGTCGCCGCTGATGGTCGACCGGCACACCCTCCAGGCTTTAATGCTTGATCAGTTGGTGACCGGCTTGCCCGATGGCGTTGTTGTGGTGCTACCTGGCGTGGTGCCATGGCCATCGTGCGTCGTGGTGCCGTGATCCTTGTGCGTGGTGTCCGTGCCGCTTTCCTGCGGGCCGGTCTTGGTGCCCTTGGTGTTGGACGAGTTACGGTCGGTGGTATGGCCAGGCGTCTGGGTGCCGTCGGTGCCGGGCATCTTGGTGGCGTTGCTGTTGACCGGGTTGGTCGGACCGGTGGAGCCCGCCATGGCGGTGCCGGAGAGCGCCGTCAGCAAGCCGGTGAGCGCCAGAATGGTCAGTCGGTTGGTGCGCATAATTCAAACTCCATGACATGAGGGGGCCTACACGTATTGGTCTTTGACCTGCGTCCATAGGTGCCACGCAAGCCGACGAACGGTAGCAGACTGCCGTTGCCCCATCCAATACCACCCCATAAATGGCGGGTGATTCGATGATCCCGATGATCTTCCCGGTCATCAGCAAGACGGCTCAGTCATGCTGAAAACCCGGTTTTTGACAGTTTCACTACAGTGATGGCAATCCGTCATTGCTTGATATTGGCTGTTTGCCATTAAGTTCCGCCAAGGCTTCAGGACCCCCATAAACATTGGCTTTCACGGCTGAGGGAGAGCGCTTTCCTGTAAGTTTTTTCCTACAAAAGCTGCCTGAAAAGGGCGCGCACCGAACGTTTGTCATTAAACAGCAACATTTCAGGTTTTAAATTCGCCTCGGGCCTCCTTAGTGACCACCCACAATTTCTCCTGGATCGAGGTATTCCCGTGACACTGCTGACTAAAACACGCTTGTCTGTTCTGCTTGCTTCGCTGTGCCTCAGCGGCATGGCCCACGCAGTCGACGTAACGGGCGCCGGTTCAAGTTTCGTTTTTCCGGTAATTTCCAAGTGGTCGCAGGACTACACCAAGGCCAAGCCTGACAACCGCATCAACTACCAGTCGATCGGTTCGGGTGGCGGTATTGCCCAGATCAAGGCAGCCACCGTTGACTTCGGCGCCTCCGACGCCCCGATGAAAGAAGAAGACCTCAAGGCGGCCGGCCTGGGTCAGTTCCCAAGCGTGATCGGCGGTATCGTGCCGATTGTCAACATCGAAGGCATCGAAAGCGGCGAGCTGAAACTCGACGGCGAAACCCTGGCCAAGATCTTCATGGGTGAAATCAAGACCTGGAACGACCCTGCACTGGTCGCCCTGAACCCAGGCGTCACCCTGCCAGCCACCGCGATCACCGTGGTACGTCGTTCCGATGGCTCCGGCACCACCTACAACTTCAGCAACTACCTGAGCAAAGTCAGCCCCGAGTTCAAGGAAAAGCTGAATTTCGGTTCGACCGTTCAGTGGCCAGTGGGCGTGGGCGGCAAGGGTAACGAAGGTGTTTCGGCCTACGTCAAGCAGATCAAAGGCTCGATCGGCTACGTCGAACACTCCTACGCCACCAGCAACAAGCTGTCGTACACCCAGCTGAAAAACGCTGCCGGCAAGTTCATCAAGCCTGACGCCAAAGCCTTTGCCGCCGCCGCCGACACCGCCGACTGGGCCAGCGCCAAGGACTTCAACCTGCTGATGACCAACGCCCCGGGCGATGACGCATGGCCGATCACCGCCACCACCTGGATCATCATGTACAAGCAGGCCAAGAACGAAGAGAAGAGCAAGGCTGCCTTCGACTTCCTCAACTGGTCGCTGCAGAACGGCCAGACCCAGGCCGCTGCCCTGGACTACGTAGCGCTGCCTGAATCGCTGGTCAAGCGTGTGCAGGACTACTGGAAAGCTGAGTTCAAGTAATAACGATTCAAGCCTGAACCTCACCCCTGTCATCAGGCCTGCCAACGGTCGGGTGATGGGGGATTTTCCTTGCGAGTGGATTCAACATGACTGAAAACACCCAATACCTGTCCACTGAGCTCAACGCCGACATGTCCGAGAGCGAGAAGCGCGCCAAGCGGGATCATCGCCATGATGTGTGGTTCCGGCGCACGCTGCAAAGCTCGGCCATGCTCGTTCTGGTACTGCTGGGCTGTATTGCCCTGTCGACCCTGTGGGGCGGTGCCCTGGCTTTCCAGACCTTCGGGTTCGGGTTTCTGACCAGCACCGATTGGGACGTCAACGCCGGCAAGTTCGGCGCACTGGTGCCGATCTACGGCACGCTGGTGACCTCTTTCCTGGCCTTGCTGATCGCGGTCCCCGTGAGTTTCGGCATCGCCATCTTCCTGACCGAAGTCGCGCCGCCCTGGCTGCGCATGCCCATTGCCTCGGCCATCGAGCTGCTGGCCGGCATTCCTTCGATCATCTACGGCATGTGGGGCCTGTTCGTGTTCGGCCCGTTCATGGCCGCGCACATTTCGCCCTGGATCACCGAGAACCTGGGTGCCTTGCCGCTGATCGGTGGCCTGTTCCAGGGCCCGCCGCTGGGGATCGGCATGCTGACCGCCGGTATCGTGCTGGCGATCATGATCATTCCGTTCATCACCTCGGTAATGCAGGAAGTGTTTCGCACCGTACCCACCACCCTCAAGGAGTCGGCCTACGCACTGGGCAGCACCACCTGGGAAGTGGTCTGGGACATCGTGCTGCCCTACACCCGTTCGGCGGTGGTAGGCGGTGTGTTCCTCGGCCTGGGCCGTGCCCTGGGCGAGACCATGGCGGTGACCTTTGTACTGGGTAACGCGATCCAGTTCTCCGGCTCGCTGATGATGCCAAGCAGCTCCATCGCCTCGGTGATCGCCAACGAGTTCAACGAGTCGTACACCGACCTGCACCGCTCGGCCCTCATCGCACTGGGCTTCCTGTTGTTCGTGGTGACCTTCATCGTGCTGGCGCTCGCACGTCTGATGCTGTCGCGCCTGTCGCGCAAGGAGGGGTTATGAGTCAAGACATCGCCAAGGCCAAGTCCAACGAAAGCCTGTATCGCAAGCGCGATATCAAGAACAAGATCGCCATGGTCCTCAGTTGCAGTGCCACGGCGTTCGGCCTGCTGTGGCTGGTGTGGATCCTGATGACCACCATCATCGAGGGTCTCAGCGCGCTCAACCTGCAACTGTTCACCGGCATGACCCCGCCGCCGGGCACCGAAGGCGGCCTGGCCAACGCCTTCTACGGCAGCCTGCTGATGTCGACGATGGGCCTGTTGATCGGCACCCCGATCGGGCTGATGGCCGGTGTGTGGCTGGCCGAGTTCGCCCGCTACTCCAAGCTGGGCAACGCTGTACGCTTCATCAACGACATCCTGCTGTCGGCACCGTCGATTGTCCTGGGTCTGTTCGTGTACACCGTGGTCATCCTGCCGCTCAACTCGCTCAGCGGTCACCAGATCGGCTTCTCGGCCATTGCCGGTGCCATCGCCCTGGCGTTGCTGGTGATTCCGGTGGTCGTGCGCACCACCGATGAAATGATGCAGCTGCAACCGACCACCATGCGTGAAGCCGCGCTGGCCCTGGGCGTACCGCAGTGGAAACTGACCATGCAGATCGTGCTGCGCGCCGCCAAGGCGGGCGTGGTCACCGGTATCCTGCTGGCCCTGGCACGCATCACCGGTGAAACCGCGCCCTTGCTGTTCACCGCCTTCGGCAACCAGTTCTGGAGCAGCGACCTGCTCAAGCCGATCGCCAGCGTTCCGGTGGTGGTCTTCCAGTACGCCATGAGCCCGTTCGATGACTGGCACGCTCTGGCCTGGGCCGGCGCCCTGGTCATGACCCTGTTCGTACTGATCCTGAGCCTGCTGTCCCGCTTAATTCTTCTGCGCAATAAGGCGTCCTGATGAACACTCTTTCTCTTGCGAACGAAAAAACCAAGATTCAGGTACGTGGCCTGGAGTTCTTCTACAACAATCAGAAGTCGTTGAAATCCATCGACATGATGATTCCCGAAAAACGTATCACCTCGATCATCGGCCCGTCCGGCTGTGGCAAATCGACCCTGCTGCGTGTGTTCAACCGCATCTACTCGATGTACCCCAAGCAGGAAGCCAAGGGCGAAGTGCTGCTCAACGGCGAGAACATCCTCGACCCCGGCTATTCGATGAACCGCCTGCGCAGCCACGTGGGCATGGTGTTCCAGAAGCCGGTGCCGTTCCCGATGTCGATCTTCGACAACATCGCCTACGCCATCCGCCACCACGAGAAACTCTCGCGCCGCGAAATGGAAGAGCGCGTCGAGCAGGCCCTGCGCGGTGCGGCCCTGTGGGACGAGGTCAAGGACAAGCTCAAGCAGAGCGCCACCGGCCTGTCCGGCGGCCAGCAGCAGCGCCTGTGCATCGCCCGCACCATCGCCCTGCGTCCGCAAGTGCTGTTGCTCGACGAGCCGACCTCGGCCCTCGACCCGATCTCCACCGGTCGTATCGAGCAGCTGATCACCGAGCTCAAAGAGCAGTTCACCGTGATCATCGTGACCCACAACATGCAACAGGCCGCACGTTGCTCGGACTACACCGCGTTCATGTTCCTGGGTGAACTGATCGAACACGGCGACACCGACACCATCTTCACCAAGCCGTCCAAGACCCAGACCGAAGACTACATCACCGGTCGTTTCGGCTAAGGCCTCCCGGCGCCCGGCCTCTGCCGGGCGCCGGACCTATTGCCGCTCCCCCATGAACGCTTCGATCCGCTCGCGCAGCCAGCGCTCGGCCGGGTCGTTGTCCATCACGCTCAGCCAGGTCATCGACAGGTCCAGCCCGGGCGTCTCGAACGGCAGCGGTTCATCCCTCAACAATCCCAGGCGGCTCATGGCCGTGGCGGCGAAGTCCGACAGGTTGGCGATCAGGTCGGTGCCGGCCAGCAGGGCGGGCAGGGTGGTAAAGCGCGGCACCGAGATCACCACCTGGCGCTTGCGCCCGATCGCCTCCAGCCATTCATCGGCAAAGCTGCTGACGCTGGCGACATGCGACACCACCACGTGTGGGCGTGCGCAGTATTCATCCAGGCTCATCGGCGTGGTCGAGGCATCGGCGCGCACCACCCGCGGCTGGCAGGCACGCAGGCGCTTGCGCTTGGCGTTGGCCGGCAGGTCGCGGGTCAGGCACACCCCCACGGTGATCTCGCCGGACATCAACAGATCAGAGATATTCCAATAGTCGGCATGCTTGACCACCAGCACGATGCCGGGTGCCTCCTGGCGCAGCGCGTGCAGCAATGCCGGCAGCAGGCCGAACTCCACATCGTCCGACAGCCCGATGCGAAAGGTCAGGGTGCTGACCGCCGGGTCGAACTCACGGGTCAGGCTCAGGGCCATGGACATCGCATCCAGCGCCGGGGTCAGGTGCTTGAGGACTTCATGGGCGCGGGCGGTGGGCTCCATGCGGTGGCCGACGCGCACGAACAGCGGGTCGTTGAGCAGGTGGCGCAGGCGATTGAGCGCTGCGCTGATGGTCGGCTGGCCGAGAAACAGTTTTTCGGCGGCGCGGGTCACATTGCGCTCCTGCATCAGGGTCTCGAACACCACCATCAGGTTGATGTCCGCCTTGCGCAGCTCGTTACGATTCATAGGATTCCTTCACCCCGGACAGAACACCCGGTGCCGGGCCCGGTACTACCAGTCGGTGGGCAGTCTAAGAAGACCGCCAGCCTGACGTCCAGCACGACACACACTTGATGTGTCGGCCGTACGTTCATTTCTTGCAATGTATTTCCTGACGATACAGGGCATTTCATGTGGGCGCCGGGGTCTGTGTGCAGTACCTTTTCGGCTGCGAATCATTCTGCAACTGTCCCCTGCAAGTGTCTGGCACAAGGCTTTGCCGGCGCCCGGTACGCTTGCTCTCACTGACCCAAGGAGTTGTCCGATGCACGTTGCAAAGATGGCCGCCCTGGTCATGGCCATGGCCGTGCCCACGGTTGCGCTGGCTGAAACCCCCCGCTACGGCGAACGACTGGAAGGCTTTAGCTACCCTCATCCGCTCAAACAGTTCGGTTTCCAATCCCAGGGCCAGACGCTGGAGATGGGGTACATGGACGTCGCGCCAAGCGGCCAGGCCAACGGTCGCACGGCGGTGCTGATGCATGGCAAGAACTTCTGCGGTGCGACCTGGGAAGCCACCATCACCTCGCTGAGCCAGGCCGGTTACCGGGTGATCGCGCCGGATCAGATCGGCTTTTGCACCTCGACCAAGCCGGCGCGCTACCAGTACAGCTTCCAGCAACTGGCGCTCAACACCCGCGCCTTGCTCGATCAGTTGGGTGTCGACAAGGTCTCGCTGGTCGGCCACTCCACCGGCGGCATGCTCGCCACCCGCTTTGCCCTGATGTTCCCGCAGCAGACCGAGAAGCTGGTGATGGTCAACCCCATCGGCCTCGAAGACTGGAAAGCGCAGGGGGTGCCGTATCGCACGGTAGACCAGTGGTACGCACGCGAGCTCAAGACCAGCGCCGAGGGCATTCGTCAGTACGAGCAGAAAACCTATTACGACGGGCGCTGGAAGCCGGAGTACGACAAGTGGGTCGACATGCTCGCCGGCCTGTTCAAGGGGCCGGGTCGTGAAGCGGTGGCGTGGAACTCGGCGCTGATCTACGACATGATCTACACCCAGCCGGTGTACCACGAATTTCCCAACCTCAAGGTGCCGACCGTGCTGATGATCGGCGACCGCGACACCACCGCCATCGGCAGCGACATCGCCCCGCCCGAGGTCAAGGCCAGGATTGGTCAGTACCAGAACCTGGGCAAACAGGTTGCCAAACTGATTCCCGGTGCTGAGTTGGTGGAATTCAAGGGCCTGGGCCATGCCCCGCAAATGGAAGAGCCAGAGCGCTTTCATAAAGCGCTGTTGAGCGGTTTGCAAATCAGGTAATGGGCGGCGTGGGCCTGATCGCTATCGCTGGCAAGCCGCCTCCCACAGATTTTGGCCAGGCGCTCCCTCGGCGACCGGCCTCTATCCTGTGGGAGGCCGCTTGCGGGCGATGAGGCCCGTGGTTCTGGCGCCTCTGTCGGGTTCACATTTTGTATTGGAATTTCCCTTGCCGAAAAACCGCGTTACCATCGGTCGATAACCCTTGACCGCCACGTTCGATTGGCGGCTGTTTTTTCGACTTTGCAGACTGCCCGTTCCCATGCCTGATACCCCGTCACCCGCGCCCTCCTTGCGGGCCCGCCTGAGCGCCACTTTGCGTGCGTTCTGGCCCGCGCCCCATGCCATCGACAGCCTTGAACGCGTCCGTGCCAGCACCGGTGCGGCGCTGGGCATCTTGCTGGTCGCTTTTTGCGCCGCCCTGTGGCTCAACGGCCATGCCGCCCACGAACACGGCCTGTTGGCCCTGGCCCTGGTGGCACCGCTGGGCGCCAGTGCGGTGCTGGTGTTTGCCGTGCCATCCAGTCCGCTGGCCCAGCCGTGGTCGGTGGTGGGCGGCAATACCCTGTCGGCGCTGGTCGGCATCGCCTGTTGCAAGTGGGTGCCCGACGCCACCCTGGCGGCCGGCCTGGCGGTGGGGCTGTCGATTGCGTTGATGCTGGCCCTGCGTTGCCTGCACCCGCCGGGCGGGGCGTCGGCCTTGCTGATGGTGCTGGTCGGCTGCGACCGCTTTGACTTTGCCTTGAGCCCGGTGCTGATCGACTCATTGCTACTGGTCGGTGCCGGCCTGATCTACAACAACCTGACCGGCCGCCGCTGGCCGCATGTGCCAATGCCGGTCAAGGCCGAAACGCGCTTGCACCGCAGCGACCTGGACGCGGTGCTGACGCGCTACAACCAGATTCTGGATGTCAGTCGCGATGACCTGGAGTCCCTGCTTGAACAAGTCGAGGCCCTGAACTTCCAGCGCACCGTGGGCGAGTTGCGCTGCAGCGACGTAATGACCAAGGCACCGCTGACCGTGCGCCAGGAAACCTCATTGCGCGAGGCCTGGGCCTTGATGCGCGAGCGGCGCATCAAGGCGCTGCCGGTGACCGACCGCCAGCAGCACTTGCTCGGCATTCTCACCGTGGCCGATTTCATGGGCCAGATCGACCTGGACGTGCACGACGGCATCGCTTGGCGCCTGCGCTCGCTGGTGCGGCCGCGCAAGAGCGACGAGGTGCGCACTGTGGGCCAGATCATGACCCGTACCGTGCGCGTATCCAGCAGCGACCGCCTGCTGCTCGATCTGGTGCCGGTGTTCTCCGACAACGGCCACCGGCATATCCCGATCATCGACGACAAGCAGCAACTGGTGGGCATCATTACCCAGTCTGACCTGATTCGCGCGTTGTACCGGGCTGTGCGCAGTTAAGCGCATGCGCCCGGCCCAGCCGCAGGCCGGTTGCGGCCCAGATCAGCGCCAGCCCGGCGCCGATGAACATCGCCAGCGCCGGGTGATCACCCAGCAGGTCCAGGCCGCGCTTGAGCCAGCCGCTGAGGGCATCGCCGCCGCGATAGACCACCGTGTCGATAAAGTTCTTGGCCTTGTATTTTTCCTGCGCCGAAATGGCCGTGTACAGCATCTCCCGCCCCGGCCGCACCAGCGCATATTCCCCGGCGCGGCGCACCACCATGACCACGGCAAACACCGCAAACACCGGTGACAGGGCCAGGGCCACAAAGCCTGCCGCCACCACCAGCGGCACAGCCACCAGCAGCACCGTGACCCCCAGTTTCTGGGCAATGCGCCCGGTGAAGAACAGCTGGGTCAGAATGGCCAGCGTTTGCACCACGGTGTCGAGCAGGCCAAACACCTGGGTCTGGGTCGTGCGGTCGGGGAAGTGCTCGGCCACGATGCGCGCCTGCTCGAAATACAGAAAGGTGTTGGCACAGGCCAGCAGAATCACAAACAGCGCGATGCCCAGCAGAAAGGGCGAGTGCAGCACTGCGGTGGCGCCCGACCAGGGATTGCCGGCCAAAGGCTTGTGTCGCAGGCACTGATCGTCATCCGACAGCGGGTCAACCTCGCGCCAGCGCAGCAAGGCCAGTGCCGCCCACAGGCTGGCGCCGAGCAACAGCGCCGACAGCACCAGCAGCCCGGCATGGCCCAAGGGTGCCACCAGCAGGGTGCCCAGCAGCGGCCCGAGCAAGCCGCCCGCGCTGGCGCCGCCGGCCATCAGGGCAAAAACTCGCCGGGCCTGCTCGCTGGTGAAGACATCGGCCAGCACGCTCCAGGCCAGGGAAATGCTCATCAGGTTGAACACCGACAGCCAGACATAGAAAAGCCGCCCGACCCAGACATTCTCCGGGTTGAGCTGCAAGGCGCTTGCGAAGCCCAACAGGTTGAGCACAAAAAAGCCCAGCACCCCGCCCACCAAGGCCGGACGACTGAGCCTTGACGCCAGCCAGCCGAACACCGGCAAGGCCACCACCGTGGCGATAAAGGTCGCAGTGAACAGCCATTGCAGGTTGTCGATGCCGCCAGCCAGGCCCATCACTTCGCGCACCGGGCGCAGCATGAAATAGCCGGTGAACAGCAGCATGAACATCAACAGCCCCAAGCCGACGACCCGCGCTTCACCGGGCTGCACATTGAAGGTCCGGTGCAGGGCGAGGGCGTCAGGCATGCAGGGCGGCGTCAGCTGAGCAGTTGCGCAAACGCCTTGTCGGCTTCCAGGACCGGCGGCAACTGATTGAACAGCAGCGCCAGATCGATACCTTCAAACAACGGGCCATCAACGCTCTCCTGGGCCTGCGCCGTTGCTCCGCCGTGTTCTTCCAGGGCATCGGAAATGACGATCGCCTGGGCGACGATACGCGGCAGCGGCGCGTTTTGCGGGGCTTGCATGGGTTTGGCCTGGTAGGCGATGGCCTGCTGGATCACCTGCGGCAGGTGCCAGCGCCGGGCCAGTTCAGCGCCCACTTCCGGATAACCGAAGCCCAGGTGCAGGGTTTCGTTGGCCACCCGTCCCGAGCCGCTAGCGCGCTTGGCGTTGTTCAGGCGCTCGGCCTCGGCAGGGGCGCCGGTCTGGATCAGCAGTTCACCGATGTTGTGCATGACCCCGCAGGTAAAGGCGATCTCGGCATCCGCGCCGCTCTGTTTGGCCAGCAGCCGGGCAATGCCGGCCACCTGGAAACTCTTGAGCCAGAAGCCCTTGAGGTCGAAGTTGGGCACCGCCTTGAACGCGCCGGTCACGGCCGAGGCCATCACCAGCGTGCGCAGGGTATTGAAGCCCAGGCGCAGGGCGGCATCTTCAATACTCGAGGAATCCCGCGAGCCGCGAAAGCGCGCCGAGTTGGCCAGACGCAGGATCTTGGCGGCAATCACCGGGTCCTTCTCGATATTGCGCGCCACACTCTCCAGGTCCGAAGACGGGTTATCAAATTGCAGCATCAGGTCCTGGGCGACCTTGGGAATACTGGGCAGGCTCTGCAGGTCGGCAAACAGCTTTTCGATATCCATCGGGGCGCATCCTCATCACGTCGGGATAGAGCAACGATAGCCACTATTGGCGCGCCTGCACGTTTTGCCTGCCGGGTTGAGAAACATCGCGCATTCCCGGGTTAAAAATCACTCGGCTGTACGGTAAAACGCTGAACAATCGTCCGGCGCATCGATGATGTCGTTTTTACATGACCGTTGGCCGATTTGTCATGAAAAGCGGCCTGACGTGTGCTATCAAGGCGCCCTTACGGGTAGTGGCGATCAGCCAAACGGGTGCCGCGATGAGCAGTCTGGGCTTCAGCAAAAAAATTCTTCTGGCGGCCGCCTTGACGGTCGGCGTGGCCTTTACCGTCTTTATCGTCGTCAACGATTATCGACAACGCCAGACCTTGCAGGCCAATGTGCAGCAAGAGCTGGTGCAACTGGGCAGCCTGACCACACAGAACATCCAGACCTGGCTGGAAGGGCGCACCCGCCTGCTGCAATCTTTGGCGCAACAGATTGCCGTGGACGGCCCGGCGCCGGTGTCGTTGCAGCGGGCGATCAATCTGCCGGCCTATACCGACACCTTTGCCTTGAGCTATTTCGGTGGCAGCGACGGGCTGATGTTTTCCATCCCCACCGGCAACCGCCCGGCCGACTATGACCCGCGCCAGCGCGGCTGGTACAAGGCGGCACAAAGTGCCGGCAAGAGCGTGGTCACCGAACCCTATATCGCCAGCTCCACCGGCAAGCTGGTGGTGACCATCGCCACCCCGGTCAGCCAGCAGGGGCAACTGATCGGTGTGGCCGGGGCCGACATGTCCCTGGACAGCCTCAGCAAAACCCTCAACTCGCTGAATTTCGGTGGGCACGGCCATGCGTTCATCGTCAGCGCCGAGGGCAAGATCCTGATTCACCCGGATGCCAACCGGGTGCTCAAGCCGCTCAGCGAGGCTTATCCGGGCGATACGCCGCCGGTCAAGGCGGGCGTCAGTGAAATCGAATCGGCGGGCAAGGCCGAGATCATTTCCTTCACCCCGGTCGAGGGCCCCACCTCCAGCCGCTGGTACGTGGCGCTGGTACTGGAGCGCGACACGGCCTATGCGATGCTGGGTGAGTTCCGCCGTTCGGCCATCACCGCCACGCTGGTGGTGGTGCTGGCGGTGATCCTGATTCTGGGCCTGCTGATCCGCGCCCTGATGCAGCCTTTGCACCAGATGGGTCGGGCGATGCGTGACATTGCCCAAGGGGAAGGCGACCTGACCAAGCGCCTGGACGCTACTTCTGGCGATGAATTCGGCGAATTGGCCCGCTCGTTCAACCAGTTTGTCGAGCGTATCCACGCTTCGATCCGCGAAGTGGCTTCCACCGCCGGCCAATTGGGCCAGGTGGCCAGCCAGGTGGTGCAGGCCTCCAACGCGTCGATGAGCAACTCCGACCAGCAGGCGCACCGCACCGAAAGCGTCGCGGCAGCGATCAACGAGTTGGGTGCCGCCGCCCAGGAAATCGCCCGCAATGCCGCCCAGACTTCGCAAAAGTCCGGCGATGCCAGCCAGTTGGCCGGGGAGGGGCGTGATGTGGTGCAGCAGTCGATCACGGCGATGAACGAGCTGTCGGGCAAGATCAGCGGGGCCTGCGCGCATATCGAGGCGCTGAACGACAAGACTGTCAATATCGGCCAGATTCTGGAAGTGATCACCGGCATTTCACAGCAGACCAACCTGCTGGCGCTCAATGCCGCCATCGAGGCGGCGCGGGCCGGCGAGGCCGGGCGTGGCTTTGCGGTGGTGGCCGACGAGGTGCGCAACCTGGCGCACCGTACCCAGGAGTCGGCGCAGCAGGTGCAAGGCATGATCGAACAACTGCAAGGCGGTGCCCGCGAGGCGGTGACGACCATGACCCAGAGTCAGCGCCACAGCGAAACCAGCGTGGAGATTGCTAACCGTGCCGGCGAACGCCTGGGCAGCGTGACCCGGCGTATCGACGAGATCAACGACATGAACCAGTCGGTGGCCACCGCCACCGAAGAGCAGACGGCCGTGGTGGAGTCGATCAACATGGACATCAGCGAGATCAACCTGCTCAACCAGCACGGCGTCGACAACCTCAAGTTGACCTTGCAGGCCTGCCACTCGCTCGAGCAGCAGACACAACGCCTGCAACAACTGGTGGGCTCGTTCCGGATCTGACAGCGCGCCACTGCGCAGCCTCCCGCACGCCGATTGTTATCAATCTGCCATGCTCGGTACACTGCCTTGCAATCATCAGGCAGTACAGTGGGTGAGCCGTCTGTGCGCGGTCATCCACCCGGTCCGAATACCCCTGCGGGAGTGCCTTCATGTTTCACCGTATCGGACGCCACCTGGTGTCTGTCATCCTCCTGGCCGGCTGCCTGCTGAGCAATGCCCAGGCAGCGCAGTCGCTCCATTTCGGTATTATCTCTACCGAGTCGCGTGAAAACCTTGAAAGTATCTGGCAACCCTTTTTCGACGACATGACGCAGGCCACCGGTTTCGAGGTGCAGCCGGTGTACGTCAACGACTATGCCGAATTGATCGACGGCCTGCGCGGGCAGCGCGTCGATGTGGCCTGGCTGGGCAACATGGCGGCGGTGGAGGCGGTGGACCGCTCCGATGCCGAGGTCTTTGCCCAGACCACGCTCAATGGCTACCAGGGCCTGCTGATCACCCGCAAGGACAGCCCGATCAATACGGTCGACGACCTGTTGCGCCAGTCGCGCCAGCTGCGTTTCGGCAATGGCGATCCCAACTCTACCTCCGGCTATCTGGTGCCAGGCTATTACGTGTTTGCCCGCCAGCACATTGACCCGGCCACCGCGTTCAAGCGCACGATCAATCAGAACCACCAGGCCAATGCCCTCAGCGTCGCCAGTGGTGAACTGGATGCGGCCACGTTCAACTCCGATAACTGGGAGCGGCTGGCGCTGACCCATCCACAGCAACTGGCACAGTTGAAGATCATCTGGAAATCGCCACTGATTCCGTCCGACCCGATCGTGTGGCGCAAATCCCTGCTGCCCGACAGCAAGGCGAAAGTGCGGGCGTTCTTTCTGGGCTATGGCACGACCGAGCGACAGAAGGCTGTGCTCAAGGGCCTGCAGCAGACCCGCTTTACGGCGTCCAGCAACGATCAGTTGCTGCCGATCCGGCAGTTGCGCCTGTTCAAACAACGCACGGACGTGGCCGCCAGTGGATTGAGTGTCGATGAAAAGACGCTGCGCCTGCGTGAAATCGACGAGGCGCTGGCCCGTTTGCAGGACCGGATCAATGCGCTGGAAAAACGTACGCCGTAGTGTCTTTGTCCCTCGCCTGCTTCCAGGCTATGGAACCTGCGCCCGAGCGACTATCATTCGCCGCCTTGAACAGGCCGCGCCTTCGCGCCGGCCGTCCAGCGGTGAGCAGGCGAGAGGGCAGGTGCATGTCGGGCAGGTTGATTTATCTCATCGGGCCTTCCGGCTCCGGCAAGGACAGTTTGCTGGAGGCCTCGCGTGAGGCCCTGGCCGCTCGCGGCTGCCGCCAGGTGCGCCGGGTTATCACGCGCTCGGCGGAAGCGGTGGGCGAGGCGGCCGAAGCGGTCAGTGTCGAGCAGTTCCAGGTCTTGCAGGCGCAAGGCGCCTTTGCCTTGAGCTGGCAGGCCAACGGCTTGCACTATGGGATCCCGGTCGAGATCGACACCTGGCTGGCCGACGGACATGACGTGCTGGTCAATGGCTCGCGCGGGCATTTGCCGGCCGCCCGCCAGCGCTACCCCGACCTGCTGGCCATCCTGCTGACCGTCGAGCACAACGTGTTGCGCCAGCGCCTGCTGGCCCGTGGCCGCGAAAGCCTGCCCGACATCGAAGCGCGCCTGGCGCGCAATGCCCGCTTTACCAGCGACCTGTTGAGCGAATCGCCGTTTGTCAGGGTGCTGGACAACTCCGGCGACTTGCAGGGCAGCGTGCGGCAGTTGCTGGACTACCTGCACCCCACCGGCCAAACGTAGGAGCGGCTTCAGCCGCGAAGGGCACCTCGCCGCGCGCCTACACCCGCTGCGCCAGCCACATCCACATCGGCAGGGTGGCCGCCGACAGCAAGGTGCTCAGGGCAATCGCCGAGCTGGTCTTCTGGCTGTCCACCAGCGTAGTGGCAAACCCCAGCACGTTGACCCCGCTGGGGCCGGCCGCCATCAGCACCAGCACCGCGCGCGGCATGCCGACAATGCCCAGCGGCAGGCAGGCCAGCAGCACCAGCAGCGGCATCAGGATCAGTTTGGCCACAGTGATGCTCAACGCTTCGGCGCTGGGCGTCAGCCGGTAGCCGGACAGGTTGGCGCCCAGCACGATCAGCGCGCAGGGCAGGGCAGCCTGGGCCAGCCAGGTGCTGAGCTGCCCGGCCCATACCGGCAACGGCAGCCCCGACAGGTTGACCGCAACGCCCAGCAACAGGCCGATGATGATCGGGTTGGCCAGGCTGCCCACCAGCGTCCTGACCCGGAACGGCGCCTGGCCGGCCAGGCTTTCGTAAAGGCTCTGGAAGCTGAACAGCAGCAGGCTGTGCACCGCGATCACCGTGAACAACAGCACCAGCCCCGGTGGCCCGAACAGCTCGGCAACCATGGGCAGGCCGATCAGGACGTTATTGGAAAAGGCGGCGGTCAGGCCATAGGGCGTCGGGCGTCGGTTCCAGTGGTGGGTCAGCAAGTTGACCAGCACAAAGATCACCAGCGCCGGCACGAAGTAGGCCGCCAGCACGCGCAGGTCCAGCCCGTCATGCAGCGGTGCCTTGACCATGCCGGTGAACAGCACCATCGGCAAAAACAGCTTGAAGGCCAAAGTGCTCAGCGCCTTGGCGTTTTCGCCGGTGATGACCTTGCGCCGGCCCAGGCCGTACCCCAAGACGATCAACAGGAAGATGGGCAGGATGGCTTGGGTGACGGCCACGATGAGATCCTTTTCTGGGCTGAAATGACGAGTGAAGCCACGCAGTATGCGGGGCCTGCGCGTGCGTTGCATCTGCAGGAAACACGGTTGCGGTCAACGGGGCAGAAATCAGCGTGACCTGGGTGCGGTTCATGATGTTATAGTGTTGCAAATTTTAGGCGCCGCCTGCCGTCGCGTCTTCCCGCCTGACGCTGCTTCGACCGAGACTCACTCACCCATGAACAGCCCGCTTCCCGATGTTGCCCTTACGGAAACCTCTGCGGCCCTGATGCCCCTGGACTGGGTCGGCATGCAGGGCATTGAACTGCCCTTGCAGATTGATGAACCAGGCCAGACCCGTGGCGTCCATGCCCGTGCCGATGTGCAGGTCGACCTGGCCGACCCTGGCGTCAAGGGCATTCATATGTCGCGGCTGTACCGCTTGCTCGACGCCTTTGCCGCACAGCACGCCCTTACGCCCCAGACCCTGGCCACGTTGTTAGACGCCATGGTCGCCAGCCATGCCGATTGCCACTCGACCCAGGCTCGCCTGCAATTGGGTTTCAGCCTGTTGTGTCGCCGCCCGGCGTTGGTGACCGCCGGTCTGAGTGGCTGGAAGTCGTACCCGGTGACGGTCAAGGCGCTGTGGCAAGGCGCACGCCTGCAACTGGACGTGGCGGTCGAGGTCACTTATTCCTCGACCTGCCCGTGCTCGGCGGCGTTGTCACGGCAACTGATCGAAGAGGCGTTTCGTGCCCGCTTTGCCGGGCAAGGCACGGTGGACCCGGCGCAGGTTGCGGTCTGGCTGCGCGAGAACGCCTCGTTCGCCACACCGCACAGCCAGCGCAGCGTGGCCTGCGTGCAGGTGCGCATCCCGGAGCAAGCACGTCGCCTGGACCTGATGGCGTTGATCGACACCACCGAAGCGGCGCTGGGTACGCCGGTGCAGACCGCCGTCAAGCGCGCCGATGAACAGGCCTTTGCCCGCCTTAACGGGCAGCACCTCATGTACGTCGAAGATGCCGCGCGCAAGATCCAGCAGGCGCTCGAAGGGCGCTTTGCCGCCTCCAGCGTCAGCGTGCGCCACCTGGAAAGCCTGCACCCCCACGACGCCGTGGCGCAGACCTCCAATTACCTGACCTGAAGCCGATTTGAAGTTGACCTGAAAAAGGCCCGGCCACACCGGGCTCACTCTTAAAACCGCAACGGACGTTTCCACGCCATGACCACCGCTGTCACCCCCAAGCCTGCCTTGCGGCTGCGCTCGATCGATGCCCTGCGCGGGCTGATCATCCTTTTCATGCTGCTGGACCACGTGCGCGAAACCTTTTTGCTGCACCGGCAGGTCGGCGACCCGATGGATGTGGCCACTACCGCCCCGGAGCTGTTCTTCAGCCGTACCCTGGCACACCTGTGCGCACCGTTGTTCGTGTTCCTCACCGGGCTTTCGGCGTTTCTGTATGGCGAGAAGCACAGCGGCCGCCGCGATGTGTCGGCCTTTCTGTTCAAGCGCGGGCTGTTCCTGGTGTTCCTGGAGTTCACCCTGGTCAGCTTCGCCTGGACGTTCCAGTTCCCGCCGACGGTGATTTACCTGCAAGTGATCTGGGCCATCGGCCTGAGCATGATTGCCCTGTCGGTGCTGGTCTACCTGCCACGCCCGGTGCTGGCGGCCCTGGGGGTGTTGATCGTGGCCGGGCATAACCTGCTCGACGGCCTGCATTTCGGCGTCGAGTCGGCCCTGCACATCCCGTGGGCGGTGCTGCATGATCGCGGCTGGATCGAGGTGTCGGACTCCCTGCGCCTGCGCACCTCCTACCCGTTGCTGCCGTGGATCGGCGTCATTGCCCTGGGCTACGCCGCCGGTCCCTGGTTCGCCAGCACGGCCAGCGCCACGGCCCGGCGCAGCAAGCTGTGGCTCAGCGGCCTGGGCCTGCTCGGCGGGTTTGTGCTGCTGCGCCTGCTCAACGGCTATGGCGAAAAACCCTGGAGCGTCGGCGCCACCGACGTGCAGACCGTGATGAGCTTTTTCAACATCACCAAGTACCCGCCGTCGCTGCTGTTCATCAGCCTGACCCTGGGCCTGGGCCTGCTGTTGCTCATTGCCCTTGAACGCTGGCAGGAGCGCGCCTGGCTCAAGCCGCTGGTGATCTTCGGTGCCGCGCCGATGTTCTTCTACCTGCTGCACCTGTATGTGCTCAAGTTCCTGTACCTGATTGCCGTGGCGGTATGGGGCCTGAACCAGGGCAAGTACTTCGGTTTCGACAGTGTCGGCGCGGTCTGGTTGTGCTCGGCGGTGCTGGCGGTGGTGCTGTTTCCGGCGGTGCGCTGGTTTGCCGCGCTCAAGGGGCGGCGCCGGGATATTGCCTGGCTCAAGTACCTTTGAGCGGCACCGTCTGACGCCCGCAGCGGGCAGCGTTATTGTCGGTCCGGCATGACGTTGCCCGCACTTGAACATGACCGTCCATGCAATCGGGCGGAATCATTTGCGCAGGTCGTACCTCTGACAGGAATACAACAAAGTCAGTAGCCGATCATGACCGTATTCAATCGCTTCGCCACTCAACCTGCCGTCGAATCCGTTCGTTCATCCGGTCCTGCCAGCCTGTATCACAGGCTGTTGCAGGGCGGCGCCGACGCCGACCCGGACGAGCTGGCCACGTTCTTGAACACGCATTTGGCGTCTGCCGCCGACCTGCCGTGCGAACTGCCCGAGGACCCTGCGGACTTCGCCGCCTGGATGGACGCCAGGGCCAGCCAGGTAGGGGAGCAGTATGCGCAGTACCTGGCGGCGCGACATGCCGGTGAGCCGCGTCGCTTCTTCAGCAACAAGGCGCACGCCCTGTACTTTCTGCAATGCGTGGCACCGACCAAACTGGTCGATGGCGCCTGGTTGTACAGTGCGCTGCAACACGCCGATGACTGGCGTTACCAGGGCTTGATCCGCACTTATCTGGAAGAGCTGGGCGACGGCGATCCGGGCCTTAATCATGTGGTGTTGTATCGCAAGCTGCTGAACGAGCACGACTGCGCGCCCACCCACGAACTCGACCAGCAGCTGTATCTGCAAGGCGCCCTGCAACTGGCCCTGGGGCAGGCGGGCGATGCGTATCTGCCAGAGATGATCGGCTACAACTTCGGTTACGAGCAGTTGCCGCTGCATCTGCTGATCACCTCGTTCGAGCTGAACGAACTGGGCGTCGATCCTTACTATTTCACCTTGCACGTGACCATCGACAACGCCAGCACCGGCCATGCACAAAAGGCCGTCGAGGCGGTTCATGGCTTTCTCGCCAGCTGCCCGGACAAAGACGAATTCATGACACGGTTGCGCAACGGCTACCGCCTCAATGACCTGGGCGTCGGCACCCAGGCGGTGATTGCAGGCTTCGATATCGAGCGCGAAGTGATCGGCATGCTGGAGCGCAAGCGCAGCTTTGGCCAGAGCATGCATTCCGATTACTGCCGGCTCGATGGCAAGACCGTCAACGAGTGGCTGGCCACGCCCGGGCAGATTGCGCCGTTTCTGGCCACGCTGCAGAACAAGGGCTGGATACGTCGCCACGAAGACCCACAGTCCAGTCGCTTCTGGCAACTGATCGACGGCCCGGGGGCGGTGATGTTCGGTGTGTTCAGCGGCTACGAGATGCAGTTGCTGCACGACTGGATCGCCGGCGACTGGCTGCAGGCGCAGGACACGCGCCCGTTCCGTGCCCGTTTTCGCCAGCGCACCGTGCGCACGCCCGCTGAAACGGCGGCCCCTGAAAAGCGTCAGGCCCAGGTGCCGTTGGCCACCCTGCTGGAGCGTCTGTCGCCCAGCCACCATGCCACCCCCGAAGGCCTGCATGCCACGCGCATGTTCACGCACTTACTTGCCGCAGGAGGCGCCCGATGACCGATCACTCTGCAACCGCTGCACCGTATTTTTCGCCGGCCGACGATCTCGATGCCGGCAGTGACCTGGCCCTGTTGCAACTGGGCCGGCGCTTGCACGCCGATGGTTATCGCTTCATTACCATCACGCCGCTGAGCCATCAGCGTAATAACCTGCGGCCCGAAAACCGCGTGGCCAGAAGTGTGCGCGACATCTTTGGCTGGAGCCGTCCGTTCGATAACGAGTTGCTGACCCGTCCGGAACTCGAAGCCCTGGTGGCCAGCGGGGTGATACGCGCCCACGCCGGCCGGTGGATCAGTGATGTGCGCTGGTCGAGCCTGGGCGATCTGCTGCTGGTGCATTCGGCGTTTCCCACCGTAGGCCACGATGCGGTGTTCTTCGGCCCCGACACCTACCGGTTTACCCAGGCCATCGGCGAGCACCTGCGCACCTCCAGCGACCCGGTGCGCCGTGCGATCGATATCGGTTGCGGCACGGGTGCCGCCGCTATTCAGATCGCCCGGGCACGGCCGCATGCACAGGTGCTGGCCGTGGACATCAATCCCACGGCGCTGCGCTTTACCGCCGTGAACGCTGCCCTGGCCGAGGTCGAGAACGTCTCGGCCTGGCACAGCGACATTCTCGATGGCGTCGACGGTGAGTTTGACCTGATCGTGGCCAACCCACCGTACATGAAGGACACCCAGCGCCGGGCTTATCGCGATGGCGGTGAGCGCCTGGGCTCGGAGCTGTCGGTGCGCATCGTCGAGCAGGCGCTCAAGCGTTTGAGCGTGGGCGGCACATTGTTGCTGTACACCGGCGCCCCGAGCGTGGACGGCAAGGACCTGTTTCTGCAACACGCCATGCCGCTGATTGACCAGCCTGACCTGGCCTGGGTGTATCGCGAGATGGACCCTGATGTCTTCGGCGAAGAACTCGATGCGCCGGGCTACGGCCAGGCCGAACGAATTGCCGCCGTGGTGTTGACAGTCACGCGCTTGCGCTGACGTGCACCACTCGTCCAGACCCCGGCACTTACCCGGCCGGAGTCTTTCTTATGTTACGCGCGGATGTCCTGCGTCTGAGACTGGAGAATGCTCATGGAAATCAATGAAAACGCACCCGGCAATGTGTCCCAGAGCCCGGTAACGCGCACCACCGACAACGAAACCGGCTTCGACCCCAACTCGCGCAACGAGCCGGGTCCGACCCGCAACGGCGACACCGAGCCGCTGCCGCTGGCCAACGAGCCGCTGGTGACCACGGCGTCGGGCAACGGGCAGGACAGCACACTGATCGACGAGAAAGCTTTCGATAAGCTGCGCAATGATAAGGCCGAAGACCCGGACCTGCCGGTCAACCCGCCGCCGGTTGATGAAGACGAAGAACCCTCGCCAGGCAGTAGCCGCTGATCGCGTTTTGGTTTGTAGGAGCGCGCTTGCCGGGATGCCGGACCACCGCGACCGGCTGCGTTAGCAGTCGTAAATTTTCAGCGTTTCCGAGATCTTGCAGTCATTCGCTTTAAATTTTCAGCGTTTCCGAGATTTTGCGGTCATTCGCTGTAAATTTTCAGCGTTTCCGAGATTTTGCGGTCATTCGCTGTAAATTTTCAGCGTTTCCGAGATTTTGCGAGCGCTACGCACTCGGTCGCGGGCAGAGCGCGCTCCTACCTTGGGCCAGTCCCGAGGTGAGCGCTTTCGCATCCTGGAGGCGTTCACTGAACCAATGTTCATATCCGGTTACAAACTCCTCGCCACACCTTCTGCCAGCGCAAACGTCCCGCGTTCAGGCAGCCCTCATTACCGTTCTCCCGGTTTGTCGATAAGGAATCACGCTCATGCTGAAAAAACTGCTGCTGGCCGCCTTGCCTGTGTTGGCCACGGCCCAGTCCTTTGCCCTCGACGCGCAGCAATGGACCGCGCTGGAGCCGGCTGTAAAAGCCGCCGTGGAGTGTCGCAAGCCGCTGACCGCCGAGAGTCTCAAGGACGTGACGCCTGATTCGCCCGGCGCCTGGACCCTGACGCCCGCCATGGCGTTCAACGTGCTCGGCCTGCCCGTGACGCGGGTCGAGGTGTTTATCGACCCCAATGAGGAGCTGGGCGCCAGCTACACGGCGGTCATTGAAAAGCAGAGCCTGAAAAAAGTGCAGCAGCAGGTGAAGGCCGCGAGCAAGAAGGGGCTGATCGGTGACCTGGCCGCCGGCCAGGCGCATGGCCCGGAGCAGGTAGAAATCACCTGTGTGGTGGCCGAAGGCTGAAGCTTGCGAGGCAGCCGGGCAATCAGATCAGATTGATTGCCCGGCCTTGGTCAGGTGTGGCTTAACGATTACGCGTCACGCGCCACACGGTATTGGCCAGGTCGTCAGCGATGATCACCGCACCCCGCGGGTCGACAGTCACGCCCACCGGCCGGCCACGGGTCTTGCCATCGGTGCCGCGAAAGCCGGTAGCAAAGTCCAGCGGCTCGCCGGCCGGGCGACCGTTGTCGAACGGCACGAAGATCACCTTGTAGCCCACCGGGTTGTCGCGGTTCCAACTGCCGTGCTCGCCCACGAACACCCCGTTGGCAAACTGCTCGCCCATGGCCGGGATGGAAAAGGCCACGCCCAGCGCAGCTACGTGCGAGCCCAGGCTGTAGTCGGGCTTGATCGCCGCTGCCACTTTGTCAGGGTTTTGCGGTTGCGCGCGGCTGTCGACATTCTGGCCCCAGTAACTCCAGGGCCAGCCATAGAAACCGCCTTCGCGCACCGAGGTCAGGTAGTCGGGCACCAGGTCAGGGCCCAGCTCATCACGCTCGTTGACCACGGCCCACAGCTGTCCGGTGCCAGGCTGGATGGCCAGCGCCGTGGGGTTGCGCAAGCCGGTGGCATACGGCTTGTGCGCCCCGGTCTGGGCGTCGATCTGCCAGACCATGGCACGGTCGATTTCCACTTCCATGCCGCGTTCGGTGACGTTGCTGTTGGAGCCTATGCCTACATACAGATAACGGCCATCCGGGCTGACGGTCAGGGCCTTGGTCCAGTGGTGGTTGATCGCCGAAGGCAGGTCGACAACCTTGACCGGCGCGCCACTGGCCTGGGTCTGGCCGGTCTGGTAATCGAAGCTCACCAGCGCATCCTGGTTGGCCACGTACAGCTTGCCGTTGGCAAAGGCCAGGCCGTAAGGCGCGTTGAGGTTGTCGGCAAATACCTTTTTCAATTCATAGACGCCATCGCCGTCGGCATCACGCAACAGGACCAGACGGTTGCCGCCTTTGACCTGGGTATTGCCCTGCGCCTTTATGTAGCCGGCGATCACGTCCTTGGGCTTGAGCTTGGCCGCGTTGCCGCCACGGCCTTCGGCCACCAGGATGTCGCCGTTGGGCAGCACCAGGGTCTGGCGCGGGATTTTCAGGTCGGTGGCGATGGCGGTGACGCTGAAGCCTTCAGGCACCGTGGGTTTCTGGTCGCCCCAGGCGGTGGGTTCGGCGATCTTCATGCTCGGCAGCAGGCTGCGCTGCGGCTCGGGCAGTTTCGGGTCCGGACCGCGTGCTTGCGTGCTGTCTGCTTCACCGCCACAGGCACTCAACAGCAACGCCATGCTCAGGACCGACAGTGTGCTGGCGTGTTTCATCGTGCACCTCCGCTGCGCAGATTGGTAAAGCCGGTCCAGGCTGCGACCACGGTCAACAGCGTGACAATCACCGACAGGATCAGGCCCAGCGGCATGATTGCCCAGGCGTCCTTGGCGTGTTCGAACGCGTTGAGCAGCCCCAGCAGCCAGGCGGCCAGCAACACCAGCAGGTACGCCAGTGCCCGTCCGCCCTTGTGCTCGGCGCGCAGCAGGTTGGCAATCGCGAACAGCCCGGTCAGTCCGGCGAACAGCAGTCCGCCGGCGATCAGCCAGGAAGCGAAGTTGCTCCACTGGATCTGTTGGGTGTTGTAGTAGGCGATGTCATTGAGCAAGGCGCCCAGAAACAGCGCGACGGTGCCGCCCAGCAAGATGCCATGCAGGGGTCCGGGCACACTTCGGTAGGGGGGTTGATCGGTTACGGTCACGGCGGCGCTCCTTATCGTTGACGGTCCAGGGCAGAAGCTGCCCGCGCATGCAAATGGATCGTACGGTCGGCGCGTTAGTTCAGCGTTATGCAGGGCTCGACATATTTCGTAATATTGATTGGGGCAGGATTTTGGCGGACGTTCATGAACGGGTCGCCGCCTCGTGCAGGCGCGCAGGACAGAGGTGCGCGGGTCCCGCCACCCGTCGCGTCAGCCATCGTGAATGTTCAGTGTTTCACTCCGGTTGCGTTCGCCTGTACTGGCTAATGCAATGCTTCAGGGCTTGACGAACTTCAAGGTAAACCGGTCCGACTCACCAATGGCGGCATACCTGGCGCGGTCCTGGTCGCCCAGCTTGTAGGCGGGTGGCAAGGTCCAGACACCGGCCGGGTAATCCTTGGTGTCTTGCGGGTTGGCATTGACCTCGCTGCTGCCCTGCAACTTGAAGCCCGCCTCCAGCGCCAGCTTGATCACATAGTCGGTGGGCAAGTAGCCGGTCTTGTCGATGCTCTGCAGATCGGCGCCATCCCGGGCGCGGTGATCGACCACGCCCAGCACGCCGCCGGACTTGAGCACAGTGAAAAACCCCTTGAACGTGGCCGGTGCATCGCCGGCCACTACCCAGTTGTGCACATTGCGGAAGGTCAGCACCCGATCAGCCGAACCCGGCGCGCCGAACACCGGCGCCTTGGGGTCGAACTCGATGAATCCGGCCTTGCCGTACAGCGCTGGATTGGCGTCGAATTTGCTTTTGAGGCTGTCGGCGGCCTTGCGGTAATAATCGCCCGATGACGGCGCCTGCAAGGCGGCAATGTAATGCCCGTGATCCTTGAGCAACGGGGCAAGGATTTCGCTGTACCAACCGCCACCGGGGGTGATTTCGATCACCGTCTGGTCGGCCCGCAGGTCGAAGAACTGTAATGTCTCTTTGGGGTGGCGTGCCCCGTCGCGGGCACGGTTATCCACGGACCGCCACGCGCCGGCCAGTCCATCGGCATAGTGCGCATCGCTGATGCCGACCGAGTAAGAAGTCGCGTGCGAGGCCGTGGGGGCGAGCAGGGTGGCAAAGGTCAGGGCCAGCAGCGTGCGAGTCATGGTTCATCCTGAAAGGTGGGTATGAATCGAACCTACCATGCACCACCGTCAGGGCCATGAAACATTTTCCGTGGTCGACCGAACCGCAGGTTCTATGGCGCACGTTTTCAAGGCCATGATCGGCTGTGGGAGGGGCCGGTCGGCGCCCCGACCTGCCCGTGACAGGATCAATCGTCCAGATTGTGAAACACCGTTTCCAGCAGGCGGTTCAGGCGCTGGATCTGCGCCTCGGTCAGGCCGTTGAAGCTGCGCTTGAACAGGTCGCGGGTGGCGCCCTGCATGCGTTCCACCGCCTGCAGGCCGACATCGGTGATGCGCACTTGGGTGACGCGGCCGTCTTCCAGGCTGGTGGCAGTGTCGACCAGGCCGTCGTCCTTCATGCGATAGACAATCTTGGTGATGGTCGGCAGCTTGGCGATGGCGTGGGTGGAAATCTCGGAAATGCTCGACTCGCCATTTTCCTTGAGGATCCACAGCACCCGCCAGGTCGAGACATCCATGTCGATCTTCTTCAAAGCCTTTTCCATCACCTGGGTATAGCGCCCGTGCACGCGTGCCAGCCAGTAGAACGGAAACTCTTCCTTGCGAAACTCATCGCTGGAAGGGTCATAGCGGCTGCGATTTTTCTTCGGGATGATCATCGGATACTCAAGGGCGCTGGACACGAGGGGCGATGATAAACGTTTCCATCGGCTTCAATCATCCCTTGATGAAACGTTTCGACAGGCCCGACTGCGAATCGGCCAGTTGATGCAGCGCCTGGGCAATGTCGCGGCTCTGGGCGGCGCGTTCACGTTCAGCGTCGGTGCGTTGGGCGATGCGGTTGATCTGCTGGGTGATGTCGGCGGCGACCTGGCCTTGCTGCTCCAGCGCAGCGGCCATTTGCTGGCTGTTGGCGCTGATGTGCTGCACCTGGTCGCAGATGCCTTGCAGCGCCGTGCGCGCCTGCCGGGCGTCGTTGCGCGCCTGGTCGACAGCCTGTTCGCCGCTGGCGGCCATGGCCAGTCCGTGCTGGCTGCCCTGGCGCAAGCCCAGCAGGGTGGCCTGGATTTCTTCGGTGGAGGCGGCGGTGCGCGAAGCCAGCCCGCGCACTTCATCGGCGACCACCGCAAAGCCCCGGCCGGACTCACCGGCACGCGCCGCCTCAATGGCTGCGTTCAGCGCCAGCAGGTTGGTCTGCTGGGCGATGCTCTGGATCACGTCGGCGACGTTACCGATGGCCTCCACGGCATTGGCCAGTTCGCCCATCGCCGTACCCATATCCACCACCGAGGCACCGAGCTGATCCATCGAGGCCTGGCTGCGCTCGGACACCCGCTGCGCCCCGAGCGCCAGTTGCTCGGCATCACCGGCAGCGTTGGCGCTGGCCTGCAGGTTGCTGCACAGCTCGCCGATGGTGGCACTCATCTGCTCGATGGCGGTGGCGGCCTGGTCGGTGTGTTGCTGCTGGTCTTCAAGCGCTTCGCTGGCCGCCTGCACCACGCCGGCACTGACCTGTGCCTGGTTGCGCAACTGTTCGCTGCTGATATAAAGCCGTGTAATGACGGTGTTCAAGCGCCAGCGGTGGCTGGCCAGTGCCATGGCCAGCTCGCCCTGTACGCCCGGGTCGTGGGCATACAACGGCGCCAGTTGCGGGTCGCTGAAATGGTCACCGCCGGCGTCGAGCAGCCCTTGCTGTTGACGGCGACGATACGCCTGGGCGTAGACGACAGACACCAGCAGGCCGCCCGTTGCAACAGCGGCGAGCAGCGGGCTGATCATACCGGCACCCAGACCGGCCAATGTGGCGCCAATACCGGCCAGGGCCGGGGCCTGCTCGCGCATCAGTGCGCTCAGTCGCCGTGACCAGGGCCATGGTGCCAGGCCGGCGGCCAGGCGCTGGTATAGCTGCACGGCGCGCTGCTGCTCGACGGCGGTCAGCGGAAAATAGGCCGTGCCCACCGCACTCAGGCGGTTGTCGTCGAACAGCGGCACCAGGTACAGCTGTTTCCAGTATGGTCCGCCGTCGGCCTGGCGACCCACCACCGGCCCGGTCCAGGGTTTGCCCTGGCGCAAGGTGCGCCAGAGCGTGGCCAGCACCACAGGTGGCATGGCCAGCGCCAGGCCCGACTCGAAGAGAGAGCCTTGTAGCGCCGCAGGGTCTTGTCCGGTCATGTCGCAATACGCCTGGTTGCAGGTGAGCAAGCGGCCATCGGCATCCAGGCGTGAAATCGGGGGTTCGGTCAATCCGTGCATGACCCGCTCCTTACCAGTTCAGGCCACGTTCAATACTCATCTTGCGCACCATGGCGTCGAAGAATTTGCTGGCAAAGCCGCTTTCGCGGATCAGCATCGCCGTCAGGTCGGCGCAGCGCTCGGCGATGCCGGTCTCCAGCGGATGGTCTTCGCCGCCCAGCGCACCGGCCGCGCACTGGTTCTCGGCGGCGCGCTGTACGGTCCAGAGCAGAAACAGCGCCTTGTCGATGCTGCTTTCGCCCACGGCGATGCCGTGGTTGCGCAACACCAGAATGTGCTTGTCGCCCAGGCTCTGGATCATCCGCGTTTTCTCGTCATCGAACAGGGTGATGCCTTCGAAGGTGTGGTAGCCGACCCGGCCATACAGCTGTGCGCCGTAGAAGTCGTCGTGGGTAAAGCCGCGTTTTTTCTGCACCACGGCCGAAATCGGCGTGGTGTGGGTGTGGATCAGACACTGGATGTCATCGCGGGCACCGTGCACGGCGCTGTGCAAGGCAAAGCCGGCCGGGTTGCCGTCGTAGTCCGAAGGCTCCAGCTTGTGACCGTGCAGGTCGACCTTGAGCAGGTTCCAGGGCGTGATTTCGGTGTAGTTCAGGCCGAACGGATTGACCAGGTAGTGGTGCGCCGGGCCCGGCAGGCGCGCCGAGATATGGTTGAAGATGGCTTCGGTCCAGCCGAACCAGTCCACCAGGTGGTAGCACTGGGCGAGCTTGACGCGCAAAGCCCATTCGGCGTCGTCGATGTGGGCGGGCTGGATGAATTGATCGCGGTTCACGGTCATGACGGTTCCTGCTGGCAAAGGCTGTTCAAAGGGACGGCTGGCTGCGAAAGCGCGCCAGGTTGAGGATGTCGCGGGTCACCGGCATGTTCAGGCCCTGGCGCTCGGCCAGTTCGATCACCGCATCGCCGATTGCTTGCAGCTCCAGCGGGCGGCCGTGTTCGTAGTCCTGCAGCATCGAGGTGCGCACCTCACCCATGTCGGCGCCCATCTGCATGAAGGTCTGCGGATCGAAGCCGACCCGGGCACCGTAGGCGGCGGCCGTCAGCAGCGTTTCGTTGAGGATCTTGGCCACCACCGCGTTGAGTCCGGGCTGGCCGTACAACTGCGCCAGGGTCGCGCCGGTGAGCACCGACAACGGGTTGGAGGTCAGGTTGGCGATGATCTTGGTCCACAGCGAGTCGCGGATCCGCTCGCTGGCCCGGGCCTCGATGCCGGCGCCTTTGATCAGCGCACAGACCTGCGCCAGGCGCGGGCTCTGGCTGTTGTCCGGCTCGCCAAGGATCATCAGGTGCGGGTTGCTGGCGCGGACTACGCCTGGTGCCAGCACTTCGGCGGTGATGAACACCACGCAGCCCAGTACGTGCTTCACATCCAGCGCCTGGCTGATCACGCCGCCGGGGTCGACCGCTTCGATGTGCGAATTGGCAAAGCGGCCCGTGTCGCCGTGGAAATACCACCAGGGCACGCCGTTGACCACTGGCACCACCACCGTGTGCGGGCCGATCAGGGGTGCCAGGGTCGGCAACAGACTGGCCAGGCCCGGCGCCTTGATACAGATGAACACCAGGTCTTGCTCGCCCAGTTGCGCAGGGTCAGCCGCGACCTTGACGTGCGCATGGTGCTCGCCGTCCAGGTCCGTCAGGGTCACGCCGTGACTGGCAATGGCTGCCAGCGTGGCGCCGCGTGCCAGGACGCTGACCGGCTGGCCACTGTTGGCCAGGCGCGCGGCGAGGGTGCAGCCGATGGCGCCGGCGCCGACGATGCAGACCCGCCTGTTCGGCGGTGAAGGAAGATCGTCCATGAGTATGTCCTCAGCTGGCAAGCATGGTCTGGTGTTTGCTGGCGGCGCCCAGGTAGGCGTCGATCACCCGCGGGTCGTGGGCCAGCCGCGCCGCGGGGCCGTGCATGGCCACCTGGCCGGTTTCCAGCACGTAGGCGTAGTCGGCGACTTTCAGGGCGGCGCGGGCGTTCTGCTCGACCAGCAGGATCGATACGCCCTGGCCACGCAGTTGATCAATGATGCGAAAGATCTCGCGGGTGATCAGCGGCGCCAGGCCCAGGCTGGGTTCGTCGAGCATCAGCAGCTTGGGCTTGGCCATCAGTGCCCGGCCCACGGCGAGCATCTGCCGCTCGCCACCGGACAGCGTGGCGGCGGCCTGCTTGCGGCGTTCCTGCAGGCGCGGGAACAGGCTGTAGATGTCGTCCAGGCTGGCAGCGAACGAGCGGTCGCCCTGGCGGTAGCGCATGAAGCCGCCGAGCTTGAGGTTGTCCTCGACGCTCATGCTGGAAAACAGCTCGCGCTTTTCCGGCACCAGGCCAAGCCCGCGGCCCACCAGCACTTCCACTTCAGGCACCACTTCCAGGCGCCCGTCAAAATTGACCTGCCCACGCGAGCCCAGCAGGCCCATGATGGCCGAGAGCAAGGTGGTCTTGCCGGCGCCGTTGGGGCCGATCACGGTGACGATCTGGCCCTGGCCGACGGTCAGGCTGGCGTCGGTCAGCGCTTCGACCTTGCCGTAGGCCACGCACAGGTTGTTGATCTCGAGCAGGGGCTTGTTCACAAGGTTCATGCTTCACTCCACGCCCAGATAGGCTTGCAAGACGGCAGGGTCGGACTGGATGGTCTCGGGCAGGCCTTCGGCGATCTTCTGGCCGAATTCCATGACGGTGATGCGGTCGACCAGGCCCATGACAAAGTCCATGTCGTGCTCGACCAGTAAAATGGCCATGCCCTCGTCGCGCAGGCGGCCCAGCAGGGCGGCCAGTTCCTGTTTCTCTTTATGGCGCAGACCGGCCGCCGGCTCGTCGAGCAGCAACAGGCAAGGGTCGGCGCACAGGGCGCGGGCGATTTCCAGGATGCGTTGCTGGCCCAGCGCCAGGGCACCGGCTTCTTCGTACAGGTGCTCGCCCAGGCCGACGCGCTCCAGTTGCCGACGTGCTTCGGCCAGCAGGCGCGCCTCTTCGCTGCGCTCCAAGTGGGCAAAGCTCGACAGCACGCCGCCCTGGGCGCGCAGGTGGGCGCCGATGGCGACGTTTTCCAGCACGGTCATGCTCGGCAGCAGCTTGACGTGCTGGAAGGTGCGGCTCATGCCCAGCCGGGCGATGTGGCGCGAGGGGATGCCATTGATGCGCTGGCCCAGAAACAGCACGTCGCCCGAGGTCGGGATGTCGACGCCGGAGAGCTGGTTGAACAGGGTGCTCTTGCCGGCGCCGTTGGGGCCGATCAGGGCCAGGATCTCGCCGGCGTGCAGGCTCAGGTTCATGGCGTTGTTGGCCACCAGGCCGCCAAAGCAGCGGGTCACCTGGCGCGCTTCAAGAATCAGCTCGCCCTTGGCCGGTTGCGTGCGACGTGCCAGGGCCTCGGCCTCTGGCGGTGCCGGGCGCGGCGGGCGAGACTGGGCAAAGCGCTTGGCCAGCAGCGGCCACAAGCCGCCGGGCATGCGCTGCATCATCAAAATCACCAGCAGGCCGAAGACGATGGTCTCGTAGTTGCCCTGGCTGCCCATCACCAGTGGCAGCCAGTCCTGCAGCCACTGCTTGAGCAGGGTCAGCACGCCGGCACCGAGCAACGCGCCCCAGACACTGCCGACCCCGCCGATCAAGGCCATGAACAGGTAGTCGATGCCCATGTGCAGGCCGAACGGCGTCGGGTTGACGAAGCGCTGGGTGTGCGCATACAGCCAGCCGGACACCGCCGCGAACAACGCCGAGACCAGGAAAATCACCAGCTTGGCGCGAAAGGTATTGACGCCCATCGACTCGGCCATCACCTGGCCGCCCTTGAGCGCCCGGATCGCCCGGCCCTGGCGCGAGTCGAGCAGGTTCTGGGTGATCACGATCGCCACCAGCAGCACGGCCCAGATCAGGTAGAAAATCTTCTCGCCCTTGTCCAGCACCAGCCCGAACAGGCTGATGGCCGGCAGGTCGCTGATACCGGTCTGGCCGCCCAGGCCTTCAAGGTTGCCGAACAGGTAATACAGCGACAGGCCCCAGGCGATGGTGCCCAGCGGCAGGTAATGACCCGACAGCTTGAGGGTCATCGCGCCCAGCGCAATGGCCACCACCGCCGTGAGCACCAGCCCTACCAGCAGCGCCAGCCACGGCGAGCCGCCGGCCCAGGCCAGCCAGGCCGGCAATTGTTCGGTGGTGGTCAGGTAGGCACTGGTGTAGGCACCCAGACCCACAAAGGCGGCCTGGCCGAAGCTGGTCATGCCGCCGACGCCGGTCAGCAGCACCAGGCCCAGCACCACCAGTGCATACAGGCCGATGTAGTTGAGCAGGGTGACCTGGAAGGTCGGCAACAGCAGGGGGGCCAGGCCCATGACGGCGATAAAGGCCAGGGTCAGGTGACGGGGCTTCATGCCTCTTCCTCCACGTGATGGCTGAGCAGCGAGCGCCACAGCAGAAAGGGAATGATCAGGGTGAACACGATCACCTCCTTGTAGTTACTGGCCCAGAACATCGAGAACGCCTCGACCAGGCCGACCGCCACCGCGCCCACGGCCGCCAGCGGGTAACTGATCAGGCCGCCGATGATGGCGCCGACGAAGCCCTTGAGGCTGATGACAAAGCCGGAGTCGAAATACAGCGTGGTAATAGGCGCAATCAGAATCCCCGACAGGCAGCCGATGAAGGTCGCCATGCCGAAGGTCGCCTTGCCGGCCAGGTCCGGCGAAATGCCCATCAGGCGTGCGCCGGTGCGGTTCACCGCCGTGGCCTGCAGGGCCTTGCCATACAGGCTGCGGCCGAAGAACAGAAACAGGGTGGTGATCAGCACCAGCGACAGCGCCAGCACCCACAGGGTCTGGCTGTTGAGGGTGACCGGGCCCAGCGCCAGGCCGGCTTCGGAAAACGGTTTGGTGCGTGCGCCTTCCGGGCCGAACAGCAAAAGGCCCAGGCCGACCATGGCCACGTGCACGGCAATCGACACGATCAGCAGCACCAGCGGCGTGGCGCCGGCGATGGGCTGGAAGAACAGGCGGTACATCAACGGCCCCAACGGCACTACCAGGCACAGGGTCAGCACGGCCTGGGCGGCCATCGGCAGGCTGGCCAGCGGCAGCTGGTACACGGCCAGCACCAGCAGCGCGCAATAGCCGGCCTTGACCAGCATGCGCCGATCAATGCGCACCCCGCGCCCGGCACGGTAGCGCGCCACGACGTCGAGCACGGCCTCGATCAGGGTCAGGGCCAGCAGCAACCAGGCCAGTGGCGTCGGGTGACCGGCCTGGATAGCGGCCATGGTCAGGGCGCCGTAGGTGACGAATTCGCCCTGGGGAATCAGAAGCACGCGGGTGACGGTGAACACCAGCAATATCGACAGCGCGAGTAGGGCATAGATGGCACCGTTGGTGATGCCGTCCTGGCCCAGCAGCAGGGCTATCTGGACATTCATGGGAAGGTTCTCGCAAGGCTGAATACGGTTTTTATGGGCACAGGTCTGGAAACGTGGCGGTAGGTGCGCTCTGCCGGAATGCCGGACCACCGCGACCGAGTGCGTCAGCGCTCGCAAAATTTCTGAAACGCCACAAATTCATGACTGTGATGGCATTTAAAATCTGCGAAACGCTGAAGATTTACGACTGCTGACGCAGCCGGTCGCGGGCAAGCGCGCTCCTACAGCCGAAGCGCAACCGGGGTTGGCCCTTATTTGAGCAGCGTCCAGCGGCCGTCCTTGACGGTGATCAGTTCGCGGCCGCGGTCATCGAAGCCGCTGTGGTCCTCGGCGCTCATGCTGTACACGCCCTGGGTGCCGGGCAGCTCGCGGGTCTGCTCCAGCGCATCGCGCAGCGCGGCGCGAAACTCCGGCGTCCCCGGTGCGGCTTTCTGGCTGGCGATCGGGATGGCTTTTTCCAGCAGCAGGCCGGCGTCGTAGACGTTGGCGCCGAAGGTCGCCGGGGTCTGCCCGTAGGCGGTCTTGTAGGCGTCGATGTACTGGCGGGCGATGGCCTTGGACGGGTGGTCATCGGGCATTTCGTCCAGCACCAGCATCAGGCTGGCGGCCAGGATGGTGCCTTCGACCTTCTTGCCACCCAGTTGCAGGAACTGCTCCAGCGCCGCGCCATGGGTCTGGTACATCTGGCCCTTGTAGCCCTGGTCGAACAGCGTGGTCTGTGGCATCACCGCCGAACTGCCGGGGGCGGCGATCAGCACCGCGTCCGGGCGCGCCATCAGCACTTTCAGGCCCTGGCCGGTCACCGAGGTGTCCTGGCGCTGGAAGCGCTCACTGGCGACGATCTTGAGACCGTTCTTTTCGGCCAGCGCGCCCATGACCTTGGCCCAGTTCTCACCGTAGGGGTCGGCCGTACCAATGAAGCCCAGGGTCTTGATGCCGCGCTTGAGCATGTCTTGCATCAGCGCCTGGGCAATCAGGTCATCGTTCTGGGTGGTCTTGAACACCCATTTCTTCTGCTCGGTCATCGGCAGCACCACCGCTGCTGTACCGACCGGCGCCAGCATCGGCGTGCCGGAGGCGGCGGCAAACTGGATCACCCCCATCGCATTGGGCGAACCGCTCGGGCCGATGATGGCGTCGACCTTTTCTTCATCGACCAGCTTCTTGAAGGCCTTGACCGAGGCGGTCGGGTCGCTGCCGTCGTCCAGCGAGATGTAGCGCACGGTCTGTTCGCCCATTGTGGTCGGCATCAGCGCCACGCTGTTTTTCTGCGGGATCCCCACTTGGGCGATCGGCCCGCTGGAGGAAGTGATCACACCGATCTTCACCTCGGCCTGACTTGTGGGGGTCCAGCCCAGGGCCAGGCCGGCAGCGCCGGACAGCAAGGCGGCGGTCAGTAGTTTTTTCATCACAGTCTCCATTGAACGGAAGTCGGCCAGGGCGTCGAGGGCACCAGGAAGTCAGGGGATCGATAGCAGGTTGCGTGCCAGTGACTGGCGCGCACCGAGGCTGGGCGCGGTCTGGCAGGGCGTGGCGATGAGGGAAGTGAAGACGGCGAAACGGCGCGGCCAGACAGGGCGAAAAGCACTGAAATCAAGGCGTTGAGCAGGTTTTTTGAGCGGATTTTTTCAGGCATTTTTATGCTCTTTTTTGGCGGAAAATTTTTTATTTGGTGAATCTTTTTGTCTATTTCTGCACAGGGCTGAGCATAGTCGTCCGCTGCGACTATTTGAATCTATTTTTTGGTGGTTTCTTATATCTATATGTTTTTAAAGAAAAAATAGTTTTTTAATGGCCATTTTACGGTTTTAACGGACTGCGCCCTTTCGGTGCCAAAGCCAAAATCACGCACCAAAAAGGTTTTGAATATTCCATTGAAAATTCAGTTGACGATTCAAGTAAATTTGAGCGATGTTTGAAAAAAGCCGGACGCCAGCGGGCAATCGGTTCGAACGAGGTAGCGCAAATGACGATCGTCGTGGAACAACTCTCTATGGGTGGCAACGGCCCAAGGGTCATGGTCAAGGACACCCTTGACGTGAAGGGCGTGGCCACCCGTGCCTCCAGCCGCGCTCTGGACAGCGCCGTGCCCGCCACCGCCAATGCCGAGGTGGTCGATCATCTGCTGGCCGCCGGCTGCCGCCTGATCGGCAAGACCAGCCTGCATGAGCTGGCCTTCGGCACCACCGGCATCAATCGCCATACCGGCACCGCGCTCAACCCGCGTTTCCCCGAGCAAATTCCGGGCGGCTCATCGAGCGGTTCGGCGGCGGCGGTCGCGGCGGGCCTGGCCGATTTCAGCCTGGGCACCGACACCGGCGGTTCGGTCCGCATTCCGGCCTGCTGCTGCGGCGTGTTCGGCTTCAAGCCGACCTTTGGCCGCGTCAGCCGCCGTGGCGTGATGCCTGCACACACCAGCCTTGATTGCGTCGGTCCGTTCGCGGCCTCGTTGCCGATGCTTGAAACCGCCATGCAGGCCATCGACCCCGGCTACCGGCCGGTGACGCCGCCGGCGCAGGTGCGCCTCGGTGTGATCGACGTGCCGGCCAGCGAAGCGGTGCATCAGGTCATCGATGCCGCACTGGCCGCCAGTGGCCAACCGCTGAGCCGGGTCGAATTGCCTTCTTTCAAGGCGGCTTATGAGGCCGGAATGGTGGTGATCAACCGCGAAACCTTCGCCGCCTGCGGTCATCTGCTGGCAACCGGACAGGTCGGCGACGACATCGCCGGGCGCCTGGCCGCCGCCGGTGCCACCTCGGAGGCGGCGCTGGCCGAAGCCGAAGCGGTGCGCCGCCAATTCACCGCTGAAGTGGACGCCGCGCTGGCCGCGCATGACGTGCTGGTGCTGCCGACCATGCCGGACTTTCCACTGCGCCTCGATGAAGCCGCCGACACCCGTGCGGTGCTGGGCATGACCGCTCTGGTCAGGCCGTTCAACCTCTCCGGCCATCCGGCCCTGAGTATTCCGCTGGGCAGCCCGCACGGCTTGCCGGTCGGCCTGCAACTGGTCGGTGCCAAGGGCGCCGACGAAGCCTTGCTGGCCGCCGCAGGCTTGCTGCTGCAACGCCTTTATAGCAATCGGACCTGATCATGGAGCCTCTCATGAATTCCCTCACCGTGCCGGCTTTAGACCCCGCCGCTCACCTGGCCTCGGGCGCTGCGTTCGACGCCTTGCTCGAGACCATTCGCCACCGCGCCCGTGAGGGTGAGTTCGATCGCCAGCGGCATATTTCCACCGACATCATCGACGCCTTCAAGGCCCATGGCGTGTACCGCGCCCTGGTGCCCAAGCGCTTTGGCGGGTGCGAATGCTCGCCGGCACAGTTCTGCGAAATGATCGAGCGCATCGCCCACGCCGACGGTTCGGCCGGCTGGGTGGCCAGCTTCGGCATGAGCCCTGTGTACCTGGCCGCCTTGCCACTGGACACCCTGGCACAGGTGTACGCCAACGGTCCCGACACGGTGTTTGCCGGCGGCATCTTCCCGCCGCAGCCGGCCGAGGTCGTCAGCGGCGGCTTCAAGGTCAATGGCCGCTGGAAGTATTCGAGCGGCTCGATGGGCGCCGACCTGATCGGCGTCGGCATTGCCCCGAAAAACGGTGACAAGCTCGACCTGCCACGCCTGGCGGTGATGCCGCAAAGCCGTGCCCGCATCGAACAGACCTGGGACACCGTGGGCCTGCTGGGCACCGGCAGTCACGACCTGGTGGTCGAGGATGTGGTGGTGCCCGAGGAGTGGACCTTCGTGCGCGGCGGCGCGCCGAACCTGACCGAGCCGTTCTTCCGCTACCCGTCGCTGTCGTTCGCCACCCAGGTGCTGTCGGTGGTCGGCCTGGGCGTGGCCCGCGCCGCGCTGGACGAACTGGCGGGCATGGCCTCGGGACGGATCTCGGTCACCGGTGCCCCGGCACTGGCCGACCGCCCGCTGGCGCAGGTGGATGTGGCCAAGGCCGAGGCCGCCTTGCGCGCCGCCCGTTCGTTTTTCTACGAAGCCATCGATCAGGCCTGGGCCCATGTGCTGGCCGGCGACCCGGTGCCGGCCGAGGCCACCAACCTGCTGCGCCTGTCATCGACCCACGCCACCCGGGTGGCGGCCGAAGTGGCGCGCACCGCGCAAATGCTTTCGGGCATGAGCGGCGTGTACAACACCAGTCCCCTGGCACGCTGTGTCAACGACGCGCAAGTGGTCACCCAGCACGCCTTCATGGGCGACATCACCTACCAGAACGCCGGAGCGATGTTCTTCGGCAAACAGCCCATGCCGGGCTACCTGTAACTGTTCGAGGAACGAGTCATGAGCGAGAAAAAGAGCCTGCGTGTGCTGTTTTGCATGGGCATCAACCAGAACTTCTTCGACGCCGCGCGCGAAGAGCAATTGCAGGTGTGGGCGGCGTTCAGCGCCATGTGGAACGGCATCCATGACCTGCCCGGCGTGAGCGTGCTGGGCAACATGGACGACGACCAGGGCATGGTCGGGCCGTCCGATGGCTTTCCGTGGACCACGTACCTGCTGGCCGATGTCCCGGACATCGAGACTGTGCATGCCGCCTGCAACCTGTTTCGCAGCACCGCCGTGGGCGATGGCCCGTACAAATTGTGGCGCTACGCCAAGGTTGAGGCCCGCGTGGGCCGTGAACTGATCATCCAGCGCACCTGAGTACGCCGCCATGAGCCTGAGCCCGACCGATGAGCTACGCCTGCGCCGTTTCGAAAGCGAGCACGCCGTGCGCGCCTGCATGAACCGCTACATGGTGCTGTGCGACGCCCTGGACGAACACACTCCGCTGGATGAACTGGCCGCGCTGTTCACCACCGACGCGGTGTGGGAAGGCAAGGGCGCCCGCTACGCCAAGAGCTTCGGTGGTTATCGCGGCCGTACGGCCATCGCCGCAATGTTTGCCGGCTACATGCAGCCACCGGCGCACTTTGCGCTGAACGTGCACTTTCTGACCAGCGAACTGATCGAGGTGGACGGTGAGACGGCGACCGGCCGCTGGGTGATGTTGCAGACCAGCACCTTTGCCAGTGGTGCCTCACACCTCAATGCCGCGCGGCTGAACGTGCGCTTTGCGGTCGAGGACGGGCAGTGGCGCATGGCGCATTTCACTACCGAAAACCTGTTCGGCCGCCCCGTGAGCGGCTGGAACAGCGACGCGCCCTTGCCGGTCCCCGACCGCCAGGCGCAGTGAACCACACCGCATTCTTGAACGGTCGGCCAGCAGAGCCGACGAGGAGACACCGTGACTAACCTGATTCCCGCTGTGAACCTGGCGGTCGACCCCGCCGAGCTGGTCAAGGCCGACCGCGTCCACACCGCGCTGTACACCGACGCGGCGCTGTTCGATGCCGAGCTGCAGAAGATTTTCTACAGCACCTGGGTGTGGGTCGCCCACGAAAGCGAGATCCCCGACGCCGGCAGCTACAAGAGCACTTACATCGGCAAGCAGCCGGTGATCGCGGTGCGCGACCGCAAGAAGGCCGTGCATGTGCTGCTCAACCGTTGCCGCCACCGCGGTGCCACCGTGTGCGAACACAAGAAGGGCAAGGCCAACAGTTTTGTCTGCCCGTACCACGGCTGGAGCTACGGCCTGGACGGTTCGCTGCGTGCCATTCCGCACCCGGAAAGCTACGCCGACTGCATCGACAAGGCCGAGCTGCCGCTGGTCAGCCTGCGGGTTGAAAGCTACGCCGGCATGATCTTCGCCACCTTCAAGGACGACATCGAGCCGCTGGTGGACTTCCTGGGCCCGGCGAAAAAGTGGATGGACCTGTTCATGAAGCAGGGCGCCGGCTACGGCATCAAGGTGCCGGGCGAACACCGCTTCCGCTTCCCCGGTAACTGGAAGATCCAGCTCGAAAACACCACCGACGCCTACCACTTCCCGTTGGTACACAAGAGCTTTCTGTCGTCGGTCGACGAGCAGACCCTGGAGCTGTTCGACTTCGTCAAGGGCCCCGGCTACGTCGAGGACCTGGGCAACGGCCACAGCGTGATGGTGATGATTCCCGACCTGATCGACCTGGAAGCGGACCTGGACAAACCGATCCCCGAGCGTTTCGAGGCCCTGGCCGCCGAGCTGCGTGACGAAGGCCTGGAAGAGCAGCAGGTGCGCCGTATCGTACGCGCCGTGGGCGGCACCGGCTTCAACCTCAACCTGTTCCCCAACGTCGCCTGTTCGATGGCGTTCTTCCGGGTGCTGCAGCCGATCTCGGTGACCGAGACCGAGATCCATCACTCGGTGATCACCATGGACGGCGGCCCGGCAGCGGCCAACCGCTACCGCCTGCGCCTGCACGAGCACTTCCAGGGCCCGATGGGCTTTGGCACCCCGGACGACTCCGAGGCCTGGGAGCGCGTGCAGAAGGGCGCCAGTGCCGGTGAAGAGCTGTGGATCATGCTCAACCGTGGCCTGCCAGGCGAGCAGCCCAGCGAAGACGGCCGGGTGTCCGACGTCAGTGCCGAGACCGGCATGCGTGCGGCGTACCAGCAATGGAAAAAGATGATGTCGGCCTGAGCCCGGAGAACCCCATGAACATTCAACTGCTGCAAGAAGTCACCGCTTTCATCTGGGCCGAAGGCGACATGCTCGACCACGGCGAATTCGACACCTGGCTGAACCTGTGGAGCGACAAGGGCACCTACATCATCCCGATCGACCCGCGCGAAGAAGACTTTGAAAACACCCTCAACTACGCCTACGACGATCACCACATGCGCAAGCTGCGCGTGCAGCGCCTGACCGGGGGCGAGTCGATCTCGACCAGCCCGCAGCCACGCACGGTGCGCACGCTCTCGCGTTTCCGCGTGCTGGTCGATGATGGCCAGAACGTCACCGTGCGCTGCGCGCAGAACGTGCGCGAGTTCCGCAAGGACAGCCTCAAGCACTACAGCGCTGACCTGGTCTACGAACTGGTCCGCCATGAAGGCAGCTTCAAGATCCAGCGCAAGCTGGTCCGCCTGATCAACAGTGACGATACCCTCGCGGGCATCGGCTACATCCTTTAAGGAGCCCGACCATGAACCAGGTTGCATTGGTGACAGGGGCCGGGCAGGGCCTTGGCTTGAGTTTCTGTGCCCGCCTGCTTGAAGCCGGCTATCACGTCGTGGTCAGCGACCGCGACGAACAGGCCGCGATCAGCGCCGCCGCGCAGCTCGACAGCAGCGGCGAGCGGGTCCTGGCGGTGCGCCTGGACGTGTCGAGCAAAAATGATTTCGAGCAGGCCCTGGCCCAGGTGCTGGCGCGTTTCGGCGCCCTGCATGTGGTGGTCAACAACGCGGCGGTGACCAAGACCACGCCGCTGATGCAGATCAGCCCCGAGGAATTCGACGCGGTGGTCAGCGTCAACCTGCGCAGCGTGTTTCTCGGCTGCCAGGTGCTCGGCGCACACCTGGCCGAGACCGGCTACGGGCGGATCATCAACATGGCCTCGCTGGCCGGACAGAACGGCGGCACCGCCACCGGCGCGCACTATGCCGCCAGCAAGGGTGCCATCGTGACCCTGACCAAGATCTTCGCCAAGGAATTCGCCGCCCGCGGGGTCACGGTCAATGCCATCGCCCCAGGCCCGATCGAGTCACCGGCGGTGCATGCCGCGGTGCCGGCCGAGCGCCTGGCCGGCCTCATCGGCAATATCCCGGTGCAGCGCCTGGGCGATGCGGATTTTCTCGGCGACCTTATCGTGCAACTGGCAAGGCCTGAAGCCTGGTTCACCACCGGGGCGACCTGGGACGTGAACGGCGGCCTGTTCATGCGCTGATTGATCGGTGCCCAACCCAAGGAATTAGCCATGAATGAACAACTGTTGAATGTCGTCATCAGCAAGCGCCAGGTGCAGGGCGATGGCGTGGTGGTGCTGGACCTGACCCGCGCCGATGGCGCGCCCTTGCCGCTGTTCGAAGCCGGCGCGCATGTGGACATCCACATCGCCCCGGGCCTGGTGCGCCAGTATTCGCTGTGCAGCGACCCGGCCGATGTCAGCCTGTATCGCCTGGGCGTGCTGCGTGACCCGGCCTCGCGCGGCGGTTCGGTCGGCGTACACGACACACTGCTCGAAGGCCGGTCGGTGCAGATCAGCACCCCGCGCAACCTGTTTCCGCTGGTGGCCGGCGCGCGGCGCTCGATCCTGCTGGGCGGCGGCATCGGCATCACGCCGATGATCGCCATGGCCTACGCACTGCAACAGCGCGGCGAGGATTTCGAACTGCATTACTGCGGCCGCTCGCGCAGCCGCAGCGCTTTTCTGGAACAGCTGCAAGCGGCGCCGTTTGCCGACAAGGTCATCACCCATTTCGATGATGAAGGCGCCGGGCAGAACCTGGACCTGGTCAAGGTGCTGGGGCAGGGCGAACGCGGCGTGCACATGTACACCTGCGGGCCTTCGGGCTTCATGGAGTGGGTCATCAACGGCGCGCGCCAGCAAGGCTACGCCGAGGACCACATCCACAAGGAGTACTTCCAGGTCGAGGTCGACGCCAGTGGCGAAAGCTTCGAAGTGGTCGCGGCGCGCAGCGGCAAGACCGTGCAGGTCGCCGAGGGGCAAAGCATTCTCGACGCGCTGGCCGGGGTCGGCATCAAGATCGAGATTTCCTGCGAGCAGGGCGTATGCGGCACTTGCCTGTGCGATGTGCTCGAAGGCGAACCGGACCACCGCGATGTGTACCTGACCGACGAGGAGAAAGCCGGCAACGACCAGATCCTGGTGTGCTGTTCGCGGGCCAAAACAAAAAAACTCGTGCTGGATATCTGAGGAGAACGACCATGGTCGACGTAACCGATTTTCGCAATGCCATGGCCCTGCTGGGCGGTGCCGTCTCGGTGATCACCACTGACGGCCCTGCCGGGCGCTGCGGCTTTACCGCGTCTGCGGTGTGCAGTGTCACCGATTCGCCACCGACGTTGCTGGTGTGCATGAACCGCACCTCCAACTCCAATGCCCAGTTCAAGGCCAACGGCACCCTGTGCGTCAACGTGCTGACCGGTGCGCACCAGGAACTGTCCGGTGCGTTTGCCAACAAGGCGCTGAGCATGGAGCAACGCTTTGCCAGCACCGCCTGGACCACGCTGGAAAGCGGTGCGCCGGTGATGCTCGAAGCGCTGGTCAACTTCGATTGCCGCATCGCGCAGGTGCACGAAGTGGGCTCGCACAACATTTTCTATTGCGAGATCCAGAGCCTGCGCCAGGGCGGTGCCGAGGAAGGCCTGGTGTACTTCAACCGCGCCTACCACCGCCTGGGCAGCCTGTAGCGACCATCGGTCGCGAATGCTGCCTGTCGGGCGCTGGTGATATTGAGCGTGCCGGCCTGTTCGCGACTTCCCGGCTGAAGCCGGTCCTACAACACATCAATAAAACACCCCGGCATGTCGCCATGCCGGGCCGGGGCCTGACCCCGTCTTTCGCGAGCCTTTGCCATTAGAAGCATGCCGCGGATTCGCCTGCCGAGTTCCGCTTCGTTGATCTGCTCACAACACATAAAAAAACAGCCCACGGGCTGACAGGAGCCGTCACATGTTGTCCTCGTTCATTGCACGCAGCATTGGCATCACCAGTGCCTTGGGTCTCGGCATGGGCATGGCCCACGCCGATGTCTGGCAAGACAGTCATCTGAAAGTCGACATGAAAAACCTCTGGCTGGACCGCAACTTCACTGAGAGTGGCGCCGCCACCAGCAAGGTCGGCAACTGGTCGCAAGGTTTCGACCTGCAGTTCACCTCCGGCTACACCGAAACGCCGCTGGCCTTCGGCCTGGACCTGGATGCCCAGTACGCGTATGTGCTGGACTCCGAAGGCAACGACGGCACGTTGCCGTATGACCGCATCAACGGCATCCCGGACGACTACAGCCGTGCCGGTGCCACGCTGAAGATGAAGTACTCGCAGACCGAACTGAAAGTCGGTGACATGCGCCCGGAGCTGCCGATCGCCTGGCATGACCCCAGCCGCCAGCTCGACACGATCTACCAGGGCGCGGTGATCGAGAGCAAGGAGATCCCCAACCTGACCCTGACCGGCGGGCGCTTCTGGTCGGCAGTGACGCGCGAGTCGTCGGACCACGAGAAGTTCTACAAGTACGGTTCGACCGACAACCTCGACAGCAAGGGCCTGGATTTTGGTGGCGCCACTTACAACCTGTTGCCCAACCTGCAGGCCAGCTACTTCTATGGCGTGATGCATGACATCTACCAGCAGCACTACTACGGCTTGATGCACCAGGCCGACCTGGGCAATGGCTACAGGTTGCGCACCGATGTGCGCTGGTTCGACAACAACGAGGACGGCCAGGCGCTCAACGGCGAAATCGACAACCGTGCGCTGTCCACGGGCCTGGCCCTGACCAAGGGCGGCCACCGTTTCAGCGTGGCCTACCAGCGCATGTACGGCGACAGCATCTTCCCGACGCCCAATGGCTATATCCCGCAGTTCTACCTGCTCAACTGGGCCAACCAGCCGTTCATGCGCCCGCAGGAACGCTCGGTTGGCCTGGGCTACAGCTATGACTTCGCCGGCCTTGGCGTGCCGGGGCTGACCTTCAGTACCCGCTACATCAAGGGCAAGGACATCCAGCGCGCCGGCCTGTCCGACGGCCACGAGAACGAACGCGACCTGGCCCTGCGCTACGTGGTGCAAAACGGTCCGCTCAAGGGCCTGGGCGTGGAGTGGAAGAACTACCTGGTGCAGCAGAACTTCGGCGATGACTTCCAGGAGAACCGGCTCTACACCACCTACACCTGGAAGCTCTGGTAGATCCCCCACGGATGGCCTGTAGGAGCGCGCTTGCCCGCGACCGGCTGCGCAGCAGTCGTAAAATCTGCGAAACGCCTCAGATTTACAGCTGTGAACACGTCAAAAATCTGCGAAACGCCACAATTTTACGACTGCTAACGCAGCCGGTCGCGGGCAGAGCGCGCTCCTACACCCCCGCGCTTGAATGGAGCACTGTTGAATGACAACACACAGCACCCCGCCCATGCGGCGCATCGTGGTCGCTTCGGTGATCGGCAATGCGCTGGAATGGTACGACTTCTTTCTCTACGGCACCGCGGCCGCGCTGGTGTTCGGGCCGTTGTTCTTTCCGGCCGGCACGGACCCTGTGCTCGGCACGCTGGGGGCCTTTGCCGGCTTTGCCGTGGGCTTTGTCGCCCGCCCGGTCGGCGGCATCATCTTCGGCCATGTAGGCGACCGGCACGGGCGCAAGCTGGCGCTGGTCATCACCCTGGCGATGATGGGCCTGGCGACCTTCCTCATGGGGTTACTGCCCACCTATGAGCAGGCCGGTTACCTGGCGCCGCTGGCGCTGGTGCTGCTGCGCCTGGTGCAGGGCGTGGCTGCCGGCGGCGAGTGGGGCGGCGGGGTGCTGATGCTCAGCGAGAACGCCCCGCCGGGCAAGGCCGGCTTCTATGCCTCGTTCAGCCAGCTCGGGGTCAGCGGCGGTTTTGTGCTGTCGGCCGGGGCCTTTTACCTGGTGCAGCTGCTGCCCCAGGACAGCTTCATGAGCTGGGGCTGGCGTATCCCGTTCCTGGCCAGCGTGCTGATCTTCGGCGTCGGCCTGTACATTCGCCATCGGCTGCCGGAAAGCCGTGCCTTCAACGAACAAAAAACATCGGCCACGCAACACCTGCCCGTCATGCAGGTGTTGCGTGAGCACCCCAAGGCGGTGTTGCAAGCCATGGGCCTGCGCCTGGCGGAAAACGGCGGGGCTTACATCTTCCTGTCGTTTTCCATGGCCTATGCCAAGTTCAGCGGGCTGTCGACGCAGATCGTGCTGATGGGCGTGATGCTGGCCATGGTGCTGGAGGCGTTCAGCATCCTGTTCTGGGGCTGGCTGTCGGACATTGTCGGGCGCCGGGCGGTGTACGCCTTCGGCTCGCTGAGCCTGGTGGCGCTGGCCTTTCCGTTCTTCTGGCTGTTCGACACTCATGACCCGCTGCTGGTGTACCTGGCGCTGGTGCTCGGCCTGCCGGTCAGCCACGGGGCGATGATCGGCACCCAGCCGGCCTTGATGGCCGAATTGTTCCCGACCCATGTGCGCTACACCGGGTTGGCCCTGGGGCATGAAATCGCCTCGATCTTTGCCGGCGGCTTTGCCCCGCTGATCGCCACCGCGCTGTTTGCCACGGTGCATGCGGTGTGGCCGGTGTCGGTGATGCTGCTGCTGTTCGGCACCGTGACCAGCCTGACCCTGTTGACCATGTCGCGTCATGCCCACGCGTCCCCCTCGAAACCTGCCCCTGCGCTGGAGTGACCATGCACCTGTACGAACTGATCCGTTTCACCCTGCGCGTGCGCACCCCGGCCCAGGCCCTGCCGCGCCTGCAAGCGGCCCTGGCCGAAGCGGGCGAGGGCGTGAGCCTGGTCGGTTGCTGGCTCTCGGAAATCGGCCCGCAAAACACCGTCGCCGTGCTGCGCGGCTTTACCAGCAATGACGCCCGCCAGGCTGAGCGCGAGCGGGTGCTGCTGGCCCCCGATGCCTTCGGCATTGGCGAATTCGTGCTCGACCAGCAGATCGACGACTACCGGCTGTTTCCCTTTCTGGAGCCGCTGGCGCCGGGCAAGCACGGGCCGTTTTACGAGTTGCGCGAATACAACCTGGTGACCTCGGGCCTGGCGCCGACCCTGGAGGGCTGGCACAAAGCGGTCGGCCCGCGCACCGCTGATGGCTACTCGGCGGTGTATGCCGCGTTCTATGCCACCAGTGGCCGCGTGCCGCGCTACCTGCACATCTGGCCCTATGCAAGCCTGGAACAACGCCTGGATGTGCGCACCCGGGCGGTACAGGACGGCGTCTGGCCGCCGGAGAACTCCGGGCCGCAGCTCAAGGAGATGAACTCGGTGGTGTATCTGCCGGCGGGGTTTTCGCCGTTGGCATGACCGGCAGGCTCGCCTGCCCGTGTTCGCCTGTGTGGATCAACGGAACGAAGCCCTGCACCCGGCAGTCAACGTTTTATCTCCACTCATCAGGTACAGCTCATGGCACGCGATATCACTGACAAACTGGCCACCGACCTCAAGGTCAAGACCCGCTCGGAATTGAGCACCTTTCTGGACGAGGCCGATGCGCTGCTCAAGCGCGGCCGTTCGATCGGCGCCGATCGCGGACCGCAATCGCGTCACTTGCTGGGGCAATTGCTGGACCGTGCCGAAGGCCTGCTCAAGCCCAAAGCGCCATGCCCGCTGGCCGGCCCGTCGAAGGTCGAGCAGGTGACCGTTTATGTGAAGGCCAATCCGGTCAAGTCGGCGGCGATTGCCGTCGGTGTCGGCCTGATCATCAAGCGTCTGCTGTCGAACCGCTGAGTCGTTGATCTGTACGCCGGGCGCAAGGTCCGGCGTCAGTCAGGCATCGCGCAGCAGGTCGAAGGTGTTGAGCAGGTCCCAGGCAATGTGCGGACGCCTCTCAAGGCCACGGCGTATGGCCGCCGGGATCGCTGCGCGGGTCTTGCGGCACAGGCCCGGCACCGGGTCCATCTGAATGCTGATGCCGCGCATGGTCTTGACCTCGTTCGGGCCTGGCGCAATATGCACTCGTAGCCCCAACTGATCGAAAATGCGCTGTTGCAGATGCTGCAACTGCTCCAGGGTTTCGACGTTTTCCAGGCGCTCGAGCAGTTTGTGCTCCTGCTCGCGGGTCAGCAGCAGGATGCGTGGGTCGGTGCCGGCCGCCTGCAACTGCTCACGCCTGCAATCGCAGGCGCCAGGCGGGCAGGGCGGACGAATCGGGGGCTGGCTCATGCGCCCAGCATAGCCATTCGTATCCAAATGTGAATAGGGGTAAGCCGCTGTAGCGCTGTAAGGTGCTTGCCAGACACCTGCATGAGGATAGGCAGGCTAGCGCCGTCCGATTACCGCCCACATAGCGTGAGTGCTCGATTGACGGTGGTCGCCAGCCGACCGTACTCTGGCCATCATGCAGTAAGCCTGACCTACGCGAACTGCACGCAGCGGGCCGACAGAGCGCCGTGACCTGATGAGCCTGTGCCTTGCATGTTGCCCCGTGATGCCAGGCCCAGCCCGACAAGAATAATTAAAGAGTGCCTTGCCTTATGGATAGTCGCCTGCTCAGTGAGCGCAGTCGGGTGTTCGACCGTGCCGACCCCCACGCGGTGTCGAGTTACGTCAATCAGCACGTTGGCATGCACAACATCCGCATGCCGGCCGTTGGCCGTCCCGAAGCCAGCCTGAACCATCGCCAGTTCGCCAATCTGGACCTGTGCCGCATCAGCTATGGTGGCGGCGTGCGGGTGACCTCGCCGGCGCTGGAAACCATTTTTCACATGCAGATCCTGTTGCGCGGCCATTGCCTGTGGCGCGGGCATGGCCAGGAGCACTACTTTGCCCCGGGCGAGCTGCTGTTGATCAACCCCGATGATCCTGTGGACCTGACCTATTCGGACGACTGCGAAAAATTCATCCTGAAAATGCCTGTGAGCCTGATCGAGTCGGTGTGTGCCGAGCAGCGCTGGCAGCACCCGCGTGATGGCGTACGTTTCACTGAAAACCGCTATCAGCTGCCGTGCCTGGATGGCTTCGTCAATTTGCTGTCGATGGTGTGCCAGGAGGCCGAGGCCGAAGAGCAACTGCTGCGGGTGCAGGAGCATTACGCGCAGATTGTCGCCAGCAAGATGCTGACCCTGATGAAGACCAACGTCAGCCGCGAATGCCTGGTCGGCTCATCGGCCGTGTTCGAGCGCATCAGCGACTACATCGAACGCAACCTCAAGCAGGATATCGACATTGAGGCCCTGGCCGGCCAGGCCGGGGTCAGCCTGCGCAGCCTGTATGGCCTGTTCGAGCGCCATGCCGGGGTGACGCCGAAACTCTATGTGCGCCAGCGCAAGCTGCAGCGCATCCATGCCTGCCTCAAGGACCCGGACTGCCGGGTGCGCAACATTACCGAACTGGCCATGGACTATGGCTTTCTGCACCTGGGGCGCTTTTCCGAAAGCTACCGCAACAGTTTTGGCGAACTGCCTTCCGATACGCTGAAGCGGCGGTCTGCGTAGGCGTCGCTTCAGCGGGGATCGGCAGATGCTCGCCGCTGAAGCGGTTCCTGCGCAGCAAGGGCAGGTTACAGGATCGAGATCGGGTAGCTGACGATCACCCGGTTTTCGTCGAACTGGTTGGTGCTGTAGTCGCGGCGCATGGTCGAGTTGCGCCATTTCAGGCTCAGGCTCTTGAACGTGCCTTGCTGGAAGACATAGGCCAGCTCCGACTCGCGTGCCCATTCTTCGCCGTCGGTGATGGCGCCGGTGTGCACGTTGTCACCGCTGATGTAGCGGTTCATCAGGGTCAGGCCTGGCACGCCCAGGGCGCTGAAATCATAATCATGGCGCAACTGCCAGGAGCGCTCCTTGGCATTGTCGAAGCTGGAGTTATAGCTGTCGTTGGCCAGGGTGCCGCCACTGGTGCCGTTGACGCGCATCCACAGGTTGTCGCCGCTGACTTTCTGCAGGCCCACATAGAAGGTGCTGCCGCCATAACGGGCCGAGAGCATGGCTGACGCGGTTTTGTTGTCCAGGTTGCCGGCCAGTGACTGGCCGTCGTCCTTGCCGACGAAGTAGCCCAGGTTGGCGCCCAGCACCCAGTTGCCCACGGGCTGGCTGTGCTGCACGTTGTAGTACTGCTGGTGGTAGATGTCTTCGAGCTGCGCATACCAGACGCCGACCGAGGTGCGCTTTTCGTTAAAGCTGTATTCGCCGGCGGCGAAGTTGAAGCGGTCCGAGGTGATGCCGGCCCGGCCGTTCATGAACATGTCTTCCATGCTCGCGTCGTTGCGTGGGCTGTTGGCGCGGAACTGACCGCCATACAGGGTCACGCCGTCGATTTCCTTGGAGGTGATCTGTGCGCCCTGGAACGTCTGCGGCAGCGAACGACCGTCGTCGGAACGCAGGATCGGCAGCACCGGCATCCATTCACCGACTTTCAGCTCGGTTTTCGAAAAGCGTGCCTTGCCGGCCACCGCCAGGCGTCCGAAGTCATCGGCAGGGCGCCCGTCGCTGTGAATCGGCAACAGTTGCGTGCCGCCCGAACCCTTGCCACCGTCCAGCTTGAGCGAGTACATGCCCAGGACATCGGCGCCGAAACCGACCGTGCCTTGGGTAAAGCCGGAGCGGGCATCGAGGATGAAGTTCTGCGTCCATTCCTGTGCGCCGCTCTGGGCATTGGCCGGGTCGACGAAGTTGCGATTGATAAAGAAGTTGCGTAGGTTCAAGCCGACCTTGGCGTCTTCGACAAAGCCTGCGGCGTGGCCGAGGGTCGGGATCAAGGCGGTGGCGGTGAACAGAACGCAGAAGCTGCCCTTGGTCGTACGGAAAGGGGAAAAATGCATGGCGATGCCTTTTTTGTAGTTATAGGTCGAGTGAGACGGATGCCGTGTTGCTGGTTGAAATAGTGCTGCGCATGGACGCGGCCTGCAATTGACGGAAAACGGTAAGGTGCGATTATCGCACGTTAATTAACCGGTTAGAACATTTCAGCGCAGACGCGGGAACAACGGCCTGAGACGCTTGTAGAACAGGGCGGCAAACCGACTGTCAGCTATAACAGTCCTTGCCTGTCCAATGCCTTGCCTGCCGATTTATCCCTGCTGTTCATAAAGAGCCTAGGCTCTGTACGAAAAGTCGGTGAGCGAAGGTCAGGCAAGGCAAAAAGCGGCGAGCAAGCGCAGTTGACACGTGTCAATGAGCATTGCGAGTCGATTTTTAACGCAGCATGGCCGAGCGCAGCCACTTTACGTACAGAGCCTAAGGAAGACCCATGAGCACGACCAGTACGCCTGTGTCCGGCGTCAATCATCCCCTCAAGGGGATCAGTTTCATTCTGCTGGCTACCTTTCTGTTTGCCAGCCATGACACGTTGTCCAAGTACCTGTCAGGCTTCTATCCGGTCATCCTGGTGGTCTGGGCGCGCTATGTGGTGCATACGCTGCTGATGGCCTTCATCTTCATGCCTTCGTCGGGCCTGCGGGTGTTGCGCACCAAGCGCCCGCTGTTCCAGGTGCTGCGCGCGCTGGCCCTGCTGGGCACCAGCCTGTTGTTCACCAGCAGCCTGTTGTTCATTCCGCAGGCCGAGGCGACAGCGGTCAACTTCCTGGCGCCCTTGCTGGTGACGGCGTTGTCGGTGCCGCTGTTGCACGAGCACGTGACCCGTGGCCAGTGGTGTGCGGTGATCGTGGGGTTCATCGGGGTGATGGTGATCATTCACCCGGGTGGCCAGCTGTTCACGCCGGCGATTCTGCTGCCGTTGTCGTCAGCGCTGTGTTTTGCCCTGTATCAGTTGCTGACCCGGCTGGTGAGTCCGTATGACAGCCCGACCACCAGCAATTTCTTTGCCGGGTTGTTCAATACCCTGGTCATGAGTGCGATCGTGCCGTTCTTCTGGGAGACGCCGGAATTCAAGCACTGGCCGTTCCTGCTGGCCCTCGGTGCCTGCGGCATGGGCGCGCACTTGCTGCTGACCCAGGCGTTCCGCTACGCGGCACCGGCCATGCTGGCACCGTTCAGCTATTGCCAGATCGTGTTTGCCGGGCTGCTGGGCTGGCTGGTGTTCGATCACATGCCACCGCTGGATGCCCAGATCGGCATTGCGATCATCTGCCTGAGCGGCCTGGCTGCGGCCTGGCAGCAGCGGCGCAAGAAGTGATTCCGGGTTGTTGCCGGGATCGGTTGTGAGGGGGCGTTGCGGCGTCTGTTACATCGCTTTCGCCGGCAAGCCGCCTCTCACAGAAGCGGTTTGACGCGACAGTCACGAGCAGTCAGGCCGGCTTTCACGACACCGCCTCCAGTCCGTGGGAGGCGGCTTGCCGGCGATGAGGCCTTTAGAATCACGCGCCTGGAAAGCCCTCACACAGGGTTGGTGTAACGCAGAGACCATAAAAAAGGCCCGGTGATTCGCATCACCGGGCCTTGTTCATTTGCCATTTACAGGCTTATTTATTCATGTCCGGCACTTCGCGCGGGGCCATGAAGTACATCCAGGTCAGGGCAATGAAGTACATCGCCGGGATCATGGTGAACAGGATGCTGTAGTTGTTGTTGGTGGCGGTCAGTACGGCGCCGACGATCTGGGTCATGAACATCCCGCCGATCGCGGCGCACATGCCGCCAAAGCCGAACACGGTGCTCATCAGGTGCTTGGGCGTGTAGTCCATCACCAGGCTCCAGATGTTGGCCGTCCAGGCCTGGTGGGCGCCGACCGCCAGCGAGATGGCCAGTACCGCAACCCACAGGCCGCTGGCGTTGGCGGCGAACACCACGCTGCAGATGGTCAGGGCAAAGATCAGCATCGACACCAGGCGTGCCTTGGTCGCTTTCACGCCGCGGCCGATCAGCCATGACGACAGCACGCCGCCACCGATGCTGCCGAAGTCGGCGGTGAGCCAGATCAGGATCAGCGGAATCCCCATCTGCGTCACGCTGATGCCCAGGTTGTATTGCTGGTTCAGGAACGGTGGCAGCCAGTACAGGTAGAACCAGAACACCGGTGCGGTAATCGAGTAGGCCAGGGCGAAGGCCCAGGTGCCGCGCATCTTCAGGATGTGCGAGAACGGCACTTTGACCGGCTCCGGCTCCACATCCTTGTTGATGTAGTCCAGTTCGGCCTGGCTGACGGTCGGGTGCTCTTCAGGGTTGTAGTACTTCAGGCGCCAGGTGACGACCCAGAACAAGCCCAGGAAACCCATGGCCATAAAGGCGGCCTGCCAGCCCCAGACACTGAGGATGATCGGCAGCAGCGCAGGAGTGATCATGGCGCCGACGTTGGTGCCGGCGTTGAAGATGCCGGTGGCCACGGCGCGTTCGCCGGCCGGGAACCACAGGCGCGTGGTCTTCACGCAGGCCGGGTAGTTGGCCGCTTCGGTCAGGCCCAGGATGAACCGGCAGACCATGAAGCCGACCGCCGAAGTGGCCAGGCCGTGAGCGCCGGTCGCCAGGCTCCAGAGCAGCACCGCCAGGAAGAAGGCGCGCTTGACGCCGACCTTGTCGATGAAGCGGCCTTGCAGCAGAAAGCCGATGGCGTAGCCAACCTGGAACCAGAAGTTGATGTTGGCATAGTCCATCGTCGTCCAGCTCATTTCCTTGGCAAGGATGGGCTGCATGACGCCCAGGGCGGCGCGGTCGATGTAGTTCAGGGTGGTGGCGAAGAACACCAGGGCGAGCATGCCCCAGCGGGTCTTGCCGACGGCGAGGGCGCCGCGGACCTTTTCACCGATACCGGCACGCGCAGCGCTGGCCAGAGGATTGGATTGGGTGTTGAGCATGATGGTTCGATCATCCGTACCAGGACTGCGCCAGGGGCGTCAGCCGGACTGAGAAACTACCCGCAGTGGCCGGAAGCCGTCAGGGCGGTTCGTGGCATCGTGCCGGCCAGAACAAGTGGCAGGCAGGCGAGGCGCGAATTCTGACAGATCAGGCGCAGGCGAGCGCGCAAATTGCTATCAGGCGAACGTAGGTGCAGCCATTAAAATGGCCGAACGGGTTCGTCTACTCGAAGTCTCGGGAATGCCAAGCGGGTGTACGGAGAACTCGGGAAGGGCGCGCATGGGTAGTAATCCTGTTTTTGAAATTGTTATGGAGGTTCATCGGGTGCAGCGCAAAACTGGGCAGTGCGTGTCGAATAAAGGATAAAGATCGTTTTCGCACGGCGAAACAGATGGTGGGCGTTGGCGAATATATCGTCAATCGAGCAAAATCGGTTTTGTTCGATAACCGAACGAAAAACTAACCAGTTCGTACATATTGTGTTGCTCGTGTATTTTGACAGCGAAATACTCACACTGCATCCATAATCAAGGCCGTTGACCGCCTTGCATGCGGTGCAATCCAGTGGCGACCCTGCACGGTCGCGCTCGTCCAGGAGAACAACAACATGCAGCGTTCCATTGCCACCGTTTGCTTGAGCGGTACCTTGCCGGAAAAGCTCGAAGCCATCGCCGCCGCCGGCTTTGACGGCGTCGAGATTTTCGAGAATGACCTTCTGTACTACGACGGCAGCCCGCGCAACATCCGGCAGATGTGCGCCGACCTGGGCCTGGCCATCACCCTGTTCCAGCCGTTTCGCGATTTTGAAGGCTGCCGCCGCGACCGCCTGGCGCGCAATCTTGATCGCGCCGAGCGCAAGTTCGACCTGATGCAGGAGTTGGGCACCGACCTGGTGCTGGTGTGCAGCAACGCCGCCGCCGACTCGCTGGGTGACCACACCATCCTGCGCGATGACCTGAACCTGCTGGCCGAACGCGCCGGCGCCCGCAAGCTGCGCATCGGCTATGAAGCCCTGGCCTGGGGGCGTCACGTCAACACCTGGCAGCAGGTCTGGGCGCTGGTGCGCGAGGTCGACCATCCGGCGCTGGGCGTCTTGCTCGACAGCTTCCATACCCTGTCGCTCAAGGGTGACCCGAGTGCAATCGCGCAGATTCCCGGCGACAAGATCTTTTTCGTGCAGATGGCCGATGCGCCGATCCTGGCGATGGATGTGCTGGAGTGGAGTCGGCATTTCCGTTGCTTCCCCGGTCAGGGCGAGTTCGACCTGCCGGGTTTCCTGGCACCGATTCTGCGCAGTGGCTACACCGGTCCGCTGTCGCTGGAGGTTTTCAACGACGGTTTCCGCGCCGCGCCTACCCGCGCCAATGCCGCCGACGGCCTGCGCTCGCTGCTGTATCTGGAAGAAAAGACCCGCCAGTTGCTGGCCAGCGAACAGCTCCCCCAGCAACCGGCAGCACCGGTGTCCAATGAGCTGCTGTTCAACCCACCGCCGGCCAGCCAGCTCGATGGCGTGGAGTTTCTCGAATTTGCCGTGGACGAGACCCAGAGTGCCCGCCTGGAGGGCTGGCTGGAGCGCCTGGGCTTTGCCCGGTTGGGCGCGCATCGCTCCAAGGCGGTCAGGCTGCTGGGGCAGGGCGATATCCGTATCGTGCTCAATGCCGAGCCCTACTCGTTTGCCCACAGCTTTTTCGAGGTGCATGGCCCCTCGCTGTGCGCCACGGCCCTGCGGGTCGACAATGCCGCCCAGGCGCTGGAGCGTGCGCAGGCATTCAAGGGCCAGCCTTACCGTGGGCTGGTCGGGCCGAACGAGCGCGAGATCCCGGCCGTGCGCGCCCCCGATGGCAGCCTGATCTACCTGATCGAAGGCGCAGCTCCCGGGCAGTCGATCTACGACAGCGATTTTGTGGTCAATCCGCAGGCGCCGGTCACCGGCGGCCTGCAGCGCATCGACCATATGGCCATGGCGTTGCCGGCCGAGAGCCTCGACAGCTGGGTGTTGTTCTACAAGGGCCTGCTGGACTTCGAGGCCGATGACGAAGTGGTGTTGCCCGATCCCTACGGACTGGTCAAGAGCCGTGCCCTGCGCAGCCGTTGCAGCAGCGTACGCCTGCCGCTGAACATCTCCGAGAACCGCAATACGGCCATCTCTCATGCGGTATCGACCTATCGCGGTTCGGGTGTGCACCACATCGCCTTTGACTGCGAAGACATCTTTGCCGAGGTGCGTCGCGCCAAGGAGGCCGGAGTGCCACTGCTGGAAATTCCGCTGAACTACTACGATGACCTGGCTGCACGGCTGGACTTCGACGACGAGTTCCTCAGCGAGCTGGCCTATTACAACGTGCTTTACGACCGTGATAGCCAGGCTGGCGAGCTGTTTCATGTCTACACCGATGCCTTCGACGGGCGCTTCTTCTTCGAGATATTGCAGCGCAAGAATGGCTATGCCGGCTACGGTGCGGCCAACGTGCCGGTGCGTCTGGCGGCGATGGCCAAGGCCCGTACAGGGGCGGCGCCACGCGCGCGGCTCTGATCGCAGGCTGTCGAGGTCGGTGGCGGTGCTGTCGAGGCAGCATCGTCACGCTTTTTTACATTTGTCGGGAGGCCGTTGATGAGTCGGCGTGCTCTGCAGCTTCCATCCAGCAGGGGCGGGGGCTCATAATCGACCGTTCTACCGTGGTCGTGAGCCAATAATGAATACAATTACCGACTCCGCTGCGCCCGTGCCCCAGGAGGCTGTGCGCAAGAGCCGCAAGAACAACCCTGAAAAGACCCGTGAAGACATTCTTCAGGCAGCCGTTACCGAGTTTGTTGCCAGGGGCTTGTCAGGCGCACGGGTCGACGCCATTGCCGAGCGTACCCAGACATCCAAGCGCATGATCTATTACTACTTCGGCAGCAAGGAGCAGTTGTACGTCGACGTGCTGGAAAAACTCTACGGTGACATTCGCAACACCGAAAGCCTGATGAACCTCACCGACCTGGAGCCGCATGCGGCCATCCTGCGGCTGGTGGAGTTCACCTTCGATCACCATGATCGCAATGTCGATTTCGTGCGCATCGTGTGCAACGAGAACCTGCTCAACGGCGAGAACGTCAAGCAGTCCGAGACCATTCATGCCAAGAGCCAGAACACCATCAAGACACTGGATGACATTCTGCGCCGGGGTGAGGCCAGCGGAGTGTTTCGCCAGGGCGTGGACGCCGTGGACCTGCACATGCTGATGACCTCGTTCTGTTTCCACCGGGTGTCGAACCGGCACACGCTGGGGGCGATCTTCAAGATCGACCTGTCAGAGGAGCAGCGCAAGCAGCGCCACAAGACGATGATCTGCGATGCGGTGTTGCGGTATCTGCAGCGGTAGGGCGTTTTTCACGGCCGCTGCCGCTCTCATCAAGCATACTGATTCTACTGGCTATCAAATTCACCTCTGTAGGAGCGCGCTTGCCCGCGACCGAGTGCGTTAGCGCTCGCAAAAATTGTACAGACGCTGAAAATTTACGACTGCTAACGCAGCCGGTCGCGGTGGTCCGGCATTCCGGCAGAGCGCGCTCCTACAGTGCTGCACGACTGCGCGCCGCCTTGGCGCGCCGCCTTGGCAGCGAGGGATGAACGGTCAATCCGGCATGGCGTGAAAGTGCGCCATCATCCGCTCGGCATCGGCCGGCCGGCCACTGAACAGCTCGAAGGCCTTGACCGCCTGGAACACCGCCATGGTGGTGCCGTCCAGCGTGCGGCAGCCCAGGCTGCGCGCCTGGCGCAGCAGTTCGGTTTCCAGCGGGAAGTAAATGATATCGGCCACCCACAACCCGCTGTGCAGGTGTTCGGCCGGCAAGGGCATGCCCGGCAGCTTGGTCATGCCCACCGGCGTGGTGTTGACCAGCCCGTCGGCCTCGGCCACCGAGCCTGCCAGGTCGAGGCCGACCTGGGCACGGCCGGCGCCGAAGTGGGCGTTGAGGTTGTCCACCAGGCCTTGGGCGCGTTGCGGCTCGACCTCGAAAATCACCAGGTGCTCGACGCCAGCACTCAGTAAGGCATGGGCCACGGCCGCACCGGCACCGCCGGCGCCCATTTGCACCACATACCGGCGCGGAGCGTCTTGCAGGCCGCGCTTGAAGCCTTCGGCAAAGCCCAGGCAATCGGTGTTGTGCCCTATACGCTTGCCGCCCTTGAATACCACCGTGTTGACCGCGCCAATACCCCGGGCTTCGGGCGACAGCTCATCCAGCAACGGGATGACCGCCTGCTTGCAGGGAAAGGTAATGTTCAAGCCGGTAAAACCGCTGGTGCGCGCGCCTTCCAGCAAGGCGGGCAGGGCACTGCTGTCGAGCCCCAATGCATCGATGTCGATCAGGCGGTACAGGTAGCGCAGGCCTTGGGCGTCGCCTTCGTGCTCATGCAACGCCGGAGTGCGCGAGGCCTGGATGCCGGAGCCGATCAGGCCTGCAAGCACGGAAGGGGATTGAATCTGGGTCATGGGGGCAATCTCTTGTTGTTGTGGCGCAATCTATTGTGAATAAATGTACCAGATGGTTAATAAGGCTGTATGCAGCGTTGTAGAGCCGCTTTTTGATTGTGTTCGGTGATCGCCCGGCACATCGCGCTAGGCGCTGTCGTGGGGTTGGCGGATAATCGGCCTTTTGATTTCCTGAGCCTTTGCATGACCGATTCTTCCTTCAGCGCTGCCCAGCACCAGGCCAGTACCTTGTATCTGCCCCCGGGTCCCTGGAGCACGGTGCTTGATTGCCTGTGCGCCCGTTTCCCTGCCATCGACCGGCAACTGTGGCTGGAGCGCATTGCCCGTGGCCGCGTGCTGGATGGCGAGGGCCGGCCGATTGCCGTCGACCTGGCGTACCGCGAAGGGCTCAGGATTCATTACTTTCGCGAAGTGCCCAACGAAACGCCGATTCCGGTGCTTGAATCGGTCCTGCATGTCGATGAACACCTGGTGGTGGCCGATAAACCGCATTTCTTGCCGGTGACGCCCTCGGGCGAGTACGTCGAGCAAACCTTGCTGCGCCGTCTGATCCAGCGCCTGGGCAATCCTGACCTGGTGCCGCTGCACCGCATCGACCGGCACACCGCCGGCCTGTTGCTGTTCTCGGCCAATCCGGCCAGCCGCTCGGCCTACCAGTCGCTGTTTCGTACCCGTTCGATCGACAAGTACTACGAAGCCATTGCGCCGGCCCTGCCGCACCTGGAATTTCCGCGTGAGCACGCCAGCCGGCTAGTCGATGGCGAGCCGTTCTTTCGCATGCAGGAAGGTGAGGGGGCGGCCAACACGTTGACCCGTATCGAGGTGCTGGAGCGCCAGGCCTCGCTGTGGCGGTATGCGCTGTACCCGGTGACCGGCAAGAAGCACCAGTTGCGTGTGCACATGATGGCGCTGGGCGCGCCGATCTGTAACGACCCGTTCTACCCCGAGGTCCTCAAGGACGCTCAGGACGACTACCCGCGCCCATTGAAGCTGCTGGCGCGGGGCTTGCGTTTCACCGATCCGGTCAGTGGCCGGTTACGCGAGTTCGAAAGCCGCTTGCGCCTGGCGTTCTGAACGTCCCGTTGATCGTGTGCGCTCAGACACTGCGGGTAAGGCCGCCATCGACCCTGAGGTTTTGCCCGGTGATATAGCCTGCTCCCTCACTGGCCAGAAACGCGATGGTCGCAGCGATTTCCTCGCTTGTGCCATAGCGCTTGAGTGGCACGCTGTCGCGGCGCTGTTCGGTGCCCGGCAGGCTGTCGATCCAGCCCGGCAGCACGTTGTTGATGCGCACGTTATCGGCCGCAAAGGTGTCGGCAAAAATCTTGGTAAAGGCGGCAAGCCCGGCCCGGAACACCGCCGAGGTCGGAAACAGCTCGCTGGGTTCAAAGGCCCAGGCGCTCGAGATATTGATGATGACCCCGCCTTGCTGGCGCTGCATGATCGGCGCCACCAGGCGGGTGGGGCGAATGACGTTGAGCAGGTAGGTGTCCAGGCCTGTATGCCAGTCTTCATCGCTGATGTCCAGAATTGGCGCGCGCGGGCCGTGGCCTGCGCTGTTGACCAGCACATCGACACGCCCCCATTGTGCGATCACGGTGTCGACCAGCCGTTGCAGGTCTTCCACCGACTGGTTGCTGCCGGTCACGCCGATGCCGCCCAGCTCCTTGGCCAGGGCTTCACCCTTGCCCGACGAGGACAGAATGCCGACCTTGAAACCATCGGCCGCCAGCCGCCGCGCGGCGGCGGCACCCATGCCGCTGCCGCCGGCGGTGATGATGGCTACTTTTTCTACTGACATGGTGCCTCCCGGCTGAGAATCCTGCTGTGTGGAGGCTTTACAGTAGCAAGGGCGGGCGTAACGAGGGAGTCAGTCAGGTTTTGCCGAGGCAGTAGTTTAACTATCGGATGCCTGCTGCCTGAACCAGTCCTTGACCAGTAGCAGTACGGATGACTGCCGGGCACTGCGCGGCCACACCAGATAGAACGCCTTGTCGAGGCGCAGCTGTTGGGGGAACACCTGGACCAGTCGCCTGGCGGCGATGTCGTGCTGGACGAAAGCCTGGTTGGCCAGGGCGATGCCCTGGCCATTGATGGCGGCCTCGATGGCCAGCGAAGTCTGGTTGAAACGCAGGTTCCTGGCCGTGGGTTGCACCGGGTCGGGGAGCAGTGCTGCGGTGAACTCTGGCCAGAAATCATGAGCGTCGTGCAGCCTCTGCAAGCCCAGCAGGTGTTCGAAGCTGGCCGGCAGGTCTTTGCCTTCGAACAGCGCCGGGCTGGCCACGGCGATGAGGCGTTGTTCCATCAGCAATTGGGCATTCAGGCCTGCGCCGAACGGCGGCTGGCCGTAGCGAATGGCCAGGTCCACGGCATCGGTATGAAAATGCGACAACCTGTCTGTCGCCAGTACGCGCAAGTCGATGTCCGGGTGCTGCTCGGCAAAGGTGCCAAGCCTGGGAATCAGCCACTTCGACGCCAGGGTGGGGGTGACACTGACGGTCAGGTGAGTCGCTTGCGGGCGCAACAGGCGGGTGGCTTCGTCGATCATTCCCAGCGCCTTGCGAATGCTGCCATCATAGGCCAGGCCAGCATCCGTCAGCCTCAGGCCGCGCGCCAGGCGTTCGAACAAAGGGAGATCGAGGCTGGCCTCCAGCCCGCGGATCTGCTGGGCAACGGCGGCCTGGGTCACACCCAGTTCCTCAGCGGCGAGACGGAAATTCAAATGGCGGGCCACCACTTCGAACACGCGCAGCGCGTTGAGTGAAGGCAGTGAAGGGAAGCCTTCTGGCATGGCAGGGGACATTCTATCGGGTGATGCCGGCGTTGGCTGACCCGGACAATGACCTGCAGGAGCAGGCACTGTCCAGGGATGAACGACCGTCTGGTTCATTCACGGCATGCTGCAGGGTCTTACAGGTCCTTGACGGTGCGCACCTGATCCTTGTTGATGCGGGTTTTCTTGCCGTCCAGTTGCTCGAACTCGTAGAAACCGGCTTCGTCGTCGTAGCGCGGGGTGTCCACAGACTGGATTTCACGCCCGTCGTTCAGGGTGATCACGGTAGGCGAAGAGCAGCCGGCCAGGGTCGCAAGGCCCAGGGCAAGTACGAAAGCGGCGGGGATGGTCTTGTAGTTCATGGCTGTTTCTCCTGGTGATGCTGATTGAATGACGACTAAGACGTGCAGCTTAACCGCAAGTTCCCTGCGGGGCTAACGGCAATCGGCTAGGGCGCAGGTTCGTTCTGCGCCAGCAATTGCGGGGTATTGAGGTTGCTCAGCCGGGGATCGCCCGGCGCGCATTGCAGCGCCAGCGGGTGCAAAGGGGACAACGCCCGGCGCGGGCTGCGTTCACCGTCTTGCCAGGCCGCTTGCAATACCCGGGCATGGGCGAGGGCAATGATGCACAACAGGGGCTGCCAATGTTCGCCTTCGCGCACCATGACCGGTCGGCCCGGGTGCTGCGCCGCCAGGGTGCGTAACTGCATCAGCAAGGCGGCGTCGACCCTGGGAACATCGCACGGCAGCACCAGCAAATAGTCATGTCGCACCACGGTCAATGCCGCCAGGATACCGGTCAAGGGCCCCGGGAAACCGCGCTCGGCATCTTCGACCAGGCGGTCGGCGTAGGCGGCATAACGATCCTGGTTGCGGTTGCAGGAAATGATCAGGTCGTCGGTCAGCGGGCGCACGGTGTGGTGCAGGGTTTCGATCAGGGGGCGGCCCTGCCAGTCCAGCAGGCCCTTGTCGCGTCCGCCCATGCGTTGTCCCTGGCCACCGGCCAGCAGCAGGATCGAACAGGGCGGCAGGGCGTTCAGGGTCATGGCGGTTCCGGTGCGGGCAGTCAAAAGCAGGGCTGTGATATAACACCGGGCTGTTTTCACTACAACCGGATCCAGATCATGAGCTTCAAGCCCGACACCCCCTTTGTGCCCCTCAATATCGCCGTATTGACGGTCAGTGATACGCGTACCCTGGACACCGACACCTCCGGCCAGACGTTCGTGGATCGCCTGAGCGAAGCCGGCCATGGCCTGATCGACCGGGTGTTGCTCAAGGATGACCTGTACAGGATTCGCGCCCAAGTGGCGACCTGGATTGCCGACGACAACGTGCAAGTGGTGTTGATTACCGGCGGCACCGGTTTTACCGGCCGCGACAGCACCCCTGAGGCGGTGGCCTGCCTGCTCGACAAACAGGTCGATGGCTTTGGCGAGCTGTTCCGGCAGATCTCGGTGCCTGACATCGGCACCTCGACCATCCAGTCCCGTGCCTTGGCGGGCCTGGCCAACGGTACCCTGGTGTGCTGCCTGCCAGGTTCCACCAATGCCGTGCGCACCGGCTGGGATGGCATTCTTGCCCAGCAGCTCGATTCACGCTTTCGCCCCTGCAACTTTGTCGCTCACCTCAAGAAAGCCGAACCCTGCGGCACGCGGGGCTGATGCCGATGATGCCCGTCGAACATGCCCTGGCCCGGTTGCTGGAAAGCGCCGAGGCCTGCCCGATCACCGAGCGCGAAACGCTGTCTTTGGCCCAGGCCCAGGGCCGCGTGCTGGCGCAGGACATCGTCGCCACCTTGGACCTGCCGCCCTGGCCCAACAGCGCCATGGACGGCTATGCCTTGCGCCTGGCGGACTGGAGCGGTGAGCCGTTGCCGGTCAGCCAGCGCATTCTGGCCGGCCACGCCCCCGAGCCGCTGGCACCTGGCACCTGCGCCCGGATCTTTACCGGCGCCCCGGTGCCGGCCGGTGCCGACTGCGTCGAGATGCAGGAAAACGTCGAGGTCCTGGCCGACGGGCGCGTGCGTTTCACCCAGGCGCTGAGCCTTGAGCAGAATATCCGCCCCCAGGGTCAGGAAACCCGCTGCGGCGAGTGCGTGTTGAGCACTGGCACCCGGCTGGGCCCGGTGGAGCTGGGGCTGGCGGCCTCGCTGGGTGTTGCCCGGCTGGACGTGGTGCGCCGCCCGCGTGTGGCGGTGGTGTCCACCGGGGATGAACTGGTCGAGCCTGGCCAGCCGTTGGCGCCGGGGCAGATCTACAACAGCAACCGGGTGCTGCTGTGCAGTTGGTTGCAGCGCCTGGAGTGCGAAGTGATCGACGCCGGCATCCTGGCCGATGACCTGGAGCAGACCCGTGCAGCGCTGGCGGGGCTGGGGCATGTGGACCTGATCGTGTCCACCGGCGGCGTCTCGGTGGGCGAGGCGGATTTTCTCGGCCATGCCCTGCGCGAGGACGGCGAGCTGGACCTGTGGAAGCTGGCCATCAAGCCCGGCAAGCCGTTGACCTTCGGGCATTATCGCGGCGTACCGGTGCTGGGCCTGCCGGGCAATCCGGCCTCGACCCTGGTGACCTTTGCCTTGCTGGCCCGCCCGTATCTGCTGCGCCGCCAGGGCGTCCAGGCGGTCACACCGTTGCAGTTCCAGGTGCCGGCAGCGTTCGCCTGGACCCGTGCCGGCACGCGCCGCGAATACTTGCGCGCACGACTGGAGCAAGGCCGGGCATTGCCGTACCGCAACCAGAGTTCCGGGGTGTTGCGCAGCGCAGTCTGGGCCGACGGGCTGATCGAGGTGCGCGAAGGCACCACGCTGGCCGAGGGCGATGCGGTGACCTTTATCCCGCTGAGCGAGGTGCTCGGCTAAGCGCGCTGCTACACACTGAGCTAGCCTCAAGGACGCTGACAAATCGGGCCCTGTCGTTTGCCCTGGAGTATTGTTATGCCGTCTTTGAGCGTGGCGTGTGTGATCCCGACTTATAACGGGCGCAAGGACCTGGAGCGCTTGCTGGATTCGCTGGTGGGGCAGAGCGCTTCGTTCGATACCCTGATCGTCGATTCCAGCTCCAGCGATGGCACCCTGGCGCTGGCCCGGTCGCGTTGCGCAGACGTGACGGTGATCGACAGCAAGGACTTCAACCACGGTGGCACCCGGCAGATGATGGTCGAGCGCTATCCGGGCTATGACGTCTATGTCTACCTGACCCAGGACGCCTGCCTTGAGCAGGGCGATGCCATCGCCAATATCCTGCTGCCATTCGCCGACCCCAGGGTCGGTGCCGTGTGCGGCCGGCAACTGCCGCACCGTGACGCCAACCTGCTGGCCCAGCATGCACGGTTGTTCAACTACCCGCCGACCTCGCAGATCAAGACCCTGGCCGATGCCGATGCGTTGGGCATCAAGACACCGTTCATGTCCAATTCCTTCGCGGCCTACCGGCGTGAGGCGCTGCTGGCCGTGGGGGGATTTCCACGTCATGTGATCCTTTCCGAAGACATGTACGTGGCGGCGAAAATGCTGCTGGCAGGCTGGAAAATCGCCTATGAGGGTTCGGCCGTGTGCCGTCATTCGCACAATTACAGCCTGATTGAAGAGTTTCGTCGCTATTTCGATATCGGCGTGTTCCAGGCTCGCGAGCGCTGGATCCACGAAAGCTTTGGTGGCATTGCCGGCGAGGGCATGCGCTATGTCAAATCGGAACTGGCGTTTATCGGCCCACGGCGCGGGTGGTGGTGGCCGCTGTCGATCATTCGCAACGCGCTCAAGCTGATTGCCTACACGCTCAGTCGTCATGAGCAGCGCCTTTCCGTTGCGTGGAAAAAAAGACTGAGCATGCACAAGCGTTACTGGGACAGCCCTTGTGAGTGATAACGTTGAAAGCAATTAACAGTTATTGATTCGTGCGTTTTATGCACTCATAAGCTGCCTGAATGTAAATTTTCGTACTGACAGACTCTTTTTAAACTGCCGGGGTTTTCAATGCTCCGGACCGTCTGTTCATGACCACTCTCGCCACGCCAGTGCCTGTGCTCTTACCCTCGGCTTCCGTCGCGCCCTTCGGTCTGGAGCGGGTGCTCGGGCTGCTCGGCGTGCTGCTGGCGGTGTTGGTCGCCGGCATCAACGAAGGCGTGACCCGCACCGCGATGGCGGATATTCGTGGGGCAATGTTCATCGGTGCCGATGAGGCCAGCTGGCTGATCGCCTGTTATTCGGCCAGTTCGGTCGCGGCGATGGCCTTTGCGCCCTGGTTTGCCGTCACCTTGTCGCTGCGGCGCTTCACGCTGGGGGCGATCGCGGCGTTCGTGGTGCTGGCCTTGCTGTGCCCACTGGCGCCTGACTACCCCAGCCTGTTGGTATTGCGCCTCCTGCAAGGCCTGGCCGCCGGCTGCCTGCCGCCGATGCTGATGACCGTAGCGCTGCGCTTTTTGCCGCCCTCGATCAAGCTGTATGGCCTGGCCGGCTATGCGTTGACCGCCACCTTCGGCCCTGGCCTGGGCACACCGTTGGCCGCGTTGTGGACCGAGTATTTCACCTGGCAATGGACGTTCTGGCAGGTCATCCCGCCGTGCCTGGTGGCGATGATCGCCGTGTCTCATGGCATCGTGCAGGACACGCCGCGTCTGGAGCGCTTCAAGTCGTTCAATTGGCGTGGCCTGTTGCTGGGGCTGCCCGCCATCGTGATGCTGGTCATCGGCGTGCTCGAAGGCAATCGGCTGGACGGGTTCGAGTCGTCGTTGATTGTCTTTCTGCTGAGCGCAGGCTTGCTGTTGCTGGTGGCGTTTCTGTGCAGTGAGTGGTTTGCCCCTGTGCCGTTTTTCAAGCTGCAACTGCTGGCCGACCTTAACCTGTCGCATGCCTTGCTGACCCTGGGCGGGGTGCTGGTGGTGCTGACCGCCGTGGCATCGATTCCGTCGGCCTACCTGGCCCAGGTGCACGGTTACCGGCCCTTGCAGACCGCGCCACTGATGCTGATGGTGGCCTTGCCGCAATTGCTGGTGCTGCCATTGCTGGCGGCGCTGTGCAACCTGCGCCGGGTCGACTGCCGCTGGGTACTGGCGCTGGGGTTGTTGATGCTGGGGCTGCATTGCGCGCTGGCCACACAGATGACCTCCGAGTGGATTCGCGACAACTTCTACGCTTTGCAACTGTTGCAGGTCGTCGGCCAGCCCATGGCCGTGCTGCCGCTGCTGATCCAGGCCACCGGCGGCATCGCCCCGCAGGACGGACCCTTTGCGTCCGCCTGGTTCAATACCGTGCGTGGCCTGGCCAGTGTGATGGCCACCGGGCTGCTCGAAGCCTTGACCACGGCCCGCCAGCACTTTCATTCCAACACCCTGGTTGACCGCCTGGGCAATGCGCCGTGGGTAAGCGTCGGTGCCGACCCGCTGGCGCTCAGTCATCGCCTGCATGAGCAGGCCGTGGTGCTCACCAGCGCCGATCTCTACTACTGCATGGGCTGGCTGGCGGTCGCCCTGATGCTGCTGATTCCTGTGATGCCGACGCGGGTGTATCCACCGCGGGCATTGAACTGAGCCTTTTGGAGAGCCAGTCATGAAAATGACGTCGAAACAGACCCTGGCGCTGTGTGGCATCGCGCTTGTCCTGACGGGTGTGGGGCTGTATGCCCTGGCCGGGCAGGGCGAGCACCAGCGCACCAACGATGCTTTCATTGCCGCCGACTATTCGGTGGTCGCGCCCAAGGTTTCCGGTTTTATCAGCCAGGTGCTGGTGGAGGATAACCAGCAGGTCAAGGCCGGTGAGTTGCTCGCCCGCATCGATGACAAAGACCTGCAGGCTGCCCTGGCTGCCAGCCAGGCCGAGGTGCAGGCGGCGGCCGCCCGGCGCGATGAGGCCGATGCGCTGCTGCAGCGCCAGGCCTCGGTGATTGCCCAGGCCATGGCCGCCCTGCAGGCCAGCCAGGCGGCGGTGACGTTCGCCGAGCAAGAGCGCACCCGCTATGAGCACCTGGCCGGCGCCGGTGCCGGTACGGTGCAGAACGCCCAGCAGGCGCGCACCCGCATCGACACCGCCAATGCCCAGCACACCAGTGCCGGCGCGACCCTGGCTGCCGAGCGCAAGCAGGTCGATATTCTCAAGGCCCGACAACACAGTGCCCAGGCGGCCTTGCAGCGTGCCGAAGCGGCGCTTGAGCAGGCGCGACTGCAACTGTCGTACACCCGCATCGTGGCGCCCATCGACGGCACGGTCGGCGAACGCGCAGTGCGGGTCGGCAATTATGTGGTGCCCGGCAGCAAGCTGCTGTCACTGGTGCCGCTGCAGCAGGCCTATGTCCTGGGTAACTTCCAGGAAACCCAACTGACCCACGTCCGTGTCGGGCAACCCGTACAGGTGCGCGTCGACACCTATCCCGACCAGGTGCTCAGGGCGCATGTGGACAGCATCGCACCGGCCACCGGCGTAACCTTCGCCGCCGTGCGACCCGATAACGCCACGGGTAACTTCACCAAGGTGGTGCAGCGGATTCCGGTGAAGATCGTGCTTGAGCCGGACCAGCCCTTGGCCGGGCGGCTGCGGGTCGGCATGTCGGTGCAAGCCAGTATCGACACCACCTCGTTGCCGGACACCGCTGCGGTGACGGCCCGATGAGCCGCCTGTTCACAACTTGTGCCCTGGGGCTGGCCATCGCTGCGGTGCTCGGCGGCTGCCAGGTGGGCAAGGACTTTCAGCGTCCGGCCAGTGACGCACGTATTCAGTGGCTGCCGGTGGCGGGTGAGCAGGCGCCCAGCCAGCCGGTCATGGCGCCTATCGAGGCGCGGTGGTGGAGGGTGTTTCAGGACCCGTTGCTGGACGCTTTGATTGAGCGGGCCAGCACGGCCAACCTGGATCTGCGCATGGCTGCCGCGCGCCTGGCGCAGAGCCGGGCGATGTACCGGATCAGCAGCGGCGAGCAGTTGCCCGAGGTCAACGCCAACCTGGGGTATCAGCGCAAGCGTAACAGTGGCAAGGGGCTCAACGATCCGTCGGGCAATCAGGGCCGGGCGCCGTTCGAGCAGTGGGACAGTGGCTTGGGGGCCAGTTGGGAACTGGACCTGTGGGGGCGGGTGCGCCGTGAGGTCGAAGCCGCCGGCGCGCAAGTGGATGTGGCTGAAAACGATCAGCGCGCCGCTTTATTGGCCATGCAGGCCGAGGTTGCACGCCAGTACCTGGCCTTGCGTGGCGTGCAGGGCACCTTGAAGGTGACCCGACAGAGTCTGGACCTGGCGCGCAACAGCCTTGAGCTGTCGCAGGTGCGCCTGCAAAACGGCGTGGCCACCGACCTTGATGTCGCGGAAGCGGCCGCCGAGGTGTCGGCAGTGGCGTCGCGCCTGCCAGTGCTTGAACAGCACCAGGCGCAGTTGATCAACGCGCTGGGCCTGTTACTGGCCCAAACGCCACGGGCCCTGCAGGTTGAGCTGGAAAAAACCGTGCAGATGGCCGCCGTGCCAACACAGATTCCAGTCGGGCTGCCTTCACAACTGGCCGAGCGACGTCCGGACATTCGTCGCGCCGAGGCGCGCCTGCATGTGGCCACCGCCAGCACGGGGGTGGCCGAAGGCGATTTCTACCCGCGCATCACCTTGTCGGGCAATGTCGGTTTGCAGGCGCTGCAACTGTCGGATCTTGGCAGTTGGGGGGCGCGGGAGTTTGCCTTCGGACCGCAGATCAGCCTGCCGATCTTTTCCGGCGGCCGCTTGCGTGGCCAGTTGCAACTGCGCGAGGCGCAGGAGCAGGAAGCCGCGCTGGCCTACCAGCAGACGGTCTTGCGGGCCTGGCAGGAAATCGACGACAGCATGAGTCTGTATAACGCCAGCCAGTTGCAGCAACGCATGTTGCAGGAGGCCGTGCAACACAATCAGGTGGCGCTGGACACGGCCAGGCGCCAGTACGTCGAAGGCGCGGCAGACTTTCTCAATGTCCTCTCGGTGCAGCGCGCCTTGCTCAGCACCCAGGAACAATGGGTGCAAAGCGCCACGACCCAGGCCCAGGCGCTGGTGGGGCTGTATGCGTCGCTGGGCGGCGGGTTCTGAGAACGCTATATCGCCGGCAAGCTGCTTCCTGCAGGTCCGATGATTTATACCTGCCGCCAGACCCTGGCAGCGATCATGAACTCACGGCTTGAGCGCCTGTTCTTCATCCAGCTGGTCGGATTCGAACAGTTGCTCAAGCTCCTTGCGTGCCTCGCGGGCGGTCTGCAGAACCTTGGCTTCGTCGTCATAGACCAGGTGCTGATCGGCCAGCACTTGTTCGTCATGGCACTTGAACCGCTCGATGCGCGCATCGGCCTGGGCCTGGCTCAGGCCCAGGCCTAGCAAGGTCTGGCGGCTCATTTCCAGGCTTGAGTAGAAGGTCTCGCGCACGGCGTGGGCGCCCACGTCGATCAGGCGATGCACATGCTGGCGGTTGCGCGCCCGGGCGATGATCTTCATGTCCGGGTAAAGCTTGCGCACCAGTTCGGCGGTCTTGATGTTGGTTTCCGGGTCGTCGGTGGCAATCACGAAGTACTCGGCCTCGTGCACCTTGGCTGCGCGCAGGATTTCAGGACGCAGCGGGTCGCCATAGAACACCGGCACATTGCCGAAACTGCGGGTGAACTCGATGGTTTCCACGGCCGTGTCCAGGGCGATGAAGGGAATATTCTGGGCGCGCAGGATCCGCGCGACGATCTGGCCCATGCGGCCCATGCCGGCAATCACCACGCGCGGGCGGTCACTGTGGATGTCACGGTACTCGTCGGGCACCGGGGTGGCTTTCGGGCGTGGCTTGAGCCAGCGAGCGGTGGCCATGAACAGCAACGGCGTAAGGGCCATCGACAGGGTGATGGTCAGCACCAGAATGTCGTAGACCCGGGCGGCGAACAGGCCTTCGGCATTGCCAAGCTTGAACACCACAAAGGCAAATTCGCCCCCCGCAGCCAGCACCAGGCCGAGCTGCACGGCGTTCTGCCGTTCCAGGCCTGCCGCCATGCGCCCGATCACGAACAGGATCGGCAGTTTGAGGCCGATCAGCAGCAAGGTCAGGCCCAGCACCACGATCGGGTCGGTCAGCAGCAGGCTGAGGTTGGCGCCCATGCCGACACTGATGAAAAACAGCCCCAGCAACAAACCCTTGAAGGGCTCGATCTGCGCTTCCAGCTCGTGGCGGTATTCCGAGTCGGCCAACAGCAGGCCGGCCAGGAACGCGCCCAGTGCCATCGACACACCCACCAGTTCCATCAGCCAGGCGGTGCCGATCACCACCAGCAGCGCCGTGGCCGTGGACACTTCCTGGATGCCGGTACGCGCGACGATCCGGAACACGGGGCGCAACAGGTAGCGACCGCCGATCACCACGATGGCGATGCTGCCAAAGATTTCCAGCGCATGGGTCAGGCTTTCACTGGTGCTGAGGTTATGGTTGGCGCCGGCCAGCATCGGCACCAGGGCGATCAGCGGAATGGCCGCAATGTCCTGGAACAACAGGATGGCAAAAGCGGTGCGGCCATGCGGGCTGCCAAGCTCCTTGCGCTCGGCCAGGCTCTGCAGGCCGAACGCCGTGGACGACAAGGCCAGGCCCAGGCCCAACACAATGGCCGTATTCATGGGTTGGTCAAAGGCCATCAGGGCAATGCCGCCGATCACCAGGCCACAGAGCAGCACTTGCAGCAGGCCGACGCCGAAAACCGCCTTGCGCATCACCCAAAGGCGCTTGGGCGACAGTTCCAGGCCGATGATAAACAACAGCAATACCACCCCAAGTTCTGAGATGTGGCTGACACTTTCCGGATTGGCGATAAGCCCCAGCACCGAGGGGCCGATGATGACGCCGGCGAACAGGTAGCCCAGGACCGAACCCAGTTGCAGGCGCTTGGCCAGGGGCACGGTGAGGACGGCGGCGAGCAGGAACACGACAGCGGCCTGCAGCAGGCTGCCTTCATGGGGCATGGGACAACTCCTTGATAAACGTGAATCTCAGGCAATCCGCCTGGATGAGGGGCGCATTAAACACAGCTGTTGCAGACAGGGCAATGCTGCCGCCGTTACAGGCGCAGGCAGGCGCCGCGAAGAAGGGGCCGGGCTTTGGGCGATGCCATCAAGGGCAGATCGGCGTAACATGGTCGCGCTTTCGCGCAGCCAGAGGCTGATCATGTTGAATTCAGGAAAATGTCATGAGCAATAAACAACGCTTGATCTATTCGGTTCTGATTGCCTTGTCGGTACTGGCAATCATGCTGGGCCTTACCCATTTGCAGAAAGCCGGCACCATCACCGAGCAGACCTTCCAGTACATCGCGATCGGCGTAGCGGTGCTGGTGGTCATCCTCAACGGCGTGATGCGTCGCAAGGTCAAGCGCTGATCATTGAACGCAATGCAGGCCCGCTCATTGAGCGGGCTGGTTGTCATTGTTGTCGAGCCACTGCAAGGCCTGGGGGTGCAGGGTGTAGGCCTTGTCGGCCCCCAGGATGATGACCCCTTCATCGCACAGGCGCTTGAGCACTTCGCGCACGCTCAAAAACGACAGCGGTACATCCACGCGCAGCAGATGACTATGAATGCCACGCACACCCAGTGGCTGGCCTTCCTGGCTGGCGATCAGCAGAGTGTCGAGGACCTTGAGGCGGACCAGGCTGGTGCGCAGCCCGAAGTTCTTCAGCAGGGCGCGGATGTGCTCGTTACCGGCACGGTCGTGTTCGGCGGCGGGCTCTGGTAGCTGGGCCTGGGCGGCGATAGCGTTCTGTCGCAGCAAGGTGCGGGTGGTGATTCCTTGACGATTGAGCATGCACAAACTCCTTTTCGGGCCTGGTTTATTGCGGTTCACATCTAATAAGACGAGCGAGCGCAAAAAAACCTCATCCTCCACGGCAAAAAAGTTAGGCCGCAGGCCGTCAAAATGCCTGTCAACACCTTCGGAAGCCCTCAAGCACAGGGCTTTCAGGCAATCATGAAGAAAAGTTAAGGTTGTTTCAGGGTATGAGCAAATCAGCGCTTCTGGGTCGCTCTTGACTGTTTGTGCAGCACCGGCTGGCCCTGCTCGTTGAGCGTGACGCGCACGGGCAGCACCTGGGGCAGCGAAGTCAGAAGGCGAGGCATCTCGCTGATGTTGTAGCTCAGGCCCAGGCGCAGGTCGCCCGTGGCATTGTCGCCCAGCATGACCGGGGCGGGCAGGTAGCGGTTGATCAACGGCAAGGCCTGGCGCAAGGGCAGGTCGTTGAATACCAGCTTGCCGTAGCGCCAGGCCAGGCTGGCATCGCCGGCCTTGATCTGGCTGGCTTGCGGCTGAGCCTCGTTGCCACGGTAATACGCCTGCATGCCGGGCATCAGGTTCAGGCTGCGACCCGGTTGGGTCCGGTCACCCAGCACCAGCACGGAACCCTCGACGAGAATCACATTGACCTGATCTTCGTACATCCAGACATTGAAACGTGTGCCGGTGGCCTGGATGCTGCCTTTGCCGGCCTGTACCACGAAAGGCTTGAGCGCATCGTGCGCCACCTCGAAGAAGGCCTCGCCCTTGCCGAAGTTGACGATGCGCCGGTCCTTGTAGCGCAAGTAACTTATCTGCGTGCGGGTGTTCAGCTCTACCCGGCTGCCATCGGGCAGGGTAACCAGCCGGCTCGCGCTGTCCGCTTCATAGGTGGTGTACTCCGAAGGCACCCAGCCCATGTTCCAGCCGATGCCCAGTGCCAGTGTCAGCGCACCTGCAAATGCGGCCAGGCCGAAGGCACGTCTGTACCCACGCGATCCTGATGGCCGTGCGGTCGCGGGTATGGCCGAAGGACCGAGTGCGGGTGTCAGACCATCGCAGGCCTGCCAGGTGGCGCGCATGGCTTCGTATTCGCGGGCATGGCGCGGGTCGGCGGTCAGCCATTGCGCAAAGGTGCTGCGCTCGGTGTCCGTGCAGTCCTCATCCTGCAAGCGCATGAACCACTGCGCGGCGGTCTCGGTAATCGTGTCGTCGTTGACTGGACTGGACGTGGTCGGGCTCATGGGGTCTCCGCTGGTGCCGTGAAGGATTCTACCTCTGGCTATTGACGAGTGAGAACAATGGATAACCAATAGCGATCACATCAGGTTGCATTTTTGTGTAAATGCCAGACGCTCTCATCCAATACCCGGAAAATGCAGGTTTTCTGGCGTCAAGAACTGTCTGTTTCCGACCTTTTCCCGCAGTGGAGCCCCGCATGTCCGTATCGACCCCGACCCTGAGAGTGCCCTTTGCAGACCTTGTCGAGCGCCTGCGCCAGATTTTTCTGGCCTATGGCACCGCCCCCGAGGTCGCCCGGGTGTTGGCGCACAACTGTGCCAGTGCCCAGCGCGACGGTGCCCATAGCCATGGCACCTTTCGGATTCCAGGCTATCTCTCGACCCTGGCCAGTGGCTGGGTCGATGGCCAGGCGCTGCCGGTGGTCGAAGATGTGGGAGCCGCGTTCGTGCGTGTCGATGCCGCCAATGGCTTTGCCCAGCCAGCCCTTGAAGCGGCCAGCCCCTTGCTGATCGAAAAGGTCCGCGAGGCGGGCATCGCGATCCTGGCCATCCGCAACTCGCATCACTTCGCCGCGCTGTGGCTGGATGTCGAGCCGTTTGCCGAGCAGGGGCTGGTGGCGCTGAGCCTGGTCAACAGCATGACGTGCGTCGTGCCGCACGGTGCGCACAAGCCGTTGTTTGGCACCAATCCGATTGCCTTTGCCGCGCCGCGTGCCGGCGGTGAACCCTTGGTGTTCGACATGGCCACCAGCGCGATTGCTCATGGCGATGTGCAGATTGCAGCCCGCGAAGGGCATTGTCTGCCGGACGGTATGGGGGTGGATGCCGCCGGCCTGCCGACGACCGACCCCCAGGCCATCCTTGATGGCGGCGCCTTGCTGCCATTTGGCGGTCACAAGGGATCGGCATTGTCGATGATGGTCGAGCTGCTGGCAGCGGGCATCACCGGAGGGAATTTTTCCTTCGAATTCGACTGGTCGCAGCATCCGGGGGCGAAAACGCCCTGGACCGGGCAATTGCTGATTGTGATCGATCCTGACCGCGGCAGCGGCCAGGCATTTGCCGAGCGCAGCGAAACTCTGGTGCGGCAACTGCACGGCGTGGGGCAGGCGCGCATGCCGGGTGATCGGCGCTATGTGGAGCGCGCCCGCTCATTGCGTGAAGGTGTCGAGATGGCAGACGCCGAGTGGGCGCAACTGGGTGAGCTGACCCGTCCTGGCTGACAGATGTCCGGGCCGTTCGTCGCATGCAGGCTTGCGCAGGCGTCACGATCCTAATACTGTATGTGCATACAGTGTTTAAAGGAGTTGTGACCATGTCTCTTGATTCTGTGCAAAAAAATACACCGATTGCCCAGCGGCGGGCAGCTAATTTCGAAGAAATGCAGCGCGAGGATTTCCTGGCGCTCGCAGCTGCCCTGCGTCGTTTCAGTGCCTGCGAGGCTGCTGCTTCAGTCCCGGATCGTACCCGCCGTATCGTCAATGAGCCACGCCTGATGCTGGCCATGGAGTAAGCCCGAGAGGGCTGTTTCAGAGCCTTTCAAACCCGCGCGGGTGCAGGCTATGGTGTAAGTATTGCTCGGTTCGAGGGACACTTGCATGAACTCTTTTGCCACGCGCTTGAGGCAGGAACGCCGGGCGCTGGGGCTTACTCAACAGAAATTCGCGGCATTGGGTGGCGTTGAAGCCAATGCCCAGGCGATGTACGAAAGCGGTGTTCGTATTCCACGTTCTGCTTATCTGGTTGCGCTTTCGCAACACGGGGTGGATGTGCTTTACCTGATCTCAGGCAGGCGCACGCCTCTGGAACTGGACATGCTGTCGGGGGCCGAGCGCGAGGTGATTACCCGTTTTCGTTCGTTGGCGCCGACGCAGAAGCACGCTATCAGTGTGCTGGCCTCGGCATTGTCCGAGGGTGTACTTGAGCAATAAGACATTCCATGCTTGTTCGTGAATATACGAAACGTATATGCTTTGTATATTCAGCGAGAGGTCAAACATGGGTCTGGTTAAAATTTCCGAACATATGCATGCCAATGTGCGCACGGCCAGTGCCGCCTTGAGTCGATCAATTAACGCTCAGGCCGAGCACTGGATGCGGGTCGGCATGCTGGCCGAGCTCAATCCGACACTGGCCTACAGCGACATCTGTCAATTGCTGCTCAAGGCCGAAAACAGCCAGGGCGTGGTCCTGGGTGTCCAGTTGCTGGATATGGCGGCAGCCGAGCGGGTGGCATCATGAGCCGCGGTGTACCCCTCAAGAGCGAGCAGGACCTGGTGGCGCTGCGCATCGCCGGTCGGCTTGCAGCCGAGGTGCTGGCCATGATCAAGCCCCACGTCAAGGCTGGGGTCAGCACCGAGGCGCTGGACGATATCTGCAATCGCTATATCGTCGAAGAGCTGAAAGTGATTCCGGCCAACGTCGGCTATCACGGCTTTACCAAGACCACCTGCATCTCGCCCAATGCCGTGGTGTGCCATGGCATTCCTTCGGCCACCGATGTGCTCAAGGACGGCGATATCGTCAACATCGACGTGGCGATCATCAAGGATGGCTGGTACGGCGACACCAGTCGCATGTACCTGGTGGGGGAGGTCAGTCCGCTGGCCAGGCGACTGGTCGATACCACTTATGAGGCGACCCGTGCCGGCATCCATGCCGTGCGCCCCGGTGCAACGCTGGGCGATATTGGTCATGCCATCCAGACCGTGGCGCACCGTGAAGGCTTCAGTGTGGTGCGCGAGTATTGCGGGCATGGCATTGGCCAGGTTTATCACGATGAGCCCCAGGTATTGCACTACGGCACACCGGGCAAGGGACTCAAGCTCAAGCCGGGCATGGTGTTCACAATTGAACCGATGATCAATGCCGGCAAGCCTGGCACCCGTACGCTGGATGATGGCTGGACGGTGTTGACCCGCGACTTGTCGCTGTCGGCACAGTGGGAGCACATGGTCGCGGTGACCGAGACCGGCTTTGAGTTGCTGACACCCTGGCCTGAGGGTACGGGGGACTACCCGGCCATCTGAGCAGGTCGCCCGGCCTCTGGCCGGGCGGTCGCGTTCAACGGCAGGCGTTCAGGTTGACCGGTCCGACAAACTCGTTGCCACGTCCCATCACACACGCCACACGCTGGTTGCGCTGGCGCTCCCAGGCTTGTGGCGGGTAGGTCTTGTTCCAGGCCTGATAGAGCTGCTGGTCCTGCCGTGACAGGCGCAGGTTGTAGTGCTTGCTCATGTAGAAGTGGGTGCGTGCAACCATGCCGCGAATCGAGGCCCGGGGCATGACTTTGCGGGTCTTGAAATCCACGTACGTCTGACAAGTGCCGTACTGGTTTTTCTGCTCGGCCACCCAGCCAAAGCTGAAATTGCTGCGATCGGCATTCACTTCGCCAATGCTGGGCACCAGGTTATGCAAGTCGGCCTCGGCGAGCTGGAAAGGCTTGTCGTGACGTGAGCAGTTCTTGCGCCCGCCGTTCTGCCAGCACTGGCGTTGATGGCCGATCTGCCAGGCCGAAACGATGTGCTCCCACTCGATGCGCTGCGCCCGCTTTGGGTTTTTGCGCGGTACATAACCACAGCTGGCCAGGTCGATGCGGTTGCCGGTGTACTTGCAGCCGCAATAAAACTCGGTGGACTGTGGTGCGTAGAGTTTCCAGGCGATGGTCTTGGCTTCACTGAACGTGCGCGGCGCCTGGGCGTGCGCATTCAGCGCAAGGCCCCCCAAGGGCACGCCGATAAGCAGGGTGGCACGCAGCAGGGTGCCCAATCCGACGGTCATTGCCTCAGTCTTCCTTGGGCACGGTCCAGAAAATCTGTACGCCTCCGTCGTCGCGCCAGGCGAGGGTGACGTTATCGTTTTCGGCGATTTCTTCGAGCAATTGTGCCCAGTCGTCTTCCAGTTCGTCGGGGTGCCGGGTGATCAGAGCGGACCTGGCCTTTTGCGCGGCAGGCGCGTTGATGATCTTCTGGATGCGAAGACCCAGGCGCTCGTAGGAGCTGGGTGGAGAGGGGGGCGCTGCGCTTTTTTTGGCCACGGTGTAGCCTCCTGGTTATCTGTATGGGCGTACAGTATTTCAGCTTTGCAAGTTTCGCAACCCTGTCGTGAATCAATGACTTGGCCAGCGATTGCGCCCAGCGGTGGGCGCTCTCGCCGGCAGGTCGGCAAATGGCCCGGCACAGGTTAATCTGTGTGCTATCCCGGCGTGGTGCCGGAGCTTGGGGTGAATGCTCATGAATACATCGATACGGATTCTGGCCGTGCTGGCTCTGGTGGGCGCAAGCCTGACAGGTTGTTCTTCGCCTACGGTGGTGACCTTGCAGAACGGCACGCAATACGTCACCGAAGATGCCCCGCGCACTCGCACGGCAGACGGGTTTTACGAGTTCACCGATATAGCCGGCAAGCGTATCCGGGTGCGTGCCGACGAGGTCGCGACGGTCAAGCCCGAGGATTGAGGCCGCAGGCTGGCGCTCAACGGTCGTGAAGAAATGACGCTGGCGGCCGATGCCCTGACAGGACTGGAATTCATCAGAGGAATGATCATGTCGCTGTCCGTTGGACTGCCAGCAGCTTTTGTAACCCTTGCCCACCCGAGCGGGGCGGTCGGCCAGACGCCGCAGGTCGATGACGAGCACGCAAGCGCGCGCACGCCGTTGACGCTGGAGGGCGTGTCGAGCAAACCTGCAAAACAGAACGGCTCCGGCATGGGGCCGGTGGTCGACACACTGGTCGATCGTCTGGCCGAGCTGCATGAGCACTTGCGCAAGTTGCGTCAGGAACTGCGTGAGGCGCTCAAGTCGGTGCAGCCCGATGTGGTGCGTCTGCCGCGCATTCTCAGCCTGCAACGCCAGGTGATGTTGGCCAACAGTGATATCCAGTTGGTCTCCGGCCTGCTGATCACGGCCCTGAACAAACCTGCGGCCGTGCTCAGCGCGCACGTCTGAAAAGTTGACAAAACCGGGATTCGCTTCGATAGTGAGGGTCTCGCAAACGTTTGCGTGTCGATTTTAGTCACCGACCCAGCGCGCGACCCAACAATAATCACAAGAATCGGAGACACCCATGAAGCTGCCCTTCGCTGGACGCTTGCTCGCTGTTGCCTTGTTCGCCACGGCCACCACACTGACCCCGCTGCTATCCTTCCAGGCCCAGGCCGCTGACAAGCCCAAGGTCGCACTGGTCATGAAATCCCTGGCCAACGAATTTTTCCTGACCATGGAAGACGGCGCCAAGGCCTACCAGAAAGAACACGCCGATCAGTTCGACCTGATTTCCAACGGCATCAAGGATGAGTCCGACACCGCCAGCCAGATCCGTATCGTCGAGCAGATGATCGTCTCTAAGGTCGATGCCCTGGTCATTGCGCCGGCCGACTCCAAAGCCCTGGTGCCGGTGCTCAAGAAAGCCATGGACGCCGGGATCAAGGTAATCAATATCGACAACCAGCTCGATGCCGGTGTGCTCAAGAGCAAGAACATCGAGGTGGCTTTCGTCGGTCCGGACAACCGCAAGGGTGCGCAACTGGTCGGCGAATACCTGGCCAGGAAGCTGGCAGCCGGTGACCAGGTCGGCATCATCGAAGGCGTGCCGACCACCACCAATGCCCAGCAGCGTACCGCAGGTTTCCAGGATGCCATGCAGGCGGCGCAGATCAAGGTCGTCTCCGTGCAGTCGGGCAACTGGGAAATCGACAAGGGCAACGCCGTCGCCTCGGCCATGCTCAATGAATACCCCGACCTCAAGGCGCTGCTGGCCGGTAACGACAGCATGGCCCTGGGCGCCGTCTCGGCCGTACGCGCCGCTGGCAAGACCGGCAAGGTCATGATCGTCGGTTACGACAATATCAATGCCATCAAGCCGATGCTCAAGGACGGTCGCATCCTGGCCACCGCCGATCAGTTTGCTGCCCGTCAGGCTGTGTTCGGCATTGAGGCAGCACTCAAGTCAATCAAGGGTGAGGCACTGGGCAGCGTCGAGGGCGTGATCCAGACGCCTGTCGAACTGGTTACCCAGCCACAGTAAAGGCGAGACTCCTTCATGACGACGCCCCCAGAGGTTGTGCTGTCGGTGCACGGCATTGGCAAGACATACGCCCAGCCGGTGATTGCCGATATCGACCTGACCCTGCTGCGTGGCGAGGTGCTGGCCCTGACCGGTGAAAACGGCGCGGGCAAGAGCACCTTGTCGAAGATTATTGGCGGACTGGTGACGCCCAGCACCGGGCAGATGCAGTTCATGGGCCAGCCCTGGCAGCCCGCCAGTCGTACCGCAGCGGAAAAGCTCGGGGTGCGCATGGTCATGCAGGAACTCAACCTGCTGCCGACCCTGAGTGTGGCCGAGAACCTGTTTCTCGACCAGTTGCCGGGGCGGCTGGGCTGGATCGACCGCAAGCGCCTGCGCCAGCAGGCGGTCCAGGCCATGGCCCGGGTCGGCCTTGAGGCCATCGACCCGGATACACCGGTCGGGGAGCTGGGGATCGGTCACCAGCAAATGGTGGAAATTGCCCGCAACCTGATTGGCGATTGCCGTGTATTGATCCTGGACGAGCCGACGGCAATGCTTACCGCGCGCGAGGTCGAGAGGCTGTTCGAGCAGATCGCCCGGCTGCAGGCCGATGGCGTCTCGATCATCTATATCTCTCATCGGCTTGAAGAGCTGGCCCGCATTGCCCAGCGCATTGCCGTGCTGCGTGATGGCCGGCTGGTGTGTATCGAGCCCATGAGCCGCTATGACAGCCAGCAACTGGTCACCTTGATGGTCGGCCGTGAGATGGGTGAGCACCTGGACCTGGGGCCCCGGAAAATGGGGCCTGTGGCCATGTCGGTCAAGGGACTGAGTCGCAGGGGCAAGGTCGACAGCGTCTCGTTCGAGGTCCGCCAGGGTGAAATTCTGGGCATTTCCGGCCTGGTCGGTTCGGGACGCACCGAGTTGTTGCGCCTGATCTACGGCGCTGATCGCGCCGACAGCGGTCATGTCGAGCTCGGCCAGCCGCTGCGCCCGGTGACGCTGGGTTCGCCCAGTGATGCGGTGCGCCACGGCATTGCGCTGATCAGCGAGGACCGCAAGGGCGAAGGGTTGCTGCTGTCGCAGTCGATTGCGGCCAACGTCGCGCTGGGCAACATGCACAGCATTGCCCGTGGCGGGGTGGTGAGTGCGCAGCGTGAGCAGGCATTGGCACAGCGTCAGGTCGAGGCCATGCGCATTCGCTGTGCCGGTCCCGGGCAGCTTGTCTCGCAATTGTCGGGCGGCAACCAGCAAAAGGTGGTGATCGGGCGCTGGCTGGAGCGCGATTGCCCGGTGATGCTGTTCGACGAGCCGACCCGCGGCATTGATGTGGGGGCCAAATTCGATATTTATGCGCTGCTTGGCGAACTGACCCGCCAGGGGCGGGCGCTGGTGGTGGTGTCCAGCGACCTGCGCGAACTGATGCTGATCTGCGACCGCATCGCGGTGCTATCAGCCGGCAAACTGATCGACACCTTCGAGCGTGAGCACTGGACGCAGGACCAACTGCTGGCAGCGGCTTTTGCCGGTTATCAACAACAAGCGGTGCCAAATGGCCAGGCCGCAAGCGGACATGTGCAATGACTCCTTCCAAAGACTCCGTGGCACCGTCGCTGCCCATTCGGCGCGGCGGCCAGTATTTTGGCCTGGGCACCTACCTGGGCCTGGCGGGTGCGTTGCTGGCGATGATCGTGCTGTTTTCATCGCTCAGCGATCACTTTCTGTCTTATCAGACCTTCAGCACCCTGGCCAACCAGATTCCCGACCTGATGGTGCTGGCCGTGGGCATGACGCTGGTGCTGATCATCGGCGGCATCGACCTGTCGGTGGGCTCGGTGCTGGCGCTGGCGGCGTCGGCGGTCAGCGTCGCGATCCTGGGTTGGGGCTGGAGCGTATTTCCAGCCGCCTTGCTGGGCATCGCCTGTGCCACTCTGGCCGGTGCCGTGACAGGCTCGATCACCGTGGCCTGGCGCATCCCGTCGTTCATCGTCTCGCTGGGCGTGCTGGAAATGGCGCGCGGGCTGGCTTACCAGATGACCGGCTCGCGCACCGCCTACATTGGTGATGCCTTCGCCTGGCTGTCGGAGCCCATCGCCTTTGGTATCGCACCGTCCTTTCTGATCGCCTTGCTGGTCATTTTCGTTGCTCAGGCGGTGCTGACCCGTACAGTGTTTGGTCGCTACCTGATCGGTATCGGCACCAACGAAGAGGCCGTGCGCCTGGCCGGTATCAACCCCAAGCCCTACAAGATCATGGTGTTCGCCCTGATGGGCTTGCTGGCCGGGGTTGCTGCGCTGTTCCAGATTTCCCGCCTGGAAGCGGCTGATCCGAACGCCGGTGCCGGCCTCGAGCTGCAAGTGATCGCTGCCGTGGTGATCGGCGGGACCAGCCTGATGGGTGGACGGGGCTCGATCATCAGCACGTTTTTCGGCGTGCTGATCATTTCGGTGCTGGCGGCCGGTCTGGCGCAGATCGGCGCCACGGAGCCGACCAAGCGCATCATCACTGGCGCGGTCATCGTGATTGCCGTGGTGCTCGACACCTACCGCAGTCATCGCGCACAACGGCAGGGCTGACATGGCGACGATCAAGGACGTTGCGGCGCTGGCCGGTATTTCCTATACCACCGTGTCCCATGTGCTGAACAAGACGCGCCCGGTCAGCGATGCGGTACGGCTCAAGGTCGAGGCGGCCATCGTGCAGCTCGATTACGTGCCCAGTGCCGTGGCCCGCTCGCTGAAAGCCCAGGCGACCGCGACCATCGGCCTGTTGATCCCCAACGGCATCAACCCGTACTTCGCCGAGCTGGCGCGTGGCATCGAGGACCACTGCGAGCGCAACGGTTTCTGCGTGATTCTGTGCAATTCCGATGACAACCCGGAAAAACAGCGCAGCTACCTGCGTGTGCTGCTGGAGAAGCGTGTCGATGGCTTGATCGTGTCTTCGGTCGACGGTGATGCGGGCATGGCAGGCGGATTGTCGGCGGTGCGTACGCCGCTGGTGATCGTCGACCGCGAGCTGGAGGGCGTGGAGGCGGATCTGGTGCAGATCGACCACGAGCAGGGCGCCTGGCTGGCCACCCGCCATCTGATTGATCTGGGCCATCGACACATTGCCTGCATTGCCGGTCCCCGGCATACCGTGGTGACCGAGTTGCGCCTGCAAGGCTATCGACGTGCGCTGCATCAGGCCGGCCTGCCGGCCCGTGACGACTGGGCGCTACACAGCGACTTCACCAGCCCTGCCGGCTACGAGGCCGCTGCACGCCTGTTGCAGGGCGAACGGCCGACGGCGATTTTTGCCGGCAACGACATGATCGGCATTGGGGTATTACGCGCCGCAGCCGAGCAGGGCGTTCGCGTGCCGCAGGCGCTGTCGGTCATTGGTTTCGACGATATCCAGCTCAGCCGCTACGTGTACCCGGCACTGACCACGGTGGGCCAGTCCATCACGCAACTGGGCGAAACGGCAGCGGCCATGCTGCTGCGGCGCATCGCCAATCCGGCCTTGCCAGTGGAAAAGCGCAGGGTCGAGCCCCGTGTAGTCGTGCGCGAGTCGACCTCGAAGGTATCAGGTGATGCCTGATCGTTATGACAACCTATTTGAAACTCCATTATCGACAGGACCCTGGCCACGATCATGCAAGCACAAGTAGTGGTAATAGGCAGTCTGAACATGGACCTGGTGGTGCGCGTGCCGCGGCTGCCACGTCCGGGAGAAACCCTGGTCGGTGAGTCGTTTGCCACCGTGCCGGGTGGCAAGGGCGCCAATCAGGCGGTGGCGGTCGCACGCCTTGGGGCCACGGTGGCCATGCTCGGCTGTGTCGGTGACGATGCCTATGGCCAGCAACTGCGCGAGGCGCTGCTGGTCGAGGGCGTCGACTGTCAGGGCGTGACCCAGGTGCCGGGAGTCAGTACCGGCATTGCCTCGATTCTGGTCGACCAGCACAGCCAGAACGCAATCGTCATTGTCGAAGGCGGCAATGGGCAATTGCTGCCTGCCTCGGTGGAGCGCTTCGATGCGCTTCTGGCCGGCGCCAAGGTGGTGGTCTGCCAGCTTGAAGTGCCTGCACCGACCGTGCTGCACAGCCTGCGCCGGGCACGCGAGCTGGGTTGTACGGTGATTCTCAATCCGGCACCGGCCAGCCAGCCATTGCCGGATGACTGGTACCCGCTGATCGACTACCTGATCCCCAACGAGAGTGAAGCCCAGGTACTGACCGGGCTGAACGTGGACTCGCCGGCCTCGGCCGCCACTGCCGCCCAGGTTCTGCTCGCAGCCGGGGCCCGCAATGTGATCGTGACGCTGGGCGGGCAGGGCGTGCTGCTGGCCGGTGTCCAGGCCTGTGAGCATCTGCCGGCGCATCCTGTGCAGGCGGTCGACACCACCGCTGCAGGCGATACCTTCATTGGCGCACTGGCGGCGGCACTGGCGCAGGGCCAGACGCAGGCGCAAGCCGTGCGTTTCGCTCAGGCCGCCGCCGCAGTGTCGGTGACGCGTGCCGGTGCGCAGCCTTCCATTCCCTCGCTGGACGACGTGCACAGGCTGCTGGCGCCATGAAGAAAACACCGTTGCTCAATATCGCCTTGTCCCGGGTCATCGCCTCTCTGGGGCATGGCGACATTCTGATGATCGTCGACGCCGGCATGCCGGTGCCGCCGGGTGTCGAGTTGATCGACCTGGCGCTGACCCGTGGCGTGCCGGATTTCGTCGGGGTGCTGGATGTGGTGCTCAGTGAAATGGAGGTCGAAAGCCATGTGCTGGCCCGCGAAATGATCGAGGCCAGGCCGCCGGCGTTGCTGATGATCGAGACTTTGCAGCTCGACGGTCAGTTGGGTCAGCCGGACTGGATCAGCCATGAAGCGTTGAAAGCCTTGAGCCGCCGTGCCAAGGCCATTGTAAGAACCGGCGAGTGCCAGCCCTACAGTAACGTGGCGCTGGTGGCCGGAGTGGTGTTCTAGTAAGGAAAAGGAGTGTGGGATGAAAGGGATATCGCTGTTAAATAGGTTGTTAAGAGGAGTCGTGCTGATGTCTGTGCTGGGAGCTGCAGCGGTCCAGGGGGCTGAAAGGCGCGATCTGATCATCGACACCGATCCGGGCGCCGATGATGTGGTTGCATTGTTATTGGCACTGGCCTCGCCTGAAGAGCTCAATGTGCTGGCCATCACGACCGTGGCGGGCAATGTGCGCCTGGACAAGACCTCGCGCAATGCGCGGCTGGCGCGTGAGTGGGCAGGGCGCGAAGAGGTGCCGGTGTACGCCGGCGCACCGCGGCCCCTGGTGCGCACGCCGATCTATGCCGACAACGTGCATGGCCAGGAAGGCTTGCCGGGCGTGACGGTGTATGAGCCTGCCAGGGGCCTGGCCCAGGGCAATGCGGTCGATTACTTGATCCGCACCTTGAGCCAGGCCCCGGCGCACAGCATTACCATCGCCATGCTCGGGCCGCAGACCAACCTGGCCCTGGCGCTGACCCAGGCACCGGAAATCACCCGTGGCATCAAGGAGGTGGTGGTGATGGGCGGTGCGCATTTCAACGGCGGCAATATTACCCCGGCGGCCGAATTCAACCTGTTTGCCGACCCGCATGCTGCCCAGGTGGTGCTCGATAGCGGCGTCAGGCTGACTTATGTGCCTCTGGATGTCACCCACAAGATCCTGACCAGCGAGGCGCGCCTGGCGCAGATTGCAGCGCTGGATAATCAGGCGGGCAAGCGGGTGGGGGATATTCTCAATGAATACGTCAAGCTCGACATGGCGCACTACGGACTGCCCGGCGGGCCGGTACACGATGCCAGCGTGATCGCCTGGCTGCTGCAGCCTGAACTGTTTACCGGGCGGCGCATTCATATGGCCATCGATAGCCGCGAAGGCATTGGCTTCGGTCAGACCGTCGCCGACTGGTACGGCACCCTCAAGCAGCCCGAAAACGTGCTGTGGATCGAAAACGGTGATGCCCAGGGGTTCTTCGATCTTTTGACCCGCCGCCTGGCTCGCTTGAAGTAAGAGTCAGGCCGTTGTGCCTGAGGCCGTATGACGGCTCAGCACCTGGTTGATAAAGGCATGGGCACTTTCGGTGCCCAGTTCCTTGATCAGCAGGTCGATGGCGATGATGGTGAGTTCTTCTGCCGAGCCCGGGCTGTGTGCGCATTGTCCCTGCGGCCAACGGGCCTTGATATCCGCTTCTATGGATACGGTTGCCATGTGTCTAAAGATCCTGTGTGAAAAACGACCCGCTGCGCGACGCTCGTCGAGCGCGTGCAGTAAACCATTGCTGGAGCACTTTGGCACTTCGACTTACGCCGCGGGTATGTGGTCACAGGTTAATATTTTGTGACGATTTGTCTGGCCCCTGGACGGATAGGCTAAGGCAGACTCGCGCTCCCTGTACTGCAACGTGCAACCATTGTGTGCTGGCGTGGTCGCAAAGGGTCTGATCTGTTTATCGGTAAAGGAGGCTGTAATGCCCTGGAAATTCGCAACACTAGGTTTTGTCGCCGTGACATCGTTACTGGCAGGCTGCAGCAGTACGTCTGCTCCGACACCTGCCGCCGAGGCGCCACGTACTGCCGAGGCTGCAGCCCCGGCGGCGTCAGGCTCGATCGGGGATGGTCGTTGCGATGCCAGTGGCGCGCAGTCTGCGGTCGGCAAGCAAGCCACGCTCGAGCTTCTTAATCAGGTCCGTACCCAGTCGGGCGCCATGGATGCCCGTATCCTCAGCCCCAACGACATGGTGACTCTTGAATACCGTTCCGAGCGGGTCAACGTCAACACCGATACCACAGGCAAGGTCATCCGCGTCAACTGTGGCTGATGGATGCCCAGGCATAAAAAAACCCCGTCACGAATGACGGGGTTTTTTTATGCCAGCAGGGTCGGTGAATCAGACCACTGTGACTTCTTCTGCCTGCATGCCTTTCTGGCCTTTCGCAGCGATGAAGGTCACTGTCTGACCTTCCTTCAGGCTCTTGAAGCCGTCGGATTTGATCGCCTTGAAGTGTACGAACAGATCGTCGCCGCCACCTTGAGGTGTGATAAAGCCGAAGCCTTTTTCATCGTTGAACCATTTAACGGTGCCGGTTTGGCGATTGGACATGGTGAATCTCCGGAAACATGAATTTCAATAACGTGCTGCTCAGGCCAACTGGGCACACGCCGCTATCATAGTCCAAATGCACGGAAGACGCGCCATTTAGGTAGAAACTTTATCGGGGATGGGCGCTGCGGTGCGATATCGCTTGCGCCACAAGCAGGTGGCGGGGCACGCGCAGGGGTGTCCGAGAGGGCTGTCGCAGGAGCCCAAGGCCCCGTAATCAAAGGGCCTTGAAGGTGTCGGTCAAATATTGCTCAGGATGTTTGCCGGATTTTTATTTCACGCAATGCTGCGCTACCAGCTTCTGCAGTTTGCTGGCCAGCGCAGGGTCCGGGGCGGCAGAAGCGTTGTTCATGGCCGCAATTTCCTTGTCGCTGAAGTTGGCATCGATCTGTTTGGCGCCACACTCGCAGTGGGCCTTGGCACTTTTATCGTCCAGTTTCTGCTGTTTGGCCGCGCTGACGCATTGCTCGGTGAAATCGCTGCGGGTGGTGGAGTCCATGGCCGCCTGGGCGCCCAGCGGGGCGGCCAGGATCAGGCAGGAGAGAAGTGCAGAACGGCTTGGAAGCTTCATGGTGTTCTCCTTTACTGGAACGTATGTAGAAAATCGGGACACCTGTTCTGACGATCTTCAGGCTCGACGGTTCAGCCCGATAGACGAATTTGATCTATTTTCAGGCTGATACGTGTCTATTCGGGGAGCTGTGCTAGGATGCGCGTCCTGTTGCGTATTGTGTGTCTGCCCATTGCAGGGCGACCTTGCACGCCGGCGGGCTTGTTACAACCGGTTTCGTACAATCCAGTCATCCGGTTCGGTTCAAGGTTGGCCTTCAAGGCTCCTGCCACTGTGAGGCAGGCATACCACCGGATCGCGTACTGGCTCATCCCAACCCACGTGACCTTTGGTAGGGGTCACCACTAGGAGAGGAGGCGCCATGCCCACCATTACTCTTCCCGACGGCAGCCAACGTTCTTTCGATCACCCCGTGTCGGTCGCCGATGTCGCGCTGTCCATTGGCGCAGGCCTGGCCAAGGCCACCGTCGCCGGCAAGGTCGACGGCAAGCTGGTCGACGCCAGCGACCTGATCAGCACCGATGCCAGCCTGCAGATCATCACCCCCAAGGATCAGGAAGGCCTGGAAATCATCCGCCACTCCTGCGCCCACCTGGTCGGTCATGCCGTCAAGCAGTTGTACCCGACCGCCAAAATGGTGATCGGGCCGGTGATCGACGAAGGCTTTTATTACGACATCGCCTACGAGCGCCCTTTCACGCCGGATGACCTGGCGGCGATCGAGCAGCGCATGCAGCAGTTGATCGAAAAGGACTACGACGTCATCAAGAAAGTGACGCCGCGTGCCGAAGTGATCGAGGTGTTTGCCGCGCGCCAGGAAGACTACAAGCTGCGCCTGGTCGAAGACATGCCGGACGAGCAGGCCATGGGGCTGTATTACCACGAAGAATACGTCGACATGTGCCGCGGTCCGCATGTGCCGAATACCCGCTTCCTCAAGGCCTTCAAGCTGACCAAGCTGTCCGGCGCCTACTGGCGTGGAGATGCCAAGAACGAGCAGTTGCAGCGCGTTTATGGCACGGCCTGGGCCGACAAGAAGCAACTGGCAGCCTATGTCCAGCGCATCGAAGAAGCCGAAAAGCGCGATCACCGCAAGATCGGCAAGCGCCTGGGCCTGTTCCACACCCAGGAAGAAGCGCCGGGCATGGTGTTCTGGCACCCGCAGGGCTGGACCCTGTACCAGGTGCTTGAGCAGTACATGCGCAAGATCCAGCGCGAGAATGGTTACCTGGAGATCAAGACCCCGCAAGTGGTCGATCGCAGCCTGTGGGAGAAATCCGGGCACTGGGCCAACTACGCCGACAACATGTTCACCACCGAATCCGAAAGCCGCGACTACGCCATCAAGCCGATGAACTGCCCTTGCCACGTGCAGGTGTTCAACCAGGGCCTGAAGAGCTACCGCGAGCTGCCGATGCGCCTGGCCGAATTCGGTGCCTGCCACCGTAACGAGCCCTCGGGCGCGCTGCACGGCATCATGCGTGTACGCGGCTTTACCCAGGACGACGCACACATCTTCTGCACCGAAGAGCAGATGCAGACCGAGTCGGCCGCTTTCATCAAGCTGACCCTGGATGTGTACGCCGACTTCGGCTTCAAGGACATCGAGCTCAAGCTGTCGACCCGCCCTGAAAAGCGTGTTGGTTCCGACGAGCTGTGGGATCGCGCCGAAAGTGCACTGGCTGCCGCACTGGACAGTGCCGGCCTGCCGTACCAGTTGCAGCCGGGCGAGGGGGCTTTCTATGGCCCGAAAATCGAATTTTCTCTGAAGGATTGTCTGGGCCGCGTCTGGCAGTGTGGTACCCTGCAGCTCGATTTCAACCTGCCGATCCGCTTGAGCGCCGAATATGTCTCCGAAGACAACGGCCGCAAGCACCCGGTCATGCTACACCGTGCGATCCTCGGATCGTTCGAACGCTTCATCGGCATCCTGATCGAGCACTACGAGGGCGCGTTCCCTGCGTGGCTGGCTCCGACCCAGGCGGTGATCATGAATATCACCGATAAACAGGCCGATTTTGCCCAGCAGGTCGAAAAAACTCTGCTCGAAAGCGGGTTTCGTGCCAAGTCCGACTTGAGAAATGAGAAAATCGGCTTTAAAATCCGCGAGCATACTTTGCTCAAGGTTCCTTACCTCCTTGTGATAGGGGATCGGGAAGTAGAGACGCAAACCGTCGCTGTGCGTACCCGCGAAGGTGCCGACCTTGGTTCGATGCCGGTCGCCCAATTCGCTGAATTCCTTACGCAAGCGGTTTCCCGGCGTGGTCGCCAAGATTCGGAGTAATTACTATTAAGCGTGATATGAGACAAGATAAACGAACTGCACCAAAAGCCCCGATCAATGAGAATATCTCGGCGCGCGAGGTTCGGTTAATTGGCGCTGATGGCGAGCAGATTGGCATCGTCTCTATTGATGAAGCGCTTCGTATCGCCGATGAGGCGAAACTGGACCTGGTAGAGATTTCTGCCGACGCAGTACCGCCGGTTTGCCGAGTCATGGACTACGGCAAATCGCTCTTCGAAAAGAAGAAGCAGGTGGCTGCGGCGAAGAAAAACCAGAAGCAGATCCAGGTTAAAGAAATCAAGTTTCGTCCAGGGACGGAGGAAGGGGATTACCAGGTAAAACTGCGCAACCTGGTACGTTTCCTGAGTGACGGGGACAGGGCCAAGGTATCCTTGCGATTCCGCGGCCGTGAGATGGCCCACCAGGAGCTGGGTATGGAGCTGTTGAAGCGGGTCGAAGCCGACCTCGTGGAGTACGGCGCCGTCGAACAGCATCCTAAGATGGAAGGACGCCAGCTGATCATGGTCATCGCCCCGAAAAAGAAGAAGTAACCACCAGGGCACGGCAGGCCTTGCGGTTATGTTTATCAACTGAATGCGGAGTATCCGAACATGCCAAAGATGAAGACGAAAAGTGGTGCAGCTAAGCGGTTTCTGAAAACCGCCAACGGCATCAAGCACAAGCACGCTTTCAAGAGCCACATTCTGACCAAGATGTCGACCAAGCGTAAGCGTCAACTGCGCGGAAGCAGCCAGCTGCACGCGTCTGACGTGGCAAAAGTCGAGCGCATGCTCCGCCTGCGCTAATTTTGATCAAGAATTAAGAGGAAGTAACTCATGGCTCGTGTTAAGCGTGGCGTCATGGCCCGTAAGCGTCACAAAAAGATTCTGAAACTTGCAAAAGGCTACTACGGTGCACGTTCGCGTGTGTTCCGTGTTGCCAAGCAAGCGGTTATCAAGGCAGGCCAATACGCCTACCGTGACCGTCGTCAGAAAAAACGTCAGTTCCGCGCTCTGTGGATCGCTCGTATCAACGCTGGTGCGCGTATCAACGGTCTGTCCTACAGCCGTTTCATCGCTGGCCTGAAAAAAGCGTCGATCGAGATCGACCGCAAGGTTCTGGCTGATCTGGCTGTGAACGAAAAAGCGGCGTTTGCTGCGATTGTCGAGAAAGCTAAAGCCACTTTGGCCTAAGTCCCCGACAGTCACCGGTCCTGGTTTCCAGGGTCGGTATTGAACGTCATAAATAGGGGAAGAGCCTGCGCTCTTCCCCTATTTCGTATCTGGAGTCTGTACATGGAAAACCTGGACGCGCTGGTCTCCCAAGCTCTTGAGGCTGTGCAAAGCGCCGAAGATATCAATGCCCTGGAGCAAATCCGGGTTCACTACCTCGGCAAGAAAGGCGAACTGACCCAGGTGATGAAGACCCTGGGCAACCTGCCTGCAGAAGAGCGCCCGAAAGTCGGCGCCCTGATCAACGTTGCCAAGGAGCGTGTCACAGAGGTTCTCAATGCACGCAAGGCGTCGTTCGAGGAGGCAGAGCTGTCTGCCCGGCTCGCGGCCGAGTGCATCGATGTGACCCTGCCGGGCCGCGGCCAGACCACCGGTGGTCTGCACCCGATCACCCGCACTCTGGAACGGATCGAGCAGTTCTTTACGCACATCGGCTACGGCATTGCCGAAGGCCCGGAAGTCGAAGACGACTACCACAATTTCGAGGCGCTCAACATCCCAGGCCATCACCCGGCCCGGTCGATGCATGACACCTTCTATTTCAATGCGAACATGCTGCTGCGCACCCACACCTCGCCGGTCCAGGTCCGCACCATGGAATTGCAGCAGCCGCCGATCCGCATCGTCTGCCCGGGCCGTGTGTATCGCAGCGACTCCGATATCACCCACTCGCCGATGTTCCACCAGATCGAAGGTCTGCTGGTCGACCGCGACATCAATTTTGCCGACCTGAAAGGCACCATCGAAGAATTCCTGCGCGTGTTCTTCGAAAAAGAGCTGGCCGTGCGTTTCCGTCCTTCGTACTTCCCGTTCACCGAGCCGTCGGCCGAGGTGGATATGGAATGCGTGATGTGCAGCGGCAAGGGCTGCCGGGTCTGCAAGCAGACCGGCTGGCTCGAGGTCATGGGCTGCGGCATGGTGCACCCGAACGTGCTGCGCATGTCCGGCATTGATCCTGAGCAATTCCAGGGCTTCGCCTTTGGCATGGGCGTCGAGCGCTTGGCCATGCTGCGTTACGGCGTCAACGATTTGCGCCTGTTCTTCGACAACGACTTGCGGTTTCTTGCGCAATTTCGCTAGTCGGGCCCGTAACGAATCTTTCAGGAGAGCAGGATGAAATTCAGTGAACAATGGCTGCGTGGCTGGGTAAGCCCGCAGGTATCCCGTGACGAGTTGGTCGCTCGTCTGTCGATGGCCGGTCTTGAGGTTGACAGCGTGACGCTGGCCGCCGGCGTTTTCTCCGGTGTCGTGGTGGGTGAGGTCCTGAGTACCGAGCAGCACCCTGACGCCGACAAGCTGCGCGTCTGCCAGGTCAGCAATGGCGGCGAGACTTTCCAGGTGGTGTGTGGCGCGCCGAATGTGCGCCCCGGCCTGAAGATTCCATTTGCCATGATCGGCGCGCAACTGCCGGGCGACTTCAAGATCAAGAAGGCCAAGCTGCGCGGCGTCGAGTCCAACGGCATGCTGTGCTCGGCCGCCGAGCTGGAACTGGGCGAGGGCAATGACGGCCTGCTGGAACTGGCGGCCGATGCGCCTGTGGGCGAGGACATCCGCGTCTACCTGCAGCTGGACGATGCCAGCATTGAAGTCGATCTGACCCCGAACCGTGGCGACTGCCTGTCGGTGGCTGGCCTGGCCCGTGAAGTCGGTGCGCTGTATGACGCTCCGGTCACCCGTGTACAGGTGCCGGCAGTGCCCGTGGCCCATGACGAAGTGCGCCCGGTCGAAGTGCTGGCGCCCAACGCGTGCCCGCGTTATCTGGGGCGCGTCATCCGCAACGTCGACCTGTCGCGGCCGACGCCGCTGTGGATGGTCGAGCGCCTGCGTCGCTCGGATGTGCGCAGCATCGATGCCGCGGTCGATGTCACCAACTACGTGATGCTGGAGCTGGGTCAGCCCTTGCATGCGTTCGACCTGGCCGAAATCAACGGCGGGATCCGCGTGCGCATGGCCGAGGAGGGCGAGAAGCTGGTCCTGCTCGACGGCCAGGAAGTCACTCTGCGTGCCGATACCCTGGTGATTGCCGACCATCAGCGCGCACTGGCCATCGCCGGCGTGATGGGCGGCGAGCACAGTGGTGTGACCGCCAAGACCCAGGACATCTTCCTGGAAAGTGCTTTCTTCGACACCATTTCCGTCGCTGGCAAGGCCCGTTCCTACGGCCTGCACACCGATGCTTCGCACCGTTACGAGCGCGGCGTCGACTCGCAACTGGCCCGCGAAGCCATGGAGCGGGCCACCGGCCTGTTGCTGGACATCACCGGCGGCGAAGCCGGTCCGGTCGTCGAGGTCGCCAGCGAGCAGCACCTGCCGTCGATCGCGCCAATCACCTTGCGTGCCAACCGCATCGAGCAGATGCTGGGCCTGGCCATCGAGGCGAGCGAAGTCGAGCGTCTGCTGGCCGCCCTTGACCTGACGCCGACTCGTCAGGCCGAAGGCGAGTGGCTCGTCAACGTGCCAAGTCATCGTTTCGATATCAGCCTGGAAATCGACCTGATCGAAGAGCTGGCACGCCTGTACGGTTACAACCGCCTGCCGGTTCGCTACCCGCAGGCGCGCCTGGCACCGCAGGCCAGGGCCGAAGCCCGTAGCGAGCTGCCGGAGCTGCGTCGCCTGCTGGTTGCGCGTGGCTATCAGGAAGCGATCACCTACAGCTTCATCGATCCCAAGTGGTTCGAACTGTTTAACCCGGGCGTCCAGCCGCTGCTGCTGGCCAATCCGATCTCCAACGACATGGCCGCCATGCGCTCCTCGTTGTGGCCGGGCCTGGTCAAGGCGTTGCAACACAACCTCAATCGCCAGCAGGATCGTGTCCGCCTGTTCGAAAGCGGCCTGCGTTTCGTCGGCCAGCTCGATGGCTTGAAGCAAGAGCCGATGCTGGCAGGTGTGGTGTGTGGCAGCCGTCTGCCGGAAGGCTGGGCGCAGGGCCGCGATGTCGTGGACTTCTTTGACGTCAAGGCCGATGTCGAAGCGGTGCTGGGTTTTGCCGGTGCGCTGAATGTCTTCACTTTCAAGCCAGGCCAGCATCCGGCACTGCATCCGGGCCAGACGGCCTTGATCGAGCGCGACGGGCGCGAAGTCGGCTACCTGGGTGCCATTCATCCGGAACTGGCAAAGAACCTGGGCCTGGATCGACCGGTCTTTGTCTTCGAGCTGGTGCTGGCTGAAGTGGCTGAAGGCCGCCTGCCGAAATTCCACGAGCTGTCACGTTTCCCTGAAGTGCGCCGCGACCTGGCACTGCTGGCCGACCGCGACGTGGCCGCCAGCGCCGTGCTGGAGGTGATCCGGGAAAATGCCGGCGAGTGGCTCACTGATCTCAGGCTGTTCGATGTGTACCAGGGTAAAGGCATTGATCCGCATAGAAAAAGCCTCGCTGTCGGCTTGACCTGGCAGCATCCATCGCGCACTCTTAACGACGATGAGGTCAATGCAACGACGCTTGCAATCCTCACCTCACTTGAGGAAAGGTTAAACACCACGTTAAGGAAATAACGTATGGGGGCTCTGACGAAAGCTGAGATGGCCGAACGTCTGTACGATGAGCTAGGCCTGAACAAACGAGAAGCCAAGGAACTGGTTGAGCTGTTCTTTGAGGAAATCCGACACGCGCTGGAAGACAACGAGCAGGTGAAATTGTCCGGTTTCGGCAATTTCGACCTGCGCGACAAGCGTCAGCGACCGGGTCGTAATCCCAAGACAGGGGAGGAAATCCCCATTACAGCTCGCCGTGTCGTAACCTTTCGTCCAGGGCAGAAACTCAAAGCCCGAGTTGAAGCTTATGCTGGAACCAAGCCATAACGACGAGTTGCCGCCCATACCGGGCAAACGCTACTTCACCATTGGTGAGGTCAGCGAGCTCTGCGCGGTAAAACCGCACGTTTTGCGTTATTGGGAACAGGAGTTTCCCCAGCTCAACCCCGTCAAGCGCCGCGGGAATCGTCGTTATTATCAGCACCAGGATGTGCTGATGATCCGTCAGATCCGCGGCCTGCTGTACGACCAGGGGTTTACCATAGGCGGGGCGCGCCTGCGCCTCACCACTGGCGAGCCCAAGGACGATACCCAGCAGTACAAGCAGATGATTCGGCAGATGATCAACGAGCTGGAAGATGTGCTGGATCTACTCAAGGCATAAAATCAGTTCGGCGAAATGCTTCCATAATTCAAACGCTTAGGGTATATTCCTCACCACTTCCGCAACATGGGAAGTACTGTAAGACCGGAGTCGGGGCGTAGCGCAGCCCGGTAGCGCACTTGCATGGGGTGCAAGGGGTCGAGTGTTCGAATCACTCCGTCCCGACCAATATTCCTGAGTAAAATCAGACAGTTAAGCCGATCAGCTAGATCGGCTTTTTTGTGCGTGTACAAAAAGCGCGAAAAGTGACTGTGAAATCTTTCTGATACTTCGATCTGCCCCCACACCTTGATCAGCCCCCTCAACACACATCCGCTACTTTCCTGCACGAAAATGGGAAGCCGCTGCGCCATTTGGTAGCACATAACCTTGCCCGACTCCCGCGTCCTCCCTGCAATCAGCCTAAAGATCCAAATTAAATCAACTGGTTAACACACGACCAGACTCCTTGGCACACATCCTGCTTTTGTATCTGTGGATAATTGGATACAAAAATACAAAGGTGCCATGCCATGCAATTTGCCCCTGCCTACATCGACCGTCAGCCCCTCACGGCCGAGGAGGAAGCCTATAACTTTCTCCTTGATGCAATCTGCTGCGGTCGCTACCGCAAGGGTGACCGCCTGATCGCCGAAGACATTGCCAGCGAGATCGGCATGAGCCGTATGCCGGTACGCGAAGCCTTTCGCCGCCTCGACGCCCAGGGGCTGGTAACCCTGCGACCCAACCGCGGCGCCATTGTCAGCGGCCTCGATATCGACGAGCTGCATGAAGTGTTCGAAATGCGCAGCGCGCTGGAGGGCCTGGCGGTGCGTGTCGCGGTCAGTCGCATTGACGAGCGCCAGCTCGCAGCGCTTGAGCGCCTGCTGGACGAGATGGATGACTATCGCGACGAGAGTGCCGCCTGGGTCCGCCGTCATCGCGCCTTTCATGAATACCTGTGCAGCCTCAGCGGTCGCCCGCGCCTGATGAAGCAGATTTCGGCCCTGTACTCGTTGGTGGAAGCGCCCATGCGCTTGTGGTTACAGCACAGCGAAAAGCCCTTGAGCGCGCGGCAGGAACACGCCGTGATCCTCGACGCGATTCGCACCGGTGACGCCGCCCGCGCCGAAGCCGTGGTGCGCGAGCACATCGAAGGCACCGTGCCGGCGCTGAGTCAATTTCTGCAATCGAAACAATAGGAGAGGCGGGTCCGAACCCGCTCGTGTTTAGACGTCGATTCCTGCCCCGTTATTCAACGAAGTGGAGTGTCTGGTCATGCATAAACCTAGCGTCTTGCTGGTCGCTGTCTCTCTTGGTCTTTGCGCACAATGGGCCATCGCTGCGCCCCAGGTGCCAGAGCGTCTGCAGAAAGTCGACAAGCTCGTCTACTGCTCGGGGATGGATTCACCGCCCCTGGTTTCGTTCGACGAAGCCCAGAAACCCCGGGGACTCACCGTCGACCTGGGGCTTGAAATTGCCAGGCAACTGGACAACAAACAGGTGCAATGGCGGGTGATTCCGTTCTCGGGTCTGGTGCCTGCCTTGCTTGCCGGGCAGTGCGACATGATCGTTGATCAACTGTTCGACAAGCCCGAGCGGCGCGAAGTGATCGATATCGTCAACTACATGTATTCCAGCCAGTCGGTGGTCGTGCCCAAGGGCAATCCAAAGGGCATCAAGACGCTGGGTGATCTCTCCGGGCATAAGGTCGCCGTGCTCAACGGCTCCACCGTCAAGACCCTGCTGGATACCCAGAATGAAAGCCTCGCCAAGGCGGGCAAGCCACCGATGAAGCTGGTGGTCTACAACACCGACACCGATGCCTTCCAGGCGCTGCGCATCAGCCAGGTCGACGCCTACGGCACCACGGTGGAAACGGCAGGCTATTACGCCACGATGGCTCCGGACCTATTCCAGGAGGGTGTGCCGGCCTTCAGTCGCATCCTCACCGGCCTGGGTATGCGCAAGGATGATCCGCAATTGACTACTGCCGTGCAGCAGGTCATCAGCGACATGCGCAGCGACGGGCGCTACGTGCAGTTGTTGAATAAATGGCATGTCAGCAGCGACACACTCGACTGAGGCAAACCGGCGATGAATTTCAATTGGGATGTGTTCTGGCAGTACCTGTTGCAGCCCAGCGGGGTGTACCTCACCGGGCTGTGGCTGACGTGCCTGATCAGCGTGCTGGCGATGCTGTTGGGCTGCGGTCTGGGGCTGGCGGCGGCGCTGCTGCGCTTGTCGAGCAATCCACTGTTGCACCTGCCGGTACGCTTTTATGTATGGCTGATGCGCGGCACACCGTTGCTGGTGCAGATCGTGTTTCTGTACACGGCGCTGGCGGCGGGCGGGATTTTTCGCTTTGAGGATATCGAGCTGTTCGGCCTGATCATCCCCGGCAACATCCAGGCGGCGATCATTGCGCTGGGCCTCAATGAAGGCGCGTATATGGCCGAGATTATCCGTGCCGGTATCGGCGCGGTGGACAAGGGCCAGTACGAAGCCGGACGTTCCCTGGGCATGGGCTTTGCCAAGTTGATGCGGCGCATTGTCCTGCCCCAGGCGTTCCGGGTGATCGTGCCGCCGCTGGGCAACGAGTTCAACGTGATGCTCAAGAACACCACGCTGGTCAGCGTGATCGGTGTGCAGGAGCTGCTGCTCAGTACGCAAATGATCACGTCGGCGACGTTCCGCGTGTTCGAGTTGTACCTGGTGGTCGCGCTGTACTTCCTGACGCTGACCACCCTGTGGGGATTTTTTCAGCGCTGGCTGGAAAGCCGCGTTGGCCGGTCCGACAGACCTTGCGCAACGCCACCTGCGGCCAGCCGTATGTTCGGTCGCAGCACCCTGAAACTGCTGAGGGGACGTTAGCCATGGCGCACCAAAGTGACGAGTTGATCATCGAGGCACTGGACATCCACAAGTCGTTTGGCACGTTGCAGATCCTCAAGGGTATTTCCCTGCAAGTACGCCGCGGCGAGGTGGTGGTACTGATCGGCGCATCGGGCTCTGGCAAGACCACCTTTATCCGTTGCATTAACCTGCTTGAAGACATCCAGGGCGGGCGTATCCGTGTCAACGGCCGCGCCATGGGCTATCGCGAGCGCAGCGATGGCAGCCTTGTGCGCGATTCTGAGCGCAACATCGCCCGCCAGCGCCGCGACATCGGCATGGTGTTCCAGCGCTTCAACCTGTTCACCCACATGACCGCGCTGGAAAACATCATCGAAGCACCGATCCAGGTGCTCGGCGTGCCGCGTGCCCAGGCACTGGAGCAGGCTCACGGTCTGTTGGCGCGGGTCGGCCTGGCGGACAAGGCCGGCCATTACCCGTCGATGCTCTCTGGCGGCCAGCAGCAACGGGTGGCGATCGCCCGTGCGCTGGCAATGAAACCTCAGGCCATGCTGTTCGACGAACCCACCAGCGCCCTTGACCCGGAAACTGTCGGTGAGGTCTTGCAGGTGATGAAGGAACTGGCAGAGGAGGGCATGACCATGGTCGTGGTCACGCATGAAATGGGATTTGCCCGTGAAGTGGCCGACCGGGTGGTGGTCCTCGATCAAGGTGAACTGATTGAACAGGGGCCGCCGGAGCAGATTTTCAGCTGCCCCAGCCATCCGCGTACCCGGGCCTTTCTCAGCCGCGTGTTATGACTTTTCTTGAAGGGCCTTTGCCATGTTGAAATTCTCTGCTCACGAATACCCCTATGCGTCGCAACGCCAAAGTGTGTTCGCGCGTCGCGGCATGGTCGCTGCATCCCAGCCGCTGGCCGCACAGGCGGGCATCGAAATCATGCAAAAGGGCGGCAACGCCATCGACGCGGCCATCGCCACGGCCGCCGCCCTGACAGTGGTGGAACCGACGGGCTGTGGCCTGGGTGGCGATGCCTTCGCCCTGGTCTGGTGCAAGGGGCAGTTACATGGCCTGAACGGTAACGGCCATGCCCCGGCGGCCTTGAGTATCGAAAAGGTCAAGGCGGCCGGGCATGAGCAGATGCCGCTGTATGGCTGGACACCGGTGACCGTACCTGGCTGCCCATCGGCCTGGGCGGAGCTGTCGCAACGTTTTGGCAAATTACCCTTTGCCCAATTGCTGCAACCCGCCATCAGCCTGGCACGCGACGGTTTCCCGCTGTCGCCGGTGGTTGCCCATCAATGGCAGATCGCCTTGAACGAGTTCAGCCCGCACCGCGACGACGTGCTGCAGGCCTGGTTCGACACCTTTCTGATCGATGGCCGTGCGCCACGCGCCGGGGAAATCTTCCGCAACCCGGCCCAGGCCCGCACCCTAGAAGAGCTGGCTGCCACTCGCTGCGAAAGCCTGTACCGAGGCTCCCTGGCCGAGCGCCTGGAGGCTCATTCCCGCGCCAGCGGCGGCTACCTGCGTGCCTGCGACCTCAAGGATTACCGCGCGCAATGGGTCGAGCCCATCCACATCAACTACCGTGGCGTCGACGTCTGGGAAATCCCGCCCAGTGGCCAGGGCCTGGTCGCCCTGATGGCGCTGAAGATCCTCGAAGGCTTCAGCTTCGATCACCGCGACAGCCAGCAGACCTGGCATCGCCAGCTGGAAGCCATGAAGCTGGCCTACAGCGACGGCCTGCACTACATCACCGACCCTGCGCACATGCGCATGGCCGTGGCCGACCTGCTCAGCGACGCTTACAGCACCCGCCGCCGTGGCCAGATTGGCGAGCAGGCCCAGCCGCCCAGGCCTGGCGATCCCCATGCCAGCGGCACGGTGTACCTGGCCACGGCGGATGCCGAAGGCAATATGGTTTCGTTCATCCAGAGCAACTACCACGGCTTCGGTTCTGGCGTGGTGCTGCCCGACAGCGGCATCGCCCTGCAAAATCGCGGGCAGGAATTCAGCCTCGACGCGACGCACGCCAACTGCCTGGCCCCGGGCAAGAAAACTTTCCACACCATCATCCCCGGCTTTCTCAGCAAGGATGGCCAGGCCCTGGGTCCGTTCGGCGTGATGGGCGGCTACATGCAGCCCCAGGGCCATGTGCAGATGGTGATGAACCTGGTGGACTTCGGCCTTAACCCCCAGGCAGCACTGGACGCGCCGCGCTGGCAATGGCTGGGCGAGATGAAGGTCGGCATCGAACACGGCGCCTCGCGCGACCTGGTCAATGCGCTGGCACGGCGCGGTCACAAGGTGCAGACCGACAGCGACCTGACCGACTACGGGCGCGGGCAGATCATCTTGCGCGACCCGGTCACCGGGGTGTTGTGCGGGGGCACCGAACCACGGGCGGATTCGCATATCGCGGTCTGGTGAGCGGCTACACAAGCGCTGAGCCAGACGGATAGTAACGAAGGGGTTGATGAGTTGTTCGATCTTCACTGCGGCGGGTTGGTGCTCGTTGGAGTAAGGATTGAACCTCACAACTCAGGCCTCTGTTCCATCTGCTATCTGATTCTGGACACCCTTACTCGTGCAACCCGTCCTAAAGAGCCAGCGTCCATGACCGAGAGAAGGACCTTTATTACCTCGCTGGTAAATACCATGGCATTGTCAATTTCTCTGATATTAATCGTCTTTTTTCAATCAGATAAAAGCGCCTAAATTCCACCTCCACAACGTCAGCATCCATGCAAGGGAGCCCGGAGTGCGGGAATTGCTGGGTCGAGAACAAGGCTCTTTGAGTCTGGATGCACCCTAGATGTTCTTAAACTCTTTCTTGGCAGGAGATTCCATGGTCCCTCGAACTGTACTTGTCACTGGCGCAGCAGGTGGTGTTGGTCGCGCGCTGGTTGAGCGTTTTTCAAATGAAGACTTCAAGGTTTTCGCGACAGATCTGGACGCGGGAAAGCTCGCGGACCTACAGGTTGAATATCAGGTGTCAGGTATTTTTTGCGGTGATATCCGCCAACCCGCTGTGTGTGATGCAGCCGTTAATGCAGCCGTTATGGCGATGGGCCGGCTTGATGTATTGATCAACGCTGCGGGAGTGTGGCGCGAAGGTCCGGTTGAAGCTTTTACCGAAGAGGATTTTGACCTCGTTCTAGACGTGAACCTAAAGGCTACGTTCTTCATGTGCTCAGCCGCTATTCCCCATCTGAAACTATCAGAGGGTTCGATTCTGAATATTTCAAGCGATGCTGGCCGGCAAGGCAATCGAAACGCCGCAGCTTATTGCGCAAGCAAGGGCGGCGTGACCCTGCTGACAAAAACCCTGGCATTGGACCTGGCACCCTTTGGCGTGCGCTGCAACGCTATTTCCCCAGGTGATATCGAAACCCCAATGCTCAAATTTCAAGCCACTCAATATGGGCAGGGAGACCCTCAGGCCTACTATCAGGATCTGTTGGACAAGTACCCCCAAGGTGCCCGAGCCCGATTTATCCAGCCGGAAGAAGTTGCCGAGCTGGCGTTTTTCCTGTCCCAACCCGGTGCGCGATCCATCACTGGCGCGGACATGGCGATTGATTGCGGCGTCTCCGCTGGAAACTAACAGTGGCCCATTGATGCCGATGGGAGCGATACCCAAGGGGGCGCTATGACAGTTGCCGAGAACCGTCGTCTCCAGACTGCGCTTTGATGGGCGGGGAAGCACAGGCATCTAGAAGGCATTAGTGAGGAGGCCATCGCACTTGGCGATGGCTGCGTGATGGATGACGAAAGTCGCTCTTGTGAGCCAACCGTCGGGCCGCATCTGGACCCCGCCGCCAGCCTCAATGTGCACTTTTACTCATCAAATACGACGAGGCTCTCCCTCCGCAATTTCGCGTATCAGGCTCAGATAACGAAGCGCGCCCAGTCCCAGGGGCCGGTTTTTTACCCAGATGATATCGACCCATAGCCGCATCTGACTCGGCATGTAGTCAAACACCACCTCCGTCAAGGCGCCTGACATGATGAGAGGGTGTACCAGCGATTTTGGAAGATAAGCCCAACCCAATCCTTGCTGCACCAGGTCCAGCGTGGCCAGATAATTGTCGCTGTGCCAAATCCGCCGCGACAGCACAACACGTGGGTCAGAGTCTGCAGGTCCTCCGGTAGCGACGATGATCTGCCGAACGTTGACCAGTTGCTCCTCACTCAAAGGGCTTTCTTTACCGGCGGCCGCGGGGTGATCTGGAGCAGCAACCGCGATTAACAATTGGCTCCCCGCCTCAAGAAATGTCTCGCGCTCGTCAAGCCCTGGTCGTTCGAACCCAAGCGCCAATTGCACACGCCCTTCATGGAGCATGCGCATTGCCTCCGGATGGGACGCGGAGCGAATTTCGATTTCAAGCGTGGGAAATTCCCTGGCGATAACGGACAGCGGACGATTCCAGATGCCTGTTTGCAACTCCGGCGCCATCGCAAGGACCAAGCGCTCTTCCAACCCCTGATGAAGCTGCAGCGCATGGGCGTCCAGCAGGTTCAGTTGGCTGGCGACCTGTCGTGCCTGGGGCTCGAGTGCCTTGGCGGCAGGCGTAGGAATAGCTTTGCGGGTTGATCGGTCAAACAGCAACAAATCCAGCTCGGCTTCAAGCTGCGACACCGCCATGTTGATGGCCGAGGGGACCCGGCCTAATTTTCGCGCCGCCGCCGAAAAGGATCCGCTGTCGATGACCGAGAGGAAAATTTTAAGTGACTCACTGGTAAACGCCATAGGTGTTGTCAAATTTTCTGATGATGATCGTCTTTATGTATCAGGTTTATTCGCCTAGTTTCTACTCTCTTTCAAATTAAATACGTGGGCACACCATGTTGGATACGCAATTTAGAGGGCATGTTGCACTCGTCAGCGGTGCCGGAAGTGAAGCCGGGATCGGAATGGCCATCGCTCGCAGGCTAGGTGCATCCGGAGTGAAGTTGATCATCACTGCGAGCAGCGCTCGTATTCTGGATCGGGTGAAAGCGCTGCGCGCTGAAGGGTTCGACGTTGAAGGCCGACCCGCTGACCTCACTGATGAAAGTCAGGTGCGTGAATTCGGCCTATGGGCAGAGTCAGTCTGGGGGCGGGTCGATATTCTGGTAAATAACGCCGGTATGGCCATGCAAGGAAGCCCTGAGGTTTTCTCGGAATTGGCAACGATGGAACTGCATGAGTGGAATCTTTCACTGGCCAGAAATTTGACCACGGCGTTTCTTCTGACCCGCGCTGTTTTGCCTGGTATGAAGGCGAGAAGTTACGGGCGCATTGTCAATATCAGTTCCACCACGGGCACCCGGTGCAGCAATCCTGGTGAAGCCGCTTATAGCGCCGCCAAGGCCGCGATGGTGGGTATGAACATGGGGCTTGCACTTGAAGTCGCCAGGCAGGGAATTACCGTAAACAGCGTGGCTCCGGGATGGATCACCACCGGCTCCACCACGCCGGCTGAAACAGAGGCGGGGCGTTTTACCCCGATTGGACGCGCGGGCAACCCCCGCGAAGTGGCGGCGGCGGTTGCATTTCTGGCGTCGCCTGACGCCAGTTACATCACCGGTGAAGTCCTGGTGGTGGATGGCGGGAATTGTCTGGTCGAGAACAAATCCCCTCACGCCTGACGTCAAGAATGGGCCTGTCACTGCGCGCTATAAAAGCGCGATGTTTCGAAGAATGGGTAAGTTCGCCGTACCGTATCAATGCATCCGTCAGGCGCCGACAAGCATCAATGCGGTGTTGGATAGTTTCTCTCTGAGCGGCACGGATTTTAACTGATTTTTGTAATTTACATAGGGTGTTGATCATGTCGAAAAGTGGAATTAGTGAATCAGCGATTGCTGCTTTTACCGCCGCCGAGCGTGCTCGTTTTATAGAAAACAACCCAACGTCAATAGGGCTTGCCAAACGCGCCAGGGCGAATCTGTTCAACGGTGTGCCCATGCACTGGATGAGCGATTGGTCCATGCCTTCGCCACTCTTCGTCCAGCGTGCCAAAGGGGCGCGCTTCACCGATGTTGACGGTCATGAGTACATAGATTTTTGCCTGGGCGACACCGGCACGATGTTTGGTCATTCACCTGATCCTGTTGCTCGCGCAATAGCCGAGCAGGCGAATATTGGCTTGACCACGATGCTGCCCGGCGAAGACGCGGTGGTCTGCGGCGAGTTGCTGGCTGAGCGATTCGGGCTGCCTTACTGGCAGGTGACCGCCACTGCGACGGACGCCAACCGTTATGTGTTGCGCTGGGCGCGCGCGATTACCAAACGCAACGTCTTGCTGGTGTTCGACGGCTGCTATCACGGTACTGTGGATGACGTCATGGTGCGCTACCGCGACGGCAAAACAGTGCCCCGTGCAGGTCTTGTGGGCCAGGCCTACGACTTGACTCAATACAGTCGATCGATCCCGTTCAACGATGTGGACGCACTGGAGACTGCTTTAGCCCAGGGCGATGTGTGCGCGCTGATGTGCGAGCCGGCGATGACGAACATCGGCATGGTGCTGCCCGATCCGGGGTTCATGCAGAAGTGCCGAGAGTTGACCCTCAAATACGGCAGCCTGCTGGTCATTGATGAGACCCATACCATTTCCACTGGCCTGGGTGGATGCACCCGCCAATGGGATTTGAAACCCGACTTTTTCGTGGTGGGTAAACCCATCGCGGGAGGCATACCTTGCGCGGTGTTTGGTGTGACCGAGCAGGTTGCCCTGGCCATGCGCGACGTGCAGAAAACCATCAGCGAAGCGGGGGGCGGGCATGGGCACAGCGGCATGGGAACGACGCTGTCCGCCAATGCGCTGGCGATGCGTTGCATGCGCGTCAGCCTCGAAGAGGTCATGACCGAATCGGCCTACCAGCACATGCTGCCCCTGGCCTCAAGACTGGCGCACGGATTTCGAGCCTTGTTCAAACGCCACCAACTGGGTTGGTCTGTCACCGAGTTGGGGGCTCGCTGTGAGTTTCAATTCTGTGCCACCTCGCCCAGAACCGGCGCCCAGGCCGAGGCGGCCTTTCATGACAGCCTGCAAATGGCCCTGCACCTGTACCTGATCAATCGCGGCATCCTGATCACGCCTTTTCACAACATGACCCTGTGCTGCCCACAGACAAGTGAGGCCGATATCGACAGGCTGATCGCTGAGCTGGATAACGCGCTCACCACGTTGCTTGCCATTCCCGGGGCGCGGGTCATGCCTTCATGAACGCCACGATTCTCGAATGCCAATCCGTTTGAATGAGCGCCAAGAGGTGTGACATGCAATATGCTGATAAAAAAGAGGCCCAGGATTTTCTGGCCGCTCACCCTGAAGTTCTGAGCATCGAGTTATTCCTGATCGATGCCAATGGTGTTCCACGAGGCAAGCTGTTGCATCGTGACGAGCTACTGGCGATCTATGAGCATGGTCGGCCCCTGCCAAGCTCCATCCTTGCCCTGACCGTGCAGGGCGAGGACGTAGACGACACCGGCCTGGTCTGGGATGTCGCTGACGCGGATTGCTGGACGTACCCCTTGCCGGGCAGCCTGACCCTGCAACCCTGGCGCAGCAGCCCCACCGGTCAAGTGCAGGTCAGCATGCATCCGACCCAAGGGATGCCCGCTGCGCCGGCCGACCCGCGCCATGTACTGGTGCAGGCCATCGAGCGGCTCAAAGCCGATGGTTTCCATCCGGTGATGGCGGTTGAGTTGGAGTTCTACTTGCTGGACCGGCAGCGCGACGCCAACGGTCGGCCGCAGCCGGCGTTGCAAGCCAATGGCGTACGCCCTGTTGCCCCGCAGGTGTATGGCGTGTACGAACTGGAGCAGTACCAACCGTTTCTTGATGACCTCTACGCGGCCTGCGCCGTCCAGGGGTTACCCGTGCGTACGGCAATCTCCGAGTATGCGCCAGGCCAGTTCGAGCTGACGCTGGAGCATCGTTTCGACGCACTCCAGGCCATTGATGAAGGCGTACGTTACAAGCGCCTGGTCAAAGGAGTGGCCAACAGACACGGGCTGCAAGCATGTTTCATGGCCAAGCCATTCGGCGATCAGGCCGGTAGCGGCCTGCATTTGCATGTGAGTCTGGCCGACGCGCAGGGTAACAACCTGTATGCGAGCGATGACCCCCAGGGTACGCCGCTGTTGCGTCACTCCATTGGCGGGATGATGGCCACCTTGTTGGACTCGCTGGCGATATTCTGCCCCCATGCCAATTCATACCGCAGGTTCCAGGCCGGCAGTTACGCGCCCCTGGCCAAAAGCTGGGGCGTCAACAATCGTACGGTGTCGTTGCGTGTGCCCGGCGGCCCCGCGATAAGCCGGCACATCGAGCACCGCATTTGCGGTGCCGATGCCAACCCCTATCTCGCCGCTGCCGCCGTACTGGCAGGCATTCACCACGGCATCACTCATCAAAGCGATCCGGGCGCGGCAACTGAAGGCAATGGCTATGAGCAAGCGACCGACTTTCTACCCACCGACTGGCTTACCGCATTACAGGCGCTGCAACGTTCGACGTGGGCACGCGAGGCGCTGGGCGCTGAATTCCTGAAGGTGTTCCTGGCGATCAAGTGGCGCGAGTTGCGTACATTCAATGCTGAAGTCACAGAGCAGGACTGGCGCTGGTACCTTGCTCACGCCTGAATGCTGGTCTGTCAGCATGACGTGGGATGGACTGCTGACGTCAGCGGCTTCTGAACCATAAAAAAACTCGCTGAATCAGCGAGTTTTTTATGCATCATGCGTAAGCGTTTCTACAGGTCCCGAATCTTCATGCCTCAGGTCCGCAGTATCTCGTCGATCGCACTCTTTTTCGGGCGCATGGCGCTGTACACCTGCCAGACGATAAACGCCAACGCCAGGCCGAGGAACGAGGCTGCGATAGGGTTCGACAGGAAAGCCATGAAGTTGCCGTCCGACAGCATCAGGCCGCGGCGCAGGTTGGTTTCAGCCATCGGCCCGAGAATAAAGCCGATGATGAACGGCGCCGCCGGCATGCCGGCCTTGACGAAACCATACCCCAGCACACCAAACAGCAAGATCGACCAGACATCGAACAGGCGGCTGGACAAGCCAAAGGCCCCCACGACACACAGCACCAGGATGATCGGCAGCAGAATGTGCTTGGGCACATCCAGCAGCTTGATGAACAGGCGCAGGCCGTAGAACTCCATGAACAGCATCATGAACGTGGCGACGATCAGTGCCGCGAAGATGGTGTAGACCAGCGGACCCTGGCTGATGAACAGCAAGGGGCCTGGCTGGATGCCATGAATCAGGAAACCGCCCAGCATGATCGCGGTGACGGTGTCACCTGGAATGCCCAGCGTCATCAACGGCATCATCGCACCGCCGATACCGGCGTTGTTGGCGGTCTCACTGGCGACAACCCCACCAATGTTGCCCTTGCCATACGATTCCGGGTCCTTGGCGCGTTTCTTGGCGATGATGTAGGCCACCAGGTTCGAGGTGCCCGCACCAATGCCCGGCAGGATACCGATCCCCAGGCCGATCAGGCCCGAGCGAAACGCGTTGGGCAGTTGTTCGCGAAACTCCTTGATCGAAAAACCGAAGCCCTTGATGTTCTTCATGCTGACCGATTGCGCCTTGCCTTGTTTGGCAAAGCGGCCGTTCTCGGCCAGCTTGATGATTTCAGCCACGGCAAACATGCCGATCATCACCGTCAGCATCGAAAAACCGCCGTTCAGTTCGGGCAGGCCGAACGTAAAGCGGCGAATCGCTTCCACCGGCGCGATCCCTACGGTGGACACCGCAAAGCCCAGAGCACCGGCGAACAGCCCCTTGGCCATGGAGCCGGCCGACAGCGTGGCAATCAGGGTCAGGGAAAACACGGCAATGGCAAAGTATTCATGCGGGCCGAAGCGCAGGGCGACCTTGGCCAGTTGCGGGGCGATGGACATCAGGGCGGCAATGCTGAACAGGGTGCCCAGGAACGAGAACACAATGCCAACGCCGAGCGCCTTGACGCCGTGCCCCTGTTCCATCAGTGGCCCGCCGTCGAACACCGTGGCAATCGAGGAGGGCGTGCCGGGTATCTTCAGCAAGATCGCCGAAATCAGGCCGCCCGAGGTGGCGCCGATAAACAGTGCGACCAGCAGTGAGAGCCCCGCCTGAGGACCCATGGTGAAGGTCAGCGGCAGGCACAGCGCGACAGCCATGGTCGCCGACAGGCCGGGCACGGCGCCAAAGACGATGCCTACGGCCACGCCGATGGCCATCAGCAGCAGGATATTGATCGAGAAGACGGCACCGAAGCCTTGCTGCAACAAATCGAGCATGCTTGATACTCCTAAAAGTTGGTCAGGCCGGCGGGCAGCATCAAATCGAAGGCCTCGCGGAATAACAGGTAAATGACAGCCGAGGTGATCACGGCAATGACGACATAAGTGAGGTGCGGCACCTTCTGGTCGGCCGGGGTCAGGACCATGAACTGCAGGTACAGATAGACGGCGGTCATGATCGGAAAGCCGACCGGGTTCATCAGGGCGATGTAGCCCACGATCAAGGCCAGGGTCTTGACCACGGTCTTCACATCAATCGCGCTGCCCGTGTCCTCGGTGTCGACATGCGGGACATCATCGGCTGGCGCTTGCGGGGTCGCGAAGGCACCGAACAGCTGAATCACAGCCAGCAGGCAGAGCATGCCTGCCAACAGGCCTGGAACGAAGGCCGCATCAATGCCGGAGTGCCCCGGTAGTTTGAGTGTCATCAGCAGATAACCGAGTGCGGTGCCGAGCATGACACCGCCGATAATCAGCTCTTTTTTCTTGCAGGTAGCCATCGGGAAACCTCGGGATATAAGCCAGGCAAAGCGGGCTGGCGCTCGGGCCAGCCCGCTTCAGGTGTTACTTCTTGCGCAAAACGTCCTTGAATTGCATGAAGTCCTCGCGGGTCTTGGCCAGGATCTGTTTGGAGTCCTCGGTGCCGTAGTAAGCGACTGGCTGCTTGAATTTCTTCAGCTCCTCGGCGTACTCGGGCATTTCGGTGATCTGCTTCATGATGTCGGCCATCTTGCCGACGATCGCCGCGTCAGTGCCTTTCGGAAAGGCCACGACATAAGGCTTGTCGATGGTGAAGTCGACACCTTGTTCCTTGAAGGTCGGGATATCGCCGAGCATGGCGTTACGCTCGTTGTTGGGCTGGCCCAATGCGACCATCTGCTTGCCGTTGACATAGTCCTGCACAGAACCGTAGCTGATGGCACCCAGGTCAATGCGTGCGCCCAGCAAGGCCACGACTTTTTCCGACACCGTGCCGGCATCGACCATCTTCAGTTTGACGCCGGTGATTTTTTCGAACATCAAGCCCTGGATATGGGAGAAGTTACCCATCTCGGTGCCATAGGTAATGCTTTCCGGCTTGGCCTTGGCCTTGGCGATCAGGTCCTTGACGTCCTTGATCCCCGACTGGGTAGAGGCCACGAAGACGGCGCCCTTGTCGACGCCGGCAATGCAGGCCACGTCGAAGGCTTCATAGCTGTCTTCGGACAAGCCTGCGACTTCGTTGACGATCAACTGCCCCGGGTGGGTAAAGAGAATGGTGTTGCCGTCGGCAGCTGCGCTTTTGACCTGCTCGGCGGCCAGGGTGCCACCGCCGCCAGCGACGTTGGTGACCACCATGTTCTTGCCGGTGATCTTGTTGAAATACTTGGCCATCATGCGGGCGTTGAAGTCAGTGTCACCGCCCGGGTTGGCGATCACCACCACCTGCACGGGGCGGGTTGGCCATTTGACGTCTGCTGCAAGGGCGACATTGTGTGAGGTGACAGCCCCCATGCCGACCAGGGCCGAGAGGAGAGAGGCGCGAATTGTTTTTATCATTGGGATACTCCGGGGGTATGAAAACTGATCGAGCTAACGGGGTTGTTAAAGTTGTAACCGTCTATGTCGAAATGCTGATCTGCTGGCAGATCACCGCTATTCCTGAAGGGCACATGCGAGCGGCCCAAAGGCTTGAGGGCCATGAGGTTGAAGTGGGAAATGTCAAAGAACAGGGTCTGGCAGTCGATCAATGAACCGGCGTTGGCCATTGCACTGTCGCTAAGCCCGGCGTTGCGAGAAAAAGGCAAAACGCCGAACATCCTGTTCTGTAAGGGGTAGCAGGCCGATCGGGCTGCAATGGCGCGTGGCGGTCGGGCAGGGGAAAGCGGGTGCGCACGGAGGGTCGTCATCATCTGAGCCTCAATTATTATTATAATCTGTCATATGTTGTCGTATGACTTGGGCATTTTTTACCAAGCAGACTCATTGCTGTCAATCTGTAATCGGTAGAGAAAAGCCCTTGGTTTTGTATGGCCAGAGCCTTGTGAGTCCAGCCTGTACTGGTCTGGCTCAGGTGAAAGGGAATTGCCCGACAGCAGGACAACCCGGCAAATTAAATTATGCTTTTCTTTGGTTGTACGATAACTTGCCCGAACAAGGCGACTGAAGCCGTCTGCACCCAAGGCAGACCACACGGGCTTTCGGTCAGCAAAATAAAAAACAGGGCAATGTCATGCACGCAGCGCTCGCGCCTCGGGAGTCATGGGTACGCCTGACGCTCCGCTATGGCGGCCAAATCGCGTCAGGCTTGTTCGATCATTGGAAGATCAACTCAGATGCCTGCACTTAAACCAGGGCGAGTGCGTTACTCGATCCTGCTGATGCTGTTTCTCGTCACCTCGGTCACCTTCGCTGATCGTTCCAGCCTGTCGATTGCCGGTTCCGCCTTGCAGGCGGACCTGGGGATCGATGCACTGACCCTGGGTTATATTTTCTCGGCATTCGGCTGGGCCTATGTGATCGGCCAGATTCCCGGCGGCTGGTTGTGCGACCGCTTCGGGGCCCGCCGGGTGTATGGCATTGCCTTGTTCAGCTGGTCGCTGTTCACCTTGCTGCAAGGCGTCGTCGGGGTCTTGCCCCTGACCTGGACGATCGTCAGCCTGTTTCTGTTGCGCATGGCCGTCGGTTTTGCCGGTGCGCCTTGCTTTCCGGGCAATGCCCGGATCATCGCGGCCTGGTTCCCCAGCGCCGAGCGCGCCACGGCCACGGCGATTTCCAGCTCGGCGCAATATTGCGCGACGGCCATTTTCGCCCCCCTGATGGGCTGGGTCGTCCAGGCGCTGGGTTGGCAATACGTGTTCATCGTACTGGGCGGTTTCGGCCTGCTGCTCAGCGTCCTGTGGTTCAGGACGATTCTGGGACCGCGTGAGCACCCGGCCCTTGGTGAGGCCGAGTTCAATTACATTGAGTCGGGCGGGGCGCTGATTGAAATGGAACCGCGCGCCGGCGCAACAGGCGGTATGCCGTGGCGCCACTTCAAGCTGCTGCTCAGCCATCGCACCCTGATCGGCCTGTACCTGGGCCAGTACTGCAACAACGCCATCACCTATTTTTTCCTGATGTGGTTTCCGGTCTACCTGGTCCAGGCCCGCGGCATGACCATCCTGACCGCAGGCCTGTACACCGCGTTGCCGGCGATCAGCGGTTTTGTGGGGGGCGTGCTGGGTGGCCTGGTCTCGGATGGCCTGCTGCGTCGCGGCTATTCACTGACCCTGGCGCGCAAGCTGCCCATCGTCTGCGGACTGTTGCTGTCGAGCAGCATGGTGCTGTGCATCTATGCCCAGAGCAATGCCACCGTGATCGGCCTGATGGTCCTGGCCTTTTTCGGCAAGGGCTTCGGCTCCAATGGCTGGACCCTGGTGGCCGACACCTCGCCACGCCAGATCATTGGCCTCTCGGGCGGCCTGTTCAATACCTTCGGCAATGTGGCGGCCATTACCACGCCCATTGTCGTCGGCTATCTGGTCAGCAGCACCGGCTCGTTCGACGCAGCCCTGGTCTACGTCGCGGCCAATGCCTTGCTGGCCATATTTTTCTACCTGGTTGTCGTAGGCCGTATTGATCGGATCGATCTTGATGAGCCAGTACGGGTGCCTGCTACCGGCTGATCGCGCCGGTCTGGTCTGCCCTGCCAACCCCAAGAAGGAGCATGTCATGAGTCAATTGAGTGAAACCCTGCTGCAGGCGCTGGAGCAGGTGGTCGGACCGGCCGGCCTGATCAGCGATGCCGAGCGCATGCAGAGCTACCTGAGTGACTGGCGCAATGCCTATCGTGGCAAGGCCGCCCTGGTCGTGCGGCCAGCCAGCACCGCCGAGGTGGCCGACGTGGTGCGCCTGTGCCGCGAGGCCGGGGTGGCGCTGGTGCCGCAGGGCGGCAATACCGGATTGTGTGGCGGCTCGATCCCGGACGATTCCGGCACCCAGGTGGTGCTGTCACTGACACGGATGACTGCAATCCGGGAAATCGATCAGGCCAATGAAACCATCACCGTCGAGGCCGGGGTGATCCTGCAGCGTCTGCAGGAAGCGGCGGCCGAGGTCGGGCGGCTGTTTCCGTTGTCCCTGGGCGCAGAGGGCAGTTGCACGGTGGGCGGCAACCTGGCGACCAATGCCGGCGGTACAGCGGTGCTGCGCTACGGCAACATGCGCGACCTGACCCTGGGGCTGGAAGTGGTGCTGGCCGACGGGCGGGTATGGGAAGGCTTGCGCGGCTTGCGCAAGGACAACACCGGCTATGACCTCAAGCACCTGTTCATCGGCTCCGAAGGCACCTTGGGCATCATCACCGCAGCGGTGCTCAAGCTGTATCCCGCCGTACGCAGCCTGACCACCGCCTGGGTGGCGTTGCCCAGCCCACAGGCGGCGGTCGACCTGATCGGGCGCATGCGCACCCAGTGTGGTGACCGCCTCACCGGGTTTGAACTGATGTCACGCCAGAGCGTGGAGTTCGTCCTGCAACATGTGCACGGTTGCAGCGACCCGTTCAAGGAACAGCATCCCTGGTATGCGTTGATCGAGCTGAGCGACACCCTGGTGGAGGCGGCGCTGGCAGACATGCTGGAGAGCAGTCTGGGCGAAGCGTTCGAACACGGCGAGGTGCTTGACGCGGTGGTGGCCAGCAACGAGACGCAAGTGGCGGCTTTGTGGGCGCTGCGCGAAGGCATCTCGGAGGCCCAGAACCATGAAGGCCCAAGTCTCAAGCACGACATCAGCATCCCGGTCAGTTGCATCCCGGCGTTTATCGAGGCCACCGACCTCAAGCTGCAGCAGGCTTTTCCGGGCGTGCGGATTGTCGCCTATGGCCATGTGGGCGATGGCAACCTGCATTACAACATCAGCAAGCCGGTCGGCAGCGAGGACGCCGCTTTCAAGGCACAGGCCGAGGCGATCATGCACGTCATCTACCAGGCCACGGTGGCCTTTGCCGGCAGCATCAGCGCCGAGCATGGCCTGGGCCAGGCCAAGCGTGAGGCCGCACTGCGCTACAAGTCGCCTCTGGAACTGGAGCTGATGCGAACCCTCAAGCAGGCGCTGGACCCGAGCGGGTTGATGAACCCCGGCAAGGTGCTTTAGAGGTGCCCTTTAGCCACGCCGCTGCAGGGGGACCGTGACCTTCAGGTCTTTTTGCCAAAGGTCACTTTGCCCCAGGCCAGCCCGATCACGGCGGCAATGGACGAGGCCGCCAGCACGCTGAGCTTGGCGGCCGCCAGCAAGGCCGGATCGGAAAATGCCAGCGAGGCGATGAAAATCGACATGGTGAAGCCGATACCGGCCAGCAGCCCCACCAGGCCGACGCCACGCCAGGTCACGCCATCGGGCAGGGTGCAGATATTCAGCTTTACCAGCGCCAGGCTGGCCAGCATCACACCCAGCGGTTTGCCCAGCACCAGGGCCAGGACCACGCCCATGAACACGCTCTGGGACAAGGCCTGGTCGAGGCTGGCGCCCGAGAAACTGACCCCGGCATTGGCCAGTGCAAACAGCGGCATGACCCCGAACGCCACCCAGCGGTGCAGGCCGATCTGCACGCGCTGTACCGGTGGCAGCACTTCTCGCTGGGCGTGGCGCAACTGATTGAGGGGCTCCACGACCGCCTGCGGGTTGTCCCTGGCTTGGGAAAAGCGCTCCAACAGTTCGTTGAAAGTGCGGCCGATGGTGTCCAGCGGACGTTCGGTTGCCGGTCGTGAATAGACCGGCGTCATCAGGCCGAGAATCACCCCGGCCAGGGTCGGGTGAACACCGGTTTTCAGCAGGCCGAACCAGACGATGGCGCCTGGCACCACATAGGCGTACGCCTTGCCTATGCCCATGCGTTGCAGGATCAGCACCAGCGCCAGGCCACCCAGGGCCACGACCAGCCCCAGGTAATCGAGGCTGGCGGTGTAGAAAATCGCGATGATCAGGATGGCGACAATGTCATCGATGATTGCCAGGGCCAGTAACAGGATGCGCACGCCACTGGGGATCGATTTGCCCAGCAAAGCCAGCACCCCCACGGCAAAGGCGATGTCGGTTGCGGTCGGAACCGCCCAGCCGGCACGGGCCTCGGTGGCGTGGTTGAGCAGTGTGTAAAGGATGGCCGGCATCATCACTCCGCCCAGTGCCGCCCCCAGCGGCAGGGTCGCCAGCTTCATGTTGGCCAGGGCACCGTCCTTGATCTCCTGACGGATCTCGGCACCGACCACCAGAAAGAAAATCGTCATCAAGCCATCGTTGACCAGAAAGTGCAGCGAGCGCGAGACACTGAAGTCGCCCAGTCCGAGGGTCACCTGGGTGTTCCAGAAATGCTCGTACGAGTCGGCGACCGGGCTGTTGGCCCAGATCAGGGCGACCAGGGCGGCAAGCAGCAGCGCAATGCCGCTGACTGCTTCAATGTGCGAGAACCGGTCCAGTGCAGACAGCGCACGTTCGGTCAGAACCTGTGGACGGGGAATGGAAGGCGAAGCAGGATTTTTTTCAGTCACGGTGACTCTCCGTTGGCGGCCCGACCAACGCTTGAGCGTTAACCTGCGCCGTGCCTCATGCACGGCGCGCCCGGGGGGATGATAAGAATCTGACGAGTCAGATGCAAATGGCCAGCCTGGGTCTGCGCCCTGTGCCTGACGACCCGAAAGTACCCGGTTGGCGTGCGACAGCGTGTGCCCGCACACAGATTGCCTGTAAGCAGATGCACCTGATGGCCATCATCAGCTACAGTGCAATGACTCTGCTAAAGCCATAACAAGACGGAGAGTCTCCCATGCAGGTTACAAAGCGCTTTGCCCTTCTGGCTGCGGCCGCCACCCTGGCCGTCAGTAGCGCCGCCCAGGCGGCACCGGTGTTCATCAATGTGCTGACCGGGGGCACCAGCGGGGTTTATTACCCGATCGGGGTCGGCCTGTCGCAACTCTACAGCGAGGCCATTCCTGGCGCGAAGGTCTCGGTCCAGGCCACCAAGGCCTCGGTGGAAAACCTCAACCTGTTGCAGGCCGGGCGGGGCGAGCTGGCCTTTGCCTTGGGCGACTCGGTCGCCGATGCCAAGAACGGCGTCGAAGACGCAGGCTTCAAGGTACCACTGACCAAGTTGCGCGCCATTGCCGGTGCCTACCCCAACTACATCCAGATCGTGGCCAGCAAGGAGTCGGGCATCAAGACGCTGGCGGACCTCAAGGGCAAGACCATTTCGGTCGGTGCGCCCAAGTCCGGCACCGAGCTCAATGCCCGGGCGATCTTCAAGGCCGCCGGGCTGACCTATGCCGACATGGGCAAGGTGCAATACCTGCCGTTCGCCGAGTCGGTCGAGCTGATCAAGAATCGCCAGCTCGACGCGACTTTGCAGTCCTCGGGCCTGGGCATGGCGGCGATTCGTGACCTGGCTTCGGTCATGGCGCTCAACTACGTGTCCATCCCCGCCGACACCGTGACCAAAATCGGCAACCCCGCCTACCAGAGCGCCATGATTCCGGCCGGCACCTACGACGGCCAACCGGAAGCGGTGCCGACGGTGGCGATCACCAACATCCTGGTCACCCGCGAAGATGTATCGGATGAAGTGGCCTACGAGATGACCCGCTCGATGTTTGAAAACCTGACCCGCCTGGGTAATTCGCATTCGGCGGCCAAGGACATCAAGCTTGAGAACGCCGCTAAAAACCTGCCCATCGCCCTGCATCCAGGGGCTGAACGCTACTACCAGGAAAAGGGCGCGCTGTAATCCGCCAGGCGCAGTGGCAAAAAGGCTGCTGCGCCGGTGTACCGCCGTTTCTTCCATGAGGTCATGAGGCAGGCAGCGAATGAGCGACGATCATCACGGCATTCCCGCGAACCCGCGGGACTGGCCGAAAACCCTGTTTTACGTAGCCTTGGCGTTTTCGATCTTTCAGATCGTGACCGCCGCGTTTTCTCCGATTTCAAGCCAGGTCCTGCGCGCCGTCCATATCGGCTTTTTGCTGTGGGTCGTGTTCCTGAGCTACCCGGCCGCTGGCAGCGGGCGTCCCTGGCAGCCGCTGGCCTGGCTGCTGAGCCTGGCGGGGATTGCCACGGCGCTCTACCAATGGGTCTTCGAAGCCGACCTGATCCAGCGCTCCGGCGACCTGACCACCAGTGACATGCTGATCGGGCTGATCCTGATCGTGCTGGTGTTCGAGGCCGCCAGAAGGGTCATGGGCATTGCGCTGCCGATCATCTGCGGCCTGTTCCTGGCCTATGGCCTGCTGGGCGAATACCTGCCCGGCGACCTGGCCCACCGGGGCTACGGGGTCGACCAGATCATCAACCAATTGGCGTTCGGCACCGAGGGCCTGTACGGCACACCGACCTACGTCTCGGCCACCTACATCTTCCTGTTCATCCTGTTTGGCTCGTTTCTCGAACAGGCCGGCATGATCAAGCTGTTCACCGACTTCGCCATGGGCCTGTTCGGCCACAAGCTGGGAGGGCCGGCCAAGGTGGCGGTCGCCTCATCGGCGCTGATGGGCACCATCACCGGCTCCGGCATCGCCAACGTGGTCACCACCGGGCAATTCACCATCCCGCTGATGAAACGCTTCGGCTACCGGGCCGCCTTTGCCGGCGGGGTCGAGGCCACGGCCAGCATGGGCAGCCAGTTGATGCCACCGGTCATGGGCGCCGTGGCGTTCATCATGGCCGAGACCATCAACGTGCCCTTTGTGGAGATTGCCAAGGCAGCCCTGATTCCGGCCATTCTCTACTTTGGCTCGGTGTTCTGGATGGTTCACCTGGAGGCCAAGCGCTCCAATCTCAAAGGGTTGCCCAAGGACCAGTGCCCCAGCGCGCTGGGGGCGGTAAAGGAAAGCTGGTACTTGCTGATTCCGCTGCTGGTGCTGGTCTACCTGCTGTTTTCCGGGCGTACGCCGCTGTTCTCCGGCATGGTCGGGCTGGCCCTGACCGCCATCGTGATCCTGGGGTCGGCCATCATCCTGCGGGTCTCCAGCTTCGCCTTGCGCTGCGCCTTCTGGATTTCGCTGGGCATTCTGTGCGTGGGCTTCTTCCAGTTGGGTATCGGCGTGATCTTTGCCGTCATCGCCGTGCTGGTGGCTGTCTGCTGGGTCATCAAGGGCGGTCGGGAAACCCTGGTGGTCTGCCTGCACGCGCTGGTCGACGGCGCGCGCCATGCGGTGCCGGTGGGCATCGCCTGTGCCCTGGTGGGCGTCATCATCGGCGTGGTGTCGCTGACCGGGGTCGCCTCGACCTTTGCCGGCTACATCCTGGCGATCGGACGCGACAACCTGCTGCTGTCGCTGATCCTGACGATGGTCACCTGCCTGGTACTGGGGATGGGCATTCCGACCATTCCCAACTACATCATCACCAGCTCGATTGCTGCGCCCGCGCTCCTGGAACTGGGGGTGCCGCTGATCGTCTCGCACATGTTCGTGTTCTATTTCGGCATTCTCGCGGACCTGACCCCGCCGGTCGCCCTGGCCTGTTTTGCCGCCGCCCCGATTGCCAAGGAGACCGGCTTCAGGATCAGCCTGTGGGCGGTGCGCATCGCCCTGGCCGGCTTCGTGATCCCGTTCATGGCGGTCTACAACCCGGCGCTGATGCTGCAGGGCGACAGCCTGTGGATGACCGCCTACATGCTGATCAAGACCGTGCTGGCGGTGGGCTTGTGGGGCATGGCCTCCACCGGCTACCTGCAACAGAAGATGCCGGCATGGGAACGCCTGCTGAGCTTTGCGGCCGGGGCCTTGCTGGTGGTGGCATTGCCGCTGACCGATGAAATCGGTTTTGCACTGGGCATCGTCGTCATCCTGCAGCACGTCTGGCGCGCGCGTCAGAGGGGGCTGGCCAGGGCATGATCGGTCTGTGCCTGGGCCTGGCCGGCGCAGTCTGGGCCCAGCTTCCCGTTTCCGGCTTCACATTGGCCTGGCATCACACCATCGAGAAAATCCGCTGGGAGGAAGACTACCGTGTCACCGAGACCGGCCTGCTGTTGCAGGAGGCCCGGATTCGGGGCAGCGGGGCCGGGATGGAAATCCCGCCCGACGCCCGGCTGCAAGACGGCAGCTGGCATTACCGGCCCAGGCTGGCGCCCCTGCAACCGCTGAGCCTTGGTCGGACGCCTGAGGCGGGCGATTATTTCCTGTGCTTGACTGAGGGGTGTCAGGCATTGAGCGAATGGATCGGCGCCCCGGACGCCCGCCAGCCGTTCATACAGCTATGGGCGTGCACGGTTGATGCGCCGCTTGCCAACTGACCTGTCCAGGTCGATCCGGGATTCATGAACAACGAGTATTGAGCGTGTCGAACAGCTTTCCAGAATTTGTGCTTGAAAGACTCAGGCTGCGAAAAATCCGGCCGCAGGAGGTGAGCACCGTGTATGCGGGCTTATCCAATCCCGTGGTCACGGTCCACTACGGTGTCTCTTATTCCAGCCTGGAAGCAACGGATGAGCAGATGCGCTGGTTCGAGCGCATCCTGACCGAAAAGACCGGCATCTGGTGGGCCATCGCGGACCTTGAAAGCGATGCCATGCTCGGTGCCTGTGGCCTGAACGACAAGTGCCATGAACACCGCCGTATCAAGCTCGGCTATTGGCTGCTGCCCGAGTACTGGCGCCAGGGTTATCTGTCGGAGGCACTGCCGGTTATCCTGCGCCATGCGTTCAAACACATGGGCGTGCATCGCATCCACGCTGATGTCGAGCCTGAGAACGTGGCCAGTTGGGCGTTGCTTGAAAAAGTGGGGTTCCAGCGCGAAGGCACGCTTCGTGACATCGAATTCAAGGGCGGACATTACCTGAGCCTGCATCAGTACAGCCTGCTGGCTGACGATGCGGCGGCGTTGGCGCTTTGCAGGTGACGTTTGTTGCCTTTGCATGATGTGTTTCAATACCGGCTCGACAAGGAGGATTTACATGAGCAAGACAGCGACCAGCCCATTCATTGCCGCCGGCGGCCCCCTGACTGCCATGGGCGCCGGTTTCGTTGCCGTGGGCTTGTCCGGACAACCGGCCTTTGCCTACACAGGCGTGGGCCTGCTCATTCCGGGACTGGTCATGGTCGCCAGTGCACTGTGGGCCAGGCGCCGGCGCGGCAACCCTTGAGTGGCGGTTGACCTTGGATAACCTGCGCCTTATATAGAACGCCTTGACCCGACTGGACTGGCAGGTAACCCCATGAGCACCGACAACGACGCTTTCGAACCCGAACACGAACACTTGCTCGACCACGAGTTTGCCGTCGACGAGGCTGACGAAGACGAAGAATATGAACAGGCGGATTCGTTCTTTGACGATGAGTTCGACGACTGACGGTTGTTACCCAAGCGTCAACTCAAGCATCCGTTACACCGGCATCAAGCTGTCAGATAGCTTTCCACCAACTTCACCCAGCACGCCGCGCCCAGGGCAATCACCTCGTCATTGAAGTCGTAGTGATCGTTGTGCACCGAGCAACCGGTGAACTCGCCCTGGCCGTTGCCCAGCACGAAGTAGCAGCCCGGTCGGGCCTGCAGCATCCAGGCGAAATCCTCGCTGCCCATCAGTCGCACCGGCATGCGCTCCAGCACATTGGCTGCGCCCAGCACCTGGCGCGCCACCTCGGCCATGCGCAGGCTTTGTTCCTCGCTGTTGACCAGCACCGGAGCCAGTAACCGATAGTCGACCTGCGCGCTGACGCCAAACGCTGCGCATTGGCCGTCGACGATTTCACCAATGCGCCGCTCGATCCGCTCGCGTACCTCGGGGGCGGTGGTGCGCACGCTCAACGTCAGTTGCGCGGTTTCCGGAATGATGTTGTAGGCCGTGCCGGCCTGGATCGTACCGACACTGACCACCGCCGCTTCATCAGCGGCCAGGTTGCGCGAGACCACCGTTTGCAGGGCCATGACCAGCGAGGCCAGGGCCGGGGTGGGGTCAATGGCCCGTTCCGGCATGGCGCCATGGCCGCCGCGCCCGGTCAAGGTAATGGTGACCCGTTCGGACGACGCCATGAAACCGCCGGCCTGCACCACTGCCTGCCCGACCGGCAGCCCCGGCATGTTATGAAAGGCATACACCGCATCGCACGGAAAACGACTGAACAGACCGTCATCGAGCATCTGCCGGGCGCCGGCCAGGCCTTCTTCGTCCGGCTGGAAAATCAGGTTCAACGTGCCATTGAACGTCGAGCGTGCCAGTTGCTCGGCCGCTGCCAGCAGGGTCGCGGTGTGCCCGTCATGGCCGCAGGCGTGCATCGTGCCGGTGTGACGGCTGGCCCAGGGCAGGCCGTTCTTTTCGAGGATGGGCAGCGCGTCCATGTCGGCGCGGATGCCCAGGGTGCGTGTGCCTTCGCCACGCTTGAGCACGCCGACCACGCCTTGGCCACCGACCCCGGTGTGCACCTGATAGCCCCATCCGGCCAACAGTTCGGCGACCAGCGCGGCCGTGCGTGGGGTGTCGCCGCCCAGTTCGGGATGCGCATGGATGTCACGGCGAATCCGGATGAACTGTTCAGTCGCCGCTAGCGAAGATTTCAAGCTCAGGTCTGTCATGAGAGGCTCCTTGTTTCAGGGGGATCAGGTGCGGCCGGGGTGTTCGGGGTACAGACGCAAGGCAATCAGGCTCAGCACCACGGTGGCGCTCAGGTACAGCGCCGGCGTCTGCGGGTTGCCGGTCACGCCGATCAGCCAGGTGACCAGCAACGGTGAAAAACCACCAAAGATCGTGACCCCGAAGCTGTAGATGATCGACATGCCGGTGGCCCGCTCCGATTGCGCAAAGGCTTCCATCAACAGCGCCATGAACGCGCCCACCCCGACCGCCATCGGCAGGATCAGCAGGGTGATGGCCAGCATGAACAGCACGGTGTTGTCGCCGCCCAGCAACATGAACGAGGGGTAGACCAGCACCAGCGGCAAGCCCAGGGTCCAGTAGAGCAGGGGCTTGCGGCGTGTCAGCCGGTCGGCAAAGCGTGCGGCAATCGGCGGGATGATCGCCAGGATGGCACTGGCCAGACCGACCAGGGCAAAGGCGGTCTGGCTCGGGTAATGCAAGGTCTTGACCAGGTAGGTCGGCATGTAGAACACCACCATGTACATACATACGGTGGTGCTGGCCATCAGCAGGATGCCCAGCAGCAAGGTGCGTCCCTGATCACGCAGCAAGGCCCTGAAGGGCGTGACGGCCTCGGTGTCCTGATGGGTTTCATCCAGGTTGCGGCGGATATACAGCCCCACCGGGCCGATCAGCAGGCCGATCATGAACGGGATGCGCCAGCCCCACGACTCCAGCGCCTCGACACTCAGGCTGCTGCTCAGCGCCAGCCCGGTCAATGCACCGACCAAGGCTGCCGCGCCCTGGCTGGCGCCTTGCCAACTGACCATGAAGCAGCGGTTGTCACGCCGGCCCGATTCCATGAGAAAGGCCGAGGCCGTGCCCACTTCACCGCCGGCCGACAAGCCTTGCAACAACCGCCCGAACACCAGCAGCACCGACGCACTGATGCCGATACTGGCAAAGGTCGGGGTAAAGGCAATGATTGCAGTGCCCAGGGTCATCAGGCCGATGGTCAGCGACAGGGCCGCCTTGCGCCCACGGCGGTCGGCCACACGGCCAATCACCACGGCCCCCAGCGGGCGCATCAGAAAGCCGACGGCAAAGGTCGCCAGCGACATCAGCAGCGAGGCCAGTTCCGAATCGGCCGGGAAGAAAAGCTTGCCGATGATCACGGCAAAAAAGCTGTAGACGGTAAAGTCGTACATTTCCAGGCCATTGCCCAGAGACGACGCGATAACCACCTTGCGCGTTTTACTGCGGGCAGCGTCGTCAAGGGCAAGCGGCTGCAAACGGTCGGCTGGGGTTGTCTTCATCGGGTTGTTTCCTGAACCGGTGAGCGGGTGTGCCGGCAGTGTTGGCGATGCGCCGGCAATCTGCACTTGGCTTTTCTGCAAGCCCCTGAGCATTGGTGCTGGCCGTGGCGGGCCGGTGTGATACGCCTGGCCGGTCACTGGGCATTTACGACCCGACGTGCACAACCCCGGTGCTGCACCGGTGAGTGGATCGGTAACTTTTTTGCGCACCTGGCGAGCCCTCGTGGCCATCCGCAAACGACGGTCACCCCCTTGGGCTTGGTTATGGCGCGTCCCAGAGCGATATCTGTCATTTCACTCAAGGCCTTGAGCAAAGGTGAATGGGGGCGCGCCGTGGATGTGGCGGATGCTCCGGCCACCTTCACTCAGCACAAGGTGGTTGCTCATGGCTTTGCACGTTTTACCGTTCTGGCGCCCGCTGTCGGGCAGTGTGGTGCTCGGCGTTTACCTGTGTCATGCGCAGGTCACCCAGGCCGCCGGTTTTCCTGGCCTGCAAGCGCTGGCGCCGGGGCTGGGCCCGTACGTCAATGACGCCGGCTACGGCGATGCCTTCAAGGTCTATGGCTCGCTGGACGGCTACGTCGACACCTATGATTCCGGTGGCCGCTCCGGCACCCGGGTCGGCGGTGGCGGGGCGTGGACCAACAAGGTCGGCGTGTTTGCGCGCCAATCCCTGGGCGATGACCTGGCGGTGCAGGCGGTGGTGGAGCAGGGCTTCAATTTCGACGACGACGCCCTGTCAGAGGACGGCCACTGGAAACGTGACGTCAGCCGCCTGCGCCTGGCCGCCGTGGCCGTGCGCTCCCGGCGCTGGGGCAAGCTGGAGCTGGGCAAGACCTTCGCCATGAATGCGCCGTCCTTTGTCGACCCGTTCCTGGCCGTGGCCAAGCTGTCGCCCTACAGCTCATTGAGCCGGCCGGTCAATGCGCCCGGTGCCTATGCACTGGACCTGCGCCCCAAGCACTCGTTGGCCTACACCACGCCCAAGTGGCACGGCTTCAGCCTGGGCAGCATGCTCACTTTCGGCCTGGACGATGCCGCCGCCGATGGCAAGACGCTGCGCGGCGGCGGTGTCCGGCTCGATTACTGGAGCCCGACTCTGGCGGTGCTGGCCGGTTATAACCGCTACCTCAGCAATCCCTACGACACCGTGACCCAGACCGACCGGCAGACCCGCAACGACTATTACAGCCTGCTGGGCCTGTACGACTTCGGTTCGTTCAGTGTCAGCCTGGCATGGCAGCGTCAGGCGGTCGACGCGGCTGCCGTACCTGACCTGAATGTGGTCACCGGCGGCCTGATGGTGCCGGTCGGCAAACACCTGGCTCGCGCCGTGGTGGTCAAGCGCCAGGTGCCGGGGCGCGACAACGATGCCTGGGGTGTGATGGTAGGCTACGATCACTTCCTGAATCCGCAGGCCGCTGTGTATGTCCGTGCGGGGATGGTCGTCAACCAGGGCGATGCAGGCCAGACCTATGCCGCCATCCCCCTGGCCGCCCGTGACGACACCCCGCAAGACCTGGCCGTCGGGGTGTATTACAACTTCTGAAGTCAGAGCAGCCGTGCCTGGAGCATGCTGAACAACTGCCCGGCGGTCTTGGTCAGGAAGCTGCGGTTGACGCAGACCAGATTGACGAAGTAGTCGGGCACCGGTTCCTGGATCTCGACCTTGTGCAGGTATTTGGACATGTCGCTCAGGCCCACCAGGTCATGCCCCAGCGCCGCCTCGCTCATGGTCATGACTACGTCGCTGTCGATCAGCAGCTTGATGGCCAGGTTCATCGCCGTGCACTCGAACACCTTGCGCGGCCGGGCCAGGGCGCTGCCTTCGAACAGCTGGTTGAACTGCGACTGGCTGTCGGTCAGTGGATCGACACTGATCCACTGCGCCTGCTGCAACAAACGCAGCGACTTGACGTGACGCAACGGATGGTCCTTGCGCACCACCACGGCACCCTTGACCCGGCACAACGGCTGCCAGTCCAGCCCCACGGTGCTGGCCGGTAACTGCGAGGTCAGGGCGAAATCCAGCAGGCCGTCACGCAGGTGCTGCAACAGTTGGGTCGGGCGCATTTCCAGCACCCTCAGCGTGGCTTGCGGGTACAGCTGCTGAAACTCGACCAGCGCTTGCTTGAGCGGGTGCAGCAGGGCGGTCACCGGTGTGACGCCAATGGTGATTTCACTCACCACCAGCCCCTTCATGTCTTCGATTTCCTGGCGTGCACGGCGCACGCTTTCCAGGGCCTGGCGCGCATGGCCCAGCATGCGCTGGCCATATTCGGTCAGCTTCATGCCCTTGTTCGAGCGCACCAGCAAGGTAATGCCCAGCTCGCTTTCCAGCTCCTTGATCGCCCGGCTCAAGGCCGATTGCGTCAGGTGCAACACGGCCGAGGCGTCCTGCAGGCTGCCGGTTTCATGGATGCAGACCAGCGCGCGGAGTTGATGCAGTTTCATTGTTATTCCTGGGGCCGATCGTTCAATGCCCAGCCTTTTAGCAGGTGTCGGGCAATGGCGTCTATCCACCGGGCTCGTGGCGGGCCGTCCACCGAGTGGGCGCTTGAATGGCCGCTGTCATGCCGTGCAGGTAGATCGCCGCCGCCCGGAAGCACAAGACGTGAGCCGGTAAAACCGGGATAATGCGCGCCAATTTGTGTTACGCGACGATGGTAATTCCCGCATGGAAATCAAGGTCAACTTTCTCGACAACCTTCGACTGGAAGCGAAGTTCGATGACTTCACGGTCATCGCCGATCAGCCGATCCGCTACAAAGGCGACGGCTCGGCGCCCGGACCCTTCGATTATTTCCTGGCTTCCTCGGCCCTCTGTGCGGCTTACTTCGTCAAGTTGTACTGCGCCACACGCGACATTCCGACCGAGAATATTCGCCTGTCGCAAAACAACATTGTCGACCCGGAAAATCGCTACAACCAGATCTTCAAGATCCAGGTCGAGTTGCCGGCCGACATCAGCGACAAGGACCGCCAGGGCATCCTGCGCTCCATCGACCGCTGCACGGTCAAGAAGGTGGTGCAGGCCGGTCCGCAATTTGTGATCGAAGAAGTCGACAACCTGGACGCCAATGCCGACGCCCTGTTGCTGCTCGACCCGGCCTGCGATGCCAGCACCTACATTGCCGGCAAGGACCTGCCGCTGGAGCAGACCATTGCCAACATGTCGGCCATCCTGGCCGGCCTGGGCATGAAGATCGAAGTCGCCTCGTGGCGCAATATCGTGCCCAATGTCTGGTCGCTGCACATCCGCGATGCCCATTCGCCCATGTGCTTCACCAACGGCAAGGGTGCCACCAAGGAAGGTGCGCTGGCCTCGGCGCTGGGCGAGTTCATCGAGCGGCTCAACTGCAACTTCTTCTATAACGACCAGTTCTGGGGTGAGGACATCGCCAATGCCGCGTTCGTGCACTACCCGGACGAGCGCTGGTTCCAGCCCGGCCCCAAGGGTGCGCTGCCGGCCGAAATTCTCGATGAATATTGCCTGGCGATCTACAACCCCGACGGCGAACTGCGCGGCACGCACCTGTACGACACCAACTCCGGCAATACCAAGCGCGGTATCTGCTCGCTGCCGTTCGTGCGCCAGTCCGATGGCGAAGTGGTGTACTTCCCGTCCAACCTGATCGAAAACCTGTACCTGAGCAACGGCATGAGCGCCGGCAACACGCTGGCCGAAGCGCAGGTGCAGTGCCTGTCGGAAATCTTCGAGCGTGCGGTCAAGCGTGAAATCCTCGAGAGCGAAATGGCCCTGCCGGATGTGCCGCAGGAAGTGCTGGCCAAATACCCGGGCATCCTGGCCGGTATCCAGGGGCTTGAAGAGCAGGGCTTCCCGGTGCTGGTCAAGGATGCCTCGCTGGGTGGTCAGTTTCCGGTGATGTGCGTGACCCTGATGAACCCGCGCACCGGCGGCGTGTTTGCCTCGTTCGGCGCGCACCCAAGCCTGGAAGTGGCGCTGGAGCGCAGCCTGACCGAACTGCTGCAAGGCCGCAGCTTCGAAGGCTTGAACGACCTGCCGGCGCCGACCTTCGAAAGTCATGCGGTGACCGAGCCGAACAACTTCGTCGAGCACTTCATCGACTCCAGCGGTGTGGTGTCGTGGCGCTTTTTCAGTGCCAGGGCTGATGTCGAATTTGTCGAATGGGATTTTTCGGCCGAGGGTGAGAACGCCAACGCCGAGGAAGCCGCCACCCTGTTCGGCATTCTCGAAGACATGGGCAAGGAAGTGTACATGGCGGTCTATGAGCACATCGGTGCCAAGGCCTGCCGCATCCTGGTGCCGGGCTATTCGGAAATCTACCCGGTCGAAGACCTGGTGTGGGACAACACCAACAAGGCGCTGCTGTACCGCGCCGACATTCTCAACCTGCACAGCCTGAGCGTTGTCGGCCTCAGATCCTTGGTCAAGCGCCTGGAACAAAGCGACCAGGACGACTACACCACCATCACCACCTTGATCGGCATCGAGTTCGACGACAACACAGTCTGGGGCCAGTTGACGATCCTGGAACTGAAACTGCTGATCTACCTGGCGCTGAAGAAATTTGAAGAGGCCAAGGAACTGGTCGAGGCCTTCTTGCAGTACAACGACAACACGGTCGAGCGCGGCTTGTTCTACCAGGCCTTGAATGCGGCGCTGGAAGTTACGCTGGACGAGGATATGAACATTGACGATTACCTCGTCAACTTCCGGCGCATGTTCGGCAATCCGCGCATGGACGCGGTCATGGGCTCGATCGACGGCAGCGTACGCTTTTATGGCCTGACCCCGACAAGCCTGAAACTCGAAGGCCTGGACCGGCATTTGCGACTGGTCGACAGTTATAAAAAACTGCATGCGGCGCGCGCCAATACTGTGGCTTGAGTGCATAAGCGCCCTGCATCAAGCATGAAAGCACCCTCGGGTGCTTTTTTGTTTCTGGCTGACAGGCGTGTCTGTAAACGTCATTACGTCAGCGCGCCTTAATATTTTGAAACATCTGGCGAAGCGGGCAGGTCGAAAGCAGTGATGGACCACATCATTAACTGCAAAAGGCCTGCAATCATGATCACACCTGTGCAATACCCCAATTACTCACCTGAAAGGGCCAGCCAGTCGGGGGTCTCCTGGGCGGCGATCTTCGCCGGTGCCGCGGCGGCGGCGGCCCTGTCGATGATCCTGCTGGTGCTCGGCGCCGGACTGGGTTTCGCGGCGTCATCGCCATGGGCCAATGAAGGCCTGAGTGCCAAGGCGCTGGGCGTTTCGACCATTGTCTGGCTGCTGGTCACGCAGATCCTGGCCTCTGGCCTGGGGGGTTATCTGGCCGGACGCCTGCGTGTGAAGTGGGCCAACCTGCATGGCGACGAAGTGTATTTTCGCGACACCAGCCATGGTTTCCTGGCCTGGGCGGTCGCGTCGCTGGTGACCGCCGTGCTGCTGGCCAGTACTGTCGGCGCCACTGCCAGCAGCGTGGCCCAGGCCGGCGGCCAGGCGGCTGGTGCGGTGATCAGTGCCGGTGGCGCAGCCGCTGCCGGCGCAGCTGCCAATGCCCAGGACGAAGGCGGTTATTTCGTCGACAAGCTGCTGCGCAGCACTGACCCGTCCCAGGCCAGCCAGACCGATGCACAGGGCGTGACCCGCCGCATCTTCAACAAGGCCCTGGCCGGCGATGCGGCTTTGAACGCCGATGACCGGACCTACCTGGCACAGTTCGTGGCCCAACGCACCGGCCTGGGCCAGCAGCAAGCCGAGCAGCGTGTCGATCAGGTCTATGCCGAAGCCCTTAAAGCCGCGCAAGACGCCAAGGTCGCGGCCCAAAAGGCCGCCGACGCGGCCGCCAGCGTTGCCGCCCACACGGCCCTCTGGACCTTCGTGGCGCTGTTGTGCGGGGCGTTCTTCGCCAGCGTTGCCGCGTTGTTCGGCGGCCGTCAGCGCGACCGTGCGCAATGGATCGAAGACCCGTACGACCCCGTTGTGCGTGACCGTACTACCCTCGGCTAAGCCTCGATTGCAATCATTGCCCGGCACTGTCCGGGCCAGGAGACAGACATGCGTTCCTTACTCTTGTGGTTTCTCGGCGTTCCCATCCCGATCATTATCCTGATCGCCCTGTTCATGCATTGATCCGAGCGGCGGGCCTTGCGAGGCCCGCCTTTTTGCGTCTGGCAGAGCCGTCATGTTCAGTCCGTGTCTGACGCACCCCCCTCAATGTCCTGCTCAGTGAACATTTCGCATTAGAATGGTTACAGATTCTGACGCAAGGACTGCTTCGCAATGTCGTTTGTCACCCCGCCCAACGGCCTGATCTTTGACCTTGAGTGCGTACCGCCCAGTGAGGGAAAACCGGCGCGTATCACATCGATCGGTGCGCTGCGCCCTGATCTTGGTACTGAACTGGAGCTGCCTGTAGCGGCCGACCCTTTGCCTGCATTGCAACGTCTGGACTCACTGAGTAGCGGCGCCAGCTTTGTGCTCGGTCACAATGTCATCAAGCATGACCTGCCACTGTTGAGCGAACAGGCGCCGCACCTGGCCCTGCATGCACTGGCCGTCATCGACACGCTGCGCCTTTCGCCCCTGGCTTTCCCTCAGAATCCTTATCACCGGCTGATCAAGGACTACAAACTCATCCGCGACAGTCTCAACTCACCGTTGTCCGATTGCCGCTCGACCCTGGTGCTGTTCAATGATCAGCGTGCAGCGCTTGCGCAGTTGAACGAGGCCAGTCGCCACGAACTGCTGTGTTATCAGGCGCTGCTGGCACCTGATTCGCAGAGCGATTTGAGCGCGCTGTTCATGGCCATCACTGGCCAGCCAGCCATCCCCTTGGCCGAACTTGGCCCGCTGATCGTGCATGTGCTGCAGGAAACCGATCCTTCGTGGCAACGCGATCTGAAAGTCTGCCGCACACGCCTTGCGCAACTGCTTGATGAAGACCTGCGCAACCGGGATATGCACTGGCCGCTGGCCTATGCACTGGCCTGGTTGCGGGTGTCGGGGGGCAATTCGGTACTGGCACCCTGGGTGCGTCATCAGTTTCCAGCGGTGGGGCGGCTGATTGCACAGTTGCGTGATCAGCCCTGCGGGCAGCGCGATTGTCAGTATTGCCAGACCACCCACAACCCGCGCCATCAATTGCAGTGTTATTTCGGCTTCGCAGACTTTCGTTACGAGACGCCGGGCAAGAGCCTGCAGCACGACATCGTCCTGGCCGGCATGCGCGGGCAGCATGTACTGGCCATCCTGGCGACCGGGGGCGGCAAGTCGCTGTGCTATCAGTTGCCGGCGCTCAATCGCTTTCATCGCAATGGCAGCCTTACGGTGATCGTTTCACCGCTGCAATCGTTGATGAAGGATCAGGTCGACGGTCTGCTGGCGCGCAACGTCCAATGCGCGGCGACCCTCAATGGCCTGCTGAGCATGCCCGAGCGTGCAGACGTCCTGGAGAAGATCCAGATGGGTGATGTCGGCATTGTGCTGGTTTCGCCCGAGCAGTTTCGCAACAAGGCCTTTCGGCGGGCCATTCGCCAGCGCCAGGTCGGTGCCTGGGTGTTCGATGAGGCGCATTGCCTGTCCAAATGGGGCAGCGACTTTCGCCCCGACTACCTCTATGTCTCGCGCTTTATCCGCGAATACACCGGTGATCAGCCACTGGCGCCGATTGGCTGTTTTACGGCCACGGCCAAACCGGATGTGATGGCCGACATTCGCAGTCACTTCAAGGAACAACTGGGCATCGAGTTCGAGCTGTTTGCCGGCAGCCATGAGCGGCGCAACCTGCATTTCGATGTCTTGCCCTGCGTCCGGGCAGAAAAGTGGCCCTACACAGATCGCCTGTTGCATGAGCACCTTGACGCCCAGGCGGGTGGGGCGGTGGTCTTCGTGTCCAGCCGTAAAAGCGCTGAGGAGCTTTCCGGGTTCCTGATCGACCAGGGCTGGTCGTGCCGGCACTTCCACGCCGGCCTTGAGCCCAATACCAAAACCGATATTCAGGACGACTTCAAGGCTGGTCGGCTGCAGATCATTGTCGCCACCAACGCCTTCGGCATGGGAGTGGACAAGGCCGACATCCGGCTGGTCGTGCACGCCGACATCCCCGGCTCGCTGGAAAACTATTTGCAGGAAGCAGGCCGGGCCGGACGTGATCAGGATCAGGCGCGCTGCGTCTTGCTGTATGACGCCCAGGACATCGAGACCCAGTTCGGCCTGAGCGAACGCTCGCGGCTTACCATGCGCGACATCCAACAGATCCTTCGCAAGTTGCGCAGCGAAAGTCACCGGCGCAAAGGCGGCAAGCTGGTGCTGACCGCAGGCGAGATACTCATGGACGAGGCCGTGGAAACCAGCTTTGCAGCCGATGACCGCGACGCCGAAACCAAGGTCGTTACCGCGGTCGCCTGGCTGGAGCGTGGCGATTACCTCAAGCGCGAAGAAAACCACACGCAGATCTTTCCGGCGCGCCTGGAAGTCAGCGCCGAAGAGGCCGACAAGCGTTTGCTGCAGGCCCGGCTGCCGGCCCGGCGGCTTGAGGCGTTTCGTGCCATCCTGCGCTTTCTCTACAGCGCCGGTGCTGACGAGCGGGTCAACACCGACCAGTTGATGGCCCTGACCGGGCTGACCTCGGACGAGGTGGCCTGCGTGCTCAAGCAACTCGAAGAGATGGGCCTGCTGGTCAATGACTCGCAGATCACACTGTATTTGCGTCATGGCATTGCCGGTGCGAGCAGCCAGCGCCTGCACACAACGTTGCAACTGGAAAACGCGCTGTTGCACTGCCTGAGCGAGCAGGCACCGGATGCCGGGCATGGTGATTGGCAGGATCTCAACTTGCTGCCTTTGACCGCCGAACTCAAGGCCGTTACTGACCAGCAGGCGTTGTTGCCGCTGCATGTGCTGCGGCTGTTGCGCAGCCTGGCCCAGGATCATGACAGCGACGGTCAGCAACGTAGTAGTTTCGAGCTGCGTCAGCTCAACCGTGATTACCTCAAGCTGCGGGTCAAGGGCGGTCATACCTGGGCAAAGATCGTGCGTTTTGGCGAAGTGCGCCGCGTCCTGGCCAGTCAGTTTGTCGCATTTCTGGTGGGCAAGCTGCCGCCAGGCTTGCGCGGCGCCGACCTGCTGGTCGAGACCAGTTTCGGCGAACTGGTCAAGGTCATCGAGGCCGATCTGGAGTTGCCGCACCTGATCGCCCCCCACAAGCGGCGCAAAGTGGTCGAGCATGTATTGCTCTACCTGCACCGCCAGGAAGTCCTGACGCTAAACCACGGCATGACGGTCATGCGTCGCGCCATGACCCTGCACATACACAAGGAAGACAAACGCAAGACCTTTCTCAAGGAGGATTACCTGCGTCTTGACGAGCACTACCGTGAAAAGCGCGTCCAGGTGCATGTGATGCGCGAATACGCCGAAGTGGCGCTCAAGGAAATGACGCAGGCATTGCAGCTGGTGCTCCATTACTTCACAGACCCCAGGCAAGCCTTTATCAGGCGCTATTTCCCCGGGCGTGAAGAGGTGCTCAAGCTGGCCACCAGCGAGGGCTCCTGGAAAGCGATTATCGACAGCCTGAGCACCACCCAGAAACTGATCGTTGCCGACGATGACGACCTCAACCGGCTGGTGCTCGCCGGCCCGGGTTCGGGCAAGACGCGGGTCATCGTGCACCGTATCGCCTACCTGCTGCGCGTGCGGCGTGTGCCGCCGACCAGCATCGTGGCGCTGACCTTCAATCGTCATGCCGCCAACGAGATTCGCAAGCGCCTGACCGCCCTGGTCGGCAGCGATGCCTACGGTGTCAGCGTACTGACCTACCACAGTCTGGCCATGCGCCTGACCGGTAGCCGCTTCGAGCGCGGCGACAGTGTCGATGAACCTGCGCTCAGGAAAGTGCTCGACGATGCGGTCCAGTTGCTCGAAGGCAAGCGCAGCATCGAAGGCGAAGACGACCTGCGTGAACAACTGCTGCGTGGCTATCGCTACATTCTGGTCGATGAATACCAGGACATCGACGACTTGCAATACCGCCTGGTCAGTGCGCTGGCCGGACGGCATACCCAGGAGGATGGCCGGCTGTGCATCATGGCCGTGGGCGATGATGACCAGAACATCTATGGCTGGCGCGAAACCAACAACCGTTATATCGAACGGTTTCGCGAAGAGTACGATGCCTCGATCAGCTTTCTGGTCGATAACTATCGCTCCTCGAACGCCATCATCCAGGCCGCCAACGACACCATCGGGCAGAACCCGGCACGGCTGAAAAAGGCTCACCCTATCCGCATCGATCTGGCACGCCAGGCGCATGCCGACGGTGGCGAATGGGCGCATCGCGATACCCAGCGGCACGGCCGGATCCTGCGCCTGTTGCTTGACCGCCATGATTGCGAGCATGGCAATCTGCAGGCACAAGCGGCTCTGCAAGAACTGCAACGCCTGCTGACGCTGGAGCAGGGCACTTGGGATGGCTGCGCCATCCTGGCCCGTACACATCGCTACCTGTGGCCGATCCAGGCCTGGTGCGAGCAGCACGACGTCCCGTTTTTTCTGGCGGCCAACAAGGATACGGTTTTGCCGACCACCCGACAGCGCGGCTTCGTGGCGGTCATCGATTACCTGCGCGGTCTGGATGAGTCGCTTTGCGCCGACGATGCCTGGCAGCACCTGTCGGCCAGGGCCTCGCTGATCGAGGGCGTATGGGCGGGATTTTTCCAGACCGCCTGTGAGCAACTGCAAGGAGAGTTGGGCAGTTGCCAGATCAGCCCCCAGGCTTTGGTCGACTGGCTGTATGACTATGCCCGTCAATTGCGCCAACAGCCGGCCAAAGGCCTGTACCTGGGGACAATTCATTCGGCCAAGGGCCTGGAATTTCGCCATGTGACGGTACTCGACGGTGGCTGGAGCCGGCAGGCCGACACGCTATGCGATGAACGCCGTCTGTACTACGTCGGCATGACCCGTGCCGAACAGACCCTGACCCTGTGCGAGTTCGCCGACGGCAATCCGTTCAGCCCGGCGTTGACTCACGAGGTGCAATTGCGTCGCGTGCAAGCTGTTTATTGCCCGGCCCTCGAAAAGCGCTTCGAGCCCATGGCGCTGGGCGATATCGACATAGGTTTTGCCGGGCGCCAGTGCGCCGAAGCGCCGATACACCAGGCCCTGGGCCGGCTTGGCGAGGGCGATCCGCTGACCTTCAGGCGTGAGGCCGAACGGTTTGTGTTTGTCGATCGTCATGGCAATGTCGTAGGCAGGACTGCCAGGTCATTTCAGCCACACGCAGGCTTTGACGAGTGCGAGGTGGCGGCCGTGCTGGTGCGCTTTGCGCAGGACAGCGAAGCGCAGTACCGGGATTTCAGCCGGTGCGAGCGGTGGGAAGTGGTCGTCCCCAGGAGGAGGGTGGGGGGGCACAAATCCTGAGTAGCCAGACTCGGCCGATTGCAGCAAAAAGGCCAGCTCATGGGCTGGCCTGGCGGCCTTGAACGACAAGCGACGTACCTGCCGTTCAAGCGCAGTACCGGCGTGGGCGTTTATTCCATCGCCTCGGCCACGCCCTGATCCTCTCCCAGAAACCCGCCACTCTGGTGCTGCCACAGCCGTGCATAGATACCGTTCTTCGCCAGCAGCTCGGCGTGGGTGCCTTGTTCGATGATGCGCCCGTCATCCATGACAATAAGCCGGTCCATGGCGGCAATGGTCGACAAGCGGTGAGCGATGGCAATGACCGTCTTGCCTTCCATCATGCCGTTGAGGCTTTCCTGGATGGCCACCTCGACTTCCGAGTCCAGCGCACTGGTGGCCTCGTCCAGCAGCAGGATCGGCGCGTTCTTGAGCATGACCCGGGCAATGGCGATACGCTGGCGCTGGCCACCGGACAGCTTGATCCCGCGTTCGCCCACCAGCGTGTCGTAGCCGGAGTGGCCCTGCTTGTCGCTCAACTGGCTGATGAAACCATCGGCCTGGGCACTGGCGGCAGCGCTGCGGATCTGCTCGTCGGTCGCCTCGGGACGGCCGTAGGCGATGTTGTCGCGGATGGAGCGGTGCAGCAGGGAGGTGTCCTGGGTCACCATGCCGATGGCGCTGCGCAGGCTGTCTTGCGTGACCTGCGCGATGTTCTGCCCGTCGATGCGAATTGCGCCGCTGTCGACGTCGTAAAAGCGCAGCAACAGGTTGATCAGCGTCGACTTGCCGGCACCGGAGCGGCCTACCAGGCCGATTTTCTCGCCGGCGCGAATATCCAGGTTCAGGCCTGAGAGCACCTGGCGCTCGCCGTTGTAGTTGAAGCTCACATTGTCGAACGTCACCGCACCGCCGGAAGTGACCAGCGCGCTCGCGTCCGGTGCATCCTGCACCTTGGGGCCGCGGGTCAGGGTTTCCATGCCGTCCTGCACTGTGCCGATGTTCTCGAACAGCGACGTCATCTGCCACATGATCCAGTGCGACATGCCATTGATGCGCAGCGCCATGGCGGTGATGGCCGCCACCGCCCCGGTGCCGACTTCGCCCTGGTGCCACAGCCACAAGGCATAGCCGCCGGCGCCCATGATCAGCGCGACCACCAGCGCCTGGTTGACGATCTCGAACTGGCTGACCAGGCGCATCTGGCGAAAGCCGGTCTGCTTGAAATCCTCCATCGCGGCACGGGCAAAATGCGCCTCGCGCTTGGAGTGCGAGAACAGTTTTACCGTGGTGATGTTGGTATAAGCGTCCGAAATACGCCCGGTCATTGAGGAGCGCGCGTTGGCCTGTTCCTGCCCGACCTTGCCCAGGCGCGGGACGAAATAGCGCATGGCCAGCCCGAACAGCACGACCCAGGCCAGGAAAGGCAGCATCAGCTTCAGGTCGAAGCCGCCGGCCAGGGCAATGATCGCAATGAAGTACACGCCGATCCCGAGCACAATCTCGATCAGGGTGAACAGCACCTCGCGCACCGACAGCGCCGTCTGCATGACCTTGGTCGTGACCCGGCCGGAGAACTCGTCGGAAAAGAACGAAAGGCTCTGGCGCAGCATCAGGCGATGGAAATCCCAGCGCAGCCGCAACGGCAGGTTGATCGCCAGGATCTGGTGCTGGACCATGGTGCGCAGCGCCACCAGCACAATGCTGACCACCAGGACGATGCCGATGCCCCAGAGTACGCGGCTTTCCTGTCCGGCCGTATCACCACCGGCTTGCCAGGTCGACAACAGGTCCACGACCTGGCCGAGGAAGGAAAACAGCCAGGCTTCGTAAATCGACACGCCGGCACTGAGCAGGGCAAACGCCAGAATGTAGCCACGCGCACCGCGCGTGCACGCCCACAAAAAGCGCGCCATGCCTTCGGGCGGCGGCGGCGCCTCGTCGGGCGGAAAAGGGTCAAGCTTGCGTTCAAATGCTCCCAGCATGAGGGTCTCCAGAATGATCAGGTCAAGGCAATTGTGCCATCGAACGGGGAAGGGCAGAGCCAGGGGCCGGTGGATCTGACTGTCTTCGGCAGGCGTTCAGCCTGGAAGATCAACGCACCGGCCTCGGGTCAGTGCTTGAAACGTCAGCCCGGCAGGGCGCGCGTTCCAGAGGTCGGCAATCTTGACAGCTTGGGGCGCGTTATTGCTGCAAGGGTGCCCAGGATTTGGTTGCACGGTGTTTTCAAGTGGGCCTGATGGTCTGCAGTACCCTGCGCTGTACAGTTTGCCCGCCATATCGCTGTCGACACCTTGTGGGAGGCGGCTTGCCGGCGAAGAGGTCAGTCAGTCCGACCTATCCATTGCGCCTGGACCGCCGTCTTCGCGGGCAGATTGGGGCGCCGAGCGGCCTCTCCCATAGCTGATTGCGGCGCGCCTGACGGGTGGCATGAACCCTTGAGGTCCTGTTATTCAGGCCATGCCTTCAAATACTGGCCAGTCATCACTCCCCCCGCCTGATCGCCCCCATCCGGCGATTGATCGCCGTATCGAACACATCTTCCAGCCTCTGCAGATCCTCTGGCGTAATCGCCAGCCCGCAGGCCAGTCCTCGGGTAAAGCCCTCGGCGACGCCAGCCAGTTGGGACATTTCCAGCAGGCCTTCGGCCTGTTCGATCTCGGCCAGTATTTTGAGTGCTTCATTCCTCGCGGTGTCGGTCATCACGACGTCAGCCATCGACATGGGATTCACCTTGTGTTCGGGTTCAACAAGAGCCTAACAGCAATTGCCCGGTCCAGCGCCGACAGCGCCTTGCTCAAGCCGTGTGGACACTGCAAAAGCCTGTATTCCTGACCCGGTCGTCAATTTATTTCGAACTTTTTACACACCCTGCGCCTCATAGTGGTGCGTTTATCCAACCCCTCAGTCATGGAGACTTTTCAGACATGTCCACGCGCAAACTGCTACGTCACACCTGCATCCTGGCCCTGCTGGGTGCACCTCTGGCTGCCGTAGCTGCGCCCAGCACCGATCCGCTGTTTACCTTTGGCCTGCTGGGCAGCTACGACAAATTCAAGTTCGAAGGTGGCGATGAGTCCGACACCGACCACCTGGGTCAGGGCGGCGTGTTTGCCAACTTCGGTAACAAGATGACCGCCGAGTCGGGCTTCGTGTACCAGATTGGCGGCCAGGCCAAGTACGGCGAGAAAAACGACAACAAGCTCAAGGAAGCCCAGGCCGACCTGGACCTGGGCTGGCGTGCAGCGCTGGACGCTCGCAACTTCGTCGATGTGATCGTGGGCGGTGGCTACAGCTGGTCGCGCTTTGAGCCGGCGATCAATGGCGTCGATGTCGAGCTGACCAACAAGTCGCCGTTCGCCAAGGCCGCGCTGGGCTACAACCACCAGTTCGACACCTCGACCCTGCGTGTCGAGCTGGGCGCCCGTCGCACCCTCGATGGCCGTGCCAAGCTGGATGTCGAAGATTTCGGCAACGACAGCGTCGACCTCAAGGACCGTACCAACCCATACGCCGAAGTCAGCCTGTTGATGAACCAGAAAGGCGACCTGCCGATCCAGGCCGGCGTGTACTACACCCGTACCGAATACAAGCTGGACGGCGATTCGGAGGTGGCTGACAACACCAAGCTCAAGCGCGATGAGTTTGGCGTCAAGGTCGGCATGGCATTCTGATTGCCCTGACCTGACCGGTAACAGCAAAAAGCGGATCGTGTTGAACACGGTCCGCTTTTTTCGTTTATCCCCTCAGCCTGCTCAACTGCCCTTGAGCGGGTTGAAGGCGTCCTGGAAGAAATAATCCTGCCACGAAGCCGGTTTGTGCTTGATCGCGCCGACACGGTGCAGGAACTCGGCCAGCGGATAGGTGTTCCTGGGTGTAATGGTGAACTGGAACTCAGGTTTGTCGATGATCTGCAGCAGCTCGGCGCGGTCGATTTTTGACTGGGTCACACGGATGTAGGTGTCGGCAGCTGCACCAATGTCGTTCTTGATAAACGTCTCGGCTTCGCTCAACGCCTCGATGAACGCCTTATAGGTCTTGGGGTTCTCGGCGCGGAATTTCTCGGTGGCAAACAAGACGGTCGGCGAGTTCGGGCCAAGCAGCTTGTAGGTGTCGAGCACCACGTGCACGTTCGGGTTTTTCAGGGCCTGGTCCTGGAAGGGCGGGTTGGAGAAATGGCCGGTCAGCTCGGTGCCGCCGGCGACCAGGCTGGCCGTGGCGTCCGGGTGCGGCAGGCTGACGGTGTACTTGTCCAGGCGATTGAATTCCTTGTCGCCCCACAGCTGGGCGGCGGCGTATTGCAGGTAGCGCGACTGCACCGACACACCCACGGCCGGCACGGCGATACGGTCCTTTTCGGTGAAATCGGCGATGGTCTTGACGTTCGGGTTATTGCTCACCAGGTAGTACGGAAAATTGCCCAGCGACGCGACCGCCTTGACGTTCTGCCGGTCCTTGGTGCGGTCCCAGATGGTCAGCAACGGGCCGACGCCGGCACCGGCGATGTCGATCGAGCCGGACAGCAGCGCATCGTTGACCGCAGAACCCCCTGACAACTGTGTCCAGTCGACCTTGATGTCCAGGCCGTCGGCCTTGCCGTGTTTCTCGATCAGGTGCTGGTCGCGCACCACATTGAGCAGCAGGTAGACAATGCCGAACTGTTCGGCAATGCGAATCTCACCCTCGGCCTGAGCGGTCGCCGGGGCCATGAGCGCGCCGGCCAGCAGGCTGGTGCACAGGCCCAGGGCAGTGGCCAGGCGGCTGAGACGCGGGAAAAAACGAGTAGGTTGAGTCATGCAGGCTCCAAGGTCTGTCGAGGATGGCATTTATGGTATGGATCATATGGGAATTAAAAAATAAATTTAAATACCTTAAATGAATATGCATAAACCAGATGCCACGTCGCCTTTTTATGCCTTTAACTAATTAATAAGTTGTTCATTAATTACCATTATTAATATTAGGTTATGCCAATAAAGAATTTCACAGCGACCTGACCTGCGCTTATGTTCTAGCCACGGCCGCCGGGCAGCGTCTTTTTCGTTGCGTACGGGCCGGCAGGGATAGCGCAATTGCCTGGCAGGACGCCAGGCCTCTTTTTCGATGCGCAGGCCTTGCGCCTGCGCACGCTCAACCCGACCCCTCGCACGGTGGAGGAGAGCTGTCAGCACCATCATGCGAGGGTTCCCAGCGATGAATACCTGATTCCATCCCCCACGCGTCGGTCTTGCACCGCGCCCCCGGTTTGCACCGTGAATCCGACCTGAGCCCTGCACGACGCCCAGCGCCCGCGTTCGCCCTGACTATCGCTCGCCAAGACGAGCATCAGCCCGAGTATCCGGCATGAGCCACACCCCCGCGTATTCCAACAGCCTGCTGAAACTGCCCCACGCCAACAACCGTTTGCAGCTCGAAGCGGTGCCTCGTCACCAGGACCCGCTGCAAGAACGCCTGCACCGCAAACAGCGCCTGGCCGCGTCCTATCGCCTGTTTGCCCGCTACGGTTTCGAAGTCGGCCTGGCCGGGCATTTCACCGCCCGTGACCCTCTTGAACCCGAGCATTACTGGATCAACCCGCTGGGCGTGCCGTTTTCGCAGATCACGGTTTCCCACCTGTTGCGCGTCAATCGCCAAGGGCAGGTGGTAGAGGGCGAGGGCTTGCTCAACACCAGCGCGCTGGAACTGCACGACGGCATTCAGCAGGCGCGCCCCGAAGTGGTCGGCATCGCCCACCTGCATGGCTTTCATGGCCGCACCTGGTCGGCACTGGGCCAACTGTTCGACCCCATCACAGCCGAGTCCGGGGCCTTTATCGAGGATCAGGCGATCTTTCCTCGGCATGACCTGCGCACCCCCGAGGGCCGGCTGGACAACGACCGCGACCGCGTCACAGCCGCGTTCGTCGACAGCTTTGCTGGCAACAACCTGCTGTTCTGGCAGAACCACGGGGTCTGGACTACTGGCGAGAGTGTCGAAAGTGCCGCCTGGCGTTTCATCCTGGCCGAAGACGTGGCGCGCTCGCACCTGCTGGCCCGTGCCGCTGGGGTGCCGGTGGTGCCGCCGGTCGACCCGCTCACCGCCCAGGGCCGGGCGCGTGGCGAACTGTTCGCCTGGCTCAATTTCCAGCCGTTGTGGGACGAGATCATTGCCCTGCAACCTGACCTGCTGGCGTGAGGCGATGACTGTCCTGACACGACGCCGCCTGCTTGGTGCCAGCGCCACCCTGGCCGCTGGCGGCCTGCTTGCACCGGTGCTGACGCAGGCCGCCGAGCCGCTGCGCGTCTGGCGCTACAAGGGCTCGGCCGCTTCGTACATGAGCCTGGCCGGCCAGGCCGACACACCTTACCCGGTGCAATGGGTCGACATCGCCGGCGGCACCCTCGTCCTTGAAGCCCTGCGCAGCGGCAGCCTGGATTACACGCAGATGAGCGAAGTGCCGCCGGTTTTTGCGGCCATCGCCCAGGTGCCGTTGGCGGTGGTCGCCGTGCTGCCCGGTGCGCGCCAGGACATTGGCCTGATCGTGTCACGCACGGCCGGCATCGAGCGAGTCAGCGATCTCAAGGGCCGCAGCGTCAGCTACGTGCGCGGCACCAACAACCAGTATTACCTGATCGACCTGCTCAACCGTGCGGGTCTGAGCCTGAGCGACATCCAGCCGGTGCCCATGCCCATGCAGGAAGCGCTGATCGCCTTTCGCAGCGGTCATGTCGACGCCTTGGTGGCCGGCGGCATCAGCGCCTTGCAGGCCACCGCCGAGCAAGGCGTGCGCCTGGAAAACGCCAGCCTGTTTCTGGGCAACACCCTGATCGCGGCGCGCCACGGGGCGCTGGAGGATACAGTCAAGCGCGCGCAGATCGGTGATTTTCTGCGCCGCGAGCGGGCCACCTGGACCTGGGTGGCGACCCATCCGCAGGTCTGGGCCGAGCACAGCGCCAGCCTGACCGGCATCGCCGCCGATCTCTACCTGCGCCAGTTCCGCGAGCGCGACCGGCCCGTGAGCCTGGAAGCGATCAGCGAACCGGCTATCCGTTCGGCACAGCACGTTGCCGACACCTTTTTCGAAAACCGTCTGGTCCGTCAGCGCGTCGATGTACGCCCGTTGTGGCAAGACGACTTCAAACCCTTTCTGGAAGCCTGACCTGCCATGAAATACCTTTCCCTCAATACGCCTCTGGCGCTGACGCCTTTGCTGCTGGCCGGCTTCGCCTTGCAGCCGTTGTACGCCGCACCCGAGGCCCCCGAAAGCCTGGAAACCGTGGTCGTCACCGGTTCGCGTGGCAGCGAAGCACGCACCGTCACCAGCAGCCCGGCACCGATCGACGTGGTCAGTGGTGCGCAACTGGAAAAGACCGGCTCCGCCAGCCTGCGCGGCGCCCTGGAAAAAGCCCTGCCGTCCTTCAGCCAGCGGCCTTCGGGCAGCTCCAACGACAGCATTGCCAGGCCCTACAGCCTGCGCGGCCTGAACGGTTCCAACGTGCTGGTGCTGGTCAATGGCAAGCGCCGCCATAACAGCTCGGTGATCAACCTCGACTCGTCCTCGGCCTACGGCACCAACCCGGTGGACTTGGACCTGATTCCGGTCAGCGCCATCGACCATGTCGAAGTGCTGCGCGACGGTGCCTCGGCGCAGTACGGCTCGGACGCCATTGCCGGGGTGATCAATATCATTCTCAAGCAGACCGACCACGGCGGCTCGGCCAGCACCCAGTACGGCGAATACTACGAAGGCGGCGACGGCGGCACGATCCGCTCGGCGGTCAATTCGGGTTTTGCGCTGCCCAATGACGGCTTCCTGAACATTTCGGTCGACGCCAAGTCGCAGCAGACTGCCGTGCGCTCGCGCGATGCCACCGGCAACCTGTATTTCCCTGGCGATGCCCGCGAGGCCGGTGCCGACCGCCAGGTGCAGCGCAACGGCCTGCCCAAGATCAAGGGCTACAACCTGGCGTACAACGCCGAGCTGCCGATCAACGACGATCTGGCCCTGTACTCGTTCAGCACCTACAGCCAGCGCCAGGCCCGGGGCGGGCAGAACTATCGCCGGCCGAACTCGACCAACATCATTCCCGAGATCTACCCGGACGGCACCGCGCCGTTCTATACCCTCGACGAAACCGACTTTCAGGCCGCCGCCGGTGCCAAGGGCCTGGTCGCCGGCTGGGACTGGGACCTGAGTTCGACCTTTGGCCGGGCCCGATCCCTGGCCGGCTCCGACGAAAGCCTCAATGCCTCGCTGGGTCCGGCCAGCCCGACCCGTTTCGACAGCTACACCAACACCTTCGACCAGTGGACCAACAACCTGGACCTGACCCGCGCCTTCGATGTCGGCCTGGCCAAGCCGCTGCAAGTGTCCTGGGGCGCCGAGCATCGCCACGAGCGCTACAAGACCGAGTCAGAGGACGTCGAAGCCTGGATCAACGGCGGCTACATCTACCCCAGCGGCCCGCTGGCCGGTCAGCCGGCGGCGGTGGGCGCCCAGGGCGCAATCACCCTGACCCCGGAAGACGCGGCCCAGGCCAGCCGCAACAGCTACGCCACCTACCTGGACCTGGGCGTCAACCCGACCGAGAAGTTGTATCTGGGCCTGGCCGGGCGCTTCGAGAAATACGATGACAGCGCCGGCAACACGGCCAGCGGCAAGGTCTCGGCGCGCTATGACTTCACCCCCGAGTTCGCCCTGCGCGGCACCCTGAGCAACGGCTTTCGTGCGCCTTCGCTGTCACAGTCGGCCTATGCCCAGACCTCCAACCAGTACACCACGGTCAATGGCGTCTCGCAGTTCGTCGAGGCCAAGACCGCCCGGGTCGACTCGCCGCTGGCCCGCGCCCTGGGCGCTGAAGACCTGGAACCGGAAAAGTCGCGCAATATCAGCCTGGGCCTGACCTGGAAGCCCTTGCCCCAGGCCAACGTGACGCTGGATGCCTACCAGATCGAGATCAAGGACCGCATCGCCCTGACCGGCTTCCTGTTCGGCAGCGGCGTCAACCAGATTCTGCAGCAGCAGGGCTACACGCCCGGCTACCGGGTCAAGTACTTCACCAATGCCGCCGACACCACCACCCGTGGCCTCGACCTGGTGACCGATTACCGGGTCGACTACGGCCGCTTCGGCTCGGTGAAGTACGGCGTGGCGTTCAACTACAACAAGACCGAGCTGGACAGCATCAAGTCCACCCCCGGTGCCCTGGCCGGCAGCGGCCTTGAGTTGTTCGACCGCGTGGCCCAGAGCTACCTGACCGTGGCCAACCCCAAGACCAAGCTGATCCTCAGCGGCCAGTGGAAGATCGACCGCTTCGACATCAACCTGGGCGTAACCCGCTACGACAAAGTCATTGCCCGCGATGCGAACCCCAACTACGACGCCACCTTCGGCGCCAAGTGGATCACCGACCTGGAAGTGGCCTACGCGGTCACCGACCAGCTCGGCCTGGCGGTGGGGGCCAACAACCTGTTCGACGTGCGCGCCGACAACAACGGCTACCCGGCCGGTGACGTCAATGGCTTTCCAAAATTCGGCAGCATCTCGCCGTTCAATCCCTATGGCGGCTTCTGGTACACCCGCCTGAGTTATGACTTCTGATCTTTAACCGCTGCGTCTGGCCGCAGGCGCTGCTTCCCGGCTGAAGCCGGTCCTGCGGCCTGGGGTCAATATCAATAATTGGGTGAGCATGTTCATGAGCACGACAGACAATAAAATCCCGGAGCGGCAACTGCTGCTCGGCGCCTTCATTCCCAGCGCCGGAATCATGGGTGCCAGTTGGCGGCATGCCAGTGCAGCGCCTGATTCGTTCAGCGACTTCGGGCATTTCCAGTGGATTGCCCAGACGCTGGAGGCGGCGCGCTTTCACGCGGTGTTCTTCAACGACACGGTCAATGTCGACGCCGACCTGGAGGTGCTCGAACGCGGCCCCAACAGCGTGCGCTGGGACCCGCTGGTGCTGCTGCCGGCGCTGGCGGTGGTCACTCGCCATATCGGCCTGATCGGCACCGCCAGCACCACGTATAACGACCCGTACAACATTGCCCGCAAGCTGGCCAATATCGATCATTTGAGCGGCGGTCGGGTCGGCTGGAACCTGGTGACTTCATTGGGCGGCGGCGAGAACTTCAACCTTGATGCGCATGTGCTGCATGCCGACCGCTACGAGCGCGCCGAAGAGTTCTACGACGTGGTCACCGGGCTCTGGGACAGCTACGAACACGGCGCCTTCGTTCAGGACAAGGCCAGCGGGCGTTTTCTCGACACCGCCAAGCTGCATGTGCTCAACCACCACGGCAAGCACTTCCAGGTGCGCGGCCCGCTCAATGCGCCGCGCCCGCTGCAGGGCTACCCGGTGATTGCCCAGGCAGGTTCCTCGGACTCCGGCCGGGCGCTGGCGGCCCGGGCCGGCGAGCTGATCTTTACCGCCCAGCACACGATCGAACAGGGCCAGGCGTTCTACCGGCAGACCAAGGAGCAGGCGGCAAAATTTGGTCGCCACCCCGAGCACTTGAAAATCCTGCCCGGTGTCTCGCCGGTGGTCGGCAAAACCCAGGCCGAGGCCCAGGCACGCTATGACCAGTTGCAGCAATTGCTGGAGCCCAAGACCTTCCTGCGCAGCATTTCGCGCTTCGCCAGCCTGGGCTTCGATCTGTCTGAGCTGCCGTTCGACGAGGTGGTGCCGCTGCCGCCCGAGCAGTTCGACACCAACACCCACAAGAGCCGCCAGAAACTGGTGTTCGACCTGATCCGCCGAGAGCGGCCTACGGTGCGCGAGCTGTTCAACAAGCTGACGGCCGGCGGGCACCGGATCCTGATCGGCACCCCGCAAAGCATCGCCGATGACCTGCAAGGCTGGTTCGAGGCAGGCGCCGCCGATGGCTTCAACGTGATGTTCTCCGGCCTGCACGAAGGCGTTGCCGCCTTCGCCAGCGGCGTGGTGCCGGAGCTGCAACGGCGTGGGTTGTTCCGCCGCGAGTACCAGGGCGCGACCCTGCGTGAAAACCTCGGCCTGCCGTACATCGCCAACCGCAAAGCCACCGGAAGTGCCGCATGAGCCGGCCTTTGAACCGCGGTTTCAAGCCCGCGGCCCTGGGCCTGGCGCTGCTGGTGCTGGCCGGGTGTGGCGAGTCGTCGGCGCCCGTCGTCCAGGCCGCTGCCGGCACGCCGGTGGCGGGAGGCGTGCTCAAGGTTGCACTCGATGGCGACCCCAACTGCGTCGACCCGCACCAGGCTGGCAACAACACGGCGCTCAATGTCGGCCGGCAACTGGTTGACTCGCTGACCGACCAGGATCCCGACAGCGGTGAGATCGTGCCGTGGCTGGCCACGCGCTGGGAAGTGGATGCCGAGTCGCGCCGCTTTACCTTTCATCTGCGCGAAGGCGTCACCTTCAGCGATGGCACAGCGGTCGATGCGCAGGCGGTGAAAGCCAACTTCGAGCAGATCCTGGCCCTGGGCGCCCGTTCGATCCTGGGCGCGACCTACCTGGCCGGGCTCAAGGGCATCGAGACTCCCGATCCGCTGACCGTGGTGGTCGCCTTCGACCAACCCAACGCGCAGTTCCTGCAAGCCACCTCGACCATGAGCCTGGGCCTGCTGGCCAACGCGACCCTGGCCAGCAGCCCGGCCGACCGTTGCCAAGGCCGGTTGATCGGCAGCGGGCCGTTCAAGCTTGAGCGCTTCGTGCACAACCAGACCCTCAGCCTGTCGCGCCGTGATGACTACCACTGGGCCTCGTCACTGGCCACCCACAGTGGCAAGGCCTGGCTGGCCGGCATCGAATTTCTGATCGTGCCCGAATCCGGCGTGCGCCTGGGCAGCCTGGTGTCCGGGCAGATCGACGTCGACACCGCGGTGGTGGCGCAGAACGAGAAAACCCTTGAGTCTCAAGGCCTGCCGCTGTTGGCCCGCGCCAATCCCGGTGTGGTCTTCAACCTGACCCCGGACCTGAGCCGCGCACCCTATACCGACGTGCGTGTGCGCCAGGCGCTGGTCAAGGCCATCGACCGTGAGCAACTGCGCAGCATCATTTCCCGTTATCAACGGCCCGCCACGGCATTACTGGCCAGCAGCACGCCGCACTACAAGGACCTCTCGGCCTTGCTGGCCTTTGACCCGGAAGGTGCCAGGGCGCTGCTCGACGCGGCCGGCTGGCAGCCGGGTGCCGACGGTGTCCGGGTCAAGGATGGCCAGCGCCTGAGCCTGCGGGTGGACTACTGGCAGAACACGCCCATCCTGGAACTGGTCCAGCAGCAACTCAAAGGCGTGGGCGTCGAGCTGCACCTGAACCGCACCACCATCAGCCAGGTCGCGGCCTTGCAGGCCAGTGGCGACATCAGCCTGTACTTCTACAACCTGACCCGGGCCGACCCGGACGTACTGCGCACGCTGTTCCATGTCAGCGGCCGCAACTACGGCAAGCGTCAGCGTGATGCCCTGGATGACAGGCTCGAAGCCAGCGCCGCGACCCTGGACCCGGTGGTACGCCAGCAACGTGTCGATGCAATCAGCCGCGAGCTGATCGAGCAGGGCCATGCCATTGCGCTGGTCGAGCTGGCCACGGTAATTGCCCACGGCAAGCGCGTTAATGGCCTGCATTTCGAGGCCTCGTCGCGTTTGCAGTTTTTCGATACGTGGCTGGAAAAACAATAACGTTTCAGACAATGCCTCTGGCCCGTAGGAGCGCGCTTGCCCGCGACCGGCTGCGCAGCAGTCGTAAATTTTCAGCGTTTCGCAGATTTTGGATGTGTTCACAGCCATAAATCTGTGGCGTTTCGCAGATTTTACGACTGCTGCGCAG